>CAVSFK010000011.1:0-438612 GCA_963727275.1 uncultured Acidobacteriota bacterium
GATCTTTCGCAGGGTGCTTCCCTACTACCGCGAGCACCTCGGCGCGACCGTGGTGGGCTGCGCCTCGGTGCTGGCCTCCGGGCTGGTGGGCCTCGCCGCGCCGGGGATCGTCCGGCGGGCCGTGGACGCGCTCACGGCCGGCGCGCCGCTCTCGTCGATCTGGCGCTACGCCGCGATCCTCGTGGCGATCGCGCTGGTGTCCGGCGTGTTCCTGTTCCTGCAGCGGAACCTCCTGGTCTCGGTCTCCCGGCACCTGGAGCACCGGCTGCGCACCGACCTGTACGACCACCTCCTCCGCCTCCCACCCGCGTTCTACATGCGGGAGCGGGTAGGCGACCTCCTCACCCGCGCGGTCAGCGACGTCGGCGCGGTGCGGATGGCGGTCGGGCCGGCGTTGATGTACGCGCTCAACACCGTCACGATCCTGATCGTCGGCACGGTCCTCATGGCCCGGATCCACGTGCCGCTGACGCTGATGTCGCTCGCGGTACTGCCGCTCGTCGCCGGGGTGACGCACTACTTCGGGTCGCGCATCCATCTGCGCTGGGGTGAGTCGCAGGAGGCGCTGTCGCACTACACCGCGCGCCTCCAGGAGCACCTCGTCGGGCTCCGGGTCCTGCGCGCCTACAACTGCGAGACGAGCGAGCAGGCGGAGATGGCCACGCGCAACCGCGCGTACGTCGCCGCGAGCGCCCGCCTGATCCGCCTCGCTGCGATATTCAACCCGCTGCTGCAGGCGCTCATCGGGTTTGCCGCGGTCGCCGTCCTCGGCGTCGGAGGCAACGCCGTCCGCCACGGCACGATCACGCTGGGCCAGTTCGTGGAGTTCAACCTGTACCTCGTGCGCCTCACCTGGCCGATGATCGCGGTGGGGTGGGTCGCCAACCTGCTCCAGCGCGGCGCGGCTTCGATGTCCCGCATCGAGGCGCTGTTCGCGGAGCAGCCGCTTGCGGAGCTCGTCCGGACCGGCGGCGACGCCGAGGAGCGCACGGGCGCCGCGGCGCTCGAGGTCCGCGACATCTCGTTCTCGTACCCGGAGGCGAGGGGCGGCGCGGTCACGCACGTCTCGTTCACCGTGCGCCCCGGGGAGCGGCTGGCCCTGGTCGGCGGCGTGGGCAGCGGCAAGAGCACGCTGCTGTCGCTGATCCCGCGCCTGCTCGAGCCGGCGCCGGGCACGGTACTGCTCGACGGCACCGACGCGAGGGCATTGTCCCTGGAGCGCCTGCGCCGCGAGGTGGCGCTGGTGCCTCAGGGCAGCTTCCTGTTCTCGGCGACCCTGCGGGAGAACATCGCACTCGCCCGCCCCGACGCGGGCGACGAGGCCGTGCTCGCGGCCGCGATCGCGGCCGGGCTCGAGGAGGACCTCAAGCGCCTTCAGGACGGGCTCGACACGGTCGTCGGCGAGCGCGGCGTGACGCTCTCCGGAGGCCAGCGCCAGCGCGTGGCCATCGCCCGCGCCCTCCTCACCAACCCGCGGCTGCTGCTCCTGGACGACTGCCTCTCCGCGGTGGACACGCAGACCGAGCGCACCATCCTGGAGGCGCTCCCGCAGACGACGCTGGTGTTCGCGACGCACCGCTTGGCGGCGGCCGAGCTGTGCGACCGCGTCTGCGTGCTCGAGCGCGGCACGGTGCTCGAGGCCGGCACCCCGTCCGAGCTGGCGAGGCGCGGAGGCCGGTACGCCCACCTGCTCGCCCTGCAGAAGCTCGAGCAGCAGGACAGTTGGCCGCGGGCCGCCGCCACGGGTTCGTGATCGCACGTATCATGCGGGCGTGAGACTCCGGGTCGTCCTCGTCCGGCCGCGCTACGCCGGCAACGTCGGATCGGCGGTGCGCGCCGCCGCCAACTTCGCGGTGCCGGAGGTCACGCTCGTGGATCCCGGGTGCTCGATCGAGGACGATCCCGAGTTCATCCGCATGGCCATGGCGGGCGACCGTCTCCTCGCGCTCACCACCGTCCCGACCCTCGCGGAGGCGGTCGCGGACCGCCAGGTGGTGATCGCCACGACCTCGAGCCGCGACCGCGACCGTCGCGCGGTTCACTCGCCCGACGAGGTCCGGGAGCGGCTGCTCGCCCCGGGCATCGAGACCGCCGCGCTGGTCTTCGGGTCGGAGCGCGGGGGGCTCTCCCGCGACGAGATGCGCCTGTGCCACATGGCGGTCTCGATCCCGACCAACCCGGAGTTCCCGGTCCTCAACCTCGCCCAGGCGGTGGGGATCATGCTCGCCCTGCTGACCTCGGACCTCGGACGGCCGGCCTCGAGCCCGCCGGACCCGATGGACCTGCCGGCCCCGCACGAGGAGTTCCTGGCGGCGCTCCGGCACCTGGAGGAGGTCCTCCTCGCCTCCGGCTACCTCGACCCGCAGAACCCGGCGCGCGTCACGGACCAGTTCCGGCGGTGGCTGGGGCGCACGGTGCCGACGTGCCGCGAGCTGGCGCTGCTCCACGCGCTCGCGGCGCACGTGACCTACCTGCTCGGCAGGGCGTCGGCTCGCGTCTAGAGCGCCCCTTGCGGGCGCCCGTGCCCCTTGTCATCCTGAGGGAGGCGAAGCCGACCGAAGGATCCCCCCGACGTGCGCTGCCCCCGAGATCGGTCCCGCTGCCATGGGATCCTTCGGCCGCTGCGCGGCCTCAGGATGACAACGGCGGGCGGGGGCAAGCCCCGCCCCTACCGGACGACGCCTGGCGGTTCCAGTGTAGGGGCGCCCCTTGCGGGCGCCCGTGAAGGAACCCGACTGATCGCCGTGGGAGCACCTTCCAGGTGCGACCGAAATGGCGCGCCGGAGCGGATGGGGTCGCGGCTGGAAGCCGCTCCCACGGAGAGAGAGCCGGGCGGGGGCAAGCCCCGGCCCTACGGAGTGAATAGAGGGGCCGCGGCGGCGCCGTCACATCGAGCGGGACGTCGCAGCGGGCGGGCCGGGCGGCCCGAGAAGGGCCTCGCGAGGCTCGCGCTGAGCGACCCGGCGGAAACGATCCGCGAACCCCTCCACGGGGCCCGCGCTCTCGTCCACCTCGATCCGCTCGAGGCGGTGGGCGGGGATGAACAGCGTGACCGGTCCGATCATCACCGGGCCGCCGGTGGCGTGCTGGCGCAGCCAGTCGTCGAACGCCTCGACCGGAACGCCGCGGATCGTCGCGCCGACCGCGGTGAGCGCGCTCAACACACCCCAGAACTTCTCGCGGGGGCCGGAACAGCTCACGACGACCAGTTCGCCGGTTTCCATCGCGGTCACCCCTTCGGTTGCGACAGCTCGATGAGGACCCCGCCCGCCGACCGCGGGTGGACGAAGCAGACCCGGCTGCCGTGCGCACCGGGGCGAGGCTCGTCGGAGAGAAGTTGCACGCCCTGAGCCTTGAGGCTCGCCATCGCCGCCCGGATGTCGTCGACGCGGAAGCAGACGTGGTGCATGCCCTCGCCGCGCTTCTCGATGAAGGCCGCGATAGGCGAGTCCGGGGAGGTCGCCTCGAGCAGCTCGATCCTCGTCCCTTCGGCCGGAAGGAACGCGACGCGCACCTTCTCCGACGGGACGTCCTCGCGGCCCTCGACCTCCAGACCGAGCGCACGGTAGAGCGCGAGGCGCTCGTCCAGCGAGCGGACCGCGATGCCGATGTGATCCACGCCCGTCATCGCTCCTCCCCGCAGATCCCGTCCACGACCCGCCTCGCGGCGGCGTAGGGGTCCAGCTCGCCGCTGCTCGCCATCTCGACGGCCCGCACCGCACGGCGGTCGCACCGGATGCGCTGCTGCACGAGCGCGACGACGAGACGCTCCATGCGTCGCCGGGCGCGTCGCCGGCGCGCCTCGGCGCGAAGGCCCGGCCCGTCGAGGTACCTTTGGTGCCCCTGGATCGCCTCGACGAGCCCGCCGGTCCCCTCCCCGCTCGTCGCCGCCGTCTGGAGGACGGGCGGGCGCCAGGCGGAGGCGGGCGCGAGCGAAAGCGCGCCCTCGATGGCCGTGACCTGGAGGTCGGCGCCGGGCCGGTCCGCCTTGTTGACCACGAACACGTCCGCGATCTCCATCACGCCGGCCTTCGCGGTCTGCACGTCGTCGCCCATCCCGGCCACCGTCACCAGCACGACGGTCTCGACCTCGCCCGCCACGTCGACCTCGTCCTGGCCGACTCCGACGGTCTCGACGAGCACCCAGTCGAAGCCGGCGGCGTCGAGCACGTCGACCGCGTCCGATGCCGCCACGGCAAGTCCCCCGAGCGCGCCCCTGGTAGCCATCGAGCGGACGAAGCCGCCGCCCGCCAGGAACTCCGGCATGCGCACGCGATCGCCGAGCACCGCGCCGCCCGAGAACGGGCTGGTCGGGTCCACGGCGAGCACCGCGACCCTGGCGCCCGAGCCCAGCAGCGCCAACCCCAGCGCCTGCACGAGGGTGCTCTTCCCGACCCCGGGCGCGCCCGTGATGCCCACCGTGCGGGCGCCCCCGAGGCGGCCGTGCAACGACTCGAGGAGACGCTCGGCCTCGGGTCCGCCCCGCTCCACGGCCGAGAGCGCCTTTGCCACGCCGCGCACGTCGCCGGCGACGACCTCCGCGGCTCCCGTCATGGCCGGAGATTACCCTCCGAGCAGTTCACGGGCAATCACGAGACGCTGGATCTCGCTCGTCCCCTCGCCGATGGTGCAGAGCTTGCTGTCCCGCCAGAACTTCTCGACGGGGTAGTCCTTGATGTACCCGTAGCCGCCGTGGATCTGGATGGCCTCCTCGGCCACGCGGACGGCGACCTCGGACGCGAACAGCTTGGCCTGCGACGCGACCATGGTCACCTTCGCGCCCGCGACCTTCGCGTTGGCCGCATGGTCGGTCAGGAGGCGCGCGGCCGCGACCTGGGTCGCCATGTCGGCGAGCTTGAGGCGGATCGCCTGGAACTGCGCGATCGGGCGGTCGAACTGCCGGCGTTCCTTGGCGTAGGCGACCGCGGCGTCGAGCGCCCCGCGCGCGATGCCGAGCGCGAGCGCCGCGATCGAGATCCGCCCGCCGTCGAGCACTTCCATCGCCTGCGTGAACCCCTCGCCCTCCTTGCCGAGCAGCGCGTCCGCAGGTAGGCGGCAGGCGTCGAGGAGCAGCGAGGCGGTGTCGGAGGTGCGCATCCCGAGCTTGTCCTCCTTGCGCCCGACCGTGACCCCCGGGGCGTCGAGCGGCACGATGAACGCGGAGATGCCCTGGTGGTCGGTGCCCGCGGAGGTGCGGACCATGAGCACCGCGACGGCGCCCACCGACGCGTTGGTGGTGAAGTTCTTGCTGCCGGAGAGTATCCAGCCGTCGCCGTCCCGCTTCGCCGTGGTCTTCGTGGCGCCGGCGTCGGAGCCGGCACCGGGCTCGGTGAGGCCCCAGGCGCCGAGCGCCTTGCCGCTTGCCAGCGCCGGCAGCCAGGCGCGCTTCTGGCTCTCGCTCCCGAACAGCAGGATGTGATTGGTGCAGAGCGAGTTGTGGGCCGCGACCGAGAGCGCGACCCCGGGCTCGACCGCGGCTAGCTCCTCCACGACGGCGATGTAGTCGAGGTACGACAGCCCCGCGCCGCCGTAGGCCTCCGGCACGAGCACGCCGAGGAGGCCGAGCTCGCCGAGCTTCCCGACGACCTCGGACGGGAAGTGTGACTCCGCGTCCCACTCCCGCACGTGCGGCGCGATCTCGGCCCGCGCGAAACCCCTGACGAGCTCACGGACTTCGGTTTGGTGCCCCTGGGCCCCCGCCATGTTCCCCCCCTTCCCAGCGCACGACGTCGACGCCAGTGTAATAGGTCTTGAGGATCTCGACGTACGTGGCTCCGCCCCGTGCGAGTCCGTACGCCCCGTTCTGGCACATCCCCACCCCGTGGCCCCACCCACGGCCAAGGAAACGCAGCGAGGGCCTGGCGGCATTCGGCACCGGGATCGCCACGAACAGCGTGTCCGGGAGGCCGAGCGCGCGCCGGAACGCGAGCCCGGGGAACTCCCTGGTGCCGCCGTCGCCGGTCACCGCCACCCTCAGGGCCCGCCCGGAGACGCCGCGCCGGACCACGGCTACGGTGCGGACGCCCGCCACATCGAGCTTCCGCCCGAGATCCTCCAACGTGACGTCGCGGACCCACCAGCTCCAGGCCGACGCGCCGTCGGCCTCCCGGAGAGGCTCGATCTCCACGACGGGGCACGTCGTCCCGGCGCACCACAGCGTCGCTGGGGAGCCCGCGGGAAACTCGAGCTTCCGCAGTCGCCACCTCTCGCCGTCCCGCTCCAGCACGGCGACCCGGGCCGCCCAGGTCGCGCGCCTCCTCGCCGCCGTCGGGGACCAGACGCAGGCCGCTCGGCCCGGGGACCAGCCGGCCGGCGACCGCCTGCACCTCCCCGCCGAGCTGGGCCAGCCGGACCGTGAGGGCCAGCTCCCACTCGGCCAGGGAGCCCCGGCGCGGCGGCAGCGGCAGGCGGAACACCCGCAGCATCTCGACCGCGGCCTCCGCAGGGGCGTCGCTGTGCGCCGCGCGGAGGACGGCCGGCGCCCGGTCGAGCGCGAACGCCTGCAGGAGGCCGGCGACCCCGGGCTCGGGCTTCGCGCCGGTGAGGCGCTCGGCGAGCGCCGCGGCCTGTGGCGGCACGGCGAGCGCGGCGGCGAGCTCGCCCCCGACCGCCACCAGGCGCTCCAGCGGCCCCACCCACGGCCGGGGCGACGGGGTCACCCCTGCGACGAGCACGCGCTCGCCGCGGCACGCCACGCCCTTGAGGTACGGCGCCGCCCGCTGCGGGAAGACCGCCGCCCCGTCCTCGGTGTGCCCGGCGCAGGTCGAGTGGTACATCGCGTCGATCGGCTTCCCCTGATACGTCACGACCTCGCCCGCGGTCTCGAGCACGGCGCGGTCGGAGAGCGGTTGCTCCGCGCTTGCGCCGTCGTACACCTGGCAGGCCGTGGAGTCGCAGAGGTCGTACCCCTCCGCCGCGTGGTCGCCGAGGTGGGCGACCGCGTACGTCCGAGCCGCGACCGCCTGCGCCTTGAGCGCCTCGAGGAGCGGGAACGACCGCGGCCCCATCTCGGCCGGCACGACCCCGCGGAGGTACTGCTCGAGGTTGACGACGTTGACGACGATCACGCCGCCGCCGGAGGGCCGGAGCTCGAGCTCGCCGCGGACCGACTTGGCGCCCACGCGGACCGGGTCGGCGTCGAGGGGCACCAGCCGGATCGTCGGGCCCTGCGCCGTCGCGCCGCCCTCGCCCTGGGCGACCACGACCGCCGAGACGGCGCCGCTGCGCCGGGCGTCCGTGAAGCCGGCCTGGCGCAGGCGCTGCGCCAGGGCCTCCTCGCGCTCGCCGTCGGCCGCGAGCGCCGTCACCCGCCTCAGGCCGGCGGCGTCGGTCTCCACGCGAACGTCGAAGCCGGCGGCCGCGAGGCGCGAGAGGAGCTGTTGGGCGTTGGCGTCCTGCTGGAAGGCGCCGACCTGCATCGCCGGCTTCCCGGCCACCAGTGCGGTCCGAATCGGCCCGCGCAGCACGGTCGGCGCCTGCCCGGCGACCACGCACGCGTACCTTCGCCCCGGCTCCGGCAGCGCCGGCTCGGCCGCAACCTGCAGCAGGATGCGTACGCGCGGCGGCCGGGCATCGGCGCGCTCGGGAACCGGCCCGGCGAGCGGCGGTCCGGGCGGAGGCTGCGTGGGGGTCGGCGCCGGCGGAACCGGAGTCGGGGTCGGTGTCGGTGTCGCTTGCGGCGCCGGCGCGACCACGACTGGGGCGGGCGCGCAGCCCGAGATCAGGAGCGCCAGGCCGACCGCGCCGATCGCGGCCGAGCGGGCGCGCCCGGCCACCCTCAAGACCGCGTCCCGCCCCGAGCGGCTCCCCGGCTCGCGCTGCGGGCGCGGTAGTCCTCGCCCCGCAGCTCGATCACCTCGGCCATCTCGAACAGGCGCGAGCGCAGCCGCTCCGAGATCCGGTCGGCGAGCGTCTCCTGCCAACGATCCGCGGCGGCGACGTCCTGGCCGGGGCTCTGCGCGGGCGGCTGGTTGGCGCCCCGCGTGCGCGGCGGCTGCGCCGAATCGAGGTAGTTCGTGGTGAAGATCGTCACCCGCCCGGCCATGTAGCGCGTGTTGATGACGTAGTACAGGAGGTCGCGGACCCACTCGGTGAGGCGGCCCGTGCCCAGCTCGTCGAGGACGACGAGTTCGGTTTCGGTCACCGGCCCGAGGACCTCCTCGCGGCTGGCGCCGCCGCCGTCGAACGTCATCTGCAGCTGTTGCACCAGCTCGAGGGCGTTGATGTAGATCCCGCGCGCGCCCTTCTTCTCGACCAGCTCCCTGAGGGCGGCCACCGCGAGGTGCGTCTTCCCGGTGCCGACGCTGCCCATGAACAGCAGCCCCCGGTCGACCGCCGGGTAACAGTCGACGAACTCCCGCGTGCGGCGCCGCGCCTGCGCCTGCAGGTTGCGGGTTCCGACGTCGCTCGTCCACACCTCGAAGCTCTCGACCGTGCAGTGCTTGTAGCGCGGCGGGATGCGGGCCGCGAGCAGGGCGACGTCGGCGGACCGGTCCCGCCGGCAACGGCAGCGCACCGCGACCTCGAGCCCGTCGCGCGTCTCGATCACGAACCCCGTGCCGGCACACAACGGGCAAGCTTGAGCTACGTCGGCCACGGCGTGATTCTAGCGCGGTACACTCCCCGGGTGCCCGCGGTGCCTGCTCGGACGCTCCTGCGGTGGTTCCGCGCGACGTGCAGGGACCTGCCCTGGCGCGGGCCGTTCCCCCGCGACCCCTACCGCGTGCTGGTTTCCGAGGTCCTGGCGCAACAGACCCAGGTCGACCGGGCCGCGGTGGTGTTTCGCCGGTTCGTGGACCGCTTCCCGTCGATCGAGGCGCTCGCGGCCGCGGACGTCGAGGACGTGGTGCGGGAGTTCACCGGCCTCGGGTACTACCGGCGGGCCCGGCTCCTGCACGCCGCGGCGCGCGCGATCGTCGCCAGAGGGGCCTGGCCCACCGAGTACGAGGAGCTCGCGGCGCTGCCCGGCCTCGGCCCGTACACCGCGGCGGGCGTGTCCGCGTTCGCGTTCGGCGGCGACACGCCGCCCGTCGACGGGAACATCGCCCGCGTGACGGCGCGCGTGCGGGCCCTGCCGATGCGCCTCGGGAGCCAGGCCCTGCTCCGGGAGGGCCACGCATTCGCGCGGGAGCTGCACGCCGCGGCGAGCACGCCCGAGGTGTGGGAAGCCCTCATGGAGCTGGGCGCCACCGTCTGCACGCCGGCCGCGCCCCGCTGCCCCGTCTGCCCGCTCCGCGCCGGGTGCGGCGCCAGGCGGGCCGGAACGCCCGACGCGTTCCCCCTCCCCCGCAAGGTGCGCGCCCGCGAGAAGCAGCACTGGGCCGCGCTCTGGCTCGTCCGGCCGGACGGCAGCGTGCTGCTGCGGCGGGTCGACGCGCCACTGCTGGCCGGCCTGTGGCTGCCGCCGTTCGCCGTCGTGCGGGACGGGGAGCAGCCGGAGGCGGCGGCTCGGACGCTGGCCGAGGGGGCCGGGTTCGCGGTCACGCTCCGGCCGGGCCCCACGATCCGCCACGCCCTCACCCACCGCGACGTCCTCGTCTCCGCGTTCCTCGGGACGATGCGCGCCGCTCGGGTCGGCGAGGCCGCGGACGGTTGGAGCTGGCAGGACCCGCAACGGCCCCGGGTAGCCGTCCTCGTCGCTGCTCGCGAAGCTGGCCCGCGCATGCCAAGGCGCGGCTGACTCGGAGGGTTGACCTTGCCGAGACCAACGACGCCCCATCTGACCGTCGACGCCGTCATCGTGGACCCCGCGAAAGGCGTCGTTCTCATCCGGCGAGGCCACGATCCCTTCGCGGGCTCCTGGGCGCTGCCCGGCGGCTTCGTCGAGATCGGCGAGACGTGCGAGGCCGCGTGCGTCCGCGAGGTGCGGGAGGAGACCGCTCTGACGGTCGTGCCCGTGCGGCTCCTCGGCGTCTACTCGGCGCCCGATCGCGACCCGCGCGGCCACACCGTCTCGCCCGTCTACCTGTGCCGCGTGATCGGCGGCGAGCTGCGCGGCGGCGACGACGCCGCCGACGCCCGCTGGTTCGCCGACCTCACCGGCATGGAGCTCGCGTTCGACCACCGCCAGGTCCTCGCCGACGCCGGGTTCGTTCCGAGGTAGATATCCAGGCTGTCCGCCCTGGGCAAGACGGATTTCGCCCTGCAAGCTACTAGCAGGCAAAACCAGCGCCTGGAGCTCATCCGTCCCGTGCCCTGGTCCATGCCGTCCTGCCCGGCTTCCCTGGTGGGTCGGAGTGTCTACTTTATCGGGTCAACGTCCGTGTCAGCCTGAGCGCGCTGCCGGGCGACGGCGCCGCGCTGAGCTGGATTCGGGTAGCCGACGCGCCGATCACCGACCCACGAGGAACATCGCCAGACCGCCTAGCCCCAGAAGGATGGCCCACAGCGCGATGAGCTTCCACGCATGCCTCCGAGCCGCCTGGTACCAGTTTGCGACTGGCGACCGCGGAGCGATCATCGCTCCAGCCAGGGCCAGAAGATAGAGCCCGAGTGGGTCAACGGCGAAGAGGACTACCGCGATGGCCCAAAGGACGCATGACCGAACCACTTCTGTAGTCCAATAGAGAACTGCAAACCCCGCGCCGGCGCAGATGAAGGCGACCGGAACCCGGAACCACACGGGGTCATCGAACATCCCACCGGTCGCAGGCGTGACCGAATTGGGCTCAATGGGCGAACGAGGAGTTGGCGACAAATCGCTCATGCTGGGCCTAGAATCCGTCGTCTATAAACCGTGACGTCCGGACGAGGGAAGGGACGTCCTCCGGCGTTCTCGTGGGTCAGCCCACGACCCGCTCGACCCGTACGTTGCACGGCAGCGAATACTCTCTCGGGTAGGTAAGCCATGCCCAAGACTACTACCCTCGCGGTCGCCCCGGACACCCACAAGGAGCTCACCACGGTCGCGTGCGACGGGGCGGGTAGCAGCGATTTCCCGGCGTTCGTCTGACCGGTTGGCACGCGCGACGCGTCAACGCTGTGGGAAGCGTTGAGATCGCCCCCACCGGACCGACGATGACGGGCAGCTCGAAACGTCTTACCTAGGCGCCCGACCGTTCATCGGCCAATGTGCTACTTGAATTCGCTGAAGGCCTTTAGGAGCTTCATGGTGGCCTCGTAGTCGAGCTTGTCGCCGTCGTAGAGGCACTTGTATAGGCCTTGCAGGTTGGACGGAAGGTGGATGTCACGTTGGACTAGGAGGATGAAGTTGGTCCCGAAGAGCGCCATCGCGGCCCCGATCTCTATCAGCACATTCTGGTTAATCCTATGATGGACAGCGCCCTTGTCGTCAAGCATCGCCTCTTCGCTCGCGACATGAATGATCCCAGCGAAGCATGAACGCATGTCGTCAAGAACCCTTTCTGGGACGGGCTTCGACGTCGTCTCATGCTCGTCGGCCACGACTGGGACGAACTTCCCAAAGGTCAGCAGGTCCTTTAGCTGACCCACGATCTCCTTGTTCTTCCCATGGGTGATGAAGACCCGCTGCGACGCCGCTGAGCGCGGCGCCTGGGGAATTTCGGGCTTCGGCAGAGCTGGCCCGGATGTCTCCTCAGCCTCACCTCGGTCCGGGCCTTTACCTCCATCTTCGGTGGAATCCGAGACGGGCGGCAGCGGCGTGTCGATCGCTACGAACGGGCCTGTCTTGGTTTGCTGGATGATTCCCACGAATTCGCCATTTCTCTTGATGATGTCGAGCGCACGTTCCAAGCGGTCCTTTGGAACACTCATCTCGCCGAGGACGTTCAGAGCGATCTTGTCCTGGGGGAACTTCGCATGGTTGTACTTGTCGAAGAACAGACGGAGAATTCGCGGCTGCAAGGCCGCCTCGACCTTTGCTGACGTGTCCTGCCCCTCCTGCGTCGGGGCTACGATGCGCTTGCCTAGATCGCTTAGGGCAATGGTTGAAGCCTGGGACCCTCCGAGGGTTAGGCCATAGGCGATCGACGCGCCGGAGAGGTCCTTCCATGTCTGGGCGGTTGGAGAAAGGTCCACGGCCATCGCGAGCTGGTGGGGGGCTGCATTACCCCCCGCGAAGTCATCGTGGAGACTCTGCGCAAGCCTTAGGGCCTCTGCCAGAGGCAAGACGGGAACCTCGGTCTGCCTCAGGTAGCCCCGCTTTTCCTTCTGGCTTGGAGCGTGAGCACCCTTCTTCGTCGCCACCGGTTTCTTCTTCATTGACTCCTCACTTTCGTTACCTGTTTCGTGCGCCTAGCGCTCACGTTCAGTCGTTGGCACGAACGTACCCGGCGCGCAGCGCCGACTTGCAGGCGAGTGCCAGTCGGCTGCAACGCGCCCTTAGGCGCAAAGTAAAACCTCAGCATCGCACCTTCATCGGGTCGCTTCGTGGTCGCGCGGGACAACGCTGATTCGACCCGTCGAAACGACGAGCCTTCGTGCGAGCGCGATCCAAATCGCCGAGGTCATCACGCCTGAGACGAGGCACACGCATGCAAGTAGGAGCGCCTGACCCAGATCGTCGTCGGCGAGCATCGCGCCAACCCCCGCGAGAGAGAGTACCGAGCTGAGGAGACACGTCGTCGCGGCACAAAGACTCAGAAGCCGAAGGCTGCTTTGAACCACGACTGGTTCCCGACGACCGACCGTCAGCAGTAAGACACTCCCGATGACCAGCAAAGGCAATGGCGCGAGGAGGAGTACCCGACCTGCCAGCGTCAGCACATCCAGTGGAGGTGGGCCGACTCCAACTACGAATTCCACTCTGTGCTCCTTTTGACGTATTCTAACTTGCGCCTAACGCATATTCGGTTGACGAAAGGAAATCGGGAAACTTTGCGCGTGGTGCAGCGTTTGTCGACGCCATTCGTACGGACACAGCGCCGTAACCGATTGGCGACGGCTCGGGTGGCGGGGCGCGGCTGGAGGCGCGGCCACCCTGACAGGCTGAAGAAACCGCGGCCTAACCCCGTCCTGGAACGCTCGCAGCACGTGGCGGCAGGCGGACTGTCACTGTAGGTCGAGGGGGCTTCCGACAACGCGTCCTCCAGTGCTTGTTCAGATGTTGAGTATAGCGCGCGGGCGCCGGTCCGGCGTCGGCGGCAACAGAATGACGCGGCCGGCATCTGCCGCGGGGAAGCCTGGACCCCCGCTTCCGCGGGGGTGACGACAAGAACCGTCGACGGCCACGGCCCGCCAAGTGGGAACGGGATTGCCGCGCCCGGCCTGTGGCCGGGCTCGCGATGACAGGTGTTCGAGGCGACAACTTCACAGGGGCACGGCTCGTCGCGCATCTGGCGGCCGGGCTCGCAATGACTGGTTGGGCGCAAGTACGACCGCCCAGAGTGGCGGATCGGCGCGACACCGAAGGCAGGACGGAGGCGTGAGGCGTGTAGCCGCGCCGACGAGATTGGGCCGGATGCTAGGCGCGCGAGCCTGCCACACCGGAGCATAGCCGGAGGCTATGTGAGGATGTGAGCGGGCGAGCGCAACAACGCAGACGGCCCGATATCGGCGGCGCAGTACTACCGCTCGATGTTCTCCTCGAGCATCACGTCCGGCTCCGGCTCCGCAAACACCAGGCCCGTCTGTGCGATCGGGAGGAGCGCGGAGTGCAGCTTCCCCTGAACCGCCACCCGCACCTCGTAGCAGCCCTCGGCGCGGATTCCGACCAGCGTTCCGGCGGTGCCGGAGAGCCCCGGTACCTGGCTGTACACCACGACCTTGCTCGGCAGATCCATGATTGCTCCTTCGGTTGAGAATTCTACTCCTCGACCTCTTCGCCCACGGCGACGGCGCCGTACTCCTTGAGCTTGCGCTGCAGCGTGCGCAGCCCGATGTCGAGCATCTGCGCCGCCTTGGCCCGGTGGCCGTTCGTCTGCTCGAGCGTGCGCAGGATCGCTTCCTTCTCGATCTCCGCCATCGGTCGCGGCACCCACCCCTGCGCTCCGGCCGGCGCCTCGACCCTCCGCCCCTCCTGGTACTCGGCGGGGAGGTCCGCGACGGTCAGCTCGTCGGAGCGGCAGAACAGCACCATGTTCTCGACCACGTTGCGCAGCTCCCGCACGTTGCCCGGCCACGTCAGGTTGCGGAGCGTGGCGAGGAGCGTGGGCGCGACCCTCGTCACGTGCCGGCCGAGGTCGGTGTTGAAGCGGTCCACGAAGTGGGCCACCAGCAGAGGGATGTCCTCGACGCGCCTCCGCAGCGGCGGCAGGGCGATGGTCACGACCTTGAGCCGGTAGTAGAGATCGCGCCGGAAGCGGCCCCTCGCGACCTCGTCGTCGAGGTCGCGGTTGGTCGCGGCCACGAGGCGGAAATCGACGGCGACCTCGTCGTTGCCGCCGACGCGCACGATCTTGCGCTCCTCGAGCACCCGCAGGAGCTTGACCTGGAGGTCGGTCGACAGCTCCGAGATCTCGTCCAGGAAGAGCGTGCCGCCGCTCGCCGCCTCGAGCTTGCCGATCCGGCGCTGGAACGCGCCGGTGAACGCGCCGCGCTCGTGGCCGAACAGCTCGGCCTCGAGGATCTCGCCCGGGATCGCGCCGCAGTTCAGCGCGACGAAGCGGCCGGCCGCCCGCGGGGAGTGCTCGTGGATCGCGTTCGCGATCAGCTCCTTGCCGCTGCCGGACTCGCCCACGATCAGCACGGTGCTCGGCGCCGGCCCCACCACCCGCACCCGCTCGAACACCTCCTGCATCGCGGGCGAGTGTCCGATGATGTTGTCGAACCCCACGAGCTTCTCGAGCCGGTCCTTGAGCTCACGCTTGTCGCGGTTGAGGTTCGTCCGCTCGAGCTGCAGCTCGACCCGCTTGCGCAGCTCGAGCAGGTTCACGGGCTTGGTCAGGTAGTCGTCCGCGCCGCCCTGGAGCGCCTGCACGGCGCCGTCCACGTCGCCGAACGCGGTGACCATGAGCACCGCCATCTCCGGGTGCATGACGCGCGAGCGGCGGACCAGCTCGTAACCGTCCATGCCGGGCATGCGCACGTCGGTGATCAGGACGTCCGCCGACTCGCCGGCGTCGAGCGCCGCAAACGCGCTCTCGCCCGAGTCGTGCTCGGCGACCTCGTACCCCACCCTGCGGAGGCCGGTGGCCATGGCGGCGCGTGAGCCGTCGTCGTCGTCAACCAGCATGACTCGCGCCCTGGTCATCCTGAAACTCCCCTTTCCTCCAGCAGGCGCCGAAGACCGTCCTCGTCCAGCACCGGCACGCCGAGCTCGTTCGCCTTCGCGAGCTTCGAGCCGGCGTCCTCGCCGGCGATCACGTAGGAGGTGCGCTTGGACACGCTGCCGGCGACCTTGGCGCCCGCCGCCTCGAGCTGCTCGGCCACCTCCTCGCGCGGACGGGACATGGCGCCCGTGAGGACGAACGTCAGGCCCGCCAGCGGCGGCGGGGCGGCCGGCCGCGTCGTCACCTCTTCGCGCGGGTCGACCCCGCGCTCGCGCAGCCGGTGCGCCAGCTCGCGCCCCTCCGGGCTCGCGAAGAACGCCGCGACGCTGGCCGAGATCGTCGGACCGATCCCTTCGACGCGCTCGAGCTCATCCGGCGCCGCGCGCTCCAGGGCCTCGAGCGACCCGAAGCTGGCGGCGAGCACCTTGGCGGCCTTCTCCCCGACGTGGCGGATCCCGAGCGCAACGAGGAGGCGCCACAGCGGCCTCTCCCGCGCCGACTCCGATCTCGGCCAGCAGCTTGGCGGCGGACTTCTCGCCCCACTGCGGCAACGCGGCCAGCCGCTCCCCGTCGAGGTCCCAGAGCGAGGCCGGGTCGCCGATCATCCCCTCGGTTCAGGAGCTGCTCGATGAACCGCCGGCCCAGCCCTTCGATGTCCATCCCGGCCCGCGAGACGAAGTGGAAGAGCCGCTGCCGCACGACCGCCGGGCAGGCGCGGTTCGGGCATCGGATGGCGACCTCGGACGGCTCCCGCACCACCGGCGTCCCGCATTCGGGGCACGCCTCCGGCATCCGGAACGGACGAGCCTTCGGCGGCCGGCCCGCCGGGTCCACGGCGACGACCTTCGGGATCACGTCGCCGCCCTTGGCCACCCAGACGAGGTCGCCGACCCGGACGTCGAGCCGCGCCACCTCGTCGGCGTTGTGGAGCGTCGCGCGCGACACGGTGCTGCCGGCCAGGAGGACCGGTTCGAGGTCGGCGACCGGGGTCAGCGTGCCGGTGCGCCCGACCTGGACGACGATGTCGCGGACCCGGGTCTGCTCGCCTTCGGGGTGGTACTTGAACGCCACCGCCCAGCGCGGGAACTTGGCCGTGGCCCCCAGCGACCGCTGCTCCTCCAGCACGTCCACCTTCACGACGACGCCGTCGATGTCGAACGGCAGGCTCGAGCGCTTGCCGCCCCACTCCTCGATGAACGCGTGCACCTCGGCCAGGTCCGCGCACCGCCGCCAGCCCGGGTTGACGGCGTACCCCCAGGCGGCGAGTCGCTCGAGCGCCTGCGAGTGGCGCTCGAACGAGACGCCCTCGGCTCGCGGGATCTGATAGGCGAAGAAGGCCATGCGCCGGCGGCGGGCCTCCCGCGGGTCGAGCAGGCGGACCGCGCCCGCGGTCGTGTTGCGCGGGTTGGCGAACGGCTCCTCCCCCTCCTCGCGCCGCGCCCGGTTGATCTCCCGGAACGCCTCGCGGGGGGTGTAGACCTCGCCGCGCACCTCGACGAGCGGGAGCTTCCCGGGGAGGGAGAGCGGGATCGAGGGGATCGTGCGCGCGTTGGACGTCACGTCGTCGCCGACCTCGCCGTTGCCCCGGGTCACCGCGCGCACCATGACCCCCTCCTCGTACGTCAGGGCGAGCGAGACGCCGTCGATCTTCAGCTCCGCCACGAGCCCGCCCGGGTCGCGCCCGAGGACGCGGCGCACCCTCTCGAGCCACTCCCGCAGCTCGTCCTCGTCGTACGTGTTGTCGAGCGACAGCATGGGGACGGCGTGGCGCGCCTGCGTCAGCTCGTCCAGCGGGGCGCCGCCCACTCGCCGGGTGGGCGAATCGGGCACGACCAGCTCCGGATGCGCCTCCTCGAGCGCGCGCAGCTCCTCCATGAGGCGGTCGAACTCGTAGTCGCTGATCTCCGGCTGCGCCTTCACGTAGTAGAGGTGCTCGTGCCGGCGGATCGCCTCCCGCAGCTCGTCCGCCCTCGCTCGCGGCTTCGCGGTCACGGCGTCACCGTGGGCTTCTTCTTGCCGCGCCGGCGGCCGCCCCGGCGGCGGCGCGCGGCCCGCCGCGGTCCCTCGCCCGCCGGGACCGGCGCGGCCTCGAGCGGAATCCCGGCCCGCACCCGCTCCACCGCCGGCACCCACTGCGCGAATCCGGGGGCGAAGCCCGCGGGCGTGGCGGCGAGGAGGTGCGCCAGCTCCCACGCCGTCTCGAACGCCTCGTGCCGGACCGTCCGGAGGACGAGCTTGGCGGAGCGCGGGGGGACCATCATTCGCGACAGGAGGAGCCAGGACGCGCGGAGGATGTGGCCGCGGTGGTGCGAGAGCGCCATCCTGAGCGCGGCGGCGTCGAGCTGCTCGCGGGCCAGACGCTCGACGTCGCCCGGCGCCGGGGGCTTCTCGGCGTGGGCCGCCAGGGCGGCGACGAACCTCGGCAGGAACAGCAGGCCGAGCAGCGTCTCCTCGCCGATCTTCTCGCCGTTTCGAACCTTGGCGTCCGCCGCTTCGAGCAGGGCCCAGAGGAGAGCGCCGTTCCCGTCGGTCGCCGCCGCGTGGGCCTCCGGGACGACGTGCCCGAGCAGCGCCGAGTCCTCCAGGCCGCGGAAGACCGGAAGCGCCTGCCCGCCCTTGAGGCTCTCCAGCAGCTCGTAGGCGATGCGCGCCGGCGCCGCGCGCCGGATCTCGCCGTGCATGACGGCGATCGTGTCCTCGAGCTCGGCGTCGAGCTTGAACCCCAGGCGCGCGCCGTACTCCACGGCCCGCATCATCCGGACCGGGTCCTCCGCCAGGCGGAGCCCGGGCTGGCCGATCGTCCGGATCACGCCCGCCGCGAGGTCGTCGAGCCCGCCGACGTGGTCGATCACCGAGAAGTCGGCGATGTCGTAGAAGAGCCCGTTCACCGTGAAGTCGCGCCGCCAGGCGTCCTCTTCGGGCGTGCCGAACTCGGCCACGTCCGGCGTCGGCGCCAGCGCGTCCGTCGTCTCCCCCTCCTCGATCTCGGGCGGCTCGGGCGAGCGCCGGAAGGTGGCCACCTCGACGACCTCGTCGGCGAACCTGACCATCACGAGCCTGAAGCGGCGCCCGATCACCCGGGCGTTGCGGAAGAGCTGACGGACCTGCTGCGGGCGCGCGTTGGTGCCGATGTCGAAGTCCTTGGGCTTCCGTCCCAGGAGGAGGTCCCGCACCGCGCCGCCGACGAGGTAGGACACGAACCCGGCGCCGCGGAGACGGTAGAGCACCTTGAGCGCGTTCGGTGAGATGAACGCGCGCGAGATCTGGTGCTGGGAACGCGGCAGGATGCGCGTCTGCTGCGCCGGTACCCTCGAGGCCGACTCGCTCACGCGAGCCCGTGCTCCGTTGGGTCGCTCCCGCCGGCGGAGATCTCGAGCACGATCTTCCCGAACTGCCCGCCGGCCGCGAGGTGCTCGTAGGCCTCGCGCCCGCGTTCCAGCGGCAGGACGCGGTCGATCACCGGCTCGAGCCGGCTGTCCCCGACGGCCTGCACCATCGCCGACCAGTCCTTGCGGCTGCCCATCGTCGACCCGAGTATCGAGAGTTGGTTCCAGAAGATCAGACGTATCTCCTCGGCCGGGTTCGGCCCGCTCGTCGCGCCGCAGGTCACGATCCTGCCCCCCTTGGCCGTGCAGCGCAGCGAGGTCATCCACGTGGCCTGGCCGACCGTCTCGACGACCACGTCGACCCCCCGCTTGGCGGTCAGGCCGCGCACCTCGCGCGCCACGTCGGCGACAGTGTAGTTGATCGCGCGGTCGGCGCCCAACTCCAGGGCGCGCGCGAGCTTCCTGTCGTCCGACGACGTCACGAACACCGTGGCGCCGGCGCGCTTCGCGAGCGCGAGCGCGGCGAGGGCCACGCCGCCGCCGATGCCGTGGATCAGCACCGTCTCGCCCTGGCCGAGCCGCGCCCGGCTCATGAGCATCCGCCAGGCCGTCAGGAACGTCAGCCCGAACGAGCCGGCCTCCGCCCACGAGAGGTGCGCGGGCCTGGCGGCGAGCGAGGTTGCCGGCACCTTTACGAAGTCGGCGAAGGTGCCGCGCGCGTGCTCGCCGATCAACCCGAAGGAGACGCAGAGCGACTCCTCGCCGCGCGCGCAGAACTCGCAGGTCCCGCAGGAGAGGCCGGGGTTCAGCACGACCTCGTCGCCGGCCGACCAGCCCGTCACGCCCTGCCCCACCGCCGCGACGGTCCCCGCCCCGTCGGCCCCGCCGACGTGCGGCAGCTCGACCGGGACGCCCGGCATGCCCTCGAGGACGAACAGGTCCAGGTGGTTCAGCGCGGCCGCCCGCAGCCTCACCACCGCCTCGCCGGGCCCCGGCCGCGGCTCGGGCATCTCGCCCAGGGAAAGGCGGCTGGCGTCCCCGTGGGCGGCAAACCGCAGCGCTCGCATCGAGCCTTGCCTCACGGGTGAGATCGTAACGTGGACGGAGTCCAAATAGAACCGCCCCGGCCGGTGCCGGGGCGGTGGGATCGCTGTGGCGGGTCGCCGTTAGCGGTTGAGGTTGTCGAAGACCACCGGCCGCTGCACCCAGTAGTTCCGGTAGCCGCCGCTGACATCCACGGTCTGGATCACGAGCTGGTGCACGCCGTCCACGTACTTGGTGGTGTCGAGCGTGTACTGGAACCCTGCGTGGTCGAGCATGTGGCCGAGGAAGGGGTACCGGGTGATCAGGTCAGGCCGCGACATGCCGAGGTGAGAGTTGGGCGACACCAAGCTGCCGTCGAGCACGCCGTCCACGTAGAAGTTCAGCCTCGCGAGGACGTTGTAGTCGTAGACCCACCCCGAGACCGCCGCGCTTCCCTGCATGGCCTGCATCGCGACCGGGACCTCGAGCTCCCCGAAGCTCGAGAACGTGCCCGTCAGGGAGCACTCGAGGACGACCGGGATCTGGTCGATGATCACCGCCGGGCGGGTCGGGTCCTGGGTCCCGACACGGATTGCCAGGTAGTGGAGTCCCTGATGGATGCCCTGGAAGAAGAGGGCGTCGACGTCGAGCACGAAGAAGAACCCGGAGTTCTTGGCGTCGGTCGTGAACTGCGGGTACTGGTAGAGGATGTCGGGCCGATCGTAGCCGTAGCAGTTGACAGCCATCCCGAATTGGTTAAGCCTGAGCTCGTTGCAATCGGACCTCCCGTTAAAGGGGGGGTCTTGCAAGAAGAGGTCCGAGGGGTAGAAGGTCGGAATCGAGTACGAGGTGCTGGCCAGTGTCACGCCGTCGAGCAGCAGCTCGACGTACTTGACGCCCTGGAAGCGCTGCTGGTCGTTCTGGTCGATCACCCACCCGGAGATCCACTCGAGACGGCTGCCGGGCGTGAACAGGCCCGATACGTTGTTTTGCGTGCAATCGGTGTCGAACAGGTGCGCGTTCGCCATCGGCCAGTCGATCTTGCCGAACGGTCCCAGCGTCGCGTAGTTGTTGTCGATGAACACGTCGCGCGAGGCGAGCACCGTCGAGAGTCCCGCGGTGTCCCACGCCCGCACCGAGATCGTGTGGCCCCCATTGGTGAACCGCGTCGTGTCGAGGTTCATCTGGAACCCGGACAGGAACGCGTCGGCCACGTCCGGGAACCTGTTCGCAATGTCCGGACGCGGCAACGGGTAGAGCGCCTGGCCCACGACCTGTTTGTCCACCATCACCTCGATGTCGGCGAGGACGTGGCAGGTCGGGTCGGTGGCAGGGACGCACCCCGCAGGGCTGACGCGCTGGCTGATCCCAACGTCGTCGATCGCCCAGCCGACGACCGGGAACGGGCCGGAAACGGTGTCCTGAATCCCGTAGACGGCAGGGTCGTGCGGGCTGTCGATGTCCCCCATCGGGGCCTCGTTGGTCGTGGTGTCGACCGTGACCATCCGGGTCCCGAGATCGGCGACGTCGGAGTTCGAGTAGGTGACGCGGATCGCCAGCGCGTGCGGGCCGGCGGTGTAGTTGCTCGCCAGGAACGACGTGGTGAAGCCCGGGTCGTACGGGAAGCTCTCGCCGAAGAACCGCGCGTAGCGGCGTTGCACGTCCACCCGCGGTTGGTTGATGTCGGCGTCGTGGACGGGGGAACCGTCGACCAGCAACGTGACGCGCGACACGCCGCGGGGATCGAGAACGAAGCCGGTCACGTCGACGATCCCGAAAACCGTCGCGTTGGCCGTCGGCGTGTCGATGCGGAAGATCGTCTGCACCGAGGGTTGACCGGCCCCTCGCCCGGTGATCGTGCCGGCCATGGCGGCGGCCGCCACCAGCAGGCAGATCGCAAGAACGGCTGTTCTCCCTAGTGTTTTGCGCATCGGCTGGCCTCCTGTTGGCTTCTCACATCACACCTTTGTAGCTAAACATAGGGACGACTCACAGAAAAGTCAAGAGCGACCGACGCCGCTGACCCCTGTGATGAACTCTCGCACTGATCGGAACAGCGCTTTCAGGTCATAGCCGCCCTCCAACACAGCAACTACCGGGCTTCCCGCGGCAGCCCCCCTCAGCGCCCGGCCGATCGTGCGGAAGCCTTCGTCGGAGAGGTCCAGGCCTCCGAGCGGGTCGGACCGGTGGGCGTCGAAGCCGGCCGAGACCACCCACGAGGCCGGCCGGAGGCGTCCCAGCAGCTCGTCGAGGCCGGCCGACACGGCGTCTGCGAATACCGCGTCGCCGGCGCCGGCCGCGAGCGGGAAGTTGCGTGTGAGACCGAGTCCGTCGCCCGCGCCGACCTCGTCCCCGCCGCCGGTCCCCGGGTAGTACGGATATCGGTGTACCGAAAGGAAGTACACGTCGCCGCGCTCCCAGAAGTGGGCCTGCGTGCCGTTGCCGTGGTGGACGTCGAAGTCGACGATCGCCACCGGACCGCAGCCGCGGGCAAGCAGCTCCTCGGCGGCGATCGCGGCGTTGTTGAAGAAGCAGAAACCCATGGCGCGGTCGCGCAGCGCGTGGTGGCCCGGAGGCCGCACCGGCACCCAGATCGTCGTGGCGGCCCCGTCGGCGGCCGCGGCCGCCGCAGTGACGGACGCTGCCGCCGCCGCGAGCGCCGCGGCGTAGCTCCCCTTGCTGATCGGGTTGTCCTGGGTGTCGAAGATCGCGGGGGCCGTTTCGCACGCCGCCCGCAGGCGGCCGGCGTAGCCCGGCGCATGGACTCGCTCGATCGCCCCCAACACCGCCTCCTCGTCCACCTCGACGGGAAGCGCGGTCGCGCCGGCCGCTACGGCGCCGGCGACCGCCGCAGGCAACCGTTCGGCGCGCTCGGGGTAGCCCGCCGGGGTGGTGTGTGCGCTGCAGTCCACATGCGTCGCCAGAAGCGGAGACTCGGTTGCCCTCATCCTCCGGTAATACTAACCTTGCCCGGTGCGCGCGACCGGCGGCGGCAACACCTGGAAGATCGTGGCGAGCCTCGGGCTCGCCGTGGTCCTGTTCGGCGTCTTCCTGTGGACGGCCCCGCTCCAGGACGTGGGGAAAGCGCTGGCGCACGTCAAGCTGGGGTGGGCCCTCGCCTCGCTCGGGGTCGCGCTCCTCACGTACGCCCTCCGCGCGCTCAGGTGGGGGCTGATCCTGCGACCCGTGGGGCGCGCCGGAGTCGCGAACCTCATGGGGTGCACCGCCGCGGGGTTCGCGACCTCCACGGTGCTGCCGGCGCGGGCGGGCGAGATCGTTCGTCCCCTGCTGCTCGCGGCCCGCACCGGGATGCCGGCGGCAGGTACGCTGGCCTCGATCCTGACGGAGCGCCTCCTCGACGGCGCCACGGTCCTCGTGCTCTTCGCCTCCGGCGTCGTGCTCGCCGCCGGCAGCCTCAACCCGGCGAGTCTGGCGATGCTCCGCGACACCGCCGCGCTGACGACCGTAGGGCTGGCGGGCGCGGTGGCCTTCATCTGGCTGTTGTTGCGGCGCCGCGAAGGGGCGGTCCGCCGCATCGCCGGGTGGTTCCCCGCCAGGCACGTGGCCCGCGTGTCCAGCTTCCTCCACCACGTGCTCGACGGCCTCGAGGTCCTCCGCAGGCCCGCGCGTCTCCTGGAGATCGCCGCCTGGAGCGTCGGCCTCTGGCTCGTGATCGGGTGGCAGCTGATCCTCCTCGCCAAGGCGTTCGGCTTCGAGATGAGCCTGCCGCAGTCGTTCGTCGTGTTCGCGGTCTCGGTGGTCGGGCTCGCGATCCCCGCCCCCGCGGGCGTCGGCGGGTTCCACTGGGCGATCCGGTTCGGACTCACGCAGCTGATGAACGTGGACGTCCCGACGGCGACCGCCTACGCGTTGATCCACCACGCGATCTGCTTCTTCCCGATCACGGTGCTCGGCCTGGGCTACCTGGGGGGAGTCGGGTTTTCCCTCGGACGCGCCCGGGCGCTCGGCGCCGAGGCCCGACCTGGCGTGGAGGCTCCCTAGCATGCGGTGTCCGTACTGCGGCCACGCGGAAGACCGGGTCGTGGACTCCCGCGAGCTCGGCGAGGGCAACCAGGTCCGGCGGCGCCGCGAGTGCCTCTCGTGCCAGAAGAGGTACACCACGTACGAGCGGATCGAGGAGGTGCCCGCGCTCGTGGTCAAGCGGGACGGCCAGCGGGAGCCGTACGACCGCTCCAAGGTCCTGTCCGGACTGGTGCGGGCCTGCGAGAAACGGCCGGTCACCTCGCGCCAGCTCGAGGCGATGGCCGACGCCGTGGAGGCCGCGCTAAGCATGGCCGACGATCGAGAGATCCGTTCGGAGGAGATCGGTCAGATCCTGATGGCGCGCCTGCGCGAGGCGGACCAGGTCGCCTACGTTCGCTTCGCGAGCGTCTACCGCCGCTTCGAGGACATCGAGCAGTTCCTGGTCGAGCTGGAGAGGCTGCGCCGCGAGCGCGAGGTCAAGGTATGAGGCGTCTGGTCCCGTCGGGCCTCGACATTGAGCTGATCCAGCAGCACCTCGACGAGCTCCTCGAACTGCTGGCGCTCCCGGCGCACCAGCCCGACGTCGGATACTCCCCGCCGGTCGACCTGCGGGAGGACGAGGAAGGCTTCGTGGTCCTCGTGGACATCCCGGGGGTGGCCGCCTCGGACCTCGTGATCACCCTGCGCCAGCGCGAGCTCAGGATCGCCGGCAGGAAGCTGCCCACCGCCGCGCCGTCGGAGCGCCGCCACTGCCATCTCATGGAGCGCGGGTTCGGGACCTTCTCGGTGGAGGTCCTCCTCCCCGCGCCCGTTCGCCCCGAGGTGTCGCGGTCGAAGCTGACGGCCGGCGTGCTGGAGATCCGGTTGCCGAGGGTGTCCGAGCGGCGCGACTCCGTCCACACGATCGCCGTGGCCGAAGAGGAGACATGAGCGACGCGACCGCGAACTCCCATCCCGCGCCTGACGGGAACGTCACCATCCCCGACGTGCTCCCGGCGATGGCGCTGAAGGACGCCGTCCTCTTCCCGTTCGTCATGGTCCCGCTCTCCATCGGCCGCGACCGCTCGGTCGCCGCGGTCGACCAGGCGCTCGCCGAGAGCCGCCTCCTCCTCGTGCTGGCGCAGCGCGACCCCAACGAGGAAAGCCCCGCCGGCAAGGACCTCCACCAGGTGGGGACCGTGGCCGGGATCATGCGGATGATCAAGCTCCCCGACAACCGCATCCGGATCCTGGTCCAGGGGCTCGCCCGCGCCCGCGTCGAGTACATGCTGCAGGAGGAGCCCTACCTGCGGGCCAAGATCACGAGGCTCGAGGAGCCGGCCACGACGGCGGGCGACCTCGAGCTCGAGGCGTTCATCCGCACCGTTCGCGGCAACCTCGAGAAGGTGGTCGAGCTCGGGAAGTCGGTGTCGCCCGAGGTCATGCTCATAGCGACGTCGCTCGAGGACGGGGCGCGCCTCGGCGGACCTCGTCGCCTCGAACCTCAACCTCAAGCCCGAGGAGGCGCAGAAGGTCCTCGAGGCGATGGACCTGAAGGAGCGCCTGCGGTTGGTGAACGAGTTCCTCGAGCACGAGATCGCGCTGCTCGAGGTGCAACGCCAGATCAGCACGCAGGTGCAGGGCGAGCTCGACAAGTCGCAGCGTGAGTATCTCCTGCGCCAGCAGCTCAAGCAGATCCAGAAGGAGCTCGGGGAAACGGACGACGTCAGCCAGGAGGTCCAGCGCTACCGAGACGCCATCGAGGCGAAGAAGCCTTCGGAGGAGGCCAAGACCGAGGCGGAGAAGCAGCTCAAGCGCATGCAGACGACGCATCCGGAGTCGGCGGAGGCCGCCGTCATCCGGACCTACCTCGACTGGCTCACGGGCCTGCCGTGGAGCACGTACTCGCAGGACAACCTGGCTCTGGACCACGCACGGCGCGTGCTCGACGAGGACCACTTCGACCTCGAGAAGGTCAAGCAGCGGATCGTCGAGTTCCTCGCCGTACGCAAGCTCAAGGACGACAGCAAGGGCCCCATCCTCTGCTTCGTGGGGCCGCCCGGCGTGGGCAAGACCTCGCTCGGCCGCTCGATCGCCCGCGCCCTCGAGCGCAAGTTCATCCGCATCTCCCTCGGCGGCGTGCACGACGAGGCCGAGATCCGGGGGCACCGCCGGACCTACGTCGGAGCGCTGCCCGGACGGATCATCCAGGGCGTGAACCAGGGGGGCACCTCCAACCCTGTCTTCATGCTCGACGAGATCGACAAGATCGGCTCCGACTACCGCGGCGACCCGTCGGCGGCCCTGCTCGAGGTCCTCGACCCGGAGCAGAACAACTCGTTCCGCGACCACTACCTCGACGTGGCCTACGACCTCTCCAAGGTGCTCTTCATCGCCACCGCGAACGTCACCGAGACGATCCACCCGGCGTTTCTCGACCGCATGGAGGTCATCGCCCTCTCCGGCTACACCGAGGAGGAGAAGCTGCAGATCGCGAGGCGGCACCTGATCCCGAAGCAGGTCCGTGAGAACGGGCTGCCCTCGAACCAGGTCCGCTTCTTCGACGCGGGCCTGAGGTTCCTCATCAACGGCTACACCCGCGAGGCCGGGCTGCGCAACCTGGAGCGGGAGATCGGCTCCGTGTGCCGCAAGGTCGCGGTGCGCGTCGCCGAGGGCTCGACCGGCAGCGTGACCGTCACGGCCAAGGCCGTCGAGCGCTTCCTCGGACCCGCCCGGTTCCTCGCCGAGGAGCGGCTCGCCGAGGACCGCATCGGCGTCGCCACCGGGCTGGCGTGGACCCCGGTCGGCGGCGACATCCTCCACGTCGAGGCGCTGGCCCTCCCGGGCAAGGGCGACCTGCGGCTCACCGGCCACCTGGGTGAGGTCATGAAGGAGTCGGCCCAGGCCGCCCTCTCGTACCTTCGGGCCAACGCGCTCGACTACGGGATCTCGCCTGCCTTCTTCGACGACCATTCGTTCCACGTCCACGTGCCGGCGGGCGCGATCCCGAAGGACGGGCCGTCGGCGGGCGTGACGATGTTGTGCGCCCTCGCGTCCACCGCGGTCGGCAGGCCCGTGCGGCGCGACCTGGCGATGACCGGCGAGATCACCCTCCGCGGCGAGGTCCTCGCGGTCGGCGGGATCAAGGAGAAGGTGCTCGCCGCGCTGCGCGCCGGGATCCACGAGGTGTGCCTCCCGCGCGAGAACCAGCGGGACCTCGCCGAGTTGCCGGCCTCGGCCCGCGCCGGGACCCACTTCCGCTTCGTATCCCGCGCGGACGAGGTGCTGCAAGCCGCGCTGGTGGCCGGCGCCTCGCAGCCGGCCCCGGCGACGAAACCGTGAGCAGCCTGCAGGAGCGCCTTCGGACCCGCTTCCGTGAGGTCGTCGGGATCAACGAGAAGCCGGAACGCCTGGCCGCGGCCTGGGCGCTCGGACTCGCGATCGGCCTGTCGCCGTTCATGGGGCTCCACACCGTGATCGCGCTCCTCCTGGCGTTCGTGCTGCGCCTCAACAAGGTGGACGTCCTCGTCGGTACGCTGGTGATCAACCCGTGGACGTTCCCGGTCTACTTCCCGATCGCCGCGCTCATCGGAACGAAAGTCACGGGCGTGCACGTGCCCAATTTCGCGTTCCCGCACCCCGAGGAAGTGCTGCACGCGGCGATGTGGCGACAGCACGCCCCCTGGCTGCGTTCCGTGCTGCTCGCGTGGGGCGTCGGCGCGCTGGTGTTCGCGCTGCTGGCGGGAGGCATCACCTACCTCCTGCTCTGTCAGCTCATCCGGCTCCACCGGGCACGCCACCACGGCGCCGGGTGAGGTGCCGCGGGCGCCCGCGGGGCGGCCCTATCGTCCCGCGGCTTCGCCGGCCTCGCGCCGCTGGTTCCTGAAGTAGTCGATCGTCCTCTGCAGGCCGTCCTCGAGCGAGACTCGCGGCTCCCAGCCGAGGTACGCCCGTGCGAGCGAGATGTCGGGCTGCCGGACCTTGGGGTCGTCCACGGGCAGCGGGCGGTACTCGATCGGCGCCCCGCTCCCGACGAGCCTGCGGATCGTCTCGGCGAATCCCTTGACGGTCATCTCCGATGGGTTGCCGATGTTGACCGGCTCGCCGATCTCCGAGAACAGCAGCCGGACGATGCCTTCGACCTCGTCGTCCACGTAGCAGAACGAGCGCGTCTGCGACCCGTCTCCGAACACCGTCAACGGCTCGCCGGCGAGCGCCTGCGAGATGAACGCGGGGACGACTCGACCGTCACGAGCGCGCATGCGGGGGCCGAACGTATTGAAGATGCGGACGATTCGCGTCGAGACGCGGTGGTAGCGCTGGTACGCCATGGTCATCGCTTCCGAGAATCGTTTCGCCTCGTCGTACACGCCCCGCGGCCCGACCGGGTTCACGTTTCCCCAGTAGTTCTCCGGCTGCGGATGGACGAGGGGGTCCCCGTAGACCTCGGAGGTGGATGCCAGGAGGAACCTCGCCTCCTTCGCCTTGGCGAGGCCGAGCGCCTTGTGCGTGCCGAGCGACCCCACCTTGAGGGTCTGGATCGGGAGCTCGAGGTAGTCGATCGGCGACGCCGGAGACGCGAAGTGAAGCACGAACTCGACCTTTCCGGCGACGTGGATGTGGTTGGTGACGTCGTATTTCTCGAACGCGAAACCGTCGACCCCGAAGAGGTGCTGGATGTTCGCGAGGTTGCCCGTGAGGAGGTTGTCGATGCAGATCACCTCCATCCCCTCGGCGAGGAGCCGGTCGCAGAGGTGCGACCCCAGGAACCCCGCCCCGCCCGTCACCACCGCCCGCGCTCTCCGCATGAACGTCCTCCAGCGCGCATTATGCACCGTCGCCGAGCCCGCCTCTTGCAATCGGCGCCGGGGCTGGCGAGAATGAACCGCGGTTCAGTCGCCCCGGGGAACGCGACTTCCGGGAGGGGGGATTCAGTGGGATACCGCGCCGACATACGGGACCTCAAGTTCCAGCTGTTCGAATGGCTGCCCACGGAGGAGCTTCTCAAGAGGGACCGGTTCTCGCAGTGGGAGCGGGGCGACGTCGAGATGGTGCTGGCCGAGGCGTTCAAGCTCGCGGAGGAGCAGCTGGCTCCGGCGAACCGAGACGGCGACAAGGTCGGCGCCCGGTTCGAGGCAGGCAAGGTGGTCATGCCCGCGAGCTTCCACCCGGTCTACCAGAAGATCTGCGAGGGCGGGTGGATCGGGTGCATCAACAGCCCCGACTTCGGCGGGATGGGACTGCCGGACACCGTCGGCACCGCGATCAACGAGATGTTCTTCGGGTCCAACATGGCGCTTTCGCTGACCGCCCTTCTGACTCGCGGGGCCGGTTACCTGATCGAGCGGTTCGGCACCGACGAGATGCGCGCGCTGTTCTGCGAGCGGATGTACTCGGGCCAGTGGGCCGGAACCATGTGCATGACCGAGCCCCAGGCCGGTTCCGACGTCGGCGCCTCGAAGACGCGCGCCGTCAAGCAGCCCAACGGCCGCTACCGGATCCAGGGCGAGAAGATCTTCATCACGTCCGGCGAGCACGACCTCACCGAGAACATCGTCCACGCGGTGCTCGCACGCACGCCCGGCGCCCCCGAAGGGACGTCCGGCCTGTCGCTGTTCATCGTCCCCAAGGTCCGCGTCAATCCCGACGGATCGCTCGGCGAGCCGAACGACGTGGCGTGCTCGCGGATCGAGGAGAAGCTGGGGATCCACGGCTCGCCCACGTGCGCGATGGTGTTCGGCGGGAACGACGGCTGCGAAGGGTTCCTCCTCGGCGAAGAGCAGGCCGGGATGAAGCTGATGTTCCACATGATGAACCCGGCGCGGATCGAGGTCGGGCTGCAGGGCGAGGCGGTGGCCGCAGCGGCCTACCACGCCGCGCTCGACTACGCGAGGACGCGGTTGCAGAGCCGGCACTGGACCCGCATGCGGGAGCACGGGGCGCCGCAGGTGCCGATCATCGAGCACCCCGACGTTCGCCGGATGCTGATGACGTCCGGGGCGTACGTGCAGGCGATGCGCGCGCTGCTCCTGCAGACGTCGTACTTCATCGACATGACCCACGTGACCGAGGGCGAGGAGCAGGAGCGCTTCCAGTCGTACGTCGAAGTTCTGACGCCGATCTGCAAGGCCTGGGCCTCCGACTGGGGGTTCCGGGTCACCGAGTGGTGCCTGCAGGTGTACGGCGGGTACGGCTACACGGCGGACTACCCCGCCGAGCAGTACCTCCGCGACGCGAAGATCGCCTCGATCTACGAAGGGACCAACGGGATCCAGGCGCTCGACCTCGTCGCGCGCAAGCTCCCGGCAAGAGGGGGCAAACCCATCCGCGACCTGCTCGGCCTCGCGGAGGCCACGTTCAAGAAGCTCCGCACCGACCCTCAGCTCAGCGAGCCCGCGTGGATGCTCGGCGCCGCCCTCAAGCAGATCGAGGACATCTCGAAGGGACTCGCCAAGCGCCCCGACGCCGCGATCGTCGTCCTGCTCAACTCGGTCCCGTTCCTCGACATGATCGGCGACGTGCTCGGGGCCCACTTCCTGCTCGACCAGGCCGTCATCGCCCGCGCGAAGCTTGGGGCGATGCTCGCCGCCGACGCGGTCGACCCCGCCGATCGCGAAGCCGTCCGCAGGTACGCCGCCGACAGGCCCGAGGCGGCGTTCTTCCTCAACAAGGTCCAGACGGCGATCCACTTCGCGTACCGCGTGCTGCCGCTCGTCACCGCCCGTGCCGTCGCGATCCGCGCCGGCGAGGTCGCGCCGATGGAGGCCATCCTGTAGGGGTCGGACAGGGTCGGTCCTCGCCCGTACCCGTCGTCCGGCGGCCCGGGGACGCCGGCCTTCGGCGGGTTCGGTCGGATTCTAGTTTCCCTCGATCTCCGCGAGGCGCGCCAAGAGGGCCTCGGCGTCCTCCTCGGCTTCGCTCCACGCCTCCGCGAGCCCGTCGAGGCGCGCGCGCAGTTCGGATGATTCGGCGCCGAGCTCGCGGGCGCGCGCGGCGTCCGAGTAGACCTCGCGCGAGCAGAGCTGCACCTCGAGCTCGCGCAACCTCGCCTCGGCCACCTCGAGATCGGACGCCATGGCGTCGGCGCGCTCCCGCGCCCGCCCGGAGTCGCGCCGCAGGCGCCTCCGTTCTTCCTCAACGGCGCTCCGGCGCGCCGACGGCACGTCCTCGGCGGGCGCCCTCCTCGGCGCGGCCGCCAGGCCGAGGCGCGCGAAGGCCTCCTCGACCCGGTTCACGGGCGAGGCGCTCGCGCCCTCCAGGACCAGCACCGCGGTCGCGACCCGTTCGAGCAACCGCCTGTCGTGGCTCACGACCACCACCGCGCCGGGGAACCCCGCAAGGGCCTCCTCCAGGACCTCGCACGTGACGAGGTCGAGGTGGTTGGTCGGCTCGTCCAGCAGCATCAGGTTCGGAGCAAGGGCGATGAGCCGCGCGAGCGCCAGGCGGGCGCGTTCCCCGCCGGAGAGCGTGTCGGTCGACGCCTCGGCGGCGTCGCCCGAGAAGGCGAAGCGGCCAAGCCAGGCCCTCGCCTCGGCGGGGTTCCACGCGGGGCAGGCGTCGAGGATCACCGCGAGAGCGCTCGACGCGGCCGGTATCTCGGCCTGCTCCTGGTCGTACCAGCCCGGCACGACGCCGGTGCCGTACCGCAGCCTCCCGGCGAGCGCCGGCATGCGCCCGGCAAGGGTGTGGAGGAGCGTCGTCTTGCCGGCTCCGTTGCGTCCGACGAGCGCCAGCCGTTCGCCGCGCCGGAGCACGAGGCCCACGCCGCTCAGGATCGGTTTCGCCCAGCCCACCGCGAGACCTTCGGCCTCCATCACCATCTGCCCGCTGCGCCCGGACTCGGGCCACCGGAGCCTGACCGCGGGCAGGTCGGACTCCGGCGCCTCCACCCGGTGAACGCGGTCCAGCAGCTTTTGCCGCGCCTGGGCCTGCCGCGTGTTCTGACCGGCGATGTTGCGGCGGATGAACTCCTCCTGGCGCAGGATCTCCGCCTGCTGGAGCTCGAAGGCGCGCCGTGCCTGCTCCCGCCGCCGCTCGCGTTCGCGCCGGTAGCGGGCGTAGCCGGAAGGGAAGCGCTCCAGGCGCCCGGCGTGCAGCTCGAGGATCTCGCCTCCGACCCGGTCGACGAGCTCGCGGTCGTGTGTCACCAGCAGGAGCGCGCCGTTCCGCCGCGCGAGCTCCTCGGACAGGAACTCCACGCCCACCAGGTCGAGGTGGTTGGTGGGCTCGTCGAGGAGCAGCAGCGTCGCCGGCGAGAGCAGCGTGCGTGCCAGGGCGACCCGCGTGCGCTCCCCTCCCGAGAGCGAAGCCAGCGACCTCCCGTGCATCGCCCCCGGGATGCCCAGGCCTTCGAGCGCCGCCTGCGCGCGCGGCCGGGCGCGGTACCCGTCGAGTCGGTCCAACTCCTCGTGGAGACGGTCGTGCTCGGCGATGAGGTCCGCCTCGCCGCTCGCGAGGCGCGGCGCCAGCTCCGCAAGCGCGCGCTCGACCTCGACCACCCGGCCGAGCCCCGAGAGGCAGTAGTCGAGCACCGTCGCCTGGGCGCCGCTGTCCACCCGCTGCTCGAGGCGGGCGACATCGAGCCCGCGAGCACGATCGACGGCGCCCGACTCCGGGTCGAGCTCCCCGGCGATGACCCGTAGGAGCGTGGTCTTGCCGCAGCCGTTACGACCCAAGAGGACCAGCTTCTCGCCCGGGTTGTGCTGGAACGTGACGCCGCGCAGGACGGGGCGTCCGGCGAACGACAGGCGGACGTTCTCCAGCCGGTAAAGCAAGCTACGCCGCGCCTCCGAGCCGGTCCAGCACGAGAGGGAGCGGCTCGGGGCGGTCGGGCCGGATGGCGAATGCGGCCGCGGCGCGCGCGGCGAGGGCGTCGCCGTCCACCTCCCGGTCGCCGATCTCCAGCGTCGCCAACGGCTGCCTCGCCTCCACCCGGTCGCCGACCCGAGCCTGGATCCGCACGCCCGCCGCGGGGTCGATCAGGTCCCCCTGGCGGCGGCGACCCGCGCCGAGCGCCACGGCGATCCAGCCCAGCGCCTCGGCCTCGACGCCGCCGACGAAGCCGTCGCTCGAGGCGACCACGGCCAGCGTACGGCGAGGCCTCGCCAGGCGGGCCTCGTCCGGATCGCCCCCGTGGGCCCGCAGGATCTCGGCCCAGCGAGCGAGCGCGGCGCCGTCGGTCAGGCGCGCCTCGAGCTCGACGCGCGCGGCCTCCTCCGGACGCCCGGCCAGCACCAGGGCCTCGACCGCGAGATCGAGGGTCAGCTCCCTGAGACGCGCGTCCCCTCCCCCGGCCAGCACCTCGACCGCGGCGCGGACCTCGCTCGCACAGCCGAGCCTGTCGCCCAGAGGCTGGCTCATGTCGGTGATCAACGCGCGGACCGAGACGCCTGCCCGCCGGCCCACGCCGACCAGCGCAGCGGCGAGCTCGCGGGCGCCGGCGAGCGTCTTGAAGAAGGCCCCCGCGCCGCACTTGACGTCGAGGACGAGCCGACTCGCCCCGACGGCGAGCTTCTTGGACATCACCGACGCGACGATCAGGGGCAGCGACGGCACCGTGCCCGTGACGTCGCGGAGCAGGTAGAGCTTGCGGTCGGCGGGGGCGATCTCCTCGGTCTGCGCGGAGAACGCGGCGCCGCAGCGGGCCACCCGGTCGAGTGCCTCGGCGCGGCTCCCTGCGGTCCGGAACCCCGGGATCGCGGCCAGCTTGTCGAGCGTCCCCTGAGTGTGGCCCAGGCCCGCGCCGGCCATCATCACGACCGGCACGCCGCACGAGGCGACCAGCGGCGCGAAGATCAGGGACACGGTGTCCCCGACCCCGCCGGTAGAGTGCTTGTCGACCGCGTCGGGGACCGCCTCCCCGAATTTCCAGGTCACCCCGGAGTCTCGCATCGCCTCGACCAGGTCCTGCGTCTCGCGGGCACTCGCGCCGCGGATGCAAATCGCCATCAGCATCGCGGCGAGCTGCTCGTCGCCCAGTCGCCCGCCGCTCGCTCCCCGCACGAAGGCGCCGACTTCGGCCGCGGTCAACTCGAGCCCGTCACGCTTCCTGGCGATGACCTCGACGAAGTTCACCCTGCACCTCCGGACCCCATCCCGAGCGGTCGGCCGACCGGGATGTCAGCTGGCGGAAGCGAGGCGCTGTTGCGCGTCGGAGCGATACGGCGAATCCGGGAAGTCCTGGACGATCTTCCGATAGAGCTTCGTCGCCTCCTCGGGCTTGCCCTCGTGCTCCCACACCCGCGCCAACTGGTAGAGCGCGGCGTCCGGCGGCAGACGGGGGTCCTTGCCCGCCGCCATCGCCTCGAGGTCGCCGACGAGTTGCGCCCCCTCGCCCTTCGCGACGCGCATCCGCACGAGGTCGAGCATGGCGAGGCGGACCACCGGGTCGCTCGACCGTCGGGACACGATCTCACCGAGGGCGCGCATCGCCTTGGCCTGGTCGCCGCGATCGGCCGCGATCCGTGCGAGGAAGAGCTCCGCGACCCGCGCTTGCGCCGTCAGCCAGTAGTGCGACTTCACCGCTGCGAACGCCGTCTCCGCGGCAGCGAGGCGCTCGGCATCGGTCGCGAAGTGGACCTTCGCGTCGGCGGGCGCGGCGCTCCCGACCGGGGCGTCGTACGCCGCCAGCGCCTGTGCGATCGCCTGTGCGGCCGCATCGGACCGGCTCCCGATCAGCGTGGTCGCGCCCCACCACACGAGGGCGACCAGCAGCACGCAGCCCAGCCCGATGCCGGCCTGGCGCCAGTTCTGGTTCATCCAGTGCATACCGCGGTCGACGAACGAGATGAACTCGTCCTTCTTGATCTGCTTGCGTGTCAGCCTGCGTCCCACGTTGCGACTCCCTGGCGGGCCGTCACTTGGCCGGCGTCGCCGCCGCCTTCGCGACCAGCGGATACTTCTCGTTGTAGAGCTTGATCACGGTCTCGGTGATGTCGGCCGAGTTGGCCAGGTAGGCGAGCTGCTCCGGGTTGAAGATGAACACGGCGGTGTACCGGTTGGCGTCGGCGTACTTGGTGATCACGTCCTGGAGCTTGCCGCCGAGGTCCTTGAGCACCGACTGACGCCTCTCGTCGAAATCGCGCTGCGCGATTCGCTGCTTGTCCTCCAGCTCGCGCTGCCTCGCAACGAGCCTGCGGTTGAGGTCCGCCAGCGCGTCGTCGCTCGCCACACCCTGCTTCGTGACCAGCTCGCCCTTGATGTCGTTGATCTCCTTGTCGAGCTTCGCGAGCTCTTCCCGCCTGGGCCGGGCCCAGTCGTCGAGCTCCTTCAGCCGAACCTTGCCCTCGTCCGTGCTGCCGAGCGCGCGTTGCACGTACACGAACGCGATCTTGGTGGGGCCCGGCTCCGCCGGCTGTTGCGCCCACGCCGCCGCGCCGAGCGACACCCCGACGAGAACCGCCGCCACCAGCCTCGTACGACCCATGCGAACCTCCAGCCGCCCGGCGATGCGACGGCGCGTGATCATAGCACGCAGATAGCCGTCGGTACGGGCGCAGTCGCAGTGGAGCCGGCACTCTTGCGGAGAGCGGGCGCGGGAGATCGGTGTCCGCGCGCCCGGAACGCGGTCGTCCTCGCCGCGGCCGCTCCGCATCGGGAGCCCTTCCGGCTCCGACGCCGAGGGAGGCCTGGAGCGCTACTGTCCGGACCCGAGGCCGCGGACCTCGCTCACCGTGAACCCCGCGGCTTCCCAGGCGCCGCGCTTGCCCTCGTCTTCCGCCGCCGCGCCCGCGAGGTCGTGCACCTCGGGCCAGGCGAGGGCCGCCGACGCGTCCGCGAGGCGGTCGCTGATAACGAGCGCCTCGGAGCGGTTGGGGTTGGCGAGGGTTCCGGTGACCACCACGACGGGATCCTCGGTTCGCCGCCGCCGTCCCAGAGCGTGTGCGGCACGAACGACGGTTGGGCGAAAGTCCACAGGTAGTCGTCGAGGACCGCCGCCCGGCCGCTGTCGGAAACCCACACGGCCACCCTCTTGCCGGCCTTGTAGAGCCTCTCGACCAGGCGGCACGCCTCGAGCGCCTTCTTGCTCCCGGAGAGCCGATGGAGAACGACCGTGCTCACGTCGCGGTTAGCCCCTGCCCTCTCATTCCCTACCCTCGGCCTACGCCGGACCGGCGACGCCGAGCCGTCTCGGGCTCCCTTCGCGGCTACTTCTCGATCGGTTTGAGCGTGAGCGGATCGAGGAGCGGCACCCTGACGATCGGTCCGAAGTTCGCGAACTTCGCCTCGGGATGATCCGGGTGTCCCTTCAGGATCTCGTCGACGTTCCCGACCACCACCACGATGAGCCGATCGGGCTGGATGTGAGCCCGCGCAGCCTTGCCGACATCGGCGGCCGTCACCGACCCGACCCGTTCGCGGTACTTCGTCCAGTACTCGTGAGGCCGCCCGACCAGGTCGTCCTGGGCGAACCGCGTCACCGTCCGCAGCTTGCTCTCGAAGGTCCGGGGCAGCGTCTCGGTGAACGAGTTCTTGCTCGTCACGAGCTCCTGCTCCGTGATCGTGCCGGCGCGCAGCTTGGCGATCAGGTCGGCCGTGAGCTGGGCGGCCTGGGCGCACGTCGAGGACTTCGATTGGAAGAACGCCCGGAACTCCCCCGGGTAGAGGTCGCCGATGGAGTAGCGGGAGTAGGCGGAGTAGGCGAGCCCCTCGTCCGACCGCACCCGCGACATCATCCACGCGGTGAAGCCGCCGCCGCCGAGGATGTCGTTGGCGACCGCCAGGGCGAACTCGTCGGCCGCCGGCCGCTTGATGCCGAGGTGCCCGAGCGAGACCCGGCCCTGATTCACGTCCGGCTTGTCGATCACGTAGACGCCGGGCTTGGCCTCGGCCGTCGGCTGCGGCACCGGCGGCACGACTTCCCGCGGCGCCTTCCACGCCCCCAGCGTCGCGTTCAGCTTCGCGACCATCGCCGTGCGGTCGAAGTCACCGGCGACCGCGACCACGAAGTTGGCGGGGTTCGTCAGGCGCTTCTGGAACCCGACGAGGTCGTCGCGTGTGATCGCGTCCACGGAGGCCTTGGTGGCGAGGCGGTTGATCCAGTAGTCGTCGCCGTACACCAACCGGTCCCACGCGCGGTTCTCGATCTCCTCCGTCTCGTCGTTGCGGCGCTTCATGTCCGAGAGCATGTCCTCCTTCGCCTTGGCCAACCGCGCCTCGTCGAAGCGGGGGGTCCGCAGCACGTCCATGAGCAGGGCGAGACCCCGGTCGATGTCCTTGGAGAGCAGGTTCAGGGTCACGCTGCCGGAGACGCCGCCCACCGACGTCGCCAGCGTGGCGGCAAGGAAGTCCAACTCCTCGTCGAGCGCCTTCGCGTCCAGCGTGCCGGCGCCGCCGGTCCGCCATACCGTACTGGTGAGGTCGGCGAGGCCTTCCTTCCCGGCAGGCTCCATGTACTGGCCGCCCTTGAAGAGGACCTGAACCGTCACGAGAGGCAGCATCCTGTCCGACGCGATGTAGACCTGCACGCCGTTGGCCAGCTTCACGTGCATCGCGGCTGCGTCGGGCACGTTGAACGTCATCGGCGGGAACTTGAGCTGCTCCGGCCGCTGCGGGATCTCGGCTGCCGCCCCGGCGGCCGCGCCGGCCAAAGTGATCGCGAGCGTAAGGAGGGAGTGTGTGGGTCGCATGGTGGTTTCCTCTCTTCCGTCCCTACGACTTGGGCGGGGCGCCGGCCGGCGGCGTCGGTTGCGGCCCGCCGCCCTTCTCCGGGGCGGCCGGCATCGAGTCGAGGCGCTCCTGCACCTTCTTCGTGAGGTACCCGAGAGCCGGTTTCATCGCGGGCGGGACCTGTGAGGCCATCTGCTGCATCCGCGCCAGGACCTGTTCGAGCTTGGCCCGGTCGTTCAGCTGTTGGATCTGGGCCAGCTGCTGTTTGACCATCCCCCTGAGCTCGGCCGGCAATGCCGCCAGATCGGAGTCCTCCGGCGCCGCCCCAGACTTGCGGGTGTAGGTCGCCGCCGTGCTGTTCTCCCGCGTGAAGCACTTCGCCGCGACGCGCTGGATGTCCGCGGCGGTCACGGCCTGCACCTTGGCCGGCGCGTCGTTGAGGAAGTGCCAGTCGCCGCTCGAGTCGTAGAGGAGGAGCTGGAGCATGAGGAAGAAGTTCGACTGCAGGCGGCGGAACGAGTTGGCGAGCTCCTGGTTCTTCACCTTTTGCAGCTCGTGGTCGTCGACGGGGGTCTTGGCCAGCCTCTCGAGCTCGGCGAACAAGGCCGCCTCGACCTCCCTTGGGGTCCGCCCGTCCTTGACCTCGCCGTCCACCTCGAAGGTCCCCTCGTACTTCAAGCGGACGGAACCTCGCGGAGGGCTCACCGACGGCGACCTTCTGATCCTCCACCAGCGCCTTGTAGAGCCGCCCGGTGCGGCGGTTGAGCAGGTCGGCAAGGAGCTGGAACGCGAACATGTCCCCGTGGTCGAACGGCACCGCGTGGAACAGGAGATCGACTTCGGGGTTGGTGTCGGCCTCGGCGTCGAACCGCTTCGCCGCGAACTGCGGCATCTCCTCGGTGATCATCTCCGGCGGCGGCGTCTTGGCGCGCGGGATGCGGCCGAAGTACTCGCCGGCGAGCTGCAACGCTTTCCCCGAGTCGAAGTCACCCACCAGTGCGACGGTCAGGTTGTTCGGCGCGTAATAGGTGGCGAAGTACGCCTCCGCCTGCGCCCTGCTGATCGACTCGACGTCCGACGGCCACCCGACGACGGGGTGCGAGTACGGCGAGGACTCCCAGAACATGGCGTTGAGGGCCTCCTCGAACTTGCCCGTCGGCGTCGATTCGGTCCGCAACCTTCGCTCCTCGCGCACCACGTCACGCTCCGAGTAGAACTCCCGGAACACCGGGTTGGCGAGCCGGTCCGACTCCAACCAGAACCAGAGCTCCAGCTTGTTGGAGGGGACCGTGATGAAGTACACGGTCTGGTCCTCGGTGGTGAATGCGTTGATCCCGGAGCCGCCCGCCTTGGTGTAGATCTGGTCGAGCTCGTCCTTGACGATGACCTCCTTCTCGGCGGCGAAGAGCTTCTCGAGCTGGGCCCTCAGTTCCTTCAGGCGCGGCGTCATGTTGGCCGGGTCGTAGATGTTCCCCGAGATCTCGCCGAGCCGCAGCTTGGCCCGCAGGAGCGAGTACTCCTTCTCCATCTCGGCGCGCACCGCGTCCTGCTCGGCCAGGATCTGGGCGTCCTTGGCGTTGTCCTTGGTGCCGATCGTCTTTGTGCCCTTGAACATCATGTGCTCGAACAGGTGCGAGATGCCGGTGATGCCCGGGCCTTCGTTGACCGAGCCGACCTTCGCCACCCAGCCGCAGGACACCGTCGGCGAGTCGTGGCGTTCGACCATCAGCAGCTTCAATCCGTTGGGGAGCAGCTCCTCGCGCACCTTGACCTGCTGCGCGCCCGCTGCCGCTGAAACCATGAGGACCGCGAGCGCGGTCCCGAGGTAGGGTCGTGCCATTGTCGGGCTCCTTTCGCTGCCGCCGATCCGTTTACCACGGTAAGGCCCCGTGGTCAAACGCGGCCGAGTTCCAACCGGCTGTCCGCTCGCTCCGTCGGGCGGTATTTCCACCTCCGGCCGCCGGCGGCTCCGGGCCCGGCACGCGACGCCGGTGTTCGCCTTTGGAGGAACGGCCGACACCCGGTAACATATGACCCGATGGGTCTTTTCAATCGCCTCCTGGGGCTGCAGCCGAGACCGCCGGGCGTCGTCCTGGCCCTCGGCGGGGGCGGCGCGCGAAGCCTGGCCCACGTCGGCGTGCTCGAGGTCATCGAGGAGGCCGACGTCCGGGTCGCGGGGATCGCGGGCACCAGCGCCGGCGCGGTGGTCGGCGCGATGTGGCTCACCCTCGGCAACGCCGCAGCCGTGGCCGAGCGCTGGCGCGAATTTCTGGCGGAAGGCATCGCGCCGTCGCTCCCCGACATCCGGCTCACCATGAGCGTGACGTCCCGCGACAACCCGATCCTCCACTTCGCGCGGCGGGTGAGGCAGGGCGCCGTCGTCGCGCTGGCGCTCGACCGCACGAGTCTCGTGACCCACGATGCGCTGGAGAACGCGATAGGGTTCCTGTTTCCCGACGTGCCGATCGAGTCCCTCCGCATGCCGTTCGCAGCCGTGGCCACCGATTTCGACACCGGCGACCCCGTGGCGCTCACCCGCGGGTCGCTCCGTCTCGCCGTCGCGGCGTCCTGCGCCATCCCGGCCGTGGTGCCCCCGTACACGATCGGCGCGCGGAACCTCATCGACGGCGGCACCGTGGCCGACGTCCCCGTCGAGCAGGCCGCGGGCCTGGCGCGCCGGCCCGTCGTGGCGGTAGAGGTCGGCGAGGCGTGGGGCGAAGCGGACCCGGACACCATTACGCTGCCGCGCGCGATGCTGCGCGGGGCCAACATGACGCACCGCGCCCTGCGCGAGGCCCAGCTCCGGGCCGCCGCGCTCGTGATCCGGCCCGACGTGGGCAGCGCCCACTGGTCCGAGTTCGAGCGCTTCGAGGAGGCGCGCGCGGCCGGGCATGCCGCGGCGCAGCGCGGCGTCCGCCGGATGCAGGCGCTCGCGGTGCGCCGGCGCGCCGCCGGTTCCGAGCCCGAGGCCGCCTGATGCGTGGCTTCCCCTTCTCGTGCCCCGTCGAGGTCCGCTACAGCGACGTCGACGCGATGAACCACGTCAACAACGCCGTGTTCGTCACGTTCCTCGAGCTGGCTCGCGTCCGACTCTGGCAGGACCGGTTCGCCTTCTCGGGGTCGGCGCGCGACATCCCGATCATCGTGGCGCGGATCGTCGTCGACTACCGGTCGCCCGTCGGACTGGGGGAGCCCGTCGAGATCGGTGTCGGCGTCACCGCCGTCGGCCGCACCAGCTTCACGCTCGGCTACCGGGTCGAGGCCGCGGGCCGGCTCGCGGCGGAGGCCGAGAGCGTGCAGGTCCACTTCGACTACTCGGCCCGGCGTCCCGTGCCCATCGAGGGCCGGTTCCGAGAAGGGCTCGAAGCGCTTCGCATCGCGCCCGAACCCGCATAGCGTCGCCGCCGGTTGCCCCGAGGCTAGAATGCGCCTCATGACAGTTCTCCTCGCTCCTGCCGTCGTCGCGATCGGTCTACTGCAGACCCCCGCAGCGCCGCGCCCGACCCGCGAGCCGGGGAACTCGGAGGGCGCCGTCGCCGCCACGCTGGAGGAGCTCCGGAAGGGCGAGCTCCTCCTCGATGCGGGCGCGCTCGAGCCCCACCTCGCCGCCTCGTTCACCCTCGTCGAGGGCGGTAGCCGGGTCTCGGGCTCGTTCGCCTTCCTCGAACCGATCCGCCGGCTCCGCGAGCAGCGCGCAGAGGTGAAGGAGCTGCGCTTCGACCAGACCCTCATCCGCGTCTTCGGCGCCAGCGCCGTGGCGACCTACCGCTACGTCAAGACCTGGCGCGAGGGGGGCGCCAGGCACCACGAAGAGGGCTGGTCATCCGACGTCTTCGAGCTCCGCGACGACGGCGAGTGGATCATGGTCCTGCGGCATCGCGCCCGTTGAGACAGGGCTCAGGGCTCAGGGCTCAGGGGACCGACACAAATAGCTCTTCGCACCCGGTTTGATTCCCTGCTGACTTAGTGGCGGCTCTCCTTGTGGGTGTTGACGGATCCCGGTCCCCGGTCCCCGGTCCCCGGTTTCTACGGGTGACGGACGGTGACCACGGTGTGGATACCGCCGCGGAGCCGGTAGTCGAGGACGACCTCCATTCGGCGCGGGCGGCAGGAGGCGACGAGGTCCTCCAGAATCCTGTTGGCCGCGTGTTCCTGATAGATCCCCACGGTGCGGTACGAGGTCAAGTAGTACTTGAACGCCTTGAGTTCCAGGCAGAGCAGGTCAGGCACGTAGCGCACCGTGATGGTCCCGAAGTCCGGCAGGCCGGAGAACGGACACACGCAGTTCCACTCGTCGGTCGAGATCGCGATATCGGCGTCGCGGTCCGGATACTCGTAGGGGAACGTCTCGAGCAGCGCCGGCTCGACCTTCTCGACCCCGTCGAACGCGAGGCGCCGCCCCTCGGCCTGCACCATGTGCCACACCTCCGTTCCCCACCCTACCAGGCTCACGGCCCGGCCTGGAAGCCCCGGCACGCTCCGGCTCGCGGGGGCGGTCAACGCCGACCGGCGAGCGCCTTGCAGCGTGCGAGGACCTCGTCGAACATGGCGGGGGTGAGCCTGCCCGTGAACGTGTTCTGCTGCGAGACGTGGTACGAGTCGACGAGCCGGACCTCGCCGGGCAGCTCGGCGCTCGCCCCGTGCTCGAACTCGGCCCGTACCCGTGCGAGCCCCTGATCGCGGAGCAGGCCGAGGACGCACCCGTGCGCCAGACGGCCGAGCGCCAGCACGACTCGCAGCCCGCCGAGCGAGGCGAGATCGGCCCGGAGGTACGGCCGGCACCGCTGGAGCTCCGCAGCCGTCGGCCGGTTCTGCGGGGGCGCGCAGCGCAGCGGCGCCGTGATCAGCGCGCCGCGCAGGCGGAGCCCGTCGTCGCGGTGCTCGCTGTGCGGCCGGGTCGCCAGGCCGGCGCGGCACAGCGCCGAGAAGAGGAAGTCCCCGGACCGGTCTCCGGTGAACATCCTGCCGGTCCGGTTTCCGCCCTGCGCCGCCGGCGCGAGCCCCACGATCGCGAGCCACGCGTCCGGATCTCCGAACGCCGGAAGCGGCCGCGACCAGAACCCGTGCCGCGCGACCCACGTCCGGAACCGCGGCGGCACGACGTCGGCCTGCGCCTCGCGCCAGGCGACGAGACGATCGCAGGCCCGGCATTCCAGGACAGGGCAAGCGATCTCGCCGGGGCTTGGGGCGAGGAACGGGTTTGACACCTTCATGTCCTCATCTTAGGATTATTCAAAGGGTTCTGGCCCACGATGCCTGTCAACGAGGTTCAACCGCACCCGATCTTCTCGCAGCGCCTCGCGGCGCTCGCGGATCAGCTCGAGCGCGTGGGCCAGCCGGCGATCGCCGCCGAGCTGCTCGAGATCGCGGCCAGCCTCGTCCCCAAGGGGGAGCCGTACCGGCAGCGCGCCGTGGCGTTGCGGCGGCTTTCGGGCGCCGTCGAGGACCCGGAGCGCGAGCACAAGCGCCACAACCTCGAAGCCTCCCACGCCGTGGGGATGGCGAGGATCCTGGAAGCGCGCGGCGAGCTGGCTCGCGCGCAGGAGATGTTCGACCTCGCCAAGCTCCGCGCGCCGTTCCACTACCTGGCCTATGCGGGCGCGGGCTACCTCCACCTGCGCCGGCGGGACCTCCGCGCGGCGCTCGAGGAGTTCGTCCAGGCGCGCCGGCTGAACCCGCTCGACCGCAAGCTCGCGGTGGAGGCGGCGCGCATCGCGCTGGAGCTCGAGGACTATCCGGAGGCGCTGCGGCACGCGACCGACGCGCTGCTCGCGAGCCAGGGGCTGGGCGAGGGCGAGGTCGCGGCGGCGCGCCGGCGCGTCGAGACCCTGGCCGCGCTCTGCCGGCTCTCCAAGGACGACCTGGCGACGCTCCACCAGCAGCGCGCCACGGCGCTCCAACGGGCCAGCGAGCAGGTCGCGCTGACGCGGGCGCGGTTGTTCTCCAGTCTCACCATGGCCGACACGTACACGCAGCGGGTCGCCTCGCCGCCCAGGCGCGAGGAGCTGCTGCGGGTCGCCCTCGACCTGCGGCGATTCCGGGTGTTCCGTCACTTCTCGGACGCCCACCTCGTCCATCTCGCGCAGATCGGCCGCAAGGAGACGTTCGGCCACGCCAACGCGCTCGCCCGGGAAGGACAGGACGACCGCGACGTCCTCGTCGTCATGAGCGGTCGCCTGCAGGAGTGCCGGCGCACGCCGATCGGGATGCAGGTGCTCGCCCAGCCCGGCCTGGGCGAGTTCTTCGGCGAGATCTCCTACCTCGACGGCAAGGCGCGCCACTCGACGGTGCTCGGCGTCGACGCCGGCGCGGTGCTCCGCCTTCCCGCCGCGGAGCTCGACCAGCTGGTGAGCGGGAACCGCGAGCTGGCCGTGGCGCTGCTGTGGTCGTTCTGGCACTCGCTCGCCGCGAAGGTGCGTGCCGCCAACGGCGCCATGACGGAGCTGATCACGCCCGGGCTGGTGCCCGGGCGCAACGCGCCGGGGCAACCGGGCGAGCGCGTCTACCTGGACCAGGCCACCAAGGTGGACGTGCTCCGCGAGCAGGGGCTCTCCGCGGCCGAGCTGCGCCTCCTGGCGACCTACTCGCAGGAGGAGCGATTCCAGCCCGACGTCGTGATCTTCTCCGAGGGCGAGCGCGGCGACAAGCTCTACATCGTGGTCGACGGCCAGGTCCGGATCTCGAGGCGCTTGCAGGGCATGGGCGAGGAGGCACTGACGATCCTCGGCCGGGGCGACGTCTTCGGGGAGATGGCGCTCATCGACGACGAGCCGCGGAGCGCCGACGCTCGCGCGCACACCTCCGGCTGCACGGTGTTCACGATCGACAGCCACCGCCTCGAGGAGGTCCTCGAGATGGATCCGGACGCCGCGCACCAGTTCCTCATGCTGCTCTGCCAGATCCTGTGCCGCCGCATCCGCGCCATGACCGACCGGTTGGTCGCGTGGCGCCTGATGGCCGGGCACGAGTAGGCCGGGCTTCGGGCGAGCCGATCCGGGGAACCACCAGGGGCGCCGAAAGGGCCGGCTTGAAGCACAGGCGGGACACGTGGTAGAGTCGGCGCGCGCCGGCGATCAGCCGGTCGTTTGTTTTTCTGGCGCCGGTTTCGAACCGGCCGGCGCTGCCGGAAGGCGAGGCTGCAGGAGATGGCGCTCGAGAAACGCGACGGGATACGCAACGTGGCGATCATCGCCCACGTCGACCACGGCAAGACCACGCTCGTCGATGCGATGCTCTGGCAGAGCGGGATCTTCCGCGACAACGAGTCGGTGGTCGAGCGGGTCATGGACTCCATCGACCTCGAGCGCGAAAAGGGCATCACGATCATGGCGAAGAACACGGCGATCACCTATCGTGGGACCCGCATCAACATCGTGGACACGCCCGGGCACGCCGATTTCGGCGGCGAGGTCGAGCGCACGCTCAAGATGGTCGACGGCGTCATGCTCCTCGTGGACGCCAGCGAAGGTCCGCTCCCGCAGACGCGCTTCGTGCTCCGCAAGGCGCTCGAGGCGTCGCTCCCGCCGATCGTGGTGATCAACAAGATCGACCGCCCCGACGCGCGGCCCCAGGAGGTCCTCAACGAGGTCTACGACCTCTTCATCGACCTCGACGCCAACGAGGATCAGCTCGATTTCCCAGTGCTCTACACCAACGCCAGGCGCGGCACCTGCCGCCTCCAGCCGGACGGTCCGGACCACCCTCTCGAGCCGCTCTTCGAGGCGATCCTCGGCGCCGTGCCGGCGCCCGTCTTCGATCCGGCCATGCCGCTGCAGCTCCTCATCACGAACCTCGACTGGGACGACTACGTGGGGCGCCTCGCCATCGGGCGCGTGTTCAACGGGAACGTCGCGAAGGGCCAGGTGGTGAGCCTCTGCCGCCACGACGGGAGCATCGCCAACGCGAAGGTCACGGGCCTCTACGGGTACCAGGGACTCAAGCGGACCGAGATCGCCGACGCGGGTCCCGGCGACATCGTGGCGGTCGCCGGGCTCGACGAGGTGTGGATCGGCGAGACGATCTCCACCGTGGAGGATCCCCGCCCGCTCCCGCACATCAAGGTGGACGAACCGACGATCGCCATGGTTATCGGCGTGAACTCCTCGCCGATGGCCGGCCGCGACGGGGCCCACGTGACGTCCCGGAAGATCAAGGAGCGCCTCGAGAAGGAGACGCTCACCAACGTCTCGATCTCGGTCGAGGCGACCGACACGCCGGACAGCTTCAAGGTCTCCGGGCGCGGCGAGCTGCAGCTCGCGATCCTCATCGAGATGATGCGCCGCGAGGGGTTCGAGATGTCGGTCGGCAAGCCCGAGGTGCTGACGAAGGAGGTCGACGGCGTGCGGTACGAGCCGATGGAGGCGCTCGTCGTCGACTGCCCCGAGGAGTTCATCGGCGTCGTCACCCAGAAGGTGGGCTCGCGCCGCGGTCGCATGACGAAGATGGTCAACCACGGGACGGGCCGCGTGCGCATGGAGTTCCGCCTCCCGTCGCGCGGCCTCATCGGGTTCCGCAGCGAGTTCCTCACGGACACCAAGGGCACCGGGATCGCGAACCACCTGTTCGACGGCCACGAGCCGTGGCAGGGCGACATCGCGCACCGGAGCACCGGCGCCATGGTCGCGGACCGCACCGGGCGCGCCACCGGCTACGCGATCGAGCACCTCCAACCGCGCGGCGAGCTGTTCATCTCGCCCGGCGAGGAGGTCTACGAGGGGATGGTCGTCGGCGAGAACGCCCGCGAGAAGGACATCGACGTCAACATCACCAAGGAGAAGAAGCTCACCAACATGCGCGCGTCGACCTCGGACGAGGCCGTCCACCTGGTGCCGCCGCGCGCCATGAGCCTCGAGCAGTCGCTGGAGTTCCTCGCCGAGGACGAGCTGCTCGAGGTCACGCCGGCGTCGCTCCGACTGCGCAAGAAGATCCTCCCCGCCGTCCGCCGCAAGTAGCGTTCCCCGCTGGCGCCGTAGGCGCGACTAGCGTCCGACGCGTTGCACCCCCGCAGCCCTCCCAGCGGGTGGAGTGCTCTTCTTTGGTGCGCGAACGGGCGAGAACGCCGTGGCGGTGGTCAATAGCCGGAGCACGGTCTGAGACCAGGGCACCAAAGGCAGGACCGAGCAGCCAAGCGTGTAGCCGCGCCGCCGCCGTTGGGCCTATCGCAAGGCGCGCGAGCCGGCCGCGCCACCGGAGTGATAGCCGGAGGCTACATGAGGATTCGAGCCGGTGAGCGCAACGCAGCGAGAGGTCCGCGCCGGCTGCGCCTCTCAGGCCAGCTCGGCGGCGGGGAAAAAGAACGCCAGCTCCGCGCGCGCGTTCTCGGGCGAGTCCGAGCCGTGGATCGCGTTGCGCTCGATGCTGCTGGCGAACTGCTGGCGGATCGTGCCGGGCGCCGCCTTGGCGGGGTCGGTCGCGCCCATGACCTTGCGCAGGTGCTCGATCGCGTTGTCGCGCTCCAGCGCCATGACCCACACCGGCCCCGAGGTCATGAACTCGACCAGCGGCCGGTAGAACGGCTTGTCCTTGTGGACCGCGTAGAACGCCATCGCCTGCTCCTCGGAGAGGCGCACGGTGCGCGCGCCGAGGATCTCGAACCCCTCCTGCTCCAGGCGTGAGACGACGGCGCCGCAGTTGCGCCTCGCGACCGTGTCGGGTTTCAGGATCGTCAATGTCCTCTGCTTCATGCTTCCACGTCCCCCTCTCGAGCTCGATGCGACGCCCTCGCTGCGCGGCGGTCGCGGGCGAGGCGCGCGTTGCGCGGTCACGGCTCTTACGCCTTTCCGAGCGCCCGCACCATGGTGGCGCCGATCTCCGCCGGCGTCGCCGCGACCGCGATGCCCGCGGCCGTGAGCGCTTCTATCTTCTCCTCGGCCGTCCCCTTGCCGCCGGAGATGATCGCGCCCGCGTGGCCCATCCGGCGCCCCGGCGGCGCGGTCTGGCCGGCGATGAACGCCACGACCGGCTTGCGCAGGTGCGCCTTGATGAACGCCGCGGCTTCCTCCTCGGCGCTGCCGCCGATTTCCCCGATCATCACGACCGCCTCGGTCTCGCGGTCGGCGGCGAACGCCTCGAGGACGTCGATGAAGTTCGTCCCCGGGACCGGGTCGCCCCCGATGCCCACGCACGTGGACTGGCCGAGACCGAGTTTGGTGAGCTGGTCGACCGCCTCGTACGTGAGCGTGCCCGAGCGCGAGACGACGCCGACGTGACCCTCCCGGTGGATGTGCGCCGGCATGATGCCGAGCTTTGCCTTGCCCGGCGAGATGATCCCGGGGCAGTTCGGGCCGATCAGGCGCGAGCCCGACGCGGCCAGACGCTGGCGCACCATCACCTCGTCCCGCGCCGGGATCCCCTCGGTGATACACACGATGAGCTCGATTCCCGCGTCCGCGGCCTCGAGGATCGCATCGGCGGCGGCCAGCGGCGGCACGAAGATGAGCGACGCGTTGCACCCGGTCGCCTCGCGGGCCTGCGCCACGGTGTCGAAAACGGGCGTGCCGTCCACGGAGGCGCCGCCCTTGCCCGGCGTCATGCCGGCGACGATCTTGGTGCCGTACTCGCGGCACTTGGCGGCGTGGAACTGCCCTTCCTTGCCGGTGAGTCCCTGCACCACCACGCGGGTCGAGCCGTCAGCCCAGATGGCCATCTCTGTCTCCCCTAGCGGGCTGCAGCCACTGCGGCGGCTGCGGCGTCGGCCATGGTGTCGGCCGGGTGCAGCTTCAGCCCCGATTCGGCGAGGATCCGCTTGCCCTCATCCACGTTGGTCCCCTGCAGGCGCACGACGATCGGCACCGCCACTTTGAGGCTCTTCGCGGCGGCGACCACGCCCGCCGCGATCATGTCGCACCGCACGATCCCTCCGAAGATGTTGATGAGCACGGCCTTCACGGCCGGATCCGAGAGCAGGATCCGGAACGCGTTCTCGACCCGTTCCTGGCTGGCGCCGCCGCCTACGTCGAGGAAGTTGGCCGGGGCGCCGCCGTGGTGCTTGATGATGTCCATGGTGGCCATCGCGAGCCCGGCGCCGTTGACCATGCACGCGATCGTGCCGTCGAGCTTGATGTAGTTGAGGTCGAACTTGGACGCCTCGACCTCGAGCGGGTCCTCCTCGTCGAGGTCGCGCATGGCCGCGATCTCGGAGTGCCGCGCCAGCGCGTTGTCGTCGAAGTTCATCTTGGCGTCGAGGGCGAGCACGTCGCCTTCCGCGGTGATCAGGAGCGGGTTGATCTCCGCGAGGGTGGCGTCGCTCTCGTTGTAGGCGCGGGCGAGCGCCGTCACGAACCCGACGAACTTCTTCAGCGTGCCTCCGGAGAGCTCGAGGGCGAAGCCGAGCTTGCGCGCCTGGAAGGCCTGCAGGCCGGCGCACGGGTCGAAGTGCTCCTTGAGGATCGCTTCGGGGTGCTTCGCGGCGACCTCCTCGATCTCCATCCCCCCGAATTTCGAGGCCATGAGCACCGGCAGCCCCGCCGAACGGTCGAGGACGACCCCCAGGTAGAGCTCGCGGGCGATCGCCAGGGCCTCCTCGACCAGCACCTTGTGGACGATCTTCCCTTCGGGTCCGGTCTGCTTGGACACCAGGCGCATGCCCAGGATCTTCCCGGCGACCGCGGCGGCCTCGTCGGGGCCCGCGGCGAGCTTCACGCCGCCGGCCTTGCCGCGCCCACCGGCGTGGACCTGGGCCTTGACAACAACCTTGCCGCCCAGCTCGGCCGCGGCCGCCCGCGCCTCCGCCGGCGTCGAGGCCAGCCGCCCGCGCGGGATCGCCACCCCGTAACGAGCGAGGATCTCCTTCGCCTGGTATTCGTGGACCTTCATCGCTTCCTCCGGGTCGCAGCCGGACGCAGCATTGTGCACACGCACCCGGCTCGGCGCAACAAGGAGGCGCGTTCCGTCACATCGCAGCGGCGTCGAGGTCGGGCTCGGTCCGGGCCACCGGGCTTGCGGCCGGCCGGACGCCGATCCCGACGCAAACGCGCGGGGCGGGGGCCGGCACGTGGAGCGCCGTTGCCGCCGATTCGAGGTAGGCCGCCAGCGCGGCGAGGTCGGGCCGAGCCCAACCGAGCGAGCTCGCGCTCGCGATGAGGTCCTCGATCGCGGCGTTGCCGACCCGCTCCCCCACTCCGAGCGCGGTCCCGTGGAGGCGGCCGGCGCCGGCGCGCGCCGCGGCGAGGGCGCTCGCGACGGCCAGCCCGCGGTCGTTGTGGCCGTGCCAGTCCAGGCCGACCTCGCCGGCGCCCGAGGCACCCAGGCTCGCGCGGACGAAACGAACGAGCGCGCGAGCGCCGGCGGGCGTGGCGCACCCCACGGTGTCGGCCAGGCAGATCCGCGTCGCTCCGGCCGACACCGCGGTCGCGTACAGGCGAGCCAGGTCGTCCGGGCGCGCCCGCGTGGTGTCCTCGGTCACGAACAACACCCCGAGGCCGTGCTCGCGGGCGAACGAGACCCACCGATCGGTCAATCGGAGGAGGTGGTCGAGGCTCCAACCCTCGGCGTAGCGCCGGATCGGGGACGACCCGAGGAAGAGCCCGATCTCCAGCGGAACGCCGGCGGCCTGGGCGACGTCCACCGCGGCCGTGACGTCGTCGGCGCAGGTGCGGCCGGCGCACTTGGCCGAGAGGTCCAGGCGCGCGCCGGCGATCTCCCGGCACAGCGCTTCGGCCTCCCGCCGGGCGCGCGCGCCGGCGCCGGGGTAGCCGACGCTCGCCGTCGTGATCGAGCCGACTGCGTCCATCGCGTGCAGCAGCGCGGCTTTTTCGGCGAGCGAGGGGTGTCGCGCGGACGGCGACTGCAGGCCGTCGCGCAACGTCTCGTCGAGGAACGTGACGCGCGCCGCGGGCCGGCCTCGCTCGCCCTCGTCGAGGTTCCAGTCGAACGATCGGGGCGGTACGCCGGCCATTCGGTCAGCCGCGGTCACCGCCGGCGTCGGCCGCAGCCAGCGCCAGCAGCTCGTCCTCGGTGAGCGTGTGGTCCGAGCACTTCGCGGCCGCGAGGATACGGCCGAGCGCGGCGTCGCCGGGTGGACGGCCGTGGCTCTCGAGCCACGCTCGCACGTTCGACGCCCCCGACATCGGCCCGACCTCGATCTCCTGCTGACGGCCCAACCACGATGCCGGAACGGCCGAGTAGATCAGGTCGACGAGCTCCTCGTCGCCACGCCGGGCGGCCTTGACGATCGCCGATGCGTGCACGCCGGTCGTCGTGCGGAAGGCGTCGCGTCCGACGATCGGCGTTCCGGGAGGGATCTCGAGACCCACCATGCCGCTCGCGTGGCGTGCGTACTCCATGAGCCGGGAGAGGTCCGGATTCGCCCACCCGAGCAACCGGGCGTTGACGAGGAGCTGCTCCATCGGCGGGTTGCCCACCCGCTCCCCGACGCCGAGCGCGGTCCCGTGAAGCCGGCTCGCGCCGGCCCAGGCGGCGGCCAGCGCGTTGGCCACGGCGAGCCCCCGGTCGTTGTGACCGTGCCAATCGAGGCCGACGCTCGCGCGCCCCATCTCGGCGAGCGCCCGCTTGACGAACCCGACGACCCGGAAGGCGCCGTTCGGGGTCGCGTGCCCCGCCGTATCCGCGATGCACAGCCGGCTCGCGCCAGCGCGCACCGCGGCGCCCAGGACCGTCCGCAGGTCGTCGGGGTGCGACCGCGTGGTGTCTTCGGCGACGAACGTGACCGGGGCGCCGTGGCGCGCGGCGAAACCGACCCAGCGCTCCGCGCTTCGTGCGAGATCGGCGATCGTCCACCCCTCGGTGTAGCACCGGATCGGCGAGGACGCGAGGAACAACGCGATCTCGACCGGCCGTCCGAGTCGCTGCGCGATTTCGAGTATCGGGGCGATGTCGGGTTCGGAGGCGCGGGCCGCGCAGTTCGGACTGATCTCGATGCCCCGCTCCAGGAGTTCCCTGCAGGTCGCCTCCGCCTCCGCCGCCTCGCGCGCGCCCGCCCCGGGCAGCCCCACGTCCGCCGACGTGACCCCCACCGCGGCGGCCAGCTCGAGCATGCGCACGCGGTCCGCCAGCGACGGCCGCCGGACGGACGGGCTCTGCAGCCCGTCCCGCAGCGTCTCGTCGTCGAACGTCACCGAGGTCGGCTGCGGCGTCGAGGGCGGCTCGACGCCGTTCCAGTCGAACACGAGGCGGTTCGCGAGGCTGGTCATGGCCCGCCCATCATTGCGGAAACCGGGGCCACGTCAAGCGGTGCGCCGGTCGGCGAGGCGGGTGAGCGCGTCGAGCGCCTCGGGGTTGGCGAGGCTGGTCACGTCGCCGGTGCGCTCGCCCGACAGCACCCGCCGGATCAGGCCGCGCAGGATCTTGCCGGAGCGCGTCACCGGAAGGGCATCGCAGAAGAGGACGTCGGAGGGACGCAGCGTGGGGCCCAGGCGCGCCTCGAGGTGCCGTGTCACCTCGTCCGCGAGGCTCGCGCCCGGCGCGAAGCCGGGACGCACCACGACGAGGACGACGAGGCGGGTGCCCTTGATCGGATCCGGGAGGCCGACCGCGGCGGCCTCCCTCACCGCCGGGTGCGCCGTCGCGGCGGTCTCCACCTCGCCGGGGCCGATCCTCTTGCCGGCGATCTTGAGGGTGTCGTCGGCCCGCCCCGTTATGAACCAGGCGCCGTCGCCGTCGACGACGGCCCAGTCGCCGTGGCACCAGATCTCGGGGCCGAAGCGGGCGAAGTAGGTGTCGAGGTAGCGTTGCGGGTCGGCGAGGAAGCCCCTCGTCATGTTCGGCGCGGCGTTGCGGGCCACGAGGTACCCCACGTCGCCGCGGACCGGTAGGCCCGCCTCGTCGAGGACGTCCACGTCCATGCCGAGCGCCGGACCCTGCAGCGAGCACGCCTTGATGGGTGCCGTCGGGAGCGGCGCCAGCAGGCAGCCCATCAGCTCGGTCCCGCCCGAGATGTTGATCACGGGGCAGCGGTCGCCTCCCACGTGGTGCGCGAACCAGCGGTAGGACGTCTCGTCCCACGGCTCGCCGGTCGAGCCGAGCATGCGGAGGCTCGCCAGGTCGTGACCGCGCAGCGGCGCCTCTCCGTGCGACCCGAGGAGCCGGACAACGGTCGGCGCCACGCCCAGGTGGGTCACCCGGTGGCGCTCGACGATCGACCAGAGGCGGTCAGGGTGCGGGAAGTCGGGCACGCCGTCCAGGAGCACCACGGTTCCGCGGTGGAACAGGGTGCCGAGGATCTCCCAGGGTCCCATCATCCAGCCGATGTCGGTGAGCCAGAACATCACGTCGCCGGGCCTCACGTCGAGGTGGTAGCCGACCTCCTTGGCGGTGACGACCTGCACGCCCGCGTGGGTGTGAACGGCGCCCTTGGGGCGCCCCGTGGTGCCGGAGGTGTACAGGATCAACGACCGGGCGCTCGCGTCGAGCGGCACCGTCTCGGCCCGGTCCGCGCCGGACTCGAGCTCGTTCCACCGGATGTCCCGACCGGACCGCATCGGAACGGAGGCGCCGAGCCGGCGAAGGACCACGACATGGCGCACGACGGGCGTCTTCTCACACGCCGCGTCCGCGGTGTCCTTGAGCCGGATCGGCTTGCCCCGACGGACCGTCCCGTCGGCGGTGAGCAGCACCCGGGCGTCCGCGTCGGCAAGGCGGGCCGCGAGCGCATCCGGGCCGAACCCCGCGAACACCGGCACGGGCACGGCGCCGATCTTCAGGCACCCGAGCAGCGCGACCACGACCTCCGCGGTCATCGGCAGGTAGAACCCGACGGCGTCCCCGACGCCGACCCCGAGCCCGGCGAGCCCCGACGCGAACCGGCCGACGCGTTCGGCCAACCCTGCGTACGTGAGGACGGCGGCCTCCCCTGCTTCGTCCTCGGCGATCACGGCCGGCTGGGCGCCGTGCCCGTCCCGCACATGGCGGTCGAGCACGTTGTGGACGAGGTTGATCCTCCCGCCGATGAACCACTCGGTCCACGGCAGGCCCCTGGAGTCGTCCAGGAGCCGCTCGAACGGGGCGTGCCATTCGACGCCCAGGTCCCGGAGAATCGCGGGGTAGAACCACTCCGGCTCGGCGGCGGCGCGCTCACGGAGCCGGCCGCAGTCGGGCACGGAGTGGCGGCGCATCAGGCGAGCGACGTGCGAACGCTCGAGGTCGTCGGCCCGGGGGCGCCAGACGTATGCGTCGCGACTCATCGCCCCCGCCCGGCGTCGCCCGCGCGTGGGGATGCGGTGGGCTTGGAGCCTCGCACGGATCACGCCGGTCGCGGGAGCCCGAACGTCCCCCGCGTCCTCACCCAGAGACTGCCGCCCATCCGGCCCACCGCGCGCAGGCGCGCCGGAGGCACCTTCCCGCTCTCGTCGGTGAGGCCGGGACGCAGGTGCACGACCAGGATCTCGCCCACGATCAGACTCCCCGCCCCCGGCCCTTCGCCGTAGGTGCGGATCTCGACCAGCCGGCACTCCATGTTCACCGGCGACTCGGCGACGAGAGGCGGCCCGACCCGGCTCGCCGGGGCCGGCGTGAGCCCGGCGTGGTCGAACTCGCTGACGCCGCGGGGCAGCGGCGCCGACGCCGCGTTGACCTTCGCGGCCAGCTCCTCGGTCACCACGGCCACGACGAACTCCCCGGTCTCCTGGACGTTGAGGAGCGTGTCCTTCGCCTCCCCGGTCCGTCCGGAGCGCTGCGGAGAGAACGCGAGGTAGGGCGGGTTCGCGGACACCACGTTGAAGAAGGAGAACGGCGCCAGGTTCGGCCGGCCGGCCGCGTCGACCGTGGAGACCAGCGCGATCGGCCGCGGGACGACCACCTCCACGAGCCGTTGATAGAGCTCCTGCCAGGGCGTGCGGGCCGCATCGAGGGACCGCCAGAGACCGCCGGCGGCCGGGCGCTCGTCGAGCGCGGCCGGCGCCGCGGACCCGTTGCCGCGATCCCTCCCGGGCGCGGCCCCGCCGCCCTCCCGGCGCCTCACTCGATCACCCCGCCGTCCGCCCCGCGCACCCAGCTCTGGTTGTAGCCGGCGTCCTCGACGCCGAGCGCGTTCCGCGTCGGCAGCAGCGGGGCGAACGTGTCGAACATGACCGCGAGCTCATCGGTCCGCTTCGTTCCGATCGAGCCTTCGTACCGCCCGGGATGAGGTCCGTGCGGGACCCCGACCGGGTGCAACGTCAGCGACGCGGGGCCCACGCCCTTGCGGCTGGTGAATTTGCCGTCGACGTAGAAGATCACCTCGTCGCAGTCCACGGAGGAGTGCGGGTAGGGGCACGGGATCGCCTCGGGGTGCCAGTCCACCGGGCGCGGCACGAAGGAGCACACCACGAAGCCGCCGCCCGCGAACGTGGTGTGGATGGTCGGCGGGAGGTGGACCATGCCGGTCTTCGGCTGGTACGCGCGGATGGGGAACGCGAACGGCCACACCTGGCCGTCCCACCCGATCACGTCGAACGGGTCGTTGGCCCATACGATGCGCGAGAGGCGCCCGTGGCGCATGACCACCTGCTCTCGAGGCGCGCCCAGCGACGCCGGCCCGCCCTCCGGCCAGGCGGGCTCCACGAAGTCCCGATGGCTGTACGGCGCGTCCATGCGGAGCTGGCCGATCGGGTTCCGGAACTGGTGCGGCACGTCCAGCCATGACCGCGCCTCGAGCACGAGGAGGAACGTCGGGCCCTCGATCCGCCAGCGGTGCGCCATCGCGCGCGGCACGAAGACGTAGTCGCCCGCCTTGAACGGGACCGCGCCGAGCGGCGTCTCCACCCGGCCCGAACCGGCGTGCACGAACGTCAGCTCGTCGCCGTCGGCGTTGGCGACGAGGGTCGCGTCGTCGCGGTCCGGGCGGCCGACCCAGACGCCGAGGTCGCGGTTCGCCATCACGAGCTTCCTCGAGGCGAACGGCTCGCCGCCCTCGGGGAGGTTCGCGGCGAGGAAGTGCCGCCTGCGGACCGGGCCGTCCCACGCCGCCTCGGCGAGACCGGGGTGCGGCCCGAGGTCCGCCTCCTCGCGCACCCAGTGCGGCGGCCGGGCGTGGTACATGATCGTGTACGCGCCCTCGAAGCCCTGCCGCGTGAAGCAGTGCTCGAACGCGAGCTCGCCGTTCACCCTGAGGGCCGTGTGCGGCTTGTCCGGAACCGTCCCGCGCTTGAGCCTGTGGATCACCTCATGCCTCCCGCTGCCGGACCGTCCCGGAGAGCGTCCCGAAGAGGGGTCCGCCGTCCAGCTCCACCGTGTCTCCGGGCGCCAGGAACCTCCCGAGCTCGAGCCCGCACCCCCCGCCCAGCGTCCCGGAGCCGAACACGTCCCCGGGCTCGAAGCTGACCCCTTCCCCGGCGAAGGCGAGCAGCTCGCCCCAGCCCCAGTGCATCGGCCGCAGCGTCCCCCGCGACCACTCCTCGCCGTTCACGCGCGCCGAGAGCTCGACCGCACCGAGGTCGCCGACCTCGTCCGGCGTCACGATCCAGGGCCCGAGCGAGGTGGCGAAGTCCTTGCCCTTGGACGGCCCCAGCCCCACCGCCATGACCTGGCGCTGGATCGCCCGCGCGCTCCAGTCGTTGAGCAGGCAATAGCCGGCGATCGCCGCCTCGGCCTCGCGCGGCCGCGGACTCGACAGCGGCGCTCCGAGGACGGCGGCCAGCTCGAGCTCGTAGTCCATCATCGACTCGCCGGCCGGAAACCACGCTTCGTCCCCGTCGCCGAGGAGCGAGCGGTGGTTCGATCGGTAGTAGACGGGCTGCTTGTACCACTCGGGCGGGACCGGGAGGCCCCGCCGGGCCCGCGCGCCGCGGACGTGCTCCTCGAACGCGAAGAAATCGACCAGGGCGCCCGGCGCCACCGGCGGCGCGAACCGCGCGCCGCCCACGCCCCAGCGTCGAACGCCGTCCGGAAGCGACGCCTCCTGCGCCGCCTCGGAAACGCGCCTGGCGGTGGCCAGCCCGGGTCCGTCGCGGCGGAGCAGGCCGGCGAGCGAGTCGGGACAGCCGGCGTCGCCCAGCAGCTCCGCGGCGGCATCCGCAACGGCCACCCACGCGCGGCCGCCGGCGGTGGCGGCGAGGACGGACGCGTGCGACCCGTCGCCGTCACGCACCGTCGCGACCCGCATCAGGTCCCCGCGTTCCCGACGTACGGGTTTCCGGGACCCGTGCGCCGCGTCTGATCGCGCTCGATCGCCTCGAAGAGCGCCCTGAAGTTGCCCTCCCCGAACCCCCGCGCGCCCCGGCGCTGGATCAGCTCGTAGAAGAACGGGCCCGCGACCTCATCGCGGTACATGACGCCTCCCTCGACCATGAAGATCTGCAGGAGGTAGCGGTCGTCCTCGCCGTCGACGAGGATCCCGAGGTGCTTGAGCTCCTCGATGTTGTCCTTGAAGTTCAGGACCTTCCGTTCGGCGAGGCGCGAGGGGAGCATGTCGTAGTAGGTGACCGGCGTGTCGAGGAAGTCGATTCCGGCCTGTTTGAGCCCCTCGACCGCCGGCACGATCCGCGGCACGTGGAACGCGACGTGCTGCACGCCGGCGCCGTGGTTGGACTCGACGAACTTGTAGATTTGGCTCGCCTCGTAGTTGGGCGCGGCCGGCTCGTTGTTGGCGAGCTTGACGCCCGACTCGGGGTCCCACATCACGATCGAGGCCAACCCGGAGCCGCCCTGGCCGCCCCGGATGTCCGCCGTGTGGAAATGGACGCGCCAGTACTCCTCGAACCCCATGACGTCGCGCAACCAGGTCACGTGCGGCTCGAGCGTGAGGAAGTTGGAGGTCACGTGATCGATCACCTGGAGCTCGAACGGGTTCGTGCCGGCGCCGGACTCCAGCGGCTGGAAGCCGGGCGGGAGGGCGCCGGCCGCCCTCTCGACGAAGCGGAACCGCACGTCACCGAGAGGCGTCGCGATCTCGAACCAGCGGTACGGCGCGCCACCGTCGCTCGCCTCGCTCACGAGCCCGGTCACGAACGTCGCCCCTCGCGCCTCCAGGACGCGCTTCGTCGCCTCGGCGTCCTTGACCCGCATCGCGAGCACCGCGACGCCCTCCGGGTGGCGCTTCAGCCATCGCTCGGCGCGGGAACCCTCACCCCGTGGGATGAAGCAGGCGACCCTGGCCTTCCCCGCGGCGAAGAGGACCCCGTCTTCCCCCCGCTCCTCCGCCCGGCGCGGCTCGAGGCGGGCGACCTCCGGCAGCTTCATCGCCCGCGTGTAGAACTCGCGGCTGCGCCCGATGTCCGCCACGATGTACTCGTACGAGTCCCACCCGAGGATGCCCAGGTTCTCCGCGCGCTTCGGCTCGCTCATGCCGGCCCCCGCCCGTCGGGCGATGGTATCACAGGATTTGAGACACAATCGCTCATTTCGCGCAAGTCCCCCGTCCCGGGCGCCTTCGGCCGACATCGCCGCTACGCGGCTCCCAACCACCGCAAGCGCCACGCCGCCCGTCGCGATTCCCGGCGCGCAAGACCGGGGTCCGGGGTCCGGGGTCCGGGGACCGAGAACATCAACACCGAGAGCGGCACGCAGAAGCGGGGCGTGTAGCGGCGCCGCCGGGGACCGGCCGGATGCCAGGCGCAGGCGGCCGAGGGCGGCCGCGCCACAGGGGGATGGGACGAAGCCAGGTGGGCGGGCGCCCTCGCCCGCCCGAGCGAAGCGAAGCGGATGGTCCGCTATCGGCGGCGCCCTCAGTGGCCGGCGAAGCGCGGGGGGCGCTTCTCCGCGAAAGCCTGCGTGCCTTCGCGCATGTCCTCCGTCGCGAAGCAAAGACCGAACAGCGCCGCCTCGACCTCGAGCCCGGACTCGAGCGGCAGGCCAAGCCCGAGACGGACCGCCTCCAGGCATCGTGCGGCCGAGACCGGCGAGATCGCGGCCGTCTCCTCCGCGAGCCGCTGCGCGGCGGCGCGGAGCTCCGCAGGCTCCACGACCCGGTTCACGAGACCCCAGGCGAGCGCCGTGGCGGCGTCGACAGTGCCGCCGGTGAGGAGCATCTCGAGCGCGCGCCCGTGCCCGACCAGCCGCGCGAGCCGCTGGGTGCCGCCGTATCCGGGGATCAGACCGAGCTTGGCCTCGGGCTGCCCGAACCGGGCTGCCGTCGAGGCGACCCGCAGGTGACACGCCATGGCGAGCTCGCACCCTCCCCCGAGCGCGAAACCGTTGACGGCGGCGATCACGGGCTTCGGCAGGTCGGCGAGCGCGGCGAAGACGGCCTGGCCTCGCCGCGCCAGCGCCCGGCCCTCCGCGGGCGAGAGGCCGACGAACTCGCCGATGTCGGCGCCGGCCGCGAACGCTTTCTCGCCCGCTCCGGTGACGACGAGCGCCCGCACGCTCGCATCCCGGCCGGCCTCACCGATCGCCAGCTCGAGCTCGCTCATCAGGGCCCGGTTCAGCGCGTTGAGCTTGGCGGGACGGTTGAGCGTGACCCAGCGAACGGCGCCGGTCTGTTCGAGGAGCAGGTTCTCCGCTTGCATGGTCTCCCTCCCGGAGGGCGAAGCCTACCACCGGCCCGTCCCCGGCACTCGACCCCACCGGATCGCCGCATCCGCCGTGCGTGCTTGCCATTAGGGCAACCGAATCCGAGATCGTTCGTATACTGAGATCATGAAAGCCCGGGCAGCCGTGCTGGCGCTCTCGCTCCTCGCGGTGGGTTGCGCGACCACGAAGCCGAGCCTCATGTACCTGTCGCCGCAACGCTGGGCGGAGGAGATGACGCGCCACGGGGTCGACGTGCAGCAGGTGCCGAACCCGCTCGCCGTCAGCGACGCCATCCGCGACACCGCGCTCGAGCTCGCAGGTGTCGGTATGCCGCAGGAGCGGCTCGAGCGGCTCCAGCATGCGCTCTTCGACGAGGCGGCGTTCCCGTTCCGATACGACCACCGCGAGACGTTCACCGCGCTCGAGGCGTTCCAGCGCCGCGAAGGGAACTGCCTTTCGTTCACGAACCTGTTCGTCGCCATGGGCCGGTCGCTTGGTCTCCACGTCACGACCGCGCTGGTCAAGCGCGTGCAGGCGACCGAGCGTGAGGGCGACCTCATCATCGTCAACGACCACGTCGTCGCCGCCATGATGTGGGGAACGGACTGGAACTACTACGACTTCGACCGTCGAAGCCACGAGCGCCCGACCAGCGTGATCCCGCTCGACGACCTCTGGATCACGGCGCTTTACCTCAACAACCGCGGGGCCGATGAGCTGCGTGTCGGCCACCCCGACATCGCGGTCCGCTATTTCACCTACGCCACGGACCTGGCGCCCACCTTCGCCCCCGCCTGGGGCAACGTGGGCGTCGCGCGGCGCCGGATGGGCGACACCGCGGGTGCGCTCGACGCGTACAGCCACGCCCTTTCGATCGCCGCCGACGACTCCACGATCCTCGGCAACCTCGCCTCGCTCTACCGTTCGATGGGCAAGGAGCGCGAGGCCGAGCTGGCCCTCAAGGCGATCAAGGTCTCGAATGCGACGCCGCACGCGCTGATCGTCCGCGGAGATCTCGAGCTGGCCCAGGGCCACACAAAGGCCGCGGTGCGGCTGTACAAGCGCTCCTGCTCGCTGGCCCCGCGCCTCGCCGACCCCTGGGTGGCGCTCGCACGCGCCGAGCTCGCGCTCTCGCGCCCCGACCGTGCGCGCAAGGACCTCTCGCGTGCGCTGCGTCTCGAGCCGAATCACCCCGAGGCCGTCAGGATGATGGCGGACCTCTCCGGCCCCGGCCGAGGAACGGCGACGAACTGACCGGCCGCGCGTCGGCGACGCCGGACCGACTCGAGAGGTGACCGGCCCGCGATGCGCGCGGGGGCTGCACCGTCCGGTCGGCCGACACATCCCCCACGAACGGTGCGAGGCGTGTATCGGTGGTAAGCTCTCACGGCTCCGCACGCGGCACGATCACGTCGCCCCGGTGCGGAGTCACACGAGGAAGACACGATGACCCGTCGCAGGCAACAGGCATCCATGCCGGCCAGCGCCCCGAAATCTCTGTTCCGTCGCGTCGAACGCACGCTCGACGCAATCGAGCACGCGGGCGACATCCTGGGCACGATCCGCAACGTGACCAGCTACATGACCGTCAACTTCCGCGACGATCTCGGGATAGTGGGCGGGCGCATCTACAGGCTCGAAGGCAACGACTACGAGCTGGTGCAGGTCTTCGGCACCGCCGACGGCGCGCCGCTGGGCACCAAGGTCCCCCGCGACTACGCCGCGATCGAGGCCGTGCTCGATTCCGGGCTCGTCGTCATGGCGCGCAACGCCCCGGAGCTCGACCCTGCGCTCGAGGCCCAGCTCGGAACCCGCGAGCGCTTCGCGGCGATCGCGGTCGCCAACGGCGACTATCTGATCTCGTTCGACGTCGACTCCGGCGGCGGCGGGACGGAGGACCTCCAGTCCTCGCTCAACATCGTCCGTCTCGCGATCAACCAGAAGCTCCGCCAGGAGCGGTTCCAGGAGATCCTGCAGGACGCCAGGCAGATCCAGATCTCGATCCTCCCCAAGCGGACGCCCCGCTACGGCGACTTCGACATCGCGGGCGACTCGAGGCCGGCCGAGGTGGTCGGCGGCGACTTCTACGACTACATCCGCGTCACGCCGGAGATCATCGACCTCGTGATCGCCGACGCCTCCGGTCACGGGCTCCCCGCCGCACTGCAGGTTCGCGATGTCTACACCGGGCTCCGCATGGGGTTGACCCGCGATTTCAAGGTCGCGCGCACGGTCGAGCGGCTCAACGCGATCATCAACCGCTCGCAGCTCGCGTCCAAGTTCGTGTCGCTGTTCCTCCTCGAGCTCGAGTTCACCGGCAACCTGATCTACGTCAACGCCGGCCACGTCCTGCCTTTCATCCTGCACCGCCAGGGCGGCATCGAGCACCTGCGGGAGGGCGGGATGGTCCTCGGCCCCTCGCCGAACGCCGCCTATCGCCGCGGGTTCGGGCAGCTCCGGCCCGGGGATCTGCTCGTCCTGTACACCGACGGCATCACCGAGTGCCACCACCACCGCACGGGTGAGGAGTTCGGCCTCGCGCGGCTCCAGCGGCTGGTCGCGCGCCACGCCGATCGTCCGGCCTCCGAGATCGTGCAGACGGTGTTCCAGGCCGTGAGTCGCTACGCTGCGACCGCGATCCCCGAGGACGACCAGACGATCGTCATCGTGCGCCGCCCGAACGTCCCGGACGGCGGCGCATAGACCCTTCGGGCTCGCCGGCGGGGCCCGCCGCCGCGCTATACTCCGCGCCATGAACGCCTTCGGCGCCGACGAGTTCTTCGCCCTCCCCGGTTTCGAGCACGCGGTGCTCTTCAAGCCGGGACGGCAGGCGTGGGAAGCCCTGGGCGAAAGCCTCGACGCTTACCTCGACTCGTGGCGGCGCTGGGAGATACTCTCGCCCCTGCCGGCCGGGGTCACGCTCGACGGCCCGGTGTTCATCGCCGCGAATTGCCGCATCGAGCCGGGCGCCCTGCTGCTCGGCCCGACCGTGATCGGCGAGGGGTGCGAGATCCGCACCGGGGCGTACGTCCGGGGGCGGGTCGTCATCGGGAATGGGTGCGTGGTCGGAGCGCACACCGAGATCAAGGGCGCGATCCTCCTCGACGGCGCCCGCGCGCCCCACCAGAACTACGTCGGCGACAGCATCCTCGGGCGCGACGTCAACCTCGGCGCCGGGACCATCCTCTCCAACGTGAAGAACGTCGGAGAGGAGGTGACGTTCCGCCACGAGAATCTCCTCGTCCGAACCGGTCTGCGGAAGTTCGGCGCCGTGCTCGGGGACGGCTGCCGGACGGGTTGCAACACCGTCCTGAACCCGGGTGTGCTCATGGGCCCGGGCTGTGTGACCTATCCCAATGTGTGCCTTCGCTCCGGCCACTACCCGGCCGGCACCCTCATCAAGCTGCGGCAGGTCCAGGACCAGGTCGTTCTCGACAAGCCGTTCGCGAGGTAGGGGTAGTGGCACGGATCTTGCGGTACCCCCTGGTGAGGAGCGAAGGGAGGTCCACCATGAAACGCGCTCTAGCAGCAGGCACCGCGGCCCTCGCAGGGGTCTTGCTCGCAGCGGTGGCCTTTGCCGGGGACGACGTGACCTCGCTGAGCTACATCTCCTACCTCGAGCGATACGCGACCCTGCAGCCCGCCCACGGCGGCGAGAACCTGGACGTCGTCGTCAACATGCCGGTGCTCGCCGGCGATCGCCTGGACACCTCGCGCGGGGCGCGTCTCGAGGTGCAGCTCGCCGACGGAAGCGCGCTCTGGCTCGACGAGTTCTCGACCCTCGATCTCGACTCCATCGCGCTCTCGCGCGACGACAACTCGACCCGAACCGCGCTTTACCTCGCCGAGGGGGGCGCGGCGCTCGAGATCCCCGCCACCGCGGCCGGCGACGGCTCGCTGCGCCTCGACTCGCCCGCCGGAACCGTGTACCTCAACCGTCCCGGCTTCTATCGCCTCGATCTGACGGGCGGCCAGATGCGCGTCCAGGCGTACAGCGGGCTGGCCGAGCTCCCGGCCGGCGTGGGCTCCGCTCTCCTGCGGACGGGCCAGGAGGCGGCGTTCGGGCAAGAGGGCGGCGAGGTGCAGCCGACGTTGATCTCCGACCGCGCCGACGACTTCTGGAACTGGGTCCAGGAACGGCGGCGCATCCCGAGCGGGCAGACCGCGGAGTACGTCGACGCGCGTGACGCGTCTCGCGCCGCGGTGCTCGACGCCTACGGGGATTGGGTGTACGTACCCACGTTCTCGAGCTGGATGTGGAGGCCGCGCGTCAACGCCGGCTGGGTGCCGTACTCCTACGGCCGCTGGTACTGGACGCCGGTCGGGTGGTCCTGGATCTCGTACGAACCGTGGGGTTGGTATCCGTCGCACTACGGCTCCTGGTACCTCGATGCCGGGTTCGGCTGGGTCTGGGGCTGGGACTCGGTTTGGGGACCGGCGTGGGTGGACTGGCTCTACACGCCCGGCTACGTCGGCTGGTGCGCCCGCGGGTACTACGACTGGTGGTACGCCCGAAACTGCGCCACCTGCTGGGGCGGCGGGTCGCGGCAACCAGGGCGGTGGAGCCAGGTCGCGTTCGACTTCTCGGGCCGGGTTCGTCTCGGACAGATCGACCCCAGGCCGTGGACGTTCGTCAACACGGGACAGTTCGGCTCGACCCACATCGACCGGGTCCGGATCGACCCGACCCGGTTCGTCCGTGAGGGCCCTGCGGACCGCGAAGGCTTCGTCCGGTCGGGCCCGCTCGTGACGCCGATCTCGGGGCGGACGAACCCCGAACGGTCGTTCGACTCGTTCTTCAGGACCACCGGCGCGAATCGTGAGGTGCCCGACCTCTCCGCGGTGCTGCGGCGCGAGCCGACGACGGGCGTGCGCTCCGCCGTCCCGCTGCCGACCGTGCGCCAGCTGCGCACCGCGGACCTGACCTCGACGTGGCGGCGGGAGCTTCCCGGGTCGCCCGGCGGCGTCGGGGCGAACCCCGGCATCGACAGGGGCGACGCGCGAGCCACGGCTGGCGGCCGCATCGGGTCCGGCGCCGTCCCCGGGCGCGACGTAGCCGACCCGTCCGGCGTCCCGCGCGGCCGGCTGAACACGGAGACGGCGAACCCGCCCGTGGTCCGACGCGAGGTCGTCCAGCGCGAGGTCGTGCGCCGCAACGACGCGGCGCCCGCTCCGCGCGAGGCTCCGAGGGCTGTGCGGCCGGAGTCGAGCCCGAGGGGGGGCGAGCAGCCGAGGGTCGAGAGGCCCGCGCCGCCGCCAAAGACGCGCAACGTAGCCGGGAGCCGGTTGTGGCAGGACGACAGGCGCGTGGCCGCCGGGGCCTCCACGGACCGATGGGCGGCGGCGAGGGTCGCGGCCTCGCGCCGTGACCCCACGGTTCGCTCCGAGGTCCGGTCATACGCGCCCGCGCCGGGCTGGCAGCCGCGTACGGTGCAGTCGACCCGGGCGATCGACACCCGGCCCGCGTCTCGCTCGTACTCCGTGCAGCGGGCCCCGGCCGCGCCGGCACGCAGCTTCGCGCCGCGCGCGAGCGCTCCACGCTCGTCGGCGGCGCCCGCCCAACGCGGCGGCGGCGGCCGGATCCGTCGCTAGCCGAGTTAGAATCTCGAAATGAGCCTCACACGGACGGGCCGCGACGCGCGGCCCGCCCGCCGCGTCTGCGCCGCCGTCCTGTCGGCCGCGGCGCTCGCCGCCGCGAGCTGCGGGCCGCGGAGGACCGTCGCTCCGCGCCCGGCGCCTATCCTGGTCGAGGCGTGGGCGGCCCGCCTCCCCCTGACCCACGAGCCGCTGTCCGCGGTGCTTCTCGGTCTGGGCGGGATCGGCGGTCGGGCGAAGCTCGGGCCGGCCGGCGCCGAGCTGATCCGGGACTACCTCGCTGCGCTTGCGGTCGATGGACCGCAAACTCGGCCGGATCGGTTCCCGCTGGAGACTCAAGCGATCGCGTACTACGTGAACGCGCACGTCGCCTGGACCCTCGCTCTCGGGCACACGCGGCGCCTCGCCGGTCTGGATGCGGACGCGCTGCGGTCGGTCGCCTTCCCGCTCGACGGCCGCGAGACCACGCTCGCGACGGTCGCGGACGAGGTCGCCCGGCGCGCACCCTGGGAACCGCGCCTCGCGCTCTTCCTCAACCCCGGCTGGCGCGGCGGGCCGCCGCTCCCCACGTGCGCGGTGGAGAGCCACAGCCTCGACTGGCAGCTCGCGCTCCAGGCCGAGCGTTGCGGAAGCGCGGCCGGCTTCTGGGCCCTCGATCGCGCGGCCCGGCGGCTCAGCGTCTCGGCGGTCACGGCGGGCATGTGGGGACTCCCCGTCGTCCAGCCGGCGCGGACGCGGAGGCTCCTGGAGCTCGTTCCACCGCCGCGCGACCTGCGGGAAGCGATCCTGGCCGCGTGCGGCGCGTCGCTCCAGCGTTGCTCGATCGCGGTCGCCGAGTTCGACACGAGCCGCCTGTTCGGCGCCCGCTGAACGCCGAGGGCACGCCTCGAGCTTGCGCCTCGGCCCGCTGCGAGGCCGACGCCCCTCGAACCGCGCCGGAGACACGAGGGGCCGCGGGTATACTCGCCCCGTGCCGCTGGACCTCGCCCGCTGGCTGCCCGAGTTCCCCGTCCGGCAGCACTGCCTCTACCTCAATCACGCGGCGGTGGCCCCGCTCCCGTCGCGTGTCGCGGAGGCGATGCGCCGTCGCATCGCCGAGCAGGAGACGACCGGATCCCACTTCTGGCCGAAGTGGCGCGAGACCGAGCTCTCGGCGAGGACCCTGGCAGCGGATCTCGTCGGGTGCCGGCCGGAGGACGTCTCGCTCGTGCGCGGCACCTCCGAGGGGCTGTCGCTCGTCGCCCAGGGCATCGGCTGGAAGAAAGGGGAAGCCGTGCTCGTGGGCGAGGAGGAGTTCGCCGCCAACGTGGCGCCCTACCTCGCCCTGCAGCGCCGCGGCGTGGCGGTCCGCCGGTTCCCCACGCCGTCCGGCAAGGTGAAGCCCGAAGTCGTCCTCCCCCTGCTCAAGCCCCCGGTGAGGTTGCTGGCGCTTTCGTGGGTCGCGTTCCACACGGGTTGGGTGGCCCCGGTGGCCGAGCTCGCGGCGGCCGCGCACGAATGCGGTGCGCTCGTCGTGCTGGACGCCATCCAGGGGCTCGGCGTGCTCCCCGACCGCTTCGACTCGCTCGGCGTCGACGCCCTCGTGGCGGACGGCCACAAGTGGCTCCTCGGCCCCGAAGGGGTTGGGGTGATGGCGACGCGGCCGGCGCTGCGCGCCGCCCTCCACCCCGTCCTCGCCGGCTGGCTCAACGTCAAGCGGGCCGAGCACGACCTCTTCCTCCACGATCTCGAGTTCCTCGAGGACGGGCGGCGGTTCGAGCCCGGGGCAACGCCCAACGTCCTCGTGGCAGGCTTCGCAGCGGCGCTCGACCTGCTCCTCGAGGTGGGCCTCGACGAGGTGCACGCGCGCGTGACCTCCCACGCTCGCACCCTCACACAGATCCTCCTCAAGGCGGGGTGGCGGGTCGGATCCCCCGGCTCCGGACACCCGATCGCGGGGATCGTCGCCGCGCGCCACCCGTTCCTGCCTGCCGTCGAGATCGCCCGCCGGCTGCGTGAGCGGCAGATCGAGGTGACGGCCCGCCAGGGGTGGGTTCGGTTCTCGCCGCACTTCTACGCCACGACGGGCGAGCTCGAGGCGCTCGGCGTGATCGTCGGGAAACTATAACGAGACGAGGTATAATTTACAGGTGGCGGAAGAGCGGAGCGTCGACGCGCTGATCCTCGGAGGCGGCCCGGCCGGCAGCACCGCGGGCGCCATCCTCGCGGCTGCGGGCGTGCAGACGCTGATCATCGAGGGCGAGCGATTCCCGCGCTTCCACGTGGGGGAGTCGCTGCTCCCCCACACGCTCCCGCTGCTCGACAGTTTGGGCGTCCACGACGCCGTGCGGGCGCTGCCCCACACTCGGCGCAAGGACGGCGCCAGCTTCGTGACCAACGACGGCAGCCAGCACGTGGTGTACTGGTTCGACGAGGCGCTGCCGCCCGCCGTTCCCCATGCCTACCAGGTCCGCCGGGACGAGTTCGACGCCGCTCTCCTGGAGAACGCCCGGGCACGCGGCGCCGAGGTGCTCGAGGGGTGGCACGCCGGCCAGCCGAAATGGGACGGCAAGCGGCTCGCCGGGCTCGCCGTGCGGGACCCCGACGGGCGAGAGAGCTTCGTGCGCTGCCGCGCCTTCCTGGACGCCTCCGGCCAGTCCTCGTTCCTCGCCGGCCGCATGGGTTGGCGGTTTCCTTACCCGATGCACCGGAAAGTCGCGGCGGTCTCGCACTTCAGCGGAGTGTGGCTGCCCCCGGGTCGCGAGGCGGGCAACATCACGATCGCGCTGACGCACGGCGGCTGGTTCTGGCTGATCCCGTTCGCCGACGACACGGTCTCGGTCGGGGCCGTGCTCGACGTCGAGCGGTGGCGCTCGGGCGCCGGGGGCCCCGAGGCCCTGTTCTCGGCTGCGACCGAGGGGACACCCGAGATCGCACGCCGTCTCGCCGGTGCGCAACGCCTGATCCCGTTCCGGGCGATCTCCAACTTCTCGTACCGGGTGATGCAGATCGGGGGCGACGGGTTCTGCCTGATCGGCGACGCCGCGGGGTTCCTCGACCCCGTCTTCTCGACGGGCGTGTTCATCGGCACCACGACGGGCGCCTCGGCGGCCCGCGACATCATCGAGGCGCTCGCCCGCCACGGCAGGGTGGAGGCCAACGACTTCGGGCCCACGATCGCGCTCACCCGCCGGTTGCACCGGCTGTTCTTCTCGTTCATCCGCGCCTACTACGACCCCCACTTCCTGGCGTTCTTCTTCAACCCGAGCGACGTCCTCCAGCTCCCGGCCGCGATCGTGTCGTTGCTGGCGGCCGACGTCCTGCGGCCCGGCGCCTGGAGGCGGACCACGAGGTACCGTGCGCTGCTCGGCCTCGCGCGCGCCCAGCGGTGGGGCGTGCGCCTCGGGCGACCGATCGTGGAGCCGCTCGCGGCCACGCCGGCGGACCTTCGATGAGGGGACGGCCATCATGAGCGCAGCGGCCGACGACGCGCCCGGCGCGTCCGGACGGGGACCCACCCGGTCGCTGATGCGCTGGCTCCTTTCGTGGGCCCTCCCCTACCGCGGTCGCATCGTGGCCGCGATCGCGCTCGTGCTCGGCGGCTCCACGCTCCAGGTCGCCGGCCCGCTCCTGACGGCCGCCGCCATCGACCTCTACCTGAGGCCCGAACCGGGAACTTCCGCCCGGCACGTGCTGCACCTGCTCCAGTGGATGCGCCTCCCGAGCACCGGCGCATCGGGACTGACGACGCTGGTGATGCTGTTCTTCGCCAGCCTGCTCGCCTCCGCGGCGCTGCTCGTCCTCCAGGCGCGGACGATGTTGATGACGGGCCAGCTCGTGATGCGGGACCTGCGGGACGCCCTCTTCGGCCACCTCCAGCAGCTCGAGGTCGCCTGGTTCTCCCGCACGCCGGCCGGCCGAGTCATCACACGTCTGACGACGGACGTCGAGGCGCTCAACGAGCTGTTCACGTCCGGGCTCGTCGACATCCTCGCCGACCTCGTCCTGCTCGGGGGGATCGCCGGCGTGCTGTTCAGCATGGACTGGCGGCTCGCGCTGGTGGCGTTCGCGGTGCTCCCGTTCATGATCCTGCTCTCGGCCTGGTTCCGCAGCCGGGCGCGCACGATCTACCGCGACGTGCGAACCCGGATCGCCGCGATCAACACGCACCTCCAGGAGCACCTGGCCGGGATGTCCGTGGTCCAGCTCGCCCGCGCGGAGGCGAGGACGGCCGAGCGGTTCAGGCAGCTCGACGCCGCGCACCGCGACGTCAACATCCGGGGCGTCTTCTACTACGCGGTCTTCTACCCTTCCGTCGAGCTCCTGATCGCGGGCGGGATGGCGTTGCTCCTCGTGGCCGGCGGGATCTGGAGCTACCGCGGAACGTTGTCGCTCGGCGTGCTGGTCGCGTTTCTGCAGTACGTCCAGCGGTTCTTCCGGCCGATCGGCGACCTCGCGGAGAACTACAACATCTTGCAAGCCGCGTTCGCCGCCGCCGAGCGCCTGCAGGGGTTGCTCCACACGCCGCCCGGGATCACCCAGCCCGCGGAGACCGAGGTACCGCCCGCGCGCCTCGCCGTCTTCTCCCTACAGAATCTCTGGTTCGCCTACGACGAGGAGCGCTGGGTCCTGCGCGACATCGACTTCGGCGCGACGGCGGGCGAGCGCCTCGCGATCGTCGGCCACACCGGCGCGGGCAAGAGCACGCTCGTCAACCTCCTCCTGCGCTTCTACGACGTCCAGCGCGGCGCCGTGCTCGTGGACGGCGTCGACGTCCGGCGCTGGGACCTCTCGCAGCTGCGACGCCGGTTCGCCGTCGTGCTCCAGGAGATCGACTGCTTCGCGGGCACCCTGCGTGAGAACGTGGCGCTCGGACGACCCGGGATCGACGACGATCGTATACGGTGGGCGCTCGAGCAGGTCGGCGCCAGCAACGTCCTCGAACGTCTCCCGCGCGCCCTCGACACGGTCCTCGGCGAACGAGGCACCGGCCTCTCCATCGGGGAGCGGCAGCTGGTCTCGTTCGCGCGCGCTCTCGTCGGCGACCCCGAGTTCCTCCTCCTCGACGAGGCGACGTCGTCGGTCGATCCGCTCACCGAGGCGGTGATCCAGAGGGCGCTGGAGCGGCTGCTGGCCGGGCGGACGGCGCTGATCATCGCCCACCGTCTGGCGACCGTCGTGGGGTGCGACCGCGTCCTCGTGCTGCACGCCGGGAGGCTCGTCGAGCAGGGCCGGCACGAGGAGTTGCTGGCCCGAGGCGGCCTCTACCGCACGCTCTACGAGCTTCAACTCCTGCGGCCGCCCGAGGACCGGGAGCGCGCCGCCGGTATGCCCTGACCGGCGGGCCCGCGCGTCAGCGGCCGGTCGACCCGGAACCGCGCAGGCCCTCCCGCTCGGCGTCACGCGGCAGAGCGCTCCGCTCCCGATCGCTCCGGTACCGTTGGACCGCCCCCTTGAGTGTGGACAGCGCGAGCGTGGCGCACCGTGGCCGCGACTGGACGACCTCGCGTCCGAGGGCGTCCATCATGTCGTTGTAGTCCATCTCCTCGATCCTCGCGAGCGCCGCCTCCTGCACCATCTCGGTGAGCACGGAAGCCGCGGCCTGCGAGATCGTGCACCCCTCGCCCTCGAAGCTGACGGCGGCCACCCGGTCGTGCTCGGGGTCGACCTTCAGGTAGATCGTCACGACGTCTCCGCAGCTCGGATTCCCACCGGGCACGACCACGTCGGCGTCGGCGAGCGCGCCCCGGTTGCTCGGCGTGCGGTAGTGGTCGACCAGGAAGTCGACCATCTCCTGCCTGCTCACATCGCCCCCATCTCCGGGCGCCGCCCGGCGCGGGCCTCCTTCTGTCGGCGCTGTTCGAGCGAGGGGTTGGAGACCGGCAAGCCGACCACGTTGCCCCACTCGGTCCACGATCCGTCGTAGTTGCGGACCCTCTTGTAACCCATCAGCTCGTGGAGCACGAACCAGGTGTGCGACGACCGTTCCCCGATGCGGCAGTAGGTGACGACGTCCTTCTCGGGCGTGATCCCCTTCCCCTCGTAGATGCGCGCGATCTCGTCCGCGCGCTTGAACGTGCCGTCGTCGTTGCAGGCCGTCGACCACGGGATGCTGACGGCGCCGGGTATGTGGCCGCCGCGCAGCGAGCCTTCCTGCGGGTAGTCCGGCATGTGCATCAGCTCGCCGGAGTACTCGCCGGGAGAACGGACGTCGACCAGCGCGTGTCCCTTCGGGAGATCGCGGCGCTCCTTGCGCGGATCCGGGCTGCCGATGTGGCGGAGCACGTCGTCGCGGAAGGCGCGGATCTCGCGATCTTCGTTGGCGACCCGGTAGTGCGTCGCCTGGATGGCAGGGACCTCCCGCGTGGTCGGGCGCTTCTCCTCGAGCCACTTCTTCCGTCCGCCGTTCATCAGCCTGAGCTTCTCGTGACCGAACAGCCTGAAGACCCAGTACGCGTAGGCCGCCCACCAGTTGGACTTGTCGCCGTAGAAGACGACGGTGGTGTCGCGGGCGATCCCGAGGTTCGCCATCAGGCGGGCGAAACCCTTGGCATCGACGTAGTCACGGATCCGCTCGTCGTTCAAGTCGCTGTGCCAGTCCACCTTGACCGCGCCCGGGATGTGTCCTGTGTCATACAGGAGCACATCCTCGTCGGATTCCACGATGCGCACCTTCGGGTCGTTCGTGTGCTCCGAGACCCATTCCGTGCTCACCAGCACATCGGGGTTGACGAAATCAGCCATGGTTGCCTCCCTTCCGGCACGACGCAGCGCGCGAATTGGCGTACCTCGACCCGCTCGATGACGGTCGGACAGGCGATGAGGGGCCGCACGGGCCCGACCCGCAACGGCTTCGCCGGCCGCTCACTGCTCGAGCCGGGCACACCGCACGGCTTCCAGGGTCTCCCTCCATCGACTTCGGGCGCGACGCCCGACCATTCCCCCGGAGGCTGGCACACGGGTGCGGCGCGTCGCGATGGCCTCTGTCGTTGCAACCCCTGGGGCCGGGCCGCCATTCCTCCGGGCCCCCGCCACGCGGCTGAGCCGCGTCGCGGCGCCCGGCGAGCCGGAGTCACTGCGCCTCGCGCCGGGAGGCGGCCTCGTCGGCGTCGTGGTGAACCTCGGCTCCGACCAGCGACGGGTTGGCGATGGGCACGCCCACCGAGTTGCCCCATTCGGTCCAGGAGCCGTCGTAGTTCCGCACCCGCCGGTAGCCCATCAGCTCGTGAAGCACGAACCACGTCACCGCCGAGCGTTCGCCGATTCGGCAGTACACGATGATGTCCTTGTCGGGCGTGATCCCCTCGCCCTCGTAGAGACGGCGGATGTGGTCGGCCGACCGGAACGTGCCGTCCCCGGCCACCGACCGGGACCACAGGATGTTGACCGCGCCCGGGATGTGCCCGCCGCGCAGCGCGCCCTCCTGCGGGTAGCTGGCCATGTGCAGGAGCTGGCCGGAGAACTCGGCAGGCGAGCGCACGTCCACGAGCACGTGCGCCGGCGGCAGCCGAACGATGAGTTGGCGCGGGTTCGGGTTGCCGATGTGGTGCAGCACGTCCGCCTTGAAGGCCCTGACCTCCGGGCGCGCGTTCGCCATCTCGTACCTCGTCTCCGGCACGATCGGGACCTCGCGAGTGAGCGGTCGCCCTTCCGCGAGCCACTTCTTGCGGCCGCCGTTCATGATCCTCAGGCCCGCGTGGCCGAAGAGCCGGAACGCCCAGTACGCATAGCACGCCCACCAGTTGCTCTTGTCGCCGTAGAAGACAACGGTGGTGTCCGGAGCGATCCCCAATCTGGACATCAACCGCGCGAACCCGCGCGCATCCACGTAGTCGCGGACGCGCCGGTCGTTGAGGTCGGTGTGCCAGTCCACCCGGACCGCTCCAGGGATGTGACCCGCGTCGTAGAGGCGCTCGTCCTCGTCGGACTCGACGAGGCGCACGTTCGCGTCCTGGCCGTGCTCGGCCACCCACGCGGTCTCCACCAACACATCTGCGTTCACGTAACCGGTCATCCTTCACTCCCAGGGGCTACGGCAACCTGTATCTCTTCGGCCACGGTTCGGACTGGAAAGGTGCGCACGGATTCGGTCGCGGGCGGGCCCAACACCGCGCCGGTCCGCAGGTCGAACTCGGATCCGTGGAGCGGGCACTCGACCGTGCAGCGCAGGCGATCGACGCTCCCCTCGTGGAGCAGGGCGTGAGCGTGGGAGCACACGTCGCTCACGGCGAGCAGCGCGCCGGCACAGTTGAACACGCCGACGGTCATCCCGTTGACGTCAAACGCCCGCCCTTCTCCCTCTGGGAGCTCTTCGACCCGACAGACCGTGATGTACTGCACCCCTCGCCCACCCCTCCCGGTCCCCTGGAGTTCAACGCTCTCTCCCGAGCGGCATTCCAGGACGGGGCACGCCCGGACCTGTCGCCCGCCGCGTCGCGTTTCTGGTAGATTCGCTGCGCCGGCCCGGACACACGCAAGGGGAGGTCCCGTGGGCGAAGACGTTCAGCTCTCCCGTTTGCGCGACGCGATCGCGGAGGTGGACCGCGCGCTGCTCGAGCTGCTGCGCCGCCGGATGGAGCTGGCCTCGGAGGTCGGTCGTTTGAAGGCTTCGGCCGGTTCCGAGGTCGTCGTGCGCAACGTCGAGGACCGGGTGCTCACCCGGGCGCGCCAGCACGCCGAGACGTGCGGGGTGTCCGAGGAGGTCATGGAGCAGATCTTCCAGGCGATCATCAGAGGCGCGGTCGAGCGCCAGCACCGCGTCGGCGTGGAAGCAAGGCGCCGGCGCGGCGGCCGCGTCCTCGTGGTCGGGGGCGCGGGCGCGATGGGCGGCTGGCTCTGCCGGTTCCTGCCGCTCGTCGGGCACCGGGTCGACGCGGTCGACCCGGCGTGGCGCGACATCGCCCCGGCGGACGGGCGCTACGCCGACCTCGCCGAGGCGTCCGACCTCGCCGCGTACGACTTCATCGTCCTCGCGGTTCCGCTCGCCGCGACTCCCGCCGTGCTCGACGACGTGGTCCGGTTCCGCCCGTCGGGTACCGTCGTCGAGATCGCCTCGATCAAGGCCCACATCGCGGCCTCGCTCGATCGCGCCCGCGGGCAGGCCGTCACGGTCGCCTCGCTGCACCCGATGTTCGGCCCGGGCAAGTCGCCGTACGAGCCTCTGACGTTCGTGCTCGCCTGCATGGCCGACCCGGACGTCGAACGCCGCCGCGTCGAGGCGCTGCTCAGCCATCCGTACACACGGATCATCCAGATCCCGTTCGGCCATCACGACCGCCTGATGGGGTGGCTTCTCGGCCTGGCCCACCTGTCCGGAATGGTGTTCGGGTCCGCCCTCGCCCGCTCGGGCCTGGATCCCGGCGAGCTGCGCGCCTGCGCCTCGACGACGTTCACGCGCCAGGCCGCGACCGCCCTTTCCGTGCTCGCCGAGGACCCTGCGCTCTACCTCGACATCCAACGCCTGAACCCCCACCGGGAGGAGGTCTACCGGGCGACGCGCGAGGCGCTCGATGAGCTGGTTTCGCTGGTCGCCGGGTCCGACTACGAGGGCTTCCGCACGACGCTCGGCACCGCGCGGCGCGCCGTATCCGGCGAGGCATGAGGGCGCGCTACCACATCGAGTACGCGGCCGTGCAGGTGCTGGCGACGGCGCTCCGCGCCCTGCCGCGCGCAGCGGCGCTCGCGGTTGGAGCCGCGATCGGCGAGCTGGGCTGGCTGCTCGCGATCCGCCGCACCGTCGTCCTCGGCAACCTCCGCCAGGCGCTCCCGGCCGCCGGCCCGGGCGAGCGCCGGCGGATCGCCGCCCGCGCCGCGCGCAACTTCGGGCGCACCGTCGCGGAGTTCGTCCGGTTCGCGGGCGCCGACCGACGACGGGTGGGCGACCTCGTCGCGATCGACGGTCTCGAGCCCCTGCAGGCGGCACTGGCGGCCGGCGGCGGCGCCATCGTGGTCACCGGCCACCTGGGCGCGTGGGCGCTCTACGTGACCGCGCTGGCCGCGACGGGGGTCGCCAGCGCGCTGCTCGTCGGGCGCCAACACAACCCCAAGGTGCAGCGTTTCATCCTGGGGATCCCGGGTGACGCCGTGCGCTTCGTGCCCAAGAGCAAGGGGTCGCCGCGCGAGATCCTGAAATGCCTGCGCGAGGGCCGGGCCGTCGTGATGGTGGCCGACCACAACTCCGGGCGCGGCGGCGAGTTCGTTCCGTTCTTCGGGAAGGTGGCGTCGACGCTCCCGCTGCCCGGTGCGATCGCGGCGCGTCACGCGACGCCGATCTTCCTCATGGCCGGCCACCGGGTCGCCGGGGGACGTCACCGCGTCACGATCTCGGCGATGCCGCTGCCGCCCGCCGCGAGCGAGGAGGCACGGCGCGCCGCGATCACGACCGCCTGCAACACCGCCCTCGCAGAGGCGATCCTCGACTGCCCGGAGCAGTACTTCTGGTACCACCGCCGGTGGCGCGACGACGTGCGGCCCCGGGCTGCGGCGATCAGCGAACCTGTCCCACGCTGACCGTTCGAGGCGCCGTCGGCTCAGCCGGCCTGAGGCGAGCGCTTGCCCCAGGCGCGCGAAAGAGCCGCGAACGCGATCACACCGGCCGCCGCCAGCGCGAGACCAACCGCGAACGATCGCGGACGGTACCGGATGACCACCGAGTGCCGCCCGCCAGGCACCGCGACCTGGATCGGCGCCCCGACAGGCCCGGCGAGCGCGGCCGGGCGTCCGTCGACCTGTGCCTGCCAACCCGGATACCATGGGTCGGCAAGCAGGAGCGTCGCCGGCTCGGCCGCGGCAACGGCGAGCCGCCACGTCAGCGGCGTTCGCTCGAGCACGCGCACGCTCCCGGGCCCGAGGAGCCGCACGCGCGGCAGGACCCGTCGGTTGCGCAGGAGGCGGCCGTCCGGCCCGAGATAGACCTCCTCGAGATCCAGACCGACCTCACGGTTGAGGCGCTCGGCGTCGTACGCCAGCTGCGGATGGAGCAGGAGGTACTTGACGTTCCAGGCGTCGAGTGCCGCGCCTCCGGGCGCGAGGTTCCACGGCTCGAGCACGTCGCTTACGTAGCCCGTCGACGTGAAACGGCCGATCGCTTCGCGCTGGCGCCGCCAGGCGAGCGGCGTGAGCGCATCGTAGCCGCGGATGTCGTCGAGGCCGCAAGCCGTCGCCGAGTTCGGCGGCAGGAAGGTGTGCAGCGGGAGCACCCGGAACGGTTCATGGTCCGCCGCGAGCCGATCGAGCACGGGCGCCGACAGCGAGACTTCCGACGCCGGCGTCACCGCATGGACCCCCGACGCGGCGCGCATGAGTTCAGCGGCGGCCACAACAACCGCCACGCGCCCGCCAAGCGCGCTCCACCTCGCCGCGCCGGCAGCCCGCAGGCGTGCTCGCAGAGTATCAAGGCCGGCCGCCGCCAGCAGACCCAGGGGCAAGGGAAGCAGGAGGAGCCCCCGGCTCCAGTAGACGAGCGTGTGGCGCGCCACCGCCTCGGCGACCGGGTTGCGGTAGGCCAGCGTCAGGATGACGGCGGATGCGACCAGAGCGACCGCGATCCGGGTCCGTCGGCGAGCGTTGATTGCCCCGACGACGGCCAGCGATCCACCGATCAGTGAGACGGTGGCGGCAGCCTCGATCGGGTGGCCGATCGGCGCGTGCGGCGCGACGAAACGTCCGAGATCGGCCAGCGGCAGGGTGAACGGTTGCCTGTCCGCACCGAACCGCGCCGCGCTCAGGGCGAAGTACTCGGCGAACGGGAGGATCGCAGGCGCCGCCATCAGCGAGCCTAGAACGCCACCCACGGCGGCGCGACCGATTCCGGAGGCGCGCGGCGCGGACGCGAGGACGAACGCGCCTGTGAGCAGCGCCGCCATCGCGGCCGTCTCGGGGTGCCCTCCGCAGAGCACCGCCGCCGACGCGAGCGCCGTCCCGAGCAGGTCGCACGGCGTGCCCCGCCTCGCCAGCCGACCGGCAAACAGGAGCAAGAACGGCACCGGTGCGGCTGCCAGCGTTTGGGGGTGCTCGAGCCAGGCCACGAATGGCCCGGAGAGAGAGAACATCACGGCGCCGAGAGCGGAGGCAGCTCGCGACCGCCCGAGGTCCCGCAGCCACAGGAACGTCCCGGTCGCAGCCACGAGGATCTTGAGGAGCAACGTGACGTTCCACCCGACCGCGATGCCCAGTACGATCGCCGGGATCGCGAGCGGGGACGCCACCGCGGCCTGCGCGTTCCCCAGGAGCGGCACCCCGCCGTCCTGATGGGGGTTCCACAGCGGCAACCGGCCCGCCAACAGCTCGCCGCGAGCGAACTCCAACCAGGGGACGAACTGCCAGACCGGGTCGGTCAGGACCGGTGCCTGGAGCGTCGTGGGCGGGTACGCCGGCGCCCACGGCCAGCAACGGGACTTGACGTCGCTCGAGAGCAGCAGGCCCCGGTTCATGCCCAGCCCGAACCAAACCGCTGCGGCGAGTGCGGCAAGCGCCAGCGCGCCGAGCAGGCGCTCGCGGGCGCGGCCGGGACCGGAGCGGATCACCGCCGTATCTTAGCCCGGGTCACCGTCAGACGGCCGGCGCGATACAGGCGGCGTCGTCGTTTCCGGGGCTGTTGACCCGCAGGCTCACGGGGTGGCTGCGGAGCGCCTCCCCGGCGTACGGACGCAGCAAGGACGCGAGGCGCGTCGCGTCGGCGATCCGGGCGTCCAGCCAGACGTCGTAGTCGCCCTGCGGCACGATCACCGGCATGCGGTCGTGAACCGGCGCCACCACGTCGTTCGCGGTGGTCGTGACGATCGTGCACGATTCGACGGCCGGACCTTCCGGGTCTTCCCAACGCTCCCACAACCCGGCAAACCCGAACGGCGCACCGTCGGCGAGCGAGAAGTACCACGGTTGCTTCCGTGGGCCGACCTTCTGCCACTCGTAGAATCCGTCCGCGACGATCAGGCAACGCCGGGCCTTGAACGCGCTGCGGAACGCCGGCTTGTCGGCGAGGGTCTCGGCGCGGGCGTTGATCATCCTCGCGCCGATGGCAGGTTCCTTGGCCCACGACGGGATCAGCCCCCAGTGGAGCATGACGAGCTTCCGCCCGTCGCCCGACTGACGGACGGCGGCCACGTCCTGGGTCGGCGCGATGTTGTAGCGCTTCGGCAAGGGTGGCACGTCGGCGACGTCGAACAGCTCGCCGATCACCTCGGTCGGCGAGGCCTGGGTGAACCTCCCGCACATTTCTTGAGGATACCAGCACCAGTTAAGAGTTAAGAGTGAAGAGTTAAGAGTGAGCAGCTGAAAGGCAGAGGCACCCCCGTCGTTGTCGTCGACTCTTCACTCTCAACTCTCAACTCTTCACTCGTTCCTGCCGCCGGATCAGGCTCGGCGGCGGCGGAAACTTGCGCCGCAGGAACGAGAGGATCGCCTCCGAGGTCGGGATCGGCCGCTCCACGCTGGGGGTGTGGCCGGACGACGGGACGACCACGAGCTCCGCGCCGGCGGTCGCGGCGACCATCGCTTTCGCGCTCTCCACGGGTGTCACCGAGTCCTCCGCGCCGACGATCACCAGCGCGGGCAGGCCCAGCACCGAGAGGACGGAGAAGCTCTCGGGCCGGTCGCGCATACCCGCGAGACAGCCGGCGACCGCCCGCGTCGAGGCCGCCGCCGCCATCGCCCGCAGCTCGGTCAGCACCCGCGGCGCCCGCGCCTTCGTGGACCCTCCGACGAGGTTGCCGACGAACTCGTCGAGGAACACCTCGACCTCGCCCCGGGCGATCCGCGACAGCGCGGCGTCGCGGCGCTGACGCCCCTCCGTGCCGTCGGCCTCGGCCCGCGTGTCGACCAGCACCAGGCCGGCGAGGCGGTCGCGGTGGTCGGCGGCGACGCGGAGCGCGGCGTAGCCGCCCATCGAGTGGCCGCCGAGGACGAACTTGTCCAGTCCGAGGGCGTCGGCAAGCCGGATCACGTCGTCGGCGAGCTGGAACATCGTGTAGCCGGAGTCGGGCTTGTCGGAGGCGCCGAAGCCGCGCAGGTCGGGCGTGATGAGACGGGCCGCCTGCTCCACCGCCGTGCGGATCGGCGTCCAGATCGCCGCGGAAAGAGGGAAGCCGTGCAGCAGCACGACCGGCACCCCTTCGCCGTGGTCCTCCACCTCGAGCGCTACCGTGCCCAGGTCGACTCGCATGCGCCCTCCCGGCAAGGCTACGCCTCGAGTGTACCGCCCTGGCTCCGCCGCCCCGGTCGCCGGACCCTCCGCGCGCTCACCTTGACGCGGGACGCCGGATGCGCCAGATTGTCGGAGGCAGCAACGATCTTTGAGGTTACTGTTTGGCTTTCCGTAGGGGTGCCCCGCCAGCGCGGGGCTGAGATCACACCCTTGGAACCTGATCCGGGTCATGCCGGCGGAGGGAACGGGCCAGAAGGCGTCAGACTCACCAGCGTCGCCTCTCCCGCGGTCCCGGACTCGCCGGAAGGAGGAGCGATGAGGTTGGGGGTTCTGGCGCCTTTGATCGTCATTGCCGGCACCGGTTTCGCCGCCGCCGCGACGCTGCACGGCATCGTCCGCGACGCCGCCACCGCCGCCGCGATCCCGAGCGCCCGCGTCGAGCTTCTCGTCAACCAGGGCTCGACGCTCACCGACCAGGACGGCGCATTCGTGCTCGAGGTCGGCGAGGGGCCGTTCGAGCTGGCGGTCTCGCACCCCGGGTACCGCGTCGAGCGGTTGAGCCTCGCCGGTCCGCCGGCGGGGCCGCTGGCCGTGCGCCTCGAGCCGGTGATCTCGCACTCGGACCGGATCGAGGTCACGGCGGCGCGCGCCCGCGAGGGCAGCGATCCCGCGAGCTTCACGAACCTGCCACAGGAGCGCATCCAGGAGACGTACTGGGCGCAGGACCCGGCGATCCTGCTCGCCCAGACGGTGCCCGGCTACTTCGCGTACAACGACAGCGGGAACGGGATCGGCTACTCGTACTTCTGGATCCGCGGGTTCAACCAGGCCCAGACTCGGGTGACGCTCGACGGCGTGCCGCTCAACGACGCCGCCGATGGCGAGCTCTACTTCATCGACCTCGCCGACTTCCTCGCCACGGCCGGCGACGTGCAGATCCAGCGGGGCGTGTTCGGGCTGTCCGGGATCGGGGGCGCCGTCGACGTCACGACGGCGCCGCCGCCGCTGACCCCGGGGTTCACGATCACGAGCGGCTTCGGCTCGTACAACACCGAGCGTCTGTCCACGCGGTGGGACTCGGGGCTCATCGACGGGACCTGGGCCGTCACGGCACGCTACTCGAAGATCAAGACCGACGGTTACCGGGACCAGTCCTGGGTCGACATGTGGAACTACTACCTTTCGCTCGCGCACTTCGGCGAGCGCTCGCGCTGGCGCCTGGTCCTCTTCGGCGGCCCGGAACAGACGCACCTCGCCTACGACGGCGTGCCCAAGAGCGTCCTCGACGGCGGCCTCACCGGCGACGCCGACCGTGACCGCCGGTACAACCCGCTGACGTACCCGGGCGAACAGGACAACTTCACACAGCCGCACTACCAGCTTCTGCACGACCTGGCGATCTCGCCGCGGACGCAGCTCTCCGAGGCGTTCTTCGTCTTCACCGGCAGCGGCTACTACACCGAGCACAAGAGCGACGAGCCGCTCTCGTTCTACGACCTCCCGCCCGTCACGCTTCCCGACGGCACGGTGGTTACCAACACCGACCTCGTCCGCCACCGGCAGATCGACGAGTGGGACGCCGGATGGGTGCCGACGCTCACGACGACCGTCGGGGACTGGACGCTCACGGCCAAGGGCGAGCTTCGCTTCCACAACGGGCACAGCTACGGTTCCGTGCAGTGGGCGCAGTACTACCCCGCGAACGTGCCGCCCGATCACCACTACTACGACTACGAGCTCGGCAAGCGAAGCGCCGCGCTGTCGGGCACGGCCACGTGGAAGGCGAGCGATGCGCTCGCGCTCACCGCCGGCCTCGAGGCCACGCAGCAGCGCTACGACCTCTCCCACGACCGGCTCGCCGGCGTCGCCTTCGCGCAGGCGTACGACTTCCTGCTCCCCCGCTTCGGCGCCCTGCTGCACGTCAGCAACGCGGCCGACCTCTACTTCAACGTCGCCCGTGGCGGGCACGAGCCGGCGTTCCGGGAGATCTACGACCCGGAGGGCGAGTACTCGACCGAGCGGACCGACCTGCGCCCGCAGGACGTCTGGGACTGGGAGGCCGGCGTGTCCGTGCGGCGTCCCGACTGGCGCGTGCGCGCCAACCTGTTCTACATGGACTTCCCCAACGAGATCGTCTACAGCGGCGCGCTCGACTCGAGCGGCGTGCCGATCTACGGCAACGGCGCGCACTCCCGCCACCAGGGGCTCGAGCTCGACGCCACGGCTCAGCCCTCCCATTCCCTCGGGCTCGACGCGGCGCTGACGCTCTCCCACAACAGGTTCGCCGGCTACCGCGACTTCAACTACGACGGCACGGTCAACGTCTACGACGGCAACGCCCTCGCGGGGTACCCCGACGTGCTCGCGTCACTTACGGCTCGCACCGCCATCGGCGGGGTCCGACTGAGCCTCTCGGGGCGGTACGTCGGCACGTTCTACACCGACAACACGCAGGACAACCGGCGCGACCCGGCGGCGCGGCAACAACCCGGGTATGTGCCGCTGGTCAACCCCGCGTACACCGTCGTGGACCTCGCGGCCCGCGTCGCGGCTTCGAGCTCACTCGTCAAGAAACTCGGGCTCGGGAAGGCCGACGTCGAGGTGCGGATCAACAACCTGCTCGACCGCGCCTACTCCGCGTTCGCGTACACAGGGGACGATGGAACGCCGGCCTTCATCCCGGCGGCCCGCCGCAACGTGTTCGTCGGCCTGTCGCTGGGACTCTAGCCTGCGCGCGTGCGGCGGCCCACCTGCCCCGTCAGACCGGCGGGGTTGCCGGCTTGGCCGACTTGCGGGCGCGCCGCCGGGGACGGCGAGGCTTCTCGGGCTTCTTCTCGTCGGCTTTCGGCTCGGCCGGCGCCGCCTCGACGGCCGCTTCGCCCCCGCCGGTGTCGAACCCCGTCACGACGTACGTGCCGGAGCGCTGGTCCCGGCGCAGCTTGACCACGTGGTGCTTCTCCGCGTCCTCGAGCAGCGCCGAGAACGTCGAGTAGCCGAAGTACTCCTCGTTGAACTCCGGGCGCTTGCGCTGCATCGCCTGCTTGATCATCGAGCCCCAGAGGACGTCCTTGCCGTCGCGCATGAGCGCCTTGATCGAGTCGGCGAGCAGGGCGAAGCAGTCCTTCTGCTTCTTCGGGAGACCCACGAGCGGCGGGGCCTCCTGGACCGAGCGGATGAGGTCCTCGTAGAAGACGAACTCGTCGCAGCTGGAGACCAGCAGCTCCGACGTGGAGTTCTTGACCCCGAGTCCGATCACGTACTTGTCGTTCTCCCGCAGCTTGCCGACCAGCGGCGAGAAGTCCGAGTCGCCCGAGACCAGGGCGAACGTCGTCACGTGCTCCTTGGCGTAGCAGAGGTCGAGCGCGTCCACCACCATGCGGATGTCGGCCGAGTTCTTGCCCGAGTACGCCTTGAGCGGGATGTCGATGAGCTCGATCCCCGCCTCGTGGAACGGGCGCTTGTAGCTCCCGTAGCGGTCCCAGTCGGCGTACGCCCGCCGTGCGACGACCTTCCCCTTCTCCAGGAGGCGCGCCAGCACGAGCTGAATGTCGAACGTCTTGTAGTTGGTGTCCCGGACGCCCAGGGCGATGTTCTCGAAGTCGATGAAGAGCGCGATCTTGTGGTCTTCCAGCGGCACGGTGACCTTCCTCTTCCGCCCGAACGATCTGTGACGCGTTCCGACAGTGGTCGCCATCGTACCCGGTGGCTATACTCCGTGCAATAAGGATGGGCCTCACCACCGCGACGCTGCCGCTCGACGAGCTCCTCCCGCACCTCGCGGAACGCCGGGCATCCGGAACGCTCGCCGTCGAAACCAGGCAAGCGCGCAAGCGGCTCTACCTACTCGACGGGCAGCTCGCCGGGGTCAACTCGAGCGATCCGCGGGAGTTCCTCGGACACTTTCTCGTCGGGTGGGGCTTCCTGTCCGAGCCGAAACTCCTCGAGGCGATGAGCCTGCAGGACAAGCTGCGGACCCCCCTCGGGGGGATCCTCCTGCGGATGGGCGCCGTCGACGAGGAGGGCCTCGAGAAGGCGCTCGTGGCGCAGGCGGAGGAAGCGATACTCGAGCTGTTCCTCGTTCCCATTCTCGACAAGCGCTTCCTCGAGAACGTGCTCCCGGCCGACCGCCCGCTCGTGCTGCGCCTGCCGGTCCCGCACCTGGTCCTCGAGGGCATGCGGCGGCGCGAGAGGCAAGCCGAGCTGCACGCCGTCCTCGGCGGGTTCGACGTCGTGCCGCGGCCCGCGGACCGGAATCCGCCTGCCGACCTGCCGGCTCGCGACTGCCACATCCTCGCCGAGATCGACGGGAGGCGCAGCCTCGATGCGATCGCCCTGGCCTGCCACCTGGTTCCGTTCCGAGTCGCCGAATTCGTGGCGCAGGGCGTCCAAGGTGGATTTCTCTCGATCACGCGCCTGCCGGAGGAGGCGCCCCCCGCCGGACCCGACGAGCTGCTCGCCGATGCCGAGGCGGCGCTCGTCGCCGGCGACCTCCAGCGCTGCTGGGCCCGGCTCCAGGCGCTCCGAACCGCGCCGAGCGACCGCGCGACGGCACGCCGGGCCGAGGAGGTGTTGGGCGGCATCGGGGAGGCGCTCACGCGCCGCCGCATCGCCGGCGAGCTGATCCCGCGCCAGCTCGCCGAGGTCCCGCCCCAGGCCCACGAGGGGGTCGGGCCGGCCGAAGCGTTCGTCCTCTCGCGCATGACCGCCGGGTGGACGCTGCGCGACATCCAGCGCATCACGCCCCTCTCCGAGCCGCACTTCGGCGTCGTCATCGACACGCTGGTCCGGCGGAAGGTGATCGAGCTGCACTACCCGCACGGCGGCGTTGCGGTCTCCTAGCGAGAGGTCGGGCTTCAGGGCTGTGCGGGGGCGAGCGACGGCTTCGCGACCTCGCCGCTCGCGAGGCGGTCGAGCCAGCCCTGGATGCCGAGCGCGGCCTGCTTTCCGGCGCCCATCGCGAGGATCACGGTGGCGGCGCCGGTCACGATGTCGCCGCCCGCGAACACGCCCGGGATCGAGGTCATCATCGTCTTCTCGTCGCACACGATGTTGCCGTGGCGGTTGAGCTCGAGCCCCGGCGTCGAGCGGGTGGCGAGGGGGTTCGGGCCCTGGCCGATCGCGATCACCGCGGTGTCGATCGCGATCTCGTACTCCGACCCCTCGATCGGCACCGGACGCCGCCGCCCCGAGGCGTCGGGCTCCCCCAGCTCCATCCGCTGGATGCGCATCCCGGTCACGAACCCCTCGGCGTTGCCGAGGATCGCCACCGGCGCCGAGAGCCAGCGGAAGTCGATGGTCTCCTCCTCCGCGTGCTCGAGCTCCTCGCGGCGCGCCGGCGACTCGTTGCGGGTGCGCCGGTACACGCAGATCACCTCGTCCGCGCCGAGCCGCTTCGCGGTGCGCAGGCAGTCCATCGCGACGTTGCCGGAGCCGACGACCGCGACCCGCCGTCCGCTGCGGACCGGCGTGTCCGTCCGCGGGAAATCGTAGGCCTTCATCAGGTTCACCCGGGTGAGGAACTCGTTCGCGGAGAGCACCCCGATGTAGTTCTCGCCGGGGATGCCGAGGAAGTACGGCAGCCCCGCGCCGGTGCCGAGGAACACCGCGTCGTACCCGTAGACCTCGAACAGCTCGTGCACCGTCGCGGTCTTGCCGATCACGAAGTCGGTGCGCAGCTCGACGCCCATCCGGGTGAGGTTGTCGATCTCGAACGACACGATCTCCTTGGGCAGCCGGAATTGCGGGATCCCGTAGACGAGCACGCCGCCCGGCTTGTGCAGCGCCTCGAAGATCGTCACCTTGTGGCCGAAGCGCGCCAGCTCCGCCGCGCACGCGAGCCCCGCCGGCCCGGAGCCCACGACGGCGACCTTGTGACCGGACGACGGCGCGAGCTCCGGCGTCGAGGAGAGCCCCTGCTGGCGTTCCCAGTCGGCGACGAAGCGCTCGAGGCGGCCGACCGCGACCGGCTGGAACTTCTTGCCGAGCACGCACACGACCTCGCACTGCTCCTCCTGCGGGCAGACGCGACCGCAGATCGCCGGCAGCGTGTTGGTCTCCTTGATCTTGGCGAGCGCGCCTCCGAGGTCGCCCTGGCGGATCAGCCCCACGAACGCCGGGATGTCGATGCCGACCGGGCAGCCCTTCACGCACGGCGGATTGGCGCACTGCAGACAGCGCTGCGCCTCCTCGAGCGCGAACTCCGGCGAGTAGCCGAGCGCCACCTCGGCGAAGTTGCGGATGCGCTCGAGCGGCTCCTGGGTCGCCATCGGGTGCCGGGGCACCTTCATGCGCTCGGCCTTCGGGAGCTCGGGAACGCCGCGGACCTCGTCAGGCACGGGCCACCCCCGCCAGCGCGCGGCACTCGTGGCTCGCGAGGAAGCGCTCCCGCGCCGCCTGCTCCTCCGGCAGGTACATCCGCAGGCGCTTCATCAGGAGGTCGAAGTCAACCTGGTGCGCGTCGAACTCCGGTCCGTCCACGCAGACGAACTTGGTCTTTCCGTCCACCGTGACCCGGCAGGCGCCGCACATCCCGGTGCCGTCCACCATGATCGAGTTGAGCGAGGCGAGCGTCGGGATCCCGAGCGGCCGCGTCAGCTCGGCGACCGCCCTCATCATGATCGCGGGCCCGATCGCCACGACGAGGTCCGGCTTCCCCTGCTTCTCGATGAGCTCGGCCAGGGCGTGCGTGACGAGCCCCTTGCGGCCGAACGACCCGTCGTCGGTCGTGTAGACGATCTCGTCCGAGGCGGCCTCCATCTCCGGCCGCAGGATCACCAGCTCCTGGGTCCGCCCGCCGAGGATCGACAGCACGCGGTTGCCCGCGGCTCGCAGCGCGCCGGCGATGGGAAGAAGCGGCGCGATGCCGGCGCCGCCGCCGACGCACACCACGGTGCCGAAGCGCTGGATGTGGGTCGGGGTGCCCAGCGGCCCGACCACCGAGACGAACCCTTCGCCGGCCGCCATCGCACCCATCGCCATCGTGGTCTTGCCGACCTCCTGGACCACCAGCGTGATCGTCCCCGCCGCGGCGTCGGATGCGGCGATGGTCAGCGGGATGCGCTCGCCGGTCTCGGCCGGAAGGACCATGACGAACTGACCCGCGCGGTGCTTGCGCGCGATCTCCGGAGCCTCGACGACGAAGCGGTGGAACTTGGGAGCGATCTCTTCCCGGTGGATGACCCTGAACACGCTCAAGCCTCCGGGCCACCACACGCTCGCCTGGCCTGCACTTGTCTGGACCAGTGATTCCGGCGCGAACGGTGCCGGCCCCCCTGCACCGGGTGATAGTACGTGCCGGAAAAGGGTTTGGCAACACCGGCGCGCGCCCCGTAAGCCATTGCTCAAACGAGACTGGTTCTCTCCGGGAACGGTTCCGGGCGCCACGGTCGTTCGGCGCCCCGCTTCGCGACGGTCGCCCGTCTCGCGGATGGTAGACTCGCGTCGTGCAACCCGAGGTGACGGAGGCGGTGGAACGGCTCGTCGCCGACGGCATCCTCGCGCCCGCAGAAGCCGTCACGCCGATGCACACCGCTCGCGGTGAGCTCCTCTCGGTGCGCTTCGAGCTGCGCGCGCTCCTGTGGCTGGGCGTGAGCCTGGTCATCGCGGGTGCGGGCCTTCTGGTGAAGGAGAACATCGACAGCATCGGGCCGCTCGCGATCGCGGTCACGCTCGCGGCCGCGGCCGCCGGGTGCTTCGTGTGGGTGGCGCGCGTCGCACCCGCCTTCTCGTGGGGCGAGCAGGTCTCCCCGAACCTGGCCTTCGACTACATTCTGCTCCTCGGGGCGACACTCCTCGGCGCCGACCTCGCGTTCATCGAGGTGAAGTTCACCGCACTCGGCGCCGCATGGCCGTGGCACCTCCTCATCACCTCCCTCGTCTACGCCGCCCTGGCGCTGCGCTTCGATTCGCGCATGGTGCTCTCCCTCGCGCTCTCGACGTTCGCCGCCTGGAGAGGCGTCGCCATGGGGTCGCTCGCGAGCGCTCCATTCGGTCGCTGGCAGCCCGGTCTGATCCGCGCCAACGCCATCGCGTGCGGCGTGCTCTTCGTGCTCGGAGGCCGGCTGCTCGTGCGCTTCCAGCGCAAGGCCCGCTTCGAGCCGGTGACCTCGCACATGGGCTGGCTGCTCGTGCTCGGGGGCTTGGGATCCGGGATGGTCCGATGGGAAGGGCAGCCTCATTGGGCCGGGTGGACCGGAGCGCTCCTGATGACCGGCGCCGCGCTCGCCTGGGGCGCCGCGCGGGCCCGGCGATTCTGGCTCTTCGCCATGGGGGTCTTGGGCGCCTACGCCGGGGTCAGCCGCTTCGTCGTCGAGTCGGTGCCGTGGGGCACCACGCGCAGCCTCTGGTTCCTGCTGACGTCGGTCGCGCTCATCGTCCTCCTGCTCGCCTGCCAGCGTCGCCTCGGGGAGGAACCATGAGGCCCGGTGCGGCGATCGCCGACCGGCGCCGGGAGGTGCGCGCCGCGGCGCGCGAATGGCGTGCCGCTGAGCTGGTGGACGACGCCACGCTCGACGAGATCGATCGCCGCTTCGCCGATGACCGCGTGCGTGCCGGCCCCGTCATCCGGTTGCTGCTGTTCGTGCTCGCGTTCGTCGCGGGGCTTGCCGCCGTCGGCCTGTTCACCTACCACGGTTCGGGTTGGCCGCTCCTGCTCGTGATGGGGCTTGTGTTCTGGGCCCTCACGGAACTGCAGACCGGACGTTTTCGCCGCAGCGGCGGCGGCGTCGAGGAGGCCACATCGGTCTTCGCGGTAGCCCTGATATCCGGCGGTCTCATTTGGGCCCTCGACAAGCGACTGAGCGACCCCGCCTTCGTCGAGATCGGAGCGCTCGTGGTCGTCACGCTCGCGGCGGCGGCCGCGTGGCGTTGGGGGATGCCGGCGTACGGTGCGGCGGCGTGCGTGGCCCTCTTCGTCTTCGTCGCCCAGCTGCCCGCCCCGCGGATGCTGTGGCTGATCCTCGCCGCAGCTCTCGCCGCCGGCTGCGAGGCAGCGCGCCGGTCGGCCCGCCTGGCTCCGGCTCATCGCGGAGCGGCGGCGTGGACGCTTGCCGCGGCGCTCGCCCTCGCCTACCTCTCGGTCAACCCATGGAGCTGGGACAAGCGCGTGATCGAACGGCTTGCCGACGGCGGCGTCTACGGTCCGCCCGATCTCCCTCGATGGACGGCGATCCTGCTCACCGCATCGCTCCCCCTTCTCGCCGTCGTCATAGGCGCCTGGCGCCGCGACCGTCTGTGGCTGTGGACCGGCGTTGGCATGGTCGCGGCCACGGCTGTCACGCTCCGCCATTACGTGCACCTCGCGCCACTGTGGGTGCTGCTGGCGAGCGTCGGCGCCGCGATCGTGGCAACCGCGCTGCTCCTCCAACGGTGGCTCGACGCCGGTCTCGGCCACGAGCGGCGCGGCATCACGGCGCAGCCGCTCTTCGGAGGGCACCTGGAACGCTCGGCCGAGGTGGTCGCGACGCTCGCGACGCTCGGCCCGGCCGCCCGCGTGATCCCTACCGGCGCTCAGGGTGGGCTGAAGCCTGGCGGCGGCACGTTCGGGGGCGGCGGGGCATCGGAGAGCTTCTAGACCGGGGCGCCGTCGGCGCACCCGCGACGGATCTATCGGCTATGCTCCCTGCGTGACGGACAAGCCGGCCCCCCGCAAGGTCTCGATCCGACCGGCGGCCGGACCGCGCCGCACGGTGGACTACCCGAGCGAACTCAACCCCGAGCAGTTCGCCGTCGTCATGCACCCCGGCGGGCCGATGCTCGTCCTCGCGGGCGCCGGATCGGGCAAGACGCGGACCGTCGTGTACCGCGTCGCGCGGCTGCTCGAGGACGGCGTCGAGCCCGGCTCGATCCTGCTGCTGACGTTCACGAACCGGGCCTCTCGCGAGATGCTCTCCCGGGTCGGGCTGCTCCTCGGGCGCGACGCCGGGCGGGTCATGGGCGGGACGTTCCACTCGGTCGGCAACCGGCTGCTGCGCCGTTTCGGCGACCGCCTCGGCTACCAATCGAACTTCGGGATCCTGGACCGCGAGGACGCGCGCGACCTCATGGGGACCGCGCTCGCCGACGTGGTGCCGCAGACGCCGTCGCGCCGGCTGCCGGGCGCCGCGGTGCTCCTCGAGGTGTACTCGTTCGTCATCAACACCGGCCGGTCGCTCGAGGAGGTCGTCGCGGCGCGCTTCCCCCAGTTCTCCGCCGACCTCGACACCATGCAGGCGGTGTTCCGGCGCTACCTCGAGCGCAAGCGCGCCGCCAACGTGATGGACTACGACGACCTGCTGCTCAACTGGCTGCTGTTGCTGCGGCGGCACGACGACGTCCGCCGCCAGCTCGCCGCCCGCTTCCGCCACGCGCTCGTGGACGAGTACCAGGACACCAACCGCCTGCAGGCCGACATCGTCGACCTCGCGCTCGGCCCGGAGCGCAACCTCATGGCGGTCGGCGACGACGCGCAGTCGATCTACGCGTTCCGCGGCGCCGAGTACGCCAACATCCTCACGTTTCCCGAGCGCTACCCCGGGTGCGCGACGTTCCGCCTCGAGACCAACTACAGGTCGCTGCCGCCGATCCTCTCGCTGGCCAACGCCTCGATCGCCAACAACGAGCGGCAGTTCCCCAAGCAGCTGCGGCCGGTCCGCGAGGGCGGCGAGCAGCCGGTCGTGTGCGCCGCCCCGTCGCCCGAGTCGCAGGCGGCGTTCGTCGCGCAGCGGATCCTCGAGCTCGTGGACGAGGGCGTGGCGCTTCCCGAGATCGCGGTGCTCTACCGGAACCACGCCCACTCGCTCGAGCTCGAGGTCGAGCTGACGAGGCGCAACATCCCGTACGAGGTGCGCTCGGGCCTGCGCTTCTTCGAGCAGCGGCACGTCAAGGACGTGCTCGCGCACCTTCGCTTCGTCGGCAACCCCCGCGACGAGGTGGCGTTCAACCGGATGGCCCGCCTCAAGCCCCGCCTCGGGCAGCGGCTCGTGGCTCGCGTCTGGGAGGCGCTCGCCGCCTCGGCCGACCCCCTCGAGGCGCTCGGCCGCGCCGACGGCAAGGCGCTCGGGCTGCCGGGCGCCGCGGTGCGCTCGCTCGCCCTGCTCGCCGAGCTCACCGTCCGCCTCGAGAAGCTGCGCTCGCGCCCGGGTGAGATGGTCCGGGAGGTGGTCGCCTCCGGTTACCGCGAGTACGTGCGGGCGACGCTCGACAACGCCGCGGCGCGTCTCGACGACCTCGAGCAGCTCGCGCTGTTCGCCGACGGGTACGAGGCGCTCGAGGCGTTCCTCGACGAGGTGACGTTGATGAACGAGCTCTCAGGCGAGGACGTCGTGCCCGAGGAGGGCGAGCGCGAGCGGGTGACGCTTTCGACCATCCACCAGGCGAAGGGGCTCGAGTGGCGGGCCGTGTTCATCGTCTGGCTCGCGGAGGGGCGCTTTCCCACCGCCCGCGCCGAGGACGTCGAGGAGGAGCGGCGGCTGTTCTACGTGGCCTGCACGCGCGCCAAGGACGAGCTGCTGCTCTGCTACCCGCTCGTGGCGCGCGATCGCTACCGGGTGGACGTGATCCTGGAGCCGTCGCGGTTCGTCTCGGAGCTGCCCGAGACGACGTTCCAGCGCTGGCAGGTCCAGGAGGCCGAGCAACAGGCCGAGCTGCCGGAGGGTGGGCGCTACCGGCTGCCGGGCTTCCTCGGAGACGGCGATGACGATGTCAACTGACCGCACGGCGGCGGCCGCGGCCGCCCTGTACATCCTCGCGATCGGCCTCGCACCGGTGCCCGGCGTCCGATCGGCCGCGGCAGGTGAGCTGCCGGAGGCGCTCCGGGCCCAGGAGGTCCGCAGCACGAACGGCATCGTGGTCGCCAATACGCGCGAGGCGGCCGAGGCCGGCGCCCGCATCCTCCGGGAGGGCGGGAACGCCGTCGACGCCGCAGTCGCGACCGCATTCGCGCTCGGCGTCTCCGAGGCCGAGGCGTCCGGGATCGGCGGCCAGGCCTGGATGCTCATCCATCTCGCCGACGGGCAGGACGTCGCGCTCGACGGTTCAGGCCACGTGCCCGGCGCGGTGGCGCCGGAAGAGCTGCTGCGGCTTCTCGACGACAGCCTCCTGTTCGGCTACAAGACGGTGGCGACCCCCGAGGCGCTCGCCGTGTTCGACCAGGCGTTGCGCCGCTTCGGCAGCAAGAGCGTCGCCGAGGTCATGGCGCCCGCGATCGAGCTCGCGGATTCCGGCTTCCGGCTGCCGCCGCACCAACGGGCCATCCTCGGGGAGTACAACTGGAAGCTGCGCCCCAACCCGACGATGCGCGACATCTTCCTCGACGCCTCGCTCGAACCATGGGGCGCCGACCACGTCTACTGCATGGACGAGGTGGCCGCGACGATGCGGGCGCTCGCTTCTCGCGGCCTGCGCGACTTCTACCTCGGCCGAATCGCGGACGCGATTGACGGCGACATGAGGGCCAACGGCGGCTACCTGCGGAAGTCCGACCTGGTGACGGTCCGCGCGATCGACCGGACGCCGGTGAAGGGACGCTACCGGGGGCTCGACGTCCTGTCCTTCCCGAGCCCCGGGGGCGGGGCGGCGGTGGTCGAGGCGCTGCAGATCCTCGACCGGTTTCCGCCCGCCGCGCTCGACCCCGCGACCGCGGCCGGCATCGTCGTCCGCATCGAGGCGGCGCGCATCGCGCTCTACGACCTCTTCGCGGCCTGGGAGTCCGGGTTGGCCGCCCAGGTGCGGATGCTCGACCCGGGGCACGCCGAGCGCCGGGCCGCCCAGATCGACCCCGAGCGAGAGCTTCCGGTTCGCGACATCATCGGCCGGGACGACATGCCCGCCAACCGCCGAAGGCACGGCTCCACCCACGTCTCCGTGATCGACGCGAAGGGAAATGCGGTTGCGCTCACGCTCACGTACAACCTCGAGTTCGGCGCGTGCGTCGCGACCCCCGGCCTCGGTTTCCCCTACAACGCCACGCTGTCGCTGTTCGACTTCGACAACCCGCAAAGTCCGGGCTACCCGTGGCCGGGCAACGTCCTCAAGCAGGTCGCGGCGCCAACGATTCTGCTGCGCAACGGCCGGCCGGTCCTCGTCGCGGGCGGGCCAGGCAGCGGGCGCATCACGTCGAGCATCGTCAACGTCATCGCCAACGTGATCGATCGAGGGATGGCCCCGGCCGCCGCGGTCTCGGCGCCGCGCGCGATCTGGGACGGCGGGAGGAAGACCGAGGTGTACATCGAGATGGCGCCGCCTCACACGACCGCGACGCTCGAGGAGCTGCGCCGGCGGCGGTTCGTCGCGATGTACGCTCTGACCTTCCCGCCTCGTCCGATCGACCTGCTCGCGTTCGGAGGCGTCAACCTCGCGGTCGCCGACCCGGCGACCGGCACGACGATCGGCGCCGGCGACCCCCGCCGTGCGGGCGCCGCGGCCGGCGGCGACTCGCCGTGAAGCTCCGGCTCGGTCGAGTGCCCGCCGACGAGGTCGCGGCCGGAAGGCGCTCCCACCGGATCAGCGAAGCCGCCGCCAGAGTCCCTTCCAGGTACGACCGGTACCGGCTCGCAAGGGCGCCGGCCACGCTATCCTACGCAGAGTGGTGACGACGGATCGAACGTGCGCGGTCGTCGGGGCCGGGCTCACCGGACTCGTCGCGGCGTACCGGCTCGCGCAGGCGGGTTGGAAGGTCGCGGTCTTCGAGCGCTACCCCGAGCCCGGCGGCCTGGTCGCCAGCTTCGAGGTCGGCGGCGAGCGGCTCGAGTGCTTCTACCACCACCTCTTCACCACCGACAGCGACATCGTCGCCCTCGCCGGGGAGTTGGGGCTCGGCGACGCGATCGAGTGGCTGCCATCCCGGATGGGGATCTTCTCGGCGGGACGGCTATGGGACTTCGGCACGCCGGCCTCGCTCCTGAAGTTCCGGCCGCTGCCGTGGCTCGACAAGTTCCGGTTCGCGGCTTCGACGCTCCTGCTCAACCGCTCGGCCGACTACCACCCCTTCGAGACCGTGACGGCGCACGACTGGATCCGGTCGCACGCCGGCCGCCGGGTCTTCGACACCGTCTGGGGCCCGCTCCTCCACCAGAAGTTCGCCGAGAAGGCCGACGAGGTGGCCATGGTCTGGCTGTGGGGCAAGGTCTACCTGCGCGGCCGTTCGCGCTCCAAGACCGGCATGGGCGAGCGGCTCGGGTACATGCGCGGCTCGTTCGGGCGTCTCGTCGAGGCGCTCGCCGGGCGCCTGCGGGAGGCGGGCGTCCGGTTGGAGCTCGCGAACCCGGTGAAGGAGATCCAGCCCGCCAGCGGGCGCCTCGAGGTGCGGACGAGGACCGGCCGCGAACAGTTCGAGAAGGTGCTTTTCACCGCCGCGCCCCAGGAGCTGCTCCGGGTCGCCGGCGAGCAATTCCCCGCCGAGTACAGGGAGCGGCTCGGATCGCTGTCGGCCACGGCCGCGCTGTGCGTGGTGCTCGAGCTCTCGCGCTCACTATCCCCCTACTACTGGCTCAACATCGCGGACCCCGAATTCCCGTTCGGGGGCTTGATCGAGCACACAAACTACATCCCGCGCGAGCGCTACGGCGGCCGTCACGTGCTCTACATCTCCAAGTACCTGTTCGCCGACAACCCCCTCTGGAGCGCCCGCGACGACGATGTCTGGGCCGCGTACCGACCGTTCCTTCGACGCGTCAACCCGGCGTTCGACGACTCGTGGGTGTTGGCGAGGCACCACTTCAAGGCCGCGTACGCGCAGCCGGTCATCCCCTGCCGCTACCCGGCGGTCATCCCTTCGTTCGAGACGCCGATCCCCGGTCTCTACCACGCGTGCATGGCGCAGATCTACCCCGAGGACCGGGGCCAGAACTACGCCGTCCGCTCCGGCAACCGCGCCGCCTCCGCGCTGGCGGCGTCGCCGACCGCGCGCGTTTGAAAGCCGGCGGGCATGCCCTTCACCTCGCCTACGTTCATGTTCGTCTTCCTGCCGGGATTCCTGGCGGCGTACTGGCTGGCCCACGTCCGGTGGGCGCGCAACGGCCTCCTCCTCGCAGCGAGCCTCCTTCTCTACGCCTGGGGCGAGGGCCGCTACATCCTGCTGCTCGTCCTTTCGATCCTGGCGAACTATCTGATCGGGTTGTGGCTCAGCCGGGCCAGGCGGGGAGGCTCGGCGGCCCTGCCGTTCGCGATCGGGGTCGGCGTCAACCTGCTCCCTCTCGTCCTCCTCAAGTACGCACCGCTCCTCGGGGCGGTCGGGGTCCCCCTGCGCACGATTGCCGCCTGGAGGCTCCCCGCCGGGATCTCCTTCTTCACCTTCATGGCGCTCTCGTACCTGATCGCGACTCACCGCGGCGAGGTCGACGCCGAGCGCAACCCGATCCGGCTGGGCTGCTACATCGCGCTCTTCCCACTGACCATGGCCGGCCCGATCTGCCGCTACCTCGACCTGGCGCCGCAGCTGACCGGGAGGCGAGAAGGCCCCGCGGCGTTCGCGGAGGGCGCGCGGAGGTTCGTGCTCGGCCTCGGGAAGAAGGTACTGATCGCCGATACGCTCGCGATCCCCGCCAACCTGGCATTCGGCCTCGGGGTCGATCGGCTCGCGCCCGGCCTCGCCTGGTTCGGCCTCGCGTGCTACACGCTCCAGATCTTCTTCGACTTCTCGGGTTACACCGACATCGCGATCGGCCTCGGGCGCATGCTCGGCTTCCGGTTCATGGAGAACTTCGACGCCCCCTATGCGGCGAGGTCGCTGCGTGCATTCTGGAGCCGCTGGCACATCTCCCTCTCGACCTGGTTTCGCGACTATGTCTTCCTCGCCATCGCCTACCCCGCGGGCCGCGCCGCCGAGCGCCTCCATCTCGCGGCCCGCCGCGCGGATTTCTGCGCGTACGGCGTCGCGAGCATCGCCACGATGCTTCTGATCGGCCTGTGGCACGGCGGCAGCTGGGGATTCATCGCCTGGGGCGGGTATCACGGCGTGGTGCTCGTGCTCGAGAGGACGCGCGCCGGCCGGGTCCTGGCCAGGGCGCCCGCTCCGTTCCAGCACGCCTACCTTCTGGGCGTCGTCATGCTCGGCTGGGTGCTCTTCAGGGCGACGACCGTGGCGCACACCTTGGGGTTCCTCGGCGCGCTGGCCGGCCGGACCGGGCACGACCCCGTCCCGGTCGCCAGGTTGGCCCAGGCCGACGTGCTGCTCGCGCTCGCCGCCGGGATCGTGCTGTCCACCCGGGCGGGTTCCGCAGCCCGCCGCGCGTTGGACCGGTGGGTCTCGTCGAAGCCCGCGTCCGCCGGCACATGGCTCGAATGCGCCGTCGGCGTCGCGGAGGGCGCGGGTCTGGCCGTCCTCCTCGTGATCTCGCTCTCGGCGCTCTCGGCGGGCACGTTCTCGCCCTTCATCTACTTCCGGTTCTAGGAGGGACATTGGATCGCGCACGAGCCCGGGCCGCGGCTGAAATCCTCACGGGAACGGTCTTCGTCGTGCTGCTCGCGATGCCTGCCCTCGACATTGTCGCCCGGGTCGACAGGACCAAACCACCCGAGGAGAAGCGCGCGCTCGCCCAGGCCCCGGGGTTGCCGCGCTCATGGCGAGCCGCGGCCGCGCTGCCGGCGGCGTTCGACGCGTACCTCGGTGACCACTCCGGGTTTCGGTCGTTCCTCATCCGCCTCCACGCGCGGATCGCCGTGCGCTGGCTCGGGGTGGCGCCGTCGCCCGCCGTCGAGGTCATCGTCGGCAAGGAGGGCTGGCTCTACTTCACGGGTAACGACGCGCTCGCGTCAATCGAAGGACGCAACCTCCTCTCGGAGTCCGAGCTCGGGGCCTGGACGCGCGCGTTCCGTCAACGGGGCCGGTGGCTCGAGCGGCGCGGGAGCCACTACCTGATCGTCGTTCCGCCCGACAAGGCGACCATCTACCCGGAGTACCTCCCCGACTGGGTCCGCCCGTCGTCCCACGGGACCCGACTCGATCAGCTGTTGCACGAGCTGAGGGGGGATCCCGACGTCATGGCCGTCGACCTGCGGCCGGCCGTCCGTGAGTTCAAGCTCGTGGCACCCACCTATTCAGCGACCGATACCCACTGGACCACGGTCGGCGCCTACGCGGCGTACGAGGCGAGCGTGTCCGCCCTCTCGCGGTGGTTCCCCGACGTGCGACCCGCTCCCCCGACCAGTTTCGACATCTCGTGGTCCACCGCCGAGGGGGGCGACCTCGCGTTCATGACCGACATCCAGGGTCTCGTCACCGAGCGCCTCCTGTGGGCCACGCCGAGATCCGGGACCGGGTACCGGACGCTGCCGCCCGGCGACTACGCGCGCATGCGGCCGTGGCCGAAACTGGAGGAGCCGGTTGTTACGGCGAGTGACCACGGCGCGATCCCGCGCGTCGTCGTCTTCAGGGACTCGTTCTTCTCGCCCCCGTTCTTCTCGGAGCACTTCGGCCGCGGCGTGTACCTGTGGATCAACAACTTCGACGCCTCGGTCATCGATCGGGAGAAGCCGGACCTCGTGATACAGGAGTGCGCCGAACGCTTGCTCGGCTCGCTCGACATCGCCAACCCGCCTGCCGTTGCCGCGATGGACGTGAAACCGGCACGCCGCTGAGCTAGCCTACCCGGAACGTAAGGAGGTGCAATGAGGCTCGTCACCGCAGCTCTGGTAATCGCGACCGCCGGCGTCAATGCGTTCGGGCAGGCGGCGCTCCAGGCGCCGACCCCGGCCGGACCCCCGCCGACGCTGGCGGAGGTTCGCGCGACGATGGGGATCGCGTCCTCCGGCGACGTGCGCGGCCAGCAGGACGCGATCGGGTTCGCGTCGAGGCCGGACCAGATGGCGAAGGTCTGGGAGCTTTCCGCCACGCCGCCCTTCCCGGAGCGGCTTGGAGAGATCCCGAGTCCAGGCGTCGCAGGCGTGATCTGCCCCCACGACGACTACCTCTACGCAGGCAGGGTCGACCGGCAAACGCTCCCGCTCGTGACCGCAAGGACCGTGGTCCTGATCGGCGTGTTCCACAAGTACCGCCGGTTCGGCGCTCACGACGCCCTCGTCTTCGACGCCTACCGGGCCTGGCGCACGCCCGACGGCGAGGCGCGCGTGTCCCCCTTGCGCGAGGAGCTCCTGGCCGCGATGCCGAACGGCGAGGCCGTGCGCGACAACGCCGCCCACGACTCCGAACACTCGCTCGAGGCACTCCTGTTCTGGCTCAAGCACGCCCGGCCGGACGTCGAGTTCGTGCCGGTCATCGTGCCCGTCATGCGCTTCGACCGGATGAGCGCGCTCGCCGGTCACCTCGGCGCTGCGCTGGGCGAAGCTGCAAAGCGACACCGGTGGCAGCTCGGGCGCGACCTCGCGGTCGTGATCTCTTCCGACGCCGTGCACTACGGCGCCGACTTCAACTACACACCGTTCGGCGAGGGCGGCGTCGAGCCCTACGTGAGGGCGTGCGAACGCGACCGGGCCCTGCTCGACGGCCCGCTATCGGGCCCGGTCACCCCGGCCAAGGCCGAGCAGTTCTTCGACGCGTGCGTGAACCCCGAGCAGCCGGCGGAGTACCGGCTCACATGGTGCGGCCGCTTCGCGGTTCCATTCGGCCTCCTGGTCCTCGACCGCGTCACCGCGTACCTGGGACTGCCGACTCCGGTAGGCCACCCGCTCGCGTACGGCACATCGGTCGGCGGCCCGGAGTTGCCGGTCAAGGCGCTCGGCATGGGGGCGACGGCGCCGGCGAACCTCTATCACTTCGTCGGATACCCGTCCGTGGCCTACACGGTCGGAGCACCGTAGAACGGCGGCAGGGCTCAGGGCTCAGGGCTCAGGGCTCAGGGCTCAGGGCTCAGCGAACGCAACGACTCCAACGCGGCGCGGAATTGCATCGCGGTTTGACTCGCCGGGCTGCGTCGGCCCACAGCCGGATGCGGCGGAAGCGGGCGGCCTGGCTACTGGAAGATCTCGGCGAGGAAGTCGCGCATCGCCAGGAAGGAACGACGGTCGGCCCGCTGGTTGTATGCGGCCCCGGTGGACGGGTCGTTGCCGGCGCCCTTTTGCGTGAACGAGTGGACCGCGCCGCCGTAGTAGACCATCTGCCAGTCCACCCCGCCGGAGCGCATCTCCTGCTGGAATGCCGCCACGTCCTTGGCCGGATTGAACGGGTCGTCGGCACCGTGCAGGACGAGCACCTTGGCCTTGATCGCCTTGCCGTCGTTGGGGTCGGGGGCGTCCAGCCCGCCGTGAAACGTCACGACGCCGAGCACGTCCGCTCCGGACCGCGCCAGCTCCAGCGCGGCCGTGCCGCCGAAGCAGTACCCGATCGCCGCCACCCGCTTCGCGTCGACCATGTCGTTCGCCCGCAGGGCCTCGAGGCCGGCGGCGACGCGCGCCCGCAACAGCATCCGGTCGCTCTTGTACTTCCCGGCCAACGCGCCGGCCTCGCCGGCGTTCTTGGGGTGAATTCCCTTGCCGTACACGTCGGCCGCGAGAGCCACGTAGCCCAGTTCGGCAAGCTGCTGAGCCCGCATCTTCTCGTAGTCGGTGAGGCCCATCCACTGCGGGATCACCAGTACGCCCGGTCGCTTGCCGGCGTGGGCGTCATCCCACGCCACGAACCCCTCCAGCGTGGTGTCACCCTGCTTGTACTCGACCACCTTCGTGCGGATCTCGGCAGTCGCCGCGCCGGCGACCGAAAGAGCGAGAGCGAAGACCATCAGTGAACGCATCGCGAGCCTCCCTTTTCAGCTCGCCACGGTCAAGTGCGGCGCGCGGTCGCGCATTCCCGCGCGTAGCAGCCGACAGCTCACGGCCGACAGCTCTCCTCCACCCACCCACCAGCTCACAGCTGACAGCCCCCCCACCCACCCCAAAACACCCCGCCTAGGGGGAGGAGGCTGTTGGCTGTTGGCTGTTGGCTGTTGGCTGTTGGCTGTTGGCTGTTGGCTGTTGGCTGTTGGCTGTTGGCTGTCGGCTGTCGGCTGTCGGTTGTCGGTTATCGGCTGTCTTCAGTCGTACCCCTGCTCGGCCAGCGCAGCGAGAACGGCGGCCTCGAGCCGGCCGGCGACATCGGACGCGTCGTCGAGCGGCTCGCCCAGCCACTCCCCGAGAACCGAAAGCATCGCCGGACGCGGTGTCGCCGCGATGGCCCTCGGGATCCAGTCCCGGTTCAAACGTGCGTGCCAGTCGACGCCGGCCTCCGCGGCCGAACGGGCCAGCAACACCAGGTCGCCGACGGGGTCGAGTGTCGCCATGCGAGATCCCGGCGCCGAACCTACTCCAGCCCGTTCGCACGCCGGGCACCCTCTTTGCCTACCTCGCCGGAGGGGTCGCGGTCGCTCGCTTGTCTGTAGGCCGCCAGCGCATCCGCACGACGGCCGAGCGACTCCAGCGCCCGGCCTCGCAACAGGGCAACCTGGGCGACACCCGGCAGCAGACTCTCCGCCGCGTCGAGCTGATCGAGCGCGTCGGCGGGCTCCGGGTCGAGGAGGAGGCGTCCCGCGACCATGCGGCTCACGAACGCGCCGGGCGCCAGGCGCGCCCCTTCGCGCCCCTCGGGGAGTGCCTCGTCCTGCTTCTTCAGCCTCCGCAGGCTGATCGCGTGTAGCGTCCGCAGCACGCCGTCCCGCGGCGCCATCTGGACGGCCTCGGCGAGCCCGGCCTCCGCTTGTGCGAGCTTCTTTGAGTCGCCGAGCAGCGACCTCGCCTCGCGCGCCTTTTCCCACGCCGGCCCTTCGGCAACGAGATCGCGCGCTGCCTCGCGGTACGGCTCCACCCGAAGGGGCCGCTCGACCGTTTCCGGCGGGAAGGAGGCGAGGCGGTTCTCCGCGCTCTGAACGCGCTCGGCCGACATCGGGTGGGAACCGAACAGGCGCTGGACGAGGCCCGGCTGCGTCTTCTGCAGGTCGAGCAGGACCTTCTGGGTCTCCACCATGCCGCGCGGCGAGTAGCCGGCCTTCACCGCATAGTCCATCCCCAGCTCGTCGGCCTGACGCTCCTGGTCTCGAGAGTAGCTGGCGAGCACCAGCTCACCGCCCACCACGGCGCCGAGACCGATGAGCCCCCGGTTCTTCACGTCTTCGGTTTCCATGTAGACCGCACCCAAGACCAGGATCGCGCCGACCATGATCCGGCGGTTGTAGGCGGCCACCGCGTGGCGCGCCGTAACGTGACCGACCTCGTGGCCCAGCACCGCGGCCAGGCCGTCCTCGGATTGGAGCCTGGAAGCGAGACCGCGGGTGATGCAGATCTTGCCGCCGGGGAGGGCGAATGCGTTGACCTCGGGGTCGTTGACGGCGGTGAAACGGTACTCCAGGCCGGGCCGGTGGCCAACCGCCGCCACGGCCTGCCCGATGCGATCGACTTCGCGCTGCAACCCGAGGTCCTCGACGGGTCCGAGGGACTGCTGGATGGCACCTGGGTAGAGGCTCTTCCCCATCTCGAGCTCCTGCGCCTCGCCCATCAGATCGAGTTGGGAGCGCCCGGTCACCGGATTGACCGTGCAGCCCGCGAGCGCGAGCAGCGTCGCGAGAAGAGCACCCTGGGTGCTTCGCCTTGCCATCGTCGTCTCCGTCCGCTGTCCAATGATAGCGCCCGACGGCCGGACCTATCCGCCCGCGGGCGTTGGCGACGGAGCCGTCTACTTCGTGAGGTGCCAGACCGTTCCGTGCGGCGTGTCCTCGAGCACGATCCCGCGGTCGGTCAACGCCTTGCGGATCGCGTCCGCGCGGGCGAAGTCACGCGCTGCGCGCGCCGCGTCGCGCTCCGCCACCAGCGCGTCGATCTCGGCATCCGCTCCCGCGCTCGCCGGCTTCGGGACGATGCCCAGGACGGCATCGACACGAGCGAACGCAACGCCGAGCCTGGACCGCGTGTCGGCGTCGATCCCCCCGCCGTCGAGCGCCTGGTTGACCTTCGTCAGCAGCGTGTGAACGGAGGCCAGCGCCCTCGCGGTGTTGAGATCATCCGCAAGCCCGGCATCGAACTCCTGAATGAACTCGTCCACGCCTGCCGGGGTGAGCGCACCGGTCTCGGCCGCGGGCGGCGCCTGGCCCAGCCTTCGCTGCGTGTTGGCGATGCGCTCCACACCTGCCGCGGCCGCGTGCAGGCCGTCGAAGGTGAAGTTGAGCTTCTGGCGGTACGGCACCGAGATGAGCAGGTAGCGGATGGCGAGCGGGTCGTGGCCGCGCTGGAGAAGATCGCGGAGGGTGAAGAAATTGCCGGCCGACTTGGCCATCTTCTGCCCCTCCACGATCAGGTGCTCGGCGTGCAGCCATGTGCTCACGAACGGCTTTCCGGTTGCGGCCTCGCTCTGCGCGATCTCGTTCTCGTGGTGCGGGAAGATGTTGTCCACGGCGCCGGTGTGGACGTCGAAGCTCTCCCCGAGGAGCGCCATCCCCATCGCGGAGCACTCGAGGTGCCAACCCGGCCGCCCGGACCCGAGCGCCGTGTCCCAGGCGGGCTCCCCGGGCTTGGCCGCCTTCCAGAGGACGAAGTCGCGCACGTCCTCCTTCTCGTACTCGTCCGAGTCCACCCGCGCGCCGGCCTTCACCTGATCGATGTCGAGGCCGGAGAGCTTCCCGTAGCCCGGGAACGTCGCGATGCGGAAGTACGTGGAGCCGTCCTGCACGTAGGTGTGTCCGCGCTCGGCCAGGCGTTGCACGAGGGCGACCTGTTGCGGGATGAACTCGGTGGCGCGCGGGTAGTGCTCCGCGCGCTGGATGCCGAGGGCGTCGATGTCCGCGAAGAACGCCTCGACGTAGCGGTCCGTGAACTCGCGAAGGCCGACGCCCTCGGCCGCCGCCCCCTTGATCGTCTTGTCGTCGATGTCGGTCAGGTTCATCACCTGCGTGACGCGGTAGCCGAACGCCGACAGCGTCCGCCGCAGCACGTCCTCGAACAGGAAGGTACGGAGGTTGCCGATGTGGACGAAGTTGTAGACGGTCGGCCCGCAGGTGTACATCCGCACATGTCCCGGCTCGAGCGGCTGGAGAGGTTCCAGCCGTCGCGTCAGGGTGTTGAGAAGGCGGATCTCGCGGGGCATCGAACCTCCCGGCCGTGATTGTACGGCCTGTCCTGCGCCCGGTTGCGCGCGGCCGCATTGCCGCACCCGCCGGCCGTCCGCCTCGGCACTGGCTACCGAGCGCTCGGCAGACCGCCTAGCCGCCTCCGATCGCCCAGGGTGGACGCGGCTTTCAGCGCGCGGGCGGCTCTTCGACGATCACGACGAGGTGAGCGGAGCCGAGCGCGAACGCCTGGTTCACGGTGCCCTTGACCCGGACCTTGTCGCCCTCCTTGGGCAACGCGTTCTGGGTGACGACCGCGATCTCTCCGCTCCCGTCGTCGACCTGGTAGTACTTGACGACCAGCAGGTTGTGGGTGCTCGTGACCTTGCCCGCGATGGTCACGGCCTTCCCGTCGTACGTACCCGGCGACTTCTGGATGTCGCCGATCTTGGTCGCGAACACCGCCGCGCACGCCGTCGCCAGCATGACCACGGCGAGCCCCATCGCCTGGCGCCGCCCAACCCCCCCACCGCCACCGCGTACCTCCATGTTCACCTCCCAGCCGAATACGCAGAGTCTACGCCACGGCCGAAGGCGTGCGCGGCCGGCCAGGTCTGCGGGCCCGCCGGCCGGCGGTTACCACGGAAGCTGCGACGGGTCCGTGGGGAGCTGGCCAAGCAGCACCTCTACCGCCTTGGCGAGCTGCGAATCACGGTCCGCGGCGAGGTCCTCGTCGGGCGGCTGCTCGACCGCGACGTCGGGCACGCAACCGTGATTCTCCTCGTCGATGTTGGAGCCGGCCACGAACCACGCCCGCTCCGGCAGCCGTACCACCGACCCGTCGGCGAGCCGCGCCGCGCCCGTCGACATCACCGCGCCGAACGTCGGCTCGCCCACGAGCGAACCCCGCTTCGTGGTCTTGAACGCCCACGAGAAGATCTCCGCGTTCGAATAGCTGGCGGCGTCGCACAGCGCGGCCGCCGGCCGCGTCCACGCGGGCAGCGGCAGCCTATCGCCCGGGTAGGCGCGGATCGAGGGGTCGCCGTCGCGCGGCAGCGTCCAGGCGTGCCTCTTCACGTTGAGGATCGCCATGAGGTAGTCGGTCGTCCACCCGCCGCCGTTGTTCCGGACGTCGATCAGCAACCCCTGCCGGCCGTGCGCGGCGGCGTAGAGGTCGCGCTCGAACTCCTCGAGCGAGGGCTCGTCCATCCCCTGGATGTGGATGTAGCCCAGCCTGCCCCCCGAGAGCTTCTCGGCGATCGCCCGGCGCTGCTTGACCCACAACCGGTAGCGCGCCTGGCGCCCCTGGTCCGCGGTGATCGCGGTGACCACCGCGTCCCTCTCGCCGCTGTCGCCGGCCACTCGGAGCAGCACGCGACGGCCCTGCTTCTCCGCGAGCTCGGCGAAGAAGTTGTCGCGCGGCCCGATCTCCTTGCCGTCGATCGCCAGGATCCGCTCGCCGGCGATCAGGTGCGCATCCGTGCGCGAGGCGGGCGTCTCGGGCAGCACCTCGGTGATCCGCACGCCGCGGCCGTCGGAGCTGGGCTCGACCTCGACACCGAGCTCGCCGGTGCGCGCCCGAGGCCCGCCGGCGGGCGGGCGGAACCCCATGTGTGAGGCGTTGAGCTCGCCCAGCATGAGGTTCACCGCGTCGTCGAAGTCGCGCCTCGCCACCGCCGCCAGCGCCAGCGGACGGTAGCGGTCGCGGAGGGCTTTCCAATCGTGCCCGTGGAACCTCGGGTCCGCGAACCAGCGGTCGAGCTCGCGCCACGCCTCGTCGAAGACCTCGGCGCGTTGCGCGGCGCGGTCGACTTCGACCCGCGCTGCGAAGGGCACCGGGTCGCCCGCCTTGCCCTCGAGCGTCGCGCTCCCGATCGTCCCCTTCCCGGTGCGGTAGAAGACGAGCTTGCCGTCCTGGGCGAAGGCGAGCTGGGTCGGGTCGGCGCCGCCCGTGGTGAGGCGGGCCAGCTCCTTGCCGTCCCAGCGCACCTTGTAGAGGTCCTTCTCCCCCTCGAGCGCCGCCACCAGCGCTATCGTGCGGCTGTCGGGCGCGACGACGAAGTCCTCGACGTCGCCGGGCAGGTCCGTGATCGAGCGGACCCGCTCGTGGATCCCCTCGAAGTCGATCGTGACGGGCTTGGGCGCCGGCTTCTCCGTGGGCTTCTCGGCCGGTTCCGGCTTGTCGTTCGGCTCGGCCCCGGTCTCCCTGGCGGACTTCTCCCGGCCCGCGGGCTTCCTCGTACCCTCGTCCTCGAACACCTCGATCCACTCCTCGGCCGTTCGCTCGTGGTCGGCGCGGGTCAGGTAGACGGCCCACAGGCCGACCCGCCCGGCGTGGCGCTTGGCGAGCCAGTAGAGCCGGCGGCCGTCCTGCGACCAGACCGGGTGCGCGTCCTCTCCCGGGTGCTGGGAGACGTTCACCGCCCGGCCGCCGGCCGCAGGCATGACCCAGATCTCGTTGTTGTGCTCCTGGTCCTCGCGGGAGAATGCGAGCCAGCGGGAGTCCGGCGACCAGGCGAACGCGATGCGGCCCCAGTGCTCGAAGAGGAGCCGCTCGTTCGTCCCGTCCGCGTCGGCGACGGCGAGTCCGCCCTTGCCGCGCACGAATGCGAGTAGCTTGCCGTCGGGCGAGAAGCGCGGCGAATGCGCGTCGGGCCCGCCGTGAGTCAGCGGGGTTTCGACGAACTTCGAGGCTCTGAAGAGCTTGCCGTCGTCCCGGTCGGCCGCCTTGGCCGTGTAGAGCTGGAGGGCCCCGGTCCGATCCGAGGCGTAGACCAGACGCTTGCCGTCCGGGCTCCACGCGACGTCGCGCTCCCTCGCCGTCGTCGACGTCACTCGCACGGTCGGCGGCGGCGCAACGGAGGTCAGCTCCTTGGCGCGCCGAGCCACGACGTAGACGTCGCCGCGGATCACGAGCGCGACCTCGCTGCCGTCCGGAGCTGGCGCCACCTGCTCCGACTCGTCCCTGATCTCGGTCCGCGTGACCGCAGACTCGAGGGCGTCCGCCGGAACGTCGAAGCCGACACGCCGCGGCGGTGCGGACGCGTCGGTGGGCACAGTGTAGATCGCGTCCCAGAGCTCGTACGCGGCGAGCTTCCCGTCCGCCGACACGCTCGGCGACCGCACGTCGGACCCCTCGTGGCTGGTGAGGCGTGTGACCTTGCGGCTGCCGAGGTCCACCCGGAACAGGTTGCGGTCCTCGCCGCCGCCGTCGCTGCGGAAAACGAGCGCCGCGTTGCCGGCCCATGCGACCCCATCCTCGTCCCACGCCGTGTTCGTGAGGCGCTCGAGGGCGCCGGTGCCGAGCTCGTAGAGCCAGATCTCCCGGTTGGCCGATCCCCGGTAGTGGCGCCTGTCGGCGGGCGTGCCGCCGCGGACCAGGGCCAGGTACCGGCCGTCGGGCGACGGAACCGCCTCGAGCGCCAGGAGCCGGCAGACGAGACGCTCGGTGCCGCCGGCGACAGGCACGCGGTAGACCGCCGGCATGCGGTCCCACCCCTCGTGCCGGCGCGAGGTGAAGACCACGTCGTCGCCGAGGACGCCCTGCGCCAGGTCGGCCGCCTCGTGGAACGTGAGCCGACGCGTCGCGCCGCCCGCCGGCTCCACCACGTAGACGTCGTCGGACCCTTCGCGGTCAGAGGTGAAGGCCAGGCGCTTGCCGTCCGGGAACCAGACCGGCCGGTGGTCGTAGCCGGGGTTCGCCGTGATCCGCTGCGCCGTCCCGCCGGTCGCAGGCGCGACCCAGATGTCGCCCTGCCAGGAGAACGCGAGCCTGGCGCCGTCCGGCGAGGGCGCCGGATTCCGCGGCATGGTCGCGGGAAGGGCGAGAGCGCATCCGGCCCACAGCGAGATCAGAGTGCTCAACACCAGCTTCCGCATTGCATCCTCCGATGGCCGCCGTCGCGGCCCGAGAGCGACCACGCTCACCGCGAGGTCGCGGCCACGGCTTCCCCGGCAGCGAAGGCGCCGAATCCAACCAGTCCGGACGTCAGCGCGGCGTTGCGTTCCCAGGGCAGCGGGTACTCGACCCCCAGCTCCGCGGTGTCGCGTGCCGCCCAGTCCCTCCAGGCGGCCGCCGACGGGGCGAGGATCCTCATCGAGCCCCGCGCGCGCCCGCTGCGCCAAACCCACACCGCCCGAGCCGCCGCGGATTCGCTCCGTCGCTGCACCAGCTCGAGCAGGGCGCCGCCCAGAGCAGGACGTGACACCGCCGGCACGGGGAATCCGCAAACGACGTCCCAGTCGGCGGCGTCATCGGCGCCCGGCCAGGGCCCCTGCAGCGCGGCGCCCACACCGCCCCACAGCCGACGCGGCGTCGCGCGCAGGTCCGGCGGCTCGGGCCCCCACCCGGCCGGAAACGAGGCGGCCGCGCGAAGCACCGCGCCGGCCTCCGGCGGCGTCAGAACGGCGAGATCGAGCCACGAGCCGACGCCGGCGACAAGGTCCTCGACCGCGACCGCCAGCGTGGCGCCGGCGCGGGCCAACCTGGCCGGTACGGCCGCCATCTCCGGGGCGAGGTGCTCGGCGAGACCGTCGGGGTCGAGCCAGCCCGACATGGACCACGCGTCCGGGGAGAGCGCCACCGCGCTTTCGTTCCCCATCCGGCGGCGGGCGGCCGCGACACGCGACTCGAAGAGCGGGCACCCGTGTTCGGCCTCGCGGAGCCACCTCCGCTCCGCTTCGGCCGTCTCGCCGAGCAGCGCGAGCAGCGCGACCTGGGCGCCGAGGCCGGCGCCCGCCCCGCGTCCCCACGTCACGCCCTGGCGTGCGAGCTCGGCGACCGCGCCTGCCGCGAACGCCGCTTGCACGCCGTCCGCCAGCACGAGCAGGCCACGGACGCCGTGGTCATCGCTGCCGCTCACGGGGCCGGATGCTAGCACGCCCCTGCGGACTGGGCGGTCCGACCCTCGGCGCCGCGGATCGCGGCATCGGGGTCAGATGATCCGGGCGTAGTCGCCGGGCTGCAGGCGCCAGACCGCGATCCCGCAGAACCGGTCGCCCTCGGGGCAGTACGGCCGCCGGCCTGCGAGCTCCCGGACCGCACAGGGGGGCAGCAGCCAGCGTCCGATGGCCGGTTCTGCCTCGCGGATCTGGCGGGCCTCGTCCAGGCACGCCTGCCAGATCTCCTCCTGAGCGTTGAAGCACAGGCGCATCTTGTGCTTGTGGTGGAGGTTGAGAAGGTCCGAGGACTCCACGAAGCGGAGGGCGAGCGCGTTCGGCAGCAGGTACGACGCCGCCTCCGGCGTCCCGCCGAAGCGCCGCAAGGAGGCCGCCCCTTCCCATGCCGCGCTCACGGCCCGGTCGAAGACCGCCAGCGCCTCGCCGCCCGCGTGCGCGACCAGCCGGGGGACCACGACGTCGGGCTCTTCGTCCACGACCGCGGCCAGCAGCGGGCGCGAGGCCGGCGTCATTCGGTGGCGCTGGTCCTGCGAGTCGGCCGCGTGCGAGAGCTTCTTCGCAAACGTGTAATGCGCGTGGTGGAGGCAGCGGCCGAGCTTCGAAAGCGTCGTGAGGTTGAGGTCCTCGCCGAGGGTGCGGTTCACGCCCGGGTCGAGGGCGATCCGAACCGCCTCCTCGTCCGCGATGCGCGCCTCCGGAAGGCCGAACACCGCGCGGACCGCGGCGGCAACCGCGGCGACGTTGCCCCCTCCGCCGCTCAGGAGCCTCGACGTCAGCGGGCCGAGGCGGGCATCGAACTCCGCGCGGAACGCTGCCGACTGCCGGGGGCTCTCCTGGAAGCTCCTGAGCAGCTCGAACTCCGGCGTCGCCTCCAGGGGCAGCGGGTCTTCGAGCACGTTGGCCAGGTCCGGGTCGTAGGCGACCGCGGCGGCGGTCATCGCCTCGACGACCCGGCGCGTCTCGCCGGGGACGTCGAGCTGGGCACACAGCCTGCGGTAGCGGAACAGCGTGAGGCACGAGATCGTGTGCAGGAGCGCCGTGTGCGTCGCGACGGGCAGCACGGCCCGGGCCACCTCCTGCGCCTTGCGGTCCCTCTGCCGCGCCAGGCGTCTCGCGTGCCTGCGCCACGCCGGGAAGCGCCGGAGCAACTCCGCCTCGGCGACCGGCGCCAGCAGCCCGACGAGCCGCTCGTACGCCTCGTGCTGGGCCGCCACGGTCGCCCGGAAGACACCGACCGCCGCCGGCGGGAGGTCCGGCACGACCACCTCGTCGGGCCCGACGCGGACGTAGCGCTGGGACACCTGCTCCGAGTTCGCGTACGGGTGGGCGTGCAGGAACGACCATACGAACTGACGGCTCACCCCCTCCATCGCGAAGAGGAAGTGAGCGTGCTGGAACGTGGTGTGGTGGCCCGCCGAGTAGAGGGAGCGCGCGAGCGCGTCACGGCGTTCGCGCGATCGCTGCGGTGCTTCCTCCGTCCCGCCGGCGCCGCCGAGCACAGCTTCGGGCAGGACGGCCCCGGCCGCGGAGGTGCAGGTCCGGGCCGCGGCGACGGCGGTGTCGAGCGGGCGCGGGAACGCCGCGATCAAGCGCACGCCGGGCTCGCTCGTCATCTGCCCGCATTGTAACCCGCGCCCCGCCGGATCGCGCCTGAGACGCCGTATCCTCGCTGCCGCTCGGCTAGAATGCAGGCAAAGAGGTGCGACGTGCCGATCTTCGAATTCCTGTGCCCGGCGTGCAACCGCATCTACAGCTTCCTCGCGCTCGCCCCGGCGCCATCGCGCGAGCCGACATGCCCGCGCTGTGGAGGCGGCGGCCTGGCCCGGGTCCCTTCCTCGTTCGCGGTCGTCCGCGCTGCCGCGAAGGCGGCCCCGAATGCGGCTTCGGCCGCGCCTGACGACGCGGCGATGGGCCGCATGGAACGAGAGATCATGCAGATGGCGGATGGTCTCGACGACGAGGACGCCGAGAACCCGCGGGTCATGGCCCGCATGATGCGAAGGATGGCCGAGGCCTCCGGTGAGCCGATGACGCCGACAATGCAGGAGATGTTCCGGCGCCTCGAGTCCGGCGAGGATCCCGAGGCGCTCGAGGAGGAGCTCGGCCCTCAGCTCGAGGCCGAGTCCGGCGGCTCCGACGAGGACCGCGGCCCGGCGGCCCCCACCCGGGACGAGGGCCTCTACAACCTCTGAGAGACAGGGGTCAGGGGTCAGGGCGCTTAGAGGTCAGGGAACGACTTGAGTCCCTTCTGCCCCGGCGCGAACGACGGAGGCCGCGAATGCCGCGAGTGGCCACAATCTCCGCCATGCGATCGGCACCAGCGGGAATGCAGGACGGCGCGCAAGCTCGCCTTCACCCCTGCGCCCTGTGCCCTGTGCCCTGCGCCCTGCGCCCTGCGCCCTGTGCCCTGTGCCCTGTGCCCTGATTCACACCGGATCGGTGTCGATCATGATCTCGGTGTGCTCACCGTGACGCTGGCGGATCGAGCGGATCGCCTCCTCCGTGATCTCGTGCGAGCGCTCGAACGAAGCGCTGCGATCGATCAGCATCCGGAACTCCAGGAACGTCGTGCCGCCGGCCCGCCGCGATCTGAATGCCCGGTAGCCCCGCACCTCCGGCGCGAACCCGTGCAGCAGCGCCTTCAGCTCCTCCTCGACGTCCCTGGGGAGGCCGCGGTCGAGCAGCTCTTCGCCGGCATCCCGCAGGATCTGGACTGCGCTGTGGATGATGTACACCGCGATCACGATCGACGCGAGCGGGTCGAGCGCGGTCCAGCCGAGCAACCTGTAGCCCACGAGCGCAACCGCGGCCACGATGTTGGTGGCGATGTCGGTCACGTAGTGGAAGGCGTCGGCGCGAAGAGCGAGCGACCGGGTCGCGCGGGCCTCGTGGCGCAGGTAGAAGACCAACGCCAGCGAGACGAGCAGGCTGACGATCGTGACGGCCACGCCGGTCTCCGGGTTGCTCACGGGCATCGGCTGAAGAAGGCGCCAGACTCCGCGGCCCACGAGCCAGACGCCGCCCATCGCGATGATCACGGCCTGGATCACGCCCGACAGGGCCTCGGCCTTCCCGTGGCCGTAGGCGTGCTCGGCGTCGGGGGGGTCCGCTGCCACCCTCAAGAAGAACGCGTTGAGGCTGGAGCACGCGAGGTCCATGAACGAGTCGACGGCCGCGGCCATGACCGCGAGCGACCCGGTCGTGATGGCGACCGTGGCCTTCGCAAGGGTGAGGAGAAGGGCGGTGCTCGCCGCCACGAAGGCGGCGACGATCTTGCGACGCTCGGGCCTCACGCGGCCGAGCCCTTCGCCCGCGCGGCCCGCGGGGATCGGCAGCGGAACCTCACCGGTGCGGCCTCGCGGACGGGAAGGAGGGACCGACGGAGCTCCTTGCCCGGGCTGGCCGAGCCTGGCCGTGCGGGGCGTGGGTCGGGTCGCATCGCTTCCGGCAATGGTACACTCCCCTCCCCGAGAAGGAGCGCAGCGTGCGGCGGACCGATCGCGAAGAATGGACGGGGCAACTGAGCCTGTTCGACGACGACTCGGCCAGGAGCGCGCCGACGGGCCGCGACGTCGTCGTCTTCGACCTCGAAACCCAGCGATCGTTCCAGGACGTCGGCGGGCGAACGGCCATGCGCGAGCTGGGCATGTCGGTGGGTGTCGTCTACTCGTTCCGCGACGACACGTTTCGCGGCTTCCTCGAACCGGAGGCCGCGCGGCTCGTCGACCTCCTGCACTCGGCCGAGCTCGTGGTCGGATTCAACCTGCTGGGGTTCGACTACGAGGTCCTGAAGGGTTACCGGGACATTCCGTTCGACAAGGTCCCGACGCTCGACATCATGTTCTACCTGCAGGACCGCCTGGGGTTCCGGCCCAAGCTCGACTCGGTGGTGCAGGCCACGCTCGGCGCCGCCAAGAGCGCGAGCGGGCTGCAGGCGCTCGCGTGGTGGAAGGAGGGCCGGCTGGACCTCATCGAGAAGTACTGCACGGAGGACGTCCGACTCACGCGGGACCTCTACCTCTACGGCAAGCGCAACCGCCACGTCCTCGTCTCCCGGTACTCCGGCGCGCCGCTCAAGGTCGAGGTGGACTGGTAGACGCAGCCAGTTGAGAGTTGAGAGTGAAGAGTTGAAAGGCCGAGAGCCGACTGCGTAGTCCGCGCTCCGTCCCCGACCTCTTCACTCTCAACTCTTCACTCGTCAATCTCGGGAAAACGAAAACGGGCGGCCCGACCCGGGCCGCCCGTGTGGCATCCGACTCGCCCGAGCTACTTCGCGGCGACCTTGTGAGCGTGGACGTCCTTGGTGAACGCCTGGTGCTTGTGATGGTCCTTGCCGTCGTGGCACCCGTTGCAGGTCTCCTGCGTCGGGATGACCAGCCCGGCGGCCTTCGCCTTGGCGAGATCCTTCATCACCGACAACCCCTTGTAGTCGGAGCCTGCGCCGTGGCACGCCTCGCACTGGACACCGGCCATCGCCTCGTCCTTGTTCGTGGCGTGGCAGGTGAGGCACGCAGCTTCGTACTTCCGGTCCTTGGAGGCCTTCGCGCCCTCGGTCGCCTTCGCGTGCTTCGTCTGCGACCACGAATCGTATTGGATCTTGTGACACATCTTGCACTTTTCAGCACCGATGTAGGTCGGGGCGGCGTTGGCCGCCGCCGCGCTCAGGCCGATGATGCCCACCACCATTGCTATCACGACGATCGTCCTCTTCATCGTTCCCTCCCTTCGCCCCGCAGACGGGCCGAAAGCCATACTAAGCCTTCTTCGCACCTGACGCAACTCTTACAAACCCGACCTCCCCGCCCCCACGGTGGAGACGGACCGACCGCCGCAAGCGGTCATTGGTACGCGAACAGCATCGCGTAGATGATCCAGATCACGATCGCAAACCCCGTGATCAGCGCCGCCCACCCGAACAGCCGCACCGCCCTGATCACGACCGGCTGGTACGGCTCGCCCAGGTGCTGCTCGAGCGTACCGGACGCGACGAGCTCTTCGTACTCCGCCGGCTTGTCGCGCTTGAGCTCGTCCACGGGCATGCGGCCGGTGAACACGACGATGTCCATCGGGAACTTCTCCGGCCGCAGGTGCGTGTTGAAGAAGTGCACGGTGAAGATGAACCCGACGGCGAGCAGCGCCTCGTCGCTGTGGATGATCGTGGCGATGTTGATCAGCCAGCCCGGGAGCAGCCGCGTGAACGCCTCGGGGAACCAGAGCATCAGCCCGGTCGAGCCGATCACGAAGACACCCCAGAACACGGCGAAGTAGTCGAATTTCTCCCAGTAGGTCCAGCGCCCGTAGTCGGGGCGCGGCCCGAAGCCGAGGAACCACTTGATCGACCGCCAGGCGTCCTTGGCGTCCTTGAGCGTCGGTAGCATGGTGTCGGGGCCGGTCAGCATCCCCTTCCACGAGAGGCCATCACGCTTCTTCCGGTGCACAAGGTCGGTCAGGTGGGTCACGAAGATGCTCACCATCAACAACGCCGCAGCGCGGTGGACGTACCCCGTGGTCTCGAACCCGCCCAGGATGTGCGAGAGCGTAGACGCCCATGAGGTGTACGAGAACTTGAGCGTAAGGCCGGTCAACGCGAGGGTCATGAAGCTGACGATCATCGCGATGTGCAGCGCTCGGTTGAGGCGCGAGAACCGGACGTACTGCATCGCCTTCGGATCTTCCGCGACCTCGTCGCGCCGGTGCTGGCGTCGCATCTGGACCGCCCGCGGCAGCCAGAGCAACGTGTGCAGGCCGCCGATGATGAAGGTGCCTAACAGCAGCCCGGTCATCCCCCAGAACGTCCAGAACAGCAGCGGGTACTTGACCGGGTCGTGGTGCGTAGCATGGGTGAGGTAACCGGCGAACCGGCGCGTCGCTCCCGGGTGACACTTCTGGCAGGTGGCGACCACGTGCTCGCGCGACAGGTGCGAGCGCGGGTCGGACGGCGGCAGGATGTCGTGGGCGCCGTGGCAGTCGTAGCACTTGGCGGTCTTGCCGTAGCCGAGCTGCGAGACCTTGCCGTGGTAGGTGGCGAAGTACGACTTGGTCACGTCCGCGTGGCACTTGCCGCACGTGTTGATGATCCCGAGCTCGAACCCGAGCGCGTCGGTCCGGCGAATGGTGTGGGCGGTGTGACAGGTGTCGCAGACCGGAAGCGGTTTGGTGGTGTGCGAGACCTTGGGCGAGTGGATGCTCTTCTCGAACTCGTGCTCCACGCCGTAGTGGCAGCGGCCGCACGTCTTCGGCAGGTTGCGGTCGTTCACGCTCGACGCCGGATCGGCCGCCGGCAGGATCGCGTGCGAGGTGTGGCAGTCCACGCACATCGCCGTCACCAGCAGGCCGCTCTTCATCAGGCCCTTGCCGTGGATGCTCTCCGAGTAGTGCTGGGTGATGTTGTGCTCGCTGCCCTTGTAGCGGACGGCCGCCTTCTCGCCCTCGCGGTGGCAGCCGCCGCAGAGCTGCGGCACGTTGCGTGAGAACGTCGGCGAGGCGGGGTCCTTGTGCCCCTTGACGCCGTGCGTCCCGTGGCAGTCGCGGCAGCTCGGGGCGTTCGGGTCGTCCTTGGCGCGCAGCTGGCCGTGGATGCTCTTGCCGTACTGCGCGACCGTCTCGGCGTGGCACGCCGCGCAATCCACCTTGCGGGTGATCGCGGCGCACGGCCGGTCCAGGGAGGGCCTCACCTCGCTGTGGCACTGGCTGCACGCCCGGCTCGCGTGGATCGACTGCGCCAGCTCGGTGGCGTCGACGTACAGCGAGCGCCCGTCGGAGGCCGCCTTGATCCCCGGCCGTTCGTGGCAGGACAGGCAGTCCTTGTCCGCCATCCCCTGCTCGTAAAAGACCTTGCGGATCTTGTGCGGCTGGTGGCAGTCGGGGCACGCCGGGAGCGTGTTGGGCGCCTTCTCCCACAGCTCGCCGCGGATGATCTTGCGGTGCACCTGCTCGATCGCGCTGTGACATTTCGCGCACGTCGCGGCTATGTTCTTGCGTGCGATCGACGAGCGCGGGTCGGTGTGCGGCAGGACCAGGTGCGAGGTGTGGCACGACACGCAGCTGGGCGCGACGGTCAGACCTTTCTCGAGCAGCGCCTCGCCGTGGATCGACTCCGAGTAGTTCTCGAAGATGCTGGACTCGGGGATGTTGAACTCGCGGCTGACCGGCGAACCCTCGTGGTGACACCGGCCGCACAGGAACGGGATCTTGATCGGGGCCACCGGCGAGCGCGGGTCGCGCACCGGCAGGATGTCATGGGCCTTACCGTGGCAGTCGAGGCACTTGGGGGCCACCGCCTTGCCCCGCGCCTCGGCGCGGCCATGCATGCTGGTGGCGTTGTCCGCGACCTCTTTCTCATGGCACGGTGTGCACGTTGGCGCCTTCAACGTCTCCGCGTGTGGGAAGTCCGACCCTTTGAGATCCGCGTGACAGCCGATGCAGGGCACCTTGCCGTGCACGGCGGCCGTGAGCTTCTTCTCGTCCACGAACAGCGACACGGTCCGGCCGTCTCGCTTCTTGCTGAGGTCCTTGTCCCCGTGGCAGGTCAGGCAGTCGCCGTTCTCCTGCGCCAGCGCCGTTCCGCCGGCGAGCAGCAGGGTGAGGAACGCCAGGCCGGCCGGGATCCGGGCGAACCGGCGCGACCGCGATCCGGCGCGCGCTCCGGGCAACCTACTCGACGACCGGAGGCTCACCGGCCTCCGCCCATCGTCACCGCCGCCACAGCACCGGGCGACCAGCGCAGCCACCACATCAGGGCGGCCACGGCGGCGATCACGGCCAGGGAAACCACGGCGAACCCGACCGCCCTCGCTGCGGTGACCGGCGCGGGCCCGCGGCTATCGCCACGCCGCAGCCGCGTTAGCTCGAGTGGGTGCTCCTCGGCATACGCCTCCGCGTCGAGCTTCCCGGTGAAGATCGCGGTGTTCCAGTGGCGGATGTGCACGAAGTAGACGTGCCACGTCAGGATCGAGAGGAACGCCAGGATCGCCTCACCGCCGTGCGCCGCCTTTGCGGCCAGGATCCACTCGCCCGGCAACAGTGCGGTCCACCGCACCGGATAGAGGAGCATCAGACCGGTCGCCACCATGACCGCGGTTCCCCAGACGAGGGCGAGGTACTCGAGCTTCTCGGCGAAGGTGTACCGCCCCATTTGCGGCGGCTGCTTCACCATCCCGATGTTGAACTCGATCTGCCGGATGAAGTCCTTCATGTCGGCGAGCTTCGGCACCATGGGCATCTCGAGGCGCGACACCAGGTGCAGCCAGACACCCTCGATCACGTGCCAGACGAGCTGGAGCGCCATGACAGTGCCGAGCACGTGATGGAGGAACCGCACGCGCTCGACACCGCCGACGATGAGCACGATCCCCTTTGCCCAGGCCTGGTCGGCGAACTTCTGCGGCATCCCGGTCAGAACGAGCCCGAGGAACGTGACCAGCATCAGCCAGTGGTTCACGATGTGCCTGCGCCCGAAGCGCCGGATCATCTCGCCGTGCAGGCTCATGACGACCTCCGGTTGCGGCGGCGGCCCCACACGTCCACCGCAATGTAGAGGAGGAAGAAGCCGATCGTGCCGGGGATGACCAGGCGATAGAACACCCGGACCCAGTAGATCAAGGGGTACTTCGACGGCGACGGCACGTAGTGGCCGGTCCACGCCGACAGGAACGTCGTCGTCGCCGCCTTGTGGCACCCCTGGCAACGCACCAGTAGACGCGCCTTGATCTGGGCGTCGCCGGAGGTCCTGACCGACTCGACGTCGTGGAAGCCGTGACAGTCGTAGCAGACGGCCTTGTTCAACGGCTGGTCCGGAGACGCGGCGCGGAAAAGCTCGGCCGTTGTGCCGTGGAAATCGGCGACATAGGTGTCGTAGACCCGAGTCGAGAGGCCGTACTTCGCCATCATCCTCGAGTTGGCGTGGCAACGGCCGCAGAGCTCGGGCGAAGCGAGTCGAAAACGTGGCCGGGACGGGTCCGACGTTCCGTGCGCCTCATGGCAGTCGACGCACGTCGGGACATCGGGGTTGTCGGTTGCCGTCAATGCGGCGCCGTGCACACTCTTGCGATACGCCTCGGCGACGCGGCCGTGACACTTGCCGCAGGTGAACGAGACGTTGCGGCGCGCGACCCGGGAGCCCACCACCGACGGCGCGAGGATGTCGTGGCCGCCGTGGCAGGAGACGCAGGTCGCGGCCACGTCGAGCCCCGCGAGTTGGACCGCCAGCCCGTGAACTCCGACAAGGTACTCGCGCTTGTCGTGACACTGCAAACAGCGGGACGGCACCCTGACCGGAGACAGCGAGGATCGCCGGTCCTTGGCGGGCCAGACATCGTGCGCCGTGTGGCAGGCCCAGCAGGGCGCGCGAAGGTCGCTGCCCCCTCCGGGGTCGCGGTGCGCGCTCGCATTGAGCTGCTTCATCGCTTCCTCGTGGCAGGTCACGCAGGGGTTGCCGCCGAGCGTTCCCGCCGGGTGGGGGATGTCCACCGCCTTGGGGTGGCAATCGGTGCAGGCGATCCCCGCGTGTACGCTGTCCGCCTCAGGCACGTGCACCACGAGCACACCGATGCGGTCGGCGTTCAGCTTCAGGTCCATGGCGCTGGCCGCATCCGCGACCTGCGACGCAGACCCGTGGCACTCGAGACACACCTTGTCGTCCGCCGCCAACCCGGGGGAGGAAAAACCGCCCAAAGCCACCAGCGCGGCAGCGTAAGCAAGGCTCGACGCTCGTTTCGATTCCATTACTCTCCCCCTCGTTCGTCATCTTCTTCCATAACGCGGGTTCCCGTCAAGTAAGGACCGAGAGGACCACACCCATCGGCATCGTGCTAGAGTGAGCGCCCCCGCCGGAGGGCGGCCGGGAGGTGGTGTGCGACGCTTACTTCTCACGGGAGGCATGTTGCTCGCCGCCGTCGCCGGACCGTGCGACGCGGGCGGGCCCGTCTTTTCGGTCGTCGCGGCCTGGTCTGGGGCGGCGCCCACCGCGGGAGGCGATGTCGAGCTCAGGGTCGAGGTCACGATCCAGCCGGGCTGGCACGTGAACTCCGACGCGCCCCGAGATCCGTACCTGATCCCGACCAGCGTCCGCCTCGACCTCCCCAAGGGCTGGAGCAACGGGAAACCGACGTTTCCCGCGGCCCGTCTGGCGAAGTTCGCGTTCTCCGACGAAACGCTCGCGGTGTTCGAGGGGCGGTTCGCGATCACGATCCCGGTGAGGGTCTCGGCCGAGGCCGCTGCCTCGACCTCCGTCCACGGCGTCCTCGAGGCGCAGGCGTGCAACGACTCGACGTGCCTGGCGCCGGCCGAGGTCGCTTTCACGGTCGCGCTCGCGGCCGACGGACCTGCGGCCCGGGCCGCAACGGCACCGGCGGTCGACGTTGCGTCTGTTCCCATTCACACGGCGGGAGGCGTGCCCGCGGGTTTCGCCGGGAGCGGCCTGCTCCTGCAGCTCGCCGTGGTCTTCCTCGCCGGTCTGGCCCTCAACCTCACCCCGTGCGTCTACCCCCTGATCCCGATCACGATCGGCTACTTCGCGGCGCAGCGCCAGGCGGCGCGCGCGCGGACCTGGCTCCTGGCGATCACGTACGTCCTCGGCATGAGCGTGACGTACTCCGCGCTCGGGGTCGCGGCCGCGCTCTCGGGGAGTCTTTTCGGGGCGGCGATGCAGTCGGTCTGGGTGGTCGGCCTCCTCGTCGTCGTGCTGCTGGCGCTCGCGACCTCGATGTTCGGCCTCTGGGAGCTGCGGGTCCCGGCCTGGGCCACAAGGGTCTCCGGGGGCCGCTCCGGCGCCGGCGGCGCGCTCGTGATGGGGCTCGTGGTGGGACTCGTCGCCGCGCCGTGCATCGGCCCGTTCGTCCTCGGTCTGCTGACGTACGTCGGCCAGCGAGGTGACGTCGTCCTGGGGTTCGGGCTGTTCTTCACGCTCGCGCTCGGGCTGGGTTTGCCGTACCTGTTTCTGGGGGTCTTCACAGGGGCGATCGAGCGTCTCCCCAACTCGGGCGCCTGGATGCTCGGCGTCCGGCAGCTCTTCGGCGTACTCCTGGTGGCGCTCGCCGGTTACTTCGCCAAGCCGTTCATCCCGCCGCCCTGGGGCGACCGGCTCTTCGCCGGACTGCTGCTGATCGGAGGCGTCTACCTCCTGGTGATCGCGCGCCCCGGCCACGAGCAGCCGTGGATCGACCGCTTCATGCGCCTGGCGAGCGCGGCGGTGCTCGTCGCCGGCGTCGTCCTACTCCCGAGCCGGGCCTCGACCGAGGCGGAGCTGACGTGGCAGCCGTACGACGAGGGCGCCGTCGGACAGGCGATGGCCGGCGGCCGGCCCGTGGTGCTCGACTTCTACGCGACCTGGTGCCTGCCCTGCAAGGAGCTCGACGAGAAGACGTTCCCGGACCCGCGCGTCTCCGCGCGGCTGGCGACGTACGCCCGCTTCAAGGTCGACCTCACACGTGACGACCCGGCCAACGACGCGCTCCGCAAGAAGTTCGACGTCGCGGGTGTGCCGACGGTCGCGTTCTTCCGCGCGTCGCAGGAAGTCGCCGGGACACGGCTCACCGGATTCGAGCCGGCGAGCGAGTTCCTCAAGCGACTCGACCGCGTCGCCGGCCAGTGACGGGGGAGCACGCCGGGGCGTGGGCGCCCCGGGCCCCGGCGCGGCGAACGCGCCAGGCGGCTCGCCGGCGCGGGCCGCTCACGGCTCGATCCCTTCGCCGGGGTCGCCCGCGCCGTCCCAGGCCCAGACCGACTCGTCGTCGTCGAAAACGGGGAGCTTGGGCGACCGACCGCGGCGGGCGTTGGCCCGCCACTCCCAGAGCGTGGCCCACTTGAGGTAGGTCCCGAACGCCTGCAGCATGCAGAACACCAGGCCCGGCATGCCGTCCAGGAACCCGAGTTGGAGGACGTACATGCGGACGAAGCGCCAGATCGTCCGGCCGAAGACCGCGACGAACCCCGCCTGCTTGCCGTTCTTCCACCCCTGCGCGGCGCCCCACACTCCGTACTTCACGATCCGCGGGAGGTACTGGTCGAACGACTCGATCATGTAGTGGAGCATCGGATTGGACAGCGCGGGTGCGGGGCCCTTGGTCTGCATGTCGGCGTGGACGCGCTTGTTCGGGTACCGACCCGACCCTCGCTTGACCAGGCGCACGACCCGGTCGTGCTGCCATCCCGAGAAGCGGATGACGCGGTCCATGAAGTAGACCGTCCGCTTGATCGTGTAAGCATCGGCAGAGGGCCGGGCTGCCAAGAGCGCCGCGATCTCGGCCTGGAGCGCCGGAGTGCAGCGCTCGTCGGCGTCGAAGATGAGGATCCAGTCGCAGCGCGTCTGGTCCATCGCCCAGTTCTTCTGGGAGGCCGACCCCATGTAAGGTCGCTGGAGCAGGCGGACCTTTTCGAGCGAGCGTGCGATCTCGGGCGTCCGGTCGGTCGAGAACGAGTCCACGACCACGATCTCGTCGCACCACGTCAAGGAGGCGATGCAGTCCGCGATGTTGCGCTCCTCGTTGTACGTGGTGACGACGGCCGACACCGTGGGACGGCCGAGAGGTTTGGACTCGCCCGCTGACATGCCTGCCTCCGGACCCGAATCTTACACGGCCAGGCGGGCCCACCTGCCGCACCGGCGCACGGGCCGGGGTTTCGTCGGCTACATGCGCTCGACGATGGCCTCGGCGAACCCCGAGCACGACACCAGCGTCGCGCCCGGCATCTGCCTGTGGAGGTCGTAGGTCACCTGGCCGGCCGCGACCGCGCCTTCGATGCCCTTGACGATCAGGGCGGCCGCCTCACCCCACCCCAGGTGCCGCAACATCATCTCCCCGGAGAGGACGAGCGAGCCGGGGTTGATCTTGTCCAGGTTCGCGTACTTGGGTGCGGTGCCGTGCGTCGCCTCGAACAGCGCGTGTTCGTCGCCCTCGTTCGAGCCCGGCGCCATTCCGAGGCCGCCGACCTGCGCGGCGAGCGCGTCGGAGATGTAGTCGCCGTTGAGGTTCGGCGTGCAGAGGACCGAGTACTCCGACGGCCGCAGGAGGACCTGCTGGAACATCGAGTCCGCGATACGGTCCTTGATGACGATGGTCTTACCCGCGGGGAGCTTGCCGCCGTGCGCCTCGTGCAGGTCGGCCTCGGTGATGGTGACGTCGGCGAAGTGCTCTCGCGCCTCCTGGTACCCCCAGTCGCGGAACGCGCCCTCCGTGAACTTCATGATGTTGCCCTTGTGCACGAGCGTCACCGAGTCCCGCCCGCTGGCGATCGCATACCGGATCGCCTTGGCGACCAGGCGCGCGCTGCCGAACTGCGACATCGGCTTGATGCCCAGCCCCGAGTTGGGGCGGATTTTCTTCCCCAGCTCCTTCTCGATGAACAGGCGCAGCTTCTCCGCCTCGGGGCTGCCGCCCTGCCACTCGATCCCCGCGTAGACGTCCTCGGTGTTCTCGCGATAGATGACGACGTTGACGTCCTGCGGCCGCTTGACCGGGGACGGCACGCCCGGAATCCAGCGCACCGGTCTGACGCACGCGTAGAGGTCGAGGACCTGACGGAGCGTGACGTTGAGCGAGCGGATGCCCCCGCCGACCGGCGTGGTGAGCGGGCCCTTGATGGCGACGCGAAACGTCGACAGCGCCTCGACGGTTTCGTCAGGGAGCCACGTGCCGCGGCCCTTGAACGACTTCTCCCCGGCTTCGACCTCGACCCAGGCGATCTGCCGCTGGCCCTGGTACGCCTTCTGGACGGCCGCGTCGAGGACGCGCCGTGTCGCGCGCCAGATATCGGGGCCCGTGCCGTCGCCCTCGATGAACGGCACGATCGGCTTGTCCGGCACCTGGATGGACTTGCCGTTCCACCCGATCCGCTCCCCCCAACCCGCCACGCGGAGATCCTTCAAACTCATCGCGCCCCCCTGGCCTTTTCCGTCCGAGCCCGCCGGAGCGTACACACTCGCCGGTGGGAGGTCAAGGATCGCACCCCCTTGTATGCAGACGGGTTGGCGACTAAGGTGCCGCCATGGTGGAGCTCGCACCGGTGACCATCGATCGTCTCGTCCAGACGGCGAGGCGGGCGCAGGAACGGGCGTACGCCCCGTACTCGAACTTCCCCGTCGGCGCCGCGGTCCTCGCCGAGGACGGCCAGGTCTTCCCCGGATGCAACGTCGAGAACGCCTCGTTCGGCCTCACGGTGTGCGCGGAGCGGAACGCCGTCGCGGCCGCCGTGGTGGCCGGCGCGCGGCCGGTCGCCGTGGCCGTGGTGGCGCCCGGCGGTCGCGTCGCCCCGTGCGGCGCGTGCCGTCAGGTCCTCGCGGAGTTCGGGGCCGAGATGCCCGTCATCCTCGCCGGGTCCGAGGGGCAGTCGCCCGAGGTCACGTCGCTCGAGGCGTTGCTCCCGGCCGTGTTCCGCTTCGAGCGGCGCTAACCCCTGGCTTTCTTCCGCCGGAGGAATCGGTAGTCGGGCACCGAGTACTCCTTCAGCTTTGCGATCAGGGCGCCCCGCGAGATGCCCAGCGTCCGCGCGCCCTTCGACTGATTCCCTTTGACCCGCCTCATGACGCGATCGATGATCAGCTGCTCGACGCGCGGGACAACCTCTTTCAGATTGTCCGAGGCCAACAGCCCGTTCGGATCAGTGGGCGCCGCACCCCCCCGCCCTTCGGGTTGCGCCGTGCCTCCCTCGAGGCCTTCGCACCGGACCATCTCGCCGTCGGGCGTCGCCGTCACCAGGCGGTTGATCTCCCCGACCAACTCCGACATCTCACCGGGGAAGGAGCGTGCGACCAAGGTGTTGAGGCACTCCAGGGTGATCCCGCGCAGGGTCTTGTGCTGCTCGGCCGCCTCGTTCGCCAGCAACCTCGCGACCAGGAACGGCAGGTCCTCCCGCCTCTCGGCGAGGGGCGGGACCCGGAGCATGGGACGGGAAACGACCAGGAAGAGCGCCGACGCGAGCTTTCCCTGTTGGACGAGCGCCAGCGGATCCTCGCCGCAAGTGACCATCCAGCGCACGGTCGCGGCACCGGGCGCTCCGCGGTGCTGTGCCGAGATCAGACCGGCCAGCTCTGCCTGCAGCGAAGGGGGGAGGCGGTCCGCGTTGCGCAGGATCAGCACGCCTCCGCTCGCCCTGCCGACGGCGCCCTCGACACCCTCGGCCAGGCTCGGGTGACCGCTGGGGCCGAACAGCTCCCGCCGCATGGACTCGACGTCCCGGTCGCCGCCGTCCACCACCACCACGGTTGCCGCCGGCGACGGACCGATCGTCGCGAGCGCCCGGGCGGTCTCGGTTCGACCGACGCCGTCCCGGCCACAGACGAGAACCGGCTCATCGCCGGCCGCGGCCTCGAGCATCCCCGCCCGCAGACCCTGAACGGCCTGGGAGTTGCCTGGGATGCGCTCCTCCAGGCGACGCCGGGCCTCCGCTTCCCAGCCGGCGAGAGCGGCACCCTCGCGACCGATGTCGCGCCAGCGCATCCCGAGCAGACGAGCCTCCTCCCCGAGCAGGCCGATCCCCTCGTTCCCGAGCGCGCCCGGGGGCCGCGCGGCCAGGAAGCCGACGAGCTCGCGCTCCGGGGTGACCACGGGGACGACGACCGCCGCGCCGCCGCCGTCGACGATCTGCGCGTATCGACCCGGCGTCAGGACGTCGCCCAGGGCGGCCGGTGAGAACCGGGGGAGATCGCCGTTCCAAACCGACGCCAGGGCGGCCGTGCGGCCGCTCTCGTCCGCCACCAGGATCGCAACCTCGACGCCGGGAAGGGCCTCTCGCGTGAGTGCGACCACTCTTTGAAACGAGTCGCTGCGCGGGGCGGCAAGAACCTCCACGAGACGGGACCTGGTGGCGGCGAAACCGGCGGGGTCCGCAAGGAAGACGATCTGGTCGCCGCTGTCGACGGCGCCGACGACGTGGCCGCGACGCGCCGTGGCACCGTCCGGCGCATCGTCCAGCCCCGACGCATCTCCGCTCCGGAAGATCAGCGTCATCGGCCCGATGCGGACCCGGTCTCCCGGGTTGAGCACGCCGCGGGATCGCCGCTCGCCGTTGAGAACCACCGACTGCCGGTCGACCGTAACGAAGGTGAACAGGTCGCCGTTCCTGTGCATCACGAGATGCCGTTCGGCAACGCCAGGCGACCGCACGACGACGTCGTTCCTGCTCGAGGATCCGACTGTGATCTGGCTCTTCGCCAGCCGGTACGTGAGCACCGCTCCAGTCTCGGACTCGAGCGCGAGCAGGACCATCAACACCTCCGCAGACGTGTTCAATCTTACTCCAATAGAGGCTGAAACGGAATGATTAGTGTTGCTCTATTCAGCAAAGGAGCCTGCGCTCGACCGCTGGCGGGGATTCTTGCCCGGGTGTTCGAACGCGTTCCGGAGCCGCTCGACCCCTCGTCAGGAGGCTTGGGCGAGACGGATGCGGATCGGCAGCACGATCGTCGGCAGGCCGCTGAACTGCAACCGCCTCTGAATCGCGAACGCCGTGTCGTTGTGGAGGAAGCGGTAGTAGAACTTCTCCTGCGCGAACACGAGCTTGCCGAGGAAGTAAACCCCCTTGGGGAACTCGCGCTGGACGTCGTGGCAGAGCTGCTCCGCCTCCTGCACCACGTCCGTGCCCACGCGGAACCGGTAGGTGGCGGCGAACCCGAGCCGGTGAGCGAAGTCGACGTAGCGTTGCAGCCCCTGCTCGGTGCTCGTGACCAGGGACTCAACCTCCGTCTTTCCCTTGAAATGCCCTGAGTCGACCACGCCGACGGAGAGAAAGACGACGTTCTTGTAGTAGCCGGGGAAGAGCCTCTGGATCGAGAGGAGCGCGTGGACTCCCAGACCGCTGTACCCCGACACCATGAGAATCGCGACGGGAGCGCGAGGATCGATGGCCGGTACCGGAGCCGGCGCCCCGTCTGTCGGAATCTCCTTCAGGATGGCGTCCAGGTCCGCGATCTCGCTCTGGACGGTCCGGTAGTGGCGGCGCACCAGGACGCAGAGGCCGATCAGGGCGGTGGTGATCGTGAACGTGAGCCACCCGCCCTCGGCGAACTTCTCGTACGTCGTGATCGCCAGGATCGCGACGCAGAGGACGAGGGTCACCACGTGGAGCACCAGCTTCGGCCGCCAGCCGGCGTGACGGCGGCGTTCCCGCACCCACATCCGAGCCATGCTGACCTGGGTCAGGCTGAACGTGATGAAGACGTTGATCGCGTACAGGACGACGAGGAACGACACCCGGCCTTTCGCGTAGATCATCAGGCAGCCCGACGCCACGGCGAGCAGCACGACCCCGTTCTTCGTCACCAGCCGCTCCGAGAGGTTGGCGAAGGCGTGCGGCATCCACGAGTCCATCGCCATGTTCGACAGCACGCGCGGGCCGTCGATGAACCCCGTCTGAGCGGCGACGAAGAGGAGAGCCCCCTCGGCCACCAGCGTGATGATCACGAGCCACGTGCCCAGGCTCCAGCCGCCGATCGACCACGAACCCATGACCCGCTCGAGCAGCACGGCGTTCATCGTCTTGCCGGCCTCCGGCGAGGCTCGCCAGAGCAGGTAGCACACGAGGATCCCGCCGGCCGTGAACGCGAGCGACAGCGCCATGTACGCCATGGTCCTCTTGGCGGTTGCGACCCGCGGCTCCTCCAGGATCTGCAGGCCGTTCGACACCGCCTCGATGCCCGTGTACGTTCCGGCGCCGAGCGAGTAGGCCCGCATGAAGAGGAGGAAGAGGGCGCCGAAACCCAGCGCCCCGAGGTCCGCGGACGCCGCGGCCCGGGTCGCGTGGATCACTCGGGGAAGCGTGTGGAGATGGGCGGCGACCCCGTAGCCGATCAGCAGGACGTGCGTCACGATGAAGACCAGGAAGATCGGCAGCAGGATCTTGACCGATTCCTTGACACCGCGCAGGTTGAGGACGAGGAGGATGAGTAGGATGCCGAGGTCGATGGGCACCTTGGCCGCCTGCCAGGTCAGCGGGAGGAACGAGAGGATCGCATCCGCCCCCGAGCAGATCGAGATCGTGATGGTGAGCAGGTAGTCGACCACGAGCGCCGAGCCGGACACCACGCCGGGCATCGGGCCGAGGAGCTTGGTCGCCACGACGTAGCCGCCGCCCCCGCTCGGGAAGTGCTCGACGACGAACGTGTAGGAGTACGAGAGCAGGAACACCGTGAACGTCATCATGGCGGCGAGGAACAGCGCGAGGTACTCGTGCCCCAGGATCGTACGGAACGCTTCGTCGGGGCCGTACGCGGACGACGAGAGGCCGTCCGCGCCCAGGCCGACCCACGCGAGGAACGCAACCAGTGAGAGCTTGTGGAAGACGTTGGGATCGGTCGGGTCCTTGGGCTTGCCGAACAGGAGGCGATTCAGGCGGCCGGCGACGGTCCTTCCCTCATCGCCCGGCCCCTCCGCTTCCGGCACATCCCCTGGAAGATCCAACACGCGGCTCGCCCCTTCGGCTCGCCACTCGGCGTGCAACCCCGGTTGCCGGAGGCCGAGCGAACGACGGAGGGGAGTATAGGGGATGCGCCGGGCGGGATGCCGCCCGCGACGTCGTGCGACGTTTGCCGCGATGAGGCACAGCGGCTAGACTCGATCCGATGTGGCGCCCGCCGATCCTGCTCGTCCAGGTGCCTCCGGCTGCCGATGACCCAGCGATGGCCACTCTCCTCGAGGGGTTGGTGCGCGCGACCGGCGCCTCCGGATGCCGGCTGACGCTGCGGCTGGCCGACGGGCCCGAGGGCGCCTACTGGACGGGGCGGGAACCCCGCCGGGCGCCGCTGGTCATCCGGCTCGAAGCGCCCGGGAGCTTCCGCGGCGAGATGAGGCTCTACGACGCCTGCGACGGCCGAGCCGCGAGCCCGGCCTCCCTCGAGCGGCTGCGGCCCCTCCTCGAAGGCGCGCTGGCCGCGCTCATCGAGCGCAACAACGCGGGCCACCAGATCGACATCCTCATCCAGATGCTCGGGGTCGCCGACGAGGCGAATCTGCTCATGGACGCGCGCGGTGAGATCCTGTTCGCCAACCCCCGCGGCGAGGAGCTGCTCGCGCTCCACACCGAGCGCCCGCTGGCCCATCTCGACGGCGACAGCCGGACCGCGCCGCTCCTGTCGCTGATCGTGGCGGAGATCGCCTGCCTGCGAGGCTCGAGCGAGCGCGTGCGGCGTCAGAGCGTGACGACCGGCGACGGTGGACGCTGGCGGCTCGAAATCGTGGCGCTCTCGGGCCTCGGTAATGCCGGGTATTCGCTTGTCGTGCTGACGCCGCTGCGCCTCCCGGATCCGGATCAGATCCGCAGGCGGTTCGCGGACGGCCAGATCTCACGCCGTGAGGCCGAGGTGCTCGCGTTCGTGCTGCGCGGCCAGAAGGCGGGCGAGATCGCGACGAACCTCGGCATCACGGAATACACGGTGAAGGACCATCTCAAGCACGCGTACGCGAAGCTGGGGATCAGCTCCCGCGGCCAGCTCCTCGCGCGCCTGGCGGTCACGGTTCCGGGCGCCTCCTGACCAGGCCCCGCCTTGGTATACTCCGCGCGTGCTCCATGTCGGAAGCGCCGTCGTCGACCCGCCTCTGGTCCTCGCTCCGATGGCCGGCATCACCGACCGGGACTTCCGACTGCTGATCCGGCGGCTGGGCGGGTGCGGCCTCGTGTCGATGGAGTTCATCTCCAGCGAGGGCCTGACCCGCCAGAGGCCCAGCACCCTCAAGATGCTCCACTTCGTGGACGAGGAGCGCCCGATCGCGATCCAGGTCTACGGCTCCGACCCCGCCCGGATGGCCGAGGCCGCCAGGGTGGTGGAGGCGATGGGCGCGGATATCTGCGACATCAACATGGGGTGCCCAGCCAACAAGGTCCTCAAGGGCTGCGCCGGCGCCGCTCTCACCGGCGACCTGCCGCTGGCCGCCCGCATCGTGCGCGCCGTGCGCGCGGCGATCGCCGTCCCGCTCACGGTGAAGTTCCGCCTCGGGCTGCACGAGAACGCCGCGACGTTCCTGGACCTCGGCCGCATCTGTCAGGACGAGGGCGCGAACGCCGTCACGCTCCACCCTCGAACCGCGGCGCAGCAGTTCTCCGGGCTCGCCGATTGGAACTCGATCGCCGACCTCAAGCGCGCCCTCTCGATCCCGGTCATCGGGAGCGGCGACATCACCACCCCCGAGCAGGCCGTCGCCATGCTGCGGGCCACTGGATGCGACGCCGCCATGATCGGCCGGGCGACGCTCACCAACCCGTGGATCTTCGCCCAGGCCTCGGCGCTGCTCAGCGGCGACTCGTTCGCCGAGCCGCCGCTGGTCGAGCGCCGACGGCTCATGCGCGCTCATTTCGGCGAGGTGCTGGGCCGCGAGGACGAACGGACGGCGCTGCACAAGCTCCGCAAGTTCACCGGCTGGTATACGCACGGCCTGCCGGACGGCCGCAGCCTGCGCCGTCGCCTCTCGGAGCTCGCGTCCGCGCGCGAGGTTCTCGACGCCGTGGAGGACTACTTCACGGCTCAGGGCGCCGCCTGACATGGCGCGCCTCCCGATGCGGATCCCCGAGGCTCTGATCGGCCTGATGTCCGACGTGCCCGAAACGGTCTTCGACGAGACGTTCCGGAAGGCGACCGAACGCCTCGACGGCTTTGTGGGCGCCCTCGCGCTCGAGCTTGCCGCCGAACTCGGCCTCGGTCCGGGCGACCTGCCGGACCTCGACACGCTCGTCGCGCGGCGCGGCTGGGCGGAGCGCGGCAGGCTCGCCGTCCGCTGGGTGATCGAAACACTGGAGCTCTACGGCTGGGCCGAGCGAGCGGGTGCGGGCTGGCGACTCGCCGCCGCCGCGCCCGAGTCGCCCCCCGCCGCGCTCCGTGCCGAGGCCGAGCGGCTGATCCCCTCCTCCCGGCCGGCCTACGAGGTCCTCGCACGGTGCGCGACGGCGCTTCCGGCGATCCTGCGCGGCGAGCTGCGAGGCGAGGAGGCGCTCTTCGGTCCGGCGACCTTGGGCCTCTGGTTTGAGTACTTCTCGAACGCCAACCCGCACTACGGGCCGAACAACGCGATCACGGCACTGGCGCTGGCGCGGTCGCTCGGTCCTGCGGGACGGGTGCTCGAGGTCGGCGGCGGCGGCGGCAGCGCCGCCGAGGCCGCGCTCGCCGCGCTCGACGCGGCCGGCAAGCGACCCGCGGAGTACGTGTTCACCGAGCTGCAGCCGGCCTTCCTCCGGCGCGGAGCGCGCGCGGCCCGTCAGGCGCTGCCCGAGGGGTGTGAGCTCCGTTCCTTGCGGTACGACATCAACCGGCCGCCGGAAGCCCAGAGCGTGGAGCACGGCTGGTTCGACGCGGTCTTCGGGGTCAACACGCTCCACCTCGCGCACGATCCGGTCGGCGCGCTCGGCCAGCTCCGCACGGTCCTGCGGCCCGGCGGCGTCATCGTCCTTGGGGAGCTCCTGCGGCCGACGCCGACCGGGCCCGTGCACCTCGAGCTCCCGTTCACCGTGCTCGAGGACTACGGCCGCGCCCCGTTGATCGAGGGGATCCGCGCCAGGCCCGGCTTCATCACCGCCCGCGGCTGGCTGCGGGCGCTCGAGGCGGCCGGGTTCCGCGATGGCACCGTTCTTCCCGCCAACATCGAACGGTGCGCCGAGATCTACCCGGGCTTCTACTGCGGTGCGCTGACGGCTTCCGCCTGAGCCTCCGGCGTTCCCTAGCCGTGCACCCGGACGCGGTAGGTCAGCGTGGCGGCGCCGTTGGCAGGCACGCTCACCGCGAAGGACACGCCGAACGCCGAGAGTTTCTCGAACGGTTGCGAGTTGGCCAGCATCTCCCACTCGCCGCCGAGCTGCTCGCGCACGTCGACCGTGATCGCGGCGTCTTTGTGGTTGCGCAGCGTGACCTCGTACGCGTCCTCGTAGAGGTCGTCCGAGAGCTTGCGATAGTCGGTCTGGCGCCGCTCGGCCACGACGTCGAACGCGTTGCCGATCGTCAGCGTCACGACCTCGTCCTTGGGGGTGTGCTCGATGCGGTCCTCGCCGATGAACTGCGCCGTCCCGCGCCGATCGCGTTGGTACAGGCGGACGACCCCGGCCGGCAGCGCCATCCCCATGTGGTTGTCGGCCCGGTTCGCGATCTGGACGTCCACGCGCACGTCCTGCTTCTGTTTGTCGATCCGCTGGAGGTACCACCACCTGGGGCTCTCGACGACGTACCGGCGCACGACCTTGACGCCCTCGGCCTCGAGCAGGGCGACCTGCTTCTTCTGCCTGTCCTTGATGGTCGTCGGCCTGTCGAGCGTGTAGAGGTGGTACTCGGCGAACGCCTCCTCCTGCATCCCGCCGGTCGCCGCCTTCGCGGCCATCATCACGGGCTGAGGGCCGGACGTCTGCTCCGGGGCGAGGTGGACCTCGCCGGCCACGAGCTGCAGGGTCGCGTCCGGGTACGACGCGCCCGAGGCGTTGTCCAGCGTCACCCAGCCGAGGAGGCTGCCGACGTCGCCGGAGGTGCCGAGCGTCAGAACGTAGTCGGCCCTCCAGCCGATCCCGCTCGTCAGGTACGTCGCCTCCAGCCGCCGCGCACCGGCGTGCTCGGAGGAGAGGAGCCACACGAGCGTCGGGCGCTCCCGCAAGTTGTCGGGAAGCTGCCCGAAGACCAGCTCCCGGTACGGCGGGTTCGAGACGATCCTGTCCCCCACCCTCCATACGGTGCCGCCCTCCATCGAGAGCAGCCGGCCGATCACTTCTTTCCTCACGGTCGAGCCCGGCGCGGGACCCGGCTCGTCGGTAACCAGGGTCACGTCGCGGCCGAGGTACTTGGCGAGCAGCGTCTGCGGCGAAAGCAGGTCGTACTCGTAGTTCTGCTCGAGGACGGAGACGCCCTCACCCGCGATCGCGACGGTCTCGGGCATCACGTGCGCCGCGATGTCCCGAAACTCCAGCGCCGCGGTGCCGCCCGGGAGCGATACGGACCTGGCGTCGCGCACCAGAGCGCGGCCGACGCTGTAGACGGTGAGCGAGACCGTTCGCTCCGGCCCCGCCTGCGAGACGATGACGGGCGGAGTCTCTGCGGCCAGCACCGCCGATGCGATCAACGTTGCGCCCACGCCGAGGTGCGTCTTCATCCGACCTCCGAGCCGCGTCGGTTCCGCACGGTTATCGTGCCCGGCCGGCCGGCGACGACGCGGCCGATCGTCGCCGCCTTCAGGTTCCGAGCCGAGCAGAGCCTCAGGAGCTCAGGCACGGCCTGGGCCGCGACCGCCGCGAGCAGGCCGCCCGAGGTCTGCGGGTCGCAAAGGAGCCCCACGGTCACCTCATCGACACCACCAAAGTCGACCTTGCCCGCCGCCCATTCGCGGTTGGCCACGAGCCCGGCCGGGATCGCGCCGCCCTCCGCCGCGCCGCGGGCGCCGGGGAGCAACGGGACCGCTGCGGCGTCGATCTCCAGCGCCACACGGCTGGCCTCGGCGACCTCGAGCGCGTGGCCGATGAGCCCATAACCCGTCACGTCGGTCAGGGCGTGCACCTCCACCGACTCGAGCGCCTCGGCGGCGGCCCGGTTCGTCGCCACCATGGACGCGACCATCGCCTCCCGGTCGGCCTCGGCGAGGGTGCCCCGCTTGAGCGCGGTCGCGAGCACGCCCGTGCCGACCGGCTTCGTCAGTACGAGGACGTCGCCGGCCCGGGCTCCGGCGTTGGTCAGGACGCGACCGGGGTGCACCAGGCCGGTGACCGCGAGGCCGTAGGTGAACTCCGGCCCCTTGACGGTGTGGCCGCCGAGCGGGAGGACGCCCTCCTCACGCAGCACCGCCAGCCCCCCCGCCAGCGTATCGCGGAGCGCCTCCAGAGGCAGCGTCCCTGCCGGGAACGTCGTGACGGCCAGCGCCGAGAGGGGATGTGCGCCCATCGCGTAGATGTCCGAGAGCGCGTTGGCCGCGGCGATGCGTCCGAAATCGTACGGGTCGTCGACGACCGGCGTGAAGAAGTCGACGGTCTGTACGAGGGCCAGTTCGTCTGACAGGCGCACCACGCCCGCGTCGTCGAACGTCCCCGGCCCGACGAGCAGACGCGGGTCCGTGACTTGCGGAAGCGCCGACAACACCGCGTGAAGGTCCGCCGGACCCAGCTTCGACGCTCAACCCGCGCAGCTCACCATGTGCGTGAGCTTGAGGATCTCCTCGCGTGTCATGGTCTCAGTATACCGACCCGGACCGGGCCGTCCACGCTCGCGACGCCGGCGTGGTTACGTTCCCACCACCGCGCCCGTACACACCTGTGACAGACGGCGCGAGGGCGCCCGGAGGCGACGATGATCCGAGCTCACATCGGCGGACCGGTTCGGGCGGGCGGGATCGAGGTCGTCGCCACGGCCCTGCTGTTCCTCCTGCTGCTGGCGGCGCTGCTGCCGTAGCCGGTACACTTCGCGTTCGAGGCTGCGGCCTCGTGGAGGTGTTCATGGCCGAGGAGGCTCGCGCGACGCTCGTTTGGGAGGCCGGCCTGAGGTTCGCGGCGCACTCGGGGAGCGGCCACACCGTGACGGTGGACTCACCGGGTCGCCCGGGGCACGCCGGCCCCAGTCCCATCGAGCAGCTGCTCATCGCCCTCGCCGGGTGCACGGGCATGGACGTTGTCGCGATCCTGGAGAAGATGCGCGAGCCGATCGCGGGTCTGGAGGTCGAGGTCAGGGGCGAGCGCCGCGATCAGAACCCCAAGCACCTCACCGCCGTCGCGCTGACCTATCGCGTCCGCGGCGCCGTCTCGCGGGAGAAGGTCGGGCGCGCCGTCGAGCTCTCCCACTCGACCTACTGCGCGGTCCTGGCCTCGCTGCGCCCGGACTGCAAGGTCGCCACGACGATCGAGATTCTCGAGGGTTAGTTCTCGGCGGGCAGGAGGCGCGACGGCCGCACGAGCCGCACGTCGCCGGAGAGCCTGGGGAGCTCGCTTGCCAACACCTCGAGCGTCACGGGGTGCACGTGGCCGATGGCGAGCGCGTGCCCCTGGGCACGGGCCCGCGCGACGACCTGTTCCAACGCTCGCCGGATCGCCTCCGGCTCCGCGACCACGTCGAGGAACACGTCGCGGCGGAGCGCGGGCACGCCCTTTTGCCGCGCCACCTGCTCGGCCACGGTCTCGGCGGTCGTGCGCGAGTCGAGGAAGTACAGCCCACGCCCGCGAAGCGCGTCCATCACCGCGGCCATCGTGGCCGCGTCGGCGGTCGCTCGCGAGCCCATGTGATTGTTGACGCCCCGCGCACCCGCCACGACGGCGAGCGCTCGGCCGACGCGCGCCTCGATCTCCGATGCGGGGAGCCCCACCTCCACCGCGCCCTCTCCGGGCCCGGGCCCCCGGCTGCCGAGAGGTTCCATCGGCAGGTGGAGGAGGAGTTCTCGACCGCTGGCGCCGACCGCTCGAGCGACCTCGGTCGAGCGCGCCGCATTCGGCAGCACCGCCACGGCGACCGTCAACGGCAGCCGGGAGAGGCCCTCGAGGATGTCGAGCGACGCTCCGGCGTCGTCGAGCACGATGGCGAGCATCGCTCCCGCAGGCGAGGCGGCTCCGGGCCCAGGGGTCCTCCTTGCAGGGAGCGCCGGCGGCGCCTCGCTCAGCACGAGGACGCGCCATCGGACCCCGCCGACCTCGCCGTCGAGCCTCGCGAGGCCGTACCCGCCCGCCTCGCCGAGCGGTCTTGGCTCCAGCCGTCCGCCGAGGTTGTGGGCCGCCGCTTCGAGGTCCAGCGCGAATCGGTCTGCCGGGAACCCCTTCGGCGCATGGACGGTCACCAGGGAGAACGTCCCCGCCCCATCGTGCGAGGCGGCGACGACCACCCGGCCCGGGTCGCAGCCGAGCCGCTTCGCCACCCGGCGGACGACCTCGCCTGCGTCCGCGACCGCGGGGGCCTGCGGCGGCCGTGACGACCGCCACGACAGGTACGCCACCGCCAGCACCGCGAGTGCCAGCAGCGCGACGGCGACCGCGGCGCGGAACCCGCGCGGCCCACCGACCGAACCGCGTGCCGACGAGCGGCTACGCCGCTTGCTTGACCGCGGCGCGGCCACCGGCCAGCTCCAGCGCGCGCTCCAGCACGGCGTCCGCGCCCTTACGGGGCCGCACCCGCTCGTCCGGCTTGATGCCGGCGCCTAGTATCGGCTTCCCGTCGGGGCCGAGCCCCCAGGCCGCGGCGAGCCACACCTCGCCGCCGGTTCCTTTGAGCGCGCGCCGTTGGCCCGTGTCCCCGTAGCTCTCGCCGCCGACAAGCGTCGCGCCCCGCGCCTTCAAGGCGCTCGCCAGCAGCTCCGCCGGGCCGGCGGTCGTGCCGTCGAGACAGACGACGACCTTCCAGGAACGGGGGCGGCCGCTGGCCTTGATCGTCTCGTCCTTGCCGCCGCGGGCGGCCATCTTGACCTCGACGTCGCCCCCGAGGAGCTGCGCTGCGACCTGCGCCGCGCCCTCGGGGGTTCCCAGCGCGACTCCTCGCAGGTCGATGACGACCGCGTCGGTGCCCGCTCCAGCGCCCAACTCCTCGCCGAGCTTGGCGGCGCCGGTCGCGTCGAGGACGGGAGCCTTCGCCACCGCGACCTTGTCCTTCACCTCGACCGACGGCAGCGGCAGCGCGAAGTCCCCGGCCTTGAGCGTGATCGGTCGCTTCCCCGAGAGCTGGCGGTCGATGACATCGAGCGTCACGTCGCGGCCCCCGCTCTGCGCGGCGTCGAGAAGGGTCAGTGCGCGCCAGAGCGGCCGGGCGCGGACCGGCTCCGTGCCGACCCGCTCCACCAGCTCCCCCGGCACGATCCCGGCCTTGGCGGCCGGGGAATCGGGGACGACCTGGATCACGAACGGGTACGAGGAGCGTTGGCCCATGACGAGTCCGTACGGCGGCAGCTTGCGCGCCCTGACCTTCGCGTACGCCGCCGAAACGTCGTCCGGAACCCAAAGGCCGCCGGGGTCCGCAGCCTGGGCGAGGCCGTTCATCGCGCCTAGCTCGAGCTTCTCGATCGGAACCTCCTCGACGTACGAGGAGCGCACCAGCGACACGACCTGGCCGAACACGCCGATGAGGCGGTACAGGTTCCTGCTCCCGACGGCAGCTGCGCCGGAAGCGAGCGCCACCACGCCCCCGATAGCGGCCACGGACACCGCGACGAAGATCCACCTCTGCCTCACCGCCACCTCACTTCCCGGCTGGCTTGAGCCAGCTCAAGGGGTCTTGAGCGCCCTGCGCGACGCGGATCTCCAGATAGACGCTCGGGGCGCCGCTCTCGTCCCGCCCGGCGATGCCCAGAGGATCCCCCATTCCGAGGCGCTGCCCAGCGCGCACCAGCATACTAGCAAGCCCTGCGTACAGGGAGTAGACCTCGCCGCCGTGGTGGACGATGACCAGGTTGCCGTAGCCCTTGAAGAACTCGGCGTAGGACACCCGGCCGGCCGCCACGGCCACCACCTCTTCGCCCGCCCGCGCGCCGAGCACCGCCCCGTGGGAGATCGTCACGGTTCCGTACTGGGGGTCGCGCTGCGGCCCGAACTCCCGCAGCACCGTCGACTCGCTCACCGGCCACCGCAGCCCTCCGCGGAGCAAACGGACGTCCGGAGCCTCGGCGCCCTCCCCCTGGGTCACCGCGCCCCACAGCCGCTCCAGGCGTTGCTCGGCCTCCTGGGCGTCGGCGAGCGCCGACGCGCCCCGGCGACGCTCCTGCTCGAGCGCCGAGAGCCGAGCCACCACCTGCGTCCGCGTCGCTTCGAGCTCGCGTCGGCGCCCGTCGAGGCGGGTCGCGGTGGCTGCGAGATCCTCCCTGCGGGCCGACAGCTGCCCGAGCGCGGCTTCGCGGCGCGCCATCAGCGCCGCCGCCTCGTCGCGTCGCCGCCGTTCCTCGCCCACCAACGCGAGAGCGACGGTCACGCGTTCCGGGATGTCGCGGCCGGACCCGAGCGCGTGCACCACCAACGGCGCGAGACCCGCCCGGCCGAGAACGGCCAGGAGCGAGATCTGCAACCTCAAGCGCCCCATCGCGGCGTCGAGCTCGCCCTGGGAGACCTCGGCTGCGCTCGCCGCCGCCTCCACTGCGCGCTCGGCCTCCTGGCGCTCGGCTTCCGACTCACGCACGCGCACCGCAGCGACTTGCAGCTCGACCTCGAGCCGCTCCCTCTCTCGGCCGAGCCCCGATTGCGCCTGCTCGAGCGCGCGGAGGCGCTGCTCGAGCCCCTTGACCTCCCGCCGGGCGCTCGCGAGGTCGGCCGGCACGTCTTTGTCCTGGCCGGCAACGTTCGCCGGCGCGACCGCCAGCGCCGCCGCGATGGCGAGCGCGGCGAGGGCGCGGCGCTCCGTCAAGCGGCCGCCCTCACGGCGCGCCCCGCCGCCGCGTGGAATCTCCGCCGCAACGGGTGCAGGTCGGGCGTCCGGCCCCCCGGGCACAGGCGGTTGCCCAGCAGCACGTACGTCCTCCGCATGACCGGATCGACCCACAGGGAGACCCCCGTGAACCCCGAGTGCCCGAAGGCGTCGGCGGGCAGCGCCGGCCCCGCCGAGCAGCCCGGCGTCGACGCCAGCTGCCAGCCCATGCCGCGCGCCTGCTCGAGGCCCGACGTCCAGCACCGGGTCGCGAGCTCCGCCTCCGCTGCGGTGAGCAGCTCGCCGCCTCCGGGCAGGAACTCCGCCGCGAGGCGGGCGACGGCGGCCGCGGTGCCGAACAGGCCCGCGTTCCCCGCAACGCCCCCCAGCCCGCGCGCGTTGCCGTCGTCGCACGGCACGGTACCCTCGGCGGCGGGGGGCGGCGGCCCGCCGAGCCCGCGTTCCGCCAGGAGCCGGCTCTCGACAAACCAGCGCCGCTCGCCCCCGCCGACCGCGGTCCCGACTGCCGGAGCGTAGCCGAGTTCGTCCGCCAGCCCGAGCGGCTCGGCGACCAGCTCGACGAACAGCGTCGCGAGGTCGGCGCCGCCGGCGCGCTCGAGCGCGATGCCGAGCAACACGAAGCCCGGACAGGAGTACTCGACCCGGCGGCCGGGCCGCGCGACAGGGTCGAGCGCGACCACGGCATCGACATAGCTCTCACGCGACGGCGCCGCGCCGGCGTACAGCGGCGCCCACGAAGGGAGCCCGGCGGTGTGGGTGGCGCACTGCAGGAACGTCACGTCCCGAAACCGGCTCGCCGCCAACTCAGGCACCGCCTCGGCGACCGGCGCCGCCAGGTCGAGCCCGTCCCGGCGCGCCAGGAGGAGCAGCGTCGCCGTGGCGAGCGGCTTGGTCAGCGACGCCAGGTCGTAACGCAGGTCGGGCTCCACGGGGCCGGACGCGAGATCCCGAGACCCCGCGCACCAACACAGCCCGCCACCCGAGTCATGCGCGGCCAGGCCCACCCACCCGAGCGCAAGGCCGGCGCGGACGGCCCTGCCGAGCAGCGTCGCCACCGCGAGGTCGGAGGCTTCACCTGCGCTCATGCGCTCACCCTACCCCTCCGCGCTCGGGGCTGTCCACCGGCGTCCCCGCGAGATGGTAGGCTGCGAGCGTGGCCGGGGAGAATCGACGTCTCGCGAGAGCGGCACAGACGCTCATCGGGGGTTCGTATTCGCGCGCCAAACGCGAGGTCCTCATCGGCCACGTGCTCCTGAACGGGACGGTGACGACGGACCCGGGCGCGCTCGTGGCGCCGGCCGACGCCGTGACGCACGACCCGGCGCTGCCCCGGCGCGGACGCGCCGCGAAGGCCCTGCCGATCGAGGTAGTCCACTCGGATGCCGACGTCCTCGTGGTCGGCAAGCCGGCCGGCCTCGTCGTCCACCCCACGCGTGAGGGCGAAGTCGACACGGTGCTGTCGCGCGCCGCGGCTGAACTCGAACGCCGGACCGGGAGGCACCACCGTGTCCTCGTCGTCCACCGTCTCGACCGCGACACGTCGGGGCTCCTCGTCCTCGCCCTCTCGCACGCCGCCGCGGAACACCTGCACCGCCAGTTTCGAGCCCATTCCGTGGACCGGCGCTACCTGGCGCTCGTCCGCGGCGAGCTGGCGAGGGAGGAGCTCGTGGAGAGGAGCATCGGCCGGCCCCGCCCCGGAGCCAGGCGGGCCGCGCTCGCGCCGGGGTCCGGCGGACGGTTCGCCCGGACCGTGCTGCGCCCCCTGGAGCGCCTCGGTCCGGTGACGCTGGTCGAGGCCGAGCTCGGCACGGGGCGAACCCACCAGGTCCGGGTCCACCTCTCGTACCTCGGACACCCGGTGCTCGGCGACCCCGTGTACGGCGATCCCGCGACCGACCCGGTCTCGCTCGGCCGGCTCGCGCTGCACGCCGAGCTGCTCGCGTTCGTGCACCCGATCTCAGGGAAACGGCTCGTGTTCCGCCAGCCGGCCCCGCCCGACTTCGGCGCGCTGATCACCCGCCTCCGCGCCCGCTACCACGAGCGCCGGCCGCCGCCCGCCGTCGCGGCACCCGAGCGCCGAGGTCCAGCGTCCAGCGCAACGGCCAGTCGGCCGCCTCGCCCGCGTAGGACACGCCCACGCGCGGAAGGCGCCGCACCCAGCCGGCGCGGCACCGGAACCCGTCCTCGGCCAGCCAGACCGCGCCGGCCGAAGTGAGGTCCGCCCCGTTCTGGCCCCGGTCGATGCCGAGACCCTGACAGAGCTTGGCGGGGCCGTCGAGCAGGTGGCCGGGCCTGCCGCCGTCGCGCCGGTTCTCGATGATCGCCCGACCGGACACCGGAAGCGCGCCACGGAGGAGCACGGCCTCCGGCACGCCCGCGGTCCGGGTCACGACGTTCATGCAGAAGTGCATCCCGTAGGTGAAGTAGACGTAGAGGCGTCCGCCGTCGCCCCACATCACCTCGTTGCGCGGCGTCCGCCGCCCGCCGAACGTGTGCGCGGCGGGATCGCCGACCCCGAGGTACGCCTCCACCTCGGTGAGCCGGACGGCCGCGACCCCCTCAGGGAGCCTGCGCAGCAGGATCTTGCCAAGCAGGTTCCGCGCCACCGTGCGGGTGCCGCGCTGGTAGAATTCCCTCCTCAGCGGCGCCAGCGTTGCGAGCGCCCTGTCGGAGAGGGGCTTCTCCATGAGCTCTCGAATCGTGTGCGTGACGGGAGGCGCGGGGTTCATCGGCTCGCACGTGGCCGAGGCGCTTCTCGCCCACGGCCACCGGGTCCTGATTGTCGACGACCTCTCCTCCGGGCGCAAGGAGAACGTCCCTGCGGGCGCCGAGTTCCACCAGCTCGACATCCGTTCCGGCGCGGCGGCCGATCTGATCCGAGACGCCGGCGTCGAGGTGCTCGTGCACCACGCCGCCCAAATGGACGTTCGGCGATCCGTCGCCGACCCCGTGAACGACGCCAGCATCAACGTCCTCGGCACGCTCAACCTGGTCGAGGCCGGGCGTCGCGCCGCGCTCGAGCAGGTCGTCTTCGCGTCCACCGGCGGCGCGATGTACGGCGAACAGGCCGCGTTTCCCGCCGGCGAAGACCACCCGGCGAGACCCCTGTCGCCGTACGGCGTCGCCAAGCTCTCGGTGGAGCGCTACCTCTATTTCTTCAACAAGGAGTACGGCCTCGATGCCGTCGCGCTCCGTTATGCCAACGTCTACGGCCCCCGCCAGAACCCCCATGGCGAGGCCGGCGTGGTGGCTATCTTCCTCGACCGGCTGCTCTCCGGGCGGCAGGCCACGATCAACGGCGACGGGCTGCAGACCCGCGACTACGTCTTCGTGGCCGACATCGTCGAGGCCAACCTGGCGGCGCTCGGGCGCCCGGGCTTTGCCGTCTACAACGTCGGCACCGGGCGCGAGACCGACGTCTGCGAGATCTACCGGCTCCTCGCCGGCGCGCTCGGCGTCACGCGCAGCGCCGTCCACGCCCCGGCGAAGGCCGGCGAGCAGCGCCGGTCGGTCATCACGTCGGACCTCCTTGCCCGGGAGCTCGGCGTCCGCCCTCGGGTGCCGCTCGAGGAAGGCGTCACTCGCACGGCGGCGTGGTTCGCGGAACGGTCGAAGTCCCGGCCGATCTAGGAGCGTGTCGCGCCTAGGAGCCTGTCTGGGAAATGGGGTGGGCCGCGCGCAGGGGGCTTGCGAGGCGCAGGCAAGGCGCGAGGAGGCAGGCGATGCCGGCGCCATCGCGGCCGACGAGCAACGCAGCATGCGGCCGCGGCATCCGCTGCGGGGGGCACGGCGCCGCTCCACCACCCACCCGGCGCCTCCAGCCCCCCGTTCCCCCACGCTCGTCGAGGCGGAGCCTCGCCTCGCTGCCTGCGCCCATGGGTTGCGGCGGCGCGGGGCGATCTGCAGCGTTGCCGCGCCTCGCCGATGGGTCCACATCGCCATCGGCGCGTCGCCTTGCAGCTCGCCCCGCGGCGCTCGCAACGCGGCCCTCCCGCTTTCCCAGACAGGCTCCTGGCCTCCGGCTGCGGCTCGCGCTGGCATCCGGCTGGCGGTGTTGTCCTTCGCGAGACGTCCTCGACGTAGTACCAACTACGCCTGCGGGCGTTTCGCTCGGCCGCCTTGCCAGCCGGCGCCATTCCGACCCTCGCTGTCGTCGCTATGCGCAACACGCTCCTAGCGCGATCCGGCGCGCAACGACGCGAGGTTCACGGCCAGCGGACTTCCGCCGCGGCGGAGAGCGTTCGCGAGCAGCTCGTCGCACAGCGCGCCCGGGTCGATGCGGCAGCCCCGCAGCAAGGCCCACTCGGTGGCCGGGGGGTGGGGGCCCGCCGCCCACGCGCGCAGCTCGCCGGCCGCGAGATCCTCGCGATGGCCGGCGATGAGCAGGTCGATCGCCAGGCCCCTGAACGCGTCGCCGCCGCCCGCGTTCCCGGCGGCGGCCACCCAGTCGGCGGCGCGGCCGTTCCAGAACGACGCGGCCTCGGGCGACAGCGCCGCGGACCAGAGGATCGCCGGCCGGTAGCTCGTGATCGTCCGGACCGTCTCCCCGATACGGCCCGAGCGGACGGCGGCATCCAGGTACGCCGCGAGCTGCGCAGCGCTCGGCTCCAGGCTCGCCTCTCCGGGCGCGGCCACGGCCGCGAACCCGCGGCGCAGGAAGCTCTCGGCGCCGACGAGGCCGGCGCACACCGCGGGCGGCCGGATCCTCGGGTCGGCGAGTATGCCGCCGCTGGCTGCGGCGATCAGCTGCCGCGACTCCGCCGGCAGCCGGGCCCAGAGCAGGGCCGGCGACGCCACGAGACGCTCGTCGAGGTCGTCCAGGACGACCGCCGAGCTCTCGCGGAACAGGTCTTGCGGCGCTCGGTACTCCAGCAGGTGGTTGTCGTCGGTGTTCTCCCGGTCCGTCGCGGAGGCCATGATGTCGAGGGTGGCCGGCGAGAAGCGCTGCAGCGCGAGCAGGGACTCCGGCGACGTCATCCCGAGCGCGGCGAGCTGCCGGGCGACCTCGGGCCGGCTGCACCGCGCCCGCAGCTGGTCGGGCCGGAGCGTGAGAGGGCGCCGGGAGCCCAGCAGCAGGAGGTCGGTCGTGGAGCCCTGGAAGCCGTAGACGAACGGGAACGACGCCCGGAAACTGCGCAGCACGGCGGCCAGGGTGTCGTTCCCGATCTCGTACCCCTGCACCCACTGCAGGTAGATGCCGTCGGGCGACAGGACGCGGAGCGCCTTGCGGTAGAAGTCGCGGGAGAACAGCGAACCGACCCCGGCCATCCAGGGGTTCGACGGTTCGGAGATGATCACGTCGTACGTCTGGTCGGTGTACGACATGTAGGAGCGGGCGTCGTCGATGATCACGTGGAGCCTGGCGTCGTCGAGCGGGCTCCCGCCCGGGTCCGTGAACAGCCTCGCGGCTTGAGGCATGGCGCGCACGATCTCCACGACGTCGACGCGCCGCACGTCGTGCGCCAGCACGGCGCCCGCGGTGACGCCGCTCGCGAGTCCGACAACGAGCACGCTCGAGGTCGCGTCGGCGAGCACCAGCGGGACGTGGCCAAGGAGCAGTTGCGTCGGCATGTCCCGGAACGACGTCGCGTCGACCTTTCCGCCCACGCTCAGCGCCAGATACCGGAGCGGGCCCTCGCGGTACCCGGTCACCATCACGTGCGCCGCAGGGTCGTCCTTGACGAACAGCGTCGTTCGCTGCGCCAGCGCCTGCAGCGCCCCCGCGTAGCTCACCGGCCCGTCGGAACGACGGAACGCGCTGAAGGTGAACCAGCGCTGGTCCCAATGGGCCGGGATCAGGGCGAGCGCCGTGATCAGGGCGCCCGCCGCCGCCGCGATTGCGCGCCGGCGCCCCGCGAAGACGAGGAGCTGCACGATCCCCAGCGCCCCGCCGGCCATCGCCGCGCCCCGCACGAGGCCCTCCGTCCCCAGGACGGGCAGCAGCACCAGCCCGCCGGCGAGCGCGCCGCCGAGGTTCCCCCAGGTGTTCCAGGCGTAGACGCTGCCGCTGTCGGCCCCCACCCGCGCCTCGCGCCGGGCCAGCCCCTTGACGACGAGCGGGATGCTCATCCCGACCAGGATCGTCGGCGGCACCATGGCCGCGAAGCAGAGGCTCAGTTGCGTCACCTCGTTGAGGTAGAAGGCCCCTGCCGTCGTCGAGAACAGCGCCTGGACGTGCGTGAGCAGCCAGGGGAGGTACTGGTAGACCGGGAGCGGCGCGACGACGAGCGCCGCCGCGATCACCTGCGTCCAGCCGAACGTGGCCAGCGGGTCCGAGACCTTCCCGTCCGCGGCGGCGAGGATCGCGCTGCCGATCGCGATTCCTGTGATGAACGACGCCAGCATGAGCGCGAAGGAGTAGGTGCTCGAGCCGAGCACGATCCCGAAGTAACGGGTCCACGCGATCTCGTAGAGGAACGACACCACGCCTTCGGCGCAGACGACGGCGAGCGCCGCCCGGACCTGCCATCGGCTCAGCGCGCCGGCCGGGCCTCGCGGCGCCGGCGGCTCGCCGGCGGCCGCGGACGGCGCGAAGGCACCCCGAGAGCGGGAGAACGAGAGCCCGAACGCGACGAGGGCGATCGCGCCGTTGCCGAGCGCCAGCGCCGTGAGGCTCGCCGACATGCCGAGCATCGGCATCAGGACGAACGCCATCAGCAGCGATCCCACCACGGCGCCCAGCGAGTTGATCCCGTAGAGCTGCGACGCGCGCCGGCCCACGAGGGTCAGGCGCGTGGTCACGTGGCGCAGCAACGCCGGGAACGTACCCCCCATGAGCATCGCCGGCGGCACGAGCAGCGCGCCGGCGACCAGCACCTTGGCCCAGAGCGCCGCGGCGCCGCCCTCGTGGCCGGGCGTGTAGACGACCCAGCGGCCATATGCGGAGGCGGCCCATCGGGTCAGCAGCGGGTAGGCCACGGCGTAGATGCCGACGCCGGCCTCGAGATACGCGTAACCCCTCAGTGGCGAGCGCCAGCGGTCGACCCAGCGGCCGAAGAGCCAGCTGCCCAGCCCGAGGCCGCCCATGAAAGCGGCCAGCACAGTCGCGTACGAGTAGCTGCTGACGCCGATGACGTCGAGGAGGTACTTGCTCCAGAGGACCTGGTAGCCGAGGGCGAGGCCGCCGGAGACGAAGAACACGACGAGCGTGAGGGGCAACGCCATTCGTCTGGGCACCTCCGGGCCGGCGGTGCGGACGATAGCACGCCGGTGTCAGCGGCCGCGGATCCGGTCCATCTGGCGTCGCGCCCGCTTCTCGGGGCGGCCGCTGCCGCGGGCCGGCGCCGGCGGGGGCGCGAACCGCTCGAGGTGCCGCATCTCGACCTCCTCGGGGCTGGGGGCCGGCGTCACGTCCTCGTAGAGCTCGCGGGCCAGCGACCTGGCGACGTGGGTGTCCCGCACGTCGCGCACGATCAGCTCGCGCCGCACGTCGGGCGCGATCGTCACGCCGATCCGGTCGCCCGGGCGCACCATCCTGTGCGCCTTGGCGCGCGTGCCGCCCACCTCCACCTTGCCGCCGTCGCACAGCTCCTTGGCCTGCGAGCGCGTCTTGGCGATGCAGGCGACATCGAGCCACACGTCGAGGCGGACCGAGACCGGCACCCCGGCATTGTACCGGCCCTCGAACCCCTCGCGGCGCCGCCGGCGGACCGGCGCACACCGCTACCGTCGGGCGCGCCCGGTCCACCCAGCCGGCGGGCGGCGGCGGCTACTCCTGGCCCGACCCTGCCGCCGCATATTGGACGGCGACCTGCGACGCGGCCCCCGACGGCGTGACGATGACGTTCAGCGTGCGACGCCCGGAGTCGGCCTTCGCGGTCAGGCTGCCGATCCGGACCGCCCCCTGAGCCACGGTCACCTCGACCGTGAATCCGGACGACTTCAGCTCGCGTTCGTAGTAGGCGAGCACCTTGTCGCTGGTGTCCGACACCTGGAACGTCAGGCTGCCGGACGTGCGCTCGGCGGTCTTCTCCGACGCCGACGCCAACGAGCGGCTCCCCGGGTAGACCGGAACCCAGGCGGGCGCCTTCTCTCCCTGGCCGTTCCCGAACGTGACCGTGCCCTTGTTGGACTTGATACGGAGGCCTTCCTTGCCCGGCTCGCCGCTACCTTCGAACGTGACTTCCTCGCCCTTCTCGTTCTTGAACTTGAGCCGGCCCTGCTTGATGTCCTGGGCGTTCATGGTGATCTCTTCGCCCGTCTTCTTGTTGCGGATCGTCACCGTGCCGGCGTCGTCGTCGCTCGCGACGATCTCGAGCTCCGGGTTGGCCATGACCGCGAGCTTGGCCGCGAACACCGCCGGGTTCTTCTTGGCGGACTCGGCGACCCCCTTGAGCTTGTGGACGCCCCAGTAGGCCACGATCGCGAACACGATGCCGGCGATGACGATGAGGCCGCCGCACCCCGCGAGGATCCAGACCAGCGGGCTCGTGCCCTTCTTCTGAGGCGCGCCGGGCGCGGGTTGTGCCGGCGGCGGGGCCATCGGCGCCGGGGGTTGCGGTGCGTTGCTCGCCATGTTCCATCCCTCCCTGTCGTTCTCGGACCTCGTTCGTGCGCTGCTCGGTGGCGGTTCGGTGCGTGCATTATAACGCGCCGCGGGACCCGGGCCGGCGCACAGTTGCAACTGGGCCTCGGACTCAGGACAATGGGGCGCTGCAACCGACGGGGGTGACATGAGCGACAAGGTCTACAAGAAGATCCAGGTGGTGGGGTGCGCGGGCGAGAGCGTCGAGAAAGCGGTCGCGCTTGCCGTGCAGAAAGCGGCCGAATCGGTCCACGGCCTTTCGTGGTTCGAGGTCAAGGAGATCCGCGGCGCCATCCACGACGGCAAGCCGGTCGAGTGGCAGGTGACCCTCGACCTCGGGTTCAAGCTCGACTGACCGCCGCAGGCCCTGGGGGACGCGGTCCCGCCGGCCTCGCGCCCGCGGGCGGAGGCATCGGGGCTAGAGCCAGCGCCGCCGGCGGAACATCCACAGCATCCCGAGGGCGACCGCCAGCATCACCGCCCACACGCCCGCGTAGCCCCATCGCCAGTTGAGCTCCGGCATGTTGAACGGGCCGGCCTGCGTGTTGAAGTTCATCCCGTACAGGCCCACGATGAATGTGAGGGGGATGAAGATCGTCGCGATGATCGTGAGGACCTTCATGATCTCGTTCATCCGCGTGGAGACGCTCGACAGGTAGAGGTCCACGAGCTCCGCGGTCATGTCCCGGAACGTCTCCACGATGTCGATGATCTGCACCGTGTGGTCGTAGACGTCGCGCAACCAGACCTGCGTCCCTTCGCGGACGAGGGCACCGTCCGCGCGGGTCAGCTTCGCCAGCGCCTCCCGCAACGGCCAGGTCGCCTTGCGCAGCCGCAAGAGGTCGCGCTTGATGCCGTGGAGCTGCTCGAACCCCCGGCGGTCGGGGCGTTCGAGCAGTTCGTCCTCGATCTCGTCGACCCGCTCGCCCACCCTCTCGAGCGCGGGGAAGAAATGGTCGACCGCCGCGTCCACGAGGGCGTACATCAGGTAGTCGACGCCCAGCGACCGCATCTTGCCGCGACCGGTTTGCAGCCGCTCCTCCACGAGCTTGAAGACGTCGCTCTCGCGCTCCTCGACGCTGATGAGCAGGTTCTCGAACAGCAGCAGCGAGACCTGCTCCTCCTCCAGGGTTCCGCCCGCGCCGAACCGCAGGACGTCGACGACGACGAACAGGTAGGTGTCGAACTCCTCCACCTTGGGCCGCTGGCCGAGGTTGACGACGTCCTCGAGCACCAGCGGGTGCACGCCGAACCGGTCGGCCAACGCTCCGAGCGCCTCGGCCGAGTGGCCGACGATCCGGAGCCACAGCTTCTCGCCGGGGGCCGCCGCCGCCGGCACCTCGGAGACCGCCGCGATCTGCCGCTCGCGGACACCGCCGGCGCCGTACGCGACGAGCGAGAGGCCGGACCTCGCGCCGCCGGGCTTCTCCGGAAGACTCAACGTGCCGGGCGCCGTGCCGGGGGGGTGGAACCGCTTCATCGCTCGCCGCCGCATCGCCGCCTCCCGCGCCTCGCGCCTGCGCCGCATCATAGGGCCTGTCGCGGTGCGGCGACGACGCCCGCCGTCCGCCCGGGACGCCCGCCCGGCGCTCGCACTCAACGGGCGGCGCGGTCACGCACCTCGAAGAGGTCGGCGATCACGCCGTACGCGGTCGTCGCGAGGTCCGGCCCCTCCTCGGCGAGCGTGATCGTGCCCATGACGTCGGTCGAGAGCCGGATCGCCGAGCCGGCGCCCTCGAGGCGCGCGAACGGGTGGTCCGAGGGCAGCTCGCGGGCCCGCACATCGGCCCGCACCGAGCCGCCGTCGCGAACGAGCTCGCTGACCAGCTTGACGCGTCGCCCGCGCTCGCGGGCCCGCAGGAGCCGTTCGAGGTCGATGTCGGCGACCCGGTCCCGCCCGACCTGCTCGGGGGTCAACTCGGCCCCCATGAGTGCGTTCGCGAGCACCGCGAGCTTGACCGCCGCGTCCCAGCCGTCCAGGTCCGCGCTCGGGTCCGCCTCGGCCACGCCGGCTCGCCTGGCTGCGGCCGCCGCGTCCGCTATCGTGAGCCCCCGCTCGAGCAGGCCCAGGACGATGTTCGTGGTCGAGTTCAGCACGCCCTCGACCCGGGTGATCACGTTGCCCCGCAGGCAGTGGCGCGCGAGGTTGAACACCGGCGCGCCGTCCATCACCGCGGCCTCGTGCAGCAGCAGGACGCCCCGTTCCCGTGCGAGCCCGGTGAGCTCGCGGTACGCCCACGCGAACGGCCCCTTGTTCGCCGACACGACGTGGCGTCCGCGCTCGAGCGCCCCGCGAACGTGCGAGATCGCCGGCTCGCCGCGCCCCGCGACCGAAAGCGGCGACAGCTCGACGAGCACGTCGTAGTCCAGGGTCGCGACGGACGCGGCCGTGTCGAGCCCCGCCGCGTCCGGGTGTGCCGGAGTGAAGCGGCCGTGCTTCCCGATCTCGGCGATCGCGGCCGCGAGGTCGATCCCCGTGGGATTCGCCAGTGCGCCGTGCGAGCCGGTCGCGATGCCGACGACGGCCACATCGAGGCCGGCGAGCGCCGGGTAGCTCCGGCGAGCGGCGAGGATCCGGGCGAGCTCTCGCCCAACGTTCCCGAATCCGGCGAGCAGCAACCTGAGCGCCCGCGGCGGCGGCGTCATCGCTCCGCGATCTCCGCGACGCCGGAGAGCAGGCGCTCGACCTCCGCCCGCGTGTTGTACATCGAGATCCCGGTGCGCAGCAGGCCGCCGCGCGCGGCCAGGCCGAGCACCTCGACCGCGCGGGCCGCGTAGAAGTCGCCGTTCCACACGAGCACGCCCTGCGCGCCGAGGGCCGCAGCCGCGCGCTCCGGGTCCACGCCGGAGATGGTGATCGAGACCGTCGGCGCCCTGTGACTCGACGAGAAGCCCTGGCCCCACGCCGTGACCCCAGGTAGGCGCTTCACGTTGTCCCAGTAGAACGCCGCGAGCCCGTGCTCGTGGGCCGCGATCCCCGCCATCGCCGAGGCCAGCCGGGTCCGCAGCGTGCTCCCGTCGCCCCACGACGCCACGTACTCGATTGCGGCCTTCACGCCGGCGATCGCCGCGTGGTTGAGCGTACCGGTCTCGACCCTGAACGGCGCCGCCGCGTCCTGGGTCCGCAGGCGGTCGGTGCGCAACCGGTCGAGGAGCCCCGGGCGCGCGTACAGGATGCCGACGTGCGGCCCGTAGAACTTGTAGGCCGAGCAGATGAGGAAATCGGCGTCGAGGGCGGCCACGTCGAGGGGAAAGTGGGGCGCGTAGTGGACCGCGTCGACGAGGAGCCAGGCTCCGACCGCCTTCGACAGCTCGCGGGCGAGCGGCACGTCGTTCACGGTGCCGAGCGCGTTCGACGCATACCCTATCGCGACCAGGCGCGTCTTCTTGGTGACCTTGCGGCGGAGGTCGTCCGCGTCGAGCCGCCCGTCCGGCAGCAGCGCGACCTCTCGGACGACCGCGCCGCGCTCGGCCAGGCCGAGCCACGGCCCGCGGTTGGCCTCGTGGTCGAGCTCGGTGATCACGACTTCGTCCCCGTCCCGCAGCTCGCGCCCGATCGCGTGCGACAGCGCGAAATTGAGCGTCGTCATGTTGGCTCCGAACGAGACCTCGCGCCACGTCGGCGCGCCGAGGAACGCGGCCACGGACTCGCGGGCGGCGTGGACGATCTCGTCCGACTCGTGAGAGGTGACGAACGCTCCGTGCGTGTTCGCGTTGCACGTCCGGTAGTACGCCGCCACCGCCTCGATCACCGGCGCCGGGACCTGGGTCCCCGCCGGCCCGTCGAGGTATGCGAGCTGCCGCCCGTCGGCGTTCCGCGCCAGCGCCGGAAAGTCCGCCCGGCATGCCTCGACGTCGCTCTCGGAGAACGCCATCATCCCTCCCCTATCCGTCGCTCCCACCCGGGCGGCGCGGACGCGCCAGGATACCCCCCGGTTCCTGCTTGCCCCCGGCCGGACGACGGGCCTACAGTTGCCCCGGAACGGAGGACACCGTGCCGACCGCCCCCCGCAGCGACGAATCCCGCTTCCGAACCAACCGGCAGGAGGAGATCGACAGCGCCGCGATCTATGCCGCCATCGCCAGGATCGAGAAGGCCGACAAGCTCGCGGAGGTCTACCGGAGGCTGTCCGCCGCCGAGGAGACGCACATCGCGTTCTGGGAGGGCAAGCTCCGCGCCGCCGGCGCGCGGGTCCCGCCGCGGCGGCCGAGCTTGCGCTCGCGCATCATCGTCCGGCTCGCCCGCCGCTTCGGGACGCAATCCGTGATCCCGATGCTCGCGATGAAGGAGCAGGCGGGCCGGCACGACTACGACGGCCAGCCCGACGCGATCGCCGCCAACCTCCCGGGCGTCGAGAACTCCCACGCACGGCTGCTGTCGACCATCTCCCACGCGCGCGGCTCCGGCATGGAGGGCGGGCTGCTGGCGCGCCTGGAGGGGCGCCATCGCGCGGTCGGGGGCAACGCGCTGCGGGCGGCGGTCCTCGGCGCCAACGACGGCCTGGTCTCGGTGCTCAGCCTCGTCATGGGCGTGGCGGGCGCGCACTCGTCGAACAAGGCGATCCTGGTCGCCGGTCTCGCCGGCACGCTCGCCGGAGCGTGCGCGATGGCGATGGGCGAGTGGCTGTCCGTGCAGAGCGCCCGCGAGCTCGCCCAGCGCCAGATCGCGATCGAGCGGGACGAGCTGGCGGAAGCGCCGGAGGAGGAGCAGGAGGAGCTCTCCCTCATCTACCAGGCCAAGGGGCTCGGCAGGGAGGAGGCCGACACGCTCGCCGCCAGGCTCATGACCGACAAGGCGAACGTGCTCGACACGCTGACCCGGGAGGAGCTCGGGCTGGATCCGGAGGAGCTCGGCGGATCGGCGTGGGAAGCCGCGATCACCTCGTTCTTCCTCTTCTTCATCGGTGCGATCGCGCCGGTAGCGCCGTTCGTGTTCCTCACCGGCGCCCCCGCCGTCGTCACGAGCCTCGTCGCCGCCGGCTCGGCGCTCTTCCTCACCGGCGCCGCGATCACGCTGCTCACCGGACGCGGCGTCCTCTTCTCGGGCACGCGGCAGCTGCTCATCGGGATGGCGGCGGCGGCCGTCACGTTCGGGATCGGCCGTCTCATCGGCGTCTCCGTCGGTTGACCGAGAGCGGACGCCGGTCGCCGCACGCTAGACTGCCGCCGTGCTGTCGCTCGCTCTGATCGTCGCGGCGGTGCTGGTGGGTGCCCGGGCGGCGACCACCCGGGCGGTCGCCCCACCGGCGCGGCGAGGCCTGCGCCTGGTCGCGGCGGCGGGGCTCCTGGCTTTGGCGGCCGCAGCCTCGCCGGGGGCGTACGAGCTGCGGAAGTTCGTGGGGCTGTGCCTGATGCCGGCCGGGCTCGCGTGGCTCGGGCTCGCCGCCCTCGCGTCCGGCCTCGTACAGCGCGGCCACCGCGGGCCTGCCGCGGCGGCGGGAGCGCTGTGGGTCCTCACCACGCTCGCCGGGAATGCGTGGCTCGGCGGTGCGCTGACCGGGTGGTTGCAGGCGCCGTACCGGCGAATCGATCCCTTCGCCCAGGGCACGTTCGACGCGGTCGTCGTGCTCGGCGGCGGCGTCGAGGTGCGGCCCGACGGCCGGCCCGAGCTGACCGTAGCCGGCGACCGCGTCGTCCTCGGCGTGCGGCTGTGGCGCGCCGGCCGCGCCGAGCGACTCGTGACTACCGGGCCGTTCGTCCCGGTCGAGGGCGGAGGCTCCACCAGCTACGCCGCGGCGACCGCGGCCATGTGGGAACAGCTCGGCGTCCCCGCTGCGGCGATCGTCGTCGTCGAGGGCCCGCTGACCACGACCGACGAGGTGCGGGCGCTCCGCGATCTGGCCGTCCGGAGCAGGTGGCGCAGGGTCGGTCTGGTCACCTCCGCGTGGCACCTGCGCCGCGCCATGCGCCTCTGCGCGCGCGCCGGGCTCGAGGTGACGCCGCTCCCGGCCGATGCGCTGCGGCCGCCGCCCTGGGAACTTCGCTGGCTGGTGCCGCAGGAGGTCGGCTTCTGGCGCGTGCAGGCCGCGTGCTGGGAGCTGCTCGGCAGTCTCGCCGGGCGCTGAGCGAGGCGTGCGGCGGTCGGGGCCGGCCGTCGCAGTCGGTGGCGGTGTCGCGGACGTTGGACCTGGGTGGTGACCGTGGGCCGAGGGCAGGGAACCGAAACCGGGAGGAACACCGTGAGCGAGCCCGATACCGTCGCGCCCGTCTGGCTCGCCGTCGCGCTGGGAGCGCTCGCGGTCGCGGCGGCGGTCGTGACGAATCGCATGCAACCGCCGGCTCCGATGGCGGTCGACGTCGGCGCGCCCGCGTTCTCGGCAGGTCGGGCCGAGGCCGGGCTGCGGGAGTTGGCCGGCGACGGGGCGCCGCATCCGGCGGGCAGCGCCGCCCACGAAGCCGTCAGGGCGCGGCTGGTCGCGCGCCTCGAACGGCTCGGCCTCCCGGTCGCGGTGCGCGAGTCGTTCGCCTGCTCCGCCGCGGCGCCCGTCTGCGGCACCGTCCGCAACGTGGTCGCCCGGCTGCGTGGCCGGGCGGCCGGGCCGGCGGTCCTCGTCGCGGCTCACTACGACTCCGTTGCGGCCGGGCCAGGGATCGCCGACGACCTCGCGAGCGTGGCAGCGATCGTCGAGATGGCCCGCGCGCTCGAGGCCGGCCCGCCGCTCCGGAACCCGGTCGTCTTCCTGCTCGACGACGGCGAGGAAGCCGGCCTGCTGGGTGCGGAAGCGTTCGTCGCCGACCGCGCCGCGTCCGGGCAGGTCGGGGCGGTCGTCAACCTCGAGGCCCGCGGGACCGGCGGGCTGAGCCTCATGTTCGAGACCAGCGAGGAGAACGAGTGGCTGGTCGACCTCTACGCCCGCACCGTGCCGCGCCCGGCCGCCAACTCGGTTTCTCTGGAGGCGTACAAGCGCCTGCCCAACGACACCGACCTCACGGTGTTCAAGCGCGCCGGCATCCCGGGGATGAACTTCGCGTTCATCGACGAGCTCTCGCACTACCACACGCCGCTCGACGACCTCGGGCACCTCGACCTCGGCAGCCTTCAGCACCAGGGCGAGAGCGCCCTCGCCGTCGTCCGGGCGCTCGCGCTGACCGATCTCTCGCACCCGCCGTCGGGCCGGGCTGTGTATCAGGACGTTCTCGGATTCGTGCTCGTGCGCTGGCCCGCCCCGCTCACCGAGCCGATCGCGGCTGGCGCGGCAGCGCTGCTGTTGCTCTCGGGCGCGGCCTCGGTCAGGAGGCGCAGGACCACGTTCGCGTCGGTGGCGTGGGGCCTCGGCGGGTTCGTCGCGTGCATCGTCGCGGTCGTCGCCTCCGGACTCGCCGTGACCTGGGTCGTCCAGCTCGCGGCACGGACGCGGGCGCCGTGGCTCGCCCACCCGGCGACGACGCAGGTCGGGCTCTGGGCGGCGGCGCTCGTCGCCGGAGGCGCGGTGGCGAGCCTGACGGCGCGCCGCGCCGGCTTTCGCGGGATGCTCGCCGGAACCTGGCTTGGATGGGGCGCGCTCGGTATCGCCTGTGCCGCGCTGCTCCCCGGCGCGAGCACGCTGTTCCTGATTCCGGCCGTGGCCGCCGCCCTGTCGTTCCCGATCGCCGAGTTCCTGCGTCCCGCACCGGCCGCGCGGATGCTGGCGGCGACGTGCGCCGCGCTCGTCCCGGTCGCGTCCGTAGTCTGGCTGCCGCTCTCGGCCCTCCTCGCGGCGGCGTTCGGGCTCGGAGGCGGGCTCGCGGTTGCCCTGCCGCTCGCCATGGTCCTGAGCACGGCCGCCCCCCTGCTGGCGCTCGACCAGCGGTGCCGTCGCGTTCGGGCGTTGGCCCTGGCGACGGCGGGTTCCACCGCGGCGTTCGCGACGGTCGCGGCTGTGTTTCTGCCGAAATACTCGACGCTCCGGCCGCAACCTCTCGATCTGGTTTACACGGAGGACTGCGACCGCGGCGCCGCGAGTTGGGTTGCCGGCACGCCCGTGGACGGTCTCCCGGACGCGCTGCGGCGGGCCGCGGCGTTCGGCGGCGACGCCGTTCTCCCGTTCCCGTGGCCGACGCAGAAACAGTACGTCGCGCCTGCGCCGACGCTCGGGGCGGCGCCGCCGGAGTTGGCCGTCGATGCGATCACGCCTGTGGGAGGCGGGCGCACCGTGAGGGCGCGGCTCCGTTCGGCGCGCGGCGCTCCGAACCTCGCGGTGTTCGTGCCCGCCGGCGCGCCGCTCCGCAGCATGACCGCCAACGGGCGGCGCGTTGCGATCCCGTCGTTTGCCGGCGGCGGCGTCGCCTATCGCCGGATCGCTTTCGTGGCGGTGCCCGAGGAGGGCGTCGAGCTCGACCTGGAACTCGGCGGTGTCGCGCCGGTCGAGGTGATCGTCGCCGATCAGTCGCCGGGCCTGCCTCGGTCAGGCGACGCGCTCGTCGCGGCCCGTCCGCCCACGGCCGTGCCGATAGGCGCCGGGGACGTCACGATCCTCCTGCGCCGGGTCCGGCTCTGACCTCGCCCCCACTCGGCGCGGCCGGCCGCGAGTCCAGCCGGTACAATCCGCTCGTGGACGACGAGGTTCGCGTCCGCCGCATCCTCCACTGCGACATGGACTGCTACTACGCGGCGGTCCACGTCCGCGACGACCCGTCGCTCGCGGGCCGGCCGGTCCTGGTCGGGGGCGATCCCGAGGCCCGCGGGGTCGTCGCCTCCGCCAACTATGAGGCCCGCCGGTTCGGCATCCACTCCGCGATGCCGGCCGCCCGCGCCAAGCGCCTGTGTCCGGACGCGGTCTTCGTGCGGCCGGATTTCCCCCGTTACCACCGGGAGTCGGACAAGATCTTCGCGATCTACCGCGAGGTCACGCCGCAGGTCGAAACCGTGTCGCTCGACGAGGCCTACCTCGACGTCACCGAGCACCTGGGGCCCTCCGGCACGGCGGCCGACCTCGCACGGGAGATCCGGCGGCGCGTGCGCGCGGAGCGCGGGCTGACGGTTTCGGTGGGCGTGGCCCCAAACTGCCTGGTGGCCAAGGTCGCGTCCGACGCCTGCAAGCCGGACGGTCTCAAGGTCGTCCCGCCGCAGCGCGTGCAGGCCTTCCTCGACCCGCTCCCGGTTCGCCGCCTGCACGGGGTCGGGCCCGCCACCGAGCGCGCGCTCGCCGCGATGGGCATCGCGACGGTGGAGCAGCTGCGCGCGCAACCGCTCGAGGCGCTCCTCGGCCGGTTCCGCTCGCACGGGCGGACGCTGTACGACTACGCGCGCGGCGTCGACGAGCGCCCGGTGGAGCCGTACCACGAGCGCAAGAGCCTGGGGACCGAGAACACCTACGCGGAGGACCTGCAGCACGTCGAGTCGATGGAGGAGCAGCTCGAGACCATGGCGGAGGAGGTCGCCGACGGTCTGAGCAGGCGCGAGCTCGCCGCCTGCACGGTCACGGTGAAGGTCAGGTACCCGGACTTCACCACCGTGACCCGCTCCCGCACCTTCGCGATCCCGACGGCCGACGCCGGCCGCATCGGCGCCGCCGCCAAGGTGCTGCTCCGGAAGACCGACGCGCGAACCCGGAAGGTGAGGCTGTTGGGCGTCTCCGCATCCACGCTGGTCCCGGGAACGATGCGGCAGCTCGAGCTGTTCGACGAGCGCTGACCTCGAGCGACAGCGGGCGTGCGGGTTGACACCTCCCGATCGCGGGTCTGCAATGCTGCGCGGACGAGGAGAGCGGCATGTTCATCGGGCACTTCGCGGTCGGCCTCGGCGCGAAACGAGCCGCGCCCCGGGTCTCCCTCGGCACGCTGATCATGGCGGCCCAGTTGGCGGACCTCCTGTGGCCGGTCTTCCTCCTGCTCGGGATCGAGGAGGTGAGGATCGCGCCGGGCCACACCGCGGTCACCCCGCTCGACTTCGTCAGCTACCCGTTCACCCACAGCCTCGTGGCGGGGATCGTCTGGGCCGTCTTCCTCGGCTCGGCGTACTTCGCGGCGCGGCGCCGCCTCGGGGATGCCGCCGTCGTCGCGGGCGCCGTCGTGAGCCACTGGGTGCTCGACTGGGTGTCCCACGGTCCCGACATGCCGGTCGTCCCCGGTGGCCCGCGGTACGGGCTGGGCCTGTGGAACTCGGTCCCCGCGACCGTCGCCGTGGAAGGGCTCCTGTTCGCCTGCGGGCTCGCGCTCTACCTCAGGTCTACGAGGGCACGCGACCGGGTCGGGACCTGGGCGCTGTGGTGCCTGGTCGCGTTTCTCCTGGCCGCATACGCGGCGAACCTCGCCGGGCCGCCGCCCGCGAACACGCGAGCGCTCGCCTGGGTCGCCCTCGCGGCCTGGTTGTTCGTGCCCTGGGGCTACTGGATCGACCGCCACCGCGCGGCGCGACGGGTCTGAAGCGCCGGACCTCAACCTCGCCGGCTCGCGAAGGCGATGAGCGTCATCAGCGCGGCGACGAGCGTGGACTGCGCCGAGATCACGAGCGCCCGGCGCCGGAGCGCGGCCGCCTCGGCCGGATCCCCGACCTGCGCCGGTCCGGAGTCCATGTCGCGCGCGCCGCGCGCGGCGAGTCCCACTCAGGTGTGGCCGCGGGCCTGCATGACGCCGAGCGACCCCAGCCAGAACACCATGAAGATCACGACCAGCCACCAGCGCGCGTCGGCGGCGACACGGCCCACGACCAGCGCGAGCCCGACGGCCAGGCACACCAGACCGAAGGTCAGGCGGGCGCGCCGGCCTCTCGGCCCGATGTTGGCGGGCATCAGCGGTGGCGACATGACGCCGCCAGTTTAGTCCGGCCGGTGGGCTGGGACTCCGCGCCACGGCCCGCCGCACTCGCTCCGAATCCAGGGACCCGGACCGCCGCGACGGCGGCTCGATCCATCGATGCATCTCAATTTAAATGTGGCAGTTGCCGTCTCGTCTTGACACGTTGTGATGTCGGACTTATAACTAACCCGTCGGTTTAACCGACCGGTTAGTTGGAGGGTGGGACGAATGACGTCGGTCGACACGGTCCAGACCATCGCAGAGCCCGAGGGCCGGATCCTGGAGGCGGCGGAGCAGCTGTTCGCCGAGCGCGGCTTCACGGGCGCGGGCGTCGATGAGATCGCGCACAGGGCGGGCGTGAACAAGGCGATGCTCTACTACCACATCGGGGACAAGGCCGCGCTCTACCGCGCCGTACTGACGCGGAACATCGCCAGGATGCGGCAGTCGGTCCAAGCCGCCGTCCGCGCGACCGACGAGCCGTCCGAGCAGCTGCGGGCGATCATCGCGACGTTCTTCTCGGTCTTCGGGGAGAACCCCGCCTTCCCCCAGATCATGCTGCGGGAGCTCGCGACCGGCGGCGCCAACCTGCCGGCCGAGATCGTCGGCATGATGGCGGCGGTCTTCGGCACGACCAGACAGGTGCTCAAGGACGGCCACGCGGCCGGCGAGTTCCGGGCCGTCAACCCGCTGATGACGCACCTGCTCGTCGTCGGCTCCTGCTTCGTGCTCATGAGTGCCGGGCGGTTGCACGCGCGCATGGTCGAGCTGGGCCTGCAACCGGCGGAGATCCCGACCTCGCCCGAGGCCGTCGCGAAGGGCGTGGCCGACCTGATTCTGCACGGTGTCACCAGGAACCAGGCGTGAGGAGGCTGACGATGCGCAGATTCGTGACGTCGGCGGCGGTGCTGCCGCTTCTCGGGCTGGCGGTCGCGTGCGGCAACGGCCGCGACAAAGGGGCGATCCACGCCTCGGGGCACGTCGAGGCCACCGAGGTCCGCGTCGCCGCGAGGGTCGGCGGGATGGTCGCCGAGCTGCCGTTCCACGAAGGCGATGCCGTCAAGGCCGGTCAGGTCGTCGCCCGTCTGGACACCAGCGACGGCGAGCACGACCTGGCCCGCACGCGGGCCGATCTCGCGGCCGGGGAGGCCCGCCTCCGGCTCCTCCTGGCCGGCACGCGCAAGGAGGACATCGACCGCGCGTCCGCGGAGCTCGGGCGTGCGGAGGCCGATCTGGCCGGCGCCGAGCTTGATCTTTCCCGCCTCGAGGGACTGGCCAGCCGCGGCACCGCGACGCTGCAGGCTCGCGACGACGCCCGCACCCGGGCCGCTGTCCTCGGGCGCGTGGCCGCGGTCGACCGCGCGACGCTCGCCGAGCTGAAGGCCGGCCCGCGCTCGCAGGAGATCGACCAGGCGCGCGCTCAGCGCGATGCCTCTGCGGCGGCGGTCGCGACCATCGAGCAGCGCATCGGCGACGCCACGGTGGCCGCCCCGCGCGACGGCGTCATAACCGAGCGCGCGACCGAGCCCGGCGAGGTCCTCTCGCCGGGGACGCCGCTCTACGTCCTCACCGACCTCGCCCACCCCTGGCTCAACGTCTACGTGGACGAGCCCGCCCTCGCCCGCATCCGCCTCGGGGACCCGGTCACGGTCCGGGTCGACGGCAGCGCGCAGGCGTTCACCGGAACGGTCACCTACGTCTCCCAGGTCGCCGAGTTCACGCCCAAGAACGTGCAGACGCCCGAGGAGCGCGCCAAGCTGGTCTTCCGCATCAAGGTTGGGCTCGAGAACCCGAACGGGGTGTTCAAGCCCGGGATGCCGGCCGACGCGTACTTCGGGACCAACGGGACCGGGACGCCGGCGCCGGGCGCGACGGCGGCACGCTGATGGCCGAGGGCGTGATCGCGATTCGCGACCTTCGCGTCCGCTACGGCGGGACCGAGGCGGTGAAGGGACTCACGCTCGACATCGCGCGCGGCGAGGTCGTGGGGCTGATCGGCCCGGACGGCGCCGGGAAGACCTCCACGCTCCGGGTGCTGGCCGGCCTGCAGCGGGCGAGCGCCGGCTCGGTCGTCGTGCTGGGCCGCGACGCGTGGAAGCACCGCCGGGCGCTGCACCACGTCCTCGGATACCTCGCCCAGCGCTTCGCGCTCTACGGCGACCTGACGGTGGACGAGAACGTGGAGTTCTTCGCCCTGCTCCTCGGCGTGCCCGAGTGGCGCGCGCGCCGGAGCCTCCTGCTCGAGCGCGTCGGGCTCACGCCGTTCCGCGGCCGCCTCGCCGACCGGCTCTCCGGCGGAATGAGGCAGAAGCTCGCGCTCGCCTGCAGCCTCATGCACGCTCCCGAGGTGCTGCTCCTCGACGAGCCGACCACCGGCGTCGACCCCGTGACGCGCCGCGAGTTCTGGCGCCTGCTCGCCGACCTCGTCGCCGACGGCCTCACCCTGATCATCGCGACGCCGTACCTCGACGAGGCGGAGCGCTGCTCGCGCGTCGTACTCATCCACGAGGGGGTCGTCCTCGCGGACGCGCCGCCCGCCTCGCTGCCGGCCCTCCTGCCCGGCGCGGTCTTCGAGGTGACGGGCGAGCCGCGCGCAAAGGTGCCGGAGGTGCTGCGGCGGGTGCCGGGAGTCCTCGAGGTGCGTCCGTTCGCCGCGCGATTCCACGTCCGGCTGGAGAGCGCCGCCGGCGCCGCCGAGCGCCTGCGCGCCGCCCTCACCTCGAGCGGCATCACGGTCGAAGAGGTCCGCCAGATCCCGGCCGGCCTCGAGGACACGTTCCTCCACCTGACGCGCACGCAGCGTCCCTCCCAACCGGAGGCAGCATGAACGATCGAAGACAGGGCACAGGGCACGGGGCGCAGGGCACAGGGCGCCTCTCCCGACTGGCGTCGTCGCGGACGGCGGTGACGCCCGCACTGACAGGTGCGCTCATCGCACTCCTGGCCTCCACGGGAGGCGCGGAGACGGTCAAGCTGACGGCGGCCGACGCTGCGGCGAGGGCGGTCGAGGCATCCCTCCCCGTGGCGGCCGAGAACGCGCGCGGCCGTGCCACGAAGGAGGCCGTCACCGCCGCCGACGCAGCCGCCCTCCCGACCGTCTCGGCCGGCGCGGCGCTCGCCCGGCGCAGCTCGGTGCCCGACTTCCGACTTCCGTTCGCGCTGCCCGGCCAGACGCCGCCGGTCCTCGTGCCGGACGTCGACACCACCTACGGATCGTCGCTGCGGCTCCAGGAGACGCTCTACGGCGGCGGAGCGATCGACGGCCAGCGCGCGGCGGCCCGTCACGACCTCGACGCGGCCGATGCCGCGCGGGAGCAGGCGGTCGCCGACGTCCGCCTCGCGGCGCAGCTCGCGTACTGGCAGGCGGTCGCTGCACAGGCGAGTGTCGGCGCGGCGCAGGCGCAGGAGGAGAGGGCGCGCCGCCTCCTGGACGACACCGACAATCTGTTCGACGCCGGCATGGCGGTGCAGGCCGACGTGCTCGCCGCAAAGGAGCGGGCGGCCTCGGCGCACGTGGCGGTGATCCGCGCCCAAGCGGCCAGCGACAACCTCCTCGATCAGCTCCGCTCCCTTCTTCACCTCGGGGACGGCACCGAGCTCGCGCTGGCCGACTCGCTCGAGGGCCCGCTGCCGCCGATTCCGCAGTCCGCGGACGCGCTGGAGCCCGCCGCCCTGGCGCACCGGCCGGAGCTGGCGGCGGCCGCGGCCCGTATCGCCGCCCTGCGCGCCCGTGAGGCCGTCGCGAAGGCGCCGGCGCGGCCCAGCGTCGGGCTCGCCGCCGAGTGGGACTACGCCCGCCCGAACAGCCGCTACTTCCCGCCGCTCGACGAGTGGAAGCAATCGTGGAGCGTCGGCGTGCAAGCGTCGTGGACGCTCTTCGACGCCGGCAGGACGCGGGCGCAGGTAGCGGCGTCGCGAGCCACCCAGGAGGCGGCCGCGCGAGACCAGGACGAGCTCGTCCGCGGCATCCGGTTCGATGTCCGGACGAGGCGCCGCGATCTGGAGAGCGCCCTCGCCACGGTGGAGGCCGCGGACGCCGCACGCGCCGCGGCACGGGAGCGCGAGCGCTCGGCGCGGGAGCGGCACGAGGCCGGGCTCGCGACCATGACCGAGGTGCTGGACGCCGAGACCCAGCTCGCCGCCGCGGAGCAACAGGAGGTGGACGCCCGTTCGAGCTGCTGGATCGCTGCGGCGAGGCTCGCGAGGTCCGTGGCCCAATGAGCGAAGCCGTCGTCGTCGCCGACGACCTGTCGCGGGGGTTCGGGAAGTTCCTGGCCGTCGACCGGGTCTCGTTCAGCGTCGCGCCCGGCGAGATCTTCGGGTTCCTCGGGTCCAACGGCGCCGGCAAGACCACCACGATCCGGATGCTCTGCGCGCTGCTCGCCCCGACCTCCGGCTCCGCCACGGTGCTGGGCTTCGACGTCGCGCGCCACCCGGACGAGGTCAAGCGGCGGATCGGGTACATGTCCCAGAGGTTCTCGCTCTACGGCGACCTGACCGTCGACGAGAACCTCCGCTTCTGGGGCGGGACGTACGGGCTGTTCGGCAAGGCGATGGCCGAGCGCCGGGCGTGGGCCGTGGCCCGCGCCGGGCTGGAGGAGCGACGGGCGACGCTGATCCGCGACCTCCCGATCGGCTTCCGCCAGCGCCTGGCGCTGGTCGCCGCCCTCCTCCACCGCCCGCCGATCGTCTTCCTGGACGAGCCAACCGGGGGCGTGGACCCGGAAGCGCGACGGCGCTTCTGGGACTTCATCGACGAGCTCGCAGGCGGCGGCACGACGGTCTTCGTGACGACCCACTACATGGACGAGGCCGAGCGCTGCCACCGCGTTGCGCTGATGCATGCCGGCCGGCTCCTCGCCCTCGACACCGTGCCGGCGCTCAAGCGCGTGTTCCCCGCCGGGACGATCGTCGAGGTGGCGTGCGCGAGCCCGGCCCGCGCCATGGCCGCGCTCGAGCAGATGCCCGGCGTCCAGGACGTCGCGCTGTTCGGGGAGCGGCTACACGTCGTGCTCGCCGAGGCGCGCTTCGCCGACGGCCTCGAGGCTCGGGTCGCGCAGGCGGGCTGCGAGAACGCCACGGTGCGGGCGATCGCGCCGTCGCTGGAGGACGTATTCATCCACGTCATCGCCCGCGCCGAGGGCAGGGCCGCCTGATGCTCCGGCGGACGCTCGCCATCGCGGTGAAGGAGCTGCTGCAGCTCCGCCGCGACCCCCGCACGGCGCTGACCCTCCTCGCCATGCCGATCCTGCTCCTCTTCATCTACGGGTACGCCCTCTCGTTCGACGTCCAGCACATCCGCCTGGCCGTGGTCGACCAGGACGGCGGCCGGGCGGCGCGCGACGTGACCGAGGCGTTCCTGAAGAGCGGCTACTTCGACCTCGTCTCCTTCACGCGCGACGTGCGCGTCCTCGACCCGCTCTTCGACAGCGGGCGGGCACAGGCCGCGCTCGTGGTCCCCGCCAGGTACGGCGCCGACGTGGCGTCGCGCCGGCCGACCACGCTGCAGTTCGTCCTGGACGGCTCGGACTCCCAGACCGCCAGCACCATCCTCGGCTACGCGCGCCAGATCGTCGCATCGGTCTCGCCGGTCGTGCGCTCGCCCGGGCCGGGGCCCGTGGCGGGGGTGCCGCTCGTCTGGTACAACCCGGACCTCACCTCCGCGCGCTTCCTCGTCCCCGGGCTGCTGGCGTTCATCATGATGGTGACCGCCGTGATCGCCACGGCGCTCGCGGTGGTGCGCGAGAAGGAGCGCGGGACCATGGAGTCGCTGCGCGCGACGCCCCTGGTCGCGGTCGAGCTGCTGGCCGGCAAGACGCTCCCGTACCTGCTCGTCTCCTTCGTGGCGGCCTCGGGCTCGCTCCTGCTCGCCCACCTGCTTTTCGGCGTTCCCGTGCGCGGTTCGCTCTTCTGGCTGGGGGGCGCGATGCTCCTGTTCCTCGCCGTGAGCCTCGGCTGGGGGATCTTGATCTCGACGCTCGCGGACACGCAGCAGGTGGCGTTCCAGCTCGGCCTCCTCTCCTCGATGCTGCCCACGCTGCTGCTCTCCGGGTTCATCTTCCCGATATCGTCGATGCCGGCCGGGCTCCAGATGATCACGCACATCGTGCCGGCGCGGTACTTCCTCGTCATGCTGCGAGAGATCATCCTGAAGGGGGCCGGCCCCGCCAGCTGGTGGCCGCAGGTCGTCGGGCTCGTGATCTACGGCGCCGCGGTGCTCGGCCTCGCCACGTTGAGAACGGTGAGGAGCCTGTGATGCAACGGCATGGCCGGGGCCGGTGGCCGGTGGCCCGAAACGGCGTCCGAAGGCAGCGCCGAGGGTGGGCCGATGAGGACGCTGATCAACATCCTCGTCAAGGAGCTGCTGCAGCTGCGGCGCGACCCGAAGATCCTCCCGATCCTGTTCATCGCGCCGGTGATGCAGCTCGTGATCCTCGGGTACGCCGCGACCACCGACGTCCGCCGGGTCGAGCTCGCCGTCTGCGACCTCGACCGCACCGCCGGCAGCCGCGAGCTCGTGGAGCGCTTCACGAGGTCGACCTACTTCAACGTGACGGGGGTGGTCGATGCGCAGCCTGCGCTCGACGCCCTGCTCCAGTCGGGCAAGGCCAGGGTTGCGCTCACGATCCCGGTCGGCTATGCCGAGGAGCGCACCGCGGGACGTCCCGGCCAGGTCCAGCTCCTCGCGGACGGCGCGGACGCGATGACCGGCACCCTCGGGCTCTCGTACGCGACGTCGGTCCTGCAGAGCTCGTCCTCGCCGGCCGGCGCGCCCCCCCTCGTCGAGCTGCGCCCGACGGTCCTCTACAACCCGGACCTCGTGAGCCGGAACTACATGGTCCCGGCCACACTCTCCATGATCCTCATGGTGATGACGATGCTGCTGACGGCGATGGCGCTGGTGCGGGAGACCGAGCTGGGGACGATGGAGCAGCTCCTGGTCACGCCGCTGAAACCGCTGCATTTGATCGTCGGCAAGCTCATCCCGTTCGCGCTCGTCGGCATCGTGGAGTTCCTCACGGCCCTGCCCGTCGTCCTCTTCTGGTTCAAGGTGCCGCTCGCGGGATCGTTCTTCACCCTGGCGCTGCTCACGCTCCCGTTCATGCTGTGCACGCTCGGCCTCGGCCTCTTCATCTCGACGCTGGCGCACACCCAGCAACAGGCGATGATGCTGACGGCGTTCCTCTTCATCCTTCCGCAGATGCTCCTCTCGGGGTTCGCGTTCCCCATCCAGAACATGCCCCGTCTGTTTCAGCTCCTCACCTACGTCGTCCCTCTGCGCTACTACCTCCTGATCCTCCGGGGCGTGTTCCTCAAGGGGGTCGGCCTCGCCGTGCTCTGGCCCGAGGCGCTCACCCTGACCGCGATGGGCCTGCTCATCCTCCTCCTCGCCCGCCTGCGCTTCCGCCGCCGCCTGGCGTGATCTCCCCCGGCCGGACGACGCCTGTAGGGGCCGGGCGCCTTCCCGCCCGAGATACGGCGTGCGGCGGGTCCGTATGAGCGATAATCGGCCGGTTCGCGGCTCTTGCGACCGGAGGTGAGCGTGACCGTCGTTCTGGCGGGCGACATCGGCGGGACCAAGGCATTGCTCGCGCTGGCGCAAGCCGACGGGGAGTCGGTGCGGGTGATCGTGGAGGAGCGCTTCGCGAGCCCCGAGTACCCCGGGCTCGCACCTATCGTTCGTGAGTTCCTCGCCAAGGCAAGGACGCCCGCCGCGGCCGCCTGCTTCGGCGTCCCGGGCGCGGTGGTGGACGGCACGTGCAGGACCCCCAACCTGCCGTGGCTCGTCACCGAGCGCGAGCTGGCGTCCGAGACCGGGAGCCGCTCGGTCCGGCTCATCAACGACTTCGCCGCGGCGGCGACCGGCGTACTGGCGCTGCCGCCCGAGGGGTTCGCGACGCTGCAGGCCGGCGAGCCCGTGGCGCACGGGCCCAGGGCGGTGATCGGCGCCGGGACCGGCCTCGGGCAGGCGCTGCTGTTCTGGGACGGAACGCGGTATCGGGTGAGCCCCACCGAGGGCGGCCACGGCGGATTCGCCCCTGGCGACGAGACGCAGCGGGCGCTGCTCGCGCACCTGGCGGGGGTGTTCCCGCACGTCTCGGTCGAGCGGGTGGTCTCGGGCCCGGGACTCGCGGCGATCTACGAGTTCCTCGTCGCCCGCGGCCGCCCGGCCTCGAGCGAGGTCGCGCGTGCCCTGGCGACCGGGGACCGGGGCGCGGTCATCGCGCACCACGCGCTCGCGCACACCGACGCCACCTGCGACGAGGCGCTCGACCTCTTCGTCGCCGCATACGGCGCCGAGGCGGGCAACCTGGCGTTGCGCTCCCTCTCGGTCGGCGGCGTCGACATCGCGGGGGGCATCGCCCCCAAGATCCTCCCGCGACTCCAGAACGGCCCGTTCCTGGCCGCGTTCCGGGACAAAGGCCGGATGAGCGAATTCATGGCGCGCTTTCCGGTGCGCGTCGTCCTCGAGGAGCGGGCGGGCCTGCTCGGCGCCGCGCTCGAGGCGTGCCGGATGGCCTCGGCCCCGGCGTGAGAACGCCGGACCGGCCGTCCGACCGGGCGCGATCGCGGCTGGCGTAGGATAGCCGCGCGGAGGTGCGACGGTGGTCGAGAAGAAGACTGGGAGAGCCCTCTATCACAACCCCGTGAGCTACTTCGGCGGGCTCGTGGTGATCGGCAGCGCGCTGCTGATCGCCTTCTCGCTCGTGCTCTCGTTGGTCCTGAAGCAGGGCAGCCCGTACGTCGGCATCCTGACGTTCCTGGTGTTCCCGGCGTTCCTCACTCTCGGCGCGCTGATCTCCCTCTACGGCATCCGGCACGAGATCGTTCGGCGCCGCAAACTAGGCGTCGAAGCGGCGCGCCCCTACCCGGCCGTCGACCTCAACGTGCCCGCGCAGCGCCGGAAGCTCACCTACGCCCTGGTAGCCGGTTTCTCGCTCATCCTCCTCCTTGCGGTCGTCTCGTACCACGCGTTTATCTTCACCGAGTCGGTCACCTTCTGCGGGCGCGTCTGCCACACGGTGATGGAGCCCGAGTACACCGCGTACCTCGCGTCGCCGCACGCCCGCGTGCGCTGTGTGGACTGCCACGTTGGCTCCGGTGCCTCGTGGTACGTCAAGTCCAAGCTCTCGGGTGCGCGCCAGGTCTTCGCCGTGACGTTCCACACCTATCCGACGCCGATCCCGGTGCCGGTGCGGAACCTGCGCCCCGCCAGGGAGACGTGCGAGGAGTGCCACTGGCCACAGAAGTTCTACGGCGCGCAGCTCATCCAGAACCCCCACTTTCGCTACGACGAGGGGAACACCGCCGAGCAGATCTCGCTGCTGGTCAAGACAGGCGGCGGCAGCCCGAAGCTGGGCACCAACGCCGGCATCCACTGGCACATGATCATCCAGAACAAGATCGAGTACGTGGCGCTGGATCCTCAGCTCCAAGAGATCCCGTGGGTCGCCGCGACCGGCCCGGACGGCACGCGGCGCGAGTTCGTTACGACCGACGCCCCGCCCTCCCCCGACAAGCTCGCGGCGCTCCCCCGTCACGTGATGGATTGCATGGACTGTCACAACCGCCCGACCCACGTGTTCCTGCCGCCGGAGGGCGCGGTCGACCGCGCGATGGCGTCCGGCCTCATCTCGCCGACGCTCCCGTGGATCAAGAAGGTGGCGGTGGATGCGCTGGTCCGCGAGTACCCGACGCGCGAGGCGGCGCACGCCGGGGTGCGCCAGGAGGTTCTCGGCTTCTACGAGAAGAGTTACCCGGCCATTCGCACCGGCCGGTCGGCCGATCTCGAGGACACCGTCCGCCGCATCACCGACATCTACGACCGCAGCGTGTTCCCGGAGATGCACGTGAGCTGGCGGACCTACTCCTCCAACATCGGCCACCGCAACTGGCCCGGGTGCTTCCGCTGCCACGACGGCAAGCACGTCGCCGCCGACGGGACCGTGCTCACGAAGAAGTGCACCGTGTGCCACACCATGCCGCAGCGCGGCCCCCTCTCCCCGATCGGGACGACGATGCCCGCCAGCGACCAGAACTGGCACCCGTGGGAGCTCAAGGGCAAGCACGCGGAGATGCTGTGCAGCCGCTGCCACGCCGCCGGATACCGCCCGCCCTCCGACTGCGCCGAGTGCCACAAGCTCGACGCCAAGGCGCCGATGATGTCGTCTGGGTGCGACACTTGCCACGCCAACGAGCAGGAGGTCAAGCCGATCAACGACTGCAAGGCGTGCCACGAGACGCTGCCGGGGCTCCACACCAAGGGCGGGCACCCGGACGCCGGCTGCACCGACTGCCACAAGCCGCACACGTGGAAGGTCGCGGGGCGCGACGTCTGCATCGGCTGCCACGACGACAAGAAGGCGCACTATCCCGAAGGCGCCGACTGCGCGTCCTGTCACGAGTTCAAGGCAACGGGCGGCAAGAGCGCGCAGGCCTCGCCGGCCGTCGCGACCGTGCATGGCGGATAGGGTCCGGCCCGCCGGCCGGAGCGCACGGCGCGATGGCTGGACGCCCTCAGAGCTCGCCGACCTCGGGCGCCTGCGCGACCCGGCCGCGGTCCAGGCTTTCCTCGACGGTGTCGCGTACGGCTCCGAGCCGTTCTACCGCTCCCCCCGCCGCATCGCGCGCGACGGCGTCGCGCAGTGCTTCGACGGGGCGGTGTTCGCCGCCGCCGCGCTGCGCCGCCTCGGCCAGCGCCCGCTCATCGTCGACATGCGCGCGGAGAACGACGACGACCACGTGGTCGCGGTGTTCCGGCGCGGACGCGCGCTGGGGGCGGTCGCCAAGTCGAACTTCGTCGGCCTTCGCTTCCGCGAGCCGATCTTCCGCACCCTGCGGGAGCTGATGCTCTCGTACTTCGAGGACTTCTACAACGTGGCGCGCGAGAAGACGCTGCGGTCGTACTCGACGCCGCTCGACCTCGCGGCGTTCGACCGGCTCGGCTGGGAGACGAACGACGCGGCGCTCGAGGTCATCGCGGCCCGTCTCGATTCGGCCCGGCACTTCCCCGTGCTCACGCCGCGCCAGGCGGCCGCGCTCGCCGCGGTGGACGAGCGGCGCTACACCGCCGGGCTCATGGGCTCCAACCCCGACGGCCTCTACAAACCGCCGGAGTAGCAGGAGCCCGCTACTCCGGCGGCAAAGGCCACGCTCAGACGGCGCGATCGCGCCCGACGCGCTCCGTCACTTGAGCAGACCGCGGGTCTTGAGCATCGGCTCGATCTTCGGGTCGCGCCCGCGGAACGCGCGGTACATCGTCGCCAGGTCCTCGGTGTTGCCGCGCGAGAGGATCATGGCGCGGAACCGGTCGCCGTTCGCTCGCGTCAGCCCGCCGTTCTCCCCGAACCAGGCAAACGCGTCGTCGTCGAGCATCTCGGCCCAGAGGTAGGCGTAGTAACCGGCCGCGTACCCGTTGCTCCAGATGTGGAGGAAGTAGCTCGACCGGTAGCGCGGCGGCACCTGCGGCACGTCCACGCCGGCCGCCTTGAGCGCCCCGGACTCGAACGTGTCCACGTCCTGCAACGGCGCCCCGGCCGGAAGCGTGTTCCACGCCAGGTCGAGCTTCGCGGCCGCGAGCAGCTCCGTCAGGTCGTACCCCTGGTTGAACGTGGCGGAGGCCTTGATCTTGTCGACCAGCTCCTGCGGCATCGGCTTGCCCGTGGCGGAATTGATCGCGTAGTGCGCGAGGACCTTGGGGTCGAGCGCCCAGTGCTCGTTGATCTGCGACGGGAACTCCACGAAGTCGCGCGCCACGTTGGCGCCGGAGAGGCTCGGGTACTGGCCGTCCGCGAAGATGCCGTGGAGGCCGTGCCCGAACTCGTGGAACATCGTGGTCACGTCGTCGTACGAGAGCAGCGCGGGCTGGCCGGGCGCCGGCTTGGAGAAGTTCGCGACGTTGAACACAACCGGCTTGGTGCCCATGAGCTTCGACTGGACGACGAAGTTGTCCATCCAGGCGCCGCCCGACTTGTTGTCGCGCTTGAAGTAGTCGCAGTAGAACAGCGCGAGCTGCGAGCCGTCCTTGTCGAGGACGTCGAAGACGCGCACGTCCGGCTGGTACACCGGCAGGTCGTGGCGCTCCTTGAAGGAAAGGCCGTACAGCTCGTGCGCCGCGTAGAACACGCCGTCCTCGAGGACGCGGTTGAGCTCGAAGTACGGCTTGATCTCGGACTCGTCGAGGTCGTACTTCGCCTTGCGGACCTGGTCGGCGTAGAACTCCCAGTCCCAGGGCTCGAGCTTGAAACCGCCGTGCTGGCTGTCGATCAGCGCCTGGATGTCGGCGGCCTCGCGCCGCGCGTTGGCGGTCGCCGGCGGAACGAGCTCACCGAGGAACTTGTCCACCGCGACCGGGGTCTTCGCCATCTGGTCCTCGAGCCGCCACGCCGCATAGCTCGGGTAGCCGAGGAGCTTCGCCTTGCTCGCCCGCAGCTCGGCCAGCTTGGTGATGGTGGCGCGGGTGTCGTTGGCGTCGCCGTGCTCGGCGCGCAGCCACGAGGCCCGGAACAGCTTCTCGCGCGTCGCGCGGTCCGTCAGCGAGGCTAGTGCCGGCTGCTGCGTCGTGTTCTGCATGGGGAGCAGCCACTTTCCGGCCAGCTCCCGGGCCTTCGCCGCCTGTGCCGCGCCGTCGATCTCGCCAGGGGCGAGGCCGGCCAACTCGGCCTTGTCGCCGGTCACGAACGCGCCGGCCTTCGCGGCGGCCAGCAGCTGGTTGGTGAACTTCGCGCTCAGCGCCGCATCTTCCTCGTTGAGCTTCTTGAGCTTCGTCTTGTCCGCGTCCGAGAGCTTGGCGCCGCCATGAACGAACTGCTTGTAGTAGTACTCCGCGAGCCGCAGCGACTCGGGATCCAGCTTCGCGCTCTCGCGCGCGTCGTAGACGGCCTGGACCCGCTTGAACAGCTTGTCGTTGAGGACGATCGCGTCCTGGTGTGCGGCGAGCTTGGGCGCCTCTTCCTCCTGGAGCTTCTGCAGCGTGGGGTTGGTGTTCGCCGAAGACAGCCCGTTGAATACGAGGTACACCCGGTTCAGCAGCTGCCCGCTCCTCTCGAGCGCGACGAGCGTGTTCTCGAACGTCGGCGCGGACGGGTCGTTGGCGATCTTCTCGACCTCAGCCCGCTGCTCCTTCATCCCCTGCTCCAGCGCCGGCTGGAAATCGCCGTCCTGGATCTTGTCGAACGGCGGCGCCTGCAACGGCAACGGACTCGGCGCCAGGAAAGGGTTGACCCGCGCGGACGCGGCGGTCGAAGCCGCGGACGCGCCGGACGCCGACAACGCGAAGACCGACATCACGACGACAAGCCCGAACCCAAGAGTGCGAAGCATTGGTGGAAGCCTCCCGTTCTCATAGTCTGGAGATGCGCGGGCCGACCCGGCCCAGTGACCAGCCGCACCTTACTCGGAGCGACGCCGCACGGTCAAGGACGTGCGGAGATCGTTGAGACGTCGACGCTCGGCGAAGGGGCGGACTTGCCGGCCTCCGCGAATCGCCGAGTCCCCAAAACCGGCGACCGCCAAGGCCTCGTCGTGTCGTTCTCCCTCTCCCGCCGGCGGGAGAGGGCGGGGTGAGGGCCGAACAGGTAAGACCTTGCAACACCCCCTCCTAACCTCCCCCCTCCAGGGGGAGGGACCTGTTGCAACGGCCGGGCTTGCCCCCGCCCGCGGGCCGCTGCGGTCTCCCCACGAGCCCCTGTCACCGCGATCGCCGCCGCAAGCGGGCGCCGGCGTTCTCCCCCAAACCCCTGTCATTGCGAGCCCCGCCGCAGGCGGGGCGCGGCAATCCCGTGCCCGCCAGGCGACCGCCGGATCGTGCGGTTGGGCTCGGGATTGCTTCCCCCACGTCGTCGCTTCGCTCCTCCTCGGGGCCGGCTCTGCCGCTCCGCGGCTCCTCGCAATGACCGCGTGTTGGAGGAGCCGCCGAGAGCCCCGCCGCAGGCTACTTCGGCAGGCGGAAGCTGCCGTCGAGGCGCGCCACCATTTCGTCGTAGCGCCGGTCGAGGTCGGCGACGCCGGCGGTGAACGCGTCCTCGTCCAGCTCGCCCCGCGCGCGCCGCGCCTCGAGCAGCGCCCGCTGGTTCTCGTACCACTTCTCCGCGTCGAAGTTATAGGTCATTCGGATCTGGACCAGCGCACGACAGCGGTGTTCGCCATGCGGTCGTGGGGAAGCCGGCGGTTGCGATCGTGCCAGAGGTAGAGCAGCGAAAGGCCGAGGCTCCCGGGGACATGGAGGTAGCCGACGAAGCGCTCGAGGCTCTCGAGCAGCGAGAGCCGCTCGCCGTCGAGGCGCACGACGCGGATCCCCGCGAGGCGCTTGCCGAGCGTCGCCTGCCTTCGCCCTCGAGTCAGCACGCCGAAGTAGAGGGCGGCCACTCCGTAGAGCGCGACGCCGCGCAAGGCTCCCGGGATCAGCCGCTCCAGCGGGAGGCGCACGGCGCCTTCGGCCAACACCGGCTGGCCGTATTCCGAAGGCGACATGGCGAGGACGATGGTGCGGTTGTCGAGTCCGTCCGCGGCTCGATCCAGGTCCCCGGCGGAAACGGCGTCGCGCACGGCCGGCGGCAATCCCTCCGCGTCCAGCCGGACGAGCATCGGCGCCAGCTCGCGCAGCGCCGCGTGCTGCTCCGTAGGGGTCGCCGAATGGGCGTGAAGGACCAACGTGCGCAGCCCATCGAACGCCCGCGGCTGGCTCATCGCGAGGCCGGCGAGCGCCGCCGCGACCGCCACCACGATGCTGGGGACGGCCACGACCGCGAGGTCCACCGCCATCGCCACTGCCCGGCGCAGCGGCGACGCCAGGGGCTGGCCGACGAGCGCCGGCGCCACCCGCAGCGGTATCGCGGACAGGAGTCGCGTTCCCATTCCGCCAACGTTACCAAACGAGACGCCGGGAGTCTCCAGGGCTCGGGACGAGGCCCTGCTTCGACGATCGCGCGAGCGTCACCATACCAACGGCACGAGGCGCCATGAGGTTCGGCAGTAGGCATCCCATTCCGCGCCGAACTCCTCGCGCATGAGCGCCTCCTCGTCGTGGATGCGCCACAGCAGCACGACCGCGATCGCCGCGACGAGACCCAGCGCGATCCATGAGCGGAACACGAGCGCGATTTCCTTGCTGAACACCAGGATGCCGAGGTAGCGGGGGTGGCGGAGGAAGCGGTACGGGCCCGTCGGTCGCGAGGTCGGCCCCACGAGCGGGACGTCATGAGAAGTGCTCGTGGCGGCCTTGGACTGACCGCACTGCGCCAAGCAACCGCCAGGAGTCCTCGAGCGCGGTAGGGCCTTCCTTCTACAGCCCGCCGAGAAGCTCGCGCGCCTTGGCGACGGCGTCGCCGAGCGGGCGTCGGGATCTTGACCTTGTCTCGGCGCAGCGAGAGCTCGGCCTGGCCCTGCTCGACGCCCTTCTTGCCGATCACCACGCGCACCGGGAAGCCGACGAGGTCGGCGTCGTTGAACTTCACGCCGGGGCGCTCGTCGCGATCGTCGTAGAACACCTCGACGCCGGCGCCGGTCAGCTCCGCGTACACCTTCTCGGCGGCGCCGCTGACCGCGGGCACGTCGGGGTTGAGGGCGAGCAGCTCGACCTCGAACGGCGCCAGCGGCCGCGGCCAGACGATCCCGCCGTCGTCGTGGTTCTGCTCGACCGCGGCGGCGACCGTGCGGCCGACGCCGAGGCCGTAGCACCCCATGATCATCGGGTGCGTCTCGCCCTTCTCGTCGAGGAAGTTGCACGCCATCGGCACGGAGTACTTGGTGCCGAGCTTGAAGATGTGCCCGACCTCGATCCCCCGCTTGAGCACGAGCGGCGCTCCGCAGCGCGGGCAGGGGTCGCCGGCCCTCGCCCTGCGCACGTCGGCGACCAGGTCGGGCGTGAAGTCGCGGCCGGGCACGACGCCGACGAGGTGATAGTCGGCGCGGTTGGCGCCGGTCGCGGCGATCGTCATCCGCATCACCTCGGGGTCGGCGATGACCCGGATGCCCTTCAACCCGACCGGCCCCGAGAACCCCATCCCGCCCCCGGTGACCTGCTCCACCTTGGACTCGGCCGCGAGCTGCAGGTGCGTCGCGTCGAGCACGTTCTTGAGCTTGACCTCGTTGACCTCGTCGTCGCCGCGCACCAGCGCGACGGCGAACTCCTTGTCGGTCTCGACGATCATCGTCTTGATGAAGTGTGCCGGGGCGAGCTTGAGGAACGCGGCCACGTCCTCGACCGAGCTGGCGCCGGGCGTATGCACGGCCTCGGGCTTCGCGGGTGCCTTGCCGGGCCACGCGGGCGGGGGCGGGATCGGGCCGGTCGTCGCTTTCTCGACGTTGGCGCCGTAGCCGCACTCGCACGCGACCACCGCGTCCTCGCCGGTGTCGGCCAGCACCATGAACTCGTGGCTCTCGCTGCCGCCGATGTTGCCGGTGTCGGCCTCGACCGCGGTGTACGACAGCTTGCAGCGGTCGAACACCCGCCGGTACGCGGCCTCCATCGCGCGGTACGCCTCGTCGAGGCTCTCCGCGCTGGTGTGGAACGAGTACGCGTCCTTCATCAGGAACTCGCGCCCGCGCATCAGGCCGAAGCGCGGCCGGATCTCGTCGCGGAACTTGGTCTGGATCTGGTAGAGGTTGGCCGGAAGCTGGCGGTACGAGGTGACGCGGCGCCGCACGAAGTCGGTGATGACCTCCTCGTGGGTGGGCCCGAAGCAGAAGTCGCGGTCGTGCCGGTCCTTGATCCGCAACAGCTCCTTGCCGTACTTCTGGAAGCGCCCGGACTCCTGCCACAGCTCCGCGGGCTGGATGCACGGCATCGCGACCTCGACCGAGCCGGCCGCGTTCATCTCCTCGCGGATGATGCGCGAGAGCTTCTCGATCGACCGCAAGCCGAGCGGCAGGTAGGTGTAGATCCCGGCCGCGACCTTGTCGATCATCCCGGCGCGCGCCAGGAGCTGGTGGGACACGACCTCCGCGTCCGAGGGGTTGTCGCGCAGCGTGTAGAGGAAGTAACGGCTCCAACGCATCGTCTCAGCCCTTCCGCCGGCCGCGCGCCTCGCGCGCCGCCAGCCACCCCACCCGGGCGAGGTGGGTCAGAACGTCGCTCTTCAGGTCGCGCGCCGCGCCCTGCCGCGCCTTCTGCAGCACCTCGCGCGCCCGCTCGCCCTCGCCCATCTCGAGCAGCGCCAGCCCGAGCTGCGTCAGGATAGCGGGCGCCGAGGAGACCGCAACGGCCTGCTCGAGGTAGTCCACCGCGTCGGAGTACTCCTCGCGCGCCATGTGGATGCGGCCGAGCGCCGCGAGCGGGTAGCCGCGCAGCTCGCGCGGGATCAGCTCCAGCGACGCGTGCGCGAACTCGAGCGCCCGCCCGTTGTCCCCGCCGCGCTCGAGCTCGGTGAGCGCCAGCTCGTACGCCGCGAGCCCGCGCTCGAGCGGGCCTGGCCCCTCGGCGAACAGCCGACCGCCCCAGCGCTCGACGACGCGGTAGCGCTTCGCGGCCCGCATCGTCTCCAGGAGCGCGGTCCACGCCGCGAGCACCGGCGCGCCGCGGCCGCCGAGCCGCAGCAGGCGGTGCGCGGCGGCGAGCGCCTGGCGCGGCCGACCGGCCGAGGCGGCGAGCAGCGCGAGCGACGCCAGGATCGTGGGGTGGTCGCTCAGCCGCGAGGCGCGCTGCAGCTGCTGGAGCGCGCGCTCGATCTCCCCGGCTTCGGACGCTTGCGACGCCTCGCGCACGAGGGTCTCGGCCTCGGGCGTCAGCGGCGGGGCGCCCCCGGTGTCGCCCTCGACCAGGCGCACGGCCTCCTGGTACTGGAGCCGCTGGGGATCCATCTCCTGCACCCGGCGGAAGCACTCGAGCGCCTTCTTGTGCCACTTCCGCTCGAGGTACGCCAGGCCGAGGTAGTAGATCGCGTCCTCGAACTCGGCGTCGAGCGCCACGGCGCGCTCGAGGGCGGTCGAGGCGGCGCCGGCGCGCCCGGCGTCCAGCTCGACCATGCCGAGCAGGAAGTACGCCTGCGGGATCTCCTCGCGCTGCACCGCGGCGCGCAGGTACCCTCGGGCCGGCTCGCCGCGGCCCGCGGCGGCGTGCAGCGCGCCGAGCGAGAAGTGCGGCAGGAAGTTGTCCGGCGCCAGGACCGTCGCGCGCTCGAGGTGCGCGATCGCCTCGGTCTCGCGGTGCGTGTCGGCCAGGATCGTGCCGAGGTAGATCTGCGCCTCCACGTCGTCCGCGTTCCAGCGGAGCACCTGGCGGAACGCGTTCTCGGCCGCGGACAGGTCGCCGCGCTCGAACGCCAGCTCGCCCAGGAGCCCGGCCAGCTCGGGGTTGCGCGGGAAGCGGCGCAGCGCCTCGCTCAGGATCTCGGCGGCCCGCACGGGCTGGCCGGCGAGCAGCGCCAGCTCCGCGCTCTGGAGCGCCCTGGCGCAGGCGGCCGCGGCGGTCCCGCCCGCCGCGCGGGCCCGCGAGACGATCGCCTCGCGCCGCTCGCGCAGGCGCTCGAGCAGCTCTTCCCGCGCCATCTCGGTGGTGGCCGAGCGCTCCCAGGCCGCCATCACCTCGGTCTCGCGGATCACCTTGCGGCGGTCGAGGAGGTCGATGAGCGCCTGGACGCCGGAGTCGAGCAGCGCGAGGCCGCGCTCGAGGTCGGCGACGCGCTCCTCGAGACGGATGACGGCGCCGTGCAGCCGCTTCCCCGCCTCCTCGCCGCCCGAGAGGCGCTCGAGGAGGTGCTCGTCGAACGCCTGCTTCTCGCGCTCGAGGCTCGACTCCTCCTCTTCGAGCGTCTCCTCGGAGAACTCGCCGTTGGTGCCGGAGACGACCAGCAGGCGCGAGCTGCACCGCAGGCACGTCTCCCGGCCGTCCGGGTTGGGGGCGCCGCACCACTGGCAGAGGACGGTCACGTACGACTCCAAAGACGGGGCACAGGGCACAGGGCGCAGGGCGCAGGAAGGCACGGTCCGGTCGGGCGGCACCGATGCGAAGCGAAGCGCCGCCACGGGCCGGTCCGTCCCCTGTGCCCTATGCCCTGGGCCCTGTGCCCTGAGGCACGGCGAGCCGGCGCTCGAGACCCATCGTTCGGGACGTGCAACATGCTCCCTCGTCCGGCTCAGTAGGTGTAGAACCCGCGGCCGGACTTGCGGCCGAACCAACCCGCGTCCACCATCTTGACGAGCAGCGGGCACGGCCGGTACTTGGGGTCGCCGAGCCCCTCGTGCAATACACGCAGGATCGCGAGGCAGGTGTCGAGACCGATGAGGTCGGCGAGCGCCAGCGGCCCCATCGGGTGGTTCATCCCGAGCTTCATCACGGTGTCGACCGCCTCGGCGGTGCCGACCCCCTCGGCCACCGCGAAGATCGCCTCGTTGATCATGGGCATCAGGACCCGGTTGGCCACGAAGCCGGGGGCGTCGTTGACCTCGACCGGCACCTTGCCCATCCTCTTCGCCAGGGCCTCGACCGCGCGGAACGTCTCGTCGCTCGTAGCCATGCCGCGGATGACCTCGACGAGCTGCATCACCGGCACGGGGTTCATGAAGTGCATCCCGATGACGCGGTCCGGTCGCGACGTCGCGCCGGCCAGCTTCGTGATCGAGATCGACGACGTGTTCGAGGCGAGGATCGCCGTGGCGCCGAGCATCCGGTCCAGCTCGGTGAAAACGCCGGTCTTCACGTCGAGGTCCTCCACCACCGCCTCGACGACGAGGTGACACTCCTCCAGGGGCTCGAGGCCGACCGCGGGCGCGATCCGCGCCATCGCCTCGCCCTTCGCCGCGGCGCTCACCGTCCCCTTGGCGACCTGACGGTCGAGGTTGCGGGCGATCGTCGCGAACGCACGGTCCACGTACTCGCGCGACACGTCGGCGAGCGTCACATCGAGGCCGGAGAGCGCCGCCACGTGCGCGATCCCGCTCCCCATCTGCCCGGCGCCAACTACGCCCATCCGTGTGATTTCCATGGTACGTCCCCCCGCAGAGCTTACAGTCGACAGTCTAAAGTTGAAAGTCGAAAGTCGAAAGCCGAGACGCGCGCCCGCTCAGCCGTAGCTGACGAGCCACTTTCGACTTTGAACTTTCGACTTTCAACCGAGTCGGCGAGAGCCGCTACGCCCCCATCCGCCGGCCCGACCGGCAACAAAACAACGGCCGGCACGCGGCCGGCCGATCTCGTTGCAACGTTGCGGGACTACTGACCGTCGTCGCCGATCGCCTCCACCGGGCAGGAAGCCTTGGCTTCGTCGCACTGGGCCGCTTCCTCCGGGTTCTCGGGCTGCTTGAAGACGAACGAATGCCCCTCGTCCTCGTTGGCCTTGAAGTTGCTCGGAGCGGTCGTGCGGCACACGTCGCAGTCGATGCAGCTCGAATCCACGTACCATTTGCCCGCTGCGTTATCGGGAAGCCGATCGTCCTTGTTCGCCATGCCGAAGCCCCCTTCTCACCGCGACGCCGTCCGACGTCCGGTCGGGCGGGAATATTACCACAGATCCTGCGCGTGTCATCGCACCAGACGCGGCAGGCGCGGCGGGCGGGCGGAGGTGCGGAGGCAGCACCGGCGCGGCCGTCGGCGACAGCTTGAGGCCGCTCGCGACAGACGTGCAGTTGCCGTTGAAGACGCAGTCCCACGGCAGCGGTTTCCTGAAGTTCTGCTCGAGGTAGATCGGGTCGTTGGTGTTGTTGTCGATGCGGGAGACGTAGGCCATCAGCGCCGGCGTCGGGAGTGAGCGACCCGGAGGTGTACGAGTCGACGATCACCGAGAGCGTCGCGCCCGAGATCTGGTCGGTGAGCGCCTTCCCGAACAGGTTGATGATCGCCTGGTCGAACTGCTCGTGCGCGAGGGGCGGCAGCTGGACGAACTGCTGCGCGATCTGGGTGCCGTCCTGCCCGTTGAGCGTCAGCTCGACGTCGAGGTTGGTGAGCTCGTCCGAGACGTTGACGAGGCCGATCGCGGTCCGGTAGGCGCTGTCCTCGCGCAGCCCGGTGAACACCGCCTCGTCGAGGCCCCGCGCCTTCTTGCCGGGGTCGATGTAGTCGTACCAGGGCAGCCCGGGGATCTGCTGGCCGTAGGTCAGCGGCTTGCCGGTGCTGTCGGTCCCGTACGAGTAGCTGCGGCTGTTGACGATGATCAGCTTCGGGTTGCCGCCGGGCGGGTTGGTCTTCAGCAAGGTGCCGGCCTCGTAGGCGAAGATGAGGAGCGCGCCCTTGGTGCTGGTCAGCCCGAGGTCGGTCCCGACCACGTCGTTGATGTCCACCTCGCGGCCCGGCGGGATGTCCTTGAGCTTGGCGTCGACCTTCCCGAACCCGTCCTCCGTCCGACCGCCGAGGTGGTTCGTGATGTCGTTGAACCAGGCCGTGTTGTCGGTGCTGCAGCACTGTAGGATCACGATCTCGACGTCGATGGGCACGGCGTCGACGTTCATGATCTCGAGGTCCGTCTTCCAGTTCGAGCCGTACAGCCCCGGTAGCGACGCCCCGACCGGGACGATCACCAGGTCCGCCGCCCGGAACATCGCGAACGCCCCCGAGGCGGCGAGAGTCACCAACAGGCCGAGCAGCAACGTCCGAACCACCCTCATGCACACCTCCGCGCGGAGTCTACACTCATCCGGGCCCGCCCTCCGGCAGGCTCACCCTGGCCACGAGGCCGCCGCCGGGGCGGTTGGCCAGCTCCAACGCGCCCCCGTGCGCGGCCACGATGCGGTCCGCGATCGCGAGCCCGAGGCCGGTCCCGCCCTTGCGACGGGTGAAGAACGCTTCCCGCGCTCTCGCCAGGTCCGCCTTCGCGATCCCGGGCCCGCTGTCGGTGACCTCGAGCACCGCCCGCCCCTCGTCCCGGCGAGCCGCGAGGCCGACCCGCCGCGTTGGGCACCCGTCCATCGCCTGGACCGCGTTGAGCGCGAGGTTCATCACCACCTGGCCGAGCTGGCCGCGGTCGCCGCGCACCCGAACGCTCCCGGGCTCCACCGCCAGCTCCACGCCGTAGCGCTCACACGTGGGCGCGAGCAGCGCCGCCACCTCGCGCAGCAGCGTCCCGGCGTCGAACTCCTCCGGCACGGGAGGCGCGGGCCGCGCGTAGACCAGGAAGTCGGTCACCAGCCGCGTCAGCCGCCCGACCTCCCGCCGCGCCATCCCGACCGTCTCGACCGGCGTCTTGCGGCTCGCGAGGTCCTCCTCGAGCAGCTCGAGGTTGATCGAGATCGCGTTGAGCGGGTTGCGGATCTCGTGCGCGAGGTTGGCCGCGAGCGAGCCGAGCGCCGCCAGCTCCTCGTGGAGCCGGCGCCTGGCGTCGAGCTGGGCGTTCCTCTGCACGAGGTGCCAGATGAACATCACCGCTCCGATGAGGACGACGATCGAGGTCCCGCCGGCGAGCGCCGTCTGCGTCAGCAGGTGCCGGCGGAGGATCGTGATCCTCGCCGCCATCGCCGGCTTCGACACGCTCACCAGGACGGTGCCGAGGTCCTCGAGCGGCGCCCGGATCTGGTAGCTCCTGGTCCGCTCCGTCACCTCCGGCTTCGAGATGGGGACCAGAAGCTCGAGGCTGCTCTCGGGGAAGCCGCCCTTGAGCCCCTCGGCCTGGGACTCGTACTGGTAGACCAGCTTGCCCCGGTTGTCGAACACCTGGACCTTGTCGATCACCTGCTGGCGCGCGAGCTGGGCCGAGAGCTGCGCCAGCGCCTCGCGGCGCGTCTCGACCACCTTGTAGAGGTTCCCCTGCCCCTTGAGCTCGTGCGCGAGCTCCTCGGCCTGGGCCTTGCCCGAGAGCAGCACGTCCTCGAGGTAGGAGCGCGAGAGCTGCTCGACCATCAGGTACGCGAACGACGCGAAGCTCGCCACGAGCAGCACGGCGAACCCGCCCGCGACCGCGATGTACTGCCGCTTCAAGGGCCAGCCGCCCCCCCGCATGCCGCGTATTGTACGTCCCCGTGTGCCGGGACGTTGGAGGCGGACGCGCTCCCGGGCCATAATGCACCCGGAGCCGTGACGATGCCGACCACCCGACCATGCCTCGCGCTCGGAGCCGCGGTCCTGTTGCTCCTGGCGCCGGCCTGCCACCGCCGTCGGGCGGACGCGGACGCCCGAACCTACGCCGCCGCGCGCAGGACGAGCGCGCCGAGACCGGGCGGGCAGGTCGTGGTGGCGACCTCGGCCGACGTGACCACGTTCAACGAGTACCAGTCCTCCGGCGAGAAGGGCGAGCTCGACACCATCGACCTCCTCTTCCCCACCCTGATGACCGAGCAGCCGGACTACCAGCTCCACCCGCCCTCTTTCGCGCCGCGGCTGGCGACGTCGTGGGAGTTCTCGGCCGACAACCTGGCGCTGACGTTCCACCTCCGCCAGGATGCGCGGTGGTCGGACGGCGCCCCGATCACCGCCGACGACGTGCGCTTCACGTTCCTGGCGCAGAAGTCGCCGCAGGTCGGGTCGATCGGGATGGAGATCAAGGACTTCGTCAAGGACGTCGAGGTCGTCGACGCGCACACCGTCCGCTTCCACTTCACCCGCGTCTACCCGTATCAGCTGATGGACGCCAACGACGGCCACATCGTCCCTGCGCACGCCTGGGGCAAGGTGCCGTTCGCGAAGTGGCGCACCACCGACTTCGAGAAGCTCCTGGTGACCGGCGGCCCGTTCCGCCTCGCCGCGCACACCCCGCAGCAGACGATCATCCTGGAGCGCGACCCCACCTACTGGAACGCGCCGCGGCCCAACCTCGACCGCCTGGTCTTCAGGGTCCTTCCGGACCCCGCCGCGCAGCTCGCGCAGCTCGTGGCCGGCCAGATCAGCGTCGTCCAGGCGGTGCCGCCGCAGGACGCGGACCGCGTCCTCGCGAACCGCGACCTGCGCCTGGTGGAGTACCCCTCGCGCCTGTGGGGGCTCGTCGCCTGGAACAACCGCCTGCCGATCTTCGCCGACCGCCGCGTGCGCCGCGCGCTCTCGCTCGGGATCAACAGGAAGGCGCTGGTGGACACCGTCTTCCGAGGTCACGCGGTGCTCGCGACAGGCCCGGTGCTGTCGTCGATGTGGGGCTTCGACCGGACGCTGCCGCAGCTCCCCTACGATCAGGCGCAGGCCGCGAAGCTGCTCGAGCAGGCCGGGTGGCGCGATCAGGACGGCGACGGCATCCTCGAGCGCGACGGCAAGCCGTTCGCGTTCGACCTCCTGTACCCCGCGAGCAACACGATCCGCCGCCAGATGGCGCTCCTCATCCAGGCGGACCTGGCCCGCATCGGCATCAAGGTGCGGCCGCTCCAGGTCGAGTTCACCGCGCTGATCGCGAGGTCGGAGGCCGGCGACTTCGACGCCACGATCTGGGCCTGGGAGGAGGCAACCAAGATCGACCTCACCGGCGAGTGGAGCACGCCCTCGACCTCGCAGGGGAGCAACAACTTCGTCGCCTATTCGAACCCCGAGGTGGACCGCCTGATCGCCGCGGCCCGCGAGGAGCCCGACTACTCGCGCGCCAAGGTGTTGCTCGACCGCATCCAGGAGCTGATCGTGGACGACCAGCCGGTGACGTTCCTTTACGAGGCGAACAGGTTGGTGGCGACCAGCCGCGCCCTCCGCGGTGCCGAGATCAACACCGCCGGTGTGTTCTACAACGTGGACGACTGGTACTGGAGCCCGTGATGCTCCGCTGGGGGCTCCGCCGTCTCGGCGCCGGCGTCGTCCTCGTATGGCTCGTGGCCACCGTGACGTTCGTCCTGGTCAACCTGGCGCCCGGCGACCCGGCGAGCCGCCTCATCGACCCCCGCATCCCGCCCGCCGCGAGGGAGCGCTTCCGGCGGGAGTTCGGGCTGGACCGGCCGCTGCCGCTGCGCTACGCGAGCTGGCTGGCGGCGGCCGTCACCGGCGACCTCGGGACCTCGTGGACCTACCGCCAGCGGGTCACGCGGGTGCTCGCGGACGTGCTGCCCAACACCATGCTCCTCACCACGCTCGGCCTCGCCCTCGAGCTGGCGGGCGGCGTCGGCCTCGCGATCGTCCAGCTCCGGCGGCCACACGGGACGGGCGACCGGGCGATCACGCTGGCGACGCTGACCGCGTTCGCGCTCCCGACGTTCGGGGTCGCGCTCGGCCTGATCGGCCTCTTCTCCTACCGCCTCCAACTCCTTCCCCCGTCGCACATGCGCTCGCTCGAGGGCGAGCTGGCGCACGGGTGGCCGAGAGTGCTCGACCTCGCGCGGCACCTCGTCCTGCCGGTGATGGCGATCGGGGTCACCGGCGTCGGCGCGGTGGCGCGCTACCTGCGGGGCTCGCTCCTGGACGAGCGCACCGAGCACTACGTCCTCGCCGCCCGCGCCCGCGGCTGCTCGCCGCGCCAGGCGCTCGTACGGCACGCGCTCCCCAACGCGCTGCTCCCGCTGATCACGATGACCGGGATGTCGCTGCCGTTCCTCGTGTCCGGCTCGCTGGTCATCGAGGTGGTCTTCTCGTGGCCCGGCATGGGCCAGGTGATGTACAACGCCGCGCTCGGCCGCGACCTCCCGCTCCTGCTCGGGGGCACGATCGTCGCCACCGTGGCGGTCGTGGTCGGCAACCTGCTCGCCGACGTCGCCTACGCGGTCGCCGATCCGCGGGTGCGGGTATGACCGTCGCTCGCTCCGGAGGGCGGGGCGAGATGGCGCCGTTCGCCGCCAGGCTGGAGCGGCGGTGACCTTCACGCACGCGATCCGGCGCTGGCCGCAGCGGCTGCTCGCAGGGGGAGCTCTGCTGGCGGGCCTGGCCCTCGTCGCGGTGGCGGGACCGTGGTTCGCGGCCGACCCGGACGCGATCGTGGACGCGCGGGCGGCGGCCTTGCTGCGCCCCGGCGCCACGCGGGTCGTCGTGACGCTCCGCGACCGCACGACGTTCGCGTGCGACGCCGCGCGCCGGACGGGCGACGCCTGGATCGTGAGCAGCGCCGGGGAGGACAGGCGCGTGCCCGCCGCCGACGTCGTCGGCGTGGCCACCCGCCGCTTCTGGCTTGGGACCGACACCGTCGGCCGCGACGTCCTCGCTCGCCTGCTCAACGGCGCAAGGGTGTCGCTCGGGATCGGCGGCCTCGCGCTGCTCGTCGCGCTCGTGCTCGGCGTCGGCGCGGGGCTCGCGGCCGGCTGGGTCGGGGGCGTCCTGGACGCGCTCTTGATGCGACTCGTCGACGCGCTGCTCGCGGTCCCGATGCTGTTCCTGCTGCTGTTCCTGGCCGCGCTGTTCCGGCCGTCGCTCGGCGTGCTCGTGCTGATCCTGGGCTTCTCCTCCTGGATGGGCGTCGCGCGGCTCGTCCGCGGCCAGGTGCTCTCGCTGAAGGAGCGCGACTTCATCCTCGCCGCCCGGGCGATCGGCGCGAGCGGCTGGCGGATCGCGTTCGTGCACCTGCTGCCGAACTCGCTGACGCCGATCGCGCAGGACGGCGCCCTGCGCCTCGGCGACCTCATCCTCGTCGAGGCGGCGCTCTCGTTCCTCGGCCTCGGCGCGCAGCCGCCGACCGCCTCGTGGGGCACGATGGTCTCCGAGGGGCAGGAGGTGCTCGCCAACGCCTGGTGGCTGACGCTCCTCCCGACCGCGCTCGTGGCGGCCACCGTCATCGCGGCCGCGTTGGCCGCCGACGGCCTCCAGGAGCTCGCCCGCCGGGACGCGCGGCCCGCGTGATCGCTTCGACTCACGCGGGTCGCACCTGGAAGGTGCTCCCACGGTGATTCTCCGGATCACGCCGGGGAGTTTCGCCGGCCCGGTGGGAGCGGCCTCCGGCCGCGACCGCCATCGCCGCGACCCACTCCGTGGGAGCGGCTTCCAGCCGCGACCGGCGGTCGCGCCCCAAGCCCGCTCGACCGTTGTGGAACTCGCGCGCCGCGCGAGCCGTGCCTCGGTGGTATATGATCCGCTGCGATGCGACGGAAGCGGCGCGGCCGCTCCGCGGGCGAGTACTTCCTGGCGGCGCTCGGCCTGGCGCTGATCGCATTCGTCGTCGCGTTAATCGCCACGTCGGGCTCGTGCCGCCTCAGGATGTCGCCCGAGATCGGCGATCAGCCGAGAGCGCCGCGGGCGACCCCGACCGCGTCACCCTGACGCCTGGTCAGCGACCGGCGGCGGGGAGCCGCTGGCACGCCGTTTGCGTTTACTTTGATGACCGGCCGGATCGAGGCCGGAGTTGTTTGGAGGCTGCAAATGTCGAACTGGTTGAAAACAACCGTGCTCCTCGCCCTGCTCACCGGCCTGCTCCTGTGGCTCGGCGACCTCCTGGGCGGACAGCAGGGTCTGATCATGGCACTGGTGTTCGCCGGCGTCCTCAACTTCGCGGCCTACTTCTTCTCCGACAAGATCGCGCTGGCGATGCACCGCGCCCAGCCCGTCGACGAGGCCGGGGCGCCGCAGCTCTACGCCGCGGTGGCCGAGCTGGCGCAGCGCGCCCACATCCCGATGCCGAGGCTCTACCTGATCCCCGAGGCGCAGCCCAACGCGTTCGCGACCGGCCGCAACCCCAACCACGCCGCGGTCGCCGTCACCCAGGGGCTCCTTCGGGTGATGGACCGCGAGGAGCTCAAGGGCGTGCTCGCGCACGAGCTCAACCACGTGCTCCACCGCGACATCCTGATCTCGTCCGTAGCGGCGACGATCGCCGGCGCGCTCGCGATGCTGGCGCGCATGGCCGGCTTCGCGATGATGTTCGCCGGCCGCGGCGGCGGCGACCGCAACGACCGCGGCGGCGGTCTCAGCGGCCTCTTCTTCATCATCGTGGCGCCGATCGCCGCGATCCTGATCCAGCTCGCGATCTCGCGCTCGCGCGAGTTCGCGGCCGACGAGGGCGCCGCCAAGCTCGTAGGCTCGCCGGAAGGCCTCATCTCGGCGCTGCGCAAGCTTGACGCCTACACCCAGCGGATACCGATGGCGACGGCGCAGCCGACGACGGCGCACATGATGATCGCGAGCCCGTTCTCCGGCGGCGGCATCACGAAGCTCTTCTCGACCCACCCTCCGATGGAGAAGCGCATCGCCCGCCTGCAGGCCATGGTCGGCCGGGTGTGACGTCCGGCGGCCGCCCGCGGAACCTCGTACCGACTGGGTGACCCTGGCCTGACAACACGGCCAACCTCGACGAGACCGCCTGCCGTCCGGCCGGACGGGGTCTATACTGTTCCTGGACACACCAGGAGACCACGGTGGCGGACCCCCCCTCGATGATGGCTGGCGCCTCGCCCGGCGAAGGCGCGTGCAGTGTTTCGCGGCGCGGTTTAGGCTGCAGTCCTCGCAGCCTATCAGGAAAGGGCTCGGCTGCCGGGCAGCTCGCAATCTCCTCCCGCTCTTGTGCTTTGCATGAGACGGCTCGTCGTGTCGCCGCCGGCAAACACCGCACGCCGCGCAGCGTTTCCCGGCTTCCCTTAGCTAGTCGACAGTGCGGTAGGCGCCACAGGGAGGCAGGTTAATGACAATCGCAATTGCTTTAGCTGTGCCCGACGGTATCGCCCTTGCGGCTGACACCCAGACTACCTGGCAGCGCACCATCTTCAAGGCCAAGGAAAAGGCAACGGGACGAGAAGTGGACCTCGCCGAGCCAATCACGATACCAATCGGGTGGTCCCGAATGGCTCGGAAGCTGTTCTCGGTTCAGATGGGAGGCTGCCCGTTTGCGGTGGCCGTCTCGGGCGCTGCATTGCTGAACAACCGCACCCCGTACTCCATCTTCAAGTCACTCGAAAAGTCCTATACGGGCGGCGGTGATCATGAGAGTGTCTTGAAGCACCTCGTCGATGGTGTCAAGGCCGAACTCCGCACACAGCTTGGCGTGCCGGAGCTCACCGACGCCACCGTCATCGTTGATGTGAGTTTCATCCTTGCGGGGTACGAAGAGCAGGATGTTGCTCGCCCTGTGCTTCAAGTAATCACGGTTTACTCTGGCAGGCCACCTGCGGCCGAGGCTGGGGGATACCCGGGCCACTTCATCTCATGGCAGAACTCCGTGGCCGGCCGGTTCGGGTGTTGCTGGACCGGCCGGGGCGAGTTCATTCACCACGTCGTCAACCACCAGAACGAGCAGCTGCCGCCATTAGCAGGAAACTTCCCGGGGATGACGCTAGCCGACGCGTTGGACTACGTCAGGTTCCTCGCCGAATTCACTTGTGACTTCCAGAGATTCGCCGTCATGGTCCCGGATTGCGGTCGCCCAGTGCTTACGGCTACGCTCACCCCAGGGTCCTATGACGATCAGCCGGCTCGTGGCGCCTAAATGCCGTTGCAGTCGCCCCTCTCGGCTGTCACGCCGTTTGCATGCGCAACCGGCGCGCCAGCCGGCGGGCGGCTGAGCGGCGGCGTTAGACGGCACCCGTGGCGCCTGTGACTGAGCGAATGGTGGAGGCATGCTGGATGCGTGGTAGATGGTTCCGGATCTTTGTCGTGCTTGCGGTCGCCAATGCCGCTCTCTTCTCGGTGGCCGCGATAGCGTATGCGACGGTTCTTGGCGAAGCCGTATCTGTTGCCACTCTGGTCGTTAACGCCCCGGCCGCGCTAGTCTCCATTTTGGTCTTCGGCGACGAGCAGGACGAGCGCCTTGGCCTGCCCGTGTCGTTCGCAGCGAACTACTGTCTCTGTCTTCCGTGGCTCGCCCTTGTGTCCTACGCGTGGATGCGCCACGCGGGGACCGCCAGTCGTCGGAGTGAATCGGGCTCATGAACGCTGAACCGGCCGGGGACATAGGTAACACAAGAGTCCAGGGACATAGGTAACAATTTTCCGGTTCGAGGTCGAGGCTGTGGACGCTGCGGGAAGGTGGAGGCGGATGGGTAGGCGGCGTTAGACGGCCCAGGAGCCGCTGATATGGACACCTATGCCCAGAGGATTTACCTTGGCGAAGCGGCGACCCAGTGTCGGTTCGCGATCAACGCCGCCCGCGCGCTCGACAATGTCGTCCCCCGTTGGTTTGAAGCGTTGAACGCCGAGAACGACGGTCTGGCCCAGACCCTGCATGACGAGATCTTTCGCAGCCTTCATAGCCTTTTGACCCATTCGAGTAACGTGTCCAAGCTCTTTTGGCCGGCACCTCCGCGGCGCAAGAGTGGCGAATCGCAAGAGGCCTATGCCTCCCGAAAGGCCGCCAATCCGAAGAATAGCCGGGCGGAGGAGCTCCGCCAGGCCGTGGGGCTTCCCGAGACCGGGCATGTGCTATGCAGTCGAAAACTCCGTGACCACCTCGAGCACTTCGATGAGCGCCTCGATGAATGGCAAGCTCGCAGCCCGAGGCGAAACTACTTCCATGACACCATAGGCGTCAGGGCTGCGCTCCACGGTGTCGACGATTGCGACATCATGCGTTGGTATGACCCGAACGCCAACCACTTACTCTTCCGCGGTGATACGTTCGAGATCCCAGCGCTCGTGGCGGCTGTTGAGGAGGTCTCTGCTGCTTGTCATCGGGCGCTGTCCACCCCATCGCAGCGCGTCCGTCACGGGGCGCCCGAAGGTAAGCGGTCGGGCGCCTAGGTGACACCTCGTGATCGGTTTCCTGCTTGAAGCGCTGTTGAACCTGGTCGGCGAGGTCCTCCTTCAGCTCCTCGTCGAGGCTGCGGCGGAACTTGGCTGGGAGTCCGTCGGTCAGGCCCTTGGTCGTCGGCGTCCAGCCAACCCTGTTCTCGCAGGGTTCGGGCTCGTCATCCTCGGCGCCGCGACCGGCTACGCATCGACACTCCTCCTCCCGAAGCACCTCTTCGGCCCCTCTCGGTTCCCAGGCATCAGCCTGGTCGTCGCGCCGGTCGCCACGGGCAGCATCATGCAGGCTCTCGGCAACTGGCGCACGAGCAACCGTCACACCCACTCTCTCCTGGCGACGTTTTGGGGCGGCGCCCTCTTCGCGTTCGCGATGCTCGCCGCCCGTCTTGCGCTCGTCTAGGCGCGCGCTGACCAGGCGCCGGCACACAGGCGTTCGATGCCAGGCGGCTGGCCCACGGTTCGGCTGGCGTCCCGGCGCGCCCCTGCATAGACTGCGCTCGGAAAGTGACCCCGGGGTGATGCGACCCGGACGGTCGAGGAGCACGAATGAAGACCTCCGAGGTTCTGAAGCTCTACGACTACAACTACTGGGCCAACCGGCGGGTCCTGGCGGCGACCGCACGAGCGACCCGGAGCAGTTCCTGGCCCCGACCGCGCAGAGCTTCGGCAGCCTGCGCGGCACGCTGGCGCACATCCTCGATTCCGAGTGCGGGTGGCGCACGCTGTGGCAGCACAACACCATCACGTCCTTCGAGGCGATCAAGGAGGACACCTTCCCGACGTTCGACGCTCTGGAGCGACGGTGGAACGAGGAGGAACGCGCGATGCGGGACTACCTCGCGGGTCTCCACGACGACGACCTTTCCGGCCACGTCCGGTACACGATCGAGACCGGTCAGAAGCGCGACCGGTTGCTTTGGCACTGCCTGGTGCACGTCGTCAACCACGGGACGCACCACCGGAGCCAGGCCGCCGCGATCCTCAGGGGGTACGGTCACTCCCCGGGAGAGCTCGATTTCACGGTGTTCCTGAACGAGAACCCATGACAGCCGCGTCGCAAGTTCGAGCGCACGTCGGTTCAGAGGGTCGGACATGAGGTGGTTCGCCGCTCTCAGGACCGCGGTGTACATGACCGGTTTCGTCGTGCTCTGGGGCTGGCTGGCCAGCCTGGTCCGCAGGTACGACGCGTCGCTGGGGACGATCCTCCCGAGTTGGCTGTCGCCGCCGGGTTGGGCGGTGCTGGTCTGCGGGGCGGCTCTCGGCCCCCTTTGCGCCTTCGGGTTCGCGTTCCGCGGCCGGGGAACGCCTGCGCCGTTCGATCCCCCGGTGGAGTTCGTCGCCGACGGCCCGTACCGCTACGCGAGGAACCCGATGTACCTGGGCGCCATGGGCATGCTCGGCGGCTACGCCCTCATCGTCGGCTCCGGAGCGGTGCTCATCCTGACGGTCGGCGCCGGGCTGCTGGCACACACCTTCGTGGTCCTCGTCGAGGAGCCGTCGCTTCGGCGACGGTTCGGCAGCAGCTACGAGCGCTACACCCGATCCGTCAACCGCTGGCTGCCGCGGTTGCCGAAGCTGCCGCCGTCAGCGTAGGCGCCGCGCCGCCGCCGACCGGGCGCGGCAGCCGCTCCTGCCGCGGTCCGGCGAGCTCAGCCCGCGTACTTGATCACGTAGAACATGACGCCCTGCGGCGAGGAGATGCCGCAGAAGCGGCCGACGTCCGGGATGTCCTTCGGCGGCATGCAGAGCTTCGCGCCGAGCTTGACCGCTTGCGTCGCCGTCTTGTCGGCGTCGTCCACCGTGAAGTACGTCCCCCAGTGCGGCGGCATCTTCCCCATCTCCGGCGTGATCTTCATCATGCCCGCGATGTAGTCCTTGCCGTGCTTGAACGTCGTGTAGCTCGACCCCGGCATCGGCATGACCTCCGGCTTCCAGCCGAACAGCCCTGTGTAGAACTTGGTCGCACGGTCGACGTCCGTGGTCAGCGTCTCGAACCAGCTCGGCGCGCCGTGGAGATCGCTGTCGGCGTCGGTGCCGGGTCCCTTCTTCGGCTCCCAGAGGTCGAACGCCGCGCCGTTCGGATCGCTGCAGGCCACCATGCGGCCCTGATCCATGACGTCGAAGGGCGGCTTCGCCTTGCCGCCGAGGGACGCCACCTTCTTGGAGGCCGCCTCGGCGCTGTCGACCTTCACCACGACGCTGATGCCCGGCGGCGTCCCCTTGGGCGTCATCGGGTCCGCGAGGTCGAAGATGCCACCGACGCTGCGCCCGCCCACCTGCGCCGCGTGGCCCATGCCCCCCGGCAGCTCGACGTACGTCCAGCCGAGCAGCTTGCCGAAGAAGGCCTGTGCCTGCTTCGGGTCCGGCGTCAGCAGGTTGATCCAGCAGAAGTCGCCAGCCTTGCGATTGCCTTTCGCCATCTGTGGCCTCCCTTGCCCTCGGCGGATGCGCGGCCCCGACGTAGCACGCCGCAAGCCTCTACAATGGAATTCGCGCTGTCTCGGCGCCATTCCCGGATTGCAGAAGGAGGGCGCCGGCGATGAGGTTCCTGGTCGAGATCGACCACCGCGGCACGACGCAGCCGCCTACCGAGGAGTCCGCTCGGGCGTTCGTCGAAGGCGTCATCTTCCCGACGCTCGCGAGGGCCGAGCAGCTCGTTCAACAGGGACGCATCGTCGCGGGCGGGCCGGTGGCCGGGCGCATCGCGATCCGGTTCATCGCAGACGTGGAGACGGCCGCGGAGCTGGACCAGCTGGTCACCAGCCTCCCGCTGTGGACGGTCGCCGACACGCGGGTCACGCCGCTCATCGGCTTCAGCGACCGGCGCGCGCACGTCCAGGCGCTTCTCCAGCGGATCGCGAACCCGTGATGTCGCGCCGAATCTCTGCCCGTTCCCCGACGTGCCCTCGGCGAACCACCGCCGGCCATGACGACCTACGTCGCGCTGCTGCGAGGGATCAACGTCGGCGGGCACAAGGCGGTCGCCATGGCCGACCTGCGCGGCCTGCTCGCCGGGCTCGGTTTCGGCGACGTGCGCTCCCTGCTCAACAGCGGCAACCTCCTCTTCCGGGCCGCCGACCAACCGTGCGGGAAGCTGGAGAGCCGCCTCGAGTCGGAGTGCGAGAAGGGGCTCGGGCTCCGGACCGAGTTCCTCGTCCGCACCGCCGAGGAGTGGGCGGCGGCGATCGCCGCGCAACCCCTTCGCCGCGGAGGCGAAGCGCGATCCCGGCCATCTCCTCCTCATGGCCCTCAAGGGTGCGCCGGACGCCGGCGCCGTGGCGGCGCTGCAGGCCGCGATCACGGGCCGGGAGGTCGTTCGCGCGGACGGTCGGCACGCCTACCTGGTCTACCCGGACGGGGTCGGGCGCTCCCGCCTGACTCTCGCCTTGATCGAGAAGAAGCTCGGCACGAGCGGCACGGCCCGCAACTGGAACACCGCCCTCAAGCTCGCCGCGCTCGCCGGCGCGTGAACCGCCGCTCGCGCGCGCCCCCGGCGGCTGGCTCCCGACCTCACACCCGTGCGAGGATGGGCCATGCCGACGAGTCCACCCCGGTTGCGCCGGCGCGAGCGGCCCCTCGCCGTCGGCAGATGTCGCAGATGAGGGGGATTTCGCTTCGGGTCCCCGAGTCCGGCGACGCCGCGGCGATCCTCGACGCGGTCCGCGAGTCCTTGGCCGAGCTGCAACCCTGGATGACCTGGTGTCACCCGGGCTACGGCATCGCCGACGCCCTCCAGTGGGCAGGCACGCGGCGAGGTGCCGCGGAGGCCGGCGACGCCTACGAGTTCGTCATCAGCGACGCTGAGGGAGGCCTGCTCGGCTGCTGCGGCGTCAACACGGTCAACAGGGAGAACCGGTTCGCCAACCTCGGCTACTGGGTGCGCACATCGCAGACCAGGCGCGGCATCGCCGCAGAGGCCGTGAGGCGGCTCGCCGACTGGGCGTTCGCGAACACCGATCTCCAGCGCCTGGAGGTCGTCGTCGCGGTCGGCAACACGGCCAGCCTGCGCGTCGCCGAGAAGGTCGGCGCGCTCCGCGAGGGCACGCTGCGGTCGAGGATCTGCGTCCACGGCGCGTTCCAGGACGCCGTCATGCACGCGCTCCTCCGGCCGCCCGAGCACGGCTGAGCCTGACGACCCGTGTCGCCGCGGCAAGAAGCCGCGCGCCCGGCGGGCGCGCCCCACATTGGTAGGGTCGATGTGGGGCTCGCGCGCCGCGCGAGCAGCCGTCTTGCCGCCTGCTCCCGTCCTGCGTCCTTATCCGGCAAGGAACGAGACCAGGCTAGACTCAACGAGGAGGGTGAAGGTCATGGCGGGAATGACCGAGGCCGTTGACCTGGCAAACGCCGCGCTACACGTCCTCGCGACCAACAACCGAATGGACGTCTACCTCGTGGAGAGTCTCTCCGACGAGCTCTGGCGCGCCAAAGAGACGGTACCGTGAGACAACCAGGGGTACGGCGGCGGGAACGGCATTGGGAAGCGGCGAGGTGACGATGGACGAGAAACGTGCGCTCCTGCTCCATTTCCTGGCCGCGCTGGCGTACCGCACGCAGAAAGCCGTGCGGGGCGCGCCCGCCCCGTTCGCCGCGTTCCGGGCCGGCCCCAAGGTGCGGACGCCGCACGAGCTGGTCGCGCACATGGACAGCGTCCTCGGGTACGCCCGCACGTTCTTCGTGGGCGGCGCCTATCGCGTGCCTCCCCTGCCCGACTTCGCGGCCGAGGTCGAGCGGTTCCACGCGACGCTCGCCGAGCTGGCCCGTGCCATCGAGACCGGAGACGCGAGTGGAAAGGCATCACGCCGGAGCGGCTGCTCCAGGGGCCGCTCTCGGACGCCATGACGCACGCCGGCCAGCTCGCGATGCTGCGCCGGCTCGCGGGCGACCCGGTGCCGCCGGAGAACTTCGTCTTCGCCGAGATCGACCCGGCCAACCTCGGGAGCCGCCAGCCGCCGCCGGCTCGTCCGGACGACGACTGGCCCGAGCGGGCATGACGGAGGGCCGGACCGAGGCGACGCCCGCTGTGGCGCCGCCGCGGTCGTGGCGATCCCGGTCCGAGGCGCACGTCCATGCGCCGCGGGTCGCCGAGAGGAGGTAGTCATGAAGACGACAGGCAACACGGTGCTCGTTACTGGTGGGGCGACCGGGATCGGCCTCGAGCTGGCCCGCGCACTCCTCCGGCGCGGGAACGAGGTGATCGTCTGCGGGCGGAGGCGGGACCGCCTCGAGTCGGCCCGCTCGGCGGACCCGGCGCTGCGCGTCCGCGAGGCGGACGTCGCGGACCCGGAGTCGCGAGCTCGCATGGTCGAGTGGATCGCGGCCGAGCACCCCCGTCTCAACATGCTGGTCAACAACGCCGGGATCCAGCACCTCTTCACCTTCGCCGACGGAGCGTCGGCGCTGGCCGGCGTCGACGAGGAGATCAGCATCAACCTCGCCGCGCCGATCCACCTCACGACCCTGCTCTTGCCCCAGCTCGCCGCGCAGCCCGAGTCGGCGGTCGTCAACGTCTCCTCCGGCCTCGCGTTCGCGCCGCTCGCGCACATGCCGGTGTACTGCGCCACGAAGGCCGCGCTGCACTCGCTCACGATGTCGCTCCGCCACCAGCTCCGCGACACGACCGTCCGCGTCTTCGAGGTCATCCCGCCGATCGTGGCGAGCGAGCTCGGTGCGGCCCACCGCCCGCCGGAGGCAAACCGCTCGGCGATGCCGGCGGCAGCCGCGGCGGAGGCGATCGTGGCGGCGCTCGAGGCCGACGTGTTCGAGGTCGCCTTCGGGGGCGCCGAGGAGCTGCGCGCCAAGCAGGACGCGCTCTTCCCCCTCATGAACCGCGCCTAGGAGCCTGTCTGGGAAATGGGGCGGGTCGCGCGCAGGGGGCTTGCGAGGCGCAGGCAAGGCGCGAGGAGGCAAGCGATGCCGGCGCCATCGCGGCCGACGAGCAACGCAGCATGCGGCCGCAACCCCCCTGCGCCCTCCGGGTTGCGGCGGCGCAGGGCGATCTGCAGCGTTGCCGCGCCTCGCCGATGGGTCCACATCGCCATCGGCGCGTCGCCTTGCAGCTCGCCCCGCGGCGCTCGCAACGCGGCCCTCCCGCTTTCCCAGACAGGCTCCTAGCCGGCGCCGGGATGAGCGCGACCGGCCCGCGCGTTGGAACCCGCGGACCTGGAGGGCGCATGACGGAGTACCGGATCCACACCGACGTCAAGTACGGGCCGCTCGAGCTGGTGGACGCGGGGCGGTTAGCGGACGACTGCACCGAGCGGTGGTGGAACCAGACGCTCAGCCGGGTCAACGACGCGGTGGTTCGACTCGGGGTGTTCCAGGGGGAGTTTCACTGGCACAAGCACGACCGCGAGGACGAGTTCTTCTACGTGATCGAAGGCATGCTCCTGATCGACCTCGAGGGCCGAACGGTCTCGCTCGGACCGCGTCAGGGTTTGATGGTGCCGCGCGGCGTCGTGCACCGCACCCGGGCGCCCGAACGGACGGTGGCGCTGATGGTCGAAGCAGCGACCGTCGTTCCAACCGGGGACTGACCGGCGCCGCCGACAGCGGACCGTCTGCTTCGATCGGGCGGGCGAGGGCGCCCGCCCCACGTGCTTCACTTGGTCCATTCTCTTGTGGCGCGGCCGCCCTCGGCCGCGTGCCCTGGGTTGGGCATACAGCCGGATCCGGGCGCCGCGGCCTACACGCTCCGCGTCTCGGTGCTGTTCTCGGCCGTCCGTTCCTGGTCGGTTCCGACCCCGGACCCCTGCCGCTAGCCGTTCGCGAGGATCACGCCCCGCTCGCTCGCCCGGATGAACGCGACGAGCCGCATCGCGTCAGGGGCGCCGGCAAGCTCCGCCGCGATCTTCTCGAGCGCCTCGCTGGTCGTCAGCTTGGGGCTGTGCAGGTGGCGCCATGCGGTCTTGAGCGCGCGCACCTGCTCCTCGGAGAAACCGCGGCGCTCGAGGCCCACGGTGTTCGGACCGTAGCAGCGCGCCGGCCGGCTTCCGACGGTCTTCATGAACGGCAGCACGTCCTTGGTGGCGATCGTGCCGCCGCCGATGAACGCGTGCTCGCCAACGGAGCAGAACTGGTGGATGGCAGAGAGGGCGCCCACGGTGGCGAAGCTGCCGATGTGGACGTGGCCGGCGAGCGTGCCCTGGTTGGCGAAGATCACGTGATCGCCGACCTGGCAGTCGTGGGCGATGTGGGCGGCGATCATGTACAGCCCGTGGCCGCCGATCCGCGTCACACCGCCGCCGCCCGGCGTGCCGCGGTGGAGGTTCACGAACTCGCGGAAGACGTTGCCCGGCCCGATCTCCAAACGCGTGTCCCCGCCCTTGAACTTCAGGTCCTGCGGCGGCGCGCCGATCGAGGCGTGCGAGATGAACCGGTTGCCCTCGGCGACCCTGACCGGTCCTTCGAACCGGCAGAACGGGCCGACCACGCAGCCCGGGCCAAGCTCGACCTCGCCCTCCACCACGACGTAGGGGCCGATCTCGACGTCGTCCGCGAGGCGCGCGCGCGGGTCGATTACGGCCGTCGCGTGGACCTTCGCCATCAGGTCTCGCCTTTCGGGCGGTCCACCATGGCCGACGAGAGGTCCGCCTCGGCGCAGACGTCGTCGCCCACCCGGGCGATTGCGTGGAGGACCGCGAATCGCGGTCGTTTCTTGCTGATCGTGACCTCGAAGAGGAGCTGGTCGCCGGGCACGACCGGCCGCCGGAAGCGGCAGTTGTCGATGCCGGTGAAGTAGATCAGCTTCGAGCGCCGGTCCGGGATGTCCTTCAGCATGAGGACGCCTCCGGCCTGGGCCATCGCCTCGACGACGAGCACGCCCGGCATCACGGGCACCCCGGGAAAGTGGCCCTGAAAGTGCGGTTCGTTGAACGTGACGTTCTTGAGGGCCAGGATGCGGTCGGGCCCGATCTCGAGCACGCGGTCCACGAGCAGCATCGGGTACCGGTGCGGAAGGATGTCGAGGATCTCCTGGATGTCCATCATGTCGTCCCCCCCAGTTGCCGGATCGCTTCCTCCAGCGCCTTGACTCGACGGCGTAGCTCCTCGAGGGTGAACAGGTTCGCCATCGCCTTCAGCCACGCCTTGTGCGGCCGGGACGGGAAACCGGAGACCATCGCCCCCGCCGGGACGTCCTCGGTGACCCCCGTCTTCGCCGTGACCACGACGCCGTCGCCGATCGAGATGTGGCCGACCGCGCCGCTCTGCCCCGCCATGATCACGTGGTGCCCCAGGCGCGTCGAGCCCGAGATGCCGGACTGGGCCACCAGGAGCGAGTATTCCCCCACCTTCACGTTGTGGGCGATCTGCACGAGGTTGTCGACCTTGGTGCCGCGGCCCACGCGCGTCTCGCCGAGCGCCGCCCGATCGACGCAGACGTTCGCGCCCAGCTCCACGTCGTCCTCGATGACGACGATCCCCACCTGCGGTACCTTGTGGTGGACGCCGGCCACGGTGGCGAACCCGAACCCGTCCGAGCCGATCACGACGCCCGCGTGGAGGATGCAGCGTGCGCCGACGCGGCAGTGCGGCTCGACGACGACGTGCGGGTGGAGCAGCGAGTCCTCGCCGATCTGGACGTCGCCGCCGACCACCGAACCGGCCCCGACGACCGTCCTCGCGCCGATGACCGCGCGCGCCCCGATCACCGCGTGCGGGCCGACGGCCGCGCCCTCGCCGATCACGGCGGACGGCGCGACGACCGCGGAGGGATGGATTCCGGCGGCGGGCCGCTCGGCCGGCGTCGTCAGCTCGAGCAGCCGGCCGAGCGCCGCGTACGGGTCCTTGCAGACCAGGAGGTCCCTGCCGGGAAACGGCGCCGCGTCGGCCACCAGCAGCGCGCCGGCGCGGGAGCCCTTCGCCGCCTGCAAGTACTTGCGGTTGTGGTAGAAGGACAGGTGGCGGTCGTCGGCCTCGTCGAGGGGGCGGATCCCCTCGACGATCCGGCGTCCATCGCCGACGACGGCGCCGCCCACCTGCGCCGCCAGCTCGTCGAGGGTGTAGGTGGGCACGCGCCACACCCTCAGGCGCTGCGGACCGCGTCCCCTGGATGTTCGTCCGGCGAACGGGCCGGGCCGGGGTGATGCCGACCCCGGTCCCCGCCCCGCGTCACCGTCACTTCGCCACCTTCGTCACCTCGGTGTTGAAGCGCTTGAGCACCAGATCGGTGATGTCGGTCGCCTCGTCGGCGTAGACGAGCCCGGACTGGAACTTGTTGAAGATCATCTGGTACTTCATCTCCCGGCCCAGCTCCTGGATGATCGGCATGAGCTTCTTCTCGAGCTTGTCCAGCTCCTGGCGCTTGTTCTCCTCCAGTTGCTGCTGGGCGTCGTCGTCGAAACGCCGGAGGGCGATCCCCTTGTCCTCGATCTGCTTCTGCAACTCGGCGATCTTGGCGTCGGAGAGCGTCGAGCGCTGCGCCTCGAGCTGCTTCTGCAGGGCGTCGACCGCGTCGGTCATCTTCTTGCGCTCGGCGACCTTGTCGTCCTGGGCCTTCTTCAGGCGGCCCATCGCCTCCTTGCCTGCGGCCGAGTCCTGCACGAGCAGGTTCACGTCGATCACGGCGATCGGCAGCTTCGGCGCGTCTTGCGCCCTCGCCTGGCCAACCGCCCCCGTCATGACCGCCGCCATCAGCACCACGACATATCCTTTCATGATCGGCTCCTTTTCCTGAGATCCTCTTGGCCCCTGCACCGGGGGCCGCATTCTACCATCGGGGGGGCGTTGCCGCAGGCGCACCGGTGCGCGACAATCTCAACCTCGGCGGGAGGGATCATGCGGCCGTTCGACGAGATGGACCAGCGCGCGGTAACGGCGTTGCGGGTACTGGCGGTGGACGAGGTCGAGCAGGCCCGGTCGGGCCACCCGGGGATGCCGCTCGGCGCGTCCCCGATGGCGTTTGTGCTCTGGAGCCGCTTCCTGCGTCACGACCCGACTGCGCCGGGCTGGCCGGATCGGGACCGCTTCGTCCTCTCGGCCGGGCACGCCTCGGCCATGCTCTACGCGCTCCTCCATCTGTTCGGCTACGACCTCCCCCTCGACGAGCTCAAGCGCTTCCGCCAGTGGGGCTCACGGACGCCGGGCCACCCGGAGCACGGCTTGACCGCCGGCGTCGAGACGACCACCGGACCCCTTGGCCAGGGGCTGGCGACGGCCGTCGGGATGGCGCTCGCGGAGCGCCACCTCGCCGCGCACTTCAGCCGCGGCGGCATGCCGATCGTGAATCACCGGACCTGGGTGATCGCGAGCGACGGCGACATGATGGAAGGGATCTCGCACGAGGCCGCTTCGCTGGCCGGGCACCTTCGGCTCGGCCGGTTGGCGGTCCTCTACGACGACAACCACATCACGATCGAGGGTCCTACCAGCCTCGCGTTCTCCGACGACGTCGAGGCGCGCTTCGCCGCCTACGGGTGGCGGACGTTCCACGTCGAGGACGGCAACGACCTGGCCGCGATCGCCGCCGCGCTCGCCGCGGCGGCCGCGAGCGAGGCGGCGCCGGCGCTGATCCGGGTCCGCACGCACATCGGGTGGGGCAGCCCGAAGCAGGACAGCGCCAAGGCCCACGGGGAGCCGCTCGGCAAGGAGGCCGCCGCGGCCACGCGCCGGACGCTCGGCTGGACGATCGAGGAGCCGTTCGTCATCCCGGACGAGATCCGGCGCCACTTCAAGGAGCTCGCCGAAGCCGGGCGCGACCAACGCCGCGCCTGGGAGCAGCTTCGCGAGCGCTACGGCCGCGAAAACCCCGCCGAGGCGGCCGAGCTCGACCGCAGGCTCGCCGGTGAGCTGCCCCGGGGATGGGACGAGGGCCTGCCGGTCTTTCCGCTAGAAACGCCGCTCGCCACGCGGCAGGCGTCGGGGAAGACGCTCAACGCCATCGCACCCACGGTCCCGGAGCTCGTCGGCGGCGCGGGCGACCTCGCGCCCTCCACCGACACGCTGCTCACGGGCGAGGCGTCGGTCGGCCCCGCCTCGTTCGGCGGACGCAACCTGCACTTCGGCATCCGGGAGCACGCGATGGCGGCCGTCGGCAGCGGGATGGCGCTGCACGGCGGGCTGCGGCCGTACGTCTCCACGTTCCTCATCTTCTCGGACTACCTGCGGCCCGCGCTGCGCCTCGCGGCCCTCATGCGCCTCCCGGTCGTCTACGTCTTCACCCACGACTCCATCGGCCTCGGCGAGGACGGGCCCACCCACCAGCCGATCGAGCACCTCGTAGCCCTGCGGGTGATCCCCAACCTGGTCGTGTTGCGGCCCGGGGACGCCAACGAGACGGCCCAGGCGTGGCGCATCGCGCTCGAGCGCCGCGACGGCCCGACGGCGCTCGTGCTGACCCGGCAGAAGCTACCGGTGCAGCCGCCCCCACCCCAGGGCGCGGTGGCGCACGGCGCGTACGTCCGGGCCGAGGCTGGCGACGGCGCCCCCGAGGTCGTGCTGATCGGCACGGGCTCCGAGGTGAGCCTGGCCCTCGGGGTCCGCGACGTCCTCGAGAAGGAAGGCACCGCGACGCGGGTCGTGTCCGCGCCTTCGCTCGAGCTGCTCGCCAGGCAGGACGCGGGGTACCAGCGCGAGGTCCTCGGTCCGGACCATGCGCTGCGCGTCGCGATCGAGGCGGGACGCGGCCAGGGCTGGCACCGGTGGGTCGGTGACGGGGAGATCGTGAGCCTCAACCGGTTCGGGGCCTCCGCCCCGGGCGCCGAAGTGATGACCCACCTGGGCTACAGCGTGGAGGCCGTGGCGGCCCGCGTGCGTGCGGCGCTGGCGGCGCGCGGCCACTCGACCCTCCGCGCCGACGTCCCCCCCGAGATTCGGCCCGCGGTTGCCGCCGCGCGCGAGCGGTTGCGCGCCGCGGACGGCGTCCGGCGCCTCCTGGCCCACGACGCCGGGTTGTGGGGCGAGGACGCGGCCGCTACCGCGTCCCGCCGGCTCGGCTGGCTCGAGCTCCCGGCTCGCATGCGGCGCGAGCTTCCCCGGCTCGAACGCCTGACGGCCGCGCTGGCCGCCGACGGCGCGCGGACGATGGTGCTCCTGGGGATGGGCGGCTCGAGCCTTGCCCCCGAGGTGCTGCGAGCGACGTTCGTCACCCCAGGTGGGCGGGACCTCGTCGTGCTCGACACGACCGACCCCGACCGCGTCGGCGACACGCTTCGCCGCCTCGACCCGGCTTCGCTCGCGGTGGTGGCGATCAGCAAGTCCGGCACGACCGCCGAGACCGCGGCGCTGCTCGCGATCCTGTGGCAGAGCGTCGGGACGGCCCTCGGCGACAGGGCCGCCGGCCGGTTCGTGGCCGTCACGGAGCCGGGCACGCCGCTGGCCGGGCTCGCTCGCGAGCGGGGCTTCCGCGGGGTCCTCGACCACCCGGTGGACGTCGGCGGCCGCTACTCGGCGCTCTCCGACGTCGGGATGTTGCCCGCGCTGTGGATCGGAGCGCCGGTCGAGGCGCTGCTCGCGACCGGGGAGCGCGCGCTCGCGCGCCTCGGCGACGGGCACCCCGGCGTCGAGCTGGCCGTGCTGATGGGCGCGACGACGAAGGACGGGTGGGGCAAGCTCGTCTGGGCGGCGTCACCCGGTCTCGCGCCGCTCGGCGCGTGGGCCGAGCAGCTCATCGCGGAGAGCACGGGGAAGAACGGGCGCGGCATCCTCCCGGTCGTGGCCGCGCAGCCGTCGGCGGAGATCGCGGCGTGGCCGGCCACGCTGGTCCTCTCGCCGAGGTTCGACGACGAGGACACCGGGGAGCTCGACCGGGCCCTCGATCGCGTCGCGGAAAGCGGCCGGCCGGTCGCGCGGTGGCGCCTGCGCCGGGACGGCCTCGGCGAGGCGTTCATGACGCTCGAGGTCGCCACGGCCCTGACCGGCTTCCTCATCGGGGTCAATCCGTTCGACGAGCCCGACGTCGTTCGCGCCAAGGAGCGCGCCCGCGCGGCGCTGGCGGCCGGACGCCTGACGCCGCCGCCCGCCGCCGCCGACCCGGCCGGGAGCTTGCGCGACCATCTACGTGCCGCGCGAGACGACGACGCGGTCGTCGTCCTCGCGTACCTGCCCGAGCGGCCGGAGGTGGCCGCCGCGCTCGAAGCGCTGGCCTCGGCCGTCGGACGCTCGCTGCACCTGCCCGTGACCGCGGCGTTCGGTCCCCGCTACCTCCACTCCACGGGGCAGCTCCACAAGGGCGGGCCCGCGCACAGCATCCCCGTCGTGCTGACGGCCGAGCCGGGCCGGGACCTGTCGATCCCGGGCCAGGGCCACACGCTCGGACAGCTTCGCCTCGCGCAGGCGCTTGGGGACGCGGCGGCTCTCACGGACGTCGGTCGCCGGGTGCTCCACCTCCACCTGGGCGCCGACCCGGTCGCCGCACTGCAGGAGCTCGCACGCGCCTGGTGACCTCCGGGCCGATCCGCGGTCAGTCCGGCCGGCGATCGGTGCCGCCGAACGCGATCTCGGCCAGGCGCTCGCAGGCCGCGGCGCGCGAGTACTCGCGCTCGACCGCGTCCCGCAGCCGGCGCCCCTGAGCGGCCGCGGCCGCCGGGTCGGCGAGCAGGGCGAGCACCCGCTCCGCCAGCCCCTCGGTCGTCGACGCCACCTCCGCCTCGCGCTCGATCGCCGCGAGGCCGCGCAGCGCCTCGGGCGTCGCGACGAGCGCGCACGAGGCCTCGGCGGCCTCGAGGATCTTGTTCGACTGGCCGGTCCCGAAGCGCAGCGGGAGCAGCGCCACCTTCACGGTGCGCAGGAGGGCCCCACGGTCCGCCATGGGCGAGATCACCGTGATCCCGTCGCGGCCGTGACGGCGGCGGACGAACGGCGGCGCGTCCGCGCCCGCGAGGAGCAGCGTGGCGCCGGGCCGCGCCACGCGAATGCGCGGCCAGACCTCGTCCAGGACGAGTCGCAGCCGCGTCCCGATTGGCGAAGTACGCGAGCCGGCCCCAGAACCCGACGTCGAACGCTCGCGGCCCCGCGGTCCGCGGTCCGAGCTCGACGCCGTGGAACACCGCCACCGCGCCTTCGCCGAACGCCGGACGCTCGGCATCGGCCACCACGACGACGCGGTCGTACCTCGACGCGGCCGCGCGTTCGAGCCGCGCGGTGCGCGCCGACTCGAGCCGCCACAGCGCACGCGCCGGGCCGCGAGCGGCCTCGGCTCGCGCCTCGAGGTTCGCCGCGAGCGAGTCGATCGCGTCGAACACGAGGCGCCGCGCGCGGACATGCTCGCGCACCCATGGATCGAGGCGAGCCAGCAGCACGACGGCGACGTCGAACGGGCCGCCTTCCCGCTCGGCGCGAGCCAGAGCGCCCTTCCAGCCGAACCCCGCGGCGAGCAGCGCCGTGGCGGGCAGCCCGCGCGCGAGCACCCGTAGCGACGCCACCGCCAGCGAGGGCGCCGACGGCGCGGCCGCCACCAACCGGAACCGAGGCGCCCCAGGCGGGGTGCGGCCGGCCGGCGCCGCGAGGGTCACGTCGGACCCGGCGGCGAGCGCCTCGAGCCACGCGAGCGTCCGGATCCGATCGCCTGTCACCACGGGCCACGGGAACCGCGACGCCACGATCAGGGCGCGTCTAGGCATCGCCGTCGCCCCGCTCGGTACCCCGAGGGGCGGTCACGCGACCTGCGAGATCGATCACCGTCGCCGCGTAGCCGTCCCACGTCCAGCGGCCCGCGGATGCACGCGCCCCTGCGGCCAGGCGCGACCGAAGACCGCCGTCCGCGATCCGCGCCAGCGCCGACGCGAGAGCCGGCGCGTCGCCGGGCGCGACCAGCAGGCCGTTGACCCCGTCCTCGACGACGTCGTTGATCCCGCCGACCGCGCTCGCGACCAGAGGCAGACTCCAGGCGAGCGCCTGTGCCGCGACCGCCGAGCCGGTCGCGCTGCGGTAGGGCAGGACCACCGCGTCGGCGGCGCCGAACCACGCCCCGGCCTCGGCCTCCGGCACCCAGCCCAGGTTGGCGACCACCCGGCCGTCGAGGTCCGCCATCGCCAGCCGCCGCCGCACCGACGCCCCGAGTCCGCCCCACGGCTCGCCGGCGAGGAGAAGCGTCACCGGGCAATCGCGAGGGAGCCTCGAAACGGCGTCGAGGAGCACGTCGATGCCTTTGTACGGGCGGATCAGCCCGAAGCTGAGGACCGCGACCGTGTCGGGCCGCAGTCGCAGACGCGCACGCGCCTCGCCGCGGTCGACACGAGGCGGAGGCTCCGCAGGGAGCGGGTGCACGGCGACGGGGGTCCCGGCGAACCGCGCCCGCAGCGTCGCCGCGACGGCGGTCGCGTGGCACACGAAACCGCGACACCGGCGGAGCACCGCTCCGGCGGCGGCGCGGGCGAGCGCGCCGGCATCGTGGTCGGAGGGGTTGTGGACGACCGCGACCACCGGGACCCGGCTCCGGGCAGCGACGTACAGCGCGAACGGCGCCCATGCCGCCGTCCAGTACGGCACCACCAGGGCATCGGGACCGAGGCGGCGCAGACGCCGCGCGAACCCGGGCCAGCTCCACGGTTCCAGGACGCCGTACGCCCGGCTCGCCCCGGAGGCCGCGCTTCCCGCGCTGCTGTCGGTGTCGGCGCGTCCCGGGTAGATCGCGGATGGGTACTGGCGCCACGGGACGAAGAACCCCGCGAGGCTGCCGCGAGCGTCGAGCGCCGACGCGAGTGCCGTGGTCGTACGCGCGATCCCGCCCCTGTGGGGCCACGAAGGACCGACGACCGCCAGTCGGGTCACGGCGCGAGGGTAGCATCTCCGCCGGCCCATCGGCGGCAGCGACCGACGGTGTCGCGATCCGCGCTAAACTCCCTTCGAGTACGAGTCGGAGGCTGCCGTGGCGCCGTTGTTCGACACCATCGTGAGCTACTTCGAGAAGGACGGGTGGGAGTTCCACCGCCTGCCCGGACATCAGGCGCTCGAGATGGCCGCCGCGGGTGAGCATGGGAACTACCGGCTGATCGCGGTCGTCGAAGGCGACCATTCGATCGTGCGCTTCCTCACGTTCGTCGAGGGGAAGGTCCCCGAAGGGCGTCGCCGCGAGGTCATGGAGTTCCTCACGCGGGCGAATTATGGCTTGTTGCTGGGGAACTTCGAATACGACATCAACGACGGCGAGGTGCGGTTCAAGTGCTCCGCCGACCTCGAGGACGGCGAGCTCACGCACGCCCAGTTCCAGAACCTCCTCCTCGTGGGGCTGTCGGTCATGGACAGGTACTTCCCCGGGCTCCAACGGGTGATCCAGGGCACGGCCGACGCCGCCGCCGCGATCGCCGAGATCGAGTTGTAGCTTTCCTCCTGCCGGCTCACGCCGACGGCGGCCGTCAAACGGTGACCGAGGTCCGCGGGCGCGCCTCTGAATCCCCGAGTCCCACCGTCTCCTGCACGAGGTAGAGCGGCCGCCTCTTCGCCTCGTCGAACACCCGTCCGACGTACTCGCCCAACAGCCCGAGCGCGACGAGCTGCACGCCTCCGAGCAGGGCCAGGCCCGCCAGTGCCACCCACACCCAGGGCAGCGCCGCGCCCGCCGCCTTCGCGATGATCGCCGCCGCCAGCCCGAGGAAGGCGACCACAGATACCGCCCCCCCCACCCAGGTCGCGAGCTGGAGCGGAAGGTAGGAGAACGACGTGATCCCGTCGCTCGCGAGGCGCAGCATCATCTTCAGCGGATACTTGGTCGTCCCGGAGTGGCGCGGCGCGCGCAGGTAGGGCACGCCGACCTGGCGGAACCCAAGCCAGGCCACCATGCCGCGGGTAAACCGATGATGCTCCGTCAGGCGCCGGAACGCCGCCACCGCCTTCCGGTTCATGAGACGGAAGTCGCCCGTGTCGACCGGGATGTCGACGCTGGTGATGCGATGGAGCAGGCGGTAGAACGCGGCGGCCGTCACCAGCTTGAACGCCGTCTCGCCCTCGCGCTTGGCGCGCACGGCGTAGACGACGTCGAACCCCTCGCGCCAGCGGGCCACCAGTTCAGGGATCAGCTCGGGCGGGTCCTGCAGGTCCGCGTCCATGATGACCACCGCGTCGCCGTCGACATGGTCGAGCCCGGCCGTGAACGCCATCTGGTGGCCGAAGTTGCGGGAGAAGCTCAGGCCCCGGACGCGATCGTCCCGCGCGGCCAGCTCCTTGATCAGCGCCCACGAGTGGTCGTGGGAACCGTCGTCCACCAGGAGGATCTCGTACGACTTCACGGTGCGGGACAGCACGTCCGTGAGCCTCCGGTAGAGCTCCGGGACGCTCGCCTCCTCGTCGAAAACGGGGACCACCACCGACAGTTCGATGCTCACGTTGTGCCTTCCCCTCCGCCCCCGCGTCAGCGGCTCGACTTCTCGAAGACCAGGATGTCCGTGGCGCCGATCGGCGACCAGGCGCGGCGGGTGAGGAACCACCGCGCCACCGCCGCCGGGCCGATTCCGGGGACGTCCTCCACCCACCACGCCCGCAGCGGGATCCGCCGGACCGTGTACCCGTCGCCGAGCAGCTGGCGGGTCGCCGCCTCCTTCTCGGGATCGCAGACCACGATCGGCGGCCGCATGTCCGGCGGCGGCGCCGCCCACCACACCGGGATCTTCTTCCACTGCCAGGACAGCGGCCAGCTCCCCTCCCCGTCCACCGCAGCGACGTTGCCCTCGCCGTGCGCCGCTGCGAGCGCGAGGCCGCGCTCCGCGAGCGCCTTCTCCTCCGGGGTGGTCTGGACGAACACGATCAGCTCCGCGTGCGGGTTCGAAGTCGTGATCGCCGGGTACAGGAAGCTGGAAGCCAGGACGCTCCAGCCGGTAGCGACGAGACCGGCGGTCGCGAGGGAACGCGACCACCAGCGCCCGCGCGGCGAGAAGGTGCGCGAGAGCTGCGCGCCCGCGAGCGGGATGAACGGCAGCACCTGGTGAACGATCAGCCACGGCACCTTCTCGTTCAGAAAGCCGTACATCGCGAGCGACGAAAATCCCCAAGCCAGGCAGAAGACCTCCAGGCGCTTGAGGCGGCGACCCCGGCGGATGGCCCAGGCCAGCGCCGCGACGATCGGCAGGAACTCGTATAGTCCAAGCCGAGGCAGGTAGTAGGTCTTGAGGCCTCCGACCCGCTGGATCTTGTGCTGGTTGTACCAGTACGTGATCGCCTTGACGGGGAAGGCCCAGTCCTCAGGGTGCATGTAGAACACCGTGAACGCGGTCACGGTGATCACGAAGAACCAGAGGATCGCGATCCCGACCGCAAGCCGGTACCGGTCGACCCACGCGAACGCCTTCCGAACGCTGGCCCACACGCCCCCGCGGAGCGCCACGACGTACGCGCTCAACGCCAACAGCGGGGCCGTCACGTAGACCGTTTCCTTCATCATGGCGTGGCCGGCTGCCGCGACGCCGATCCACGGAATCGCCCTCCACCCCTTCCTCCGCACCAGCAAGAACAGGGCCAGCCCGAGCGCCGTGAAGAAGGCTACCGGCAGGTCCTCGCGAGCGAACCGCGAGTAGTAGACCAGGGTCGGCGAAATGGCGAGCAGACAACCCGTCCACCACGCCGCGCCGGGCCCGAGGCGCCGCCGGAGCGCGAGCGGGAGCGCGACGAGCGCGACGCCGGCGAGGGCCGGGTAAAGGCGCGCGACCGTCGTGCTCGCCCCGAAGAGCGCGAAGAGCGGGGCGATGACGTAGTAGATGAGTGGGCCGTGGTAGGTGGGGTCGTACCGATAGGTGCCCTGGGTCAGCAGGTTGTACGCGAAGTCGCAGTGGATCGCCTCGTCGTGGTGAGGCGGCATCGCGCCGAGCGCCCAGAGGCGGAGCACCGCCGCACCCACGACGAGCGCGCCCCAGGCAAGCCGTTCCCGCCGGCTCACCACGCCCCCCTCACCGTCGCACCTCGACGAGCGTGCACGAGCCCGACTTGAACGCCACCGTGCCGGCCTCGGTCACCGCCTTCAACCCGGCCTCGGTATAGAGCCTCGCCTCGACGCTGCCGGCGACGACGAAGTTCGCGCCGAGCGCCTGCGCGATCCGGCGCACCTCCTGCGGGTCGCCGCAGCGATACAGCTTCTCGATCGCCGCCTTCCGACGCCCGGTCTCCTCGCCGATGCCGCCGCCGCGCCAGACGCTCTCGTGGTTCTCCCACCCGAGCACCGCGGTCACACCGGACGCGGACGACATGCGCGCCGCGTCAGAGTAGGCGTCGCCGACCCCCTCGATCAGCACGGTGCCGGGGGGCTGCGCCCGCAACCACGATGCCGCGGCCGCCTCGCCTGGCGCCATCCAGCCGAGGCCTCCCCAACCGTCCGGCGGGATCCCCTTCACGCGGGTTGCGAGCGCCGCGAGCTGGGGCACGCCGGCGACCAGCACCAGCGCCGCGCCCGCGACTGCCAGCGCCGGGCGCCGCCGGCGAAGCCACCCGAGCGCCACCGGACCGACGACCGCCGCGAAGAGGAACGCCAGGTGCGTCGACTTGAACACGGTGTTCATGCGGTAGAACTCCGCCCCATAAGGGTCCTTGACGTACAGGACCTCCATGAACGCGAGCAGCGCGAGGGGCACCAGGGCGAGGGCGAGGAAAGGACGTCCCCTCCGCGCCCGGCCGCGAATCGCGGTCGCCCCGAAGACCGCGCCGGTCGCCAGGGCCACCCCGAGCAGCGGGCTCTTGGTGACGACGACCACGACCACCGCAGCGGCCAACCAGACGGCGCGAGTGAACTGCCGCCGCGCGGGCTCGACGCCGCCCCACCGCCAGGCGAGCTCCCACGCCACGAGGACGAGCGGGAGCAACGCACTCCCGAGCAACAGGAGCATCTCATCCGTCCTGGTCGGCGTCGTGACGAGGCCGAACCCCTCCGCCGGCGGATGGAAGTGCAGCCAGAACGGAAGGTAGAGCAACCAACCGAGGAACCCGAGAACCGCAATTCGACCCCACAGCACCAGGTCCGGGCCCGAGGGCCTGGCAAACCCCGCCTCCCGTCCCGCGGCCGCCAGCAGGATCGCGATCCCGACGGGAATCGCGCACCACGGGTTCGCGGCAGCCGCCGCGCCGTAGGCCAGGGCACCCAACGGGACCACGGCGGCCCAGGGCGCCTTCGGCGTCGCGAGGACGCGGCCGAGGAACACCGCGACGAGCGCCAGCGGCACGCACAGCAGGTGAGGGTGAAGGTCGCCGAGTTGGAATGTGAACAGGGGAAACTCCGTGATCGTGCCCTTGATCGCGCGCGAGGCGGACCAGAGGTCGATCCCGGAAAGCGCGACCCCGGCAAAGAGCTGTCGCCAACCGTCAAACGTGCCGGCGAAAACCACCAGAAAGCCGGCCATCACGCCCGTGCGGCGGCTTCCACCGAGCCCACGAGCGAGCGCCCAGGCCCCCTGCGCGCTCACCGCAGCCAGCGTGGGCACGAGCAGGTTGAAGGCGATGTCGGGCGCCAGTCCGAGCAGCTTCGCGGGCAGCAGCCACGGAACGAACCCCCAGTAGTAGTAAGGCAGGGAAAAGCCGGCGAGCCAGGGGTCGACCGGAGGGATCGCGCCGGGCCGCAACAGCGTGGCCAGGATCGCGAGGTCCATCGGCTTCTCGGTCGCCGTGACGGCCAGTCCGGGCAGGCGCAGGAGCGCCAGGAGCAGGAAGGCGCCCGCTCCGACCAGCTCGGCCTCGATCAGCGCCCGCGGCTTGAGGCCGGCGAAGCCGCGCCGGCCCCAAAGGGCGAGGCCGGCCAGCGCGACGAGCCCAACCCACCACCAACGCGCGAGACCCAGCCACCCCGCCAGCCAGCCGGCGTAGCCAGCTACGGTCCAGCCGAGCACGCGCGCGACGGCCCAGCTCGCCCCGGTACCGACGCCGAGGCGGCGCAGCGCGCCAGTCATAACCGCGCCGCCCGCAGCCACGACCAGGTACCAGGCCAGCGCCTGCCAGATCATGCACCGGCATTCTAGCGCGTTGAGAGTTCGGTGACAGGGACGTCGGCCGCGACCGGTGGTCGCCGGCCACGGCCGCCCCTCGATCCGGGTTAAACTCGGAGGGTTGCAACGCGGAGGCCCGACACGATGATCACCCTCGCACTGCCGCTCGTAGCCGCAGCGGCGGCCGTGTTGCCCGCGGCGCGGACCTTCTGGGTCGTCAGCGCGGGGACGCAGCAACAGCCGACGCAGGTGGAGGTCCGAGCGCAGCTCGTCCGGGAGGGCGCCAGCCTCGCCGTGTACCAGGAGGACGGCTACCGGTTCTCGATCCTGGGCCAGGACGACGAGGCGCGGCAGATCGGCGAGGCGATCAGGGTCTTCGACACCGTCATCTACCCCCGTGAGGTCACGCTGTTCGGCCCCTGCCCGGACCGCGACGGGAACGGCCAGGTCATCCTCCTGCTCACCCGGACCGCGCCGAGCTCGGGCCTCTACTTCCCGTTCGACGAGATGGCGGAACCGGACGCGATGAGGTCGGGCTTCCACTCCAACGAAGGGGAGATCCTCTACCACACCTTCGACCAGCAGGGGAATCGCGCCGCCCGGAACATCCAGGAACTCGCCGAGACGTTCCACCGGCTCCTCCACTACGCCCGCGATCCCGGCGAGACCTCGTGGAGCGAACTCCTGGCAAACTACACGCCCTACCTCTGCGGCCTCGCGTCGGCCCGCCTCCTGTGGGGCGACCTCGATCCCGAGGGCCGGTCGCACGCGTCCACCGACCCGTGGACGGCGCGCGGCTGGTCGTTGCTGTTCGCCGAATACCTTCGCGAGACCCTCGGCGAGGAGAGCCTGCGCGACCTGGTGATGCGTCCGGAGAAAGGCCTGGCGGGGATCGCGACGCTTCTCGCGGAGCGCGGCGACAAGCGGACGTCGGCGGACCTCCTGGGGGACTTCGCGATGGCCTGCTGGCTCGACGACCCGGCGCTCGGGGACGGGCGCTACTCGTTCTCCGGAGTCGTCCCGCCGAGGCCGCCGACCGCGGCGCGCGCCGTGGCCTCGCGGCCGACCTCGGGCGCCATCGACGTCGGGGTCGGCGGGATGGCCTTCGTCCTCGTCGACGGAGACGGCGGGCGGCCGTTCCCGATGACGCTCCAGGGCGACGCCTCGGTCCGCTGGGTCGGACGCGCCGTGAAGCTGCGAGCGCAGGGTCCCGACCAGGAGCTGGCGTTGACGTTCTCTTCCGCGGGGATCGCCAAGCTCGACCTGCCGACCCTCTCCCGCGACGAGAAGGTCGTGGTCGCGGCGGCGGCGGTCCCGGGCGACTCTCCCCTGTTCGACAGCCGGGTGCTCCTCCTGCGCTGGGGGATCGGCTGGGTGCCGCACCCGCCCGGCGAGCAGGGTCGGGAGACGCTCACCGCCCAGCTCAAGAAGGAGCTTCCGGACGGAGGCGCGGCCGCCGCGACGAGGCTGATCGCCACCCTGGACCGCCTCGGCGGCGGCCCGACGCCCGGGCCGGATTCCCCGCCGATTACGACGCGGTACGCCTGGTCGCCGTCGGCGCCGGCGGTGGTCGGCGCGTTGCTCCAGGAGGCAGGCGCCCGCGGCCTCGCGGCCCATTCCGTGACCTTCGTTCGCCGTGCCCCGAACGGGGTGGAGCAGGACTGGGCGAACGTCCTGATCGAGCTCCCCGGCAGCGACCCGCGGCGTTGGCCCGTTGTCCTGGCCGCCCATTGGGACGGCGCGCGGGGCGACCTGCGGGACTCGTACCTGCGCGCCCTCAACCTCAACGACAACGCCTCGGGCGTGGCGGTTGCGCTCGAGTCCGCCGCCGCGATGAGCCGGACACCGCACCGCGCGCCGATCGTCGTTGCGCTCCTGGACGGCGGGTACCACGACGCCGCCGGGGCGCACGCCCTGCTCGAAGACCTCGGGGGAAAGGTCTCGGCGTGGATCGAGCTCGACGGGGTCGGAATCCCCGAGCGATGGCCGGCGACGCTGTCCATACACCTCGAGGGCGGCAAGGACCTCCAGAAGTTCCCCTGGAGCACAACCCAGGCGTTCCGCCGCGTCGGGTTCAGCCCCAAGACACAACCGGAGATCGCCGCACCGCACACCGGCGCCACTCTCGCGACGGCCCGGGGCATCCCGGCGCTCGTCGTGCGCGCGCGGCTGGCGACGGGCGACGAAGACCTCGACGCCCCTCCGTCCGTCGAGCGCGGAAGGATCTCCCCGGAGCTCATGGTTCTGCTCGTCAAGGCCCTCGCCGGGGCGGTCGTCAACCTGGCGGGCACGCCGTAGAGGCGACACGCGGCGCCGCGGCGACGCGGAGGAGGTCGGCGCGATGAACATCACATCGGTGAGGGTCGAGAAGCCCGAGGCGACCAACTTCATCCTCGGCCAGTCGCACTTCATCAAGACCGTCGAGGACCTCCACGAGGCGATCGTGACCACTGCCCCGCAGATCAGGTTCGGCCTCGCCTTCTGCGAATCCTCCGGGCCCGCCCTCGTGCGGCGATCGGGCAACGACGACGGACTCGTCGACCTCGCGACGCAGAACGCCGTGGCGGTGGGGGCCGGCCACTCATTTTTCGTGTTCCTCGAGAACGGGTTCCCGGTGAACGTGCTCAACGCCATCAAGGCGGTGCCGGAGGTGTGCCGGATCTTCTGCGCCACGGCGAACCCGGCCGAGGTGGTGATCGCGGAGAGCGGCGCCGGCCGCGCCATACTCGGCGTGGTGGACGGCTGTTCGCCGAAGGGCGTCGAGGGCGAACAGGACGTGCTCGCGCGCCTGCGCCTCCTGCGCCAGATCGGGTACAAGCTCGGGTAGCTGCCGTTGCCACATCTGACCGTACCGCTCTCGTTGCCCGCACTCGTGGCCTCCGGCTTCATCGTCTCTCTCGCCACGGTCGTGATCCCCGGCCCGATCACACTGGTCGCCACGCGCCTCGCGCTCGCTCGCCACATCGGTTCGGCGATCTGGTTCCTCGTCGGCGTCACCACGTTGGACGTCGCGCTCTTCGCGGCCCTGGCGTCGGGCGCCGGACCGGTCCTCCTGCACATCGGCGCGCTGCCGATGGTCGAGGTCGTCGGCGGCGTCGCGCTCCTGTGGGGCGGGGTCAGCTCGATGCGGGCGGCGCCGGCCGGGCGCGGCCTCAGACTCAAGGGACGCGAGCCCGAAGAGCGCAAGGCCTTCGGGAGCTTTCTTCTCGGGCTGCTGGTCGCGGCCGGAAACCCCCACTACTGGATCTGGTGGGTCACCGCGGGGCTCGCGTTCGTCGAAGCGGCACGCGCCCACGGGGCCTCGGGCCTCGCGTGGATGCTGGGCGCGCTCGTCGGCGGGGTCGTGGCCTGGTACGTGCCGTTGCTGTGGGCGCTCAGCCGCGGATCCGAGCTCCTGCCCCCGCGCGCCGAGAGATTCGTCGTCAGGGGCATGGGCGTCATCCTGCTGCTGCTCGGCGCTGGTCTCGCCGGGCTCGGGACCTGGCGGTTCTACATCGCGCACTTCTGAGCCGGACATAGAAGCAGCTGACGGCCGACCGCTGACAGCAAGAGAAGCAGAATCCGAACGGTGGCCGCGCGTCGCCAGCTGTGGGTTGTTGGCGGATGCCTGAGCCTTGTTGGTCTGCTGCCTCTAGCCTATTGGCTGTCAGCTGTCGGCTGCTCTTCACAAGCCGATCGGATCGGGGGCCGGCCGGGCGAAGACCTTGGCGTCGACGAACAGCCGCACGAGCAGCTCGTCGATCGCCCCGGAGCGCGCCTCCTCGTCGAGGATCCCCAGAGCGCGCTCGGGCGAAAGGGCGCGCTTGTACGGCCGGTCGCCGATCGTCAGCGCGTCGTAGATGTCCGCCACGGTCATCATGCGGACCTCGGTCGGGATCTGGTCGGCGACCAGCCGGTTGGGGTAACCGCGCCCGTTCAGCTTCTCGTGGTGGCCGTAGGCCAGCGCCGGCACACCGGCGAGGCGCTTCGGCCACGGGATCGTCAGCAGGAACTGGTAGGAGTGGACGACGTGGGACTCCATCTCGCGACGTTCCGCCTCGTCCAACGAACCCCTGACGATCGACAGGGCCCGCGACTCCTCGGGCAGCAGCAGCGGGAGTTCTCCACCGTCGCTCCCGGGGAAAGTCAGGTGGTCCAGGGACGGGACCAGCGGCGCCGCCCCGCCCTGGACGGCCGGCTCGTTGGCCGCCAGCACGGCGGCCAGCTGATCGTCGAGCTCTCGCGAACTCTCGCCTACCGACGCGGCCAGGTTGGCGAGGTCGTCCGAGGACGGCGCCCGGCCGAGGCCGACGAGCGCTGCAAGGAGGCGCCCGAGCAACGCCGCCTCACGGGCCCGGGCCGCGTGCCGGAACCGTTCCTGCACGAGAGCCAACCGATCCGGGTACAGCTTCTTCGCCTTGGTCAGGACGGCCTCGCGCACGCCGACCTTGCCGAAGTCGTGCAGCAGGGCGGCGTACCGCAGCTGGGTGAGCTGGTCGCGCGTGAAGCGCACGCCGCGGTAGGGCGCCGGCGGCGCCTGCTCCAACGCCCGCGCCAGGCCGACGGTGTAGTTCGCGACCCGCAGCGAGTGTCCCGACGTCGTGGGGTCCCGCTGCTCGATGGTCACCACGGCCGCTCGCACGAAGCCCTCGAAGAGCCGCTCGATCTCGTGCACGAGCCGCGTGTTCTCGATGGCGACCGCGGCCTGGGCGGCGAGCGCCCGGATCAATTCGACGTCGCCTTCCCCGAATGGGCGCACGAAGGCGTCGGCCTCCACGGCGTCGAGGATCCGGGCGTGCGGGTCCGTCTTGCGGTTGATGAGCTGGAGCACGCCGATCACCTGCCCGCTGCGGGTGGAGATCGGCGCGGTGAGCACCGATCGGGTGTGATATCCGATCGCGAGGTCGAAGCTCTCGTTGAAGTGGAACGGCACGCTGGCCGGGAGCGCGCGCACGTCCTCGACGGCTACGGGCTCACCCGTGGTCGCGACGTAGCCCGCGAGGGAGCCCGTGCTCACCGGCATGGTGCTGGTCACCATGCTGGCGGGCACCGAGTCGTTCTGCGCCAGCGTGAACCTGAGGGTCCGGTCCCCGTCCCGTTCCTCCAGCAGGTAGAGCGAGCCTGCGTCCGCCGTCACGAGCTCGCGGCCGGTCGTGAGGATGAGCTGGAGCAGGCGGTCGAGATCGCGCTCCGCCGTGAGGGCGATCCCGACCCTCACGAGGTCGAGCTGCCGCTCGCGGGCGACGGCCACCTCGTGTTGCCGCGCGGCGAGCTTCTCGCGGAGGCGCAACACCTCGAGTGCTGCGTCGACCGCGCGGTCGATCTGCGCAGGTGAGCAATCCGCCGGAAGATCCAGGAAGACGGGGGGGCCGGACTCGAGCCCTCCGTCGCCCACCGCTATGAACAGCAGGTCCGGCCCGCCGGCGCCGCGCCACGCTGCGAGGGCGGCTTCTTCGGCCACCACCACCCCGGCCTGCGGCGCTTCGCCGGCGCCGACGACGCGGTAGCTGCGGGCCGAGCGGGCCGCTAGCGCCGCGGTGACGACCACCTCTTGTGGCATGGCGCGAAGAGTATACCGCCGGTCGCCGGCCTCCGCCCGCGGCGAACCCCCGACTCCGGAGGTCGACTCGAAACGGGTCACTCCGCCGGGTAGTACCCGGTGATCGTCCGGGCGGTCAGACCGTCCCCCTTGACCGTCACGCGGACCGGCCGGAAGGTGTCCGCACCTTTGGTCGACGGCGAACGGTACGTGATCAGGTATTGCGCGCGCAGCTCCTTGTCGATGCGGGCGTAGATCTCCTCGAGCTCGCCCTTCTTCTTCGCGATGTAGAAGACCTCCGCTCCCGTCGCCTTCGCGAGGTCGTTGAGGTGTCCGCGGATCGTGAAGTCGAGCTTGCCGATACCGTAGCCGATCGTGAACACGGGCACCCGTGCGGTCCGCGCGTATCGGAGGGCCAGGTCCCATGGCGTCCTCGAGGTGTTGTCGTCGCCGTCGGAGAGCAGGACGAGCGCCGAACGGCCGCGGCGGCCGCGGAACAGCTCGAGCGACCGCACCACCGCATCGAAGAGCGAAGTGCCGCCGTCCGGCGTGATGCGCTGGAGGGCGCCGACCAGACCCTGAGGATCGCCGTTCCACTCGACCTGCATCTTCGGCTCGAACGAGAACGTCATCAGGAAGTACTTGTCGCCGGGGCGGAGCAAGCTGCTCGCAAAGCCCGCCACCGCCGTGCGGACCTCCGGGAACTCCGGCAGCATCGAACCGGACGTGTCGACGAGGATTCCCACCGCGAGCGGCAGCTCCTCGGTCGTGGCGAAGGCGTCGAGCGCGACCTCGACTCCGTCCTCGTACACCTGGAACGCGTCGCGCGGCAGTCCGGTGATCAGCTTGCCCTGCTTGTCCAGCACGGTCACCGGCAGCTCGACCACCTCGACGCTCACCGCCGCCTGATACCCGCTCGCACCCAGGACCCGGACGGCCTCGCCCTTGATGCCGTCGGTGTTGGTCGCGTCGGCGGAGAGCACCTTGGTCGACGCCAGCGTCGCCGCGGGAATCGTGGCGACGCAAGGGCACTCGGTCCAGCGGGCGATCGGACGGTCGTCGGCGCGGAGGACGACCTCGGTCAGCGTCCTGCCGCTGCCGACCGACACGGTGACCTCGCGGGCCTGACCCGCAGGCGGCTCCGGCCCGAGGAGGATCTCGACCGGAAGCCTGTTGGCCGGTCCGTTGAGGACGACGGCGTCCTCGCCCAGGAAGGTGCCGTTCGCCGCGTACGCCGCCGCGCGCACCTCGGTGCGCTTGGCGATCCGGCCGAGCGCCACCGCCACCGTCCACGGGGGGCGCTGGCGCTGGAACAGGAGCTGCCCGTCCTGGTAGAACTCGACCCGAGCGGTCCCTTCCGGGACGTCGAGCTGGAGCTCGAGCGCCTCGATGCCGCCCGAGCGCGGCGGCGGCAGGAAGTGGACCGCGCCGCTCGCCGGCGGCGACGGCGCGAGCGCCAGCGCGTCCGGCGCCGACCCCGCGGCCGGCTCGAAGGGCTTCTCCAGGACCGGCACCACCACCTTGCCGGTCCAGCCGCCGCGCGCGTTTCCGTCGAGGCTGGCCACGTAGAGGCGCACCTCGCCCTGGCCGGCCGGCCACTCCCGGTAGAGCAGCGCGCTGCCGTCGGGCTGGAGGTCGACCACCGCGTCGCCGCTGTCCACGGTCTTCCCGTCCTGGAGGAACGACAGCGACACCCGCAACCGCTCCCCCGCCCGCTTCAGGTCCTCCGGAGCTACCTGGATCGCCACCCCGACCACGGTCGCCTGCGTTCCCTTGCCCAGCGGTTGGACCTCGACCCGCAACCCCAGCGCCGGTGCCGCAGCCGCCGCGACGCTCAGAATCATCTCGAGCATGCCGTCTCTCCCTCCCACGCGGAACACCAAGTCCTACTAGCAAATGCCCAGCGGCAGCCGGGCACCGGATGTTAGCGTGTAACACTCATATTCAAATGTCGCATAACTCCACGACTTGACATTTAAGCGCTCATATTCTATATTCTCCTGAGGGGCCGGGGAAACGGCCCTCTATAAGGAGGAAGACATCATGACATCGATCGTTCGCTTTGCTCCGGTCCGGGAGATGGCCACGTTCCAGGACCGCATGAACCAGGTGTTCAACGACTTGTGGGGCACCCGGGGCCGTGTCGACGAGGACTACATCTCGGGAAGCTGGGTCCCGGCGGTGGACGTCCGCGAGACCAAGGACGCCCTCGAGCTCACGGCGGAACTTCCCGGCCTGGAGCCGAAGGACGTGGAGGTCTCCGTCGAGAACGCGGTGCTGACCTTGAAGGGCAGCCGGTCGTTCGAGAAGGCGGCGGATGGCGAGACGTACCACCGGGTGGAGCGCGCTTACGGGTCGTTCGAGCGCTCGTTCAACCTGCCCACCAACGTCGACGCCGAGAAGGTCCGCGCCGTCTACCGCCACGGCGTCCTGCACCTCACGCTGCCGAAGCGCGAGGAGGCCAAGCCCAGGTCCATCGCCATCAAGGTCGAGGACAAGTAAGGGCGCCTCGCGCTCCGGTGAGCCCGGAGTTCTGCGCGGCTGGCTTCCCGGCTGAAGCCGGCGCCGTGGGTTTCGAACGGGGCGACCTCGACGGTCGCCCCGTGTTCCGCTCCCATGCGCGGGGTTCGCAGCCCGCGAGGTGGCGCGGGGCGCGGTGCTCGGCATCAGTCCGGCGCGGTCGTCGTGAGCCCGTGCAGAGCGCGCGCGATCACCATCCGCTGCACCTCGCTCGTGCCCTCGTAGATCGTGGTCACACGGGCATCCCGGTAGAGGCGCTCGATGGTGAACTCGCGGGAGTACCCGTAGCCGCCGTGGACCTGCAGGGCCCAGGCGGCGATCCGGTTTGCGGCCTCGCTCGCGACCAGCTTCGCCTGCGCGCTCGTGCGGCTCACGCGCCCGCCGCGTTCGGAAAGCCACGCGGCCCGGTAGGTCAGCCAACGCGCGGCCTCGAGCTCCGCATCCATGTCGGCCAGCCGGAAGGCGATCGCCTGATGGTCGAGAATCGGCCTGCCGAATTGCTCTCGCTGCTTGGCGTAGGCGAGCGCCTCGTCGAGGGCCGCCTGCCCGATCCCGAGCGCCTGCGCGGCGATACCGAGCCTGGAGTGGTCGAGCGTCGCGAACGCCACCTTCATCCCCTCCCCCTCGGCCGCGAGCAGGTGCGCCGCCGGGACCTCGGCGTCCTCCAGCGTCACCGCCGCGGTAGCCGATGAGCGCAGCCCCATCTTCTTCTCCTGCGCATGGACCACGACGCCGGGCTGGCGCGCGTCGAGCGCGAACGCCGAGATGCCGCGCGGCCCGAGCGAGACGTCGCGCGTCGCCAGCACGATGAACGTCGCCGCCACGCCGGCGTTCGTGATCCACGCCTTCGAGCCCGACAGCAGGAACCGGTCCCCGTCCCGGCGGTAGGTCGTCCGCAGGGAGGCGACGTCGGAGCCCGCGCCGGGCTCGGTGAGCATGATCCCGCCGAGGACCTCGCCTCTGGCCAGGGGCGGCAGGGCGCGATCCTTGAGCGCCTCGGTGCCGTAGCGGACGATGGGCCACTGGCACACCGAGTTGGTGACCGACACGCCGACCGCCACGCTCGCGTCGGCCCGCGCCAGCTCCTCGATCGCGAGCAGGTACGACAGCGCGTCCATCCCGGCGCCGCCGTACGCCTCCGGGGTCTGCATCCCGAGCAGCCCGAGGTCACCCATCTCTTTGAAGACGTCGACGGGGAACGTCCCGTCCTCGTCACGCGCCGTCGCACCCGGCCGGAGCCTTTCGGTCGCGAACGACCGCACCATGTCGCGCACCATTCGTTGCTGTTCTGAGAACTCGAAGTCCACGCCGCCCCTCCGCCTGCGCCATTCTACGCGCCGCCCGCCGGCGCCCTTCCCACTCGCGGGCGGCTCGTGTACCTTCCGGAGGTGTCCGTGATCCGCCTCCTCCCCGACTCGTTGATCAACCAGATCGCCGCCGGCGAGGTCGTGGAGCGCCCGGCGTCGGTCGTCAAGGAGCTGGTGGAGAACGCCCTCGACGCCGGCGCTCGCACCGTTCGCATCCAGCTCGCGGCCGGCGGGCGGGAGCTCGTCGAGGTCGCCGACGACGGGTCGGGGATGGACCCCGACGACGCGCTCCTCGCCCTCGAACGGCACGCCACCTCGAAGATCGGCGCGTTCGAAGACCTCGCGACCATCTCGACCCTGGGGTTCCGGGGCGAGGCGCTGCCGTCGATCGCAGCCGCGTCACACCTCGTGCTCGAGACCGCCGCCGCCGACGGCGAGGGAACCCGAGTCGAGGTCGAGTTCGGCCGGATTGTCGGCGCGCGGCCGTGCGCGAGACCTCGGGGCACGACGGTCACGGTACGCGACCTGTTCGCCAGGCTCCCGGCACGGCTCAAGTTCCTGCGCTCGGAGGCGACCGAGCTGCGCTACGCGGTGTCCGCCGTCGCCGGGCTCGCGTTCACGACGCCCGGCGTGGGGTTCACGCTGACGCACGGCAGGCGCACGCTCCTCGAGCTGCCGCCGGTCCGCGAGCTCGGCCAGCGGCTGCCCGACCTGGTCGGCCCGAAGCGCGCGCGGGAGGCGCGGCCAATCCGGCACTCGGCGGGGACCGTTGCCGTGACCGGATTCCTGCTCCCCCCGACCGGCTCCCGCGAGATCGTGCTCGCGATCAACGGCCGGGTCGTGCGCGATCGCGTCCTCGCCGGCGCGGTCAGCCGCGCGCTACGAGGGCCGTCCGGAGTCCCCGAGGCCGACGCCTACCTCCGCGTCGAGCTGCCCGCCGGCGAGGTGGATGTCAACGTCCACCCCGCCAAGGCCGAGGTCCGGTTCGCCGAGCCCGGCCGGGTGGTCGCCGCGGTCACCCAGGCCCTGGCGACGGCGCGTCTCGCGATGCACGGGCCCGTCGAGGTGAAGCGGTTCGTCACCTTGACCGGGGCGTCGGGCAGACGCAGCGGCGTCCGTCCTCGCCGCGCGGCCGTACGAGGCCGGCGCGCCGGCGGCGAGCGCCGGCGTCCGCGAGCCGTCGGCGAACGGGGCGTGGCCGGCCGCTGCCCCGGGGACGACCGCGACGCCGTGGGGCCGCTACATCGGGCAGTACCGCGACACCTACCTCGTGCTGGAGGACCGCGACGGGCTCTCGCTCATCGACCAACACGTGGCGCACGAGCGGGTCCTCTTCGAAGCGATCCTCGACGACGCGCGCCCGCCCTCCGTCCAGCGACTGCTCCTCCCCGAGGTCGTGGAGCTGTCGCCGGCACAGGCCACGCTCGCGGTCGAGGCCAAGCCCGAGCTCGAAGCGCTCGGCTTCGAGCTCGAGCAGACGTCCGGCACCAGCGTGCGCGTGATGGGCGTCCCGGCCCCGCTCCCGGCGGTGCGAGCGGCGATCCTGCTCCAGCAGCTCCTCGCCGACCTCGCGGACGCCTCCACCGCGGGAGGCGGCCTGCGTGAACGGGCGGCGGCGTCGCTCGCCTGCCAGGCCGCGATCAAGAAGAACCGGCCGCTGTCGAGACCCGAGGCCGAGCGCCTGCTGGGCGACCTCGCCCGCGTCCGCGACCCGCACCGATGTCCACACGGGCGCCCGATCGTGCTGCGCCTCGCGCACGAGGAGATCGAGCGACGGATCGGCCGGCGTTAGCGGCCCGTATGCGCCGGCGCCGGTCGTGGTAGCGTGTCGCCACCGTAACCATGGACGAACGCGCGGCAAACTCACGAGAGGCGGCTGGGGCGGACGGAGGCGCCGATCCGCTCGGGAGCGCGATGGCGGCGTATCAGCGCGGTGACATGACGTCGTTCGAGACGGTCTACGCAGCGGTCGCGGGGCCGCTGCGGGGCTACCTGCGCGCGCTCGTCCGCGACGCGGTTCTCGCCGACGACCTGCTGCAGGAGACGTTCCTGCAAGTGCACAGGGTCCGGCACACGTTTCAGCCCCACCGCCCGGTACGGCCGTGGCTGTACGCGATCGCGCGGAACGTCGCGCTGATGCACCGCCGCGCCGCCGGTCGGCGGGCGCGACACGAGACGATCGCCGACGAGGCGTTGCCCGAAGTCCCGGTCGCGCCCGAGATCGAGGGGCTCGGCGACCGCGACGCCGTGTGGGGCGCCGTCGCCCGGCTGCCGGTTGCGCGGCGCGAACCGGTGGTCCTCCACCACGTCCTCGGCATGAGCTTCAAGGAGGTCGGCGCGGTCCTCGGCATCACCGAGGGCGCCGCCAAGGTGCGCTCGCACCGGGGGCTCCTCGAGCTCCGCGAGCTGATGCTGGCCGCGCCGGCCGGAGGTCGGACGTGAGCCGAAGGCCGCCGCTCCCGCCGGCGTTGCGACGCGCACTCGAGGCCGAGTCCGGCCCGGTAGACCCGCTCCCGCGGGTCGCCTTCCGTGTCTCCTGGCTGCTGGCATGGCTGTGCGGGGCGGTCGCGCTCGTCGTCACCGTCGTCGGCCTCCGGAGCGACATGGCCGCCCTCGGGGTCGGGCTCAGCTGGGTCGCGGCGGCCGCGGAGTGCGGGTTCGGGCTCGCGCTGGTCGCCCTCGCCGTGCGCGAGGCGGTCCCCGGCTCGGGGGTCGCGCTGCCGAAAGGACTGGCGGCGATCGCTGCAGGCGCGGCCGCCCATGCCGTGATCGTCCTGCTCACCTGGCTCAAGCGCGGCATGCCGCCGGGCACGTTCCCGCCGGCCGGCCTCGCCTGCATGTCGTACGAGAGCGCGCTCGGCGTCGCCGCCCTCGCCATCGTGCTCCTGCTCGTCGCCCGCGCGTATGCCGTGCGCCCTCGCTGGGCGGGGCTGCTCGGCGGCGCGGGCGCCGGGCTGCTCGCCGACGGCGTCTGGCACCTCGCGTGCCCGTTCGCGGACCTGCAGCACGTCCTGGTCACGCACACGGGCTCGATCGCGCTGCTCGCCGCGCTCGGCTGGGCTGCGGGGCTTCTGGCTGAACGAGTTCGGATCGCCCGCAGCGCGGGTCGCTGAAGCCCGCGACCGGGGCGTGTCAGCGTCACGAGCGATAGGTCGTAGGGTCGGCGACGCCGGCTTCGAGGAAACCGGCCCTCCGGAGGCCGCACGCATCGCAGCGCCCGCAGTGCACACCGGGCTCCGGCGGGTCGTAACAGGACAACGTCAGCGCGAAGTCCACCCCCAGGCCGGTGCCGAGGCGCACGATCCCCGCCTTGGACAGGTGCAGCAGCGGTGCGTGAACCTTGAAGCGGGTCCCCGCGACGCCGGCGCGGGTCCCCAGGCGCGCCACCTCTTCGAACGCGCGCAGGTACTCCGGCCGGCAGTCCGGGTAGCCGGAGTAATCCTGGACGTTCGCGCCGATGACGAGGTCCGAGGCGCCCAGAACCTCGGCGTACCCTGTCAGGAGCGCCAGGAAGACCGTGTTGCGGGCGGGCACGTAGGTCACCGGCACGTCGCCGGCCGTCTCGCTACGGTCCTTCGGCACGGCGATCTCGGCGGTCAGCGCCGAGCCGCCGATCGCGCGAAGGTCGACGGCGACCACGCGGTGGTCGGCGACGCCGAGCTGCCGCGCGACCGCGCGGGCGGCCTCGAGCTCGTGCCGGTGGCGCTGCCCGTAGTCCACGGAGAGGGTCGCCACGTCGAAGCCCGCCGCCTTGGCCCACGCCGCGGCGGTCGCGGAGTCGAGCCCGCCCGAGAGAAGCACGACCGCCCGGCTCACGATCCGTCTCCGGCCAGCGCCCGCGCGCGCTGTGCGAGATCCAGCACGCGCGGCCACGGCACAGGGGCTGGCACGCCCTGTCCGTACGACGCGAGGCGGCGTTCCGAGACCCGCAACGCCGCGGCCAGCGTCGGATCGCGGCGCGCGGCGCACTCGACGTGGCTCGCCACCCCTTCACGCGACTCGAGAGCGTTGCACACGAGCACCTGGTCGCAACCGGCGCCGAGCGCCGCCGAGGCGCGCTCCGGAACGGTGCCGAACGCCGCCAGCGCGCCCATCTCGAGGTCGTCCGCGATCACCGGTCCGGGCAGGAGCGCCCGCAAGCGGCGAACCAACTTGCGGGAGAGCGACGCCGGGCAGGCCGGCTCGCCGAGCGCCGGCGCGAGGGCGTGCGCGACCATCACCGCGCGCGCCGGGGCGAGGAGCGCGTGGAAGACGTCGATCTCGGCCAGGACCCGCTCGTCGAGCAGCGGCAGCTCGCGATGGGAGTCCACCGCGCCGCTGCCGAGACCCGGGTAGTGCTTCAGGCACGTCGCGACGCCGCAACCCTCGAGTGCGGCCAGGTACGCTGCGGCAGCCGCCCGCACCGCCGCGGCCGAGGCGCCCAGGCAGCGCCCCTCGGCGCCGAGGAACGCCTCGGTGCCGGCGACGTCCACGACGGGCGCGAAGTCCACGGTGATCCCGAAGTGCGCGCACGCCGAGCCCACGGCGTCGCCGAGGGCGCGGACCGCAGCGATGCCGGCGCGCGCCGCCGTGGCCGCCGACGGCAGCGGGCCGACCAACGGTGCGAGCCGGTTGACGCGCCCGCCCTCTACGTCGATCGCCACGTACGGGCGCGAGGGGAGCGCGCGCAGCTCCCGGACCAGCGCCGCGAGCTGGTCGCGGTCGGCTACGTTTCTCGCGAACAGCACGACGCCTCCGGGCCGGAGACGGCTCAGCAACGCCCGCTCCACTGCGTCCACGACCGGACCCGCGACCCCGCAGACGAGCCACGCGCTCACCGATCGGCCTCGCGCTTGATCTCGACCAGCAGGTTGAGAGCCTCGATCGGGGTGAGCCGATCGACGTCGAGCCGGCGCAGGCGTTCGAGCACCGCGTCCTCGGCGGCCGGGAACAGGGCGAGCTGCACCGGCTGCGGCCCCGGGGCCGCCGCTTCCAGCACCTTGAGCTCCTGCCGCTCGAGCTGGCGAAGCACCTCGCGCGCCCGCCGGCACACCGGTTCCGGCACCCCGGCGAGCTTGGCGACGTGGATCCCGTACGAGCGGTCCGACGGCCCGGCCACGACGCGGTGGAGGAACAGCACGTCGCCCTGCCACTCCTTGACCGCCACCGAGGCGTTGACGACGCGCTCCAGCCGCTCCGCCAGATCGGTCAGCTCGTGGTAGTGGGTGGCGAACAGCACGAGCGGACCGGGACCGCCGGCGGCGGCGTCGTGCAGCGCCTCGACGACGGCCCACGCCAGGGAGAGGCCGTCGAACGTCGCCGTGCCCCGGCCGACCTCGTCGAGCATCACGAGCGAGCGCGAGGTCGCGTGGCGGAGGATCGCGGCCACCTCGGTCATCTCCACCATGAACGTCGACTCCCCGCGAGCGAGGTCGTCGGACGCACCGACGCGCGTGAACACCCGGTCGATCTCGCCGATCTCGGCATCCTCGGCCGCCACGAACGAGCCGGCCCGCGCCATGACGACGGCCAGCGCCACCTGGCGGAGGTACGTCGACTTGCCGCCCATGTTGGGCCCCGTCAACAGGACGACCTGACGCCGCTCGCCGTCGAGGTCCACGTCGTTGGGTACGAACGCCGACGGAGTCAGCTCCTCCACCACGGGGTGCCGGCTCCCGACCAGGCGAACGCGAGGCCCCGGGACCAGCCGCGGCCGCCGGTAGTCGGCCTTGCGGGCGCGCTCGGCGAACGCCGCGAGTACGTCGGCGGCGGCGAGCTGCCGCGCCGTTCCGGCGAGCCGCCCGGCCCGCTCGGCACACCGCGCCACGAGCTCGCCGTACAGCTCCCGCTCGCGCTCGGCGGCGCGCGCCTCGGCCGTCGAGATCCTGCGCTCCAGGTCCTCCAGCTCGGGCGTCACGTAGCGTTCGGCGCCCGCCAGCGTCTGCCGCCGGACCCAGTCGCCGGGCACCCGGTCCGCGTTGAGCCGCGAGACCTCGAGGGCGTAGCCGAACACCCGGTTGTAGCGCACCCGCAAGTTGCCGATCCCCGTCCGCGCCCGCTCCCTGGCCTCGAGCTCCCCGAGCACTTCCTTCGCCCCGTGGGCCAGCCTCCGGGCCTCGTCGAGGTCGGGGTCGCAGCCGCTGCGAACCGCGCCCGGGCCGAGGACCGCCGGGGGCTGCTCGGCGAGCGTCGCGGCGAGGTCCCGGAGCAGGTCGTCGAGGGGGTCGGCGCCCGCACCGAGCGCCGCGAGGAGCTGCGCCGCGGAGTCGGCGAGCTCGGCCTTGATGTCCGGGACGACGGCGAGCGCGGCCCTCAGGCCGGCGAGCTCGCCGGGTCGGACCTGCGAGAGCCCCAGGCGCGCCGCCGCCCGCTCGAGGTCCCCGACCCTCGCCAGCAGCTCCCGGAGCGCCGCGAGGCGGCCCGGCTCGTCAACGAGCGCGGCGACCGCGTCGTGACGCGCCGACGCCGCTGCGGGGTCGCCGAGCGGCCGCACCAGCCAGTCGCGCAGGAGCCGCGAGCCCATTGCCGTGACGGTGTGGTCGAGGACGCGGGCGAGCGACGCCCGCCGGTCGCCGGAGGCGTCGCGCAGGATCTCCAGGTTGCGCACGGACGCGGCGTCGAGCACGACCTCGCCGCCCGGCCGCCGCCGCTCGAACCCGCGCAGGTGCGTGGGGCTCGCCCGCTGCGTGGTCCGGAGGTACTCGAGGACCGCGCCCGCGGCGCCGATGAGGGGCTCGCCGGGCGTCAGGTCGAAGGCGCGCAGCGAGCCGACGCCGAGCGCCTGGCGCAGGCTCGCGTCCCCGCGCGCCGCCTCGAACCACGACGGAGGCCGTACGGTCACCACCGGTGCGCCGCCGTCGGCGGCCGCCAGGCCGTGGCCGGTCCAGCCTTCCGGGAGCAGCACCTCGCGCGGCCTGAGCTGGGTCAGTAGCTCGCGCAGCTCGACTGCCGAGACGCACAGACACCCGCCGAACTCGCCCGAGGCCGCCTCGAGGAACGCCGCCGCGACGCCGTCGCCGGCCTGCCGCAACGCCACGATCCAGCGGCGCTCGCCGTCCCCGAGGAGCTCCGGCTCGGTGACCGTGCCCGGCGTCAGGACCCGGATGATCTCGCGCCGGACCAGGCCGCCGGCCTTGGCCGGGTCTTCGACCTGCTCCGCGACCGCGACCTTGAGGCCGGCGTCGAGCAGCTTGCCCACGTAGCTCGCGACGGCGTGATGCGGGATGCCGCACATCGGCGACGACACCTCGTCGTTGTGCTTCCGCTTCGTGAGCACGATGCCGAGGATCGGCGCCGCCCTTTCCGCGTCCTCGAAGAAGAGCTCGTAGAAGTCGCCCAGCCGGTAGAGGAGCAGAGCGTCGTCCGCCTGGCGCTTGAGCTCCAGATACTGTTGCAGCATCGGCGTCTGCTTCATGCCGCGGCGATTGTAGCGTGGCGCTTGACGAGCCGCGCGCGTCAGGCAAGACTGGCACCGTGGGGATGGTGCTCGCGATCGCCGCCTGTGGACCGCGCTTGGAGTTGGCGCTCGGCAGCGCGGAGCACGTTCCGGGCCTGGTGGCGCTCGCCGGACCGACGCCGCGTTCCGAGCTCGTGGTCGCCGCGGTGGACCTCCTCCTCCGCGGCGCCGGCGTGGAGCGCAGTGCGATCACCGCCGTCGCGGCCTCCCGCGGGCCGGGGTCGTTCACGGGCGTGAGGGTCGGCCTCGCGACCGCGCAAGGCCTTGCCGCCGCCCTGGGCATTCCGGCCCACGGCTTCTCGTCGCTGCTCGCCCAGGCGGCGCGGACCGATTCGCCGGTGTGCCTGGCCGCGCAGCCGGCGCGCCGAGGCCATGTCTACGCGCAGGCGTTCTCGCGCCGGGACGGCACACTGGAACCCAGCGAGGCGCCGCGGATCGTGACGCTCGCCTCGCTCGCCGGGTCGGAGCTCCCCGTGGTCGCGCCGGTCGGAGTGGAGCTCCCGGAAGGGACGCCGCGCGCGCCCGCGCCGCGGACGACGGCCGAGGCGCTCCTCCTGCTGCTCGCCGGCGAGACGGCGTACGACCCGGCGACCCTCGTGCCCGTCTACCTCGAACCCCCGCCGACGACGCCGCCGCCGAGGAGCGCACCGACATGGCCGCACTAGCGCAAGGCTTCCTGACTCGCGCCGCCCGCACCGAGGACGCGCCTCTGGTCGCCGCCCTCGAGGCCGAGGTGTTCCCCGATCCGTGGCCGCTCCACCTCTACCTCCAGGAGGTGGGCCAGCCGCTGCGGTTCCAGCGCGTCGTGTACACCGAGGCCGGCTACCTCGCCGGCTACCTGTTCGCCTGCTGGCAGCTCGACGAGCTCCACGTCCTCAAGGTCGCCACGCACCCCTTGCACGAGGGCAAGGGCCTGGCCAGTACCCTGCTCGCCGAGGCCCGGCGCGAGGCGGAGGCGGCCGGGGCGCGCGGCCTCGTCCTCGAGGTGCGGCCCTCCAACCGGAGGGCGTACCGCCTCTACCGTCACCTGGGGTACGACGTCATCGGCCGCCGGCCGCGCTACTACGCCAACGGCGAGGATGCGCTCGTGATGTGCCTGGCGCTGCCGGCGCCGTCCGGCCCGCTGACCGGCGACCCGTAGCCTCTCCCAGCGCGGCTATACTGCGTGAGGGAGCGGATCGGTGGCCAAGCGTCTCGGTGAGATCCTCATCGAACGAGGTGTGCTTTCCTCCGACGGCCTGCGCAGCGGCCTGGACGCGTGCCGGCGTCATGGAGGCAGGCTCGGAACCTGGCTGGTCCGCCTCGGCCTGATCAGCGAAGGCGCCCTGCTGGATGCGCTCGCCCATCAGTCGGGTTGTCCCGTCGCGACCGCCCTCCAGCTCGCAACCGCGCCGTCCGACGTGCGCGTCCTCGTCCCAGCGGCGTTCGGCAGGCGCAACCTCGTCGTGGCCTTCGCGCGCCAGGGCCGCAACCTCGACGTTGCGATGGCGAGCCCGAACGACCTCCTCGTCGTCGACGAGGTCTCCAAGGTGACCGGCCTGGTGCCGAGGACGCACGTCGCGACCGAGGCGGCCCTCAGCGCGGCGCTCGCGATCCCCGGCCCGGCGGCCGAGCCTGCGCCGGCGGCGCCGCCGCCCGGGCCGCCGCGCGCCTCGGCCCGCGAATGGCGCCAGTTCTGGCGGCTCGAGTCCTCGACCACCGAGTTGATGCGGGCGCTCGACGCCCCCGCTCCGGCGCCTCCGCCCACCGAGGCGGCGACGTTCCCCGCGTTGGGACCGCTCGGCACGGGCGGCCTCGCGTCGATCCAGCGCGAGGGACGGACCGTCACCGATGCCCTGTCCAACGTCTCGCACCGTGACCAGGTGGCGTCGTTCGTGCTCGACTACCTCGCGACCGAGGCGTTCCGGGTCGCGCTGTTCTCGCTGCAGCAGGGCCGCGTGATGGGGTGGGGCGCCCGCGGTCCCGGCAGCGCCGCTCAGGACCTGCAGACGCTCATTCTCCCGCTCGACCGCCCGTCGATCTTCCTCAACCTGATCAAGGGCATGGACATGCACGTCGGGCCGGTGGGCGGCGGCGAGGGCAACGACCTCCTGCTCCAGGCCCTGGGTCCCCCGAAACCCCGGGAGGCGGTCATCGCCCCAATCCGGGTGCGCGGGAAGGCCGTGGCGTTCCTGTGGATGGACCAGGGCGAGGAGGTCGTGGCCGACGTCTCGATACCGATGGTCCGCGAGGTTACCCGCCTCGCCGGCCTCGCCCTCGAGATCCTCGTTCTGCGCCAGAAGCTGCGGGCCGGCGCCCGCTTGACAGAGGCCGTCCCGGCAGTCTAGGTTGACTGCCGCTGAAGGTGGAGGGTTGCATGATCAAGGCCGACCTGGTGCGCAAAGTCATGGGCGTCGTGGATCTCTCGCAGGCCAAGGCGAACGAGGCCGTCAACGCCGTGTTCGACGCGATGCGCGACGCCCTCACCGACGGCGAGCGCATCGAGCTGCGCGGCTTCGGCGTGTTCCTCGTCAAGAACCGCAAGCGCGGGATCGGCCGCAACCCCAAGACCGGCGTCGAGGTCGCAATCCCTCCGGGGAAGACGATCCGGTTCAAGCCAGGCAAGGCGTTGCGGGTGATCGGCTAGGTGCCCGGCTCCGAGCTGGAAGTCGAGATCATCGGCCCCGACGGCATCCCCGTCGGGGTCGTTCGCCATCGGCCCCCTCCGCTCCAGCGCGTCTGGCTCCACGTCCTGCTGTTCGCGCTGACGCTCGCATCGACCACGCTCGTGGGCGGCCTCGCGTTCGCCGACTTGCCTCAAGGCTTCAAGGCGCGGACCGTATGGGACCTCGTATTCCACCGGGCCGTGCTCACCGCGGGCCTCGAGTTCTCCATCCCGCTGCTTCTGATCCTGCTCACCCATGAGATGGGCCACTTCGTCGCGTGTCGGCGCCACCGGCTCGACGCGACGCTGCCGTACTTCATCCCCGTGCCTTTCGGTATCGGCACCCTCGGGGCCCTGATCCGCATCCGCTCGCCGCTGCTCACGAAACGCGAGCTGTTCGACGTCGGCGCGGCAGGGCCGCTCGCCGGTTTCGCGGTGGCGCTCCCGGTGCTGTTCGCCGGGATCGGCCTCTCGACCCCGGTCGCTCACCTCCCCAAGGGCGGCCTCATGATCTTCGGCGAGCCGCTCGCCTTCAAGGCGCTCGCCTGGCTCGTTCACCCCGACGTCCCTCCAGGCGGCGATCTCCTCCTCCACCCGGTCGGGTTCGCGGCGTGGTTCGGCCTGCTGGTGACGGCGCTGAACCTCCTGCCGTTCGGCCAGCTCGACGGCGGCCACATCACCTACGCGCTGTTCGGACGCTGGCAGCGGCGCATCGCGTGGCCGCTGCTCGCCGTGATGGTCGTCCTCGGGTTTCGCTGGACCGGCTGGTGGCTCTGGGCCGTCATCGCCCTCGTGATGAGGGTGCGCCACCCGTGGATCCCCGACGAGGCCGGCGAGCTCGATCCCCGCCGCCGACTCCTCGGCTGGATCTGCATCCTCGTCTTCATCCTGTGCTTCACCCCCGAACCGATCAAGATCCTCCCGTGAACGACAGTGAAGAGTGAAGAGTTAAGAGTGAAGAGTTAACGGCGAAGCGGCGCGAGCCGGTTGGCCGTCCTGGTCTTTCAACTCTTCACTCTTCACTCTCAACTCTTAACTTGTTTCTCCGGGGCGTCTTCCCACACGAACGTGACCGGGCCGTCGTTGACCAGCTCCACCTGCATGTCGGCCCGGAACACGCCGGTCGCGACCTCAGCGCCGCGGCCGCGCAGCGCCGCGACGAGCGCGTCGACGAGGGGCTCCGCCTCCTCGGGGCGCGCGGCGCCGACGAAATCTGGCCGGCGCCCGCGCCGGATCGAGCCCGCGAGGGTGAACTGCGAGACCAGCAGAATCTCGCCTCCGACCTCGTCCAGCCCGCGGTTCATGTGGCCGCCTCCGTCCTCGAAGACCCGCAGCGTCGCGAAGCGGTGCGCCGCCCGCTCCACCTGATCCGGCCCGTCCCCGACCTCGACCCCGACCAGCAGGAGCAACCCCCGGCCGATCGCGCCGGCCACCTCGCCATTCACGCGCACCGACGCCCGGCGGACGCGCTGGACGACGATCCTCATGCTGAGCGCCTCCTTCGCGCCAGGAACTCGCGTGCCTCGCGCCATTCGTCGGCCCCGAGCGCGACGAGCAGGATGGCGTAGGCCCCACCGGCGACCGATGCGTACCCGGCGAGCTGAAGAATCGCCCTGGCGCTGGTGTGGAGCGGCACGGGTGCGAGGCGGTTCAGATAGAACGCGACGAGCCCCAGCCCGGCCGCCGCCACCAGATGTCGGGCGATCGCAGGCAGGACGTCGACGAGGCGCGGCAGCCGCTTGTGCTTCCCGTCGAGCCAGAGCAGCACCGAGGCGTTGGCGAGCTGGCCACCCACCGCGGCGGCCGCCACGCCGCGCACCCCGAACGGCGGCGTGAGGACGAGGCCGAGAAGAAAGAACACGCCTACGTTGAACGCCGACGCGATCACCGGAGTACGGGTGTCGTTCCAGGCGAACGACGCGCTCGCCAGCAGCTTCGTGAGGCCGAGAAACGGCATTCCGAGCGAGTACACGACGAGTGCCGCCGCCGCCATCCTCACGTCCGTCCCGGTGTACTTGCCCCCGCCGAACAGGGCACCGACCATCTGGGTCGCGAGCACGGCCGAGAAGACGGTGCTCGGCACGGCGACCGCGGAGAGCAGGCGCAGCGCGAACGCGAGGGTGTCGCGCGCGCCGCGCTCGCTCGTCTGGCGCTGGAACGAGAGCATCGGCAGCACCGCGGTGGTGAGCTGGACGATGACGACGCCGTAGACGAGCTCGTTGAGCCGGGAGGCCACGTACACCCAGGTCACGCCTCCCTCGCCGACGCTGGCCGCGAACCTGTTCGAGAGCATCAGGGTCAGCGGGTAGATCCCGAGCGTCGTGACGGTCGGGGCCATCTTCGTCAGCACTCGCCGTACGGCGGGGTCGGTGAACGCCCCGCTTCCGGGCCACAACGGCAGGCCGGCGCGGCGGCAAGCAGGCCATTGCAGCGCGAACTGAGCGAAGCCGCCGGCGAGGACACCTGCCGCCAGCCACTCCGGTCTCCCGCCGAAGACCGCCACGGCGGTCACGGCGCCGGCGACGATGCAGAGATTGAGGCCGATCGGCGTCGCGGCCGGGAGGAGGAACCGGTCCGAGGAGTTGAGCACCCCCTGTGCAAGGGCGGCCAGGGAGATCAGGCCGAGGTACGGGAACATCAGCCGGGTCAGCCGCACGGTGAGCGCGAACTTCTCCGGCTCGAGCGCGAACTTGGCAGCGAACAGGTGCACCAGCCAGGGCGCGACGAGCACGCCCAGCCCGACGACGACGGGAAGCGCCAGGAGCAGGAGCGACGTCATGGCGCGCACGAAGGCCCGCGTCCGAGCCTCGTCGCCGTCGGCCTTGAGCCCGCCGAGCGTGGGAACGAACGCGGCGTTGAGCGCGCCCTCGGCGAGGAGCTGCCGGAACATGTTGGGGATCCGCAGCGCGGTGTAGAAGGCGTCCGTCACGCCGATCTCGAACAGGTGCACGACGACCCAGTCGCGCGCCAGCCCGGAGACCCTGCTCGCGAGCGTCACCGCCGCCATTCCTCCGGTTGCGGTGAGCAGGCGGCGCCTCGTCGACATCCTCCGCACTCTAGCAAACGCGCCACGAAGGCCCTACATTGAAGGCGGGAGGTGGAACATGACCCTGATCCGAACGCCTCTCGTCGTTCTCGGGTCGCTGCTCTGGTGGCGGTCGCCGCAACGGCGGCCGACCCGCCGCCGGCGCCGCCCGCTGCCGTCCAGGCCGCCCAGCGGGCCCTCACGCTCGACCTCAACCGCCTTCTCGGCGCGGATCTCGACCGCGGGCACGCCGAGTTCGACGGCAGCCTGCGCCGGGCGATCTGGCGCGACGACCCGATGGTGAGGCTCGCCGTCGCCGTCGACCGGGAACAGGCGGCGTCCCGCCGCGGCGGGCTGGTCGGCTACCCGGCGCCGTTCTCGTCGACCACGCTGCTGGCGACGGTCACGGGAACCGACCCCAGACTCATCCTCTCGGGACCCTGGGCGAACGACTGGCACGACCTCAATACCCAGGAGAAGATCGGCCGCATCGCCGAGGGCGCCGTCTACGCCGGGCTCATCGTCGGCATCCTCCACGCGCTCCGGTGACCGGCTTCGAGCGGGAGACGGCCGGCACGGCCGCCCGGTCGTTTTTCGCCGCCGGATCTGGTAGCCTGAGTCACCGTCCACGCCGAGGAGGCGGACTATGAGCGTCAACAAGGCGATCCTGATCGGCAACATCGGCCGCGACGTCGAACTGCGGCATACGCCGGGCGGCATGGCCGTCGCCAAGTTCAGTCTGGCGACCAACGAGAGGCGGAAGGACAAAGAGGGCAACTGGCAGGACCAGACGGAGTGGCACAACATCGTCGCGTTCGGCAAGCTCGCCGAGTTCTGCGGCCAGTACCTCGGCAAGGGCCGGACGGTCTACGTCGAGGGCTCGATCCGCACGCGCACGTACGACGACGACAAGGGCAACCGGCGCTACTTCACCGAGATCATCTCGCAGACGATCCGGTTCGTCGGGCCCAAGCCGCAAGGCGGCGCGGCCCCGCCGGCCGCCGGCCCCGGTGGTGAGGCGCCGGAGTTCCCGCCGGAGAACGAGGACGACATCCCGTTCTGACGCGTCTGCCGGCGCGCGTGCCGTGAAATCTACCGAGAATCTGGCGGGGGCTCGCTCCGAGCCCCCGCCCAGTTCGTGGCCCGCAGGAGGGACGCACCATGGCTGGACCCGTATGGCGTTTCGACCCTGAACGCGAAGGCGTCTGCGACGCCTGCCTGCGCAGGTGCAAGGGGATGTACGTCGAGGGCGAGGTCGCGGACAACGAACTCCGACCGGTCCGCGCGGTGTGCCCGGCGTGCATGGCCAGGGAAGGCGGCCTCGTCATCTCGGGCGAAGCCGGCAGCCGCGCCACTGCGCCGGCGTACGCGCACAACCGCGAGGCGCCGGCCCCCTGACCGACCGTCGATCTCGGGCCCCCCGAGCTACTCGCTGAGGGCGGCCGCAAGCTCCGCGGCGAGGGTTGTCATGTCGAACGGCTTCTGCAGGAACCGGACCGTGCCGCCGGCAACGAGGCGACGGACCGATTCGTCGTCCGAATACCCCGACATCAGGATCACCTTGAGCTCCGGCCAGCGGTCGTGAAGGCCGTTCGCGAGGTCGGCGCCCGAGAGCCCGGGCAGCATGACGTCGGTCAGGAGCAGATCGAACCCGGGCTCCATGGGCAGGAGGCCTGCCGCCTCCCCGGTCCCCACCGCCGTGACGCTGTAGCCGAGCACGGTCAGCAGTTCCTTGAGGGCCTCGCGCGCGCCGGCCTCGTCCTCGACGACGAGGATGCGCTCGCCGTGGCCTCCGACCGGGATCCGTCCGTCATCCCCCGGCGCCGGCGCCGAGGCCGCCGTCGCGACGGATTTGCGCGGGAGCGAGACCCGGAACACCGTACCCACCCCCTCGCGGCTCTCCACCCCGATCCGCCCGCCGAGGACGGTCACGATCCCGTGCACGACCGAGAGACCGAGCCCCGTGCCCTGCGTCTCGCTCTTGGTCGTGAAGAACGGCTCGAAGATCCGGTCGCGGATTTCCTCGGGAATGCCGGTGCCCGTATCGCGAACCTCGAGCAAGACGCCGCCCGCCTGGTCCTCACCCGTCCTCAGCGTGAGGCGCCCGCCGTCGGGCATCGCGTCGGCGCCGTTGAGGGCGAGGTTCATGATCACCTGGATGAGCTGCCCGTGGTCCGCCTCGACGTGCAGGGCTCCATCGGCCAGCTCGATCGCGAACGTGACGTTGGCCCTGACCAGACGCCCCAGCATCCGCGCCGCCTCGCGCACGACCCCGTTGAGGTCGACGTCCTCGAGCTTCGACGTCTCTCGCCGCGAGAAGATGAGGAGCTGCCGCGTGAGGGACGCCCCGCGCATGGCCTGCTGCTCCAGCTCGGACGTTGCTCGTGCTATGGCCTCGGGGCTCATCGGTCCCAGGCGCAGCAGCTGCGTCTGAGCGAGCATCGCCTGCAGGAGATTGTTGAAATCGTGCGCGACACCGCCGGCCAGCGTGCCCACCGCCTCCATCTTCTGGGCCTGGCGCAGTTGAGCCTCGCTCTGGCGGAGCGCCTCCTGCGCCTGTTTGCGCTCGGCCATCTCCTGTTCGAGGTCGCGAACCTGCTCCCGGAGCGCGTCCTGGGCGGTGCGCAGCGCCTCGTCCCTGGCCTGGATCTCCGCGAGCATCCCGTTGAAGGCGTCGGTGAGGTCGCCGATCTCGTCGCGGCTTGCTCGCGGCACCCGCACCGTGTAGTCCTTGGCCTCGGCGACGCTCTTGGCCGCCCCGGCGAGCCGCAAGACCGGCTGCGAGATGAGCGCCTGGAATCGTGCGGCTGCCAGGAGCGCCGTGGCTCCGCCCGCGAAGGCGAGGAAGAGCACGACGAACCCGAACCGAAGCTGGCGGGCCGTCAGCTCGCTCGTCTCCGCCTCGATGAACACGGTGCCTATCGCGTCGTTCCGATAGGAGATCTGGCGGAACAGCCGGATCCGCCCGTCGTCGAGACGAAACCCGTCCGGCCCCGGCCGCTCCGGAATCGGACGCGGCGAACCACGGCCCCGCTCGTAGGCCGCGAATCGCCGGCCGGCCTTCGTGTAGAGGCCGGCCGCCACGACGCTCGGGTGCACTCGGAGGGCGGCGAGGTTCTCCTCGCCCGCCTTCGTGTCGTCGAACACCAGAGCCGCTGTGCTGCTCGACCCGACGACCTCGGCCATCGAGTCGAGCTGGCGCCTCAGTTCCGCGCGCGACTCGAAGCGATCGAAGATCAGGAGCACTCCGAACGCGAGCGCGAGCGCCACGAAGGTCGTGGCGGTCATGACGAGGACGAGCTTGGACCTGAGCGAGAGGTCGGCGATCCGCGACATATCAGCGGCCTTCCGGACGTTTGTCGCCGACGATCCGCGCGAGGCTCAGCAGCTTCGAGCTGATCTTGAGGCGCGCCCTATCGGCGGCTCCGAGGTTGATCTCGAACCTCACGCGGTTGTTCTCGACGAACATCCCGATCATGCCGCCCGCCTCGGCGAACCCCTCGACGTCCCCCACCGTGAGCACGGGCAGGCGGCGAAGGTCGGCGAACAAGGACGGCAGGCGCAGGCCCTCACCGGCGCCGACGAACACGACGGCGCATTCGGCTGCCTCGGCCGCGCGGCTGATCCGCTTGATCGCGAGCGGCCTCGCCCCGATGGTCTTTCCGGCGACGGTTTGATCCAGCGTCTCGCCGAAGGGGTCGTCGCCGAGGACGCAGATCGTGAGCTCCGGCGCCGAGGCGCTCGGCGCCCCGGCCGGCCATTCGACGAACGTGGCGAAATGGTAGAGAAACGCGGACTTCACGACGTACTCGGGTGAGGCCGCGGGGCGAGAGAGAACGGCGGCCGACATCGCGGCCTGCCCGGCGATCAGGGCCACCGTTGCGACCAGGCACCGGGACACGGTCCCGCGCCACGGCGCGGACGCTGCGAGGCGATGACCTTGAGACATTTCCATCCTGGGTCAGAACCTCCAGCGGAGCTTGATCCGGAAGCTGCGCCCGTCCTGCGGGATCACGTCCTCGACGTGCTCCTCCGAGCCCGGATCGGCGTACGCCTTGTCGAACAGGTTGTACACGCTCGCAGTCAGGTCGAGGCCATCCCCCAGCCTGGGAGCGGTCAGCGTCACGTTGGCGACCGTGAACCCGCCGGTCTCGCTGCCCGCCAGCGTGAGCCTCGCGCTCGTGTACTGCGCCTCGACGCCGGCGGACAGCCGGTCTCGCCAGACCGGGAAGGCGAGGTTCGCCTTCAGGAGGTGCCGCGGGGAATTGGTCAGGGGCGCCCCGAGATCCACGTTCCTGGCATCCGCGAACGAGTAGCTCACCCGGCCGGTCACTCGTTCGCCGAAGCGGCCCGCGAGCTCGAGTTCGATCCCCTTCGACTCGACCTCGCCGGCGTTCTGGTACTGCTGCGAGCCGTCCACCGGGTCCGTGACGTAGCTGATCAGATCCTCGATCCTGTAATCGAACAGGTACGCCGTGGCCCGCAGGTCGCGGCCGACCGCGCGGTCGACGACGATCTCGTACGTGTCGATCGTCTCCGGCCTGAGGCCGGGGTTCGGCTTCTGGATCGGGTAGTTTGTCGTGTAGAACTCCTCGTACTGGTTCGGCGGCCTGAACGCCCTGCCGAAGAGGAGCTTGACCGACGTGGCCGTCGACGGGTTGTAGATCAGGGCGACGCGGGGGCTGTCGCGCCCGGCGAGACCCGGCAACGAGTCGTGGCGGACGCCAACGTTCAGGATGAGGTTCTTCGCGATCCGGAACTCATCCTGCGCGAACACGGCCCACCGGTGACCCTCGCTGTGCAGGTCGAGGTAGGTGACCGGCGGGGCGACGTCGTAGTTCCGCTGGTCCTGCTTGACGTCGTCCTCAAATTCGGCGCCGCCGATCACGGTGTGGCGTGCGAGGCCCGAGTAGAGCGCGAACGTCTCGACGCCCCACCACGCGCCGTCGCCGATGTCCCGGTTGAGGGTGACGGGCGGGTAGTCGGTCGCGTAGTCGCCGCGATAGTACGCGCGGTCGTAGTTGACGTGGCCGAACAGGGTCAGCGAACTGCCGAACGCGTGCTGAGCCCGGAGGTCGGCGAAGGTCCGCTCGTCCCAGGTGCGCGTGCGACGGTCGTCGAACGCGGTCCCGAATGCGGCCGTCGGGATCCCCTTCTCGCGAACCGAGTGGGCCACCTCGAGCGTGAAATCGCGGTAGCTGGCGCTGCCGAACACACGGTAGACGTACTCATCGTCGGCATGGACCGCGACCCCGTTGTTGGTCGCCGGGTTGTCGAACTCCGGGAAGTAGAGGTCCTGGCCGCGGGACTTCAGGAGCGACGCCGACGCGACGACGTCCAGGGCGTCCCCGAGGCGGCCGCCGTACGCGGCGCGCCCGGCGTACGTCCCGAAGCTGGCGGCCTCTGCGCTCGCCTCAGGGGGCTGGTCGGCCGCGCGCCGGGTGATGACGTTGACCACCACGGGGAAGAACGCACTCGTCCCGTAGATCGAGAAGTTGGGACCGCGCACGATCTCGACCCGCTCGATCAGGTCGAGGTCGACGGCGAAACCGTTGTCGACCAGCGCCTGGCCGTACACGTTGTCGTTGAGCCTGTGCCCGTCGAGGAGCACGAGCACGCGCGTGTTGTAGTCGCCCGGCCGGCCGAACCCGCGAGTGCCGACGTAGGCGTAGTTCCGGTCGTAGGTGACGTAGAACCCGCGCACGCTGCGGAGGATGTCGGCCAGCGTCCGGTACCCGAACTGCCTGATGTCGGCCGCCGTGACGATGGTCACCGAGGAAGGCGCTTCGCTGGCCCGCTGCGCGTACCGAGAGGGTCCGTACACGACCTCCACGTTCATCAGCTCCTCGAGCGAGAGCTTGGAGAGGTCGGCGGCGGCGGGCCGGGGGGGCTCCTCGGCCGCGCACCACGCGGCCAGGGCAAGCACCAGCCCGAACCTGAGTGCTCCGATCGCTCGCCCCATCGGCCCTCCAACCCTCGGACGTCGCCCGTCCCTGGGGGCGCCCGCCCGTCCTGACGCGACGCCCGGGCGGGTGCGGTGACGGCGCCTCCCCGGCGCCGGGGCAGGAGCAACAGCACCCTGATCAGATTACGCGGGTAGGTCCGGGAAGGAAAGCGTAGTTGTTACGGGTCCTCTCGCGAGCGCCCGCCGAGCTTCGCCTGCTTCTACTCCGGGCGGGCGCTCGGCCGGACCCAGGCCGGACGACGTGGCGGGGCTGAGAGGACTTGAACCTCCGACACGCGGTTTAGGAAACCGCTGCTCTATCCAACTGAGCTACAGCCCCGCGCCGCCCCGATGCTAGTCGGGCGACCACGAAATCACAACCCGGGGGAGTTCCGGGCCGCCGAGGGTTGCCCCGCGGCTCAGTACTCGGTCGGCAGGACGCGGAACCCGGGCGAGCCGGGCGGGTCCGCCGCCGTCGTCTCGACCGTCGTGACACGCGCGTGCGGCGGACCCTGCCAGAGCCGGCCTTCGAGGGTGTCGACGGGGCCCACCTCGCCCGCCGCGACCACCTCCACGGAGCCGTCGGCGAGGTTGCGCACCCAGCCGGACAGCCCGAGGGCCTGCGCCTCCCGTACCACGAAGTACCGGAAGCCGACGCCCTGCACCCGTCCGTTGACGATGAACCGCTTCGCGACCATGCGCTCCGCGGGCGACCGCGCCGTTGCGACCTTGGTCACCTCGTCCCGCAAGGCTACCAGAAGCCGGGATTCGAGGTGTCGGCTAGAAGCCGTCGCGGCCCACGAGCGGCACGAACGTGGCGGGTCCGTGATTCGTCGCCTCGAAGCGCTCCCCGCGGCGGACGACGCGGACCAGTTCCTGCTTCTTGAGCTCGCCGATCGGGATGATCAGCCGGCCCCCGTCCGTGAGCTGCTCGACGAGCGCTTTCGGGATGGCCGGCGCGGCCGCGCTCACCACGATGACCTCGAACGGCGCCTGGGCTCGCCACCCGAGCGTGCCGTCCATGACCTGCACCGAGACGTTGCCGCACCCGAGCTCCGCCAGCCTGCCGCGCGCGCTCTCGGCGAGCCGAGGAAGCCGCTCCACGGTGAAGACGAACCGCGCCAGCCTCGCGAGCACCGCCGCCTGGTACCCGGAGCCGGTGCCGATCTCGAGGACGCGGTCGCGCTCGGCCACCTCGGCCAGCGCCGTGATCCGCGCGACGACCGAGGGCTGCGAGATCGTCTGTCCCTCGCCGATCTCCAACGGGTAGTCCTCGTACGCCTGGTGCCGGAACGCCGGCGGGACGAACAGCTCGCGCGGGACCGCCGCGAGTGCGGCGAGCACCCGCTCGTCCGTGACGCCCGCATCCCGCAGGTAGTCGATCAGCGCCTTGCGCCGGGCCGGCACGGGCGTGGTCACCTCACTCCCCTTCGAGGTCCCACGCGACGGCCTCGCGCTCCAGCGCGGCGAGCTGATCGTGATCGGTCATGTCGAGCTGCAGCGGCGTTACGGAGGTGTAACCCGCGCCGACGGCGGCGAAGTCGGTGCCCGGAATGTCCTCCCAGACCGGGTCGCCGCCTCCGATCCAGTAGCACCGGCGGCCGCGCGGATCGGTATCTTCGACGACGCCCTCCGTGTACGTCCGCTTGCCGAGCCTGGTCATGCGCACGCCGCGGGACTTCGCCGGCGGGACGTTGACGTTGAGCAGCGTCCCCGGCCGGAGCCCCCGGGCGAGGACTCGCTCCGCGATGAGGCGGGCGAAGCGCGCCGCATGCGCGAACGAGAACTCCGATCCGATGACCTGCGAGACCGCGATCGCAGGCACGCCGAGGATCGCGGCCTCGAACGCCGCCGAGACCGTGCCGGAGTAGTGCACGTCATCGCCCATGTTGCCGCCGAAGTTGATCCCGGAGACCACGAGAGCCGGAGTCCGTCCCTTGAGCACCTGCCCCAGGCCGATCGTCACGCAGTCGGTCGGTGTGCCGTCGACGGCGAATCCGCGCTGAGCGAGCTGCGTGAGTCGGAGCGGACGCGAGAGGGTGAGCGCGTGGGAGACGGCCGAGTTCTCGCGGTCGGGGGCGACCACCCAGACCTCCCCGAGGTCCTCGAGCGCGGCGGCCAGGACTCGGATGCCTTCGGAGTGATAGCCGTCGTCGTTGCTGAGCAGCAGCAGAGGGGTCGACACACGCGGAGTATACCGGGGTCAGACGCCCTTCCAGGCGAAGCCCTGCCGCTCGAGGACCCGATGGAGCGCCGGCTCGCGCTGTTCCATCACCCCGCCTGCAGCGAAGTAGCGCGCCAGCACCGCGAGCCAGTCGCCTCCCCGGGTGACGCTTGCCATCGCCTCGAGGTCGGCGTCGATCTCGGCGGGGGCCTGGTCGCGGTAACGGTCGGTGTGCAGTACGGACTCGACGGCGATCCGCGGCCGCACCGGCGGCTCTTCGTCGGGGACCCCCAGGCAGAGTCCGAACAGCGGAAGCACCCCGACCGGCAGCGCCAGCAGGTCGACGAGCTCCTCGATCCCGTTGACGATCCCGCCGACGCACACGGTGCCGAGCCCGACCGACTCCGCGGCGTCGATGAGGCGCTGCGCCGCGAGCGCCGAGTCGATGATCGCGAAGTGCAGGCCGGTGGCCGGTACCGACCCGGGGGTCGCGCCGCGCCGCGCGAGCAGGTGCGCCACGCGGCGGACGTCCGCGCACACGACCATGAACTCGGCGGCCGTGCCGATGTGCTCCTGGTTGCCGGCGAGCACCGCGATCCGTTGCCGCATCCCGCGGTCCGCGATTCGGACGAACGAGTACAGCTGGGCGGTGGCGTCGGTCGGCGCGTGTTGCGCCTCGGCGACCAGCCTCCTCAACATCCCGTCAGGGAGGGGGTCGGGACGGAACGCGCGGACGGACCGGTGCGGCGGGAGGATCGTCTCGTAGACCATGTGCCTACGATACCGCGCCGCCGGAGAGACCGGGGTCCGGGGTCCGGGGTCCGGGTTCCGGGTTCCGCGAACGACAACGACACGGCGCCGAAGGCAGGGCGGAGGCGTGATGCATGTAGCAGCGCCGCCGAGACGACCGGGGTCCGGGGTCCGGGTTCCGCGAAGAACAAGAACAACACACCGAGAGGCAGGGCGCCGGCGAACGGCGCGTAGCCGCGCCGCCGCCGTTGGGCCTATCGCAAGGCGCGCGAGGCGGCCGCAGCGGAGCGTAGCCGGAGGCTACGTGAGCATGCGAGGCGCCGAAGCGCACCTCGCGGGGGGCCGGGTGGGGGGCGAGACGCGGGCTCCCCTGCTTCGGCCAACGCTTGCGGGGGCTGGGTGTGCGGTTCCCATCGCCGCGCCAACCATCGGCCGCTACTCCCGCAACGCAGCGAGAGGTCCGACGCCGGCGGCGCACTAGTGGGAGGGGATGACGAGGGCGAGGATCGCATACAGCACCACCCCCGGCACGATCCCGGTGAAGAAGCTCGCGACCACGTAGACCACCCGCACGAGCGTGACGTCGACGTCGAAGTACTCGGCGAGGCCGGCGCACACACCCGCGAGCTTCTCGAGGTCGCGCCGGCGGCGAAGCGCGCGCGGCGCGCCGGTGACGCGTGCGCCGCACACCGGACAGTAGTGCGCGTCCGACGGAACGTCGCGAAGGCACCGCTCGCATTTCCGGCCGACTGCATCCATCGCACACCTCCCGATGATGAGTACGTCGGAAGATCTCGCGAGGTTCTGCGGCGGTGGGGTTGACAGAGTGAACGACATCGCCGACATTGGTAGCAGGCAAGCGAGACGGAGGGGCGGGTTGTCCGACACAGCGACGAGGAACGGAACGGTCGAGCCAGTCATGGAGCTCGCCACCCGTCGCTCCACCGTCGCCGCGCGAATCTCTTCCGTGCCGACCGACGACGTCCCGATCGTTGCCCTCGCGACGTGCGTGGTTCGCGCGTCAGGCGATCGCGAGCGCGCGTTCGCGGACGCCGACCTCTCGTCGTGCTCTCGCGCAAACACGAGCGCACTCGCACCCGATGCGCGCCGGAGCGCTCGTCGCGTTCGATCGGACGAGCCGTCACTCTCGAAGGATGTGGCCGAAGGCGAGGAGTCTGAGCCGCTGCTCGACATCACCCGTGCTCGACGATAGCCGCCATCCCCGTTCCGATTCGCCCCGATGGCACGACCATCGTGAAGTGGTGACCTCTCACCGCGCGCCGGTCGCTCCGACGCGCACGAACATCAACCACACCCGGAGCGCGTGGGCAGCAACCGCGGACGAGCGGGCCGCGGGCTTGACAAGCGTTCTCCGTGTGTATAATCCAGGCAAGGAGGAGCACAATGCCGAAGGCTAAGGTAGCGAAGAAGAAGGTCGTAAAGAAGGTGGCCAAGAAGGCCGTCAAGAAGGCCGCCCCGAAGCGGAAGCCGGCTGCGAAGAAGGCCGTGAAGAAGGCCGCTCCGAAGAAGAAGTAGGTCCGCGCTCGCGGACTCGCGGGCGCCCATCACCCAGGCCACACCGGCCGGCGTGATGGGTGTCCCGTTCGGAGGGGTGACCTCCAACGGGAGGGTGTCCTCAACCAGCTCAACGGGAGCGTCCCTCCATGAAATGAGCATCGGTACTACAGGCGGCCATTGGCCGCCTTCAGTTTCCCTAGCCGACCAAGCGCGACACTCCGACGCCGATCTCCCCAAGGCCCCGCGGCCAAAGAGCTGGGGACGCCGGTCGATCGCGCTCGCAGGCGCCCCCGCTCGCATCAGAAGTGGTACCGCAGGCGAACTGCGACGGTCCTCGGGGGGATCACGTGCGTCCCTCCGAACGTCGAGAGGATGTTGTACACGCCCTTCCAGTCGAAGGCGTTGAGAAGATCGGCCTGGAGAGAGATCGGCACCCTGTGATTGGCTAGGTCGATACCCAGTGAGAAGTCCCAGATCGTCCGCGACTTGATCCGATCAGGGTTGAGGTTCGTGTTGTCGGTGACTCTGATGAAGGGGATGGCCCAGGAGTTGTCCGGATCCCCTACCAGGTCGGACGGGGCGGCGCCCGAGACCAGCCCCGAGTCGTAGCGCACGTTCACTCCCGCCCAGAAGCCGCTGCGCCCGATGTCGTACGTCACGCCGCTCTGAAGGGCCAGGTTCTCGTCGTGATCGATGATGAACGGCCCGGCCGTCAGCGAGCCGAGCACACCGGCGTCGAGGAACAGCCCACCCACCGGCGGCGCCACGTAGATCGCGCGGGTATGGCCGAGCGAGAAGAACCCCCGGATCCCGTCTGTCGGGGCGAGATCCAACCGCAGATCCCAGCCGTGCAGATGGCCGCTGGAGAACGCGAGCGGGAAGACGATTCCGGTGTTGAAGAACTGGTCCTGGTCCCCGGCGTACGTGGAGCGGCGGTCCCAGACGTCGACGTCGACCCGGAGCTTGGAGCCGACCGCCTGTTGTGCGCCTACGGTGAACGCGTTCTGCCTCTCCGAGTGGACGAGCAGGGATCCGCCGCCCAGGGGGCGCGACTGCTGGATCGCAGGCGGGGCGAGCGCCACCACCTCGGGCGACGAGCTGAAGAGGATGTTCTCGTACTCCGGCGTGTAGAAGACTCGGTTGTAGGACAACCGGACCGCCGTCCTGGTCTCTGGGAAGTAGTAGACCGCGCCCACCCGCGGCTCGAGCTGGGACTCGCTCATCGGGAGGTCGTTGTGGTCGTAGCGGACACCGACGTTGGCGGTGAAGTTGCCGAGGCGGATGTTGTCCTGGAGGAAGGCGGCGTAGTAGGTGCCCGTCTGCCGGGCATGAAAGAGGAAGGGTGCTCCACCGCGCGTGAGGTCGTAGGGGGCGAGGTCGGGGTTGTAGTCGGGCGAGGTCGGGTCGTTGAGGGTCGGGTCGGTGAGGCCGAAGGCGAAGTTCTCCTCGATGGGGAAGCGCTTGATCTCCCCGCCGACCTTGACCTCGTGCACGCCGGTGGCCCAGGTGATCGAGGGGGCGAGGCCGTAGTTGTCGAGCGAGCGCTTCGAGGTCGCCTGCACCGGAGTGTCGCCCGGCGACGAATCGAGCTCGAAGCTGGAGCGGCGCACGAACCCGGAGACGTCCAGCACGGAGTCGGAGGACAGCACGCCCTGGTAGCCGAGGTTGTAGTTCTCATCCCCGGTGTGCACCCGCTGCGCCTGGCCCGACGCCTGCTGGGTGTAGGTGTCCGGAACATCGCGGTTCGTGCGTCCGGCCAGCACCGACAGGTGGAACGTGCTCGAGGGTCGCGGGACCCAGTCCACGCGAAGGAACGCGCGGCCGGTGTTGCCGTGGTTGTGCAGGCTGTCGAAGTTGACGGGGTCGACGAAGCGGTCCGACTTGGAGGCGTTGACCGAGCCGAACAGGCCGAACGTCTCGGTGCCGTAGCCGACGGACGCACCCCCTTCCTCGGTGGCGAACCGCGAGGCGCCGAGGAACGCGTCGCCGTGGACCCCGCCGCTGCCGAGGCCGCTCTTGGTCGTGAGGTTGATGACCGCGCCGATCTTCTCGCCGAACTCGGCGGGGACGTTCCCGTAGATCACCTCGATCGCCTGGGCGATCCCCGGGTCTATCGAGTTCGAGAACGTGATCCCCGTCTGATCGGAGATGATCTGGCCGTCCACCACGTACTCGCTCTGGCTGTGCGCACCCTGGAAGTGGAACCGGCCGTTCTCGTCCTTGGCGAAGCCGGGCGTGGCGGTGATGATCTGCTCCATCGCCCGGCTCGAGACGGTGGCCGGCGCTCTCGCGATGTACGACTTGTCGATGTCGAGGTGGCTCATCGAGGTGTCGGTCTCGAGCTGCACCGCAGTGGGCTCTGCCTCGACGGTCACCGCAGCCGTGACCGGCGCCAGTTCCAGGCGGACTGTGACGTTGACCGCCACGATCGAGCGCACTTCGAGCTGCATGTGGACGGTCTTGAACCCCTGGACCTCGACGTGAAGCTCGTACGGGTTGAACGGCACGTTGAAGAACTTGAAGCTCCCGTCCTGCCCGGTCACGGCAGTGGCAGAAAAGCCGGTGATGTCGTTGCGCAGGACCGGTGACACACCGGCCATCGGCCGGTCGTCCTGGTCCACCACGCGCCCCATCACGGCGCCGGCGGTCTCGGCGCGCGCCGGCAGCGCGCCAATCCAGACGGACAGAACGTGCAAGCGTGAGGACACACTCGACGAAGATACGATGTCGATTCCACATGGTCAGGTCTCCCGATGCGGCAAGCGCGGCCTGTCACCAGAGGTGGCAGAGCCAATGGACAGCCCTATCCTCGTTGGGGAACGTCAGGCTGTTGCCGGGGGAGACCGCGAGACGGAGCTGACCAGGGCGGCTGCGACCGGTCCTTGCAGCGCGACGACCGGGATACAGACGCTCGGAGCAACCGCCGCTACGACGGGCGGCGTCGGGATTGTGCCGTGCGCACTCGACAGCACACAGGCCGGGCACGGCTCGCTCGGTACCGTCGAGCCGGAGTGCAGGTGGACCGCGGCCGACGGCGCGTCCGGGTCCGCGATGATCGAGATCGGCACGTGCGCCCGCAACGCGGGTTGCTCGGCGGCGCTATCGCCAGCGTGGCTGTGCAGCGTCGCGCTTCCCGCCCCGAGCGCAGTCAGCGCGGCCAGCACGAGGCCGGAGGCTCGCCTGCACCCACGGAGGCGCGTCAGCACGTTCACGCAATTACTCGAAATCTGGAACGGTGCCGGGAATTCCCGAAGGTGCGTCCAGCGTGCGACTCTGGCACACTGGTGTAGATGGCGACGCTTGAGATTGCCTCTTGGACACCTGGCGCCTGGAGAGACAACCGCGTCGAAGGTCGCCCATCCGGTAGCAGCGCCCGGAATCGCCGGCCGCGCACACGCCCGGCGGTATCCGGAGTGAGGAAGACGGTTCTCTCCAGACCCGCGGTGCGAACGGAGAATTCATGGCTCTGCTCCTAGGCGTCGCCGCCATCTTCTCGACGCTGCTCGGCGGGCTGTTCGCCCTGAAGTGGCGGGACAAGCTCCACCTCATCCTCGGATTCAGCGCCGGCGCGGTGATCGGCGTGGCGTTCTTCGATTTGCTGCCCGAGGCGTTCGAGCTGGGCTCGAAACGGTACGGCGCCTCGGCAGTCGCTTCGATCATCGCGGCGGGGTTCCTGGCCTACATGCTCCTCAACCGCGTCTTGCTGCTGCATCCCCACGCGCTCGAGGACGACGCCCGGCCCGAGAGCACGCCGGCGTGGCTAGGGGCCGGCAGCCTCTCCATCCACAGCTTCCTCGACGGTATGGGGATCGGCCTCGGGTTCCAGGCGTCCACCACCGTGGGCGTCGTCGTGGCGATGGCGGTCCTCGCCCACGATTTCTCGGACGGGATCAACACCGTGGGCATGGTCCTCAAGAACACCGGCGAGCGCAGGCAGGCGTTCCGGTGGCTTCTGGTCGACTCGGTGGCGCCGCCCCTCGGCGTGATCTCGACGTTCTTCTTCTCGCTCGAGGACGCGGAGCTCGGCCTCGTGCTGGCGCTGTTCTGCGGCTTCTTCCTGTTCATCGGCGCCAGCGACCTCCTTCCGGAGGCGCAGCATCGCCATCCCAAGCTGGTCACGACCCTGCTGACGATGCTCGGGGCGCTGATGATCTATCTCGCCATTCACGTGTCCAGGATGTGAACGGCCTCCCGCTCGATTGGGACCGCTCGGATCGTCGGGCGCCGCGGGTCCCACGCCGATGGTCTCCGGTGCTCGCACTCGTTCGGGGCGTCCGCAACGCCCGCCCGCGCTCGCTTCAGTGGCGCCTCGGGCCGGTCCACCACGCGATCCGACGCCCGTCTTGACGCTCCGGCGGAGTTGAATTACCTTCCGCACCGATGGGACTAGGTCGCAGCTTCTTTGGGCGGGCGTTGTCCGTCCCGGTGGGCGCACTCGTGGTGGTGATGCTCTCGCCGCCGCTCCCCCACAACCACGGCGCCCATCGCGCGGCCCTGGTCGCGCAGATGTCGAGTCGCTGCACCGCCGATCTCGCCTCACCGCACCTCCATTCGGGCCGCACGCGCCCGGCGCCGGACTGCCCGGCATGTGCCGCGGGCCCGGCGGCCTCCGGCACTCCGGCCCACGCCCCGGACCTCGCGGGCACGCAGGCGGCCGTCCCCACACCCGCATCGCCGCCCCAGACCCACGCGTCCTGGTTCGACCGCGAGTGCGGCGCTCGCGCACCGCCCCTTCGTCGCGGCGTTTGAACCTCCGCGCCCTGTGAGGCGGCTCGTAGTCCGCCTCTGAAACGAGAGAAGGAGGCGACGTGACTCGCACCTCGTTCGTTCGAGCTGTTGCCGTAATCGCCAGCGGCGTCGCCGGCGCGATCGCGCCGACCGCCGCGGCGCAGCCGGCGCCGGAGCCCGTTCGCCTGTCCCGCGCCCAGGCCGTCGAGCGTGCGATCGCCGCCAACCCTGCGATCGCGGCCGCCGGCGAACAGGTCGAGCAGGCCAGGGCGCGCGCGGTCGAGGCTACGGCGCTGCCCGATGCGGCGCTCTCCACGACGCTCGAGGAGGAGGCCAGCCTGCTGCGGCCGCGCACGGCTACGGCCAAGGACATCGGGATCGGGTTCACGATCCCCTTCCCGGAGAAGCTCCGCCTCTCGGGCAGGGTCGCGAGGGCCGCGGTGCGATCCGCCGAGCTCTCGCTCATGCAGCTCCGTCAGCAGATCGCCCTGCAGACGGCGCAGGCGTACGACGCGCTGCTCGTCGCGTTGCGGCACGGCGAGGACCTCGCCAACGCCAAGGTACTCGCGGAGGATTTCCTCGCGAAGACCCAGGCGAGGTACCTCGCCGGGACGGTCGCGAAGCTGGACGTGGTCAAGGCGAAGGTCGATGTCGCTCAGGCGCAGACGAACGTGATCGTCAACGAGCGGGCCATCAGCACCTCGCGCGCAACGCTCAACCGGCTGACAGCTCGTCCCCTGGGCGCGCCGGTCGAGCCGACGGACGCGCTGTCGGCGCCGCCCCCGCTTCCCGACCTCGGTTCGCTCGAGCGGCTGGCGCTCGCATCCCGGCCCGAGGTCCAGAGCCTCGCCGCCGAGCGCACGGGCGCTCGGGACGCGACGACGCTCGCCCGGCGCTACTGGCTTCCCGATCTCAGCCTCACGCTGTCCCGCAACTTCACCGCGGGCGACCCTCCGGCGTTCTCCACCGCAGCCTCGATCAACATCCCCCTGTTCTTCTGGCAGCACGACAGAGGATTCATCGCGGAGGCGCGCCACCACGAGGCCGAGCTGAGCGCGACCGCGAGCGACCTCGCCGCGCAGGTCGGCCTCGACGTCCGCGTCACGTTCGCGGCGGCCGAGACCGCGCTCCGCCAGGTGGTCTACCTGCGGGACGAGCTGCTTCCGGAGGCGCGCGAGGCCTATCGGATCGCGGCGGCCAGCTACGGACTCGGAGGGCTGTCGGCGCTCGAGCTTCTCGACGCGAAGCGAACGCTGCTCGAGGCCGAGAGCCAGTACACCGATGCACTCGGCGCGGCCAACGACGCCCGCGCCGACCTGGAGCGCGCCGTCGGCGCCCCGCTGCCGCAACCCACTGGAGCCGAAAATGCGAACTAGGACAGCCGGCCACGCGGCTCTCGCGGTCGTGAGCGCTCTGCTGCTCGCCGGCTGCGGCCACAAGGACGGGAAACCCGCGGACCCGACGCCACAGCCGGGGACGATCACACTTCCACCCGGACAGCGGCAACGGATCGGCGTGGAGAAGGTCGCGCCGATGCCGTTCCGCCGCGTGGTCGAGACCACCGGCACGGTGGCGTTCGACGGCGATCTCGCCACCCAGGTCATCGCGCCGATCTCCGGGCCGGTCAGTCGCCTGCTCGTGTCGCTGGGAGCGCACGTGAAGGCCGGAGATCCCCTGGCCGCCGTCGCGTCGCCGGACTTCGCGGCGGCCGTGAGCGGCTTCAGGAAGGCCGACGCGACCGCCGCCAACACCCGGCGAATCGCCGACCTCGACGAGCAGCTCTTCAAGAGCGACGCACTCGCTCGGCGCGAGATGGAGCAGGCGCAGACCGACGCCATCGCGGCGGCGGCGGACCGGGACGCCGCGCTGCAGCAGCTGCGCGCGCTCGGCGTCGACGACGCGTCGATCGAGGCCATCCGCCAGAACCGGTCGGTCGCGGCGCCGCCGGCGATCATCCGCTCGCCCCTCGGCGGCGTGGTGGTCGAGCGCCTCATCACGCCGGGTCAGCTCCTGCAGGCCGGCGGCACGCCGTGTTTCACGGTCGCCGACCTCTCCACCGTGTGGGTGATGGCCAACGTCTTCGAGTCGGACCTTCCGTACGTCGCCGTTGGCGATCCGGCCGAGGTCGCCGTCGCCGGCGAACGCCCTCTGGCCGGAACGGTCGGGTACGTCTCCGCGCTGGTCGACCCGAACACCCGCGCCATCGCGGTGCGAGTCGTCACGCCCAACGACGGCGGCGTGTTGAGGAAGGACATGTACGTCCGCGTCACCGTCCGCTCGCGCAAGGAGGCCGTCGGCTTGTTGGTGCCGGTGTCCGCGCTGCTGCGGGACGACGAGAGCCTGCCCTTCGTCTACCTGGAGAACGCCGACGGGAGCTTCGCCAGGCGTCGGGTGACCGTGGGCGCCCGGATCGGCGACCGGCAGGAGGTGACCGAGGGGCTCGCTGCGGGTGACGGCGTGGTCGTGGAGGGCGGGCTGTTCATGCAGTTCGCGCAGAGCCAATGAGCGGGGACCGCCCGCTCTCGCCCGGAGCGCCGGCGCGCGCAGCGTCGCTCATCAACCGGATCGTCGCCACCTCGCTGCGACAGCGGTTCCTCACCGTGCTCATGACGGTGTTCCTCATCGGCGCCGGCGTCTGGGCGTTCACGAGGCTGCCGGTCGACGCCTACCCGGACCTTTCCCCGCCGATGGTCGAGATGATCACCCAGTGGCCGGGGCGCGCCGCCGAGGAGGTCGAGCGCCTGATCACGGTGCCGATCGAGGTCGAGATGAACGGCATCCCGAACATGACCATACTCCGCTCGATCTCCCTCTACGGACTCTCGGACGTGCGGATGTCGTTCGTCCACGGGACGGACAACTACCTCGCCCGCCAGCTCGCCTTCGAACGGACCCAGGGACTCACGCTGCCGGGCGGCGTCACGCCTCAGATGGCGCCGCTGTTCTCGCCGTCCGGGCTCATCTACCGCTACGTGGTCGAGAGCCCGGATCGCACGCCGATGGAGCTGAAGACCATCGAGGACTGGACGCTCGAGCGCCAGTTCCGCTCGGTCCAAGGGGTCGCGGACGACTCCGGCTTCGGGGGCGAGACGATGCAGTACCAGGTCCTCCTCGACCCCGCCAGGATCGCCGCGGTAGGCCTGTCCGTGCCGGCCGTGGTGGCGTCCCTGGCTGCGAACAACGGCAACGCGGGCGGCGGCTTCTACTCCCAGGGCGGCCAGTTCTACTACGTGCGCGGGCTGGGCCGGGTCAAGACGCCGGAGGACATCGGCAACGTCGTACTCACCGTGCACAACGGGACGCCGGTGCTCGTGCACGACGTAGGCCGGGTCGTCATCGGGTATGCACCGCGTCTCGGCCAGTTCGGGTTCGACGACCGGGACGACGCGGTCGAGGGCGTGATCCTGATGCGCAAGGGGGAGCAGGCCCAGGTCGTCCTCAAGGCGGTGGAGGCCAAGGCCCAGGAGCTCAACAGGTCCGTCCTCCCCAAGGACGTCAAGATCCGTCCGTTCTACGACAGGAGGGAGCTCATCGCCCTCACCACGCGGACGGTCGAGGACAACCTCCTGCGCGGGATGCTCCTCGTGGTCGTGGTCCTCATCTTCTTCCTCTACAACGTGCGCTCGGGGCTGATCGTCGCGGTGACGATCCCGGTCTCGCTGCTCTTCGCGTTCGTCTGCCTCGATCTCAAGCACATCCCCGCGAACCTGCTCTCGATCGGCGCCATCGACTTCGGCATCCTGGTCGACGGCGCGGTCGTGATGGTGGAGAACATCTTCCGCCGGCTCGCCTTGCGGCAGGACGAGGAGCGCAGCCTCCGCGAGGTGATCCTCGCGGCGGCCGCCGAGGTGGACCGGCCGATCTTCTACGCCGTCGCGGTCATCGTGGCCGGGTTCCTCCCGATCTATGCCCTGTCCGGGCCCTCCGGGGCGCTGTTCAAGCCCATGGCCGACACGACGATCTTCGCGCTGCTGGGCTCGCTGATCGTGACGCTGACGCTGCTGCCCGTGATCAGCTCGTGGGCGCTCCGGCACGGCGTGCGCGAGCGGAGAAACCCCGCCTTCGAGGCCGTGAAGTCCGCCTACGGGAAGGGGCTCGACGCCTGTCTCGCCCACCCCTGGCGCACCGTCCTCGCCTCGACCGCGCTGCTGGGCGCAGCCCTGCTCCTGATTCCCCGAATCGGCGCGGAGTTCATGCCGCACCTCGACGAAGGCGCGTTGTGGATCCGCGGCACGATGCCCTACACCATCTCGTTCGAGGAGTCACGCAAGATCGCACCGCAGGTGCGGGCGATCCTGCGGTCGTTCCCCGAGGTGACGGTCGTGGCGTCGGAGCACGGCCGCCCGGACGACGGCACCGACCCCACCGGCTTCTTCAACGTCGAGTTCTACGTCGGCCTGAAGCCGTACCGCGAGTGGACCGGCAAGTACCGCACGAAGGACGAGCTGACCGACGCGATCATGGCGAAGCTCCAGGCGTTCCCCGGCATCGTGTTCAACCACACCCAGCCGGCGGAGGATGCCGTGGACGAGGCCGAGACGGGCCTCAAGAGCGCGCTCGCCGTGAAGATCTTTGGCCCCGACCTCTCGGTCCTCGAGGAAAAGGGGAAGGAGATCAAGCGCGTGCTGGAGCACGTGCCCGGGATGGATCACATCACGCTGGTCCAGGAGCTCGGCCAGCCCAGCCTCACCGTCACCGCGGACCGGGCCACGCTCGCGCGCTACGGCCTCAACGTCGGCGACGTCAACGGGCTCGTCGAGGCGGCGGTCGGCGGTACGGCCGCGACCCAGGTCGTGCAGGGCGAGGAACTGTTCGACCTCGTGGTGCGCCTGCAGCCGCAGTTCCGGCAGACGCCCGAGGAGATAGGCAACATCCTCGTCGCCACGCCCGGCGGACAGCAGATCCCGCTCAAGGAGCTCGCCGACCTCCGAGTCGTTAACGGCGCCTCGTTCATCTACCGCGAGAACAACTCGCGGTACATCGGCGTGCAGTACTCGGTCGAGGGGCGGGACCTCGCGGGCGCGGTGGAGGACGCGGCGCGCCAGGTCGCGGCGAAGGTCGCCCTGCCTGAGGGCTACCGCGTCGTCTGGGGCGGCGAGTACTCGGAGTACACGGCGTCGCGCCGCCAGCTTCGCATCATCCTCCCACTGACGCTGTTCGCCATATTCCTGCTGCTCTTCGCGCTGTACAGCAATCTGAAGTTCCCGGCGATCACGGTCCTGGGCGTGCTGCTGTCGGCCCCGGTCGGCGGGCTCGTGGCGCTGTGGCTGACCTCGACCCCGTTCTCGGTGTCGAGCGGCATCGGCTTCCTCGCCCTGTTCGGCGTCTCCGTCCAGACCGCGGTCGTCTACATCTCCTACGCCAACGAGCTGCGCCTGGGCGGGATGGGGATCGCTCAGGCCGCGCGCGAGGCCGCCCTCCTGCGCCTGCGGCCGATCATGATGACGGCTCTCGTCGCCGCCCTCGGCCTGCTCCCGGCGGCGCTGGCGACCGGCGTCGGGACCGACTCCCAGCGGCCGTTCGCGCTCGTGATCGTGTCCGGCCTGTTCTCGCGCCTGCTCATCAGCGTCTTCCTCATGCCGGCGCTCTACAGCGTCGTGGCCAAGGCGGGCGATCGGTTGGAGGTGTGACGCCGCGCTGCGGGCGCGCTCAGCGCTGGGCGTGCCTCGCGAAGACGACGACGACCTTGCTCGCACCCCAGGCGTAACGCGCCCGCTCGCCGAAGCCGTGCTCGGCGAGCGCGATGCGGAGTGCGGGATCCGACTCGACGTCCTTGAGGTACAGGCCCACCCTGTCGGCACCGTCGGCGGCGGCGGCAACGGCCGCCGCGTTGGGCGGCACGGGCAGGTCGCGAACCTCGACCCCGTTGCCGAGAAATAGACGCCCGCCGTACGCCCACGATTGCTCGAGCGCGACGACATGCACCGACGGCTCGGCCGCCATCCGCCGCGCCGCGACCACGGCGGCCACCGACTTCCCGGTCAGAACGGTCGCACCATATGCATCCGCGCCGACCGCGAGAACCATCAGAGCGGCAGCCGGGACCTTCCCCCACCGTCGCGCCAGCGCCACGAAACCGGCACCGGCGAGCAAAGCGAGAAACGGAATCGCACCCTGGAGGTAGCGCAGTTCCTTGTGCGCGATCAAGGAGAGCACTGCGACGGGGATGACGACGAACGGCCAGGCCCACCGGACGCGCCGGTCGCCCCACGCGAATCCCAGCGCCGGAACCAGCGCGGGCGTGACCCAGAACAGCGCTCGCTGGAGGTAGATGAGCGGCGGCTGGACCGCCACCGCCGCCGAGGATGCTCGCTGCACGAGCGCGAACCGGAACAACGCGACGAAACTGGAGAACGGCGAGCCCCACGTTAGGAGGTCGTAGAGACCGACCGCCAGGGCCGCTCCGGCGGCAAAGCCACCCATGACCCCGAGCGTGCGCCGCAGCGCAGCCGCCCGGCCCGACGGCGCCAGCGCCGACAGGAGCAGCAACGGGAGCAGGTACATGCCCTCGCTGTACCGGCCGGCGAATGCGAGCGCCAGCGCCGCACCCGCGCTCAGGCCCCGTGCGCCGTCGCGGCCGGGGCCCGAGAGCGCGAGCGCCGCCAGGAGCACGCAGGTCGTCGTGACGGTGCGCGGGTACACGGTGCTCCCGTACGCCAGCGCCAGCCAGTGGGACGCGTAGAGGACGGCTGCCGCGCGCGCCGCCGCCACGTCGCCGAGCCAGGCCAGCGCGACCCGGTAGACGAGAACGATGTTGACGGAGGCAAGCAGGATGAAAGGGAGCGCGGCAACGAAGGCGAGATGGCCCGGATCGCGGACCCCGATCAGCACTCCCAGTCGCACGACCGGCGCGACCAGTGCGTCCGGCAGCAAGAGGTTGCGCACGTTCCAGGGCGTGTAGTCGAGTCCGGTCGCCACCCTGAACGCCTCCTGGACGATCTCGACGTCGTCGCCGCCGAGGAAGCCGAAGAAGCGCCATGCGAGCCATACCCGCGCGGCCGTCGCGAGGGCGACCACCCCCCACAGCACGGCGTCGGGGCGTCGCACCGGGCCCGGCGTGGCCATCGAAACGGTCATACCCCGTCGGGAGTGCCCGGGGGACGATCAGCGGGGCCGGCAGGCGCGGGCGAAGCGTCCGAGACGTCGCCCGATCCGCGCTTGGCTTCGGCCTCGCGCCGCAGCTCCGACTCGAGGTCGATCACGCCGTCCCTCGCCATCACGAGGGCGCGAGTTGGAAATGCGAAGGAGGTGCCCGACCGCTCCACGACCCCCGCGATCCCGAAGTTGATCTCCTCGACGACCTCGGTGTACTCCGTGAAGTCGCGCGTGGCGACCCAGCACCACACCTCGACCTGCAGCGCGGACTCCCCGAACGACGCGAAGCGGACCCGCTGCTCCTCCTTGAAGACCTTCGCGTGGGTGCGCAGGAGCTGCCCGACCCCGTCGATGACGGACTTGAGCTGGGCGGTCGTCGTCGCGTAGGCCAGTCTGAGGACGGGCTTGTACAGGATGCGGTCCCGCGCCGTGAAATTCTCGACCCGTCCGGCGGCGACCACGCCGTTCGGGATCGTGACCAGGGTCCTCGCGAGCGTCCGGAGGCGCGTGGAGCGGAACCCGACGTCCTCCACGGTCCCACTGTCCGCACCGATCGTCACGTAGTCACCCACCTCGAACGGGCGATCACCCGCGATGGAGACGGTGCCGAAGACGTTTTCGAGGGTCTTCTGGGCGGCGAACGCGAGCGCGACGCCGCCGAGCCCGAGGCCGGCCAGGAGGGCCAGGACGTTGAAACCGATCACGTCGAGTGCGGCGAGCCCGACCAGAACCACGGCCACGCCCTTGGCGAGACGGGCCGCCATCGGCAGGAACCCGAGCTTCACCGACTCGTCGGCGCCCGCGGTCAGCCGGATCCGGTGCGCCCCGAGATCCACCAACCGCAGCAGGAACCAGCCGAGCCCGACCAGCGCGAAGAGCTTGCAGATCTGCCGCGTGATCACCCACGCCTCGGGGGCCAGGCCGAGCCAACGCGCCACCAGGACGAGGATGCCCGCCCACAGCAGGAATCCCAGAGGACCGTCGAACGCCCTGGCCACCGTGTCGGCCGATGCCGCAGTGGTTCGTCTCGCGACCCGGTGCAACAGCTCGACCGCCCACCTTCCGAGGTATCGACTCACCACCCAGGCGACGATCAGCCCGACGACGAGGGCCAGCCATTGCCAGAGCTGGAGCCCGGCAAAGCTGACGGCGAAGAGGACCAGCGGCGCCCGGTCGCCGATCCATCCGTACCCGTGGGACTCGTACAGCCTGTCGATCTGCGCCACCGTGCCGGCGGACACCGTCCAAACGTGTCCGAGCTCGACGTCGAGGCGGTGCGCGAGGAGCAGCTCGATCGGCTGGCGCCTGACCCGAACCACGCCGAACAGCTGTTCGTTCTCCGCCACGCCCGTCTCCGGCGTGCCGAGCGGATCGTCCGAGATCCGGTCCGGGTCCGGCCAGCCGGTGCGCTGGAGCGTCAGCATGAGGCGGCGTGCCAGGCGGGCACCTTCGGCCCGCTGGCGCTCCGCCGGGACAGCGCCCAGATCGAGGTAGAACGACGCGAGGTCGAAGCGCCCTTCCTCACACGCCGCCAGGAACCCGGCTACCGCCCCGCGCGGGGTGGAACGGTTCACCTCCGGAGGGATCGCTCCGAGGCCGACGTCCAGCGGCTCGGCCCCGCGCGCCGCCTCCCCCTTGACGAGAACGCGGTACCAATACGGCACGCTGGCGACGGTCTCCCGGGAGAACAGCCAGGCGAGCTCGTACGGCGAAGCGCCGACCGTGTGGCGGAGCCTCACCTCGCCCGCGATCCCGCTCCTCGCGAATCGGACCGCCACGACGGTGTTGGTCGGCTGGCCTCCGATGGACGGCCCCGCCTCGTCCTCGGTGATGACGGCGTCTTCCCTGACCCTTAGAAGCTGCAGGACGCGGTAGAGCTTCTCGGCGAGATCGGCGCCGACCTTGGGCTGCAGCCCCGGCGGCGTCTCGGAGAGGTCGAGGAGATGCGCGGCGCGGTCGAACTTCCCCGCTGCGGCCAGCGTCAGGAACGAGTGCCAGGCGCCGGCCGGCGAGCTGCGGCTCACCTCCGCCGGCGGCGCGCCGAGCCCGCGGTTGATCGTCTCGTCGCGCACGATCTCGTAACGCGACGCCGCCGACACTGCCAGGGGCGACACCAGCGCCGATGCGACCACGATCGCCGCCCACCTCGCGCGAAGGCGGCGGGCCGGGTTCAACCCTGCGCGTGCGCCTGCCATGGCCCTCAGGATACCAAGGTCGTCGGCGCCAACGCACGACCCGGCCGCCGACGAGGCGGCTCGCAGCCGCGCGAAACGCGGATCGATGATGAGACGTGACCGGACGGCGGGCGCCGCCTCTTTGCGGGTTCCGGGAGCCCCCGGCTAGTCCCGACCGAGGGCCTTCAGCAGGCCGGCCCTGGCTTGCGCGAGGCTGTACTCGGCCCCGACCTTCTGCTGCGCCGCGCTGGTGAGCGCGACCTGCGAGTCGCCGAGCTCGATGATGCTCCCGACGCCGGTCTCGTATCGGCCCTCGGCCAGGCGGAGCTGCTCCTGGGCGCTGACGAGCGCCTCCGCGCTCGCCGCGACGGTGGCGACCGCGGCCCGAACGGCGAGCCGCGCCTGCTCGACCTCGAGCCGCACCTGCTGGCGCTCCCCGTCCGCCTGGGCGCGAATGGCCGCGAGGGTGGCTTGCGCCTCGCGCACCTGCGCCTTCGTCTGTCCGCCCTGGAAGATCGGCACCGAGAGGGTGAGCGCGGCGCTCCAGTTCCACGTCAGGTTGCTCGCGTGCTCGCCGGCATCGGTGAACCCGGTGGACATGCCGAGGCTCGGGCCGAAGGCGCCCTGGAGCGCGCGAACGGTCAGCTCCTGCGCGCGAACCTGGCTCGCAATTGCCGCGAGCTCGGGCCGGGCCTTGATGGCCTCGTCGAACAGGGTCTCGGTCGAGCCATCCTCTCCTTCGACCGGCGGGATCGGCTCGTCGGTGACGTCGTAGTCCGTCGGCCCCTCGACGCCCATCGCCTGGTTGAGCTGCGCCTTCGCGGTATCGTAGCCGTTCTCCGCGGTGATGACCTGCACGCGCGCGTTCGCGACCGCCGTCTTGGCCTGCGCGAGCGCGATCTCGGCCTGCGTCCCCGCCTCGACGAACCCCTGGGTCTGCTCGAGGTGCTTCTGCTGGTTCGCGAGGGTGTCGGCGGCCACGCCGACGAGTCCCTTCGCGGCTCGCGCCTGGAAGTAGGCGGTCCGGACCGAGAAGAGCACGGTATCCAGCGTCGAGCGCTCGCTGTCGCGCTGCGCCGCGGCGCTCGCCTGTGACGACCGCCAGCGCGAGCGCGTCTGGCCGAAGTCGTAGAGCAACAGGTCGGCGTTCAGGCCGAGGTTGAAGTAGTTGGAAGTCGACCAGCTCTCGCCTCCGCTGGAGCCCGAGAGCTGGCTCGGCAGCGACCCCGGGCGGGAGGCGAAGTTGGCGGTCGATCGCTGGTAGGCCGCGTTGCCGCTCACTTGCGGCAGCAACGGCGCGAACGACTCGTCCGTGCGAGCGAGCGCCGCCTGCGTCGTGGCGGCGGCCTGGCGCACCTGGGGCTGTCGGCTCCTGGCCGTGGCGAGCGCCTCGTCGAGGGTCAGGGTCCGAGGCGGCACGGCGGGCGCCGTTGCCGCCAGTACGAGTGTGACAAGGGTTGCGATCATCATTCGAATCTCAGGGCCTCGATCGGATCGAGGCGCGAGGCTTTCTGGGCCGGGTAGAGCCCGAACGTAACGCCCACCAGGGCGCTGAAGACGACGGAGATGACGATGATGTCGGGGCGCATCAGCATCGGCCAGTGGAAGCGGGCGGCGAGCAGCCGACCGAGCATCACGCCGAGCCCGATGCCGAGGAAGCCGCCGGCGGTGGCGAGCGCCAGCGCCTCGACGAGGAACTGGGCCAGGATGTTGCGCGGCTTGGCGCCGACGGCCATCCGCACGCCGATCTCGCGCGTGCGCTCGGTGACGGAGACCAGCATGATGTTCATGATCCCGATCCCGCCGACCAGCAGCGCCACCGCGGCGACCGCGGCGAGCAGCGTCGTGATCGTCTTGACCGAATCCTCCTGCGCCGACGCGATCTCGGCGAGGTTGCGGATCGAGAAGTCGTCGTCCTGGCCGCGTCCGATGTGGTGGCGGTCCCTGAGGAGGTTGGTGATCTGGGCCTGCGCCTTGGCGGTCGCCGGCTCGGAGGTGGCCGAGACGTAGATCTGGCCGGCGATGAACTGCTGCAGGCCGCCCTGGATCTTGGTCTGGAACGCCTTCAGGGGGATGAACGCCACGTCGTCGTAGTCCATCCCCCAGGAGCTCTGGCCCTTGGGAGCGAGCACCCCCTGGACCTGGAACGGGACGTTCTTGATCCGCACGAGCTGCCCGACCGGGTCCGCGTTCGCGCCGAACAGCTTCTCGACGACCGTCTGCCCCAGGAACACGACCTTCGCCCCGCTCTCGGCGTCCGAGTCGCTCATCGGGGAGCCGAGCGCGGTCGGCCAGTTTCGGATCGAGAAGAACTCCGGGGTGGTGCCGTACACCCTCGTGCTCCAGTTCTGGTCCTCTGACGCCAACTGCGCACCCGAGGACAGCTGGGCCGCTGCGTACTTCACGGCCGGCGCCTCGGTGCGGATCGCCTTGAGGTCGTCCCAGGTCAGGGTCGGCATGCTCCCGAAGCCGCCCCGCATCCCTCCCGAGCTCGTCGAACCGGGCAGGACGACGAGCAGGTTGGACCCCATCGCGGCGAACTGGGCCTCGACCTGAGCCTTGGCGCCCTCGCCGATCGCCACCATGGCGATCACCGCCGCGACGCCGATGATGATGCCGAGGGTCGTCAGGAACGAGCGCATCTTGTTGCGCAGCAGCGCGCGGATCGCGACGCGCAGGGTCTGCAGGATGTTCATCACCCACCTCCTGCGGCGGCTTCGGAGGGGGTCGGCACGGCGCGCATCGGCTCCTGCCGGTTGTCCGACTGCACCTTGCCGTCCCGCATCATCACGACACGGGCGGCGAACTTCGAGATGTCGGGCTCGTGCGTCACGAGCACCACCGTGATCCCGGAGTCGCGCAGCTCCTGGAAGATCGCCATGACCTCGACGCTCGTCACGGAGTCGAGGTTCCCGGTGGGCTCGTCGGCGAGGATGACCTTCGGACTCGCGACGAGCGCCCGTGCGATCGCCACCCGTTGCTGCTGGCCACCCGACATCTGGTTCGGGTGGTGATACATGCGCTCCCCGAGGCCGACGCGGGTGAGGGCGGCGCGGGCGTGCTCGTGGCGCTCGCGGGTGTGAAGCCCGGCGTAGAGCAGGGGCAGCTCCACGTTCTCGATCGCCGAGGTGCGGGCGAGCAGGTTGAAGTTCTGGAAGACGAAGCCCAGGGTGCGGTTGCGTTTCTCGGCGAGCGCGTTGCGGTCGAGCGTCGAGACCTCCTCGCCCGCGAGCAGATAGCGGCCCGTCGTCGGGCGGTCGAGGCACCCGATGATGTTCATGAGGGTCGACTTCCCCGAGCCCGAGGCGCCCATGATCGCCACCGACTCGCCCTCCTCGATGTCGAGCGAGACGCCGCGGAGGGCGTGGACGTCCACGTCGCCCATGTGGTAGACCTTGGTGACGTCCTCGAGCGAGAGCAGCGCCGGCGCCTTGGTCATGCGCGCCTCAGAACCGGGGGCGCGGGAAACCGGCTTGCTGGCCTCCCGAGGTGCCGCCGGTCATGTCCGTTATCACGAGGTCGCCTTCCGAGATGTCGCCCTGCGCCACCTCGGTCAGGCTCCCGTCCGAGACGCCGGCGACGAACACGACCGGCACCGGTTTCCCGTTCCGCAGGACCCAGACGGTCTTCCGATCGGGGTCGCCCCCTGCCGCTGCGGGGCCTCGGCGCGGCGCGCCGTTGCCCGCCGCCGCCTCCGCGGACCCGGCCTGCGCGCGCCGCCCGCCGGCGGCAGCCGGGCTGAGCTGGGCAAGAAGGTCCGCCGGGGGCCTGAACCGCATCGCCGCGTTCGGGACCCGCAACGCGTCGTCGCGTTCGGCCCAGACGAACGTGCAGTTGGCGGTCATCCCCGGCTTGAGCTTGAGCTCGGGGTTGCCGACGTCGATCACGGCGTCGTAGGTGACGACGTTCTGGACGGTCTGCGGGTTGTTGCGGATCTGCCGCACCGACCCGACGAACCGCTCGTTGGGGTACGCGTCCACGGTGAACGTCGCCTTCATCGCCGCTTTGAGCTTCCCGATGTCGGCCTCGGCAACGCTCGTGTCGACCTGCATCTTGCGGAGGTCCTCGGCGATGAGAAACAACGTCGGCGCTGCCAGCGAGGCGGCCACCGTCTGGCCGACGTCGACGTTGCGGGCGATCACGGTGCCGTCGGTGGGCGAGATGATGTTGGTGTACGCCAGGTTGACCTCGGCCGAGCTCAGCTGCGCCCTTGCCTGCTCGACGGCGCCGGCTGCGGCGTCCACGCCCGCCTTGTTCGCCTCGGCCGTCGCCTGCGAGGTGTCGAGGTCGGCCTGCGCGATCAGCTTGCGCTCGGCGAGCGTCACGTTGCGCTGGTACTGGCGTTCCGCGTCGACCGCCTGCGCCTTCGCTTTGGCGAGGTTGCCCTGCGCGGCGACGAAGTTCGCCTTCGCCTGCGCCACCGAGGCCTGGAACAGCTGCGGGTCGATCTTGGCGATCAGCTCGCCCTTGGTGACCGTGGAGTTGTAGTCGGCGTACAGGGCGGCGATGCGGCCGGACACCTGGCTTCCGACCTGGACGGTCACGATCGCCGACAGGGTGCCCGAGGCGGTCACCTTGGCCACGACCCGGCCGCGCTCGACCTTGGTCGTCTCGTAGTGCACCTGCGCCTTCGTCTTCGCTTGGCGGACGCGCCAGAACCCGACCCCGCCGGCGACGACCACCACCGCCACGACGATCCAGAACCACCTGTTCTTCAACATTGATCTCCTCGCAAGGCGGCCTCGCCGCCCCCAGCGGCATTCGACGAGCCGCGCCCGAACTGGCGCGCGCCGGCGGCCGCGCGCCGGTGCCCGCTCAGCGTATCACCGCCCCTGCCGCCGGCCCGGCGGCCAGCCCTCTTGCCTCGAACCGATCCAGCGACGCGACGACCTTCCGGAGGCCGACGACGATCGCGTTCCGCTCCGCGAGCGTCAACCCGGACTCGACCGCGGCTCTGATCGCCGCGACCACCGGCAGCAGCTCCTCGGCCATCGCGCGGCCCGACGGCGTCAGGACGAGGCGGGAGCGCCGGCGGTCCGAGGGGTCCGGACCGCTGCGTACGAGGCGGCGCCGCGCCAGCGTCGAGACGATCCGGCACGCCGTCGGCTGGTCCATGCGCTGGCGATCCGAAAGCTCGGTGAGCGAGAGGCCCTCCTGCGTCGCGATCGCCATCAGGGTCCAGAACTGCTGCGGCGAGAGCCGGTACGGGCGCACGACGGCTCCGACGGCTTGCTTGATCCGCCGCCGGACGACCGCAACCAGAAGCCCTATCGGCTCTTGCTTCTGCAACCCTTACCTCCGCAATCATTGTAATGCGAATCCTTCGAACTGTCAACCGGTCGGGACGCCGCCATGTCTGGGGAGACGCACAGGCGCCGCGGCCGGTTACACGCCGCGGCCCGGGCCGAAGAGCTCCAGGTGCAGGCGCGGCGAGTACCGGAACCCGTTGACCAGGCATAGACGCGCGACCACGCCTGCGCGCCCGGCGACCTCGGCCGCCGTGCGCCCCTCGGGCATGAGGAACACGCGTTCGCGAGGCGCGCCGACGGCGCCGGCCGTCGCCAGCACCTCGTCCACGTCCCCCGCGCCGCGGACGACGAACTTGAGCTGGTGCTCCGGGTGGCGCGCGAGCAGCTCCCGGAGCGGACCGAGCTCGGCCCGGAGCCGGCGGTGCCGCGTCCGCCACGGCCCCTCGGGATCCGAGTTGCCGGTCTTCGGAGAGACCGAGAGCAGGTGGCAGGTGAACGGGGGCGCGATCGTGCCCGCCGTCTCGACCGTGATGTGGTGCCCCGCCGCGGCCAGGCCGGCGGTGAGGGCGGCGAGCTCGCGCTGCAGCAGCGGCTCCCCGCCGGTGATCACGACGTGGCGGCAGCCGGAGGCTGCGGCCGCAGCCGCGAGGTCGGGGATCGTTCGCCTGGCGCCCTCCGGACGCCAGGACGCGTAGGGCGTGTCGCACCACGTGCAGCGCAGGTTGCACCCGGACGTCCTGACGAAGAACGAGCGGACGCCGGCCAGCATCCCCTCCCCCTGCAGCGACGTGAACGTCTCCGCGATGAACATGGCTAGGCGGTCGCCCCTGTGGTCCCGGCCTGGGCGAGCAGCCGGCGCGTCCACAGGGCCGACAGCACGGCGCACCCGAGCAAGACCGAACCTCCGGCCTGATGCGCCGTCGTGAGAAGCACGTCCCACGACGCGCGCGGCGCGCCGGCGACACGGGCCTGGACGGCGAAAAGCGCCCCGATCCCGAGCATCACCTGAACCGTGACCGCGGTCGTCAGGAGCCGCCCGAGCCCCGCCAGCAAACGAGGCTCGGTGTAGAGCGCCAGAAGGCGCGCGCCGTGCACGAGGGCGAGGCCGAGGACCACGACGGCGAACGAGGCGTGGAAGACCAGCCCTCGCGCCAGGTGACGCTGGACGGCGCCGAGGATGAGCTGTATGAGCACGACGCCGACGAGCAGCGCGGCGAAGACCTGCTCCGAGCGGGCGTGCGGGTTGGCCGCGGGTGCGGCGGGGGCGGTCCAGCCCGACGAGGTGAACGCGGCGAGCGCGACCATCAACCCGAAGAACGCCGGCCCCAGGATGCCGTGGACCACGGCCAGGGTGATCGAGGGCGCCATGGCGGCGGGCGAGGTCGAGAGCGTGAAGCCGCCCGTGACCCGCAGGCCGCCCAGGATCCCCTGCACGATCACGACCGCCAGCGCCGCAAGACCCAGGCGTCGCACCCACGCGCGGCGCTCGACCCTGACCAGGTGCACGGCCAGCACGAGCGTCGTCAAGCCGAGGAGCGAGCCGAACAGCCGGTGCGCATGCTCGTAGTAGATCCCTCCCGTCATGCGCGAGAGCGGGTAGAGGAACATGGCGCTGCCGAACGAGTTCGGCCAGTCGACCACGGCGAGCCCGGCCTTCTCTCCGGTCACCACCCCGCCGACCATCAGCTGGAGCAGCGTCGCGGCCGCGGCCACCGCGGCGAACGCGCCGGTCCAATTCACCGGACGTCGGCCGTCCCGGCCCGCGACGGCGCCGAGCGCCGCCCCCGCGCCGCCCAGAGCCGCGCCCAGGAGCAGCGAGCCCGGCAGCCACCACACCGCCGACGGCGCGATTCCACCCCCCTGCCCGCCGCGGAGGAGGCCGCCGAGGACCAGGAGGTTGAGCGCCGACGCGAGCAGCCCCGCCGCGAGCCCCGCCCGCCACCCGCGGCCGGTGAGTCGCCCGGCGGCGATCCCGCCGCCCGCGAGACACGCGAGCAGCGCCAGGGCGAGGACCCAGCTCGGTGCGAGCGCGGGCGGCAGCCGGCCGAGGTAGCCGACGAACCACATCGCCACGCTGGTACCGAACCCGAGCGCCAGAGTGTCGGCGCCCCGGGCATCTGCCGTCTCGACCGTGGTCATCACGCCGCGCTCTCCCGGGTGGGAGTTTAGTACGAACGGACGCGCCGGGGCCTCCGACGAGCACGCCGCCCGATCCCGCACGGCCCGGGTTCGCCGAAGGCTCGGGAATGCCGGTGGGCGCTCGCCGTTGTGCCTGAACGGGGCACGACGATCCCCTGTGGCACAATGCTCCAACGACGCGAGGATCGATGAGGACCGGGCGGGTGAAATCGGGAGAGATCGGCGGCCGCCGGCCGCAGCGTGTGGGGACGTCCGCCGGTATCCGGCGCGCGATCGCCGTGCTGCGCGCCTACCCGGAGCTCACGAAGATCCGCCTCACCGGCCTGGTGGTCACCACCACGTCCGTCGGCTTCCTGATGGCTGCGGGCGCCCCGCGGCCCGTCGCGACCCTGGCGTGGACCATCCTCGGCACGACGCTCGCCGCCGCCGGCTCCATGGCGCTCAACCAGGCCCTCGAGGCGTCGCGCGACGCCCGCATGGAGCGCACCAGGCGCCGTCCGGTGCCGGCCGGCGTGCTCAGCCCCGGTCACGCGTATGTCTTCGGCACCGCCGTCGCCGGCGCAGGTATCGCCGCGCTGGCGCTGGGCGCCAACCTGCTCACCGGGCTCCTCGGGCTCGCGGTCGTGCTGATCTACACGCTCGTCTACACGCCGCTGAAGCCCCGCTCGCCCCTGTGCACCCTGGCGGGCGCGGTGTGCGGCGCGATCCCGCCCGTGATGGGGTGGGCCGCGGCCGGGCGCGACCTCACGTTCGGCGCCTGGCTGCTCGCCGGCGTCCTCTTCCTCTGGCAGATTCCGCACTTCCTGGCGCTCGCCTGGTTGTATCGCGAGGACTATGCGCGTGGCGGGTTCCGCATGTTGCCGGTCGTCGACCCCTCCGGCCGAACGACCGCCCACATGACCGTCCTCTACTCGCTCGCGCTGGTTCCGGTCGGAGTCCTTGCGGCGCTGGGAGGGATGACGGGGTGGGGGTTCGCGGCCGCCTCGTTCGTCCTCGGCGGAGGTCTCGTCGCGCTTTCGCTTGCGCTCGCCGCCAGGAAGACCGACCTCGTCGCCCGCCGCCTTTTCCTGGCTACGCTCGCCTACCTGCCCCTCCTGCTGGGCCTGATGGTCGCGAGCCGTCTGCCCTCCCCCTCCGGGCTGGCGCTCGCTTCGGCGGCCGGCCTGCGGTGAGCGCGGCGGCCCCGGACAGGGCGGGGTTCCTCGCGCGCGGCGGCTGGGTGGTCGTGGCGACGCTCGGAGTGGCGACCGTGGCGTTCGCGTACTACGCGCTCGATCTCGTTCGCCACCGAGCGCGTCCGGTCGGCGACGGCCGACACGTCGAGAGCTATGGGTTCGCGCTCACGCCCTGTCTCGTGCCGCGCGAGCGCCTCGTGGCGTCGGGGATGGCTAAGGACGGCCTGGCCGCACTCATCGAACCCGCGCACTGGACGCCGGCCCGTGCGGACGCCGCCACGACCCGGTACGCCAAGTTCCTCGTATCCGGCGATCGCGTCATCGGGCTGCGGCTCGGCAACGAGACCCGCGCGTACCCTCTCCGCATCCTCGCCTGGCACGAGGTCGTCAACGACACGCTCGGCGGCGCACCGGTGCTCGTCACGTACAACCCGCTGTGCGACAGCGCCGTTGCGTTCCGCCGCGAAATCGCGGGCGGGAAGCTCACCTTCGGCGTGAGCGGGCTGCTCTACGACTCGAACCTCCTTATGTACGACCGTCAGCCCGCGGCCCGGGACGAGAGCCTGTGGAGCCAGCTGCTCTTCGCGGCCGTGGCGGGGCCGGCGGCGGCCTCCGGGCGCACGCTCGCGGTGCTGCCGATCTCGATCGAGACGTGGCGCGAGTGGCGCGGCGAGCATCCCGACACGACCGTCCTCGCGCCCGATCCCGGCCTGGTCGAGAAGTACGCCAGCGACCCCTACGCCAGCTACGCCAGCAGCGACCTGTTGCGCTACCCCGTCGCGCCGTTGCCCGCGCCCGCGCGCTTCGCGCTCAAGACGCCGGTGGTCGCCGTCTCTGGGCCGAACGGCTGGACCGCCTTCCCGTTCCCGGTCGTCGCCGACCTCGCACGGGGCGGCCGTCGCCCCGCACCGTCCGCCGCCTCCGCGTCCGCCGCCCTCGAGTACCGGCCGGGCGGCCCGACCGTCGCCGTCGACGTCACTCGCCTCTCCGCCGGCGCCGGCGTGGTGTACGCCTCGTACTTCGCCTGGTACGCCACCCACGGCGCCGACACGACGTGGGCCGGCGGAGGCCGTTAGGAAGTCCGGGGCGCGGCAGCGGGCGCGACGCCTCTCACCGCCGCCCCGCGCCGCACTCAGGGGGTCGGATGGCCCGGACTCGGCGTCTCCGGCACGAGGTCGCGCAGGACGATCGTCAGGTTGCGCGGCCCGTCGTCGCCGTGCACGGTCAGCCCGACCTTCGTGCCGGCCGGCGCGGTGCGGAATCGCTCGCGGACGGCCGGCAACGACAGCCGGTCCACCGACGTCCCGTCGACCGCCGTGATCCGGTCGCCCACTGCCAGGCCCGCCACCCCCGCCGGCCCGCCCGCCACGACGTCGAGCACGTCGAAGCCGTCCGTACCGCGGTTGATCCACATCCCGGCGCGGTCGTACGTGTCGGGCCGGGCGTTGTTCGCGTTCGGCTCGAAGATCAGCCGCTGGCGGCCGTAGTCGAAGGTTACGGTGAACCGCTTGAGCACGCCTCCGCCCACGTTTCCGGCCACGTACGGGTCGGTGAGCGAGCCCTTCTTCTGCAGCGTGAGGTCGACGACCGGACGGGCGACCTCGACGGTCCCCAACCGAAGGCTCGAGGCGCGGGTCACCAGGCCGCGCGCCGGCCCCCCGACACCCCACCCCGTCACCGCCGCCACGCTGGCTCCGTAGCGCTCCCTGAGCCCGTGCGTCTCGGCGAACGGCGCCAGGATCGAAACCGAGTCACGCGAGCCCGTGTCGATCTCGAATTTCCCCGCGATTCCGTCCAGCGAGCCCTCCACCTGCGGCATGTGCTCCTTGAAGGTGAACGGCACCTCGGTGCCGGTCCCGTTGTAATGGAAAGCCGAGGGGAGCGAGAGGGTGAGGAGCTTCTTGTCGTAGTCCACCCTCACCACGAAACGCTTGAAGACCTCGTAGCCCACGAGGCCGAGTTGCGGCACGCCCTCGACCGCGGCGAACGGTCCGAGCGCGAACACCGCGAAGACCTGCTTCGCGATCGTGGCGTCGCCGATCTGGACCGTTTCGACCCTGGTGAACCCGACGTCTTCCGACTTCTCGCCCACGCCCCGCCCCTCGAACGTGCCCTCGCTCGAGACGCCGAGCTCCTTTGCCACCTCCGGCGTGACGACGTTCTCGCCTCCGGTATCGAACATGATTCGGAAGGGACCCTTGCCGTTCAACATGACGTCGATGTAGATGTGGTTGTTGACCAGGTCGAACGGGACGGTGGTGGAGGACTCGCCCTTGGCGATCGTGAAATCGGGCGGCGGCGGCGCCGGGAGCTTGAACGCGGCGTCGGGCGCAGGACCGTTGAGCTCGACGCTCTCGATCGCCACCCGCTGGTCGTAGCGCGGATCGCCATTGGTGGAACGCTCCGCGAAGGCGATCTTGACTCCGCCGACGGTCCGGTAGTCGGTCAAGAACGTCGTGCGGGTCTCGATCGCCGTCTTCTCGACGACCCTGTCGACGAGCATCGTCGCGGCATCGATCCACAGGTCAAACGGCCTTCCGCCTTTCGGGGTGATCCTCACGACGAGGAACCGCCTTCCGTTCTCGTCGTGCGCGCCCGCGTCCTCGATCTGCGCCGGCCAGCGTTCGGGCCGCCAGTACCCGTAGGCGCGCCGGTATGACTCGTTGGCCGCCCCGAGACGGGCGTCGCCGCCTTCGTCCGCGAGCGACTGGCCCGAGGCGTCCTGCGACCACGCGATCGTGCCGTCGTACCCCTCGCCGCCACTCATGGGCCCGACCTTGAAATGGTCGACGTAGCGACCGCCGGCCACGTCGTCGAGCGCCTCGCCCGTCCCAGTGAGCCCCCCGACGGAGATCGTCAACCTGGCCCGCACGGTGCGGACCGCATCCCAGGCGGCTCCGCCGCTCGCTTCCTTGACCTTCGCCAGGATCTCGTTGGGGTCGCCGGCATGCACGGCACCGGCCAGCAGGAGCATAAGGAGGGCACACACGGACTTCCGGAGCATGGGAGTACCTCCAGGCTGTACTACGTCTTCGCTCAGCGCCGGGTTCTCCGGGCGAATGGACATCGCGCGGCGCGCCGGCGGCCGGGAGAGGCGGGTGTCTGGGAGTGGCTGGCAGTCGCTTCCGCGCCGGAGGCGAGGCGCCGCCGCAGAAACCGCGGTCCGGGCTCGCAATGAGCGAGTTGGCCAACCGAGGAAGGGCAGGGCGTTCCAGCACGGCGCGTAGCCGCGCCGCCGGAGAGACCGGACTCCGGGGTCCGAGCTCCGGCCTCGAAGGCAGGACTGTGGAGCACGCCGGGAAGGCGCGCCGCCGAGAGTGGGCCAGATGCTAGGCGGACGAGGCGGCCGGACCGGAGCATAGCCGGAGGCTATGTGAGGATCCGAGCCGCCGAAGTCCAACAACGCAGATGGTCCGCTATCGGCGGCGCAGGTCAGGAGCCGATCGTCAGCACCCCGAACATGATCAGCCATACGACGTCCAGGAAGTGCCAATAGATCGCGGTGTACTCCACCCCCGGGTGAAACTCCGCCGAGTACCTCCCCGCGAACGCGCGGGCGGTCACCACGGTGAGCGGGACGAGGCCGCCCAGGACGTGGGCGGCGTGTACGCCGGTGAGGACGTAGAAGGTGAAGCCGTAGAGGTTCGTCTTCGCGGTGAGGTGCACCGCGACGAGCGCGAACCAGTTGATCGTCTGCGAGACCAGGAACGCGACGCCGAGTGCCGTGGTGAGCAGCATGGAGGTGCGCAAGGCGCCCAGCCGGCCCGCTCGCGCCGCGCGCACGGCGGATCGCATCGGGACGCTGCTGGCGAGCATGATCAGCGTCGAGACCCAAAGCGTCCCCGGCAGGCGTGGCATTCCGGGCGGCGGCCAGGCAGGGGCGCGCGCGCGGATGAGGATGTAGGCGAGGATCGTGGCGGCGAAGAGCATCGAGAGCGCGAGCACGAGCAACTTCACGCCGAGCTTCCCCGTGCCGAGCGGCGCAGGCGCGGACCTGTCGGAGGCCTGGGCCGCGGCTGTCATTTCGGCAGCGCGGGTGCGTAGTTCGGGATCAACTCGGGCGCATAGGCGTGGGAGTCGAGGAGCGCAATGGAGACGAACAGGGCGAAGAACAGCAGCGCCGAGACGAAGACGATGGCGTGGATCGGCCGGTCGTACCGCATGTGCATGAAGTAGAGCACCACCAGGGTGGCCTTGGCGGTCGCGATGGCGAGCGCAAGGCCTAGGTTCAGCCGGCCGAGGTCGATCCCGGCCACGGCCACCGTGAGGACCGTCATCGCGAGCAGCGCGAGCCACACCGCGGCAAGTGTCTTGATCGGCATCACGTGCCCACCGGCGGCGTGCTCAGCGGTTCCTGCTATCTTCTCTGTTTGCTCCATCCTATTCACCTGTGCCCTGTGCCCTGTGCCCTGTGCCCTGTGCCCTGTGCCCTGTGCCCTGTGCCCTATGCCCTGTGCCCGCCCCTTCACCTGATCAGGTAGAGCAGCGGGAACAGAAAGATCCAGATCAGGTCCACGAGGTGCCAGTACAGCCCCGTCAAGTCCACGGGGGTGAAGTACGCCGGCCCGAACTCCCCCCGTCCGGCCCGGACCATCATCAACGACAGCAGGAACATTCCGACGATGACGTGCACGGCGTGCAGGCCGGTCATGAGGAAGTACACCGCGAAGAACACCTGCACGTCGTGGGGGGGCCCTTCCTTCCCTTCCGCAACGACCGCCTGGCCGGGGCGCGCGAGGCCCCGGGGCCCGATCGCGGCGGGCGGGATGAGCGAGCGCTCCTCCGCGTTGGCGACCGGCGCCGGCGTCGGCCGCGGCGCCGCGGGCGCGGCGCTCCCCTCCAGCTTGGCATGGAAGTACTTGCCCCAGAGCAGGCCCTCCTTCCACTTGTGGTTGTACTCGACTGCCTTGATCCCGAGGAAGCAGGCCGCGAGCGCGATCGTCGCGCCGAGCAGTGCGATGAGCTCCCTCTTTCGGCCGAGTTGCGCCGCGCGCACGGCCAGCGCCATCGTGAAGCTCGAGCAGATGAGGACCGCGGTGTTGATCGCCCCCAGCGACGTGTCGAGGAAGCGGTGCGCGTACACGAAGATCTCGGGGTGGTTGGATCGGTACACGGCATAGGCGCAGAACAGCCCGCCGAACAGCAGGATCTCCGTCGACAGGAAGATCCACATCCCGAGCTTGCCGGACTCGAACTGCTGCTCCGCGGTGTCGAAGTGGTGCGCGACGTGCCCGGCGTGGGCCTCGCCGCCAGCGGCCGCCTGCGTCGTATCCGACAGCACGCGCCCCTCCCTACCCGGCCGCCAGCGGCGCGGCCGCGGCCTTGCGCACGAACCCGCCGACCCGGCGGTCGTAGGTCCACGACTCGACGTCGTACGGGTCACCGGCTGCAGGCGTCGTCTCGAAGTTGTCGTGGGGCGGCGGCGAGGTCGTCTGCCACTCGAGGGTCGCGGCGCCCCACGGGTTGGACGGGGCGAGCGGGCCCCGGAACAGCGCGTACGCCAGGTTCACGGCCACGATCACGAAACCCACGCCGAGGATGTACGCACCGATCGTCGAGAGCGTGTGATAGGGCTGGAACTGTGGTACGTAGTGGTAGGACCGGCGCGGCGCCCCCTGGCTCCCCATCACGAACTGAGTGAAGAACGTCGTGTTGAACCCGACGAAGATGACTCCGGCCGCGATCCGCCCCCACGTCTCGTTGTACATGCGGCCGAACATCTTCGGGAACCAGTAGTGCAGCCCGCCAAGGAACGCGATCACGGTGCCGCCGAACATGACGTAGTGGAAGTGGGCGATGACGAAGTAGGTGTCGTGCAGGTGGACGTCCACCGCAAGCGTCCCGAGGAACAACCCGGTGAGGCCGCCGATCCCGAAGAGGAAGAGGAACGACATGACGTAGAGCATGGGGGTGGCGAGCCACAGCGAGCCCTTGTACATGGTGGCCAGCCAGTTGAAGACTTTGACCGCGGACGGGATCGCCACCATGAACGTGAGGAAGCTGAAGATCATCGAGGCGAGGTTCGACTGACCCGCGACGAACATGTGGTGGCCCCAGACCAGGAAGCTGAGGATCGCGATCGCGATCGAAGAGTAGGCGATGAACGTGTACCCGAAGATGTGTTTCCGCGAGAAGACCGAGACCAGCTCGCTGATGATGCCCATCGCGGGCAGGATCATGATGTATACGGCCGGGTGCGAGTAGAACCAGAAGAAGTGCTGGAAGAGCACCGGGTCGCCGCCGAGCGCCGGGTCGAAGATGCCGACGCCGAGGGCGCGCTCCACGATGAGCAGCAGGAGCGTGATTCCCAGCACCGGCGTGGCCATGATCTGGAGGATCGCGGTCCCGTAGATCCCCCACAGGAAGAGCGGCATCTTGAACCAGGTCATACCGGCCGGACGCAGCTTGTGGATGGAGACGACGAAGTTGAGGCCGGTGAAGATCGACGAGAAACCGAGCACGAAGACGCCGGCGACCATGCCGATCACGTTGGTGTTGGTGGTCGTGCTGTACGGCGTATAGAACGTCCAACCGGTGTCCACCGCGCCGCCGATGATGGAGCTGAGGGCGATGAGAGATCCAGCGACCCAGAGGTAGAAGCTCAGCAGGTTGAGGCGCGGGAAGGCGACGTCCTTGGCCCCGAGCATCAGCGGCAGGACGAAGTTCCCCAGCGCCGCCGGGATGCCGGGAATGACGAACATGAACACCATGATGGCGCCGTGGAGGGTGAACATCTGGTCGTACCCGTTCGCCTTCATGAGGCTGCTGTCGCCGGGCACGAGAAGCTTCGTGCGGATCAGTTCGGCGAAGATCCCGCCGAGCAGGAACGAGCCCAGTATCACCGTCAGGTACATCAGGCCGATCCGTTTGTGGTCGAGCGTCAACAGCCAGGACTTGAGGCCGCGGCTGTGGTTGAGGTAATTGTCCCGGCCGAGGGCGTTCTGACCCGTCACGGCGACGACCGGACCCGCGGCTCCTTCGATGCTGGCCATTGCTTCCCTTCCCTCCGAACCAACGCGAGTCGGCGCCTCGCCCCAAATCCGGGCGAGGCAGCGCCTCGCCCCTACTTCAACGTTTTGATGTACGCGATGATCGCCGTGATCTCGTCGTCCTTGAGGCGTCCCTTGAAGGTCGGCATCACCGGCTGGAACCCGAGCGGGACGTTCTGGGTCGGATCCAGGATGCACGACCTCAGGTAGTTCTCGTCGGCGGTGATCGTGCGCCCGCCCTCGAGCGGTACATGGCTTCCGAAAAGTCCCTTCCACGTCGGACCCGTAGAGGCGGCACCGTCCAGCGTGTGGCACTGCGCGCAACCGCGGATTCGATACAGATGCTCGCCCGCCTGCGCGGGCGACATCGTCTTGAGGAAGTTGCTGGCCTGGTCGAGCCACTTCTCGAAGCCGCCCGGCTCGTGGACGACCGCCTTGGACCACATGTCCGAGTGGCCCGTCCCGCAGTACTGGGTGCAGTAGATCTGGTACTCGCCGGCCCGGATCGGGCGGAACCAGAGCTTGACGTAGCGCCCGGGCAGCACGTCGTGCTTGAGCCGGAACGCGGGGATGTAGAAGCCGTGGATGACGTCCTCGGAGGTCATGACCAGGCGGATCGGCGTGTCGATCGGCACGTGCAGGTCCTCGTCGACGTGGCCGTTGGGATAGGTGAACAACCACTTCCACTTCTGGCCGGTGACCAGCACCTCGTAGGCGTTCGCCGGGGGGGTGTTGATGTCCAGGTACACCTTGAACCCCCAGATGAAGATGCCGATCGTGATCAGGATCGGGATCACCGTCCACGTGATCTCGAGCGGGGTGTTGTGGGTGACGCTCGGCTCGGCCTCCTCGCGTCCGGCGCGGCGCCGGTAGCGGACCACGAAGAGCAACATCAGGGCCACGATCAGGACGAAGAAGAACATCGAGATCCAGAAGACCAGCGAGAAGATCCGGTCCACGACCTCCGCGCCCGCGGAGCCCTCCACCGGCAGCCAGAAGCCGCCCGCACTCTGGACCGACCCCCAGTGGAAGAGCCTGCCGAGAATGTCCTGCCCGAAGCTCAAAGCTCCACACCCCCACCCTGCACCGCCCCACGCGATCGCGTGGGTCCGCGTCGTGCGTTCCGCCGTGTCACTGGCTCAACGCCCGGGCGCATCCGCGCCCAGGCGTGCGTGTGTTCGTTGGTGCGCCGATCGCCGCCATGCCGCCGCCAGCCAGACGCCCACGAGCAGCGCGGTGGCGACCCCGCCGGCCCGCATGATGTTGTTCGCGGCGAGCACGTAGCGGCCGGAGCTGGCGTCGTAGTGGTAGCAGAAGAGCAGGATCTGGTCGGCTGTCGACGTGACCTTGCCCTCGCTCGCCTCGGCGAGCGAGAGCTTCAGCGTCCTGGGCTCGAACGCCACCCCGTAGAGGACGCGTGCGGTCCGCCCGTCCGGAGTGAGGATGAAGATCCCGGCCGGGTGGGCGTACTGCTGGAGATCGCGGTCGTAGCGGTACCCGAAGCCGACGGCGTCGGCGAGCGCCCTGATCGGCTTCTCCTCGCCTGTCAGGAAGTGCCACCCCGCCGCCGCTCCCGGCCGGCCCAGCTCCGTGAGGATGCTCTCCTTCTTGAGCATCGCCAGCGTATGCGTCTCCAGCGGGTCGATGCTCAGGGTGACCACCTCGAACTCCTTGCCGGGGGTCCAGGCCAGGCCCTTGAGGCCCTCCACCAGCCCGTTGAGGAGCAGCCCGCACAGCATCGGGCAGCGGTAGTAGTTCAGCGTCAGGATGACCGGACGCCGGCCGTCGAAGTACTGCGAGAGAAGGACGGGCCGCCCGTCCTCGGCCGTGAACTGCAGATCGAGCGGGATCTTGACACCGGGGTGCTCGGTGATGCCGACACCGACGAGGGCCTTGGGGAGAGGTTCGGCCCGTTGGGTCGCGGCGGTCGTTGCCGCCGGCCGCGCGAGCGCCGCGACCGCCGCCACCGTCGTCACCGCCGCAAGACCCCAGCGCATCGTTGCCATGTTCGATCCTCCGAGGCGAGCCCGCGCCACCCGCGGTGCGCGATCACGCCCCCAGCACGAACAATGACGGAGGGAACGCAGCAATTCCATCTAGTGCTTGCCTCCTGCGGCGGCCTTGGCGGGAGCTGGCGCCGATCCCGGGGGTGGCGGCTGGACCGACGGCCACGGCGCGCGGCCGCCGTCGCGCACCAGGAGCTCCATCGCGCGGTCGATCGGGATCGCCACAACGCCGGACTTCTCGTCGACCCAGCGGTACGCGTGCAGCGCCTCGAGCTGCTGGGCCTTGAGCTGCGAGAGCTCCTCCGGCGGCGCCGCCGCGACCTTGCGGACGTTCTCGTCGCGCTCGGCTCGGTAGAAGTACGCTTGCAGCGCCACGACGGTGACGAACAGCACGATCGCGAAGACGATGCCGACCAGCGCGGTCAGCGGGGTGTTGGGTTCGCCGGTCTCTCTCACCCGTCCCCTCCGGCCTCACGCGTTCTCGAACGCGAGCGATTCCGCCAGGCGCGGGTCGCGCTCGGGCACGAGCGCCCGGCCCCGCACCACGAAGGCGGCCGCCGCGACGAGGAACGATCCGAGCGCGACCACGACGGTCACGTCGACAAGATGGGGCAGCGGGCTACCGGGGCTCCCCGCCGGCATCACGAGCCAGTAGATGTCCACGAGGTGCATCACGAGGAGCCACGCGGCCGCGGCGGCGAGCACGGGCGGCCGGCGCTTGGGCGCGCGTGAGAGCAGGGCGAGGAACGGCAGCAGAAAGTGCCCGAACACCAGCGCCAGGCCGACCCAGCCCCACCCGTGCGACTGCCGCGCCACGAACCAGTGCGTCTCCTGGGGGATCGCCGCGTACCACTGCAGCATGTACTGCGAGAACGCGATGTACGCCCAGAACACCACGAACCCGAACAGCAGCTTGCCGAGGTCGTGATAGTGCTCGACCGTGATCGAGCGGCGGAGTACGCCGGCGCGCTGAAGTAGGACGGCGCAAAGGGGCAGCAGCGCATACACGCCTACGGTGGCGCCGGCGAAGTAGTACACGCCGAAGATCGTCGAGAACCAGCCCGGGTCGAGCGACATCAGCAGGTCGAACGAAGCGAACGTCAAGGACAACCCGAACACGATCATCGCCGGCGCGGAACGGCTCTTCATCACCGCGGACAGCCCGGCATCGCCGGAGCCGTCCTGCTCCATCGAGCGCTTGACGAAGAAGCGCGCGAGCCAGGCCCAGACCGCCAGGTAGATCGCCCAGCGCACGAGGAAGAACGGCACGTTGAGGTAGGCGGCCTTGGCCGCGACCGACGGAAGGGCGGCACCGCCCGACCCCGCCCAAGGGTACAGCTCGCCGAGCCCTGCCAGCAGGGGCAGCGCCGCGACCACGAGGTACGGCAGCGTGCCGGCGAACGCCTCGGCGATCCGTCGTACGACCACGCTCCAGCCGGAGTTCGTGAGGTGATGGAGGATCACGAAGTAGAGCGCGCCGAGGGCGAGGCTGGCCACCCACGCGAACGCGACGAGGTACGCGAAAAAGAACCGGTGCCATCCTCCGGGGGTCGCGACCGCCAGGAGGAGACTCGAGGCCAGCGCCGCGGTGCCGAGCAGGATCGCCCGCCGCCACAGTCGCTCGCCCGCCTGCCCGAGACGGCGCTGCTCGGAAACCGTTGTCGAGGTCTCGCTCATGGCCCCGCCCTCATCGCAGCTGCCTCCGCAATTCCGGCGGCACGTCCGCCGCCCGCGCGTCCTGGCTGACCTGGAGCGCCCGCACGTAGGCGACGATGGCCCAGCGGTCGGCCACCGGGACTTGCGAGCCGTACGCGGGCATGTTGCGAATCCCGTTCGTGATCGTGTTGAAGAGGAAGCCGACCGGCCGGCTGCGAACGAGAGCCGTGTGGTACGACGACGGCGGCGTCCACGTGCCCTCCTGGAGCGCGTCGGCGCGCTTGGCAACCGGACCGTCGCCGAATCCGGAGAGACCGTGGCAGGGCGAGCAGTAGATGTCGTAGCGCTCCTCGCCGCGCCTCACGAGGCGATCGGTCACCTCCACAGGGAACGCGGTGACCCAGCCCTCCGCCGTCCGCCCGGTCCAGTACGCAACCTCGGCGTGGAGCTCGCCGTGAGCCACCGTGCCGGGCACCGCCGGACGCATCGCGCGGCCGTCCGCGAACATGGGGTTGGCCGCCTGGGCCTTGAACTTGGGCTGCCGCGCCATGTCGCGGATCGGTTGGATCCGGGGCAGCGGCGAGGTGGAGACGCGGGCCCGCGCGATCAGCGCCAGCGGGACGAGCGAGAGCGCCGCCATGAGGATGCCGGCGTACACGAGCCAGCGCGGCATCACTCGTCCTCCAGCTCTTCGACACGGCGCGCACCGAGCCCTTCGAGGAACGCCCGCGTCGCGCGCGCCTCGAACTTCGGGTCGCCGGCCTCGACCGCGATGAAGAACCCGTCGGTGGTCGCGCGCTCGCGGAACCGGGCGCTCGGGAACACCGGGTGGTAGAGCTCCGGGAACCGGTTGGCGGCGAGCAGCCCAACGAACGCCCCGATCGAGGCGAACAGGACGGTCAACTCGAAGGTGATCGGGATCGAGGGCGGCAGCGCGAACAGCGGCTTGCCGCTGATCACGAGCGGGTAGTCGAACGCGTTCGTCCACCACTGCAGCAGGAGCGCGGTGGCGGCTCCGGCGACTCCACCGCACGCCACCAGCCGCGGCAGCCGGGTCATCCGAATCCCCATGCTCTCGTCGAGCCCGTGCACCGGGAACGGCGCGAATGCGTCGAACCTCACGAAGCCGGCGTCCCGCACCTTCTCGACGGCGACGAGCAGCTCGTCAACGGTGTCGAACTCCGCGAGGTAGCCCCACCTCGTCGGAACGGCGGGCGCGGCGCCCACTGCGCTCATGGCCGCGCGTCCTCGCGTTGCCGCTCGTGCTGGCCGGGGATCTCGCCCCAGTACTGCCCGTGGCCGCGGTGCGGCCCGCGCTCGAGGCCGGCGGACGGCATGACGCTCTTGATCTCGGCCATCGCGATCATCGGCGCGAAGCGGAGGAAGAGGAGGAACAGCGTGATGAACAGGCCGAACGAGCCGGCGAGCGTCCACAGGTCCACCCACGTCGGTTTGTAGTACCCCCAGCTCGACGGCAGGTAGTCGCGCGACAGCGACGAGACGACGATGACGAAGCGCTCGAACCACATCCCGACGTTGATGAGCAGCCCAGCGACGAACAGCATCCACGGGGTCGTGCGCGCCTTCTTGAACCAGAACGCCTGCGGAACGACCACGTTGCAGGTGAACATGATCCAGAACGCCCACGCGTACGGACCTAGGGCGCGGTTGGCGAGCGCGAACCGCTCGAACTGGTTGCCCGAGTACCAGGCCATGAAGAACTCAATCGCGTACGAGTACGAGACCATCAGGCCGGTCGCGAGGGTGATCCTGGCCATGTTGTCGAGGTGGCGGGTCGTCACGAGGTCCTGGAGCCCGAAGTACGCCCGCACCGGGACCAGCAGCGTCAGCACCATCGCGAACCCCGAGAAGATCGCTCCCGCCACGAAGTAGGGCGGGAAGATGGTCGAGTGCCAGCCGGGCAGCTGCGCCACGGCGAAGTCGAAGCTCACCACCGAATGGACCGAGAGCACGAGCGGCGTCGCGAGCGCGGCGAGCATCAGGTACACGCGCTCGTATCGGTGCCAGTGCCGTCCGGAGCCGCGCCACCCGAGGCTGAGGACGCCATACACGATCTTCCGGACCCTCGACTTCGCACGATCGCGCAGCGTCGCGAGGTCGGGCACCATCCCGGTGTACCAGAACAGCAGCGACACCGTGAAGTAGGTGGACACCGCGAACACGTCCCAGAGCAGCGGGCTCCTGAAGTTCGGCCACACGTACATCTGGTTGGGGTACGGGAAGAGCCAGTAGTCGAACCACGGGCGGCCGGTGTGGATCGCCGGGAACAGCCCGGCGCAGATGACGGCGAAGATCGTCATCGCCTCGGCGAAGCGGTTGATCCCCGTGCGCCACTTCTGGCGGAACAGGAACAGGATCGCCGAGATCAGCGTCCCCGCGTGGCCGATCCCGACCCAGAAGACGAAGTTGACGATCGCGAACCCCCACGCGACCGGGACCATCACGCCCCAGACGCCGATCCCGACCAGGAACAGGTAGCAGAGCATCGCGACGAGGACCGCCGTGAGGGCCGAGGAGATCGTGAACGCGACGTACCACCAGCGCGGCGGCTTGGGGCGCTCCACGATCCCGCAGACCTTCTCGGTGACCGACGCGAAGTCGTTGTCGCCGAGGACCAACGGCGCGCGGGTTCCGGGCGCCTCGATGGTGTTGTCGGGCAGGCGGGGCACGGCGCTCACGACTCGTCCCCGCCGTCCGGCGACGGGTTGCGCAGCTTGGCCAGGTAGCGGTTCCTCGGCTTCGTGTTCAGCTCGCCGAGCAGCGAGTATGCGCGGCGGTGACGGTGCAGCTTCGTGACGCGGCTCTCGGGATCCTTGAGGTCGCCGAACACGATCGCCTGCGTCGGGCACGTCTGGGCGCAGGCCGGGACGATCTCGCCGTCCCTGATCGGCCGGCGGTCGTTCTTGGCGGAGATCTTGACCGCCTCGATGCGCTGGATGCAGAAGCTGCACTTCTCCATCACGCCGCGGCCGCGCACGGTCACCTCGGGGTTGAACACCATCTTCTCGGTCTCGGGCGCGTTCTTGAACCAATTGTAGAAGTTGAAGCGGCGCACCTTGTACGGGCAGTTGTTGGAGCAGTAGCGCGTTCCGACGCAGCGGTTGTAGACCTGCTCGTTGACGCCTTCGTCGGAGTGCACGGTCGCCGCGACCGGGCAAACCTCCTCGCACGGCGCGTTCTCGCAGTGCTGGCACGCGACCGGCTGGAACGCGATCTTCGGCGTCTGCGGCTTGCCGGAGAAGTAGCGGTCGACGCGGATCCAGTGCATCGCGCGCCCGCGGATCACCTGGTCCTTGCCCACCACGGCGATGTTGTTCTCCGCCTGGCAGGCGACCATGCACGCGTTGCACCCGATGCACGCCGAGAGGTCGATGCTCATCCCCCACTGGTGCTCGCCGGTGAGCGGCGGCGACTGGAAGATCGGCAGCACCGGGGCTTCGTCCATCTTGCGCACGAACTCGGGATCGGCCTTGTACCCACCGAGGGTGCCCTCGCGCAGCAGCTCCGCGACGCGCTGGCCGCGCGCCTCGTAGCCGACGCGGTCGATCCCCTGCTGGTTCTGCGTGCAGGCGAGCGCGTAGGTGCGCCCCGTGCGCTCCAGCTTCGCGCCGAGGGCGAATTCGAGCGCGTCCGACGTCCGCAGCGCGTAGGTGTCGAAGCCGACGCCGGTGCCGACCTTGCCCGCGGCGGTTCGACCGTAGCCCAACGGCAGGACGACCGTATCGTCGGCCTGGCCCGGCATCACGTAGACCGCGATCTCGAGCGTCCGCCCGGCCCGCGTGAGCCGCACGACGTCCCCGTGCCGGACGCCGAGGCCGGCCGCGGTGGCCGGGCTGAGCAGCGCCGGGTTGTCCCAGGTGACCTTGGTCAGCGGGTCGGGCATCTCCTGCAGCCACGCGTTGTTCGCGAAACGGCCGTCGACGGTCTTGGCGTCGGCCACGAAAACCAGTTCCAGACCGGCCGCGGGCTCGGTCGCACCCGAGGATCCCGGCTGCGGCCGGAGATCGACGGGCTTGAACGCCGGCGCCACGGCGGCGAACGCGCTCTCCGCCAAGACGCCGTCGTTGAGCGTCCGCCGCCACACTGACTCGAAGTCGAGCGCCTTCGTCGTCCCGGCGAGCGTGCCGCGCGCGATCCCGTAGCCGCCGGTCTCGCGGTCGCCGAAGATCAGCGCCATGGTCTCGATGACGCTCTTTCCGCCGTAGAGCGCGTCGATCAGAGGCTGCTGGACGGAGACGGTGCCGTCCCAGGCGCGAACGTCGCCCCACGTTTCCAAGTAGTGGGCACGCGGCAGGTGCCACCGGCAGAGGCGCGAGGTCTCGTCGTCGAAGAGGCTCAGGTGGATGGAAGTCGCCACCTTCGAGATCGCCCCGCCGAGGTCGAGGTCCACGGGCGCCGTGTAGGCCGGGTTGCCTCCCAGGATTACGAGCGTGGCGTAGGCGCCCTCGCCGACGCGGCGCGCGAAGTCCCGGAGGCTCGGCTGCCCCGCCCCTTGCCGGGATGCCTCCGGGGCGACGTAGACGACCGGCCCGCCGGCGCTGCCGAGCGCGACGTTGAGCGCATGGGCGATGGCGTGCGCCGCCGGCGCCTGGCGCCGTCCGGCCACGACCACGCAGCGCCCGCGGTGCGCGAGGAGGTCGGCCGCGGCGCTCGCAACCCAGGCGGCCGCACCCGTCGCCGGCGCGTCCGCCGCTGCCTCGCCGGCGAACCCGGGCACGCGGACGCCCGCCCGAGTCACAGCCGCGACCAGTTGCCGCGCGAGCCCTTCGACCCTGTGCGCCGGAATCGCCAGGCGGTGATCCGCGGCGGCGCCGGTCACCGAGACCGCGGGCTCGGCCGCGTACAGCCGGACCATCGTGCCGTCCTCGGCGCGGCGACGCGACGCGAAGTCCCGCGCGTGTCGGAGCGCGGCCGGGTGGTCCAGGAGCGGGTCCGCGTCGAGGCAGACCACGACGTCGGCCTTATCGAATCGGTAGACCGGCCGCAGCGGCGGATCGGAGAGCATCGCCATGCCGGCCGTCTCGTTCGTGCGGGAGATCGGCTCGTGCTCGCACCAGACCGCCTTGGGGAAGACTTCGGCGAACCGCTGCCGGAGGCGCGCCAGGCTCGGCGACGAGCTCTCCTCCGCGAGGACGGCAAGGCCGGCACCGCCGCTCGCCCTCAGGGAACCGAAGTGCGGGCCGGCGAAGGCCGCGAACTCGTCCCAGCTCGAGGCGAACGCCTGGCCGCTCTCGCGCCGGACGACCTGCTTGCTGCGGTCCGGGTCGTAGAGCTCGAGGACGCTCGCCTGCGCGAGCGCGCTCGCGGCGCCGAGGCTCGCCGGGTGGAGCGGGTTCCCCTCGATCTTGATCGGCCGTCCGTCGACGCTGGTCACCAGGAGACCGATCGCCCCGCCGCCCAGCTCCATCGCGGTCGCGTACTGCTGCGGCACGCCGGGGATGCGGCCCTCCGGCCGGTTGGCGAACGGGAGGATCAGCTTCCTTGGGCCAACGACAGGCGGTCAGGCCGGCGACGCCGAGGGAGGCCCCCATGATCTTGAGGAACGCGCGCCGGGTCTGCGGCGAAAGGAGCTCCTCGGCGAGCCCCGGAAACTCCTTCTCCACGAGCGACCGGAACTCAGGCGTGTCCGCCAGCTCGTCGAGGCTCCGCCAGTACGCCTTCCCCACGCCCGCGTCGCTCACGGCCCCGCCGCTCGGCTCAGACCTATCCTGGTTGCCCGACTCATGCGTCTCGGTTCCTCCCCCGGAACCCGGGTCCCGATCCCCGGATCCCGGTTTCATCGGTGGCACGTCCAGCACTGCGTCGACGGGTTGATGCCGTACTCCTGGCGCAACCGCCGGCCGTACATCTCCGGATCCTCAGGGGCAACCCAGTCCATCTTCGTGACCATTCCCGGCGGACGCAGGTGGCGCGACGGATGGCGGTGACAGTCCAGGCACCAGCCCATGGAGAGGCGATGTACCTGGGTGACGGCCTCCATCGTGTCGACACGGCCGTGGCACTCCACGCATCCGACGCCGCGGCGCACGTGCGCCGAGTGGTTGAAGTAGACGTAGTCCGGCAGGTCGTGCACACGAACCCACGGCACCGGCAGCCCGCTCGCGTAGCTCTCGCGGATCGGCAGGAGCTTCGGGCTCGTCGCCCGGATCTTGGCGTGGCAGTTCATGCACACCTGGGTGGGCGGGAGCGCCGCGTGCGCCGCGACCTCCACCGTGGTGTGGCAGTAGCGGCAGTCGATCCCGAGCCTCCCCGCGTGGAGGGCGTGGCTGTACGGAACCGGCTGCACCGGTTGGTAGCCGACCGCGGTGGTCCGGGGCGAGGCGCCGTAGGCGATGAGGACGACGAGGTAGGCCGGAACGAGTACGAGCGAGGCCGCCAGCACCGGCCTCAGGAGGTTGATCCACTTGGGGAAAATGTACGACCGCCCGCGCCCGCCACCCATCATGAGACATGATCTTAATCAGCACTTCGAGACGAGTCAAGCGTCCCCATGGGCGAGGCTGGCGGGACAGGGCGCCGGCCGTGGCGGCGTCGAGCTTGTATCTTGATGGAACAAATACGGTTGCGTAAGCGGGGCCGGCGCGCCGCGCCGGCGGTCGCTTGCCGCTCCGAAGTCAAAGGACCAACGACAACGACAGCGCGCACGGCGTGCGCGCCCCACATTTCAGCTTCGAGCGCACGACGTGCGCGCCCCACATTTCAGCTTCGAGCGCGCCTTGCGCGCCCCACATCTGCACGTCTCGGGAGAGGTCAGAGCGCGGGCTCGACCGACTCGACCAGCCACACACCGCCGCCGAACCGCACGATCTCGCCCGGCGCCCGCTCGAGCAGCGCCTGCGCCGCCTCGGAGCCGTGGGACAGAACGCCGCGTTCGGGGTCCGCCTCGTACGGCCCGAGGATGACGATCGCTCGCCGCTCCCCCGTGTGCTGCGGCCGCAGCCAGACGCGCGTGCCCACCCGCACGCGGCTGGTGTCCACGGTGGCGGGGTCGATCACACGGACCTTGCCCAGGTCACCCTGCAGCTCCGAGGCGCGCGCCGACAGATACTCCTGGCGGGCGCGGGCGGCGTGGTACTCGAAGTTCTCCGAGAGGTCGCCGTGCGCCCGCGCCTCTTGAATCGCGCGAAGCGTCTCGGGGATCTGCTTCTCGAGGAGGCTCTTCAGCTCGCTTTGGAGGCGTTCGACGGTTGCCGGGAGCGCCGGCACGATGTCCTCCTCGGGCGCCTGGCGCAACTCGGGGAAGCGCGCGGTCACGGCGCGGCGCAACCAGTTCCGCTCGTCGGCGAGCTCACCGGGGTGCTCGACGATCTGAACGATGCGGCGGGCCTGATCGACGGTCAACCGTTCCTGGACGATCCGACCGGCGAGCCCGCCCGCGGAGAGGAGGTTCTTGAGCCGGCTGCGGAACGGTGAGAACGCACGGCGCTCGGCCAGCTCGACCATGCGGACGAGCAACGCGCCCCCGCGGCGCTCCTCCAGGAGCGGCCGCAGCGTGTCGTCGTCCTCCTCGCAGGCCCACACGAACGCCGCCGGATGGCGCACCGGCTGCAGCAGGACGTCATCGAGGAACGAGCTCACCGCGTCGGCCCGGCCGGCCGCGACCAGCGCAGATGCGATCAAGGCGAGCAGCTTGGCGTTCGGCTCGCTCGCCATCCACGTCGCGAACACCTCCGGCCACCCCTCGGGGTCGTGCTGCCGCACGAACTCGAGCACCGCCTCGCGCTGCTGGCTGTCGCTGAGGGCGGCCAGGAGCGCCGCCGCGCCCACGCGGCCGAGCAGCGCGGCTCGCGCTGCCTCGACGCCGGGCTCGGCGACCCCCGCCCGGGACGCGAGCGAGAGCGCCTCCCACGCGACTCCGGGCTCGGCGCCGGCGTCCGTCGCCCGGCGGAGCAGCTTGTCGCCCATGAACGCCGCGAGCTCCCGGCTGCGCCCCAGGTGCCGGCGCGCCAGCTCGACCTGCTCCGACAACGCCGCGGCGTCGAACTCGACGCGCACCTCCTCCTCGGCGCCGCCGCCGCCCGCGAGGCGGTAGGAGACGCGCGTACCGCTCCCGGCGGCGACCACCCTCGGGTTCTTCTTGGCGCGGTTCCACCAGCTGGTCCACTGGTCCTCGGGCAGCAGCCCCGTCAACGCGCCCTTGATCTCGGGCACGGACATCCGGGACTGGAAGCTCTCGAGGATCGCCTCCAGCGCGGCCTGAGGATCGGCCACGACCTCCTCGGCCAGCACCTTCGGCGCCTCCAGGCGCCGGCGCAGGAAGTGGCCGGACGGCAACGGCGTCAGGTGTTTGCCCGCCGCCTCCACCGGCATCGGGACCCGCTTCTCCTTTTCGAAATCCAGGCGCAGCACGCCGAGCTGCGGGTTTGCTTCTACGACGCGCCCCGCCCCGCGGCCCGCCATCGCGAACACGCCGCCGATGTCGTACTCGAGCCAGGTCTCGAGTGCGCCGAGACTCTCGAGCGGCTTACGGGCGGACCTGAGCGCGAAGTGGCCGAGCAGCTTTTCGAGCGACGGGCGGCCGGCCCAGAGGTGGCGAACCGCATCTTCAAGACCCGCCCGCCATTTCTCAACATCGCCGATCCCGAGCCGGATCATCTCGGACAGGAAACGCTTGCGGGCCTCCCACGCCCCTTCCCCGCGCGCCTCCTCGGCCGCCAGCTCGAGCAGCGTCGCTCCCAGCGTCTTCTTCCCGGCGCCGCGGAGCCGCCGCAACGCCTCGATGAACGAGGCGCCGTCCCCGACCCCCGCCTCGAGGCGCGCCATCCAAAACTCCTCGACCGCGGAGGCATCCGCCGCCGCGACCACGTCGCCCCACGCCTCGAGCCAGCTCGCGTCGTCCACGGTCGGCAACAATAGCAGCCGTTCCCTGCTCCGCGCCAGAACCGCGGCGGCCGACCCCGCGTCCCGTCAAGGCTGTGTCACAATGCGGCGGCCCCGCTTGTGGGCGCACCGGGAGGAACCCATCGATGCGAATTCATCCGAAGGCTCTCGCACTTGCCGCAGCCGTCCTCGCCGCAGCCGTGCCCGTGCTCGCCGACGAGGGGATGTGGACGCTGGACCAACTGCCGGAGCTCGCCGGCACGTTGCGCGCCGCGGGCCTGCAGCTCACGCCGCGGGAGATCTGGGACCCCGCCACGAACACCGGGCTCGCCGCCGCGACGCCGTGGCTCGGCGGGTGCTCGGCGTCGTTCGTCTCGCCCGAGGGGTTGATCGTCACCAACCATCATTGCGCCTTCGGCGCGCTCCAGAGCAACTCGACCCCGGAGCACGACTACATCACCAACGGCTTCCTGGCCGCGAAGAAGAGCGATGAACTCGAGGCGCGAGGCTCGCGGGTGAACGTCTTCAAGGGCTACGAGGACGTCACCAGGTCGATCGAGTCGGCGCTTGCCCCCGGCATGGACCCGGAGGCTCGCACCAGAGCGATCGAGGGTCGCGAGAAGGAGCTGGTCGCCGAGTGCGAGAAAGGCGGCCTGCGCTGCCGCGTCGCCGAGATGTACGGCGGCCGCACCTTTGTCCTCTTCCGCCAGCTCGAGATCCGCGACGTTCGCCTCGTCTACGCGCCGCCGCGGTCCATCGGCGAGTACGGCGGCGAGGTCGACAACTGGGTCTGGCCGAGGCACACCGGCGACTATTCGTTCCTGCGTGCCTACGTGGGTCCCGACGGCAAGCCGGCCGACTACGCCCCAGGCAACGTTCCCTACCGGCCTGACCGCTACCTCAAGATCGCCTCGGCCCCGCTCCAGGAAGGCGACTTCGCGTTCATACTCGGCTACCCGGGGCGGACGATGCGCTACCGCATCGCGGCGTCCGTGGCCGGGGACGTCGACTTCTACTACCCGCAGCGGATCCAGCTCTTCAAGGACCTCATCGGCATCCTCGAGAGCCAGAGCAAGCGCGGGAAGGACGTCGAGATCAAGCTCGCCTCCCAGCTCAAGGGGCTCAACAACACGTACAAGAACAACGAAGGCATGCTCGAAGGGCTGCGCCGCACCGACCTCGCGGGCCGCAAAAGCGCCGAGGAGGCCAAGCTCACGGCCTGGATCGAATCCGATCCCGCCCGCAAGGCGAAGTACGGCGACGTGCTTCCGGCGATGCGGAAGCTGGTCGCCCAACGGAGCCTGATGCGCGACCGTGACCTCATCCTGACGCAGATGACGCAGTCGCGGACCTACGGCCTGCTCACCGCCGCGCTCGCGATCAACCGCTGGGCGGCGGAGAAGTCGAAGCCCGACCTCGAGCGCGAAATGGGCTACCAGGCCCGCGACGAGCGCAGCATCCGGCAGCGGCTGGCGAACATGCAGCGCAGCCTCGACCCGGCGACCGAGCGGGCCACGCTCCGCTACCTCCTCGGCCGCGCCGCGATGCTCCCGGCCGGCCAGCGCATCATCGCCGTGGACCAGGCGCTCGCGTCGACCCACAAGCCCGGGGACCAGGCGTTCGACGCGCTCCTGGACCGCCTTCTCTCGACGCAGCTCACCGACGAGAAGCGGCGCATGGAGATGTTCGACATGAAGCCCGCGGGGCTGATCGCCAGCCGCGATCCCATGATCGCGTTCGCGGTCGCGCTGCTGCGCAACGTGCAGGCGATGGAGGCTTCGACCAGGCGGTACGACGGCCAGACCGTGACGCTCGTCCCCCGCCTGCTGGAGGCACTCGCCGCGTGGAGGGGCAAGCCCCTCTACCCCGACGCGAACTCCACCCTGCGATTCACCTACGGCACGGTGAAGGGGTACTCGCCGCGCGACAACGTGGTCTACCCGCCGTTCACGACCCTGCGCGGCGTCATCGCGAAGAACACCGGCGTCGAGCCGTTCGCGTGCCCTCCCCGCCTCCTCGAAGCCGCCAAGCTCCCGGTTGAGAAGTTCGGGCGCTACGTGGACTCGAAGCTGCACGACGTGCCCGCCTGCTTCCTCGCCACCACCGACATCACCGGCGGCAACTCGGGCTCGCCGGTCATGAACGGCAAGGGCGAGCTGGTCGGCCTCGCGTTCGACGGGAACTACGAGGCGATCGACTCCGACTTCCAGTTCGACCCGGCCCTCGCCCGCACGATCGGCGTGGACATCCGGTACGTGCTCTGGTCCACCGACTTCGTCGACAGGGCGTACGGCCTGTTGCGCGAGCTGGGGCTCGAGCCGTTGAGCAAGTAGGCACGCGGGGAGCGGAGCGCGATCGCCGTGCGCCTCAAGTTCAGATGTGGGGCGCGCACGCCGTGCGCGCTGTCGTCGTCGGCAAGAGCCCGCCGGCGCGGCGCGCCGGCCCCACATCTACCACCAGACCGTCCTCTCGCGGTGTTCCTTGAGCTTTCGCCGCCGATCTGGTAATAAACACGGTTCGCGAGGAAATGTCGGGGGGGTGCGATGCCGAACGTAGTCGTGGTCGGAGGCCAGTGGGGTGACGAGGGCAAGGGCAAGGTCGTGGACCTCGTCTGCCCGGCGTTCGACCACGTGGTCCGCTTCAACGGCGGCAACAACGCCGGTCACACCGTCAAGTTCGCCGACCGCCACTTCGCCCTCCACCTCGTTCCGTCCGGCATCCTGCAGCCGAACTGCCGGTGTCTGATCGGGCCCGGCGTGGTCGTGGACCCGGTCGCCCTGCTCGAGGAGACCCGGCTGCTCGAGACGCAATCGGTCTCCGTCCGTTCCCGGCTCCTGGTCTCGTCCCTCTCGCATCTCGTGCTTCCCGGGCATCGCGCGCTGGACACCGCCCGCGAGGCGTACCGCGGCTCGCAGAAGCTCGGCACGACGGGCCGCGGCATCGGCCCCGCGTACGAGGACCGCGCCAGGCGTACCGGGGTTCGCTTCGGGCTGGTCCGCGACCCGAAACGGCTGCGCACCGAGGTCGCGGCCGCGAGCCGCGAGCTCGAGCAGGCGCTCGCCCGTTACCCCGACGCGGCGGTCCCGAGCGCGGAGGAGGTCGAGGCGGCGACGGAGGCGGCACTGGCCCTCGCGCCTCTCGTCGGGGACGTCTCTCGGGCGCTCGCCGAGGCGGTCTCGAAGGGCGAGTCGATCCTGTTCGAGGGCGCCCAGGGGACGCTGCTCGACGTCGATCACGGCACCTACCCGTTCGTGACCTCCTCGGGCTGCCTCTCGGGATACGCCGCGCCGTCGTGCGGGCTCCCCGCCCGGGCGATCGGCGGCGTGCTCGGCGTGTTCAAGGCCTACGCGACACGCGTGGGCAACGGGCCGTTCCCAACCGAGCTCGTCGAGGCCACGGGCGAGCAACTCCGCCGGCGCGGGAACGAGTTCGGCACCACGACCGGACGGCAGCGGAGAACGGGTTGGTTCGACGCGGTCGCGGCCCGCGCGGCCGTCCGCTGGAGCGGGATCGAGGCGATCGCGCTCACCAAGCTGGACGTGCTCGACGAGCTCGAGGAGATCCGGGTGGCGACGGCCTACCGCCTCGGCGATCGGGAAACGACGGAGCTGCCCGACGACAGCGAGGAGCTCGCCAACGCCTCCCCCGTGTGGGAGACCCTCCCCGGTTGGCGGAGCAACTCGTCGGCGGTCACCGGCTTCAGGAAGCTCCCCGCGATCGCTCAGCGGTACGTGAAGCGCCTCGAGGAGCTGCTCGGCGTGCCGGTCGTCCTGATCTCGACGGGACCCCGCCGCGAGGAGACGATCGTCCGCCACGTCGCGCCCCTCACCCACTGGGCCATGAAGATCTGACCCCTCGCGCCTTGTCTCGTTAGTCCCGTTCCGGATCGGAGTCCGGCGCCGGCTTCACCAGGTTGCAGTCGTTAGGCGTCATCCCCGCGAACGCGGGGATCGAGCCAGTTGCCGCGCGTGGGCCGCACACGCCGTGCGGGCTGCTGCTCGTTCAAATGTGGGGCGCGCAGGCCGTGCGCGCTGCCCTTGTCTCAAGTGTGGGGCGCGCACGCCGTGCGCGCTGTTGTTGTCAGTGGAGCTGCAAGAAACCGCCGGCGCGGCGCGCCGGCCCCACACCCACAACCAGACTGCCCTGTGCGCCGTCGTTGTCTCTCACGCGTTGGGCCCAGGCTTGCCCTACCCCCGTCTTTCGCCGTCACCCCCGCGGAAGCCTGTCCCGGACCCCCATCCGGGGCGGGGGTCCAGTCTCACCCGCTGCGGAGAAGCCCGACATCATCCCGTCACGGCGGCCGTCCGCGCCGCCGCGCTCCGTGCTTCTCTCCCTCTCCCGCTCGCGGGAGAGGGCGGGGTGAGGGTGCCACCAGTCGCCGCCATTCCGCAGCCGTGAGTCTTCGGCCGGCGACCGTGCCCTACTCATACACCTTGCCGGCGACCCTGATCCGGCGGAGGTAGAGGACTTCGCACGAGCCGTCGCCGGTGTCGTCGCGTGAGAGCGACGACCTCCAGTGCGCCCGCTCCGAGCCCTTCCGCGCCTCGATCGCCACGAGGTCCCCGGAAAGCTCGGCGACGTCGCCCTCTTCCAGCGACCGAGCCGCGCGCGCGAGGTTCAGGCTGGCCGGGACGATGTGCGTGTTGGACGAGTTGCGCACGATCGTCTCGTTGGGCAGCGGCGCCGCCCCGCTCCAGCGCCAGAAATACCAGCGGTTACTCTGCGACCAGCGAAGCGCCCGCCAGGCGTCGCCCGCAGCAAGGTCGCCCCAGACCATCGCGACGTCGCACGGCGAGAGGCCGGTGTTCCAGTCGAACCGGTACGTCGTGCGCGAGACGACGATCCCCCGTAGGACGTAGTGCGCGAGCGGCGTGAGCACGAACTCCCAGCCGCCGTCGCTCGTGCGCACGGGTTCAGGTTGGTCGATCGCCGTCTGCTCCGGCGGTAGGGACACGTCGATGGGGCTCCCGTCGGTTCCGGTCGGCGTGGGGCCGCACGAGATCGCTCCGATCAGGGCCGGCGCAGCTCCCACGAGCAGTCGAAGCCGCGCGAGGCCGTTCCTGTGCGACACGCGGCGATCATGCCACCCGCCGCCGGTACCGACAACCCGCTCGGCACGCCGCGAAAACCGCGCCGATCAAAAGGAATCGCCTTGACGCCCGCGGACCCCCCCGCTACCCTCCACCCGGGCCGTTAGCTCAGCTGGCAGAGCAGCGGGCTTTTAACCCGAAGGTCGTGGGTTCGATCCCCACACGGCCCACATAGAATCAAAGCACTTACGAGTTGAGACCCAGCCGCACACCGCTATCTGCCCCCATTCTGCCCCCTACCGAGACCGCCCCAGGGGCCCCCCGCGCGCACCGCTGGCCCCCAGGCCGCGCGTTCGCGCGGGGGGTGGGGGTCTACCCCTCCCCGCCCGAGATCGCGGCTCCTGGGGCACGTGGCGAAGGCCGACGAAAACGGCGGCCGAGGCCGCCGTCGTACCGCTTCACGCTCAAGGTCGCCCCTCAGGGCTGCTTCAGCCTGGCCGGCGTCAGCTTGGCGACGATCTCCTTCGCCATGCGGCCGAGTTCCGCGTCTGTCGTCTTCGGGCCGACCGTCGCGATCACCATCACGTCGTTGATCTGGGTCGGGGCCTTGCTCGCCCGATAGACGATTCTCCAGCCGCCTCGCTTGCGGCCGAGGCGCAGCGGCACCTCCCTCGTGAGGATGCCGTCGCCGGCGAGGCGCTGAAGCTGGCGCTGCGCCGTTCGCAGCGGGCAGCCGGCGGCGTCGGCGAGGTCGCCGGCTGTGACGCCGGAGTCACGCCCGGCCAGGCGAACGGCGGCGGCCACGATCTCGCGGGTTCGGCCCATGGCCGCGGTTGTACGCCGTGATATGGCGTGTGTCAAACGCAAGAGTGCGCGCTCACCGGCCCACCCCCGGCAGGTTCTGGCAGACGTACGCGTCGCCGGTGAGCCTGATCGTGAAGCTCGGGTGCTGGGGCGGGATGAACACGATGTTGCCGCCCAGCGCGAACGTCTTCTTCATGAGCTGGATCTCGGCGCGCTTGACGTTGGCCTCCCAGCTCGTCTCGACCTGCCCCAGCCACTTGCAGTCCTTCACGATGTTGTTGTCCCTGGTCATCCGTACCCCGGCGCGTTCCTGTGGCGTCAGGGTGGCGCATCCGACAACTGCGAAGGTAATTGCCGCCAGCGCTCCGACCACCAAGACCATACGTCTACGCTCATGAATCAGCCTCATGGCTCCTCCTCTGCTACCTTGGCCCAGTACTCTTCGTCGGCCTGCTGGTTATGAAGTGTGGCCCCGTCGCTCCAACCCCGCCGATAGCCTTTGTCAAATGCTCTGATGTAAGGGTCGGGCTCTTCGGTGCGCGACTTCCAACGGTGCTTGCGTATCTCCGCCATGCTGATGCGGCGTTTCGAGAGGGCGTCAGCACGCCCCTGCTCGTATCCTCTGAGATCGGCGTCCTTGAGCTTAGCCTTGTCAATCACCTTCCCACCCCCGGCCTAGCCCTACACTTGGTACTTCGCTTGGTAGCGACTCACCGCCTCGGTGACGAGCGCCAGGTCGCCTCTTGTGGCTCGAGGATACATCGAATCGTCGTGCACGACCGAGACAGCGACCCGTTCCCACGCCAGAGACGGGGCCGCTGCGCCGCTCGTCCGTGGCATGCGCAGTCGGACCGCCCGCACTCCTACCCCTCCGCTTCGTAGCCGCGTGTTGGTCGAAATCATGCGTGCACCTCTTGTCAGCCGAGACCCCTGGGCGCAGAATGTTCACAGAGACTGACCGATGGAGGGACTCATGAGGCTACTTCGCGTCGCACTCGTGGTGGCTGCCGCAACGGCGCAGGCTCAACAGGCTGTTACGCCAATTCCCTCACAAGGATGGGCGCAGGAACCCACTTCGTTCCGGCGCATCATCTTTGGAGCACCGATGGCGGAAGCAAAGAAGATTCTGGGGTGGGGGGGCTGCGGCAAGGACTGGTGCCGTTACCCTTTCAAACTCGGAGACATTGAAATAGGCGCGCAGTACAACTTTACGGATGGGAACTTCGTGCGGGTTAGTGGCGGGTTCTCTTCGGCAAGCTACGAATTCGTACGCGATGTCTTCATTTTGAAGTATGGCCCTCCACACCGCGCTGACAAGCAAACAGTACAGAACAAAATGGGTGCCACCCTCGACAACGAGACCTTGGTTTGGACAGGGGCGAAGATCCAATGCGTGCTGAGTAGGTATGGCAACACCCTCGATGAGGGCTATTTCATGATGGCGATCAAATCCGAACTTGTCCGAATGGAAGCTGAGGAACGGGCCAAGAAAGCCAAGGCAGCAGACGAGCTGTAGGAAACTAAGGGATGACCAATCTGTGCTCGCGTCGTGAGCCACAGCGCATCTTGACGTCAGCCGCATTCGCCGCTGTGCAAGCTCGTCTTCGGAAAGGAGAACATCATGGCGAAAGTGACCATGGAGAACCTCGAGGTTGGGCAGGACCGCAACTTCATGCGCTCGGTCGCAGGTGAGTCATACTACCAGGAGGCGCTGCGTGCCATCGATGCCGGCCGGCGGTCAATCGGGCATGAGGTCATTTTCGATGCATGTCTCCTGCCCGAGGCGTCAAACCCCTACGACGCCAATGCAATCATGATCGTTGACGCGCAGACGCGCCAAGTCGGCTATCTGCCCCGCAATGACGCGGCCGAGTTCAAGCCTTACGTTGATGCTCTGCTTCGGGTCGGGCGGTTCCTGTCTTGCCCGGCTCGCCTCACCGGCGGTGAGCCCGGCAAACCCTTTCTAGGCGTCACGCTCTCACTGCCAGACCCCGAGGTCATCGTTGCCGATCATGCCGAGTTCTTCCCGGTCGCTCTGTCTGGCCGTCTACCGTGAGCGCCAGGTGATCTCTCTTTTTCTTTGCTTCCAAACAAACGCGCCGAGCGCGACCCAGCACGCCGTCTAACAACCAATAGAGGCGACGCTGTCAAGTCGTCGTCAGATCCTCGAAGACGGCCTCGGTGAGGCTGCCTCCTCGACGAACGCGAGGGCGGCAAGGGCGTCGACAACCTTGCGCTGAGGCTCGGTGGCCGACTCCATCCAGCCGATGAACTTCGCCACGCTGACGGCCGTGTAGGGACGTTCCGGCGTCGACGCCGGAACGTCACCCATCATGAATGACGGTGCGTGGCGAAGCTGATTCTTGCTGGCATCCGGCCCCGGCTTCTCCAGCTCGATTTTCCCCGCGGCGTAGGCGTCGACCGATGAACTCGGCCACCGCTGCAAGCCAGCTACGAAGGCCCGCAGCTGAGACGGGGCCACCAGGGGGCGCTCACTTCTGGGGCTTGAGCTTGAGGTACCCCAGCCCGAACTGAGCTTCGCCGGAAGTAACTTGATTGTCGTTGCTGAGGAGCGTCTCCTCCCCGGTGGGCTTGACAAGCCAGCAGTAGGTTTCCGAGGTGCCGAAGACTTGGCGGCTGGCCTGTGCTGCCAGCACGATCTCCTCCCCGGCAGGAACATCCAGCGTGAAGCGACCATCGGCGTCGGACTTGGCCGAAGCAGCCCCCGCTGGAATGGACGAGCAGAGGTACTCTGACGTTCCAAGAAGGCTGAGCTGCCTCTGGACTCGAGCGACCGCTACGGCGTTCTCGTCCCGATGCTTCTCTGCCGCCCGAATTGCCCTCTGGTATTCTGCGCTGTTGTACGGCATTGATGGATGCTCGAGGAACTGTCGCCACTCTCGTTCGTCCGCCTTCTTGGCCGCTCGAACGGCAACTTGCGATACAGCCACCGCTCTTTCGGCGCTTGCCAACGCCACCTCTAGCCTGGTCGTCTGTTCCGCGGCGTCCTTTGCCTTGGCATCCAGGTAGGCACGAACTTCGGCCTCGCGAACGGCGCTGACCGTGACCATCCCAAGTCGGACGTTCGCGCGGGCGTTTGTCACTATGAAGATCTGCCCCCTCAAACGCCGAAGCTCCGGGGAACGTACGGCGGTGCCGGGTGACGGACTCGTCTTCCCGCAACCGGCGTGGAGCCCGGCGATCAGGAGGCCCATCGTGACAATCACAGCCACCTCGCGGGCTTCACGCACCGTCCCCTCCTATCTGACCGCCTTGACCAAAGCGAGAATACATCGATCCGACCTGCACCGACCCGACCATGGTGCTATGAGTTGGCGCGTATCGGCCGGTGACCGGGGACGCGGTGGCTCTGAAATGACCGAACCCTACGAGAAAAGAGGGCCTCAGCCGGCTGCCTCCTTCGTCGCGAGCAGGTCCAGGGCGCGGGCCGCGTCCAGCCCCACTCTGAGTTCGACGCTCGCGGCCGTGAAGGCCGGCGACGGCCTCAGGAGCGCGGGCACGATCACGCCGTCGCCGTAGCCCAGCGTCGCCGGGAGCGTCACCGCGCAGCAGCCGCGGTCGAGGGCCTCCATGGTGAGGGTCTCGGCGTGGCGGGGGTAGCGCGAGATTCGCTCCCTGACGCTGGAGGCCTTGGCCCTGTCGAACGCGGCGAGGCGCTGGATCTGGAGCGAGAGGTCGCCCAGCGCGAAGGCCAGCTTCTCCCACTGGGCGACGGCCTCGTCGGCCAGCCGCTCGGCCTCGACGCGGGCGGCTTCGACCTCGGTACGATGGCGCTCGTCTGCCTCAGCCTGGAGCAGGGCGGCGAGGTCGGCCTGCAACGCCGCGACCGCGGCCCTGCGCTCCTCAGCCAGGACGCGGAGCGCCTCGAGCCGGGCCTGGGCCTCGTCGAGCGCGGCGGTCGCCTTGGTCAGGGTGCCGGAGCCGCCGCCGCTCAACACGAGGCTCTTCGCGGCCTCGAGCTTCTGGCGACCGAGCGCCTCGACCGTGATGACCATCGCGCTCGCCTTCCCCTCGAGGCCGCTGATCTCGGCCTGGAGCCGCGCCAGCTCGGCCTCGAGCTGCGCCCGCGTGGGGTTCACGTCCTCCTTGATCGCGTTCATGACCACTCCCTCCTCCTTGATCGCGTTCATGACCACTCCCTTCGCCGACGCGCGGCGATCTCTCTCAGGTCGGCCGTGGCCGCCCCCAAGGAATCGGCCTGCGCCCGCCTGGCGCGGCGACCTGCGCCTGGAGCGTGGCCACCTTGGCCGCCAGGTCGTCCTTCGCGGCCTTCAGCGCCACGAGCACGCTGTCGTCGGCCACCTGGCGCTTCAGGTGGCCAACCTCGTTACGGAGCCGCCTCACCTTGCCATCGCCCTGCGGAACGCCGCGCCGTGGTTCTTCGCGAGCTTGGCGTCCGACTCATCCTCCTCGATGAGGTCGTGGAGATCCGTGTGGTCGTGCGGGCACCGCTCCTCTTCGTCGGGAACGACCTCCATGCCGCAGGTGGGACAGAGCACCGTCGTGATTTCGGGGTCGTCGGCCATCACCGCCTCCGCTTGAGGTTGCGCACGATCACGGCCTGCGCGAGGGCCAGGTTCGCCTCCGGGCCCATGCGCTCGGCGAACGCCTCCGCGAACTCGTCGAGGGAGTCGGTCTTCTGGACATCTCGCGGGCCTCGTAGCGGCTCAGCGTCGCCTTGGGCTGCTGAAACATGGCGCGCGGTTGCGCCTGTCTCACGACTGGTCGGTACGGGTTGTGCTTTGACGGCATCGGAGTACTCCTTTCGGTTCATGCTGCGTTCACTGCCTAGTAGCTCACGAACGCGACGACGGTCACGGTGCCGCCGACGATCGGGTCGGTGATCCTGGCGCGCACGTAGGCCAGGGGCCCGGGCACGGTCGACTGCTCGACGCGCCGGGCGAGGCCACGATCGGGTCACCGAGCGGGGCCAGGCTTCCGCGTCGGGCGTGATCGCGGTCTCGATCTGCACGCTGCCCGAGGCGGCGTCGTCGGAGAACGTCAGCATGAGCGCGACCTCCCCGACGCCGTCGGCGTCGAGGGCCGCGCCGGCCCGTCGGCGGCGTTCAGCTGGAGCGTGATCGGCCCGGGGTCACTGAGGTCGGGCCGGACCACGGTGGTCAGGTCGGGGTTCGTGGACATGATGGTTCCCTTCTCCCGCGCGCGGCGCGGGTCGCTGTTCGTGAAAAGAGCCGAGCGGAGGGCAGGCAGGAAGGCGGTTTTGTTCTGCCCCCCGCCCGGCAGGTGCGGCCACGCGACGGGAAGCAGGCCCCAGCGGGAGTGCCTGCCCAGCGGCGACGTGCCGCGCCTCGAAGAACTGGCGGGGCGGGACGTGGAAGAACCGCCCCGCCGGCGGCGCGAGGCACCCGCGAGCTGCGGGAAGCGAACGCCGGAGTACGTCCGCTCGACCCGGCTCGCCGGGCGGCAAGGAGGTCGCCCGGCGGCCGCGTGTGCTGCGCCACGACGGTGTGTGAACGGCCGCGACGAGGTTGCACATTCGGCAGTTCTGGTATATACTTGCTGCAATTGAAGTTAGACGACACAGTGTCTGATAATTCTCTATTACGTAAACTTGCCTCGATGGTAATGAATGCTGATAACACACGACTTGCGCCACGAGTTGAGAAAATGTGTCAACGCGAGGGTGCTCGTGACGCAGTTTTCCACAGGGCTCGCTCCCCGGTTCGAGCCGGCAACGGCCGCCGGCAACGTGGCGCGACGCGCTCACACGGCCCCCAGAGCGCCGAGTCGGAGCAGCGTGACCGTCGGCACCTCCCGCGTGGTGATCGTCGGCCTGGGGCCCACGCTGGGGCCGAGCGAACGAACGTCGTCGGGTACACGCCGACGATCTCGCGGCGGCGAACCAGCGTAAAGCCCCCGCCCGCCAGCTTGAGGATCAGGACGGTGGAGCCGATGTCGGCGATCACTCCGACGAGCGGCTCGCCGGTGGTGCGTTCGACGACGACGTGGACCCGGCGACGCCAGAGCGCGCGGATCTCGGCGAGGCTGGGACGCGGGGCGGTCACGATGCACCTCCGGCCTCACGCGCCTCGAGCATCGCGTCGGCGGCGTGGTAGGCCGCCCTGGCAGCGGAGTGGCTGATGCCACCTGGTCGGGGCCCACCCTCGCCATGATCCCGGCCAGCGCGAAGGCCGCGAAGATGTCGCGCATCGTGACGTCCGCGAGCTTCGTGGCGATCTCGTTCGCGTCACGGTGGGCTGCTGCGCTACCTTGGTCACGCTCACATGCACCTCCCTGACGCCACGAGGGCGTGCTGCTGCTCACGGCGGCCACACCCCAAGACCGCCCTTGAGTACAGGGGGCATTCACGCCCGTTGAACGCTGTACGATTGGTAGCTGGGTGTGTCCCCGTCTGTCCCGCCTAGTCCCCGCCTAGTCCCCGTGTGAAAGTCATGCAGTACCTTGTTGTCCCCACGTCCCCACCAAAAACAATTTGAGAAATTCTTGCCTGTACTATTAGGCGGGGACGTGGGGACAACGCCGCGGGGCTCGTCACACCTATTCATGCGGACACCATCTCTAAGCTCTTTTCTTCCTTGGGTTTGCGCGCCCGGCGACCCGCTCGAAAGTTGGAGTGGCTTGCACCCCACACGTGACAGACGGGTCTGAAAACTCTTGGCTGTGATGGGGACGCGCTCCATCCAGCTGATCTTTCGCAGCAGGTTTCTCATGCTGAAGTAGTAGACGTCGCGCCCGTCCTCGCAAGTCTTGTAGATGCGGTCGTCGCCGTCGCCGTGCGGACCAATTTCCAGAAATAGCTGAGACTGTCGGTGTGGTTGTGGTCTGCTTCAGAAACGTGGTCGGTCAGCCAGGCGATGACCTCTCATCCTCGCCGGGAAGCTCGACACTTCGGCACCCCGGCGACGAGGGCGGCCACGTCTGGCCAGGAGTTTCGCAGCCGGCGGGGAGCACGGGCGCCGTATCGAGGACAGCGGCCGGCAAATTCTGAAGCTCAGGAGTGCAGCGGCGTCGCCGAGAATCACGTGCTGCCGTCGGCCAACTTCAGTTCATAGGTTCCACCCACCTGTCCCGCTTGATGATTCTGGCCACAGACAGCCGAGCGTGCGCCGAGTGTCTCCGTCGGGGTCTGGCGACCCTCGGCGCACTCGGAACAGCGACCCCTCCGGGTGATCGCTGGCCTCCTCCTCGTGGCCTTGCGGGCCTTCGCGATCGTGATGGCGTACCAGCGCGGTTGACGTGGCGTGTGTCGGCGACGCACGCGACGAGGAGGTCGGTGATCTCCTGGTCGGCCAGCCGCCTGAGCCGCGTACGTCGCCAGCGACAGGCAGTACGCGGACGGGCTCTGGTCTTTCATCGACGGCCGACGTCGCTCACGCCTGCGCGAAGGGCTTGCTGTTGTCGACCAGAACGTCGAACTTCCGCTCCGGCGGCTCGGCGTCCGGCCCACCACGATGCTGAGAGGCGCGGTGCGGCGGTCGCGTTCTTGGCGGCGGCCGCCTCGGGTATCGCGACTCGTCGAATCGGAGACGTCGAACTCCAAACCGAGCCTGCTGGCATCACTGTCACCGGTTCCGCGCCGCCGTTCTTGTGATGATCGATGGGGACGCGGAGCACTCGGGCGATCTCCTGCACCGGGTCGATGTCGACGCCGGCCTTCGCTCTGGTGCTCAGGTAGGCACCAGGCCTTGAGCTGCCGATCTGCCGCGTCGCTCCGCGGCGTCGGCGAGGAGCCACGGTTCTTTCAGAATCCAGTACAGGTGTGCGCCGCCGCCAGACCACACATGAGCGACGGCCTCAGCGGCAGCGAGTCGGCGAACGCGAGCAGGGCCTCCCGATCGGCGAGTAGACCTTGCCGTTCGCCTGGTGATTCGGCCCGCGACGTCGAGGTCGGCGAAGAACGCCGGGAGCGCGATGACGTCGTCTACTGCCGGCTGCTCCTTCCTCAGGCCTTACGCCGAATACCGACGCCGAAGTACACGTCGTGCTTGGGCGCGAGTATCTTGGCGGTCGCGCGGCCTCGGCGATGGTCTCGGCGTGCCGAGCGCCACGACGGCGAGCGTCCGGCGTGGCTCGTGTGGTCGGGGTACGAGATGGTGAGGTAGCCTCGAAGTCGGAGCTGACGATCTGCGCGAGGGAGCCGGCGTGGAGTAGGCTTGACGGGAGGACGCAGCGGAGTTAGCTTTGTGGTGCTCCTGGCTTCTTCGTGTCGCCCGGAACCATCCGAGGGTTTTCGTTTGTGGGGGGGCGGTGTTCATCTCCGCCTCCGACTCGCGGGCTCTCGCGGCGGGCTCTTGCGGCGCGTTCTTCGCGGCGGGCTCTTCGCCCGGCCGACGCGATTCGATCAGAAACTCCTCGAGGTCGGCCTCGAGATACCGATCGCGGTCGACGTGTGTACGGCGGGCCTGGCGCGCAGCCGCCACGCGGGTAGCGTCTTCTGCGAGACGGCGATGAACTCGGCCGCCGCGGCTCGCGAAGCGCCGCCCTCGACCCGTTTTGTGAACTTGACTGTCTCACCCCCAGGTGTGGTGACGGAGGACGGTACGACGGTGCTGACCTGGGGGTAGGGCTAGGTTCCGGGGCGGACCACGCCGCCCTCGCACCCTGCTGGGCCTCGGGCGACTCGCCGTACCTATCTCCCGCCGATCAGGTTACGGCGGCACGGCACCGCACTCTTAGTATGTGTCCTGCGCTTCTGCCGGTCAGCTGTGTGGCCGCCGCTTGACCGGCGCGACTACGCTTCTTGATCTTCACCACCTTGGCCTCGTCGGCCTTGGCGTCGGCCCGGCCTTCGCGACGCGGCCGATACCTGCTCCATCGCCGCCCGCACGGGCCGAGGTCGAGGCGGGCGTACACCTGCGTCGCGGCGAGCGACTTGTGGCGAGGGCCGGCCGATCACGAAGGCGTTCGCCCCCTGGCGGCGAGCCACGAGCCCACCGTGCGCGGAGGTGTGGACGTGTAGGTTCTCGATCTTCGCCCGCTGAGCACGCGGCATGCCGTTTCGGCTCGATGAGGTGCCCGCTCGCCCGAGCCCCGGGAACCGAACGTCTGGCGTTCGCCGCCGGCGCTGCTCCCGACGGTGCCGGGCCTGCCGCATGGTCATGTGCGTCGCGTCGACGTGCCGCCCGGCGCTTGACGAGCGTGCGAGTTCGGCCTTGCGGCGGCGCAGGAGCGTGACGGCGTCGGCCACGAGCGGGATGCTCATCGCCTCGCCGCTCTTGCTCCCTGCCTCGATTCTCACGCCCGCCGTCGAGGTCGAGGTCGTCATCGCATCGCCTGGACGTTCGACCGACGCGCGCCGGTGTAGAGCAGCATCGTGAAGAAGTCACGCAGGTCAGCAGGCTCGGCCCCGACCGCCCGGAGCAGTCGGCCGAGTTCGGCTGGTTGCAGGTACCGCGACCGCGACGTCTCGCGGTTCGCCTTGACGCGGTAGCAGGGATTGACGCCGAGCCAGCGGGCGGGGACAGGTCGCGCACAACTGCGAACGAGCAGGCCGCCGAGAGCACCTCGAGCGCCCTGTTGGCCCTCGACCTCGACGCCTCGCTCGCCTTGACGTGCCACTCCGCGACCCGCTTGCGCGCGAGGTCGGAGAGCTTGAGCCCGACCAGGGGCGCGAGGTATCGCGGACCACTGCTCGGCCGCCACCACCGCCTGGTTCGCCCGGTCGGAGGTGTCGTCGGTGTAGAGCTTGATCAGCTCGCCCACGGTCATCTCGGTTCGGCTCTCACGCCGCCTCGGCGGGTCGCTGCCGCTCTCGACGGCACCGCGCTCCACGATCGTCGTGCTCGCGCCACGCCCACGCTCATGCCGGGGAACCGGCCGAGCTGAGCCGCTTCGACCTCCCCGCGACTTGTAGCGGTAGAAGAACGACTTCGTGCCGGACGTCTCCACGCGGACGCAGGCGTGCTCCTTCGTGTCGAAGGCGAAGTAGGGCCGCGGGCCGGCTCGAGCGCCGCCACGTGTTTCGTGAAGCGGAAGCGCTGCGTGGTTCAGCTTTTATTTCTGCATTTTTGTGTGTGTGTTTGGTTTGTAATATGTTTATTTTGTTATGATGTGTATGCGGCGCCTCTGCCGTCCAAGGCGGAACGAGGCTCGCAAGAGCTAGGGGGCTATACTCAGGCCGGCTGCAGCCAGTTGCTGCATGTGCCGGGAGGCGAAGATGGCGAAGAAGCGACAGCAAGGAACGGAAGCGCCCACCAAGGTGCCGGCCGAGGCCATTGCCCTTCCCGCAGACGTGCGCTTTTACTATGAACGGTCACCGCAGATGCGGACGATTCACGTCGATGGGATCTTCGGGGGGGTAACCTCTCACGGGCAAATCCAGATGATGCCCTTTTTCGAGGCTTGGAGAATCCCCACAAGCGTGGCCCATCGGCTCTCGCCGGACGGCGCTGTCGGTCCAGAACTGGTGGACAAGCGTCAGATTGAGAACTTCGGCATGGTCCGCGAGCTGGAGGTGAGGTTGGTTTTCGACCTCGAGCGGGCGAAGTCCTTCAGGAAGTGGCTGGACGACAAGATCGCCGTCCTCGAAGCCCTCCAAACCGGCCAACCCAAACGCACCAGGGATCGCCATGAGCCTCAGTAGTTCACTCCCGGCTGCGTCGTCAAGTCCAGACCTCCCCCTGTTTTGGGGGACATTTGGTCAACGGGACGACGACGTTGTGGCTCCGCATATGCTCGGCTTGGCCGACATCTCCGAAATCACGACGACGGCCGCGCCTTCGCGAATCTACTTCAGTGACCACCTCATCGAGCACAGCGACCGTGTTGGCAGTCTACGGAAGCTGCGTCGGGGGTGGGACGGATACAGGGCGCGCCCGCCAGCGGCACGCGCGATCAGGAACGCATTGCGATTGTTGGCTGTCCTTGAACGCGCCGGAATCCGCGTAACTCAGGCGTCGCCTTCGGTCGAGGGTGGCGTCGGCCTCTTCATCCGTTCTGGCGGCCGGTACGCGCACCTTGAAGCCACGAATCGCGGACCGATCCTCATAGGCCTCGATGTAGGCACCGGAATGCCAGTAGCGTCGGTGATCAGTGCGTCAAGGAAGATGATAGAAACGATCCCGGGGCAAGTCCGTGCCTTCCTCTCGAGGTGACGACGCATCGAAGGGACGTGCTGCTCTTCTCCCAGACGACGCATTCGAGCCAAGCGAACGCCTCTTCCGACGGTTCTCACCCGAGAACTACAGCCAAGGTGAGGTCGCGCCTGATGCGATCTCGTTCCCCGACATGTCGGTGAACCGCGAGAAGTACTCCAATCGGCCAGAGGACGTACTTCACCCGAGGTATCCTGGCAACGGCATCGCCGCCTTTAGGGTGGGCGACATCCCCTCCCCACTGCGTAGTGACCAGCGGGTCGAATACGAATTCCGAGTCAAACACCGACCGAGGAAGAGGAATCGCGCTCACTCCGAGGTCTGGTGTTGGCGTGCCAACGAGCACCTCGGCGTCGAGGCCGACATTCCGCTCGTGGTCCAGTTCATCTTCCGCATGCTCCTGCGAAGGGCGATGGTCATCATTCGCAACCCAACAGGGCCGACGATCACAGGCGCCTGATCGCCGTTCCTCGCCCTGGCGCGGCTCCGTCGCCGCAACGAACATCGAACGGGGCGCCCGGAGGCGCCCCGCGTACACGTCCGCGGCCTGCGCCCGCCCTGGGGCCGTGTACCGCGGCTACGTGATACGTTCAGTCCTGTACGGCGACGACGAGGCCGTTCTCGAAGTAGACGTAGATAGGTACCTGGTATCACCATCTCACCTTCTCTGACTGTTCTGGTTTCGCAACCTGACCACTCGCCCCTCCAGTATCGCCACAGCCTCGCCCCCGGCCGGAAAGAAGTCGCACACGGCGACAACGGGGAGGCCTGCCTCCGTGGTTCTGGTCGCGCAGGACTTGCCGCCGCCGTGCAAACAGTCGCGCCGCCGGCGGCCGCCACACGCACGTTGCCACGCCTCAGCCCCCACACCCGACCAGTTGTGATGGTGATATCTGGCATCTACCGGGCGACCAGGGCGCCCGGAGGCGCCCCGCACTTGCCACACTGCCTGTCGCTCAATTCTCGGTGGTGCTACTGCTTCTTCTGCTCCAGCGCCGCGACGCGTTCAGCGAGCACCTTGATCGCGGCCTGTTGCGCTTCCTGCTGGTTCTCCAGGGCTGCGATCCTCGCGTCCCGGCTCTCGATCTGCGCCTGCTGCTTCTCGATCGTCGCCTGCTGCTCCTGCATAGCCTTGACCATCGGGGCGATGAGGTCGGTGTACCTCAGCGACAGAGTGCGGTCCTTATCGCCGCCGATACCCAGGACGTTGAAGCGGTCGCCGAGCAACATCTCGACATCCTGAGCGACGAACCCCATGTCCGTCCGACCGTTGCCCTTAATGAGCTGGTACGAAACAGGCCGCAGCGCCATCACGAAGTCAAGGCCGACGTCGAGCCCCTGGATATTCGTCTTCGCCCGGACGTCCGAGAGGTTCGACCACGCGACCTGCCCGCCGATTTGAGTGACCTGGGTGTCGCCGATGCGGACGTGGTAGGACGCATCAACGGACGCACCGGCCCCAACGGCGGTCGCATCCGTGAACCCCGGGTTGAACGCATCGGCGTAGGCGCCGATGAAGGTATCGAACGTGCCGTTCCAGCTTGCGCCGGCTTGGTGGCCGACGGCCGTGTTCTGGTAGCCGGTGGTGTTTTGAAGGAGCGTGTTGGTGCCTACTGCCGTGTTGCGGGTGCCGTCGGATCCGGTGTTGCCTCCGTCCGGCTGGTTGAAGTACAGGGCCTGGAAGCCGACCGCGGTGTTGTCTGCAAAGTAGGACGTGCCGGCGTTAGTGAAGCTTTGCGTGTAGAGGGCGCTGTTGCCGATAGCGGTACTGGCCTGCGCATACGCGCCGTTGTTGAGCAACGCCTGGCTGCCGATCCCGGTGTTGTAGTTCCCGAGGTCTCCAGGGCTCCACGCTGCAGTTCCGTGCATCGCCTTTTCGACGAACACCGCCATCTGGTCCCGGGTCACCGGCGTGCTTGGGCAGTACTTGCCTCCGCCGCACCCGGCGGTGATCCCGTCGGCGCCGAATTGCTCGATCCAGGGGTCGAACCCAGTCGTGCACGTGATGTCGGAGAACGGCACCCCAGGCACGCACGCCGGCGGTGTGTAGGGGTTGTCCGGGTTCGTGACCCCTGCTGCCGCTCCTCCGTTCCCCTGCGCATGAACCGGTAGGGCAAGTACACACAGGCCGGCCACGATCATGGTGCCGATCCGGGACAGGACGTTCATTGCATCCTCCGACGCGCCTCCCCTATCCGGAGAGCGTCCGCAGGGAATCGTCGCTGTCGGCTGGACCACGGCCCCCGGTACAGCATCGGCGGTCCTCTGCAGTTGGCTTTGTCCCTCGAACCGCGTGCAATGCCAACCCATTCCCGCACCGGCCGATCCTCCCCGCTGCCCGTGGTGCCATGGGCCGAGGCGGGAGCGCGATCCGATCGAGCCGGCCCGGCTTCACGTCCCTACCCGCCACTGGTCAGCCGTGGAGTGCGACCGCTGCGACCGAACTTCCGAGCTCCGGATCTGAAGCCGACGCCCTAGGTAACCGGGGCGCCCGGAGGCGCCCCGCTTGTTTCGCACGGACTGTCGCTCAATTCTCGGTGGTGCTACTGCTTCCCCAGCTCGAGTGCCGCTAGACGACGTTCGAGAGCGCGATCCCGCTCCACCAAGGAGGTCTTCAGCGCGTCGAGCTGCGCCCGCTGCGCCTGGATCGTCTTTGCCTGATCGGTTATCTGCGCCTGCTGCCTCTCGATGGTGCCCTGCTGCTCCTGGATCGCCTTCACCACCGGCGCCATCAGGTCCGTGTACCTCAGCGACAGGGTGCGGTCCTTGTCCCCGCCGATCCCCAGTACGTTGTACTCATCGCCAAGCAACACCTCGACGTCCTGCGCGACGAACCCCATGTCGGTGCGGCCGTTTCCGTGTTGCATCATGAACGAGACGGGGCGCAGCGCCATCACGAAGTCGAGGCCGAGGTCGAGGTCGCGGATGTCGGTCTTGGCGCGCGCATCGGAAAGGTTCGACCACGCGACCTGCCCGCCGATCTGGGTGACGTTGAGGTCGCCGATCCGGACGTGATTCGAGGCATCGACGAGCGCATCGTAGCCGATCGCCGTTGCGTCATCGAGGTTGTTGGCGTTCGCATCGCTGAAGGCACCGAGGAAGGTGTTCCAATTTCCCGTGCTGTTGCTCGATCCTGCGGCTTCGCCGCTCGCGGTGTTGTAGGCGCCGGAGGTGTTGGAGTACAGGCTCTGATACCCGCTCGCGGTGTTGTCAACGCCCGTGTCGTCGGAGAACAGGGTCTGGTACCCACTCGCGGTGTTGCCGTATCCCGTGGTGTTTTGCTGCAGCGCCTGCGACCCCACGGCGGTGTTCTGAATGCCGTTCCCGGTTGTCGTTGGTTGGTCGTTGGCGAGCGCGTTGTAGCCCACCGCGGTGTTGTCGCTCGGCCACGGGGACCCCGGGTCGTAGGACTGACTGATCAGCGCGCTCGAACCCACCGCGGTGTTCTGCGAGGCGCTCGTGTTCGTCCCGAGGGCCTCTGCTCCGACGGCGGTGTTGTTCGCGCCGGAGCTGTTGTTGAACAACGCGCTGTTCCCGACGCCGGTGTTGTAGGCGCCGCTGCCGTTCACGAGCATCGCCTCGCGGCCGAGACCGGTGTTGGAGTTCCCCAGGTCGCCGGGGCTCCACGCCAGGGTCCCGCGGATCGCTTTCTCGATGAACACCGCCATCTGGTCGCGGGTGACGGGCGTGCCAGGGCAGTACTTGCCGCCGCCGCAGCCGGCCGAGATCCCGTCGGCCCCGAACTGCTCGATCCAGGGGTCGAACCCTGTGGTACAGGTGACGTCGATGAACGGCACACCCGGCACGCACGCCGGCGGCGTGTACGGGTTGTCAGGAGCCGCGGTCACGGTCTCCGCCACTGCCCTCTCCTGCGCACGAACAGGTGGTACTGCGACGCACACGAGGGCCACCACGATGCCGCTGATCCAAGGGAGAACTCTCATCGCACCCTCCGACCCGCCTCACCTATCCGGAAGGCGGCGGCAGGGGATCGTCGCGGTCGGCTGAACCATGGCCCCCCCGGCGCAGCATCGGCGGTCCTCTGCAGTTGGCTTTGTCCCTGGAACCGCAAGTGATGCGGACCCATTCCCGCCCCCACCGCTCCGCCTGGCTGCCCGTGGTGCGCCGTGCCGATGCGGGAGCGAGTCCCGATCGAGCTGGCCCGCCTCCACCTGCGGCCTCTGCGGCGATCGCCAGCGCACCAGACTCCTGGCCCTTGTCGAGAACTTCGAGCTCGTCGGCGAGCGACGCGGCCAGGGGAGAGCGCCGGCGATCGCGAGGCCATCGGAGCGCACGAGCACCCATGCCGTCGAGAACACGTCGCTCGCCGGCGCGCCCTTCCAACAGCTAGAATCGATCGGGTTGTATCAGCGGGAGGCCGATGGACGACACTCGCAGGCTCGTCGATGCGCACCGGAGGTTCATCGAGGCGCGGCTGCGCAAGCGGTGGCCCGCGGCGACACAGGTGTCCTGGGAGCAGCAGGACGAGGGTTTCGCCCTTCGCTTCATGGTGAACGGCCTGCTCTACGGCGTCGGCTTCAAGATGGAGTACCTCGAGGACGAGGGCACGGACGCGCTCCTCGAAGCGATTCTCAACGACGTGAAGCGACTCGCCAAGCAGTAGTGCGCAATCCGGTCTCTAGTAGGCCTGGCGGATTTCGAGATCCTCGGGGACGCGGATAGGCGGGTCCCCCCGCCACACCAGCGAGAGCCTCTCGACCCACAGCCCCGAGCCGGCTTCCCATTTTGCGACGATCTGCTCGATCTGAGCGATGGCCTGGCGCGCAGTGCCGGCGTCATCAGGCGAGGGCCGCAACTCGACTTCGGCGCTCACCTCGGCGCCTCCTGGCGCGACCCCTTTGACGACGAGATCGATCCTCTCGAGGTTTGCCTGCCGCTCACAGCGCCTGACCGCGTTTGCGAGCTCGGCAACAAGGGTGCGAACCTGACTCTCACGCTCGGTCATCGGGACCCCCGTGGGTCACGATCATAGCAACACCCGGCCGCCGCCCAGCCGCAGCTGCATGGAGCTTCGAACGTGCCAAGAGGTCCCATGGCCGACGATGTCGGCGATGTTCATCCCTTCGCCCCTGCTCGCGCACGGCAGCGGGCTGCCCAACGTGCGGTTCGGCCATGGAGGAGCTGGGCCGGTCCGCCAGGACCGGGTCACGTAGCCAACGCCACGATTCCGGCGATGTCGAGGTCGCCGGCGGCGCCCCAGCCCTTCAGACCGGCGGGCACCGTGGGGCGGAACTGCTCGTAGAGGCGGAAGGCCTCCTCGGCAAGACGCTCGCGCCGGCGTGATGCGGCGAGGCGCTCCATCGCGCTCCGCACGTCCGGCAGCGAGTCGCCGAACTTGCTCTCGAGGTAGCGCTCGACGCTCGCGGGCGCGATCGGCTCGTCCTTGCTCAGCGCGCGCAGGCCGTCGGGCGTCGCGGTCGCCGGGACGGCGCGGCCGAGCAGGTCGACGTGGACGGTCTCGCCGTGCTGCAGCTTCTTCCTGTGCTCCGCCACGGCCTTGGGCGCCGACGGGGCGAACAGCCCGAGGCGCACGCCCTTCGCGTGTGCGTTCAGCCCCGCGACCGCGCGGCCGAAGGTCAATGCCTCGTCGCGGTCGAAGCCGAGCCGTTCGGCCACGACGGCGGCCCAGAGCGTGAGCACCGGCGCGCGGTTGACCTTGACCACATGGGTGTCAGAGCCCAAGGTACGCCTGCTTGATCTGCGGGTCCGCCATGAGGTCCTTCGCAGGGCCGGCCATCACGATGCGGCCGACCTCGAGGACGTACCCCCGATCGGCCTGCTCGAGCGCGGTCTGCACGTCCTGCTCGACGATGAGCACGGTCATCCCCCGCTCGCGCACCCGGGCGACCGCCTCGTAGATCGCCTCGACCACGATCGGGGCGAGGCCGAGCGACAGCTCGTCCACCAGCAGGATCTTCGGCCGCGCCATCAGCCCGCGCCCCACGGCGCACATCTGCTGCTCCCCGCCCGAGAGGCTGCCCGCCGGCTGGTGCAGGCGCTCCTTCATCCGCGGGAAGAGGACCAGCACGAACTCGAGGTCCTCGCGGATCCCGTCCGCGTCGCGCCGGTGGTAGGCGCCCTGCAGGAGGTTCTCCTCGACGGTCAGGCCGGGGAACAGCCGGCGGCCCTGCGGCACCTGCGTCGCGCCGAGAGCGACGATCGCGCTCGGCGGCGCGCCTCCGATCGGCCGTCCGTCGAGGAGGATGCGGCCGGCGCGCGGCCTCAGCAGCCCGGAGATGGCCCAGAGGAGCGTGGACTTGCCGGCGCCGTTGCCGCCGATCAGCGCCACGACTTCGCCCGGCCGCACCTCGAGCGTGACGTCCCAGAGGACCTGGACCTCGCCGTAGCCCGCGTCGAGATGCTCGACGGCGAGCAGCGGGCCGTTCGACGGCGGGGTCTGGTTCGGGGCGCCGCCGGCGGATGCGCTCACGGCTGCGTCCTCGCCGCCCCGGCGCGCTCGACGTACTTCCGCCCCAGGTACGCCTCGATCACCGCCGGGTCGTTCAGCACCTCCTGCGGCGTGCCCTCGGCGAGCTTCTGCCCATGCTGGAGCACGACCACGGACTGGCAGAGGCCGATGATCGCCTTCATGACGTGCTCGATCACCAGGATCGTCACGCCGCGCCCGTTGATGGCGCGCACCAGCGCCATGGCCGACTCGATCTCCTTCTGGTTCAGGCCGGCCATGACCTCGTCGAGGAAGAGGACCTCGGGCTCCATCGCGAGCGCCTTGGCCAGCTCGAGCCTCTTCATCCCCGCGAGCGTGAGCTCGTCGGCCGCCCTCTCCATCTCCGCGCCGAGGCCGACGAACTCCAGCACGTCCTCCGCCTTGCGCATCGCCGTGCGGGCGCTGCGCCGGCGGCCGCCGGCGCCGAACATCGAGCCGATCGCGGCGTTCTCGCGCACCGTCATCCGGCGGAACGGCTTCACCACCTGGAACGTGCGGGCGACGCCCGCCCGCGCGATGCGGTACGGCGGCCAGTCGGTGATCTCCCGCCCTTTGTAGACCACGCGGCCCGAGGTCGCGCGGAGCAGGTTGGTGATCACGTTGACGAAGGTGGTCTTGCCGGCGCCGTTGGGGCCGATCAGGCCGAGCACCTGGCCGCGCGCGAGCGCCATATCGACGTTGCTCACCGCGGCGAGGCCGCCGAAGTGCTTGCTGACCGCGTGCGTCGCCAGGATTGGGTCAGACACGGTTCTTCCGGATGTTCTCGAGGAAGATGCCCCAGCGGAGCCGGCGCCGCGCGAGGAGGTCGGCGATGCCGCGCGGGAGGAAGACGATCACGACCACGATGAACAGCCCAAGGATCGTCACGTGGAACTGGCCGAGGTCGATGCCGAACGGCTTGCTGAACGTGAGGTAGGTGCTGACCGCGTCGAACGTGAACCCGCCCAGCGCCGGCCCGACGATCGTGCCCGGCCCGCCCAGCACGGCGCCCAGGATCGCGTCGAGCGTGTAGCGGATCGAGAAGACCTCCTCCGGCAGGATGAACGTCCGCCAGTAGGCGTAATGGCCGCCGACCAGCCCGGTGAAGAACCCCGACAGCGCGAACGCGATGACCTTGGCCCACGTGGTGTTGATCCCCAGCATCCTGGCGGCGTCCTCGTCCTCGCGGATCGCCACGAGGCTGTGGCCGAGCTTGGTCCGCGTCAGGACGAAGGTCGCAACGACGACGAGGGCGAGCAGGATGAGCGCGGCGTAGTAGAAGAACCGGGTCCCCGCCGCGGCCGCGGCCGCCGCCGAAAGCCCCGGCGGCCGGAAGAACGGCAGGTTGATGCCGGTCGGGCCGGCGGTCAGCGGCGCCGCCTGCGGCGAGGAGACCAGCTCGCGCGTCGCCTCAGCCACGCCGAGCGTCGCGATCGCGAAGTACTGGCCGCGCATCTTGAGCACCGGCAGGCCGACGAGCACGGCGAACCCCGCCGCGACGAGCGCGCCGCCGAGCATCGCCGGCAGGAACGGCCAGCCGAGCCGGGTCATCAGGACCGCGGTGCCGTAGGCGCCGAGGCCGTAGAACGCGACGTTGCCGAACGCGGCGTAGCCGGTGAAGCCGCCGATGAAGTTCCATGCCTGCGCCCGGGCGGCCAGGAGCACCGCGGTGGTCACCCAGGTCAGCGTGAAACCGCTCACGCCGAAGCGCGGCACGACCAGGAGCGCCAGGATCGCGCCCGCTCCCGCCGCCGTGTAAACGATCCGCCGCCGCGCGCCGAGCCGCGCGTCGAAGCGCGTGGTCGGGATCTCCGTTCTCGGGCCGCCGGCGGATGGAGGAGCGCTCGCCACGCCGCCTCAGTAGAACGCCTTGCCGGCGATGCCGGACGGCCGCAGGATCAGAACGACGACGAGCATCGCGAACGCGACCCCGTCCTTGAGCGGCGCCAGCGGGCTGATGCCGACGACCACGTCGACGAGCGCGAACAGCCCGGCGCCGAGCAGCACGCCCGGGATGCTCCCGAGCCCGCCGAGCACCACGATGATGAAGGCGCGCAATCGGTAGCCCCCGCCCATGCCGGGGTCGAACGGCTGCATCATGCTAATCAGCGAGCCGGCGGCGCCGGCGAGCGCCGCGCCGATCGCGAACGTGAGGGCGTAGATCGGCGCCACCCTCACGCCGGTGAGCTGCGCCGCGTCCTTGTCCTGGCCGGTGGCCTGGATGGCGCGGCCGAACCGGGTGTGGCTCATGAAGAGGTACAGGAGGCCCGCGAGCAGCAGCGAGATGCCGAACGCCGCCAGCCGCACGTACGGCACCTGGATCCCCTGCCCGGTGGCCCGGTCGACGAAGAGCGTGAACCCCGATCCGGCGTACGGCGGGCTGACCGACCGGACGTCGCCCTTCCAGACGAACAGCGCCAGGTTGACGAGCACGATGTCGAGCCCGAACGTGAGCAGGAACGTCACCAGCAGCGGCGCCCGTATCACCCAGTTGATGATCCCGGCCTGGATCGCGTATCCGAGCACGAACAGCGCCAGCATCGAGATCGGGATCGTCAGGAACGGATCGAGGCCCAGGCTCCAGAGCGTGTACGTCACGTACGACCCGAGCATGATGAAGGAGCCGTGGGCCAGGTTGATGATCTTGAGCACGCCCCACACGATCGAGAATCCCAGCGCCACCAGCGCGAGCATCCCCGAGAGCAGGATGCCGTTGACCAGGCTCTGGCCGAGCGTGATCGTCAACGCTCGCTCCCGGCGTGCGCGGGAGCGGGATCAGGGCGCGGGGCGTTCGAGCAGCGGCGGCGCCTCAGCGCTGGTTCCATGGCGGCGCCGGGTAGAGCAGGCCCTTTTCCGCGGCGTCCTTGGGCCAGATCGTGTAGAGCGCGCCGTCCGGGAACCACTGCTCGACGGCCATCGGCATCACGATGATCCCGTGCGCGGCGAACTTCAGCCGGCCGTAGAACGTCGGGAAGTCCAGCTTGACCAGCGCCTCGCGGACCGCGGCGGGCTGGGTGCTGCCGGCGGCCTCGATCGCCTTCTGGAACGCGATGATCGTCGCGACGGCCGACGCCGCGTGATAGGACGGCATGACGCCGTACTTCGCCTTGTACGCCTCGGCGAACTTCTCCGGCGTGCCGTAGATGTCCTCGCCCTTGAGGTGGAGGGCGGGCGTCCACGGCGTCACGCCGAGGACGTACGCCGCGTCCTTGCCCAGCGCCTTGCCGAACTCGGGCGTGGCAGGACCGACCGAAAACGCCCAGGCCTTCGCGTTCAGCCCGATGTCCTTCGCCTGCTTCATCACGAGCTGCGCGTCCGCGAGGTGGCTCGCACCGAGCACGATGTCGGGGTTGGCGCCCTTGACGGCCGTCAGCAGCGAGGAGACGTCCTTTGTGCCCTTGGGGTATTGCTGCGAGTAGACGAGGTTGAGGCCCTTCGCTTTCACGTAGGCGGTCGCGCCGTCGGCGACTTCCTGGGAGAAGGAGTCGTTCTCGATCAGGAGCGCGACCGTCTTGACCGTGGGGTCCTTGGCCATGATCGCGTCGATGGCGCTCTCGAGGTAGTAGGGCGCGCCGGGCAGCGTGCCCCAGATGTACTTGAACCCCCGGCTGAAGATCTTCATCGCCGAGCCGCCCGGCTCGACCATCGGGATCTCGTACTTCTCCGCGATCGCCGATGACGAGTAGACGGGCCCGCTCCCGTAGGGCCCGAGGAGGAGGTCCACCTTGTCGTCGGTCACCAGCTTCTCGATCAGCTTGGCGCTCGTGTCCGGGTTGGATTCGTCGTCGTAGATCTTCAGCGCGACCTGGCACTGCCGCTGCCCGACCTTGAAGCCGCCACGCTTGTTGATGTCCTCCAGGAACAGGTTGTACCCGTTCTTGACGTACTCGCCCTCCTTAGCCGTCGCGCCGGTCAGGGACACGGCGGCGCCGAAGGTGATCGTGCAAGGTCCGGCGGGCGGTGCGGCTGCGGCACTCCCGCCGATCGCCACGATGAAGCCCAAAGCGACGACCCAAGCGTACGAACGCACGGTCATGGTCCCCCCTTTTCCCCGAGGGGGTCGGTCTCGCTCGGGCGGAGGAGCGGCCGCGACGTCAGCCGTCGCCTCAACCCGGACATCGCGGAGATGCGGCGGAGGCTTTCGCCCTCACCGCAACTCCGGCCGGTCCCCACGGAAATCCTGCGGCGAGCCTACCCCGCCGCGAAACCCGTCTCCAGCCCTGCCGCTCGACGAACCTCATCCCACGGCAGTCGCCAGGCGCCGTCGTCGCCACGCACAGCCCGCGGCCGCCGGACCCCTGCCGGCGGTGCGGGCTGTCATCGGCTCCTGTCGCCGCCGTCAGTTGTAGAACATCTGAAGCTGGAACGTCATCTCGTTCGTGTTCTTCAGGGCCGGGTTCTTCGGCTGCACGTGCAGGTACTGGCCGGTGAGCTTCAGGTTCTGGCCGTGGACGTAGTAGTTGAGACCGGCGCCGTACTGGCTCTTGTCGTTGATCTGGTCGGCCGAGGCCACGTACTTGAAGTCCTCGTACTTGACGAACGGCTGCGTCTTGGCGCTCTTGATGTAGTACGCGAGCTCCGCGAGGTAGTCGTTCTGGTTCGGGATCGTCTTGATGAAGTCCTGGCCGTCGTAGTGCGTCCACTGGATCTGGCCCGCCACCTCGTCGCCCGCGCCGACCGGGATGTTGGCGAAGAGGTCGCCCGAGTAGGCCTTGTACGAGTTCTGGGTCTCGTAACCGCCGGACAGCGCCAGGATCTTGCGCTTGCCGAGGTTCGTTCCGGCGAACACGTACCCCTTCTCGGTGTCGAGGAAGTCGTACTGCAGGAACACGGAACCCAGGAGCGAGTTGCGCGGCCCGGTCTGACGCACGCCCTGGAACAGCCCGGCGCGGTACTCGAAGTGGCCGCCTCCGAGGTAGCCGATGCGCCATGGAACCCGGTATCCCGGGTGCCGTTGGTCTGCGTTGGGCCCGGCGAACACCGTGGAGGTCGGGCTGATGTCGAGGGTGATGAAGCTGAGCGTGGAGGTCAGCTCGTTGCGGCTGAACGGCACGATCATCTCACCCGCGTCGAGGGCGAATTCGTCTGCGGCCTTCCACTCGAACCACGCGTCCTGGACCAGGAACCCCGGAGAGTACCCCTTCGTGGTGGTGGTCGAGGTCTTTCCGAGGTTGGGGCTGTCGGTCTGGAAGAAGAACGTGACGTCCGGTCCGAACTGCCCCGTGAGCTGGAACCGCGCCCGCCGGAGGAAGAGGTTCTGCCCGTACCCCCCGGATCTGGTCCTGGAGCCAGTCGCCCCAGGCCTGCATCTGCATGCCGACCCTGAACCACGTCGTGTCGTTCACCTTGAGGATCATCTGGCCCCTCGCAATGGTCGGCACCACCATCGCGAGCACCACCACCGCAACCGCCCACACCCTATGTCTCGAGACATCCCGCTTCATGGTCCCCCCTTTCGGCAAGCTGGTCTCATTATGCCACGCGAGTCAAGACCGGGACGGACCCCGGGGCAACCGCGCGTCGTCGCAAGTCGAGGCGCAGGAAACCCGCGCAGACACGACCTCCGCACACGCGGCCACCCCTGGTACGCCCCAGGTCGTAACCTGTTGTCTCCCCCGCCTTCCGGGATCACGCTGCGGACAACGCAGAGCGGACGCTCCGTATTGCACCCGGGTGGGACGCTGCACACTGGCCGTCGCCCCGCCTTCCGGCGGGAAGGGGGAACCCGAGGGCGGCATACGGCCGGCGGGGACGGCGGCCTACGGGAGGAGCGACTCGGAGAGGCGCTGGAGCATCGGCACGCCTCGAATCTCGGTCTCGTACAGGGGGACGATCCCGCGAACGCTGCCGTCGAACTTCTGCCAGATGGTCCGCATGTGCTCGTCCTGCATCGCGACCCGGTTCTTCACGAAGTCGGCGGCGTCGCCGCCGACGAGGGCCTTGTCGATGAGCATGTTGACGATCACGCCCCCGACCGGGATCCCGAAGTCGTGGAACCACTGGATGAAGCGGGTGATGACGGCGATCGGGAGGGCCTCCGGAAGCGTCACGAAGAAGAACGACGTCTTGGCCGGGTCGGTGAGCAGCACGCGCCCGTGCTCCATCCGGTCGCGGAACGAGAGAAGGTAGCCCATGAGCGGGTCCTCCTCCTTCTTCTTGGTGAACGAGAGCATCTCCCGCAGGGTCTTGGCCTCCTCGCGGCTCTTGAGCATCTTGTTGACCCAGAGGGAGTAGACCTTCGACATGCCGAGCAGGCGGCGGGCGTTCGCGGTGGGCGCCGTGTCGAAGACGTAGACGTCGTACTCGTCCTGGAACATCAGGTCGATCATGTTCTCGAACATGGCGGACTCTTCGAACGCGGGGTTCATGGTCGCCGACTCCACGAACTCCTCCGCCTTCGTGGAGATGTCCGCGAACTTGAGGAACCACTGGATCTTCTCGCGGATCTCGACCTTGCTGCGCTCGATGGTGTCCTTGGTTTCGATCTCGTACGCCCACAGGTTCGGGACGCCCTCGACCTGGGTGTGCTTCCCGAGGACGTCCTGGCCGAGGAGGCTCGACAGGCTGTGCACGGGGTTGGTGGACGCCAGCATCGTCCTGCGCCCGGACCGCGCGTGCCAGAGCGCCGTCGCCCCGGCGAAGACGGTCTTGCCCACGCCGCCCTTGCCCCCGAAGAAGATGTACTTCAGGTCGGCGTGCTCCTTGAGGTAGTCGCGCATCGACGTCTGGATCTCGGGCATGGTCGTCCCCTCGCCCCCTCGGGCTCAGCGGTCGAGCTCGCCGTACATGATGCCGGCGAGCTTCTCGATCATCGGCAGTCCCGTCACGTCGCGCTCCAGCTCCGGGACGTAGGCCAGGACCTGGTTGCCGAACGTGGAGCGGATGGTATCGAGGTGGCGATCCTGCATCTGGATGCGGTTGCGCAGGTAGTCGGGGATCTTCTGCTGCATCAGCTCGTGGGGGATCACCCGGTTGACCACGTAGCCGCCGATCGGGACGTCGAACTGGGCGAAAAGGTGAGCGGCCTTCTCGGTGTCGTTGATGATCATCTCCTCGGGCACCACGACGAAGAAGAAGGCGGTCTTCTCCTTGTCGGTGAGGATCGAGGACGACGCGTTGATCCGTCCCTTGATGTAGAGGAGCTCGCCGAGGATCTCGTCCTGCTCGGTCTTCTTCTCCCGCTTCAGACGGCTCACCATCTCCTCGTACTCGCGCATCTCCTCGCGGAGCTTGGTGACCTTGTTGATCCACTCGTCGTAGACCTTCGCCATGGAGAGGTAGTAGAGGGCATGCCCGAGAGGGACGAGGTCATAGATGTAGTAGTCGTAGTCGCCCTTGACCACCACGTCGACGACGGCGTCGAAGATCGCGCTCTCCTCCATGGCCGGCTCGGCGCTCGCCGCCTGGATGTAGTTCTCGATCTCCTCCGGCACCGCCTCCATGCCGTACATGTCGAGGATCTTCTTTCGGATCTCGTTCTGGTACGCCTTGATGTGGCTGTCGGCGTCGATCTCCTGCGCCCACAGGTTGTCCATGATCTTCACCGGCCCCTTGCCGAAGATGTCGCGCTGGAAGATGTCGGTGAGCGAGGCCTGCGGGTCCACGGAGAAGACGAGGACCTTCTTGCCCTGGCTGGCGAGCCAGTACGCGGTGGCCGCGGAGAACGTCGTCTTGCCCAGTCCGCCCTTGCCGCCGAACATGATGTAACGGCGATCCGGGTTCTGCCGGAAGACCTCCCTCATCCCCATCGCGCTGCCCCCTCCCGTCTCAGCCTGCCGGTGCTCGGGTCGTTCGGATCAGAACATCGCGTCGGACACGTCCTTCTCGCGCAGCATGCGCCGCTTCCAGGTCGCGATCTGCGGCACGACGTAGGGCAGGAGCCTGAGGCTGTAGTACGGCGGCAGGATCGGGATCCCGAGGAGGTCGCCCATCGTGATCAGGATGAAGAGGTGCTCCATCGAGGCACGCGTCCGCAGCGCCGCGCGGCTCATGTCGTGCGCCGCCATGCCGTAGATCGTCTGCCGCAGCCCGCTCCAGATCCCCTTCAGTCCGCCAGGCTTTTCATCTTCGCTATCGGCCATCCCGTCCTCCGTGCCCGACCCGGCGCGCCCGCGGCCTCACACTCCGTGGAGGTGGTGCTCGTGATCGTCGCCGAGCTCGCGCTCGCGCAGCACCCGCCGCTTCCATCCCTGCACCATACCGGCCACGTGCGGCAACAGGCGCAGGCCGTAGTACGGCGGCAGGATCGGCACCCCGATCATGTCACCGAACGTCACCAGCATGAACAGCGTCTCCATCGAGGCGCGGATCTCCCGCGCCTGCATCGCCGTCTCGTAGCCGAACATTCCGTAGAGGAACTCACGAATCGCGCCCCGCCATCCGGCTCGCCTGTCCGCCACCTGGTCCTCGCGCACCCCTGAGCTTCCCCCACGGCGAGCCATGGTATCACCGAACCTCTCTGCTATCGTTCGTCCGTCTGAGCGGGAGGCAGGTCATGACGGGAGCCCTGATTGCTGCGGCCGCGCTCGTCGTCGGGTGGTTCGCCGTCGGGAGCATCGTCAACGTCCGCAAGGGCAATGCCGCCATGAGGTGGCTCCAGGGCGGGCTCCCCCTCCTGGGCGAGCGCACGACGGTTCGCTGGCTGGGAACGACGGCTATCGAAATGCGGATCACCAAGGCCAAGACCCCCGTGGAAGAGGCGGGCGTGGTCATCTTCCTGGAGCCCCGTGACATTCCCTGGCTGTGGGCCTTCTCACGCAGCCGGGGCCGTCGCGACACCCTCATCATCCGCGCCCGACTGCGGCGAGCCCCGACCGAGGAGATGGAGATTCTGGATCCGACGAGCTGGTCCGGGCGCGACGCGCGGCGCCGGATCGAGGACAGGCGCTGGTCCGTTCGCGAGCCCGGCGCCGCGGGCGATCTCGCCGTGTACTACAAGTTCCCGCGTTCTCTGGAGACGGCCGACGCGCTCGCGGCGCTCGCCCGTGCGGCCGACGTCCGGCTCCGCCGACTGGCCCTCCATCCGGGCGATTTCCACCTCGAGCTCCACGCGGACCTCCCGGCACCGTCGGCCTCGGCGGCTGACTTCTTCACCGCCCTCCGCGCGATCGGCGAGCGAGCCGGATCGGGCGCCTAGGCTTCCGCCGGCTTCGCCTCGGCCGCGTGCCCGCTGTACCTCTGGTACGCCCTGAGGCCGTCCCAGCCGATGAACAGCGCCGCGACGACGAGGAGCACCGCGACGATGATCATCGCCCAGGCGCCCGCGATCGGCAGGCCCCCCATCGCGGGGTTCGCCGCGATCGTGACGTAGAGGTTGCGCGCGGTCACGATCGTCGCGAAGATGGTGGTGAAGTACATGAACAGCATCGGGTACAGCGCGTAGCTCGGGTTGCGCTTCTCGGACTTGAGCCAGACGGTGACGACCAGCAGGCTGAGGGCGGCCATGAGCTGGTTCGAGGCCCCGAACATCTGCCAGAGGTACACCCAGGTCCCAGTGAGGACGAGCGCGAGCGTCAGCACCATCGAGATGATGCTCGAAACGTGCATGTTGCGGACCAGGGGTATCGTGTCCCCGACCCACTCGGTGAGGGTAACGCGCATGACGCGGAAGACGAGCTGGGTCACCGTCAGCACGATCATGACGAAGGCGCCGAACCCGAGGGCCGTGCCGAACACCTCCGGGATCGCCCCGAACGTGCCGGCGTAGATCAGCTTGCCCACACCGGCGGCGAACCGGCCGCCGCCGCCGCCCACCCCCGCGATCGAGACCGCCGTCAGCGACAGGGTGGCGAGCGAGTACTCGCCGAGCATCGAGCCGGCCCCGACCGGCAGCCCGTCGGTCTCGTACTCGAGCTGCCGCGCGGTGCCGATCGAGCCGACGAGCGCGTGCCAGCCGGAGATCGCGCCGCAGGCGATGGTCACGAACAGCATCGGCCACAGGGGCTGCCACGCCTTCCCCGCCTGGAGCGCGAACCCGAGGCTCTTCACGGGCGCGAGGGCGAACGAGCCTATGACTGCGCCCGCCGCGTCCTTCACGCCGGTCAGCGGGGCGATGAACATCCCGACCGCGGACAGCAGGATCGTGAATAGCATGATCCAGAACCCGATGTAGTTGACGGGCTGCGCGAACCGCCAGATCGGCATGTTGGCGCCGCAGTAGGAGAAGACAAACAGGAAGACCATCCAGAGGAGATAGTTCGGCAGCGTGCGGACGAGCCCGGTGGCGGCGTCATAGACGGCGGTCGTCGGCCGCTTCCCGTCCGGCCCGGGCAGCGGCACGCGCGGGTCGGAGCCGGTCGGGTCCACGATCGACATCAGCGGCTTCTTGCCCGAGACGTTGTCCACCGCCGAGTTCAGCGAGACCACGGCACGCCCGACTGGGCCCTGGACGAGCGCCCCCTTCTCGTTCTTCGTCTGGCCCCACGGCCCGAGCGCCATCGCGAGGATGGTCACGCCGACCGTGACGACCGTCGTCACGATCAGGTCGACCTTCCAGCGGTACATCATCTGGCCGGCGAGGAGCCCCATCAACGCGAGCGTGATGATCCCGAACGGGACGTCGGGGCGCGCCGACAGGATCGCGGCGAGGATGCCCACGAAGGCGCCCGCCAGGAGCATCAGGTAGAAGAAGATGAAGACAAAGAGGATGCGGCGGGTGCGCGGCGCGATCAGCTTGTGCGAGATGGCCGAGAGGCTGTTCCCGTCGTTGCGGACGGCGACCATGATCGCCGAGTAGTCGCTGACCCACCCCACCAGGGCGACCCCCACGACGAGCCAGAGGAGCGATGGGAACCACCCCCAGATGTTCGCCGCGGTGATCGGGCCGACTATCGGCCCGGCCGCTGCGATGGACTTGAAATGGTACCCGTAGAGCACGTTCTTGCTCGTCGGCATGAAGTCCACGCCGTCCATGTACATCCTGGCGGGGGTCGCGCGTTTGGCGTCGGATTGGATGACGTTGCGGTCGATCCGTCGGGCATAGAAGTTGTAGGCGACGTAGATGACGACCACGGCAACGACGACGATCCACAGGGTGTTCATCGGCAACCCCCTTTCGCGGCATTGGTTTGGTTGAGTGGGGCGGCGACGCCGGGAGATGGCACGACGGACCGCTCCCAGCGCACGCCGGGCAGGGTTGCTCGTCTTCGATCCATCGCCCACCCCTCCGCCAACGACGGCCAGGTCGATCCGCAACCAACCGGCCGGGGCAACCAGCATCCCGGTCTCTGTGATTACCTGCAACCGAAATTACCTCCGCCGCACTCCAAGATCAAGCCCCTGCGGTTCCTGCCACCCCGGCGCCGCCCGGGAAGCGGCGCCCTCGGCGGGAGCGTTGCCTGGGTGGGACCTCGCTACCACGGCGGTCTCCGGGGAGAGCTGATGCTGCGCGCGAAGGCGTGGGGGGGCGACACCGGCCGCTGGCGGCCGGGCGCCGCAGCCCTGGCCGCCCTCGCGGTCTGCGCGTCGGGATGCGCGAGCGTGAGGGTTCACGGCGTCGTGGACGGGCCGGACGGCCGTCCGATCGAGAACGCGCGCATCACGCTGCTGGCGCCCGGTCAGGGGGGACCGGCCGCGGCGCCCGTGACGTCCGACGCGCGCGGCTGCTTCTTCCTTACTACGGAAGGGCCGGTTCCGAGACCCGCCTCTTTCGCCTCACCATCGACTCGCCCGGCCATCAAGCCGGTCACCGCCGCGGTTCCGCCCCGCCGCCTGATCATCCTGCGGGTCATGCTGGCGGGCGAGGCCGGCGCGGACCGGAGCACGGCCGTCCCGATCCCGCGGAGCGACCGCCCCCTCCTCTATGAGGCTCGCTGCGAGCCTGCGGTGCAGGCCGGCAGCATCAGCCTTCATTGAGTCTGGGCGCCGGTGCAGGACGGGGTGGCGGCCCTGACGGGAGTCGAACCCGTGCTGCCGGCTTGAAAGACCGGTGTCCTAACCGTTAGACGACAGGGCCGTCGCAGGCCGGCGAAGGGTAGCACAGCGTGGTGGCGCCGCTCCCGGCCCGGCGCTGGGGCCGGATTTCCGGCGGCCGGCGGCGGGCTTGTCAAAGTGGGATGCGGAGCCTAGACTGACGATTGTGAAATGGTTCACGTTTTGAACGTGGACCAGTTTGCAACTTCCGCCCCCCGGCACCACCATAAGGACGCGGAGTCGCATGCCACGAAGGAGGCACGTCATGTCCGAGAGGCGCATGGTCACGCTCGACGGGAACGAGGCGGCGGCGTCGGTCGCCCACCGTACGGGCGAGGTAATCGCGATCTACCCCATCACCCCGTCGTCGAACATGGGTGAGTTCGCCGACGAGTGGTCGGCACAGGGGAAGAGGAACATCTGGGGAACCGTGCCCCAGGTCACGGAGATGCAGTCGGAGGGGGGCGCGGCCGGCGCCGTCCACGGCGCGCTGCAGGCGGGCGCCCTGACGACGTCGTTCACGGCCTCGCAGGGGCTGCTCCTGTTCATCCCGAACATGTACAAGATCGCCGGTGAGCTGACCTCCTACTGCATGCACGTATCCGCCCGCACGATCGCGACCCACGCGCTGTCGATCTTCGGCGACCACTCCGACGTGATGGCGTGCCGGCAGACCGGCTTCGCGCTGCTCTCGTCGGGCTCGGTGCAGGAGGCGCACGACCTCGCGTGCGTCGGTCAGGCCGCGACGCTGCGCTCCCGGGTGCCGTTCCTGCACTTCTTCGACGGCTTCCGCACCTCGCACGAGGTCGCGAAGATCGAAGAGCTGACCGACGACGACCTCCGCCACATGATCGACGACTCGCTCGTCGCCGCGCACCGCTCGCGCGCGCTGACCCCCGACCATCCGGTGCTGCGCGGCACGGCCGAGAACCCGGACGCGTTCTTCCAGGCGCGCGAGGCGTGCAACCCGTTCTACGACGCCTGCCCGGACGCTGTGCAGGCGGAGATGGACAGGTTCGCGGCTCTCACGGGCCGCGGCTACCACCTGTTCGACTACTTCGGACACAAGGACGCCGAGCGCGTCGTCGTGATCATGGGCTCCGGCGGCGACACCACGACCGAGTACGTCGAGTGGGCCCTGAAGGCGGGGCAGAAGATCGGCGTGCTCCGGGTGCGCCTGTACCGGCCGTTCGCGATCGCCGCGTTCATCGCGGCACTGCCCAAGACCGTGAAGAGTATCGCGGTGCTCGACCGCTGCAAGGAGCCCGGAGCGATCGGCGACCCGCTGTACCTCGACGTGATCGCCGCGCTGCGCGAGGCGGCGGACGCGGGCGCGTCGCCGTTCGCCGCGGCCCCCCGCGTGGTGGCCGGCCGGTACGGCCTCTCGTCGAAGGAGTTCACGCCGGCGATGATCCACGCCGTCTACGGCGAGCTCGCGAAGGAGAAGCCGAAGAACCACTTCACGGTCGGGATCGTGGACGACGTCACGCACACCTCGCTGCCGGTCGACTACGAGTTCGACATCGAGCCCGAGGACGTGAAGCGCGCGGTGTTCTTCGGCCTCGGCTCGGACGGCACCGTCGGCGCCAACAAGAACTCGATCAAGATCATCGCCGAGGAGACCGACAACTTCGGCCAGGGCTACTTCGTCTACGACTCGAAGAAGGCCGGCGCGGTCACGATCTCGCACCTGCGCTTCGGGCCGCGGCCGATCCGCTCCGCCTACCTGATCCGCAAGGCCAACTTCGTCGCCTGCCACCAGACCGAGTTCCTCGAGAAGTACGACATGCTGGACTACGCCGGGAACGGGGCCACGTTCCTCCTCAACACCCCGTTCGGGCCCGACGAGGTGTGGGGCCACCTGCCCCGCGAGGTGCAGCAGTCGATCCTCGACAAGCACCTTCGCTTCTTCGTGATCGACGCCTACAAGGTCGCCAAGGACACCGAGATGGGCGTCCGCATCAACACGATCATGCAGACCTGCTTCTTCGCGATCTCCGGCGTGCTGCCGCGCGACGAGGCGATCACCCAGATCAAGAAGGCGATCAAGAAGACCTACGGCAAGAAGGGCGACGTCGTCGTTCAGAAGAACTTCGCGGCGGTGGACCACACCCTCGCGCACCTCTACGAGGTCAAGGTCCCGGCGAAGATCACCGCGACGCACGCCCGGCCGCCCTTGGTGTCCGACGCCGCGCCCGACTTCGTCAAGCGCGTCACGGCGGTGATGATGGCCGGGAAGGGCGACCTCCTCCCCGTATCCGCGTTCCCGGTGGACGGCACCTGGCCGGTGGCCACGACCCAGTGGGAGAAGCGCAACATCGCCCTCGAGATCCCGACGTGGGATGCCGCGATCTGCATCCAGTGCAACAAGTGCGCGATGGTGTGCCCGCACGCCGCGATCCGCGCCAAGGTCTACGACCCGGCGCTGCTCGCCGGCGCGCCGGCGACGTTCAAGTCCATCGACTACAAGGCCGCCGACTTCAAGGGCGGGAAGTACACGATCCAGGTGGCGCCCGAGGACTGCACCGGGTGCACGCTGTGCGTGATGATCTGCCCGGTCAAGGACAAGTCGAACCCCAAGCACAAGGCGATCGACATGACGCCGCAGCTTCCGATCCGCGAGACCGAGCGGTCGAACTACGCGTTCTTCCTCGACCTCCCCGAGGTCGACCGCACCGCGATCAAGATCGACGTCAAGGGCGCCCAGTTCATGCAGCCCCTGTTCGAGTACTCGGGCGCGTGCGCCGGCTGCGGCGAGACGCCGTACGTCAAGCTGCTGACCCAGCTCTTCGGCGAGCGCGCCCTGATCGCCAACGCGACCGGGTGCTCGTCGATCTACGGCGCCAACCTGCCGACGACCCCGTACGCCGCGAACCGCGAGGGACGCGGGCCGGCGTGGAACAACTCGCTGTTCGAGGACAACGCGGAGTTCGGCTTCGGCTACCGCCTGGCGATCGACAAGCACGTCGAGCAGGCCCACGAGATGCTCGCCCGCCTCGCCGGCACGACCGGCCAGAACCTCGTCAAGGAGATCCTCGAGGCCAATCAGGACGACGAGGCCGGCATCGCCGCCCAGCGGCAGCGCGTCGCCGCGCTCAAGGCCAAGCTCGCCGGCAGCAAGGACCCAGAGGCGGCCCGCCTCGCGCTTCTCGCCGAGTACCTGGTGAAGAAGAGCGTCTGGATCGTCGGCGGCGACGGCTGGGCCTACGACATCGGGTACGGCGGGCTCGACCACGTGCTCGCGATGGGGCGCGACGTGAACGTCCTCGTGCTCGACACCGAGGTCTACTCCAACACCGGCGGGCAGGCCTCGAAGGCGACGCCGCTCGGCGCCGCGGCCAAGTTCGCGATGGCCGGCAAGAGCATGCCGAAGAAGGACCTCGGCATGATGGCGATGAGCTACGGGCACGTCTACGTCGCGCACGTGGCGTTCGGCGCCAAGGACGCGCAGACGGTCCGCGCGTTCCTCGAGGCCGAGTCCTACCCCGGCCCGTCGCTGATCATCGCCTACTCCCACTGCATCGCCCACGGCTACGACCTCGCGTACGGGTGCGAGCAGCAGAAGCTTGCGGTCGACAGCGGCTCGTGGCCGCTCTACCGCTTCGACCCGCGCCGAATCGCCCTCGGCGAGAGCCCGCTCAAGCTCGACTCGGGCACGCCGAAGGTCGAACTGACCGCCTACTTCCGCAACGAGACGCGCTTCCGGATGGTCGAGCAGGCCAACCCGGAGCGCTTCAAGCACCTCGTCGCCGCCGCCCAGCGCGAGGTCACCAACCGCTTCGCGGTGTACGAGCAGCTCGCCAATGTGACGATGCCGCTGAAGTCGGCCGAGCCGCCGGCGGCGGCCGAGAAGGAAAGCTAGGGGGAGCACATGGACCTCTCGACCAGGTACCTGGGACTCGAACTCGCCAACCCGCTCATGGTGGGCGCCTCGCCGCTTGTGGACGAGATGGACACCGTCCGCAAGCTCGAGGACGCCGGCTGCGCCGCGATCGTGATGCACTCGCTGTTCGAGGAGCAGATCACGCGCGAGCAGCTCGGCACCGAGATGGACATGGAGCTGCACGCCGACTCGTTCGCCGAGGCGCTGTCGTACTTCCCCCAGCCCCAGGAGTACCGCCTCGGGCCGGAGCAGTACCTCGAGCAGGTGCGCCGCATCAAGGCGGCCGTGAAGGTCCCGGTGATCGGCTCCCTCAACGGAACGACGCCGGCGGGCTGGCTCAACTACGCCAGGCTCATCGAGCAGGCCGGCGCCGACGCGCTCGAGCTCAACGTCTACTACCTCGCGACGCAAGCGTGGGAGACGAGCGACGGCGTCGAGCGCCGGACGCTGGAGAGCATCAAGACCGTCAAGGGATCGGTGAAGATTCCGGTGTCGGTCAAGCTCTCGCCGTTCTACTCCTCGCTCGCCAACTTCGCCAAGCAGCTCGCGGACGCAGGCGCGGACGGCCTGGTGCTCTTCAACCGCTTCTACCAGCCGGACATCGACGTGGAGGAGCTGGAAGTCGTCCCGAGCCTGCAGCTCTCAGACTCCTCGGAGCTGTTGCTGCGCCTGCGCTGGCTCGCCATCCTGTCGGGCCACTTCAAGGGGTCGCTCGCCTGCTCCGGCGGCGTGCACTCCCACCTCGACGCGATCAAGGCCGTGATGGCCGGCGCCGACGGCGTGCAGCTCGTATCCGCCCTGCTCCGGCGCGGGCCGGAGTACCTCGCGACCGTCCGCGAGGGGATGGTGCGCTGGATGGAGGAGCACGAGTACGCGTCGGTCGAGCAGATGCGCGCCTCGATGAGCCACAACAACTCCCCCAACCCGCAGGCGCTCGAGCGCGCCAACTACATGCGCATCCTGCAGGGGTGGAAACCGTAGAGGCAGGGGTCCGGGGACCGGGGTCCCGGGTCCGCGAAGACAGAGACGAAGAGACGAGGGGCGGCCGGTCGGCCGCCCTTGGTTCGTTCGTCTGTGCTGCTTCCGCCCCAGAGCCCGGCGCCCGGAACCCGGTCCCCTGCCCTTCAGTGCCGGTCGCCACGGAGCAGCCGCTCGACCTGGGACGGGAACGACCCCGAGAACTCGACGGCCCACCAGCCCCGCTCGCCATAGAACGGCTTGGTCACCTCGTCCGGTGGCGCCTGCAGAGCCAACGCGCCATCCTTGAAGGTCGAGGTGCGGACGACGCGCGTCCCGGACGGCGCCTCGATCGCCGGAACGCCCTTGAATCGCAGCGCCGACGCCGGCAGGTCCGCGCGGGCCAGCGCCGCATCCTCGGCGGTCGGGTGCTCCATGACCGCCCGCACGATCGCGAGGAAGCCGAGCACGCGCTCGATCCTCCTGCGCGCCTCGCCGTCCAGGTTGTCCCACATGCGCGCGAGCGAGGCCCCGATCTCGTCGTCCCTGGCGCCCTCCGGGAGGAGGTCGCGCTGGCCGTTGACCTCGGCGACGACCCGCGTCCTCGTCCCGACACGCTCGGACTCTTCCCGGATTCGGCGCCGCAGCTCTTCGTCGGCCGCCTCGTCCTTCTTCGCAGGGCGGTCCCGGTCGAAGATCGGGAGTATCAATTTCTGGAAGAGCTCCGGCAGATCGGAGGGCCGGCCGACCTTCTCCAGCGCCAGGTACTGCCCGCTCTCGAGGTCCTCCACGACGACGGCGCTCGAGCCGGTCGGGTTCGACAGGAAGACGTCAACCCGGACCACCTGCCCCTCCGGAAAGAGGAACCGGCAACCGGCCTGGCTTTCTTGGGCTTGCGGCTCGACCTCCTCGGCCTTGGCGAGCGCCAGGCCGAGCCGAAGCTGTCCCTTCCACGTCTCCTTGGCCCAGGTGGAGTCGATTTGGCGCAGGACGTCGTCCCGCGCCTGCCGTTGGGCGTCCGTCATTCTCGCCTCGTCGATGCCCCGAACCGAGGTGCACAGGACGCGTGCGAGAACGGCCGAGCCGGAGCGGACCTCCAGCGTGTCGCGGCCTACGAGAACGTGGAGCGGCAGAACAGCGGTGAGCAGGATGGAGGGGAGGAGCATCATTTCGTTCGAGTCTACGCCGGGTCGACCTGGCAGGGCGAGCGATGTCGCCTTGGAATCAGTCGAGCCGGGGGTCCGACGTCCGGAGAGGCCGAAGCATGTGGAGCGGCCAACCGGCCGCCCGTGTTTCGCGAATGGACAGTGGAATGAACGTCCCACCGCGCCCAGGGGCGGTCCGCGTGCCTCGGCTCGGCACGCGGAGCGCCGGTTACGCCGCCGGCGAGCCCTTTCGCGTTCCAAACACCCTCCAATCGCGGTGCAGACGCGGCCTGGCACGCCGAGGCCACACCGAACAATCTCGGCGACTTGACACTCCGCGAAATGGTGGAATGATCGCGGTCGGGGCTATCCAGCTGTTCTTCGCGCCTACACATGGCGGACGGCCGTGAGGGGGGTCACCACAAACCTGCGGGAATACGCACGCAAGCCAGCGTGGTGGCTGGTTGCACGCCCGCGGGCGCTCGTGAAGGCGAGCACCTTGTGGCACCGAGGTGTCGAAAGTGTTAAGATCTTCATCAGGGAACATTCTCAAATTGTAAAGTTCCGGTGCTTCCTTGCCACGGCACGTCTGCCGGCAGGGAAAGAAACATGGCTATGTCGAAGGTGAATGGAACCAGGCGAGACGGAAGGCGCGCCGCTCGGCGGCGGTGGGCCATCGCGTGGCTCGGGTTCTCGGCCGTGTGCGTCGCGGCGGTCTGGTACTTCCTTGCGGTGTTCGTCCCGCACGAGCGCGCCCTGGCAGTCGAAGTCTGGCGCGGCCGTCTTTCGGCCATGGCCGACGACCGCAAGGCGGCGATCACCGCCTGGCTGGGCGAACGGCGCGGCGATGCCGAGGTCGTGGCTGCGTACCCCACCGTCGCCGTCCTGCTCGCGGGTCCGACCGCGGTGCCCTTCTCCCTGCCGCCGTGGGAACTGCCGGAGCACCACCTCCAGGGACTCCTCGACTCCGTGCGGGCCGCGTACGGTTACAACGGCATCTACGTCGTCGACTCGACCGGCCACGTGGCGGCAGCGAGCGCAGGGAGCGCGCCGCTCGAGGAGAGCTGCCGGCAAATCGACCGCGAGGTGATGCACACCGGCCGTGCAAGGTTGGACTTCCAGGCCCACGCCGACGGCTCGCCGATGCTCGCCATCGCCGCCCCGGTGCGGGTGAACGGTCGAACCGCCGGAACCGTCTTGCTGTCGGCCGACCCGGGCCGGTGGCTTTACCCGTTCCTGCGCTCCGAGCCCACCCCGTCGGCTACCGGCGAGTCGCTGCTGGTCCGGCAGGTCGGCGACCAGATCGAGTTCCTGAGCCCGCTCCGCCACAGTTCCGCCCCGCCCCTGTCGTTCCGAGTATCCTCGAAGACCTCTCACCTGGCCGCGGCGTCCGCCGTTCGGGGTGAAGAGAGGTTCGCGCGGTACGTCGACTACCGTGGCGTGCCGGCGCTCGGCGTCACTCGATGGCTTCAGGACGCCCGTTGGGGTCTCGTTGTCAAGGTGGACGAGGACGAGGCGCTGTCTGGGTTCAGGCGCAGCGTGAGACAGGTCGCGTTGGCCATCGCCGGGCTGCTCGTGGCAATGGCCGGCCTCGGCTTCGGCGCCCAGCGTGGGATCGCTGCCCGCCATCGCCGCGAGCTCGGCGAGAGCGAAGCGCGCTTCGCGCTCCTGCGCGACCACGCCAACGACGCGATCCTATTCGCGAGCCGCGACGGGATGATCCTCGATGTGAATCGAAGGGCCGAGCAGCTCTACGTCCGTCGGCGTGAGGAGCTGCTGGGCCTGCCGTTTGACGAGCTGCGCGTGCCCGAGGAGCGCGCGGCGCTGCGCGACCGGCTCGACGCGCTGGCACGCGACGAGGAGCTCGTGTTCGAGGCTGTTCACCGGCGTCCCGACGGTTCGCGCTTCCCCGTCGAGGTGAGCATCCGCGTGATGGAACTCGGAGACCAAGAGGTCTTTCTCTCGATCGTCAGGGACATCACCGAGCGCAAGCGTGTGGAGGAGGAGCTGCGGGAAAGCGAGGACCGTTTCAGGTACGTCTTCGAGTATTCGATCCTCGGCAAGTCCATCACGCAACCCACCGGGGAGGTCCAGGTCAACCGCGCCTTCGCCGAGATGCTCGGCTATTCGATCGCCGAGATGACCGCCATGAGATGGCAGGATGTAACACACCCGGACGACGTCGCCGAAACTCAGCAGGTGATCGACTCGGTCGTGGCCGGGGAACGTGAGTTCGCCCGATTCGCGAAACGCTACATTCACAAGAGCGGCTCGGTTGTATGGACCGACGTCGCGACCTCCGTCCGCCGAGACAAGATGGGCGTTCCCTTGTACTTCATGACATCGGTGATCGACGTCACCGAGCACAAGCGCGCCGAGGAGGAGTTGCGGCAGAGCGAGGAGCGCTATCGTTCGCTGTTCGAGAACATGACCGAGGGATTCGCTTACTGCAGGATGCTCTTCGAGAGCGGCATCCCGCGCGATTTCGTCTACCTCGACGTCAACCCCTCGTTCGAGAGGCTGACGGGTCTGAGGGACGTCGTCGGAAGGAGGGCCAGCGAGGTCATCCGCGGCATCCGAGAGGCCGACCCCGGGCTGTTCACGATCCTCGGGAGAGTCGCCTTGACCGGCCAGTCGGAGAGGTTGGAGACCTACCTCCAGTCGATGGGGATCTGGTTCGCGATCTCCGTCTACAGCGTCCAGCGCGAGCATTTCGTTGTCGTCTTCGACAACATAACCGAGCGCAAGGCCGCCGAGGAGGCGCTACGCCTGGCTCACCTGCGCACCCGAAGGTTCATCGATTCGAACATCGTCGGGACCGTGATCGCCGACGCGTCCGGCAACATTGTCGAGGCGAACGACTACTACCTGCGCCTGATCGGCTTCACCCGCGAGGAGATGGCGCAGGGCAAGGTCGACTGGAGAGCGATCACGCCCCCCGAGTGGCTGCCGGTCGACGAGCGGGCGATCGCGGAGCTGCGCGAGCATGGCACGTGCACCCCATACGAGAAGGAGTACCTCCGCCGGGACGGCACGCGGGTCGCCGTGTTGCTGGCCGACGCGCTGCTGCCGGGCCCGGAGGAGCAGATCGCTGCGTTCGCGCTGGACATCACCGAGCGCCAGCGTGCGCAGGACGCCTTGCAGCAACAGGCGGCCGAGCTGGCGGTGCGCAACGAGGAGCTGGAGCGCTTCAACCGCTCGGCCGTGGGCCGCGAGAACAGGATGGTCGAGCTCAAACGGCAGGTCAACGAACTGTGCAAGCAGCTCGGCAGGCCGCCGGAGTACCCGCTGGGCTTCCTCGATGCGGAGTCGCAGAGCTCGGTTGCGGCACCGGCTGTGAAGCGCGAGAAGCCACCCGGCGCAGTCTGATTGTTGCCTGAGGAGGGAACGCCGATGAAGGCATCGAAGGCAGTCGAACACGCAACCAACCGACCACACGCCCGGAGGGCGCGATCAAGCGCGCAGTCGGGGGTCAGGAAAGGAGCCGCCATGAAGAAGCGAACCACTAGGACCTCGAAGCCCCCTGCCACGGTGCTCGGCAGTGAGAACAGCTTCCGCCTGCTGGTGGAAAGCGTTACGGACTACGCGATCGTGATGCTCGACCCGGAGGGGCACGTCGTCAGCTGGAACCCCGGCGCCGAGCGCATCAAGGGCTACACCCAGGACGAGATCGTGGGCAAGCACTTCTCCTGCTTCTACCCGCCCGAGGCCATCGAGCGCGGTGTGCCGGAGCAGGAGCTTAAGGCCGCGACCAAGCACGGCCGGTTCGAGGACGAGGGCTGGCGCGTGCGGAAGGACGGGCAGCGGTTCTGGGCCAACGTCGTCATCTCGGCACTTCGCGACAGCGGCGGGAAGCTGCGCGGCTTCTCGAAGGTGACGCGCGACCTGTCGGAGCGCAAGCAGGCGGAGGAGCGGATCCAGCAGCAGTCAAGGGAAATCATGGAGCTGTCCACCCCGGTGATGCAGGTGTGGGAGGGCGTCGTCGTGGCGCCGCTCATCGGTTCCCTCGACAGCCAACGCACCCAGCAGTTCATGGAACGCCTGCTCGAACGCATCGTCGAGACCAACTCGCCGGTCGCCCTGGTGGACATCATGGGGGTGCCGACGATTGACACCCAGACGGCGCAGCACCTCATCGAGACCGTCAGTGCCGTCCGCCTGCTCGGAGCGCAGGTCGTGCTGACGGGCGTACGGCCGGCCATCGCCCAGACGCTGGTCCACCTTGGCATCGACCTCTCCGGCATCATCACGCGGTCGTCGCTGGCCGCCGGCCTGCAGGTGGCGTTCGACGTTCTGAACCTGCGGGTCGCCAGCACGATCGCCGGCCGCTGAGGAGGCGCCATCATGCCGGCCGAAACTCTCTCCGTCATCAAGTTGCGCGGTCTGCTGCTCGTGACCGTTCCTTCGGACCCGGACGACAGCACCGTGTCGGCCCTTCAGGAACAGGTGCTGCTTGCCATGGCAAAGCACGAGAGCAGGGGCCTCGTTCTGGACATCTCCACGGTGCAGACCCTGGACTCCTTCTTCGCGCGGACGGTCGTGGAGACCGTCCAGATGGTGGCCCTCATGGGCGGCCGGACGGTGCTGGCGGGTATGCGCGCCAGCGTGGCCGTCACCGTCACCCAGTTGGGCCTGAGCATGGGCAACGCACTCACCGCCCTCGACGTGGATCGCGCCATCGACCTGCTCAACGCGGAGACGTCGAAGGAGCCTCGCGTATGAATGACACACACCAGGGCGAGTTCCGGATCGAATCCGAGAACGACATCGTGTCGGCGCGCAGGATCGTCCGCGCCGCGGCTGTCGCCCTGGGATTCGGCCTCACCGACGTGACGCGGATCGTCACCGCGGCGTCCGAGCTGACCCGAAACATCTACGTTCACGCCAGATCCGGCGTCATGCGCTGGCATGCCCTCAACCGGGGGTCCGAGGTGGCCCTCGAGCTCACCTTCGAGGACGACGGCCCCGGCATCCCCGACGTGGAGAGGGCCCTGGAGGTGGGATACAGCACCGGAACCGGGCTGGGCATGGGCTTGCCGGGCGCCAAGCGGCTGACCGATGAGATGACGATCGAATCCTATGTGGGCAAGGGCACCACCGTGATGGTCAGGAAATGGCTGAGGAAGTAGCCGCCCCGCCGCCCATGGCCATCGAGGTCCGTCAGGCGAGCAGCGTCGGCGAGGCGCGCCGAGCGGCGAGGACCATCGCCGCCACGCTGGGCTTCTCGCCGTCGGTAGCGGAGGAGATCGCCCTCGCCGTGACCGAGTTGGCCAGCAACCTGATCCGTCACGCCGGCGGAGGGACGCTTGCCCTGACGCCGCTGTCTCCCGACGGGCGGATCGGCCTCGAGGTCGAATCCGTCGACTTGGGCCCCGGCATAGCCGACGTCGAGCAGGCCCTGGGAGATCGGTTCTCCACGGCCGGCAGCCGGGGTACGGGCCTTGGGGCGGTCAACCGGCTCATGGACGACCTGGACATCGCGTCCCGGCCCGGCGCCGGCACGCGCATCGTGTGCCGGAAATGGCGGCGGGACCACACGACGAGTGCGCGCCTCTGCCCGCTGGCCGCCGGTGTGGCTACGCGAGCGCGCCAGATGGACTCGGCGAACGGCGATGCCTTCGTCGTCAGGCACTGGGCCGAGAGCCTGCTGGTCGGCGTGATCGACGGCCTGGGTCACGGGCCCGTTGCCTGTCGCGCGGCCCGGACCGCGCAAGGCTATGTGGAAAGCCACTTCGATCTTCCGTTGGACCAGATCTTCCGAGGCGCGGGGCGCGCCTGCCGCGCGACCCGAGGCGTGGTCATGGCGCTGGCGCGCTTCGACTGGGGCCGGGACCGCCTGGCCTTCGCCTCGGTCGGCAACATCGAGGTGCGAGTGTTTCCCCTGTCCCGGCCTTTCAGCTTCTCGATTCGCCGCGGCGTGGTCGGCCTCAACGCGCCAAGTGCGGTGGTCACGGAACATCCTTGGCCTCCCGGCCACGTGCTCGTGCTCCACTCGGACGGCCTGGCCACGCACTGGGGATGGAAGGACTTCCCCGGCCTCCCGGACCGCGCGGCCCCTGCGATGGCGCAGGAGCTGCTGGCAAGACTGGCAAAGGACGACGACGACGCAACTGTGATCGTGGTGAAAGAGGCGGCCCCATGAGCGCCGGGGACGCGGAGGGCCGCCTCGTGCAGGCTAATGCGATGGTACACGCGCTGCAGGAGGAGCTGGCAGAAACCAACAAGGGGTTGATGGCGCTGACGATGGAGATGGAGCAGCGCGTCGACGGGCGCACCGCGGAGCTGAGCGCCGCCTACGAGGAGCTGAACAGGACGAACTCGGAGCTGATGCAGTTGACGCTCGAGCTGGAGGACCGCGTCGCACAGCGGACCGTCGATCTGGAGGCGGCCAACCAGGGCCTCGCCGCCGCCCGCATCGCCGCCCTCAACCTCATGGAGGACGCGGTCGCGGCGCGGGAGCAGGCGGAGCGGACCGCCGCCGACCTCCGACGCGAGGTGGTCGAGCGTGCGGCGACCCAGGAGGCGTTGCGCGAGAGCGAGGAGCGATTCAGGACCATGGCTGAGTCGATCCCACAGCTCGCGTGGATGGCCAAGGCTGACGGCTTCATCTACTGGTACAACCGCCGCTGGTTTGAATACACGGGCACTACGCCTGAGCAGATGGAAGGCTGGGGCTGGCAAGACGTGCATGACTCCAATGTGCTGCCAAGAGTCTTGGAGCGGTGGAAGGCCTCGATTGCGACGGGTCTCCCCTTCGACATGGAGTTCCCGCTGCGTGGCGCCGACGGCACGTTCCGCCCGTTCCTGACACGGGTCATGCCTTTCAGAGGTACCCGAGGTGAGGTCGTTCAGTGGTTCGGTACGAACACGGATGTCTCCGAACGCGCGGCAGCCGAACAAGCCCTGCGTGAGGCCAATGACCTGTTGGGAGTTCGAGTCCAGGAGCGGACGGCCGAGCTGACCGATGCGCTCCAGGCGATCCGCCTGCTCAACGCCGACCTCGAGCGGCGCGCAGGCGAACTCGAAGCGGCCAACAAGGAGCTGGAGGCGTTCTCGTACTCGGTGTCGCACGACCTCCGCGCGCCGCTGCGGGCGATCGACGGGTTCGCCCGGATCGTGGTCGAGGACTACGCGGACCGCTTCGACGACGAGGGGAAGCGAAAGCTGGGCGTGATCCACGCCAGCGCCAAGAAGATGGGCCAGCTCATCGATGACCTGCTGGCGTTCTCGCGCCTCGGGCGGGCCGCGATGCGGAATGACAACGTGGACATGCGCGCCCTCGCCGCGTCGGTGTTCCACGACTCGACCGCGGGCGACGCCGACCGCGCCGACTTCAGCCTCGGCGAGCTGCCGCCGGCTCCCGGCGACGCCGCGATGCTGCAGCAGGTTTGGGTGAACCTGTTCGCCAACGCGCTCAAGTTCTGCCCGCCCGGGCAGAAGCCGCGCATCGAGGTGAGCGGACACGCAGAGGGCGCCGAGATCGTATACACCGTACGGGACCATGGCGTGGGGTTCGACATGCGTTACGCCGACAAGCTTTTCGGCGTGTTCCAGCGCCTGCACTCGGCGCGGGAGTTCCCCGGCACCGGTGTCGGGCTGGCGCTCGTCCAGCGCATCGTCCGCCGCCACGGCGGCCGCGTGTGGGGCGAGGGAACGGTCGGCGAGGGGGCGGCGTTCTCGTTCGCCCTGCCGGCCAGACCAACGGAGGTCTAGATGAACGTCAATCCCTGCGACATCCTGGTGGTGGAGGACGATCCGGTCGACGCCGAGCTCACGCTGCGGGCCCTCACCCAGATCAACCTCGGCAACCGCGTCACGGTGGTCGAGGACGGCGAGCAAGCGCTCGCGTATCTCTTCGGGGAAGGCCCCTTCGCGTCCCGGCCGAACGGCGAGACCCCCCACGTCGTGCTGCTCGACCTCAAGCTGCCGAAGGTCTCCGGCCTCGAGGTCCTGGCGCGCATCCGCGCGGATGAGCGCACGCGGCTCACGCCGGTCGTGGTCGTCACCTCGTCGCGGGAGGACCCGGACATCCGGGAGGCGTACCGGCTGGGCGTCAACTCCTACGTCGTCAAGCCTGTGGAGTTCGAGAAGTTCGTGGAAGCGATGGCCAACCTCGGCATGTACTGGCTACTCTACAACCAACCGCCTGTCCCCGTTGCCAGGAGCTAGTCGTGGACGCACCCCCCACACCGTCAGGCAGCGGCAGTCACGCTCGTGGTCAGGCCGGGGAGGCGGGTGCGAACGGTGCGCGGCGGCTGCGCGTGCTGATCCTCGAGGACCGGCCCGCCGACGCCGAGATCATGGTCGCCGAGCTGCGGCGTCACGGCTTCGACCTCGACTGGCAAGTCGTGGACACCGAGGCGGCGTACGTCGCCGCCCTCGATTCCAACCCGGACGTGATCCTCTCCGACTACTCGATGCCCGGCTTCCAGGCGCCGAGAGCGCTCGAGATCCTTCAGGCGCGCCGGGCGGACATCCCGTTCATCGTCGCCACCGGCAGCATCAGCGAGGAGGTGGCGGTCGACGTGCATGAAAGGGCGGCGCCGCCGATTACCTGCTCAAGGACCGTCTCACGCGCCTGGGCCCCGCGGTGGCTCAGGCGATCGCGCAGGCGCGACTCCGGCGCGAGCGCGCCCAGGCTCTCCAGGCGCTGCAGGAGAGCGAGGACCGGTTCCGGCGCCTCGCGGAGAGACGCGGTCGACGTCATCTACAGGTTCGAGTTCGAACCCCGCCCGCACTTCTCCTACGTGAGCCCGGCGGTCCAGGCCATGATCGGCTACTCCCCGGAGGAGTTCTACGCGGACCCCGAACTGGTGCGCACCGTCGTCCACCCCGACGACAGGCCGCTTGTAGACGCGATGTGGGCGGGCGATGCCGCCGGCCGCGAAGCGGTCACGACGCGATGGATCGCCCGCGACGGCAGTGTCCGCTGGGCAGAGCACCGACGGACGCTCATTCGGGACGAAGCCGGGAGAGTCATCGCGGCGGAGGGGATCATCCGCGACATCACCGTCCGGAAGCGCGCGGAGGACGACCTCCGCAAGTCAAAGGAGATCATCGAGGGGATTCTCGACGCGATGCCCGTGAGGGTGTTCTGGAAGGACAGGAATCTGGTCTTCTTGGGATGTAACGCGGTATTCGCACGCGATGCCGGATTCGCCGATCCCAAGGAGCTGATCGGGAAAGACGATTTCCAGATGGGGTGGCGCGATCAGGCGGAGGCGTACCGGGCCGACGACCGCGAGGTCATGGAAACCGGTGGCTCCAAGCTCCTCAGGGAGGAGCCCCAGACCACCCCCGATGGAGACACCATCACGCTGCTCACGAGCAAGTTGCCTCTCCGCGGTCCCGACGGAGAGGTCACCGGCGTACTCGGGACGTACCTGGACATCACCAAGCGAAAGCGCGCCGAAGCCGCGCTGCTCGAGAGCGAGAGCGAGCTGCGGGCGATGTTCGACCTGGCCTCGATCGGAATCGCGCAGGCCGACCCGGCCACCGGCCGGTGGGTGCGCGTGAACGAAAAGATGTGCGCCATTACCGGGTACAGCGCTGAAGAGCTCCTGAGGCTGCGAGTCCCCGACATCACGCATCCGGACGACCGGCAAGAGGACGTGGAGTTGTTCCAGCGGGTGGTAAGGGGGGAAGCGGCGGATTACCGGATGGAAAAGCGGTATGTCCGCAAAGACGGGTCGCTGGTCTGGGTGAACGTGAACATGACGGTCATCCGTGACCAGGACGGCCGTCCGGTCCGCACGGTCGCGACGATCGAGGACATCACGGAGCGGAGGCGTGCCGACGAAGCCCTGCGGCAGAGCGAGGCGCGGTTCCGGAGCTATTTCGACCTGCCGCTCGTCGGCATCGCCATGAGCTCCACGGAGAAGAGGTGGATCCAGGTCAACGACCGGCTGTGTTCGATCTTGGGGTATTCCCGGGACGAGCTGCTGACGATGTCCTGGCCCGAGATGACGTACGACGAGGATGTCGAGGCGAACGTCCATTCGTTCGATCGGCTGCTCGCCGGCGATATCGACAACTACGACCTGGAAAAGCGCTTCGTCCGGAAGGATGGGAAGGTCATCTGGACCCGCTTGTCGGCGGGGTGCGTGCGGAAGACCGATGGCGTCGTGGACTACCTGGTCGTACTGGTGGAGGACATCTCCGAGAGGAGAGCGACCGAGGATGCGCTGCACGCGAGCCAAGACCGCTATCGGCTCATCGCGGAGAACACGGCCGACGTCATCTGGACGCTCGATCTCGCGACCCGCCGTCTCACCTATGTGAGCCCGTCGGTAAAGAGGCTGCGCGGCTTCAGCGCAGAAGAGGTCCTGGCGCAGCCGTTCGAGGCCGGCCTGACGGCGGAATCGCTGCAGCGCGTCGAGGCATACCTCGGTGCGGCCCTCGCCAAGATCGCAGCCGGCGACGAATCGGCCATGACCGGCGCGATCGAGGCCGACATGCCGACCAAGGACGGCGGCACCGTCCGGACCGAGGTCGTGGCTTCGGCGCTGACGGACGCGAGCGGCCGCGTGACCGGCGTTCTCGGCGTCACGCGCGATATCACCGAGCGAAGACAGGCCGAGGACGAGCTGCGTTCGAGCGAGCGACGCTACCGCCAGCTCTTCACGTCGGCGATGGATGGCATCGCCGTCGCGGACGCCGGGACCGGCATCCTAACCGACTGCAACGACGCCCTACAGGCGATGGTCGGGCGGTCGCGGGAGGAGCTGATCGGCCAGACCGCAGGCGATCCTCCACGCGCCCCAGCCGCTGGTCGAAGGTGTCACGCATGACTTCGTCCGCAGCAGCGAGCACCTGGGTGATGTCGTCGAGAGCAAGATCATCACCAGGGACGGGATCGAGCGCGACGTCGAGGTCAAGGCCAACCTGATCGATCTGGGTGGCCGCCCGCAGTTGATCGGGATCTTCCGCGACATCACGGAGCACAAACGCGCCGAGGAGGCGCTGCGCAAGAGCGAGGCCCAGTACCGGCACCTGTTCGAGAGCGCGAACGACGCGATCGTCGTGTTCGAGCCCGACACGGAGGAGATCCTCGACGTGAACGCCAGGGCCTGCGAGCTGTACGGCTTCTCGCGAGAGGAGTTGGTGGGCACGAGCCTGAAGCGCCTGACGGTGGACGTCGCTCGGGGCGAGCAGCAGATCCTAGAGCTCATGCAGCATGGGCGCTATCCGGACTTCGAGACAATCCACCTCAAAAGCGACGGCACGCCGATTCACATCCAGGTGACGGCGTCGGTAGTGGAGTTCGGAGGGGTCCGCGCCGTCCTGAGCACGAACCGGGACATCACGCAGCGGAGGAGGTCCGAGGAGGAACGTCGCCGGCTGGCCGCGGCGATCGGGCAGGCGACCGATGCGGTCGTCGTCACCGACACCGAGGCGCACATCGTCTACGTCAACCCGGCGTTCTGCGCAACGACCGGCTACAGCCGCGAGGAGGTCCTCGGGCAGAACCCGCGGATCCTCAAGAGCGGCCGCCACGAAGCCGCGTTCTACCAGGCGATGTGGCGAACTCTCCTCGAAGGCCGCACCTGGCGGGGTCACATCTTCAACCGGCGCAAGGACGGCTCCGTGTTCGAGGAGGAGGCGACGATCTCGCCCGTGCGCGGCGAGTCGGGTACGGTGACGAACTACGTTGCGGTCAAGCGCGACGTGACCCGCGAGGTCGCGCTGCAGGCCCAGCTCAACCAGGCCCAGAAGATGGAGGCGGTCGGCCGTCTCGCCGGCGGCATCGCCCATGACTTCAACAACCTCCTGCAGGCGATCCTCAGCCAGATCGCCGTGCTCAAGCTTCGTCTCCGCGGCAGCGCGGGCGCGCCCAAGCCGCTCGAGGAGGTCGACCAGCTCGTGCGAAGGGGCTCCGTGCTCACGCGCCAGCTGCTGCTGTTCGCGCGACCGGAGCCCGCGACCCGCGAGCCGCTCGACCTCAACGAGGTCGTCCGTGGTGCCGCGACGCTCCTGCGCCGAGTCGTTCGCGAGAACGTCGTGATCACGACTGACCTGTCGAAATCCGGACTTCCGATTCTGGGCGACCGGGGCCAGCTCGGCCAGGTGCTCATGAACCTCGCGGTGAATGCGTCGGACGCCATGCCGGACGGCGGCCGCCTCACGCTGCGCACCGGCGGCGACGCCTCGTCCGTCTGGCTCGCCGCGGCCGACACCGGCCACGGTATCCCCGAAGCGGTCCTGGTCAATATCTTCGAGCCGTTCTTCACGACCAAGCCGGTGGGCAAGGGCACGGGGTTGGGCCTCTCCGTCGTCCATGGGATCGTCTCCGGCCACGGCGGGACGGTGGAAGTCGCGAGCGCGCCGAGGGAGGGCGCGACCTTCACCGTCACCCTACCTCGCGCGATGGTGGAGGTGCCGCTTCCCGGCGAGACGCGCGCCGGCGCCGATGAGCCGCCGGCCGGCCGCGGCGAACGGGTGCTGCTCGTGGAAGACGAGGACGGCGCCCGGCAGGGACTCACCGAGATCCTCGGGACCCTCGGCTATGCGGTCACGGCGGCGGCGAGCGGAGAGGAGGCCGGCGCGCTTCCGGCCCAGCCGGCGTTCGACCTCGTCCTCACCGACCTGCTGCTCCCGGGCATCTCGGGCCCCGACCTCGCGTTGGGTCTCAGGGAGCGCTGGCCCGGGCTCAAGGTGGTCGTCATGTCCGGCTACTCCGTGGACGAGATCGCGCGCGGCACGTCCTCGACGCTCGGCGCGACGTTCCTCCAGAAGCCGTTCGACGTCTCCACCCTCGCGACCGCGGTGCGCCGCGCACTCGACAACGCGCCGCCGGAGCGATAGGGGTCCGGGCCCAGGGGTCAGATACCCACCAGCACAGAGCCGACGGCACGCGGCCGAGGGCGGCCGCGCCACAAGAGCGCCACGAAGCTCTTGGGCGGACGGGCGCCCTCGCCCGCCCGAGCGACGCGAAGCCGGCGGCCCGATGTCGGCGGCGCCCGTGTGTTAGGCTCCGGCGCGGAGATGGGATGGACCTAGTTACCACCTACGTCATCGCCACCGTCCACGAGGTGGCGCTCAAGGGCGCCAACCGCGGGTGGTTCGAGCGCACCCTCGTCCAGAACGTGCGCGCCGCCCTCAAGGGCCTGCCCGTCGCCGAGGTCTCGATCCCCGCGCGCGTCGTCATCCGCTTCGCCCAGCCGGTCGGCTGGCCGGAGGTCCACGGGCGCCTCGACACCGTGTTCGGGCTCAACGGGATGATGCCGGTGGAGCGCGCCGGCGCCACGTACGACCAACTCGAGAGGTTCGTCGGGGACCGCGCGGGCAGTCTGGTCGGCAAGACGTTCGCAGTGCGGACCAAGCGCTCGGACAAGCGCTTCCCGCTCACCTCCGGGGAGGTCAACCGCCGCCTGGGCGCGTTCGTCAACGCCGCCACGGGTCTCGGCGTGGACCTCGAGCACCCCGACGTCACGATTCACGTGCTGGTGCAGAGCGACGGGCTCTACGTCTACAAGGACCACTACCGCGGACCCGGCGGGCTCCCGGTCGGGACGTCGGGCCGCGTGCTCGTGCTCATGTCCGGAGGGATCGATTCCCCGGCGGCGGCGTATCTCGCGATGAAGCGCGGAACCAAGGCGCACTACGTTCACTTCCACTCGGCGCCGTACACGTCGGACTTCTCGGTCACCAAGGTCGAGCGGCTGGTTCGGCTCCTCACCCGGCATCAGGGGTCGAGCCGCCTCGCGGTGGTGCCGTTCGGCGACTGCCAGAGGGAGATCGTGGGGTCCTGTCCTGAGCGCCTGCGCGTCGTGCTCTACCGCAGGATGATGCTGCGCGCCGCCGAGCGCATCGCGCGACGCTGGCGCTGCGAGGCCCTCGTCACCGGCGAGGCGCTCAACCAGGTGGCATCGCAGACGCTCGAGAACATGGCGGCGATCGACCGGGTCGCCCGCCTACCGGTCCTGCGGCCCCTGGTGGGGTTCGACAAGCAGGAGATCATCGCCGTCGCCGAACACGCCGGAACATACGAGATCTCGATTCTGCCGCACCAGGACTGTTGCTCGTTCCTGCAGCCCCAGCACCCCGCGACGCGAACCACGAACGCCGCCTGCGAGGAGGCCGAAACCGCACTCGACGTCGAGGGCTGGGCCCGCCGGCTGCAGCACGACGCCACGGTCACGGTGGTTCAGCACCGCTGGGACGGCGCAGAGGAACGCGTCCCGGTGGCGGCGGGGTGAACACGGCGCCTCCAGCCTCTCGACCGCGCACCGGATAGGGGCCGAGGCGCCGCCTTGCGACTCCTGTGCGCTACTTCCCGCCGCTGCGCTGCGCGAGATCCGCCAGCACCTCGCCCGCGTGCTTGCCCGGGTTGACGTCCGGGTACGCCTTGATGACCTTCCCGTCCGGCCCCACCAGGTAGGAGATGCGGTGGGCCCATTGCTGGGTCGCCGAGTCGGCCGCGCCCACGGCCACCGCCAGTGCGTGGTCCGTGTCCGAGAGGAGGCGGAACTGGAAGCTGTACTTCTTGATGAACTCGGCGTTGTCGGCCGGTTGGTCGAACGACACGCCCAACACCTCGACGCCCGCCTTCTGGAAGCCGGTGAAGTTGTCACGCAGCGTGCACCCTTCCTTGGTGCAGCCGGGGGTCATCGCCTTCGGGAAGAACCACAAGAGGTAGGTCTTCCCGGCAAGATCGGCCGCAGAGACCTTGGCCCCGGTCTGGTCGACGAGCGACCACGCCGGGAACGGGTCCCCGGCCTTCAGCATCCCCGCGGCCGACGCCACGCCGCCAATACCGAGTGCCGCCACCGCCATCGCCAGCCGCTTCATCGTCCGTGCCCTCCGCACCCCCAAACCGCGCGGCGGAGAGTACGATTCCTCGATGCGCCGCGGCGCTCGGGCGGCGGCAGTGCCGTGAGGGCGCCGGCCGCTTCGTTTTCGACGTGATTTTGTGTACAATCACGCTGCAGATGGGATTCTTCTTGAGATGAGTGCGTCAAACCTCCAGCCGCGCGGCCTGTCGTCAGGGCGCCACGCAACCCGGGAAAAGGGCCGGGTGGCTGCAACCTCGGTCGTCGCAGCCGTGTTCCTGACCACGATCAAGATCGTCGTCGGGGTCATGACCGGCTCCCTCGGCATCCTCTCCGAGGCGGCGCACTCGGCGCTCGACCTCGTGGCGGCTGCCGTGACATGGCTCGCGGTCCGCGTCTCGGGAAAGCCCGCCGATCTCGAGCACACGTACGGCCACGGCAAGGTCGAGAACCTGTCCGCGCTCTTCGAGGCCGCACTGCTCCTCGCGACGTGCGGCTGGATCATTTTCGAGGCGGTGAACCGGCTGTTCTTCAAGACCGTCGTGGTCGAGGCTTCCGCGTGGGCGTTCGCGGTAATGGCCATCTCCATCGTCGTGGACCTCTCACGGTCGCGGGCGCTGCTCCGGGTGGCGAAGAAGTACTCGAGCCAGGCGCTCGAGGCGGACGCGCTCCACTTTTCGACGGACGTCTGGTCGTCCAGCGTCGTGATCGTGGGTCTCGTCGGCGTCCTCCTCTCGCACCGGCCCGGGCTGGAATGGCTGCTCAAGGCCGACTCGGTCGCCGCGCTGGGCGTCGCGGCCATCGTGGTCTGGATCACGATCCAGCTCGGCCGGAAGACGATCGGCGACCTCCTGGACCAGGTCCCGCCCGGCCTCCGCGGCGACCTCGAACGTGCGGTGCGGCTCCCCGGCGTCGCGGAGGTCCGCCGCGTCCGGGTGCGCAGGGCCGGCCCCGAGTCCTTCGCCGACGTCACGCTCGCGGTCGACGAGGCGACGCCTCTCGCCCGCGCGCACCAGATTGCGACGGACGCCGAGGCCGCCGCCCGTCGCCTGCTCCCCGGGGCGGACGTCGTCGTCCACGTGGAACCGGTGCAAGCACCGGTGCGCGGCGATGAGCGCAGCCTCATCGAGGTGGCGCACTCGGTCGCGACGGAGATGGGGCTCGCCGCGCACGACATCTACGTCCACCACGTCCTGGGTTCACGTTCCGTGGAGCTGCACCTCGAGGTCGAGCCCTCACTGTCGCTCGCGGTGGCGCACCAGAAGGCGACGGCCTTCGAGACCTCCCTCCGGCGGGCGGTCCCCGACCTCGGCGAGGTCGTGACCCACATCGAGCCGAGGGACCTACAGACCGGCGTCGATCGCCCGGAGCCCGGGGACGAGGAACAGGTCCTCGCCGTCCTGCACGACCTCGCCAGAGGAAACGCCTTCCGCTGCAATCCCCACCAGCTCAGCGTCCACCGCACCGGCGGAGAGCTCAGCGTGTCGTTCCACTGCGCTCTCGAGGCGGACACCGGGATCACGGCGGCGCACGAGCTCACGGAGCGTATCGAGCGCGCGCTCCGGTCGCGCCTGCCCGGGCTCGGCCGCGTGGTGATCCACGTCGAGCCGCTCATAAATCGAGGCTGACAGCTCACAGCGGACAGCTCACAGCAGACAAATCCCCCATCCCCGCCGTTGGCTGTCGGCTGTCGGCCGGGCGGGCGGCAGGTGGAGAGCTGGTTCTCAAGCTCCGTATTTCGCGAGCTTGCCGGCGGCGGCGAGCGCCTCGGCGAGCAGGAACCGCAGCGGCATCCGCCCCAGCGCCCCGCCGATGCACTCGCTCTCGGAAAACCCCGTGACGCCGTCACGGAACACCCGCCCGGGCGCCCAGATCAACCCCGGCACCGGGTGCCACGAGTGCGCCTTGTGCGCCACCGGAGTCGAGTGGTCGGCCGTCACCGCGACGACGTCGAAGCCCTCGCCGAGGATGTCCGGCAGCAGCCGGTCCACCTCCTCGACCACGCCGCGCTTGCGGTCGAAGTCGCCGTCCTCCCCCGCCTTGTCGGTGTACTTGACGTGCACGAAGAGAAAGTCGTGCCCCTCGCGGGCCGCGCGGACCGCGTGCGGGAAGTCGGCCAGGGACGGGGGGGCCGGAGGCATCGCCATGCCCACCAGGCGGGCCAGGCCGCGGTACATCGGGTAGGTGGCAACGCACACGGGGCGCAGGCGGAAGCGCTCCTCGAGCGACGGGATCTTCGGGAGCGAGTCGAAGCCTCGGAGGAGTATGCCGTTGGCGAGCGGCTCGCTCGCGAGCGCCTTGCGGGCGGCCTTGACGAACGCGGCGACGATCCTGGCCGTGGGCCGCGACCCGGCATCGAGCGCCCTGGCGGACAGCGGCGGCGCGCCGGTGCGCTGAGGGTCGGTGTCGGTCAGCCGGTGGCCCAGCTTGGCGCCGCGCACGATCAGTGCGCCGCGGTGCTCGGCCTCGGTCTCCACGAAGATCTTGACGCCCTTCGGCGCGGGGATCCGCCGCAGGCGAGCCACCAGCCGGCGGTTCTCCTCGGTGGAGATCCGCCCGGCGCGCCGGTCCGAGACGTTGCCGTCGACGTCGAGCGTGCAGAAGTTGAAGCGCGCGGCGACGTCGCCGTGCTGCAGCGGGAAGTCGATCCCGACCGCCGAGAGGACGCCGCGGCCGATCTCGTAGTCGGTCGGGTCGTACCCGAACAGCCCGAGGTGCCCGGGTCCGGAACCCGGCGTGATCCCGGGTCCGACCGGGTCGAACCGCCCGCAGCAGCCGTCCCTCGCCAGACGGTCGAGGTTGGGCTTGTCCGCCGCGGCAAGCGGGGTAAGCCCGTCGCCGTATCGGGGCAGGTCACCGAGACCGTCCATCACGAGCATCAGGATCCGGGTGGGCGTCTGTTCCGCCTGCCGCTCCACGATCTTCATCGCGTCCATCGACACCTCCCGCCCCAGCAAGCATACCGGGGAACGGTCGCCCGGATCTCGAAACGGGCTCGCTAACGCCCCGGCGCCGGCGTTGCGGCCGCGGGCGGCTCGGCCATCCTCTCCGCAACGGCGTTGAACAGCAGCGGAAACACCGCCTCGGTCTGGCCGCGGAAGTACGGCGCGAACGCGTAGAGGACGGCCGTTCCGGCGCCACGCCGCACCTCGACGACCGCGGCCCTGCGTCGCAGCTTCTCCTCCCCGCGAACCCAACCGGACAGCACGAGCGGCTCGTCGGGGAAGCGGGCGGCGACCGCGCGCGTCTGATCCCCGGCCACGGGCCTCGTCTGGAACGCGGTCTCGCCCTCGAGCATCGCAGCCGTGTTCGCCGGCATCCCCAAGGCGAGCGGCGAACCGGAATCAACGGCGATCTCGACGAGCGCGCCGGGGCTACGGAACTCCTCGCGCTTGAGGCCGCGCAACGCGTTCGTGACCGGCAGCTCGAGCGTCTCGGCGAGCCACTCGGCGGATGGGCCGAACGCGAGGACCGTGCCGCCGGTTGCGAAGAACTTCCGCACCGCCTCGACGCCATCCTTGCCGATGCCCTTCCGGTAATCGGGCGGCGGGCCTACCACCCCCCGCTGCTGCGGGCCCTCGACGAGCGTCTTGCCGTCGAGCGGAGGAAGAACGAGCACCTCGACGCGCCGGGCGAATGCGCCCGACGCCACGGCGGCGCTGTCCACGACCTCGACCGGGAACGCCGCCTTCTCGAGCACGAACCGGAGCCATCCTGCGTCCTCGAGGCCGAAGTTCGGGTGGTAGACGCCGACCCGGACGGCCCGTAGCGGCGCCGCCGGCGCCGGTCGCGCCGCCGCGAGGACGGCGGCCGTTCCGGCCCCGACCAGGACCTCATCGCGGGCGGATGCCGACAGCCCCTCGATCGCGAACGACCCGGCGGCGACACCGACTCCGCCGACGCTTCCGGGCGAGGCGAGCCGGGCGACCCGGGCGCCTCTCGCCAGCGCCCGGTTGGCGGCGAGATAGCCGCCGAGCTGGCCGGCCGGCACCACGAGGACGGCGCCCGTCCCCGCCGGCGTCGTGCTCGGCGGCGTCCAGTCGGCGCCGATCCGATCGAGCCTGCCGCTCAGGTCCTTCTCGACCTTGACCGCCCGGACGCCCAGGGCGAGCGGCATCGTCCACGCCGTGATGTCGTAGGGCCGGAGGATCTCCGCCTCCGGCGCCGGGGTGATCTCCGGGTAGTGCTGGCGCTGCATCACCTCGAGGAGGAACTGGCGCAGCGGTTGCGCCGTCGTGAACACGACGGTGCCCGGCGGGTAGCCGATGCCGTCGGCCACCACCCCCTCGGGCGCCACCGAGCCTTCCACGCCGCCCGCGAGCAGGAGACCGATCAGGTGCGAGCGCCGGCCGGGGTCGCTCCCCGGGGGTATGAGGTAGGCCTTCGGCGACTCGCGTTCGCCTCGCGCCGAGGCCTCGGTCGCCATCGTCATCACGTCGCGCAGCACCGCCGGCCGCTCGGCGGCGGCGAACTCGACCAGGGCGCGCATGAGGATGAGCTGGTAGGAGACGGCGTCGGCGAGCCCCCACTTCCCGCCGGGCCAGGGGTTGGGGAAGTTCACCTGGGCGCGGTAATCGACCAGGCCCTTCCCCCCGCCCCGCAGCTCGTTCTCGTCCACCGAGATCGGGGTCGCGAGCGCGGCGCTCGCCGTCTCCGTGAGGACGCCGAACACGTTCTTCCACCAGCCCGTGTTGCGGGTGCCGCCGATCCAGTTGCCGTCGAACGTCCAGCCGGAGACGACGCCGGTCTTCCCCTGCTCCTCGAGGCGCAGCGCCATGAGCGTCCCCAGGTGCGAGGTCACACGCCAGACGAATGGGTGAACGTTGGGCGCGATGGGGTCGGCGAACGGCGGCACGAACTGGCGCGGCCCGTTGGAGCCCATCATGTGGAGGTCGACGAAGAGCTGCGGGTGCCAGTCGCGGTAGACAAACCGGTTGAGCGCCCGGCTCTCCGGTTGCGTGAGGTAGACGAAGTCCCGGTTGTTGTCGTGGCCTGCGTACCGGTGGAAGAGGAACGGCGGCGTCGAGCCTTCGTAGGGGGTTCCGAGGTACTTCCGGTACCAGGCGACGGTGGCGTCCTGGCCGTCGGGGTTGAGCGAGGGGAGGATCAATACGACCGCGTGCGCCAACCACTCCGCCTCGGCGCTCCCGTCCGGTGCGGCGGCGAGCTCGTGCGCGAGCAGGAGCGCCGCCTGCGGACCCGCCACCTCGTTGGCGTGGATCCCGGCCGTGATCAGGGCGCAGCTCGGCAGCGCGGAGAGCAGGCGCTCGCGCGCCGCCGGATCGAGGCCGCGCGGGTCCGCGATCCGCGCCCACCCGGAACGCAGCTCGGCGAGACGCGCGATGTTGGCCGCGCTCGACACCACGGCCGCGATCATCGTCCGGCCTTCCACCGTCGGACCGAGCTCGACAACGCGCACACGGTCGCTCGCTCGGGCCAGCGCCCTGAGGTACCGCTCGCTCTCCCCGAAGTTCGCGAGCACCCGATCGGCGCCGACGTCGAGGCCCAGCACCTCGAGCGGCGAGGGCGGAGCGGGGGCCGGCTCCGCCCGCACCACCGCCGCGCCGAGAACGACGAGACTCCCGATCATCGCCACCAGGGTGCGTGGGGTCATCGCTCCTCCGCGCCGGCAAGCCTACTCTCTCCACAGTTCAAAGGCACCCGCAGCCGGACCCGGGATCCGGAGCGGGCTCCGGCTACTCGAGGCGCGCCCGTTGCTGCTAGACTCCTGCCCCGAGCGAGGTGCCAACGCATTGATCGCCGGCCAAGACTGCGGGATCTCAGGCAGGGAGCGCGCGGCGGTCGTCACGCTCCTCGGCCTCGCCGTGGTCCTCAAGATCGTCGCGACGTTCCGCTACCGGATCAACTCGGACGAACCTCAGCACCTCCACGTGGTCTGGGGATGGGTGCAGGGGCTCCTGCCCTACCGCGACTTCTTCGACAACCACCCGCCGTTGTTCCACGTCCTCATGGCGCCGGCGCTCCTCGTCGCCGGCGAGCGCGCCGACGCGGTCGTCGTGATGCGTCTCGCGATGCTGCCCCTGTACGCGGCGACGCTCGCGCTCACGTACCGGTTGGGAACCAGGGTGGGATCGCCTCGCGCCGGATTGGCGGCCGCGGTCGTGCTCGGCGTCCACTACGACTTCCTCCTCAGATCGACCGAGTTCCGTACGGACAACCTGTGGACGGTCCTTTGGCTCGCCGCCCTGGTGGTGATGGTCGGAGGTCCGGCCACGGTCGGACGGACGCTCGCGTGGTCGGCGGCGCTCGGCGCGGCGCTCTGCGTCTCCCAGAAGACCGTGCTCCTCGTCTGTGCACTTCTGATCGCGGCTGCGCTGACACTCGCCCTCTCCGGGTCGCGGGCCAGGGCGGGCCGGTGGACCGGCACCGCGGCGCTGGGGACTGCGGCCTTCGGCGGGTTCACCGCGGTGCCGCTCGCGGTCGCGGGGTTCTTTGCGGCCCGAGGTGCGCTCGGCGCGCTCGTCACCTGCACGGTCACGCACAACGCGCTGCCCGGGCTGGGCGCGTGGCAACACCCGTGGCGTCTGGCGATCCTCCCGGTCGGGCTGGCCGCCACCGCCATCCTGACCGCGCCCGGCATGCGGGCGGCGGCTGGTGACGGACCACGCACCCGACGGATCTTCCTCCTGCTGATCGGCGTCTGCTATCTGCTTTTGCTCGAGAGCGTCTGGCCGCTGGTCACGGGGCAGGACTTCCTACCCGTCTTCCCGCTGGCCGCAATCGTGGCCGCTCAGGCGTACGTCACCTGGGAAGCTCGGTGGGCCGAGCGCCCGGGATGGGCGGGGCGCGTCCCCGCGATGGCGCTCGGCGCGATCCTGCTGGCCGAGCTCGCGGTCGTGGTCGGCAAGGGGCCGATCTGGCGAGACAGGACCGCCGACGAGGTCGGACTGGTGGCCGACGTCCTCCGGCTGACGGATGCGGGCCAGGCAGTGATGGACACCAAGGGCGAGGCGGTGTTCCGGCCGCGGCCGTTCTACCCGGTGCTCGAGACGATCTCGATCGCACGACTGCGGCGCGGCCTGATGGCGGACACGATCCCCGAGGACCTGGTGCGCTCGCGGTGCTACGTCGCGGTGAACGACAGCGACCGCTTCCCGACCCGGGGCCGCGCGTTCCTCGAGGAGAACTATCTCGCCGTCGGGCGGCTCAGGGTCGCCGGCCGCATGCTCGACGCCCGAGGCGAGGGGTCTGGAGAGCTGCCGTTCGAGATCGCGATACCGGGGCCGTACGCGATCGTGGGCGCGCACGGAGCCGCGCGTGGGACGCTGGACGGCACTCGGTACGACGGGCCTCGCGAGCTCGGCGGCGGCCGCCACGCCTTCGCGCCTGCGGGCGCGGAGCATGAGCTCGCCGCGGTGTGGGCGCAGGCGATCTCCCGCGGCTTCACGCCGTTCGCCGCGGCCGGGGACGGCCGGTGATCCAGACGCTCGCGCTCAAGCCGACCGACCGCCTCCTCGTGTTCGCGCCCCACCCGGACGACGAGAGCGTGGCGACCGGAGGGCTGCTGCAGCACGCGCTCGCCGTCGGAACGCGCGTGCTGGTCGTCTTCTTCACCGACGGGGACAACAACCCGTGGGCGCAGCGGGCGAGCGAGCTGCGGTGGCGGATCGGTCCGGTTCAGCGAGCGCACTTCGGGGTGCGCCGCCGGGGCGAGGTCCGGGCGGCGCTCCTGGAGCTCGGTTTGCCGTTGGGCGACGCCCGCTTCCTGGGCTTCCCCGACCAGGGGATCACCGATCTGCTCCTCCACGGCAACGAGGTCGCCGCGACGGCGCTGACGGAGGCGCTGCAGGAGTGGCAGCCGACGGTTCTCGTCGCGCCGTCGCTCCTCGACCTCCACCCCGACCACAGCGCGCTCGCGGTGATGACGGCGTTCGCCCTCCCGGCGTCCGGGGTCGGCGCCGGGTTGCGGACGCTCGTCCGTTACGTCGTGCACAACCCGCGGCTGCGCTCGCGGCGCTACGAAGGCTCGCAGGTGCTCCCGCTCTCGGCCGCGCAGCGCCAGCGCAAACGGGCGGCGATCGCATGCCATCGGACTCAGCTCGTCCTTCGCGGCTCCTGGCTGTTCTCGTTCGCCTCGCAGGACGAGCGGTATTACGTCGAGGAGTCGCCCACCGGTCTCGCTCAACACCCCGTGCGCGGCCTCGTTCTCGGCGGCGGCGCGCTGACCGTCCGACTCGCGTCACGCAGCCGCCCGCGCGCGTTCGGCTCGCGATCGCTCTGCCTCCTGGGGCAATGGCCGCGTCCGGTCCGCCTCGTCGTGGAGCTTCCCGATCGCGGCGGTCCCGCGGCGATCCGCGACCCGCAAACGGGCCGTACGGTCGGCGAGGCGAAGTTCATCGGCGCGCAGGGGCGCGGCGATCTCGTACTGCCGGCCGATCTCGTCCCCCCCGACACGCCGCTGTTCGCGAAGGTCGAGCACCGGTTCGGCTTCTTCGACGAGGCAGGGTGGAAGGCGCTGGGCGCGGCCTCGGCGGCCGCCGGCCTCGAGCCGCCGGCCCGCGCCGCGGACTGAGTCGCCGGCGGTAAACTGGCCGGGGAGAACCGGCATGGGTGTCCCGGCATCGACGGTGCGAACGGAGACGCCAACCCGTGGCTGTCCCGCCGGGACCGCGCGGGCGGGCCGGACGGGCGCCACGCGATGACGGCCCCGGCCGCGGCGAGCCCCGCCCGTGAACGCGCGCGTTCGGCCGGCCGCGGCCGTCACATGCGGGAGCGCGGGCCGGCGCTCCGCAGCATCCGGCCCCGGAAGGTTCTCGACCTCCTCCGCCGGGTGAGCGAGGTCCTCGAGACCGTCGTCGAGCCCGAGATCGCCGCCTGGAACGTCCTGGTTGCGTTCACCGCGGGCGAGGGCCTGGGGTTCAACCGCGCGTTCCTTCTGCTCTCCGAGGGCGACCAGCTCCGCGGCTGGTTCGGAGTCGGGCCGCGCAACCGGGAGGAGGCGCGCGAGGTCTGGGGCGAGATGCGGCGCGCCGGCGTGCTTCCTCTCGACCGGCTCGCCGACCCCAATCCGGCGGCGCTCGAGGCGGAGCAGCGCCGCCACGCTGCGACACTCCTCGCCCTCTCGCACGCGGTCGTGCGCGGCTGCGGCACGTGGCGGCGCGGGTTCATCGGCCGCGCCCGGCATCCCAACTCATGCGTCCGGCACTGGGTCACGGTGCTCGATTCGCACGAGCTCGTCGTCGTGCCGCTGATGGCCAGCGGCCGCCCATGGGGCGTCGTCCTCGCCGACAACTTCGTGACCCACTCCCCCATTTATCACGGAACGTTGGAGGCCGCCGAAACCCTGGCCCACTATCTCCGCGCCGCCCTCGAGCGGACGCAGCTCCTGCGCCGCTTCCAGGAGGAGAGGCGGCGGCGCACGGCGGCCGAACACGCCACGGCGCTCCTCGAGACCGCGCGGACGCTCGCCCACGACCTCAAGAACCCGCTCGCGCTCGCGGGCGGGTTGGCCAGGGAGCTGATGGCGTCGCCCGCGAACGACCGCGAGACGTTGCTGCGTCAGCTCGGGATCGCGGCCGGGGCGATCAGCCGCGCCGAGCAGCGAGTCGCCGACCTGGTCGACGGCCTCGCGACCCGCGCCGACGGGATCGCGCTCGAGCCCGTCGAGGTCGGGGCGCTCGCCGATCGAGTCATGGAGGCGTTCCGCCCACTCGCGATCAGCCGGCAGGTGCACCTCCTGTGCTACCACCCCGCACGGCCGCTCGTCGCCGCCGCCTCGGTGCCTTCGGTGGAGCGATGCCTCGAGAACCTCATCGCGAACGCGCTCGAAGCGCTCGGGGCGCACGGCGGCGAGGTTCACCTCGCGGTCCACGAGGAGCCGCACTGGGTCCGCGTCGACGTCGCCGACAACGGCCAGCCGCTGCCGGCCGCGCTTCGCCTCGACCCCTTCGCCGGGGGCATCAGCACGCGCCGCGGCGGGAGCGGGATCGGCCTCGCGTCGGTGCGCACCCTCGCCGAGGCCCAGGGCGGCAAGGTGGAGTACGATGAGCGGGAGCCGGGCTGGGTCCGCTTTGCGCTGTACCTTCGGAGGTGGTCGTGACGGGATCGTGCCTGCTGTTCGTGGACGACGAGGAGGGGTTCCTCGAGCTGTACCGTGCCGCGTTCAGCCGCGACGGGTACGCCGTCGCTACCGCGGCCTCCGTCGACCTCGCGCGCGAGCGCCTCGAGCAGGGAGGCGTCGAGCTCGTGGTCCTCGACATCCGGCTGGGCGAGACCTCCGGTCTGGCCCTCCTGAGGGAGATCAAGGCCGCCGACGCACATATGCCCGTCGTGCTCGCCACGGCGTACGCGCGCTACCAGGACGACTTCTCCTCGTGGCTCGCGGACGCGTACATCGTCAAGTCGTCCGACCTCGGCGAGCTCAAACAGGCGGTCCGCCGCTGCCTGGGAGCCGCCGGTTGATCCCGGTCGTGATGGCCGGGGGGTTCGGGACGCGCATCCGTCCCCTCTCGGCCAACCGCCCCAAGCCGATGCTGCCGGTCGTCAACCGGCCGATCCTGGAGCGCGTGCTCCTCCACCTCGTGGAGTGCGGCATGCGCGAGGCCGTCCTCCTGACCTACTACGACCCCGACAAGATCAAGAGCGCGTTCGGCGACGGCAAGCGGCTCGGGATGAAGCTGCACTACGCCGGCGCCGACCAGGACCTCGGGACCGCGGGCGCCGTCGCCCACGGGGCGGACGTCGTCGCCTCCGACGAGTACCTGGTCCTCTCCGGCGACGTGATCTGCGACTTCGACCTCGGCGCGATCGTCGAGGCTCACCGCCAGTACGGCGCGACGGTGACCATCGGCCTCACACGAGTGGCGAACCCGCTCCAGTTCGGGATCGTGATCATCGACGGCGACTCGAGGGTGCGGCGCTTCCTCGAAAAGCCCACGTGGGGCGAGGTGTTCTCCGACACCGTCAACACCGGCATCTACGTCCTCAACGCCGAGGCGCTCGCCCAAGTGCCGCGCACCGAGCCGTACGACTTCTCGCGCGAGCTGTTCCCCAAGCTGCTCGGCGCCGGGGGCGCGCTGTTCGGCCACGTCATGCGCGGCTATTGGCGCGACATCGGCGACCCCGAGTCCTACCTCGCGGTCCACAACGACTACTTCCGCGGGGACCTGCGGCTGATGCCTCCGGGCGAGCTCCGCCATATCGGCGGGAAGCCCTTGTGGATCGAGGGCGAGGCCACGATCGACCCCAGCGTCGAGGTCCGCGGCACGGTCGTCATCGGGCCGCGGTGCAAGGTCGGACCGGGCGTCCGTCTGGAGGACGTCGTCCTGGGCCCGGACACGATCGTCGAGGCGAGGTCCGAACTGCGCCGCACGGTCGCCTGGGACTCGGTTCTCCTCGGCGAGGGGGTGCGCGTGGAGGAGGCCGTCCTCGGCGCGCGCGTGCAGATCGGCGCCGGCACCGTGATCGAGAAGGGCGCCGTGATCGCCGACGACACCGTCCTGGCCCAGGAGGTGCGGGTCAAGGAAGGGGTCAAGATCTGGCCCGCCAAGGTCGTCGAGGAGCACGCGGTCGTCTACTCCAACCTCGTGTACGCCGAGCGGTGGCGGACCTCGGCGTTCGAGGAGGGCGCGGTCACCGGGCTGACGAACCTCGAGCTCACGCCCGAGGTGGCCGCGCGGCTGGGCGCCGCGTACGGGACGCTCCTCCAACCGGGCGGCACGATCCTCACGGCCCGCGACGAGCACCCCGCCTCCCGCATGCTGCGGCGCGCCTTCGTCGGCGGGATGAGCTCCACCGGCGTGAACGTCGTGGACCTCGGCGTGCTCCCGGTGCCGGTCATGCGCCACAAGCTCGAGGGGTTCGGCGAGGTCGGCGGTGTCTCGTTCCAGCAGGTGCAGCTCGTTCGCGGGATGACCTCGATCCGGTTCTTCGACGACCACGGGCTGGACATCTCGACGAGCTTCGCGAAATCGGTCGAGCGCGTCTTCCTCCGGGAGGAGTTCCGCCGGGCTCAGCACCAGGAGATCGGAGTGATCTTCGAGCACCCCCGCCTGGTGGACTTCTACGCCGAGTCGTACCTCAAGGCGCTCGCCGTCGAGCAGATCCGCGCCCGCCACACGCGCATCGTCGTCGACTACGCCCACTCCGCCGCCGTCGTCGTGCTGCCGCGGCTCCTCAACGAGCTCGGTTGCGACGTCATCACGCTCAACGCGCACACGGCGAGCGTTCCCGAGGCGCTCCTGGCGAGCGAGATCGCCCTGGCACGCCAGCGCCTCACCAAGATCGTCGCATCGCTCGACGCCGACATCGGCGTCTGGCTGTACCCGACCTGCGAGCGCATGGTCCTCGCCGATCGTGCCGAGCGCCTTTGGGCCGACCTCGACCTGGTCGCCCTCATGATCGCGGCCGTGTGCGCGGCGGACTTGGCGCCCGGGGAGGTCGTGCTCCCGGCGTACGTCCCCTCGACGTTCCAGGCGACGCTGGCCGCCGCCGGACATCGCGTGCGGGAGACGCTCTCGGCGCCGCGCGCGCTCACCGAGGCGTCGCGGCAGAAGGGCGTCTTGTTCGCGACGGCCGGCGAGTGCGACTTCATTTTCCCCAGCCTCCACCACGCTCCGGATGCGCTTTTCGCCCTCGGCAAGCTGCTGGAGCTGCTGGCGCGCTCCGGGGCCCCGCTGGCGGAAGTCGCGAAGAGCGCGCCGGCCGTGCCGGTCGCCCAGACCACGGTGCCGTGCCCGATCGAGCGCAAGGGCGAGGTGATGCGGCGCTTCGCGGAGGGCGTGCAGGGGCAGGACGTTTCGTACCTCGAGGGGATCAAGGTCCGTCTCGACGGCGGCTGGCTCCTCGTCCGGCCGGATCGCGTCGCGCCGTCCCTCCACCTGCACGCGGAGTCGAGCACGCCGGAGGCGGCCCAGAAGCAGCTGAAGAAGCACCGCGAAGCCGTCCAACGGCTCGTCAGGAGCGCCTGAGCGTCGATGGCGAAACTGACGTTCCTCTGGCACCTGCACCAGCCCCAGTACCGCACCGCCGACGCGGTGGTTCACGCCCCGTGGGTGCTGCTGCACGCGGCGGGCGAGTACATGACGCTGGTGCGCGTGCTCGCCGAGAGCGGCCTGGCCGGCCAGGTGCTCAACGTCACTCCGGTCTTCCTCGACCAGCTCGCCGCCTACCGGGACGGCACCGCTCGCGACCCGCTGCTCGAGGCGCTGCGGACTCCGGCGCGCGAGCTCGACCCCGGGCGGAAGACCGACCTGCTGCGGTGGGCGTTCCTCCTGCACCCCAACCAGCTCAATCGCTTCCCCCGTCTCGCCGAGCTCGCGGGCCGGGCGCGCGGCGGGCTCGGGGAGGACGTCACGCGCCGTTTCACGGTGCAGGACCTCAACGACGTCCAGGTGCTCCTCGTGCTCGCCTACGCCGCGCCCAACCTCCGCTGGGAGCCGCAGCTCGCCGACCTCGTCGCCAAGGGCTCGGGGTTCGGCGACGGCGCGCGACGACTTGCGGTCGAGTGGCTCGCCGCCTGCCCCGGCCGGCTCTTGGAGGCGTACCGGGGCTTGGGCGCCTCGGACCGGGTCGAGTTCTCGACGTCGCCGTGGGGCCACCCGATCATGCCGCTCCTCATCGACACCCGCATCGTGCAGGCGTCGTGGGCGCCCCGCGCCGCACCCGCCGCCCCGCCGTTCGCCGCCCCGGACGACGCCTCGGAGCACCTCCGCGCCGGGCTCGAGGCCGCGCGGAGCTTCGGATTCGCCCCGGTGGGATGCTGGCCGCCCGAGGGTTCGGTTTCGGAGGCCGCCGTCGCGGTTTACGGGGAGCACGGCGTCCGGTGGCTGACCACCGACGAAGGGATCCTGGCGGCTTCGCTCGGGCGCAACCTCTCCGGGGAGACCGGCGTCCGCCCGGAGCTCTTCCAGTCCTGGAGGCTGCCCAGCGGCGGACCGACCCTGTTCTTCCGCCACCGCGGCCTCTCCGATTTCGTCGGGTTTCAGGCCGCACGCTTCGGCGACGAGGGCCAGGCGGCGAAGGAGTTCGTAGGCCACCTCAGGCGCACGGCGTCGCACCTCCCCGCCGATGCCGGTATCGTCATCGCCCTCGACGGCGAGAACCCCTGGACGAGCTACCCCGAAGGCGGCGCCCGGTTCCTGGCGACGCTGGCCGTCGAGCTCGGTCAGTCATCGCAGCTGCGGCTGGAGACCCTCGCCGGCCGCCTCGACCAGGAGACGCCGCAGCCCTTGCCGCGCCTCCATCCGGGCTCCTGGATCGGCGGCACATTCGCAACCTGGATCGGCCATGAGGAGAAGAATCGGGCGTGGGAGACGCTGGGCCGGGTGCGCGCGCTCGGCGGTTCGCGCAGCGGGCGGTCGTGGCTGGCCGCCGAGGGGAGCGACTGGTGGTGGTGGTTCGGCGACGACAACCCGACGCTCCTGGCGCCTCTCTACGACGAGCTGTTTCGCGCTCATCTTCGCGACGCCTGCGTCGCGGCCGGCGTCGTGCCGCCGGCGGAGCTCGCCGCCCCGGTGCGGGCCGCGGCGACCCGGCTCAAGCTGCCGTTGTCGAGGACCTGGCCGGTGCCGGTGTTCGACGGCGGCACCTCGAGCTACTTCAAGTGGATCGTGGCCGCCTGGGTCGAGGCCCCGTCCACGAGCCGGCGTGTCGCCCGTGTCGCGCTGCGGGCCGAGCCGGACCGGCTCTGGCTGCGGCTCGAGCCGCCTCCGGGCGCCGGGCCGCCGGTTCCGGTCGTGGTCACGCTGGTCACGCCGGGGCGCCGTTCGGGATGGACACTGCCGACCGATCTTCCCGATGCCTGCGCGGTCGGCCGCGTCCTCGAAGCCTCGCTGCCGCTGCCGCCGGGCGAGGTCATGCTGGGTATCGAGTGCGGCGGCGAGAGGCTGCCGGCCGAGGGGCTATGGAGGCTCGAGCTGGTCGAGGTGGACGAGACATGAGAAGACGCGCCGGGTTGACCGCAGGGGCCTGGCGAGGCCGCCCGCCCGGACACCCGCGTAGGCGCGGCACCCGGGGGCGCCGATCCGAGCCCGGCTGGCCGGCCCGCACCGTCGGGCCGAACCGGCGCCCCGCCAGCCGGCCCGCAGGCCGACGACAGGAGTAATGCATGTCCGAACTTCGATTCGATCCCATCCGCAGGCGCTGGTCGATCATCGCCACCGAGCGGCGGTTCCGGCCGCACGAGTTCAAGCGCCCGGACCCCGACGGCCCCAGCGACGTCGGGGCGTGCCCGTTCGAGTACGGCAAGGAGATGGTGACGCCGCTGGAGATCTTCGCGATCGCCAAGGGTCCGCGCCAGCCAAACGGCGGCAACTGGTCGGTCCGCGTCGTGCCGAACAAGTTCCCGGCGCTGGGGATCGAGGGGGAGCTCTCCCGTGAGGCCGTCGGGATGTTCGACCGCGTCAGCGGGATAGGCGCCCACGAGGTGATCGTCGAGACGCCCGACCACCACCGCCCGATGGCCGACATGAGCGCGGAGGAGATCGCCCTGGTGTTCCGCGCGTGGCGCGAGCGGCTCCTCGACCTCCGGCGCGACATCCGCATCCGCTATGTGCTCATTTTCAAGAACCACGGGCGTGAGGCGGGGGCGTCGCTGTTTCACCCGCACTCCCAGCTGATCGCCACGCCCATCATCCCGACCTACGTCGTCGAGGAGCTGAACGTCGCGCGGGAGCACTGGTCGCGCAAGGAGCGCTGCATCTTCTGCGACCTGATCCGCCAGGAGCACGCGTTCGCCGACCGGGTGGCGCTCGAGACCGACCGATTCGTACTGCTCGAGCCGTTCGCCGCCTCGTTCCCATTCGAGACGTGGCTGCTGCCGAAGGACCACTGCCACGACTTCGCCATGTGCGGCGACCAGCTCCTCCTCGATCTCGCCAGGATCGTGCGCGACTTCCTGCGCCGGATCCGCCGGCTGCTCGACGATCCGCCGTACAACTTCGTGCTCCACAGCGCCCCGAGCCCGCACCCGCGGCCCGGCCAGCCGCGCTACTGGACCACGATCGAGTACGACTACCACTGGCACCTCGAGTTCATCCCCCGCATCACCCGGATCGCCGGGTTCGAGTGGGGTTCGGGATTCAACATCAACCCGACGCCGCCGGAGGAGTCGGCTCGCTTCCTGCGCGAGGTCACGGACGACGAGGGCAGCTGACGGCGGGGAGCTCCTCATGCGCATCGCACACCTGGCATCCGAGGTCGTCCCGTTCTCCAAGACCGGAGGACTGGCCGACGTCGCGGGCGCGCTGCCGGCCGCGCTGGCGGCGCTCGGCCATGACGTGACGGTCGTGGCGCCGGCGCACCGGACCTCGCTCGCGAGCCCGCTCCCCGGGGAGACGCAGGGCGAGGTCAGCGCGCTCGGCTACACGGCCGGACTCAGCGTGCTCGTGCACCGGGGCGTCCGGACCGTCCTGCTCGACTGCCCGGCGCTCTACGTGAGGCCGGCGCTCTACGGCTTGCCGGACGGCGATTTCCCCGACAACGCCGTCCGCTTCGCCTTCCTCTCCCGCGCCGGCCTGGCCGCCGTCGCCAAGCTGGGAGGCGCGGACGTGGTTCACGTTCACGACTGGCAGGCCTCGCTGGCGCCGCTGTTGCTTCGCCACGACCCGCCGACCCGCGACCTCCTGCCCGCCGCCAAGACCGTGCTCACGGTCCACAACCTCGCGTACCAGGGCGTCTTCCCCGAGTGGACGCTCGCAGCGTGCTCGATCCCTCGCGAGCTCTTCACGATGAGGCTGTTGGAGTTCTACGGCAAGGTGAACCTGCTCAAGGGCGGCCTGGCGAGCGCCGACGTGGTTACGACCGTTTCGCCGACCTACGCCCGCGAGATCCTGACGCCGCAATTCGGGTGCGGCATGGAAGGCGTGCTGGCGGCGCGAGGGGACGGGACGGTCGGCATCCTCAACGGGCTCGACACCGAGGAGTGGGACCCGTCACGCGACCCTCATCTGGAACGGGCCTACGGCGGGAGCGACGTGGTCGAGGGCAAGCGTGCGGCGCGTGCGCTGCTCGTGGACGAGGTCCACCTGCTGCGCGGGCGGCGGCCGCTGCTCGGGATGGTTGCCCGCTTGGCCGAGCAGAAGGGTGCGGATCTGCTCACGGCCACGGTCGACGACGTCGTCGACCTGGGGTACGACGTCGTGGTCCTCGGAACGGGCGAGCGGCGGTACGAGGACGCGATGCGCGGCGCGGAAGCCGCCCATCCCGGGCGCGTCGCGGCGCTGATTCGGTTCGACGAGCGCCTCGCGCACCGGATCTACGCCGCGAGCGACCTCTTCCTCATGCCGAGCCGGTACGAGCCGTGCGGCCTCGGCCAGATGATCGCGATGAGGTACGGCGCGCTGCCGGTCGTGAACCGCACCGGCGGCCTGGCCGACACCGTCGTCGACGCGGCGGAGGATGACGGGACCGGCTTCGTGATCCCCAGCCTGACGCCGGCCGGCTTCCTGCAGACGCTGGCTCGTGCCAAGGGCGTGCTCGCGACCCCTGGACGCCTGGCCGCGCTGAGGCGTCGGGGCATGGGGCGGGATTTCTCGTGGAAGGCCTCCGCGCTCGAGTACGTCCGCCTCTACGAGCGCCTCGTTTCGTGGCCGGATGGCAGCCTCCGGGAGAGACGGGCGTCAGGAACGGCAGCAAGACGGGAATAGCGGGATCCTGGCCTGTCTATCCTCCCTGACCCCTGACCCCTGACCCCTGACCCCTGACCCCTGACCCCTGACCCCTGACCCCTGACCCCTGACCCCTGACCCCTGACCCCTGACCCCTGACCCCTGACCCCTGACCCCTGACCCCTGACCCCTGACCCCTGACCTACGCCTCTTCGACGGGCCGTTTCTTGCCGAAGAGCCACGCGACGAGCACTCCGAGGAGGTAGAGGCCGATCATCGGGAGGGCGAAGACGCACTGGGTCGGGATGTCCGGCGTCGGGGTGATCACCGCCGCGATGATGAAGATGACCAGGACCGCGTAGCGGAAGTACTTGAGCAGGAACTTGGCGGTTACGATCCCGAAGCGCGCGAGCAGCATGATCAGCACCGGCATCTCGAAGACCAGCCCGAGGCCGAGGATCACCTTGCTGGCCATCGCGAAGTACTCGTTGATCGTGATCACTTGGCGGAAATCCTGCCCAACCGAGAGCAGGAACTTGACCACCATCGGAAACGCGACCTTGTATCCGAAGTACCCTCCGGCGAGGAAGAAGACGGTGGTGAACACCACGAACGGGACCACGATCGTGCGCTCGTGCCGGTACAGGGCCGGCGAAACGAACAGCCAGAACTGCCAGAGGATCACCGGGGACGCGACGAAGATCCCCGCGAGGAGCGCGACCTTCATGTAGAGCATGAACGGGTCCACGAGGCCCGTGAACGCGAGCTTGTCGCCGGCCGGCAGGAACTGCGTGATCGGCACCGCGAGCCAGGCGAAGATCGGCTGCGCCCAGTACCAGCACAGCAGGAAACCCACGAAGACCGCAACGAACGACCACATGATGCGCTTGCGCAGCTCCTCGAGGTGCTCGATGAGCGTCATGCGCCTGAGCTCCTCGCCGCTGTCGGAGGAGCGTTGCCAGATGTCGGCCATCGCCTACTTGGGCTCCGTGGGCTGCGGGTTCTTCTCCTCCGGCGGGGGAACCGGCTGCGACCCGGCCGGGGCCTGGGGTTGTCCGGTGAGCGAGATCGGTGACGTGAGCTCCTGCACCTCGCGCTTTGCCTGCTTCAGCTCGTCGGCAGCGACCTCCTCCTCGAGCGACCGCTGCAGGTCATTCGTCGCCCGTTTGAACTCGTTCATCGCCTTGCCCAGCGTCTTGCCGATCTCAGGCAACTTCTTCGGCCCGAACAGAAGCAGCGCGATGACGAAGATCATCAGCAATTCGGGCAACCCGATCGATCCGAACATACCTACCCCCTGTGGCGGCCGGCCACCTCCGGCGCCCCAAGTATAGTGTGCTACAGTCTCGATCCCAAGGGGGCGGCATGACGGCGGTTCGACGGGGGCTGCTTGCAGCGGTCGTGATCGGGGCGGGGGCGCTCGCGGGGGGCGTCGCAGGCCAGGCGGCGCGGACCGACTTCGGCCGCTCCGACAAATTCGTGGCGTCCTACACGGCGCTGCTCCGCCTCGTCATGGACAATGCGCCGCAGACGCCCGACCCGGCCGATCTCGTTTACTCGAGCCTCGATGGCCTCCTGGCGCTCCTCGACCCCCACACCAATTTCCTCCGGCCCGACACCTACGCCCACATGCGCGAGCACCAGGAAGGCGCCTTCCACGGCATCGGGGTGATCATCTCGGTGCGCGGCGGGCGGATCACGGTCATCACCCCGGTCGAGGGTACGCCCGCGGCCCGGGTCGGCCTGCGCGCCGGCGACATCATCGAGACCGTCGACGGGAAGTCGACCGAGGGCATGGACATCGACGAGGCTGCGCGGAAGCTGCGCGGCCCCGAGGGCACGACGGTCCACATCACGGTCTCCCGCCCCGGCCTCGCCTCGCCGTTGGACCTCACGATCCAGCGCGCGCGGGTTTCCTCCGAATCCGTCCGCTACGCGTTCATGCTCGGCAAGGACACGGCCTACATCCGGATCGCCGACTTCATCCGCTCCACCGGCGACGAGGTCCGTCGCGCGCTGGAGAAGCTCCAGGCCGAGGGCGCCACGCGGCTGCTGCTCGACCTGCGCGACAACCCGGGCGGCAGCGTGGACTCCGCGGTGGCGACGTCCTCGGTGCTGCTCGAGCCCGGCCAGGAGGTCTTCACGACCAAGGGGCGGACGGCCGATTCGTTCCAGGACTACCGCGCCGCCCGTGACGGCCTCCACTTCAACGGGCCGGTCGTCGTCCTGGTCAACCGCGGCTCCGCCTCCGCCGCCGAGATCGTCGCCGGCACGGTGCAGGACCACGACCGCGGGATCCTGGTGGGCGAGACAACGTTCGGCAAGGGCGTCGTCCAGACGATCTACCCGGTACACGACGCCGGCCTGGCGCTCACCACCGCCAAGTACTACACGCCGTCCGGCCGTTGCATCCAGAGGGACTTCGACTCCTTCTTCAACTACGTCCACCCCGACGAGGGCACCAACGGCAAGGAAGCTCCCCCGGCGCCCAAGGGCCCGGTCTTCTTCACCGATTCCGGCCGCAAGGTGTTCGGAGGCGGCGGCATCACGCCCGACCACGAAGCGCACCTCGGCGAGTACTCGGAGCGGCTGGCGCGGCTGCTCGGCAACTCGGCGTTCTTCCACTTCGCGGTCGGCTACCTCGCTGACAAGCCCGACAAGGCGGCTGCCGCCCGTGCGTTTGCGGTGACCGACGACACGCTCAAGGCGTTCCGCGCCCAGGTCGTCGACCAGAAGTGGCTTCCCGCGGCCGACATCGACGCCGCGCTCGCCGACTCCACCGACCGCCGCGAGATCGAGATCGCGCTGCGCTCCGAGGTGCTGAACGCCGGCGTGTCCCTCACCGAGGGGTACCGGGTGTTTCTCGAAACCGACGAGCAGACGCAGGCAGCGCTCAAGTACTTCGACGAGGCCGCCAAGCTGCAGGCACTCGCCCGCAACGGCGGCAAGCCGGCTCAGACCGCCGAGCGCCTCGTGACGCACAGCGGCTCCTAGCGGGTCGGGCACCGCGCCACGCGCAGCCGCGGCCGAACCCGGCCGCTCCGTTCGACGCGAGCACGTAGCGGAGGCAACCGTGAGAACGATCATCGAGCCGTTCCGCATCAAGGTCGTCGAGCCGATCCGCATGACGTCCCGCGAGGAGCGCGCCGCCCTGATCCGCGCGGCCGGCTTCAACCCGTTCCGGCTCAAGGCGGAGCACGTCCTCATCGACCTCCTCACCGACTCCGGCACGGGAGCGATGAGCACGCACCAGTGGGCGGGCATCATGGAGGGGGACGAGTCGTACGCGGGCGCCAAGAGCTTCTTCAGGTTCGAGGCCGCCGTGCGGGGGATCTTCGGGCACACGCACGTGATCCCCACGCACCAGGGGCGCGCGAGCGAGCGGCTGCTGTGCCGGGCCCTGCTCAAGAGCGGCGACGTGGTCCCCGGCAACACCCATTTCGACACCACGCGCGCCAACATCGAGGATGCGAGCGCCGAGGCGCGCGACCTCGTGATCCCCGAGGGGCTCGACCCGGACATCGAACACCCGTTCAAGGGGAACATCGACCTCGGCGCCCTCGAGCGCTGCCTCGAGGAGGCCGGCCGCGGGCGGGTGCCGTTCGTGCTGATCACGGTCACCAACAACTCCGGCGGCGGGCAGCCCGTGTCCATGGCCAACCTCAGGGGGGCGCGCGCGCTGTGCGACCGCTTCGGCGTCCCCCTCCTGCTCGACGCCGCGCGCTTCGCCGAGAACGCCTACTTCATCAAGCTCCGCGAGCCCGGCTTCGCGGACAGAACGCCGCGCGAGATCGCCCGCGAGATGTTCGCGCTCTCCGACGGGGCGATGATGTCGATGAAGAAGGACGCGTTCGGCAACATCGGCGGGGTGATCTCGATCAACTCCGACGGGTGGGCCGACAAGATCCGAACGCTGCTCATCCTCACCGAAGGGTTCATCACCTACGGCGGGTTGGCCGGCCGCGACCTCGAGGCCCTTGCAATCGGGATCGACGAGATCCTCGACGAGGAGTACCTCAGGTACCGGATCGCCTCGACCGCCTACGTCGGCGACCACCTCGCCGCCGCGGGCGTGCCGCTCCTCAAGCCGATCGGCGGCCACGCGGTCTACCTCAACGGCCGCAGGTTCTGCGACCACATCCCCGACGAGCGCCTGCCCGGCTGGTCGCTGTCCGTCGCGCTCTACGAGGAAGTCGGCGTGCGCGCCTGCGAGATCGGCAACGTCATGTTCGGCACGCAGGACCCGGCCACCGGCGCGTGGAAGTGGCCGGCGCTCGACCTCGTCCGCCTCGCCATCCCGCGTCGCACGTACACCCAGAGCCACATGGACTACGTGGTCGAAGGGATCGTCGAGCTCTACCACCGCCGCAAGGCGATCCGCGGCCTTCGCTTCGTGGATCGCCCCGCCGTCCTCCCCCACTTCACCGCCACGTTCGAGCAGGTGTAGAGGCAGGGCACCGGGCACAGGGCACCGTAAAACGTGGTCCGGGGTCCGGGGTGTCGAATGCCGGTCGTGCCACCCAACCGCGTGCAACGCTTGTCGATCGGGCCGTAAAGAGGTATAATGTCAACGAGATGCGGGACGGAACCAGGACCGTGATGCGTCAGCAGAAGCTCCGTATCGGCGGGGCCGAGGACGCGGTGATCGAACAGCAGGTGGACGACGCCGCTCAAGCCACAGGCGAACAACGAATGGCCGCTGGGCTGGCGCTTGCCGACGCCGTGTACGCGCTTTGGTTGGAGCGGGGGTTGTCGCATGACCAAGGACTTTGCCGATTTCCTGGTTGCGCTCAACAGCGAAGGCGCGGCGTACGTCGTCATCGGCGGGATGGCGGTGATCTTCCACATCCCCTACCGCACGACCCGTGACATCGACGTCCTGATCGAGCCGACGATCGAGAACGCACGCCGGGTCCGTCGGGCTGTCGGGCACTGGGGGGACTTCGAGGTCGAGTTCACCGAGGCCGAGTTCATTGCCGGCGACATCCTGTCGTTCGGCGGCCTCCTGCGCGTCGAGATCCACTCGCGAGTCCCTGGTGCGACGTGGGAGGGCGTTGCGAGCGGCCGGGTATCGGGTACCTTCCAAGGCGTCCCCACCTCGTTTGCGAGCCTCGACGACCTCATCGCCATGAAGGAGGCCGCGGGCCGTCGCGAGAAGGACCTGCCCGATCTCAAACGCCTCCGCCGACTGAAGGAGAAGCTCGCCCGCTAGCTGCCGTTTGTGAATCGCGCGCCATCGCGCCGCCGGAAAGACTGCGCTCGGGGGTCCGTGGTCAGTGGTCCAAGGAACGGTTCGCTGGCCGATCAAATGGGCCCTCCTCTTGGCGCACGTCTGCGGTCGGGCCCACCCACGGAGTCTGCGAGCGAGATGCGTCACGACCCTGGCTGTCGCTACTGGGTGACCTTCGCAAGGCAGAACGGCAAGATCACCTGCCACGTCCGGCCACGGTCAGCCGAGCGGAAGAGGCCGTAGCCATTGGCCGCGATGATACAACCTCCGTCCGCGACCAGAGCGGTGATCGAGGTTTCTTCATCCGAAAACCTCGAGTCGGCCCCCAACGGCGGCGCTGGCGGGAATGGCTCGGCCTGGAGGAACGAGGAAGATGGCCGCGGCCGGTACCAGAGGACCGCATCGCAGCTCAGGTAGACCGCCTCGCCGCGGTTGTCGACCGCGAGGGTGGCTTTCTTACATCCTTCGAGCCTTTGTGACGGCGGACCCGCCGGCGAGTACTCGGCTGCGCTATCTACTCCCGGTGTCGTCAGGTCGCTCGACACTAGCTGCCACCTGGCACCGTCGCGGCTGCGGAACAATCGGCCTTCCACAGCAGCGTAGAATGCGTCGCCCCCGTGTCCAACCTCCACGGGGCCTCGCTGCACAACCCCCTGCGAGAGGAAGACAGGTGTTGCCGTCTTGCCTGCATCAACGCTTCGCAACAAACCGCCGTCCTCTGTCCCGATCAGTAGGTGTCTGCCGTTCTTCGGGTCAACGGCGAGTCCAGTCGCCTTTAGCCACTGTGAAACGTTGTATCCGGTCGAGGTCCACGTCTGGCCCTGATCGTCCGACCGGAAGAGGCCCCCACCATAGACGTACGAGAAGATCACGGGTCTCACAGACTCGTTGGCTGCCATCGCCGTTATGTCAATTGGACAGGAGTTCATGGGGCACGAGACCCGGGACGTCAGACCCGAGCTTGAGGGTTCCCAGGTCTTCCCACCGTCGACTGAACGAAAGATGCCGTTCCAATTCGTTCCCGCAAGTACCTGGTTCTGGGCGTTCTTGAGGACGAGGAGGGTCGTCGTGGTCTCCGACCGCAACCCGGTTGAGGTCCACGTCCTGCCCTGGTCCAGGCTGTGGAGGACGCCACCACGGTCCGTCCCGAGCCAGATGCCGCCTGGTTGCCGGCGCTCAACCGCAATGGAAAGGACCTGAGCCGAGTTGTCGGCAGTCGAAGACCAGGTCTCTCCGCCATCCCGAGTCTCGATGACGCCCCGCGAGCTCCCTGCAAAGTCGTGAAGAGGGTCCGTTCGACTAGGGGCGAGCGACACTATGGCCCATTGTTTCGTCAGAGGCGGACCGAACCACTCCCAGCTTAGGCCGTCGTCGCGGCTGCGGAACGTCAAGGAGTTGGCACCCACGAGCACGTAGCCTGCAGGGCCCAGGACAGCTATCGAATGGACCTGCCTGGGGCCGGTTCGGATCCATCCCCAGCCGTTTCCGTCATCCACGGACTTGAATACGCCTTGGTCTGTTCCTGCATAGAGTGCAGATGTCTTCGGGTCGAACAACAACGACTGGCAGGCGGTAGCGTCGACCTCGAATCGCGCCGTTGGTAGCCAGCTTGAGCCGCCGTCGAGACTCCGGATCACCCGTCCCGCCGCGAACGCAAACACGTGTTCGGGGTTTCGAGGATCCATCACCAAGGCACTCACGAACGGGTGGCCACCGTACTCGCGAGCGTCCGAGTTCACATCGAGCACGACCCATGTGGCACCATCATCGGTGCTACGAACAATGCCATACGCCGTACCAACAAAGATCAATCCCCCACGGCCGGGGTCAGGAGCAACGCAGTTGACGCCCGCGTGCGGAGGCAAGGGAACCGGGAGCCTGGCCCACCGTTCGCCGCGATCGACACTTGCGAACAGGCCGCTTGAGGTGGCGGCCAGGAGGTGCGGTGGCCGGCTGCCCACGGCGACCAACTGATTCACGTCAACCCCGTCGCGCCCTATGCGTCGCTCGTCGTTTTCGAGGCCGTTGGAGCTCCGTGTCCAAGTCCTCCCTGAATCGGAACTCCGGAAGATCCCTGACCTCCCAAACGCCGCATAGAGTATGCGGTCGTCATCCGGGTCGATGATCAGCGCCGTGACCTTGCTCTCGGCCCTCTCCCACATATCAACTAGGTGCACTGGCCCAGCAATAGGCTGCCCGAGCGCTTGAGTGCCCACCAGAACACCCGCCAGGCAGCAGAGGAGTCTGATGCTCACGAACAACCCCGAGTATTGAGACCCGAGATGTGCGGCGCCCGCTTCACCGAATTCGTGCTTCCGTCTCGAACGCTGGCGCCACCTCTGGCTGGCATTTGGCACTCCATATCGGTTCGCCGCTCTCAGCGGCCCTGAATCCAGTTGACCTTGTGTTTCAAGTGTACTCCCATCTTCCGGTGAGGGCGGGGGCTGCGCACCAGAGAAGAAGACAGGAACGAACCGCTGGTAGCCTGCTCCGGCCGAGGCAGGGCCTCACAGTACGGCGTGTGGCCCGCGCCACTCGCGGCAGGTCCTCGCAGCACGGCGTGTAGCCGCGCCGCCGAGAGTGGGCCAGATGCTAGGCGGACGAGGCGGCCGGCCCGGAGCATACCCGGAGGGTATGTGAGGAGCCGAGCCGCCGAAGGGCACCTCGCGGGCGGACGGGTGGGGGGCGAGACGCGGGCTCCCATGCTTCCGCGACCGCCAGTGGGGGTTGGGCGGGTGGTTTCCATCGCGCCGGCCAAGGGAGGGCGACGTTCCCGCCACAACGCAGATGGTCCGCTATCGGCGGCGCACTCAGAGGGGCTTGGAGTAGATGCGGTAGGTCTTCGTCAGCTCCGCATCCATCAGCCGCACCGTCCTCTTCGCCAGCTCGTTGTCCTCGAGGATCCACGAGTACTCGCACCACTTGTACCCGCGCTCGAGCGCCGCCGCGAGGCCCTCGTGGAACATCACGCCCTCGATCCCGCGCAGCCGGTACTCCTCCTTGACGCCCATCGTGATCAGGCGGAGGCCCTCGCGCCGGCGGCCGATCATCATCGCCCGCAGCAAGCGGATCGGGTTCGCCATGCTGCCGTTGAGCACGGCGAGCGCGGGGTTGACGTCGGGGATGGCGAGCAGGAACCCGGCGGGCTCCTTCCCCATGAACGCGATGCGCAGCAGGGGCGGGTCGACGAGCGGCTTGAGGTCCTTGGCGAGCCAGGTGAACTCGACCTCGCTCGCCGGGATGAACCCCCAGTTGGACTCCCACGCCCTGTTGTAGACGTCGCGGATGATCTGGACCTCGTTGGCGAAGTCCTTCAGGTTCGGCGAGCGGGTGAACAGCTCGGGCTCCCGCTTGCGCGTGCGGTCGGCGAACTTCTTGAGCCGCTCCAGCGACTTCGGGTGGACCGGCGAGGCGTAGGCGAAGAGGTCCTTCGCCTTGGCGAGGCCGGTTGCCTCGAGCAGCTCGGCGTAACGCGGCGGGTTGTACGTCATCATCACCGAGGGCGGCGTGTCGAAGCCGTGGACGAGCAGGCCGGCCTCGTAGTTGGTCGAGGGGTTCGTGGGCCCGACCAGCGCGTCGCAGCCGCGGGCCTTCACCCACGCGGCGGCCGCGGCGACAAGGGCCGAGGCGGCCTCGGGGTCGTCCTCGCACTCGAAAAACCCGAAGAACCCGGCGTGGTCGTGCTGGTACGCGTTGTGGGCGCGGTTCGTGATCGCGGCGATGCGGCCGACGACCCTCGTGCCCCGTGTCGCGAGGAACAGCTCGCGCTCCGCGGCGCCGTCGGCGTAGAAGGGGTGCTTGGTGTCGACGTAGCCGCGGACCTGCTTCTTGAGCGGCGGCACCCAGCACGGGTCGCCGGCGTACAGCCGCCACGGCAGGTCGACGAAGCGCCGGAGGTCGGCCGGCGAGGCGGCGACCGTCACGCGGAGCGCCTGCGCGCTCACTGGATGATCCCGACTTCGCGCCCGACGGTCGCGAACGCGGCGAGGGCGCGCTCGAGGTGCTCCCGCGTGTGGGTTGCCATGTACGAGGTGCGGATCATCGCGCGGCCGGGCGGCACGGCCGGCGACACGATCGGGTTGACGAACACCCCCTCGTCCTGCAGGCGCCGGCTCATCAGGAACGCCACGCCGTCCTCGCCCGCGAGCACCGGAATCACGGGGGACGCCGACGTCCCGGTGTCGAACCCCAGGGAGGTCAGCCCCTCCTTCATGAACCGGGTGTTCTCCCACAACCGCTCGCGGCGTTCGGGCTCCCGCTCGATGATCTCCAAGGCCTTGAGCACGGACGCCACCGAGGCGGGCGGCGGGGCGGCCGAGAAGATCAGCGACCGCGCGTGGTGCTTGATCCAGTTGATCACCCGCTCCTCGCCGACGATGAAGCCGCCCACCGATGCGAGCGACTTGGAGAACGTGCCCATCACCAGATCGACCTGGTCCTCGAGCCCGAAGTGCTCCGCAGTCCCCCGCCCGTGCGCCCCGAGGACGCCGATGGCGTGCGCGTCATCGACCATGATCCGGCAGCCGTGGGGCTTCGTCGCCCGCAGGAGGCCGGGCAGGTCGACGATGTCGCCCTCCATCGAGAACACGCCGTCGACGACGACCAGCGTGGGTTTCGATGCGTCGTGCACCGCGAGGCGACGGCAGAGGTCGTCCATGTCGTTGTGGCTGAACTTCACCACCGACCCGAACCCTAGCCGCGCTCCGTCGATGATGCAGGCGTGATCCAGCTTGTCGAGGAAGACCACGTCGCCGCGCTCGACGAGGCACGAGATCACGCCCAGGTTGACCTGGAACCCCGTTGAGAACGTGAGCGCCGCCGGCCTCTTCATGAACTCGGCCAGCTTCTCCTCGAGCTTGACGTGGATGTCGAGCGTGCCGTTCAGGAAGCGGGACCCGGCGCACCCCGTGCCGTAGGTGTCGATCGCATCCTTGGCGGCACGCTTGACCTCGGGGTGATTGGTGAGCCCGAGGTAGTTGTTGGAGCCCAGCATGACGACCGGCTTGCCCTCGATGACGACCACGGGGTCCTGTGCCGACGCGATGGTCCGGAAGTAGGGGTAGAGACCGGCATTCTTCACCGTGTCCGCATCGCGGAACTTGTGACACTTCTCGAATATGTCCACGCCTCCTCCTGAGTGTTCGCGACTAACGGCAGCAACATCCGGAGAATGTTATCACGCGGCCCGGACCCAGCCGGCGCGCCGGTACCAGGCCCACGTCGCGGCCGCGCCGGCCGCCAGCGGGACGACGCCGGAGAGTCCGAGCGCGACCAGCGACGACCGGGTCCGGGCGGACCAGTGTCGCGCCAGCAGCTCGCGCGCTTTGTCGGACGTCATCGCGATGCGACGCAGTCCGAGGCGCTGCAGCGCGTCTCCGCCGACCCCGAGCATGCGGACGAGCCCGGCAGGGACGCGGATCACCCTGGCGCGGACGCCGCCGGATTCGGCCAGCGCACCGATGAGGGCATCCAACCTCCGCGGCTCGGGTTCGCCGAGGTGCAGGACCCGCCCGACCGCGGCGCCGGCGGCCGCCGCCAACACCCCGCGCACCACGTCGCTCACGTACGCCACCGTGACCCACCGCTCCCCCGCCGGTATCGGCACGAAGCCTCGCGCCGCCAGGCGGAAGAACTGCAGCACGTCGATGTCTCGCGGCCCGTAAACGGCGGGCGGTCGCAGGATCGCCCACGGCCCCGTATGGCGCCGCACCGCGAGCTCACCGGCGAGCTTCGAGCGGCCGTAGGCCGAGACCGGGCGCGGTTCGTCTTCGGGGTCACGTCCGCCAGGGTCCGCGCTCGGACCTGCAGCGGCCAGCGACGAGACGTGGACGAGGCGGGCCGACGGCGCGCGATCTCGCATCACGCGGACGAGGTTCTCGGTGCCGGCGCGGTTGACACCTTGAAAGGCAGCCTCGCTCGCCGCACGGACCAGTCCGGCCAGGTGGATCACACTGCCGCAACCCGCCACAAGCGTGCCGAGCGCCTCCGCGTCGTCGAGGTCGCCGCGAACCACATCCGCCGCGGCGCGCGCAGCCTCGGGGAGCCTGGCGGGATCGCGAACCAGCAGGCGCGGCCGTACGCCGGCCGCGAGCAGCGCCTCGACGAGGTGCGTGCCCACGAAGCCGGTGCCGCCGCTCACCGCCACCGGCCCCGGGATCCGCGGACACCACGCGGCGAGCTCGTCGGCTTGGATCTCGGCCGGCAACGCCACCCACGGCGCCGGGCCGTCCCTCATCACTCGGTGCCCTGTGCCCTGTGCCCTGTGCCCTCTTCTTCGCCGTACTCGCCCCACGTGGCCGAGGTTTCCCAGACGCGGACCAGTTCCAGGCGAACCGAGTCGGGAACGCGATACGCGGCGCCGTTCGGCGCTTCCACCTGCATGCCCGGACGGAACGCGGCCCTGATCGCCCTGAAGAGGTGCCGGGCCAGGATCTCGGTGGTGGGATCGCCGTCTTCGAGGAGGACGACACGCTCGGCGAACGGCGCGAATGCCGCTCGCTGCGGATCGGTCGCGGCCAGGAGCATCGCGTGGTCGAAGCGCTCGAGTTCGCGCTCGACGACGGTCTTGAGCGCCTTGTAGTCGCACACCATGTCGTTGGCGTCGAGCGCCTCCGACCGGAGTACGACCTCGATCGTCCTGGTGTGGCCGTGGGGAAAACGGCACTTCTCGGGGTGTTTCGACAGGCGGTGCCCCGACTCGATCTCGAACCGGCGTGCAATGCGAAACGTGCCCACTCGACCTCCGCGCGCGACGAGCGGAGTCTACAGGAACGCAAGAGGCGGGGTCCGGGGTCCGGGGTCAGAGAAAGACCACGACAAGCGATCAGAAGCAGGGCGTCGCAGCACGGCGCGTAGCCGCGCCGGCGAGGTTCGGCCAGCCGCTAGGCGCGTGAGCCCGCCACACCGGAGCATAGCCGGAGGCTATGTGAGGATGTGAGCGGGCGAACGCACCTCGCGGGGGAATGGGCGGGGGGCGAGACGCGGGTTCCGTCGCCTCCGCCACTGTCCGCGGGAGCGGGGTGGGCGGCTCCCGTCGCCTCTGTTACCGCGAGCCCGTGCCCCCGCAACAACGCGGATGGTCGGAGATCGCCGGCGCAAGGAGTCAATACGCCAGCAACGCCTTCATTGCGGCCAGGATGGTGTCCATCTGCGGCAGTATCACGTCCTCCAACACCGGCGCATACGCCACGAAGCTGTCCTTGGCCGCGACCCGGCGCACCGGGGCGTCGAGGTCCTCGAACAGCTCGTCGGCGATGCGGGCCGCGATCTCCGCCCCGTAGCCGAAGGAGATGCAGTCCTCGTACACGACCAGGGCCCGGCTCGTCTTCCGGACCGACGCGGCGATCGCGTCCCAGTCGTACGGCGACAGGCTCCGCAGGTCGAGCACCTCCACCTCGCCGCCGCCGGTGTCCGCCAGGCGCTTGGCCGCCTGCAGCGAGCGGGCCACCGTGGCGCCGTAGGTGATCACGGTGAGGTCGCGGCCCTCCCGGGCGATCGCGGCCTTGCCGAACGGCACCGTGTAGTCGGGGCCGGGGTACGCCGCCTTGTTGTGCGTCTGGCGGTACAGGTGCTTGTGCTCGAGGAAGATCACCGGGTCGTCGCAACGGATCGCGGTGCGCAGCAGGCCGTTGGCGTCGAGGGCGTTGGACGGCATCACCACGCGAAGACCCGGGACGTGCGTGAACAGCACCTCGCCGGACTGGGAGTGGTACGGGCCGCCCCCCTTGAGGTAGCCGCCGGACGGCACGCGCACGACGACCGGGGCCGACCATTGGCCTCCCGACCGCCACCGGACGGTCGCCAGCTCGTCCCGGATCTGCATGTAGGCGGGCCAGATGTAGTCGAGGAACTGGATCTCGACGACCGGTTTGAGCCCTCGCATGGCCATCCCGACGGCGCGGCCGACGATGTTGGCCTCGGCGAGAGGCGAGTTGAACACCCTTTCCGAGCCGTACAGGCGCTGCAGGCCGTGGGTGACCTTGAAGACGCCGCCCTTGCCCTTGACCTCGGCGAGCGCCTCCTCGTGCGACGCGTCGGCGACGTCCTCTCCGAAGACGACGATCCGCTCGTCGCGAGCCAGCTCGTCGCGCAGGCAGGCGTTGAGGAGGTCCACCATCGTCTTCGGCGACGCGTCCCCGATCGCCGGCTCGGTCGCGAAGCGATCCGAGGTTGGGTCGACCTCGGGGGAGTAGATCGCCGCCGCCCACTCGGCCGGCGCCGGCTGCGGGGACGGGAGGGCGCGCTCGGCCGCCTCGTTGACCTCGGCCTGCACCTCGGCGTCGATGCGGTCGAGCGTCTCCTGGCCGATCCCGTAGCCCTCCCGAAGCAGGCGAGCCGTGCGAACGATCGGGTCCTTCGCGGCGTCGCGCTCCCGCTCCGAGGCCGGCCTGTAGAGGCGCTCGTCGTCGGAGAGCGAGTGCGAGTACGGCCTCACCACGTGGGCATGGATGAGCGCCGGGCCTTCGCCCGCCCGCACCCGGGCGACCGCGACCGCCGCGACCCGGTCCGACTCGACGAAATCGCAGCCGTCGACCTCGTAGATCGCGAGACCGGGGAAGCCCGTCAGCAGCTTCGAGATCGAACCGCCGGGGGTCTGCACGTCAACGGGCACCGAGATCGCGTACCCGTTGTCCTCGACCACGTAGAGCACCGGGAGCCGCCCGTTGCACGCCGTGTTGAGCGACTCCCAGAACTCCCCCTCGGAGGTCGTGCCGTCGCCGACCGACACCCAGACCACCTCGTCGGGCGCGGCTTCCTGTCGGGCGGCCGCCTTGCCCGTCGCGAGGAGGTAGCGCCCGGCCTCGGCGAATCCGACGCCCTGAAGGCACTGGGTGCCGGTGGGCGACGACTGCGTGGCCAGGTGGAGACGCGGCGCCCCCCAGTGGTTCGGCATCTGGCGGCCGTGCGAATCCGGGCCGGCCTCGGCGCCGATCGCCCCGAGGAACATCTCGTACGGGGTCATCCCGAGCGCCAGCACGAGCGCGCGGTCCCGGTAGTAGGTGAAGAACCAGTCCTTCTCGGCCGAAAGGTGGCGGGCCGCCGCGGTGAGGACCGCCTCGTGACCGGCGCCGTTGATCTGGAAGAACGAGAGGTTCTGCTGCTTGAGCTGGATCTCCTTGTCGTCCACCTTCCGGGAGGTGACCATCACGCGATACGCGTCGAGGACCTCCGCGAGCGGCAGCAAACCAGCGTCGTTCCTCGCGACCGTCGCCATGCCCTCCCTCCCCCCGACCCGGGAGACCGTTCGCCGCGACTGCAACGTCCGTTGCTCCAGGGTCCCCATTTTAAGCCCAATCCGCGTCGTTGCCGCCGCATTCCCTCGGGCCTTGCGGCGGGATCGGTCCGGCGGTACCGTGGTGCGCAGGAGACACGACATGGTCAAACACATCGCCGTCGGTCTCGACGGCTCGGCAAACGCTGCCGTGGCGGAGCGGCTCGCGATCGAGCTGGCCCGCCAGGTGCGGGGGGTCGTGCACGGGATCCACGTGATCGACGCCACCTTCCTCGAGGGAGCGTTCATCACCGACATTTCCGGGGCGATGGGGTTCGAGCCGTTTCTCAATCTGCAATCGCAGATGCGCGCCACCCTCGACGACGTCGCCGGCGTCATCCAGGGCGAATTCACAGAGCGCTGCGCGAACGCCGGCGTCGAGGGCAGGTTCCACCTGGAGCGTGCCAGCGTGGTCCACGGCGTGCTGGCGGCGAGCAAGCTGGCCGACCTCCTGGTCGTGGGTCAACGGGGTGTCAACGCCCGCTTCCGTGAGGACCTCCTGGGCGCGACGGTCGAGATGCTCCTGCGGCGGTCGGGGGTACCGGTGCTCGTGGTCCCGCCGGCGGGGGCGATGCCCACGAGGCCGCTCGTCGCCTACGACGGCAGCCCCAAGGCGGTGCGCGCGCTCCAGCAGGCGGCCGAGCTGGCTCGAGCGCTCACCCTCCCGCTCACCGTTGTCTGCGTCGACACCCAGGAGGAGCGGGCACGCGCCCGCCTCGACGAGGCGGTTCGCTACCTGGCCCCGTACGAGGTGCGCGCCGAGTACCGCTTCCAGAACGGGGAGGCCGTGGAGCAGGAGCTCCTCGCGTTGCTCGGACCCGCGCACCACGACCTCGTATTCCTCGGGGCCCATGGTCACGGCCGGATCGTCGAGCTGGTCCTGGGCTCCACGAGTCAGTTCCTGGCGAGGCGCGCCTCCGTTCCGGTGTGGTGCGTCACCCGGGTATGACCAGTCACGAGGGCCCGGCGTGAGCGACCTCGGCCGTGCGGCGCTGGTCGCGGTGCGCGACTGCCTGGGGCTTCGGCCTCACGAGACGCTGCTCGTCGTCGCGGACCCGCCGATGTCCGCGATCGCGCAGGTCCTGGTTGCCGCCGCTCGGCCGCTGGCGCGCGAGGTGCTGTTCCTGGAGTACTCGGAACGGGAGCTCAACGGACAGGAGCCTCCGCCCCCGGTAGCGGCGGCGATGGCCACCGTCGATGTCGTGATCGCGGTGACCTCGAAGTCCATCACCCATACCGCGGCCCGGCGCGCGGCGACCGCGACCGGCGCTCGGGTGGCGACGATGCCGGGGATCACCGAGGAATGCCTCGTCCGGACGATGAGCGCGGACTACCGAGCCATAGCCGAGCGGACCCGGCGGGTCGCCGAGAGGCTCACGAGCGCGCGCGCCGCCCGTATCACCACCGCCCTCGGCACGGACCTGTCGCTGCCGATCGGCGGGATCGCGGCCATTGCCTCCACCGGCCTGATCCTCGGCCGCGGCCAATGGGGGAACCTCCCGTCCGGCGAGGCCTACCTCCGGCCTGACGAGCACGGTTCGGAGGGGGTCCTGGTCGTCGACGGCGCCCTCGCGGGTATCGGCACGGTCGGCGAGCCGGTCCGCATCGTCGTCGAGGGCGGACTTGCCGTCGCCGTCACCGGCGGCGAGGAGGCGGCGACGTTCGCATCCATGCTCGAGAAGGCCGGTCCGGCAGCCCGCAACGTGGCCGAGCTCGGCGTCGGCACCAACGACCGCGCCGTCCTCACGGGCCGGATCCTCGAGGACGAGAAGATCCTCGGCACGGTGCACGTCGCGTTCGGCAACAACGTCTCGATGGGGGGCAGCGTGGACGTCGCGTTCCACGTCGACGGTATCGTCCTGAGGCCGACGCTCACGCTCGACGGCGAGCCGCTCCTCATCGACGGCCGCCCGCGGTTCACGTGAGGCGGCGGGGACAAAGTTCAGGGCTCAGGGCTCAGGGCTCAGGGCTCAGGGCTCAGGGCTCAGCAGCGACGAACGAGAGTCGTGGTTCACCGGATTCCCGATCCGGGAGGCGGCGGCGGCGGCACGAGGGTGGCGATCAGCGCCGCGTCGGCGGGAGGCATCGCCAGGGCCGCAAGCTCCGCCGGCTCGAACCACGCCACCTCCTGGCCCTGCAGGCCGTGCGGTTCGCCTGCGATGACCTGCGTTTCGTAGAAGAGGAGCACGATGTCCCTCGAGTCGTCGCGGTGGAACGCGAACGTGAGCGGCGCCCCCACGGTCACGCGCACGCCCAGCTCTTCGTCCAGCTCGCGTTCCAGGGCCGCCGCCGGCGCCTCTCCGTCCTCGACTCGGCCGCCAGGAAACTCCCAGAGCCCGCCGAGGTGAGCGCCAGGCAGGCGACGGGCGAGAAGGAAGCGGCCGTCGCCCCTACGGACGACGGCCGCCACCACGAGACGTCGTTCGCGCTCAGGGCTTCTTGGGGACATTCGCCGTCGGCTTGGCGGGCACGGCGCTCGGTTTCGCCGCCGGGGCCGCGGGCGCAGCCGCGGGTGGCGCGGCAGGGGCCGTTGGCGCCTCGAGCGCGGCCTTCACGGCGGGGTCGAGCGCTTCGATCTTCGCCTTCGCCTTGCGCTCGGCCACGACGAGCTGGATGCTGTCGTCGACCTTCTTGTTCTTGAGGTACGGGATCAGCGTCGGCTTCACCTCCTCGAAGGTGAGCCCGCCGGCCGGCCTGTGATCCTCGACCTTGAACACGTGGTAGCCGAACTTGCTCTTCAGGGCCGGCGTGACCTCGCCGACCTTCAGACCCCACACCGCCGGCTCGAGCTCGGGCAGGAGCAACCCCTTGCGCACCCAGCCGACCTCGCCGCCGCGTGCCTTGCTCCCATCGTCGGACACCTCCGCGGCCACCTTGGCGAAATCCTCGCCGCCGGCGACCCGCTTGCGCGCCTCCTCGGCGCGCCCCTTCGCGGCGGCGTCCGCCTTCTCGTCGGCCCCGGCCGCGACCTTCGCGAGGATCATCCGGAGCTTCACCTGCTCGGGGTGCTGGAACTCCGTGGGATGGCCGTCGAAGTACGCCTTCGCCTCGGCTTCGGTGACCTCGGCGTGGCTCATCAGCTCGGTCTCCACGTACTTCTGCATGACCATCCGGTCCGTTTCCATTCGGGTGAGCTCTTGCTCGTTGAGGCCCGCATCGGCCATCGCCTTCGCGAACGCTTCCGGCCCGCCCACCTGCTTGCGCTGCGCCTCGATAGACGCCGCCACGTCCTTCGGGTCAACCGTGACCTTGGCATCCCTCGCGGCCTGCAGGAGGAGGGTGCGCCCGATGAGCTGGTCGATGGTGTTCTTGAGGACGACCTGCTCGGGTACCGGCGCGCCCCTCATCTGGCTTGCGACGGCGTGCTGGGCCAGCTTGAGGTCGACGTCGGTCAGCTGGGTGTCGTTGATGCGCAGGACCGGGGTCGCGGCGAATGCGGAGGCGGCTGCGAGGACGGCGGCAGTTATAGATGGTACGAGACGAGGTTGGATCATCAGATTTCTCCCCGGCTCCGGCCGGAGCCAGAACCCGGCGAACCATATGCCTCGCACGGCGAAATGTCAAATCACTCTGTGCCGTGATGTTCCTGAGACTTGACCGCTTCCCAGAGGGCGTCGAGCTCGTCGACGCTGAGCGAGCGGAGGTCCGAGCCCTGCGACTGCACGCGCTCCTCCATCGCGCCGAACCGGCGGGAGAACTTGGCGTTGGCGCCCTGCAGGGCGGCTTCGGGATCCACGCCGAGCTGGCGGGCGAGGTTGGCGACCACGAACAGGATGTCCCCCATCTCCTCGCGCACGCCCTCCGACGGGATCCCGACGGGGCCCCGGGGAAGCTCCGCCTTGAGCTCGCCGACCTCTTCCTCGAGCTTGGCCACGACGTCGTTGACGCGCTCCCAGTCGAAGCCGAGCGCCGCCGCCTTCTCCGTGATCCGCAGCGCCTTCAGGAGGGCCGGAAGCTGGTGCGGCACGCCGGCGAGGGCGCCCCGCGTCTTCCGCTCCCCCGCCTTGATCGCCTCCCAGTTGCGGACGACGTCGGAGGAGGTCGCGACCTCGACGTCCCCGAAGACGTGCGGGTGGCGGCGGACCATCTTGGCGTGGATGCCGCGACAGACGTCTTCGATGTCGAACAGACCGCGTTCGGAGGCGATCTGCGCGGCGAACACGATCTGGAACAGGAGGTCGCCGAGCTCGGCCGCGAGCATCCCGGCGTCGCCGGCCGAGATCGCGTCCACCGCCTCGTACGCCTCCTCGATGATGTACGTCTTCAGGCTTTCCAGTGTCTGCTCGCGATCCCACGGACATCCGTCCGGCGCACGCAGGCGAGCGGACAGAACACGCAGCGAATCGAACGGATGATCGTCGCTCATGGCGGCGGAGTATACCCGCTCCCCCGGGGCCGGAACGGCGGCGCACGCTTGTTCCGCCGCGCCCAAGTGCGTAAGATGGCTCCAGGCGCAGCACGGAGGAGCGCGTGGCCGAGGAGAAGGACGAAAAGGTGAAGGTGATCGACCGCCGCTGGTTCACGGTCGAGGGCGAGCTCAAGCAGCCGTCCGACCCGCCCGCCGCCCAACCGCCGCCCCCGCCCCCGGCACCGCCGGCACCGCCCGTCGAGAAGTCCGACGCCGCTCCGGAGAAGCCGGCAGCGCAATCGGCGTCACCTTCCTCGGTCGGGTTCCTCGACCTCGTGGACTTCCTGGCGCAGCAGGCTGCGGCACTGCTGTCGGGCCAGATCCCCGGGCGCGGCCGCGATCCCGAGACCGCCAGGTTCTTCATCGAGATGCTCGCCGTCGTGCAGGAGAAGACGGCAGGGCAGCTCTCGGACGAGGAGGCTCGCTACCTTGACGACGTCCTCTATCAGCTGCGCTCGCTCTTCGTGGCGGCGACGGGCTAGCGCGCTGGTCCTCGCGCTCACCGCCACGGTGAGCGGGACCGCGACTGCAGCCGAGCGTGGCCGCGGCGGTGACATCGAGCAGGCCTGGTTCAAGCTGGCGCAGGGCCTCGACCGCCCTGCCGCCGACGTGCTGCGGGAACGGACCGACGAGATCCTGCAGGCGGCGTCCAGGTCGGACGTCAAGCGACTCACGCCCCTGGCGCTCGCGCTGGTCGCGCAGTCCAGGACCCTCGGGCCGACGCAGGCCGAGCCGATGCTCGTGCAGGCCGCACGGCTCGACTCGGGCTCTGCCGAACCGTGGTTCGCGCTGGCCGAACTGAGGCTGCGGCGCGGCAACCTCGTATCGGGGTTCCCCGCCCTCGGCCGCGGTCTGTTCGACCTCTTGACCGATCACCGGATGGGCGGGTTCATGGCCTTCACCGGCCTGCTCGCTGGGCTGGTCATCGCTATCGCGGCGTTCACGATCTGGGGGCTGCTCTCCGTGCGACGGGTGCTGCCCAGGCTCTGGCACGACCTCACCGAGCTCGGGTCCCAGTGGCGGCTCGGCGCCAACAGCGTCCTTCTCGGGGTGCTGATCCTGGCGCTCCCGCTCTTCGCGGGCGGGGACCCGGTGTGGCTGCTGCTCTGGATGTTCACGCTGGCCTGGGCCTACCTCCCGGTCGGCCAGCGGGTGGTCGGCGCGGCCGGGTTCCTGCTCGTGGCGGCGAGCCCGGCGCTGTCGGAGATCGGGTTTCGAACGGTCACGCATCCCCGCAACGTCGTCCTGCAGGCCACCGAGGTTCTGGAGGACCGGCGCTACGAGCCACAGATCCTCGACGAGCTGAATCCGCTCGCCGACGTCCTGGGCGAGGATCCCGATTACCACCGACTCGTGGGCGACTGCTACCGTCAGTTCGGCCTCCTCGACCAGGCCGTGGTGGCCTACCGCGAAGGGTTGCGGACCGCGCCGCACAACTCGGCGCTGTCGCTCGCGCTCGGGACGGTCTACTACATCGAGGGTGACTACAACGCCGCGCTCCGGGCGTTCCAGGCCGCCAAGGAAAACAAGTACGACCCGGTCATCGCCAACTACGACCTGTCGCTCACGTATGCCCAGAACTACCACTTCCACGAGAGCGACGAGGCGATGGCCGCGGCGCGGCTCGCCGGCGAACGGCGGCTCGCCGCGCTCAGCCAGGCCCGGGACCACGACATCATCGCGCCCTCGTTCTCCGTCGAGGAGGCCCGGGCGATGCTCGCCGCCAAGGACCCGCTGGTCCTCCTCAACCGCGGCCTCGCCCCGCCCCCGCTCACCCGGGGACGGACGTTCGCGCACCCGCTCGCGATCGGCGCGTTGCTCTGCCTCATCGTGGCCGTCGCGCACCTGCTCGTCCGGCGCCACACGGGCGGGCTTGCCGTCGCATGCCTGAAGTGCGGCCGCGCCTACTGCCACCGTTGCAAGCTCTCCACCGAAAGCCAGAGCTACTGCACGCAGTGCATCAACATCTTCCTCAAGAAAGACATGGTGGGTATCGACGCCCAGCTGGCCAAGCGCCAGCAACTCGTGCGGCGGCAGGCGTGGCTCCACCTCGAGCGCCGCGTTGCGGACCTCCTGCTGCCCGGGGTCGGCGTTGCGAACGCGGGACGCCCTTTCCTCGGGGGCATCCTGGCCGCCGTCGCCATGGCCTCGGCAGCGACGGCGCTGGTCTGGCTCCCCCGGTTCGTGGCGCCGGCGTTGATGGCGACCTCGCTCTGGCCGCTCGAAACGCTGTTTGCCCTGGTTTGGGTGGCCGCCGCGGCGGCGGCACAGCTGATCCCGGTCGAGGGGAGGTAGGGATGGCGCTGGAAGGAACGCTCCGCGACTTCTCCCTCTCCGACATCTTCCAGCTCATCGGGCTGCAGCGGAAGACCGGCGTCCTGACCCTTCGCTCGCCCGAGGACGTCGTGACGGTGTCCTTCCTGGACGGCAAGGTCGTCGGCGCCGACTCGCTCAACAAGCGTCTGGAGGACCGGCTCGGGCAGCTCCTCCTGAAGACCGGCGCCGTGACCAAGGTCCAGCTCGATTCGGCGTTGAAGACGCAGATGGAGACCCTCGAGCGCCTCGGCCACATCCTCATCAACCGCTCGGTGATCTCCCGGGACGGGCTCCGCAGGGCCTTCGAGCAGCAGATCCTGCAGATCATCTACAGGGTGTTCCGGTGGCAGGACGGCGACTACCACTTCTCCCAGGAAACCAGCGTCGACTACGACGCCGAGCTCGTGACGCCGATGGGGTCCGAGAGCATCCTCATGGAGGGCGCGAGGATGCTCGACGAGTGGCCGATCATCGAGAAGGGCATCCCGCACCGCGGCATCGTGTTCGTGCCAACCCCCGCCGCCCGCCAGGCGGAGGTCAGCCTCGACGCGGAGGAGGTCGGCATCGAGGCGTTCGACATCGATCTCGAGCCGGTCTTCCCCGAGGCGACGGGTTCAGGCCGCGTCCGCATCTCACCGACGGAACGGGACATCCTCGCGCTGGTGGACGGCGTCACCTCGGTCGAGGACATCGTCCGCAAGAGCCCGCACGGGGAGTTCGACACCTGCAAGGCGCTCTATACCCTGCTCAGCCGGGCCCTCATCCGCCAGGCTACCCGGGACGAGGTCGCTCGAGCCGCGCAACGGGCCGTCTCGGAGATCGCCCCGCCCGTCGCCTGGCATCCGCACTTCCCGTGGCTCGCGCTCGTCCTCGCACCGCTGCTGGTCCTCACGGCATTTCTCGCGCCCCGCAACCCGGTCAACCCCCTCCTAGGACCAGGACCCAAGCTGCTCCCTCACCTGCGCGCCGCGTCGTCTCGGGCGCGGATGACCGGGATCTGGCACGGGTTGGAGTCCCGCGCCCTCCTCGTCGGGAGCTACCCCGACACGCTCGCGGAGCTGGGACGCGAAGGGCTGATGCCCTCAGGAGCGCTGATCGATCCGTGGGGCCGGACCTACCGGTACATCCTCCGCGAGCAGTCCGTGCTCCTCGCCGGCAACAACGCGAGTGGAGTGCCTGATTCTAACCTTATGATATCGCAGCATTTAGGATTCGAAACCGAGGAACTGAACCCGGGGCCTGGTGCAACCCTCCTGGGACCTTGACAAGATTCGACTCAGGTCTTAGAGTTTCTCCGTGCGGTTGACCTGAGGAGGAATCCATCAATGTCAAGGATCATCGGAATCGATCTCGGAACCACGAACTCCGTCGTCGCGGTCATGGAAGGCGGCAAGCCTGTCGTAATTGCCAACCAGGAGGGCAGCCGCACCACCCCTTCGGTGGTCGGGTTCGGCAAGAACGGCGAGAGGCCGGTCGGACAGGTGGCCAAGCGGCAGGCGATCACGAACCCCGACAAGACGGTGTTCTCGATCAAGCGCTTCATGGGACGCCGCTACGACGAGGTCACGCAGGAGATCAAGATGTTCCCGTTCCACGTCGTCCGCGGCGAGAACGACATCGCGCGCGTGGACATCGACGGGAAGGTCTTCTCCCCGCCCGAGATCTCCGCGATGGTGCTGCAGAAGCTGAAGGCCGCCGCGGAGGACTACATCGGCGAGAAGATCGAGAAGGCGGTGATCACGGTCCCCGCGTACTTCAACGACGCCCAGCGTCAGGCCACCAAGGACGCCGGCCAGATCGCGGGTCTCGAGGTGGTGCGCCTGGTCAACGAACCCACTGCAGCGGCGCTCGCCTACGGGCTCGACAAGAAGAAGGACGAGACGATCGCGGTGTACGACTTCGGGGGCGGCACGTTCGACATCTCGATCCTCGAGGTCGGCGAAGGCGTCGTCGAGGTCAAGTCCACGAACGGCGACACCCACCTCGGCGGCGACGACATCGACCAACGGCTCATCGAGTGGCTCGTCGAGGAGTTCCGCCGCGACCAGGGGATCGACCTCTCCAAGGACCGGATGGCCCTGCAGCGCCTGAAGGAAGCCGCCGAGAAGGCCAAGTGCGAGCTTTCGACGACCCAGGAGAGCGAGCTCAACCTCCCGTTCATCACGGCCGACGCGGCGGGCCCGAAGCACCTCAACGTGCGCCTCTCGAGGGCCAAGTTCGAGCAGCTCGTCGAGGACATCATCCAGCGCACGGTCAACCCCTGCCGGCAGGCGCTCAAGGACGCGGCGCTCGACCCAAAGGACATCGACGAGGTCGTGCTCGTCGGCGGCTCCACCCGCATCCCGCGGGTGCAGAAGCTCGTGCAAGACCTCTTCGGCAAGGAGCCGCACAAGGGCGTCAACCCGGACGAGGTCGTCGCCGTCGGCGCGGCCATCCAGGCCGGCGTGCTCGCGGGCGAGGTCCACGACCTCCTCCTCCTCGACGTCACGCCGCTCTCCCTCGGCGTCGAGACGCTCGGGTCGGTCACCGACATCGTGATCCCGCGCAACACGACGATCCCGACCCGCAAGTCGAAGGTGTACTCGACGGCCGACGACAGCCAGACGCAGGTCGAGATCCACGTCCTCCAGGGCGAACGGCCGATGGCGCACGACAACCGGACGCTCGGCCGCTTCCACCTGGTCGGGATCCCGCCGGCGCCGCGCGGCATCCCGCAGGTCGAGGTCACCTTCGACATCGACGCCAACGGGATTCTGCACGTGTCCGCCAAGGACCTGGGCACGGGCAAGGAGCAGAAGATCCAGATCACGGCGTCCTCAGGCCTGAAGGAGGACGAGATCCAGAACATGGTCCACGAGGCCGAGCAGCATGCCGACGACGACCGCCGCCGGCGCGACGAGGTCGAGTCGCGCAACCGGCTCGACTCGCTGATCTACTCCACCGAGAAGCTGATCAAGGACAACCAGGAGAAGCTGCCCGAGGCGCAGAAGAAGGACATCGAGGCGGCGATCGCGGATGCCAAGAAAGCCCTCGAGGCCGGCACGAAGGACAAGATGGACGAGGCCCACGAGAAGCTCACCAAGACCTCCCATCGGCTTGCGGAAGAGATCTACCGCACCGCCACGGCCGGCGGGTCGGCCGGCACGCCACCTGGGGCCGGCGGCCCGACGCCGCCGCCTTCCGGCGAAGAGAACGTGGTGGACGCGGAGTACGTCGACGTGGAGTCCAAGCCGGCGAACTGACCCGGGCCCGGCGGGACGGGCCCGGCCATCCCCAGCCCCGCCGTGCGGGGCGAGGGATCCCCCGGGGGTCGCAACGGCCGCGGGACCGGCGTGGCACCGGCGGAAGGGAGCAACGGAGGATCGCATGGGAGACCTGGACTGGCGCGCCGTTCGCGAGCTGATGGCGCTCGGCGTGCGGCTCCGTGAAGCCGCCGAACGCGCACTCCTTCCGGCGTTCCCGCTCTCCCTGGGGACTCCGGCCGCGTTCGACCCTCCGGTCGACGTCTGGGAGTCCGACGATGAGGTCATCGTCGAGGCCGAGCTGCCGGGCGCCCTCGCCGGGGACATCGACCTGCGTCTCGAGGGCGGCGCCCTGGTGCTCGCCGGCACGCTGCGCGAAGACAACGCGGCCGCCGCGCGGTACCTTCGGATCGAGCGGCCGCGGGGCCGATTCCAGCGCATCGTCGCGCTCCCGGCCGAGGTCACGGGCGAGCCTCGCGCGGCGTTGCGGGGCGGCGTGCTGCAGGTGCGGCTCCCGAAAACGGGCGCCGGCAGGCGTCGCGTCGCCGTCCTCGGGGAGGCCGAGTGAGCGAGCCCGGCAAGCGGTACCACATGATCAGCTGGGTGGCGGAGCGTTACGAGATTCACCCGCAGACCCTCCGGCTCTACGAGAGGGAGGGGCTGATCCTCCCGACCCGGAGCGTCGGCAACACCCGCCTGTACGACGACGACACCTGCAAGCGCCTGGAGTTCGTCCTGACCCTCACCCGGGACCTCGGAGTAAACTTGGCGGGCGTAGAAGTTGTCCTAAATATGAAGGACCAGATCGACCTCCTGCAGGCCGAGGTGGAGCGTCTGCTGGCACTCGTCGAGCGCGACGCGGCGCGGCGCGACGCCGTGCCGCGCGAACACGCGCTTGCCATACGCCCGCGAGGAGGGCTGGTCCCGAACGAGGGTGAATGAGCCGCGACGAGCAGCAGCGTGATCCCGAATCCGGACTGCTCCGCCGCTACCTCTACGAGATCGGGCGCTTCAAGCAGCTGACGCCTGAGGAGGAGAGGGAGCTCGGCAGGAGCATCCAGCGCGACAACGACGGCGAAGCGCTGCGCCGGCTGGTCGAGGCCAACCTTCGGTTCGTGGTCGCCTACGCCAAGCGGTTCCGCCACTCCCGGGTCTCGCTGCTCGACCTCATCAACGAGGGCAACATTGGACTGATCCAGGCCGCGAAGAAGTTCGACCCCGACAAGAACGTCAAGTTCATCACCTACGCCGTGTGGTGGATCCGGCAGGCGATCCTGCACGCGCTCTCCGAGCACGGCGCCACGTTTCGGCTGCCGCAGAAGCAGGCCAACGTCCTCTACCGTCTCGAGCGCTCGCGCCAGGCGCTCGGCCGGACGTTGGAGCGTCCGCCGTCCGAGCAGGAGCTCGCGGAAGAGCTGGACATGCGGCCCGACGAGGTCAGGCTCCTCCTCTCATCCAACCAGAACATCCTCTCCCTCAACGAGCCCGTCGACGACGAGGGGGAAGCCGAGTTCGGCGACCTGCTCGAGCAATACGTCATCCCGGACACCGACGAGGAGATCCTCAGGGAGTCCTTCGAGGCCACCCTGCGGGAGGCGCTCGCGAAGCTCTCGGACAAGGAGCAGCAGATCCTCGCGCTCCGCTTCGGTCTGGGCGACGACAACCCGCGCACGCTCCGCGAGATCGGAGATGCGCTCGGGATCTCCCGGGAGCGGGTCCGGCAGATCGAGAACCAGGCACTGGCCAAGCTGAGGCGAGGCGCCCAGTCGCGCGCCCTCGCCGGCTACCTCAACTAACAGGGGTCAGGGATCAGGGGTCCGGGGTCAGCCACGACAGTCGACCGGCTGCGCGATTGAGGCCTCCCGCATCGGAGTCCCGCTGGGCAGGCGAGAAGCATCTGTCCCTGACACCTGACCCCTCTCCCCTAGCGCTGCTTGAGGTTGCCGGGGAGCTCCTCGACGGCCAGGCGCAATGCGCGAGCGATCTCCTCCGCCCCCTGGACCTTCAGGAGGCTGGCGACGGTGGTGCGGTTGCGGCAGATCCACGACAGCCGCGCCAGCCAGCGGAGATGGGCCATGTCCTTGCGCAACGCCAGCAGGAAGAACAGGTGTGTAGGGCGCTCGTCCGGCGAACCGAACGCGATCCCGGCGCTCGAGCGCGCCAGGAAGAGGAACTGCTTGGGGAACTTCTCGGAGGCGCGGTGGCGTGCGTGGAGGAAGGCGACCCCGTTGGGCATCGCCGTCGGCACCATCCGCTCGCGCTCGGTGAGCGCCGTCTCGAGCCAACGCGCGTCACTCACGAGCCCTCGTTGCGCGACGGCCTTCACGACCTCCGAAATCACGCCCTCGCGGGTGTTGGACCGCAGCTCGGGGATCAGGTGCGTAACCTCGAACAACTCGGCGAGTACAGGATCCGCGGCCTCGGTGGCTGCGGGATTCTCCCGGTCTTCCACGCTGACCCCCTTGCCCGCGACAGCGGGCCCCGTCATTGTAGTCCACCTTGCGAACGGCGGTGCAAGCACGGACGCGGACAGCCTGCCCGGCGTCCGGCCGTCCGCTACTTCTTGGTCGCGTCGCTCCCGAACAGACGGCTCCAGCTCCGCCCGGCCGGGCGCCGGCGTCAGCAGACTCACCACGATCAACGACCCGATCGAGATGATCGCCGCCGGGTAGATGCTCGGGATCCCCCACGCGTCGCCGCCGAACACCTGCGTCGCGCTGCCGCTCGACGCGCCTTCCATGACCGAGGGCGCGATTCGCGGCAGGACGAGCTCGAAGAACACCGTCGCGAGGGCGCCGCTGATGATCGAGGCGAGCCCGCCCTGGCGAGTCGCGCGCTTCCACGTGAGCGCGGCGAAGAGCGCCGGCGTCACCGCAACGCCGTACATCGTGTAGGCGAAGTACGCGTAGCCCAGGACCGAGATCTGCAGCTTGAACACCGTGGGGACGAAGATCATCGCGAACGCGCAGATCCCGAGGCCGACGACGAAGACCTTCTGCAGCGCGACCATCTTGGCGGGGTCCGCGTCCGGGCGGATCATGCCCTGGTAGATGTCCCGCATCACGTTGGAGCTCGAGGACAGCAGGTAATTCATCCCGGTCGACAGCACGACCGCGCACGCCGCGGCGAGCAGCAGCACACCCGACCGGCGCCGGAACCATGTGCCGCGCCGCGTTGAGCACCAGCGAGCGGGGATCCCAGTGCGTCTGGTGCTCGGCGTTGTACGCGGCGGCGAACACCGCGATGGCGATCACCACGGTCTCGACGACGATCGTGCCCACGATCCAGATCGCGACCGCACGCTTGGCCTCCTTCGGCGTGCGCGCCGCGTAGAACTTCTGGTACATCGACTGCACGCCCATCAGGAGCAACAGTGTGGAGAGGAAGTACGAGAGCCCCTTGAGCGCCGGGTACTTGCCGAAATCAGGCGAGAACACCTCGAAGTGTCCGGGAGGGAGTACCTGGGCGGCGTGCGACCAACCGCCGGCCGTGAGGACGACGAACGGCAGCGCCAGGCAGCACGCGAGCACGATGATGATGCCGTTCGGGAGGTCCGTGTGGGCCACCGCGACCATGCCGCCGATCGAGACGAACAGGATCACGAACGCCGCCGCGATCGTCTGCCCGACCTCGAGGGAGACCCGGCCGTCGGTCACGATGTTGAGGATGTAGCCGCCCGCCCGGAATTGGTACGCGACGATCGTCGTGAAGGCCACGATCAGCGCGAGCGCGCCGAACAACCGGGCGAACTTGCCGTAGCGCACCTCGAGGATATCGCCCACCGTATACTGCCCGAACGTGCGGATCCGCGCCGCGATGAAGTAGATGATCGCGATGCCGAGGAACGCGCCCGCAGGCTGCCATACGGCGCTCCACCCGGCGTAGTAGGCGTACTCGGCGCCGGCGATGAACGTGCCCGAGCCGATCCAGGTGCACACCAGCGTGAAGACCATCGTGGTGAGCGACAGCTTGCGGCCCGCCACCATGAAGTCGTCCTGCGTCTTGATCTGGCGGGAACGGTAGAGGTTGAACCCCGTCAGAACGAGGAGATAGCCGAGAATCACCCACAGGTACCAACCCATGTCACCTCCACCGGAAAAGACGGGGTCAGGGGTCCGGGGTCAGGGGTCCGGATTCCTCCTGCCCCGGCACCTCGTTGTCGGCGATGCGCAGCTCTTCGCGACCGGCCGCGGCGAGGAGATCGCGGGCGCGCTGGGCGTAGGCGTCGGGTACCAGGATCGCAACCTCGCCCAGGCCGTCGAGCGTCAGGCCGTACACGGACCCGAGCGCCTCGCCGCGGGTCCGGGCGGGGATGCCGTTCGCCCGGAGCGCCGCCAGCACCGGTTCGGCGTTGATCGTTCCCTGAACCCTCAGGACCTCGACATCGTCAGCGTCGGCCATGCTCGCTCACGGGACGTCGATCAGCACGAGGTGCTTCTGCATCTCTCCGGCGACGTCCACCTTCCCGGCGGGGGTGATGAACACGTTGATCTCGGAGCGCGCCGCCATCTCGCCCGGCAGGTAGATGCCGGGCTCGATCGAGAAGCACACGCCGGGCACGAGCTGGCGGTCGTCGCGGGTCTCGAGGTTGTCGATGTTGACGCCGCTCCAGTGCACGTCCTCGCCGATCGAGTGCCCCGTCCGATGGACGAAGTAGCGGCCGTACCCCGCCTTCTCAACCACCGCGCGGCAGACGTCGTCGACCTCCCACCCGAACAGCGGCGTGCCGGAGGCGAATCGCGACTGGACCAGCTCGAGCGCCGCGTTCCGCCCGTCGCGGACGACGTTAAATATCTCGACGTACTTCGCGGGCGGGTTCTTGCCCACGAACCCGCACCAGGTGATGTCGTAGAAGACCGCGCCCGGCTTGTCGAGCTTCGCCCACAGGTCGATCAGCAGCGTGTCGCCCTTCCGGATCGGCCTCGCGTTCTCGGGCGTCGGCTCGAAGTGCGGGTCCGCGGGCTGCTCGTTGGTGCCCACGATGGGGAACTCGTTCATGCAGGTGAGCCCCTCGTCCTTGAAACGCTTGACGATGAACTGCTGCACGTCGTACTGGGTGAGCGCACGGCCGGCGCGCAGCTCGCTGCCGACGAGCGCGAACGCCTCGTCCCGGATCCGCTGCACCGGCTCGGCCGCCTCGAGGTGCGTCCGGTACGCCGCGTCGTCGAGCAGCGCCTGGAACGTCTGCACCAGGCCCGCCGAGGTGACGACCTCGTACCCGAACGAACGGATCAGCTCGACGGTCCCGGCGTCCACGATCGAGACGTACGGCACGTTGCCGCCCGGCGAGTACTGCATCGCCACCTTCTTCGACCGCCCGAGCGCGGTCTTCAGCTCCGCGTGCAGCTCCTTCCAGGACAGGTAGACCCGCTTGTCGCCCGGCAGCGCGTCGAGCTTCGTCGATTCGACCGCCGAGACGAGGCGCACCGGGTTCCCGTGCGCCGGGATCCAGTAGAACCAGCGGCGCGTCGTGAAGCGGCCGAAGTCCATGCCGAGGATGCCGTAGGCGATCGGGTCCCGGTTGCGGAAGTCGTACAGCAACCAGCCGTCGGCGCCGACGGCCTCGAGCTCCTTCTGGATGCGGGCGATGTCGGGCATGGGGGCCTCCCTCGGGTGCGCGCAAGGTCGCACACCGAAACCCCGGCCGTCAACCCAGCCTGGCCGGCAGCCCGGCGGGCGACCGCCTAGTAAACGTAGCGCGGCTCGACGTTGACGACGACCTTGCTCACGTCCGGGAACCTGGTCACGATCGCGTCCCGCAGGCGGCCGGCGATCGCCGGCGCGTCCCGGCTGTCCGCCTTGAGGTCGAAGATCACGTAGCACGGGTGGTCGCTGCCGACGATCCGCAGGTCATGGAATCCTTCGGCCCCGGGCACCGTCGGCACGGTCTGCCCGAGGAACGAGAGGACGGCCGCGTAGAGCGGGTGCGCCCGGTTCACGGGATCGACGTGGACGACCGACCAGCCCCCGAACCTGCCGTTCAGGGCGGTCTCCACCGCCTCCGCCACGTCGTGCGAGCGCGTCAACGGGAGCGCATCCGAGATCTCGATGTGGAGCGACGTGACGAGCAGGCCGCCGTAGAAGTGCACCATGACGTCGTGCACCTGGTCGACCTCGGGGACCGCGAGCGCCTCCTCCCTGATCTCGGCGAGCAACCCCGGCGAGGGCGCCTCGCCGATCAGCGGGTTGATCGCGGTCTTGGTCAGCTGGTAGGCGGCGTAGGCGATGAACGCCGCCACCACGAGCCCGGCGACGCCGTCCACCCACTCGGCCCCCGATCGGCCGACGAGCAGCGCCGCGATCACAACGGCCGTCGCGAACACGTCGCTGCGGTGGTGCCAGAAGTCGCCCTCGAGCACGCTGGAGCTGATCTTTCTCCCGAGACTGCGGGCGAAGCGCGAGAGCCACTCCTTGAGCAGCAGGGTGGCTCCGAGCAGGACCAGCAGGCCGTTCGACGCGGCCACCGGCCGCGGGTGCAGCAGCCGCAGGACGGAGTTCTGGGCGAACTCCCACGCCGCGACGAAGAGGAGGATTCCGATCACCAGCGTTGCGACGCTCTCCACGCGGCCGTGGCCGAACGGGTGCTCCTGGTCCGAGGGGCGGCTCGCGACCTTGAACCCCCAGATCACGACGATCGACGAGAGCACGTCGCCGAGCGAGTGGAAGGCGTCGGCGAGCAGGGAGATGCTCCCGATGAGCACCCCCGGGACGAGCTTCGCCGCGAAGACCAGCAGGTTGACGGCGACGCTCACCCACCCCTCGAGGACGCCGAACGTCTCCCGGGTGCGGGTCTCGGTGACCCGGTCCGGATTTGAGACGAACGTTCTCACCAGCCACTGCTCGATCACCCGGCGAGCCTACCACGGAGGCCGTCCCGGTGGTGTATGCTTTCGCGACTCGGGCGCGGGAACCCCGCGCCGGTCGGACCCGGAGCCCATGTGAACACGACAACAGTCCTCGAGACGATCGGCAACACGCCGCTCATCCCCCTCGCCCGCATGACGGAGCCCGGGATGGCGACGATCCTCATGAAGATGGAAGCCTGGAACCCGTCGGGCTCGCTCAAGGACCGAATCGTGAAGTACATCATCGAGGAGGCCGAGCGGAGCGGAGACCTCGAGCGCCACCACATCATCATCGACGCGTCCTCCGGCAACACCGGCATCGCGATCGCCATGGTCGCGACGCTCAAGGGGTACCGTTCGCGGATCTACATGCCGGAGACGAAATCGGTCGAGCGCCGCAAGATCATGCGCACGTGGGGCACCGACCTGGTGCTGACGTCCGGAGCGGACCAGAACTCGCACATCTGGGCCGCCGAGGAAGCCGCGAAGGACACCGGGACCTTCTTCTACCTGAACCAGAACGGCAACGAGGGCAACGTGCTCTCGCACTATCACGGCACCGGCGCCGAACTAGTCGCCCAGACCGGGGACAAGCTCGATTGCTTCGTGGCGGGCGCCGGCACCGGCGGCACGCTGATGGGCGTGGCGCGCTATCTGCGGGACAACGGCTCAGCCGCCCGCGTCGTCGCCGTAGAACCCGACAACGCGCACTCGAAGATCGAGGGGCTTCTCCACTTCGACGGCACGTTCGTACCGCGGATCTGGGACCCGACGCTCATCTCGGAGCAGGTTCGGGTGAGCGACGAGCTGGCGTTCGCGACGGCGCGCCGGCTCGCGCGGGAAGAGGGCATCTTCTGCGGGCCCTCCACGGGTGCGATGCTCGCCGTCGCGTTGGACGAAGCCCGCCGGCTCGGCCCGGGCCGCACGGTCGTGACGGTCGCCTGCGACCGCGGCGAGCGCTACCTCTCGACGAAGCTCGTGCCGGAGGAGTGAAGCTCAGGGCTCAGGGCTCAGGGCTCAGGGCTCAGGGCTCAGCGAGACACCCCGGATCAGAGTCGAGAAGTCCGGCCGGGTGCGTCAGCTCGATCCGGTCGACGGCGCTTGGCCCTTCTTGCGGAGCGCGATGGAGCAGCCGATGGCCTTCGTCTCGGCGACCGCGGGCTTGGCTCCCGCCTCCACGGCCTGCAGCGCATCGCGGAGGAAGTGCTGCGTGACCCCGGCCTCCGCTTCCGCGTTGTCGTCGATCGCCCCGTGGTAGACCAGCGTGCCGGCGGCGTCGAAGACGAACGCTTCGGGGGTGTGCGTGGCCCCGAACGCGCGCGCCAGCTCCGACGCGCCGACGTCGGCGACGTACGGGAAGGCGTAGCCCTTCGCACGGGCACGTTCCGTCATCGCCTCGAAGCCGTCGCCGGGGTAAACAGTCGGGTCGTTGGAGTTGATCACGATCACGCCGATCCCCTGGTCCCGCGCGTCCTTGCCGAGCGTCACGAGCCGGCTCTCCCACGCCTTCACGTACGGGCAGTGGTTGCAGGAGAAGAAGACGAGCGTGCCCTTGGTGCCTGCGACGTCGCGGATCGCGACTTCGCGCCCGTCCACGTTCTTCATCTTGACGTCGGGGAGCGGCATCGGGTCGCCGATCGCCAGCGCGTGCGCCGTGCCGGCGCCTGCTGCGAGCAATCCGGCGGCCAGGGCCGCAGCAACGAACTCGAGCTTCATGGTGATCTCCCTCCGTGCGGCCCGTTACGGACCGCCGAGAAGCGGCGTCACCTTGGCTAACACCTTCGCGTACGTTGACTTCCCCTCCCAGAACGCGACCTCGCGGCCGGCGCGATCGAACAGCGCGCTTGCCGGCAGCGCGCCGGACCAGCGGCGGTCGATGCCCTCGATGAACGCCTGGTCGGCCTCCGCCTTCAGGAACGTCCGAAAGCCCACACCTTGGCGGGCGAGGAACGCCTCCACCTGCGGCCGCTGGTTCGCGAAGTCGGCCGAAACCAGGATCAGCTTGAACCCGCGGATGGCGAGCGTCTTCTGCAGCTCGAGCAGCGCCGGGAACTCCTCGCGGCAGGGGATGCACCACGTGGCCCACAGGTTCACGAGCACGACCGAACCTCGCGCGCGCTCGACCTCATGGAGAACCTCGGCGGCCGTTGCGGGCACCAGCAGGGAGGCCGGCACGCCGGCCGGTCCGCCGGACCCGGCGCACGGGCCAACGGCGAGCCCCGCCGAGACCAGGGTGAACGCCACGGAACGACCCATCGGCGAGACCCGCACGAGGCTATTCGGGGAACCGCCGGATCAGGTTGAACCCCAGGCGCACGTCCCCGCTCTTGAACCCGCCCGGGATGTCGGACCCGGCGATGAGGTCGGTGGTGGTCGCGCGCGAGTTGCCCAGGTAGATGAGGAACTGGTGTCCGCGGACCCGCTTCACGAACCCGACCGCCCACGCAGCCTCGGCGCCCGTGACGTCGCGGTTCGCCGGGACGCCCTCGACGGAGATGTCCCAGGCGTGGGGAAGGTGCAACGAGGCGCCGAAACCGACGTTCTTCGCGTGTCGCAGCGTCGGGGTGTCGGAGACGTAGGTCGGCACGGCGAAGAGGTCGAGCGCCCCGACCCGGTAGGCCACCACGAGCTGGCCGAACCCGGCCCATCGGTCGGTGATCCCGCTGGCGGAACGGTAGTCGCCGCCGGCCCGCACCGCGAGGGCGAACGGCGCGTCGCCCTGGCGCATGACGGTCCACTTGAACGCACCCTCGAGCTCCTTCTGGAACGAGGACCGGTAGACCTCGAAGTCGAGACCGTGCCCGAACCCGACGCCGAGACCGATCCCGATGTCCGCGGCCGAGTCGAGGCCGTAGAGGTTGCTGCCCCCTCCGTCGCTCACCGTCTGGGAGAACCGGTGGGTGAAGAGCAGCTGGATCGTCGAGGTCGGGAGTGCGAGCTGCGTCGGCAGGTTGATCAGGCGCGTTCCCAGTTCGGGCTCCGGGATCGCCTGCGCGGCGGCCACCGACGCAAGGGCCACGGCCGCGAGCGAGAGCAGGGGTGTTCTTGATCTCATAGCGTCTCCTCAGACCGACGTCAGTCGTTGGGCGCGCCGCGGCGCACCCAGTCGATCACGAGCTGGCGCTGCGCCGCGCTGATCGAGCCGATGAGCGGCATCGGAGATCCGACGATGTCGGGGTCGCCACGGAGCTTCTTCACCATGTACGACCGGTCGGGATCCCCGGGTTCGATCCGGTTGAGGTCCGCGCGCTCCGTTGAGGGCACGCGCACGATGTTCCCGTACGCGACGCCCGCGGTGAGGTTCATCCCCCCGGTCGGCGACGCCCCGGAGTGACAGCCGGAGAGCGCGCACGAGACCGAGAAGACCTCGCCTTGGACGCGTGTGAACGTGGCGTTCGGGTCGGGCGGCCCGCCTCCGGGTTCGAACGGCAACGTCTTCTTGTCGCCGCAGGCCGCGGCGGTCAGAACGATGAGTCCCAGGCAGATCGGAATGATGGCTCGCATGGTCAGTTGTCCAGTGCTCCGGCCACGATCCAGTCGTGGATCAGCTTGATCTGGTCGGCGGTCAGGAACGGGCCACCCAGCGGCATCCGTGATCCCGTGATGCTGGGGTCGCCCAGAACCTCCAGATGGAGGTGGCTTCGATCGGCGTCGCCGCTCGCACCGAGTCCCGGAAGCGCAGCCAGAGCCGGGTTGAACGACGGACGGAACGCATGCGCTGCGACCGGGACCACAGAAGTCCAACAACCTGACACCCTCATGACCCATCTCCCGTCGGCCCCACCCCGCTGTAATGCCCGCCCCGCCCGTGCCCAACCCTCGGGGGTCGAGATGAGACCAGCCTCTGGCGCGCCAACGTCACCTTCCTGGTCGCACATTCCGACACAAGCCCACAATTTCCACAACTGTACACCCGCCGAAGGTGGCGAGGTGATCCACCGTACAAAGCGTCTGGCAAGCCTCGACCCCTTGTCGTAAGCTCGAGGCATGCGCAGCCCGTGGGTCTCCGCCGGTTCCGTGATGCTCGCCGCGGCCGTGACGGCCGGGGCGCTCGGGGCGCACCTGCTCCAGGGCCGCCTCGACGCGCGCTCACTCGCACTGTGGGAGACGGCCGTCCGCTACCTCGTCGTCGGCGGCCTCGGGCTGCTCGTCGCCGGGCTCGCGGCCGGGTCGAGCGCCCGTGTCGACTGGCTGCTCGCCCGCGTCGGCCTTCTGGTCGGCGCCGTCGTGTTCAGCGGCTCCCTCGCGGGGCTCGCGCTGGGCGGGCCGCGCTGGCTGGGCGCGATCACGCCCGCCGGGGGCCTGCTCCTCATCGGCGGGTTCGTGGCGATGGCGGTCGCGGCGGCCCGGCGCTGACTCGATCGCAGTCGATGAAGGCACCGCCGCCCACGAAGTCGCTGCGACCGAGACTCGTGATTGACACCGCAGCCGGGGCGAGATAGATTCCGCACCCGAGGCGGGCGGCGCGCGGCAGGGGCCCGCGGCGCCCGAGGCCGTTCTCGAATCCCACCCCCCCGTCGAGGACGCCGCGGCGGTAGAAGTCGCGCTGGGTGCAGTTGCGCCGTTTGACGGAGGGACGCTGGATGAGCTGGCTGCTCCGCACCTACTCTTCCACGATCGGCAAGAAGTACGTGATGGCGATGACCGGCGTCATCCTCTTCGGGTTCGTGATCGTCCACATGCTCGGGAACCTTCAGATCTTCCTCGGCCGGGACGAGATCAACGCGTACGCCCGCCTGCTTCGCGTCGAGCCGGTCCTGCTGTGGGCGGCGCGGCTGGTCCTGCTCGCGTCGGTGACGGTCCACATCCTCGCCGCCGTCCAGCTCACGCTCCGCAACTGGTGGGCGCGTCCGGTCGGCTACGCGCGGCAGAAGTACCTCGCCACGGACTACGCCGCGCGCACGATGGTCTGGAGCGGCCCGATCGTCGCCGCGTTCGTGGTCTACCACCTCCTGGACCTGTCGTTCGGAAGCGTGAACCCGGACTTCGTGCCGGGCGACGTCTACCACAACATGGTGGCCGGGTTCTCGCACTGGTACGTCGCGGGCTTCTACGTCGCCGCGCAGGTCGCGCTCGGCTTCCACCTGTACCACGGACTGTTCAGCCTGTTCCAAAGTGTCGGCGCCAGCCACCCCGCGTACGACCGCTGGCGCCACCCGTTCGCGATGGCGGCGGCTGCCGTCATCGTCGCGGGCAACTGCTCGATCCCCGTGTCCGTGCTCGCCGGGCTGGTCAGGTAGGCGGCCGCCATGAAACTCGATCCCCGCATCCCGGCCGGCCCGCTCGAGGAGAAGTGGACCCGCTACCGTGACGGCGTCGCGCTGGTCGCGCCGGCCAACAAGCGCAAGCACGCGGTGATCGTCGTGGGCACCGGGCTCGCCGGGGCGTCCGCGGCGGCGACGCTCGCGGAGCTCGGCTACCGGGTCGCGGCCTTCTGCTACCAGGACAGCGCGCGCCGCGCCCACTCGATCGCCGCCCAGGGCGGCATCAACGCGTCGAAGAACTATGAGAACGACGGGGACAGCGCCTGGCGGCTCTTCTACGACACGATCAAGGGCGGCGACTTCCGCTCGCGCGAAGCCAACGTGTACCGGCTCGCCGAGCTCTCGGTGAACATCATCGACCAGGCGGTCGCCCAGGGCGTGCCGTTCGCCCGCGAGTACGGCGGGCTGCTCGCCAACCGCTCGTTCGGAGGCGCGCTCGTCTCGCGGACGTTCTACGCTCGCGGCCAGACCGGCCAGCAGCTTCTGCTCGGCGCGTACTCGGCGCTCTCCAGGCAGATAGGTCTCGGCGCCGTCGAGATGCACCCGCGCGCCGAGATGCTCGATCTCGTGGTCGTCGGCGGCCGGGCCCGCGGCATCGTGACCCGCGACCTGGTCACCGGCCGCGTCGAGAGCCATGCGGCCGAGGCCGTGATCCTCGCGACGGGCGGCTACGCCAACGCGTACTTCCTCTCCACCAACGCCAAGGGGTGCAATGCCACCGCGATCTGGCGCGCGTACAAGCGAGGCGCCGGATTCGCCAACCCTTGCTACACGCAGATCCACCCCACCTGCATCCCGCAGGCCGGCGAGCACCAGTCGAAGCTCACGCTGATGTCCGAATCGCTCCGCAACGACGGGCGCGTCTGGGTGCCCAAGGCGAAGTCGGACACGCGCGTCCCCACCGCGATCCCTCCCGCGGAGCGCGACTACTACCTCGAGCGGATGTACCCCACCTACGGCAACCTGACGCCGCGCGACGTCGCGTCCCGCGCGGCCAAGCGCATGTGCGACGAGGGCCGCGGCGTCGGACCCGGGGGCCGCGGCGTATTCCTCGACTTCGCGGACGCCATCGCGAGGCTGGGCGAGGACGTCATCCGCGACCGCTATGGGAACCTGTTCGAGATGTACGAGCGCATCACCGGTGAGGACCCGTATGCCTTGCCCATGCGCATCTATCCCGCGCCGCACTACGTCATGGGCGGGCTGTGGGTCGACTACGGGCTGGCGAGCACGATCCCCGGCCTGTTCGTCCTCGGCGAGGCGAACTTCTCCGACCACGGCGCCAACCGGCTCGGCGCCAGCGCGCTGATGCAGGGACTCGCGGACGGCTACTTCATCGTTCCCTACACGGTCGGCGAATACCTCGCCGGTACGCGCCTGGAGGCCGTCGGGGCCACCGACGGCGCCTTCGTCGACGTCGAGCGCACGGTCGCCGAGCGCACCGCCCGCCTCCTCGGCATCCGAGGCTCGCGGACGGTCGACTCGTTCCACCGGGAGCTCGGTGCCGTGCTCTGGGAGAAGTGCGGGATGAGCCGGACGGAGCGGGGGCTGCGGGAAGCCGTGGCGACGATCCGGGAGCTCAAGGACAGGTTCTGGGCCGACCTGCGCGTGCCCGGCGACGGCGACGATCTCAACCAGGAGCTCGAGAAGGCCGGGCGCGTGGCCGACTACTTCGAGCTCGGCGAGCTGATCTGCCTCGACGCGCTCGAGCGACGCGAGTCGTGCGGCGGTCACTTCCGCGAGGAGTACCAGACGCCGGAGGGCGAGGCGCTCCGCGACGACGAGAACTTCTCGCACGCCGCGGTGTGGGAGTTCGCAGGCGACAAGCCGCCCGTGCGGCACGCGGAGAGGCTCGAATTCGAGAACGTCCACCTCACGCAGAGGAGCTACAAATGACAGGCCACAGGGCTCAGGGCGCAGGGCTCAGGGAAGGACCCGTTGCTACAAGGCCTGGCACCGACGAGGTGGGAGGCGGGCGATGAAGGTGGAGCTGCACGTCTGGCGCCAGAAGGGGCCGAGCGAGAAGGGGCGGTTCGTCACCTACCACATGGACGCGGTCGAGGCGCATATGTCGTTTCTCGAAATGCTCGACGTCCTCAACGACGGCCTCATCGCCAAGGGTGAGGAACCGATCGCGTTCGAGCACGACTGCCGGGAGGGGATCTGCGGCTCGTGCGGGATGGTCGTCAACGGCATCGCCCATGGCCCTCGCCGCGGCACGACGGTGTGCCAGCTGCACATGCGCGAATTCGCCGACGGCGACGTGATCTACGTCGAGCCGTGGCGGGCGCGGGCGTTCCCGGTCCTCAAGGACCTCGTCGTGGACCGCTCGGCGTTCGACCGCATCGTGCAGGCGGGCGGGTTCATCTCGGCGCGCACCGGAAGCGCCCCGGAGGCCAACAGCATCCCGGTCGGCAAGGAGGTCGCGGACCTCTCGATGGACGCCGCCGAGTGCATCGGCTGCGGCGCCTGCGTCGCGGCCTGCCCGAACGGCTCCGCGGTCCTCTTCGCCGGCGCCAAGATCACCCATCTCGGTCTGCTCCCGCAGGGCCAGCCCGAGCGCCACATGCGCGCGAGGGCGATGGTCGAGGCGATGGAGCGCGAGCCGTTCGGGAGCTGCTCGAGCCACCGCGAATGCGAGGCCGTCTGCCCCAAGCGCATCTCGATCGCCTCGATCGCGAGGATGAACCGCGACTACGTGGCGGCGTCCGCCGGAGCGCTCGGCCGTTCCGGGAAGACCGTAGATAGTGGTTAGTCGTTCGCGGTTCGACGAAGACAGCCCGAATCGTGAAAGGCAGGGCGTCGCACCACGGCGTGTAGCCGCGCCGCACGAAAGCGGGAGCCAACCAGTGGGGCGGGCGCCCTCGCCCGCCCGAGCGAACCGAGGCAGATGGTCCGCTATCGGCGGCGCCTATAGGTTGAAGTTGCGGCGGGCAAGCTCGGCGATCCTCTCCCCGATGCTGATCGACGCCGTCGCCGCCGGCGAGGGCGCGTTGAGCACGTGCACCTGGTTCTCGGCTTCGACGATGCGGAAATCGTCGACCAGGCGCCCCTCGCGATCGAGCGCCTGCGCGCGGACGCCGGCGCCTCCGGGCTCGAGGTCGGAGGCCGTGATCTCGGGCATGAGCGCCGCCAGCGCGCCCACGAACGCCCGCTTGTTGAAGGAGCGCCAGTACTCCCCGAGACCCATCCTCCAGAAGCTGCCCGCCATGCGCCAAAACCCGCCGTAGCCGACCGTCGCGAGCGTGTCGCGCAGCGAGAAGCTCAGGCGCGTGTACCCTTCCCGCCTGAGGGCGAGCACCGCGTTCGGGCCCGCCTCCACGGCGCCGCCGATCATCCGGGTGAAGTGGACGCCGAGGAAAGGGAACTCGGGGTCCGGCACCGGATAGATCAGGTTCCGGACCAGGTGCCGGCGCGCCGGGACCATCCGGTAGTACTCGCCGCGGAACGGGACGATGCGCACGCCGGGGTCCACCCCCGCGAGCCGCGCCAGCCGGTCGCTGTGCAGCCCCGCGCAGTTGATCAGGAAGCGGCAGCGCACGGCCCCCTGACCGGTTTCCAGCACCATCGCCGGACCCTCGCGGACGATCCGCGTCACCCGCGCACCCAGGATGATCCGGCCCCCTCCCGCCCTCACGGCCTCGCCGTACGCCTCCGTCACGCGCACGTAGTCCACGATCCCGGTCTGCGGCACGAACAGCCCGGCGACGCCGGCCGCGTGCGGCTCGATCTCGCGGACCGCCTCGGGGCCGAGCCTCACGAGGCCGGTGAGACCGTTGGCCTCGCCGCGCCGCTGCAGCTCGTCGAGCATCGGCAGCTGCGCCGTCTGAGTGGCGACGACCACCTTCCCGCAGCGTTCGGCGGGGATCCCGTGCTCCGCACAGAATCGTTCCAGCGCCTCGCGGCCGGTCGTGCAGTTCCTCGCCTTGAGCGAGCCGGGCTTGTAGTAGAGGCCGGAGTGCATGACGCCGCTGTTGTTGCCGGTCTGGTGCGCCGCCAGGCGCGCTTCCTTCTCGACGACCGCCACGGAGGCCCGCGTGCGCGCCGTGAGCGCCATCGCCGTCGCCACCCCGACGATCCCGCCCCCGACGATGGCCACGTCCACGCTCGCTTCGGGCATGCCGCACCTCTCCGCTTGGCGGATCATACCCTGCGGGGACGGCCCGGGACTCCGGACCGGAGGACTCTCCGGCGCCGGTCAGCGCGCCGCGACGCGATGCCGGTGCCGCGCCACGAGGCGGTACACGCGCGGGCCGAGCCAGGCGGCCGGCGGCAGCTTGCCGGCCGAGGCCAGCCAGCGCCAGCGCGGCAGGCGCGCGAGGACTTCGAGCCAGGCCGCGTAGCCGCTGACGAGGCGGCCGCCCGGGAGGCGGGCCCACAGCGTCTCTTGCAGCCGCGCTCGCGGCACCGGCAGGTGGGTGCCGGCCGCGTGTCGGTTGAAGTCGATGAACCTGAGCCGGTGCGCGCCGTCGCGCCGCTCGGTCCACCGCCGCGACGCATCGCACAGCGAGCAGGTGCCGTCGTAGAAGACTTCCGCCTCCGGCCGCGTGTTCATCGATCCCCGTCATCTGCAACGGCGCCGCCGGGCGGCGTGTTCCTCACTCAGCCGGACGGCCGTTCGCGCGCACCCGCTCCAGGATGGCGTCGGCGATCGACCGGTAGGCGCCGCCGAAATGGTGCGCACCGCGCATCGCGACGACCGACGCGAGCGCTGCGGGAAGTGCGGGGCAGATGCTGTCCTTCTCTTCGTCGCCGTAGAAGCACACGACCCGGAGTCCCGAAAGCCTCTGGATCTCGGGGAGCACGGGCAGCTCGTGCCCGCCCCCAGGGCTGCGGACCCAGTCGGCCACGTGGAACTCGAACTCGACGCTCCCGGTCGGGCCGAGCAACGCGACGACCCCAATCCGAGCGCGAAGGTCGGTGGGGAGACGGTTGACCATGAACGGCAGTACCTCGGCGCCGCGCGAGTAGCCGATCAGCGCCGCCCGGTCGACGCGCCACGCGGCGAGGTAGTGGCGGAGGATTCGGGCGAGGTCCGTCCCCGCGACCTCCGGGTCCTTGCGCTTCCAGAAGTACTTCAGCGAGTCGAGGCCGACGACCGGCACGCCGTGCCTCGCGAGCTCCTCGCCCACATCGCGGTCGATCCCGGCCCACCCTCCGTCGCCCGACACGATCACCGCCATCGCGCCCGCCGGCGTGCCGGTCGGTGGCACCTCCACGAGCGGGAGGCCGTCGACGGTCGCGCCGCCGGCCGCGACGCCCGCCCCGAGCGGCTCGGCGGGCGCCGGTGTCGCCGCCTCCCGGGCCGGCACGGCGGCGATCCTCGCGACCGCGTCCTTGAACTGCGGCATCCAGTTCCGCGGCACGGAGAAGCCGTGGCCGACCTTCGGGAGCACGACCACGTCGCCGTGGGGGAGACGTTTGACGAACGCCGCCGTCGCCTCCGGATCGCACACCTGATCGATCGTGCCCTGCAGGGCGACGAACGGCGCCTCCATGGTGGCGGCAGGGAGGAAGTTGATCCCCTTCCTATCCGGCCGGGGCTCCGAGGCCAGGCCGGCGCCCCGGCAGAACGGCCGGGTCCTCGGGAAGTCCGGGCAGAACCCGAGGCCGAGCGCGCCGTCGAAGGTGCCGTGCGGGGCCTGCGCGAGCACCGCGTACACCAGGGTTGCGCCGGAGGAGTAGCCGACGAGCAGGGGGCGCCGGTAGCTCGGGAGATCGAGCTGCCGTTGGACGAACTGGCTGAGCGCCTCGAAGTCCGCGGCCGGGTAGACGCACGCCTCGGTGGAGGCGCCGAGCGCCTCAAGGTAGCTCACGATATTCACGCCGACGACGAGGGCGCCGGTACCGGCGAGTTCGCGGGCCATGTCCACGACGCCCAGGTTCCAGCCGCCGTCGCCCGAGATGAAGAGGATGACCCGCTCCGGAGGCGCCGCCGGGCGGTAGACCCGGACCGTGCCGAACCGGCCGAAGCGCAGGCTCGTCTCGGCCGCCGACGCGCCCGGGGCGAGGGCCAGGAGGAGGATTCCGGCGGTCCAGCTTCGCGCGCTCATTTCCTCACCACCCCCTTCAGGCCGCCGCCGATCAGAGCGGCGAGGTTCGCGGCGATCCGCGGCAGCGCCAGTCCGCCCGGGCAGGCCAGGTACCTCGGCTTCCACGCCGGAGAGAACTTGTCCTTGAACTGTCTCAACCCCTGGAAGTTGTAGAAGTTCTCGCCGTGCCGGAAGACGAACGCCCCCAAGCGCATCCAGAGGGGGGCGAGGGCCCTGTTCGGCATCCCGGACAGCGGCGCCATGCCGAGGTTGAACCAGCGGTACCCCTGTTCCCGCCCCCACAGCATGAGCTCGACGAAGACGTACTCCATGAGCCCGTTCGGCGCCTCGGGCAGGTACCGCATGAGGTCCACCGAGATCTCTTCGTGCTCGGCGCCGAGCCATACGTTGGCGAACGCCACGGCCTCGCCTTCGCGGTGCACCACGGCGAGAGGGAAGCGCGCGAGGTAGCTCGGGTCGAACACGCCGAGCGAGAACCCCTTCTCGCGCGTGTTCTTCCCGGCGAGCCAGGCTCGCGATATCCGCTCGAGCTCCGGCATCCGACCCGGCACGTCCCCCGGCTCGAGGATCGCGAACTGCCAGCCCTCCGCGCCGAGCCGCCGGCTCACGTGGCGCAGCCACTTCCGCCCGTGGCCCTCGAGGTCGAAGCCGGCCAGGGGGACCCGCGCCTCCTCGCCGATCCGGAGCACCGTCAGACCGAGGTCGAGGTAGAGGTGGAGGTGCTCCGGCCCCACCTCGTAGAACACCGGCCAGTCGTCGTGCCGGTCGCACAATTCGCCGAACTGCCACACCAGCTCCGGCATCGCCGCGGGCGACCCGACCGGGTCGCCCAGCGCGACCCAACTTCGCCCCGAGACCCCGTACATGATCATCGCGTCGCGCGCGGGGGAAAAGAGGAACCTCTTGTCGCCGAGCAGGGCGAGGTTCGCGTAGGTCTGGGGCGAGCGCGCAACGACCTCCCTCGCCGCGGCGAAGTCGTCGTCGGAAACGGAGGACGCTGCCGGGTGGGCGGGCCGGAGCAACCGTGCGGTGGCGAACAGGAGCCCGAACCCGATCGCGCCGACCGTCGCCCGGAGAAAGCGGGGCGCGTCGCCGTGGAAGGCGAAACGCCACCACAGCTCGTTCGAGTATTCGACGTGTTTGTATGAAAACAGGCCAAGCGAAACCGACGCCGCGAGAACGACCACGATCGCCACGATCCAGGGGGCGCCGAACGGCTCGTTGGTCAGCGCGGTCTTGCGGTAGAAGTGACGCCGGCACGGCAGCAGCGCCAACAGCATGACCGTCAGCACCGCCGCTTCCTCGATGTCGAGGCCTTTGAGCAGCGAAACGACCACCCCGGTCGAGAGCAGCGCAACCGCGAGGAGGTACGCTGCGTCGAGGCGCCGCTGGATGCCCTGCGCGAGGATGAGAAGCGCTGCGCCCGCGACGCTCCCGATGAAGTGCGACAACTCCACCACCGGCAACGGCAGAAGCTCGCGGAGCCACGGGAGCCGGCTGCGGACCGTCGGCGTCGCACCGGAGAAGAGCAGGATCACACCCCCGACGAACGTCGTGACCGCGAGCAACTGCGGCACCACGGCCGGCGCCCACCGCCCGAAGACGCGGAGGACCCGCCGGACGCCTTCCCGACGCTCGAGGAGCTCGTGAGCGCCCAGCAACGCCGCGGCCGCCGCCAGCGGCAGCAGGTAGTAAACGACCCGGAACGCCAGCAGCGAGCCGAGCGCGGGCACGGTCGGCACCCACGGCGCCAGCAGGAGCAGCATGACCGTCTCGAACACCCCGACGCCGCCGGGCACCTGGCTAAGAGTGGCCGCCGCCTGCGCGAGTAGGTAGAGTCCGAGGAAGCCCGCGAACGAGAGCCCCGACCCGCTCGGCAGCAGGCAGTAGAGCACGCCTCCGACGACGGCCCAGTCCACGCACGAGATCACGAGCTGGAGGCCCAGGAGGCGGGGCTCGGGGATCGGGAACTCCAGCCCGCGGACGCGGACCGGCGCGCGACGCACCGCCACCGCGAGCGCGAACGCCGCGCACATCGCCAGGCAGACGACGCCGATCGGCCGGGCGCTCGCGAACGGCAGGTGGAGCGACGGCGGGAGCGGGAGCGGATCGGCGACGAAGACCACCCCGGCAATGGACAGGAACCCGAGCCAGAATGTGACGCTCCCGAATACGATGATCCGCGTGATGGCAAGGGTGGAGAGCCCCCAACCCGAATACAGCCGCAGCCTCACGGAGGTGCCGCTGACGAGCGCATGACCGACGGTGTTCGAGAACGCATACCCGATGAACGAAGCGAACGCGGTCCTGCGGTACGGGAGGGCGTGCCGTGCGTAGCGCAGCCCGAGGGTGTCGTACCCGGTCAGCAACAGGTAACTAAGAAGGGAAAGCGCGGCGGCCAGCAGGAGCCGGCTCGCGGGGACGGCCCTGAACGCCTGGAGGATTCCGTGGTAGCTCTCATGGCGCAGCTCGTTGTGGAGCACCCAGAGCACGACCGCGAAGAGCACGAAACCGGCGGCAGGCGCGAGGCGGCGGATGAGCGTCCTTGGCATGGCTCTCGACTCGAGTCAGTTTAGAACGGTTTCGCGTTTTCTGGGGTTGGCGGAGCGCGCTGCTCTCAACTCACCGGCGCTTCGAGCGCGACGCGGAGCTCGCGGGCGAGCGCCTCGAGGTTGAACGGCTTCTGGAGGAAGTGGGTGCCCTCCGCCGAGAGGCCGTGGCGCATCGCCTCGTCTTCGGCGTACCCCGACATGAGGATGACCCTCAAGTCGGGCCACTTGAGCCGCAGGCGGCGCGCGACCTCCTCGCCGTGGACCCCCGGCAGCATGAGGTCGGTGAGCAGCACGTCGAACGGCGGCTGCACCGGCAGCGCCTCCGCCTCGCCGCCGTCGCACGCGGCGACGGGCTCGTACCCGAGCATCGTGAGCATCTCGGTCAGGCCGGACCGCGCGCCCTCCTCGTCCTCGACGAGCAACACCCGTTCGCCGCGGCCGGACCTGATCGCGCCTTCGTCGGCCACGGCCGCCGCTGGAGCCATAGGTGGTGCGGGCACGGACCGCGGCAGCACGACCCGGAACACGGTTCCCTGCCCCACGTCGCTCGTCAGGTCGATCCGCCCCTCGTGGGCCGTCACGATGCCGTGCACGACGGAGAGCCCGAGGCCGGTGCCCTTCCCCGCACTCTTGGTCGTGAAGAACGGCTCGAACACCCGCTCGCGCAGCTCAGCGGGGATCCCGGGCCCCGTGTCCTCCACCTCGAAACCGACGTGGCCGGCGTCGGGCCTGACGGTGCGCAGGGTCAGCGCGCCCCCGTCGGGCATCGCGTCCGAGGCGTTCACCGCGAGATTCACGAGCGCCTGCTCGAGTTGCCCGCGGTCCGCGTACGCCGGCAGCGGCTCCGCGGCCAGCTCGAGCGAGAGCTGGATGTTCTCGCGGACGAGGCGGCGGAGGAACGAGGCGGCCTCGCGGACGAGGTCGCCGAGATCGAGGTGCTCGAGCCTCGTGACACCGCGCCGAGAGAAGAGCAGCAGCTGGCGGGTCAGCGAGGCGCCGCGCTTGACGAACGACTCGAGCTCGTCAACCGCCGCCGACCGCCGGCCGGCGTCGGCCCCGGCCAGACGCAGGAGCTCGACGCTCGACATCTGAGCCTGGAGGAGGTTGTTGAAGTCGTGCGCGACGCCGCCGGCGAGCTGCCCGATCGCTTCCATCTTCTGCGCCTGGCGGAGCTGCGCCTCCAACGCGGATTGTTCGGTGATGTCGCGGGCGAATCCAGCCAGGCGCGTCACGGACCCGCGACTGTCGAGGACCGGGTAGATCGACACCGAGTAGGAGCGCCCGCGCCACCGCGTCACGAACCGCACCCCCTGGCGTTCCTCTACGACCTTCGAGACCGTCCTGCCGGCGCGGGCTCGTTCCTCGGGGGAGAGCAGCTCGAAGTAGCTCTTCCCGCGCAGCTGTTCTCCCGAGACCCCGAGCGTCTTCAGCGCCGCCTCGTTGGCCGCGAGCACGAGCCCGGCGCCGTCGAGAAGCACGGCGGCGAGGTCCGGGGCGTTGAGCAGCGCCCTCGCGGTCTCCTCGCTCTCGCGCAGCGCCTCGTCCCGCCGCCGGTGCTCGGTGATGTCCACCGCCGTGCCCTCGAACCCGGTGATCGCCCCCAGCGCGTCCCGCACCGCGCGCACGTTCTCCGAGACCCAGATCACGTTGCCGTCGCGGCGCACCATCTGCGATTCGAATCCGGTCGCGGCCCCGGTCGTCCGCAGCAGCTCCACGAGCGTTCGCCACCGCGAGGGCTCCGCGTAGAAGTGGCCCTCCACGCGGGTGCTCTCGGCCACGAGATGATCCGTCGACTCGAACCCGAGGATCCGCGCCATCATCGGGTTGACGGTCACGTACTCGCCTTCGGGCGTCACCTGGTAGATGCCCTCGACCGCGTTCTCGAAGATCGAACGGTACTTCGCCTCCATCTGCCGGAAGTGCTCCTCGCTCCGCCGCAGCGCCGCCTCGGCTCGCTTGCGCTGCGTGACGTCGTGCGCGATTCCGTGCAGCCCCACCAGCTTGCCGGCCTCGTGACGGGGGAACTCGTGGGCCTCGATCATCACCGGGTGGCCGTCCGAATGTCGGATCTCGACGAGCGAGGGCTCGACGAGCGTCTCGCCTCGCAGGCGCCGGTGGGTGGCCTCGATCGCCGCCTTGTTGAGCGGGTTGTCCGTCACCCACCAGTGCTGCTGGCCGAGCCACTCCTTCGCCGGCCGGCCGGTGATCTGCCTGACGCTCGGCGACACGTAGGTCACGTCGCCGCTGAGGTCTTGGATGTAGAAGAAGAACTGACTCGTCCCCTCGACGAGCAAGCGCATCTGCTCGCTCTGCTGCGCGAGCGCTCCGGCGGCAGCGCGGGCGTCCGTCATGTCGCGCACGAACGCCAGCACACGGCGCGGCTGCCCGGGGAGCGCGGTGAGGGAGATCTCGAGCTCCAGCTCGACGCCGTCGACGCCGCGACGCGCCACCCACGGGACCTGGCTGGCCTCGCCCTCTCTCGCCGCGGCGATGATCGCGCCGGCCGCGACTCGGGAGTCCGATCCGTCCGGCTGGCGGGGAGGTGAGAACTCCCATACCTCGTGGCCGACGAGGTCCCGTGGCTCGCGCCCGAGGAGCACGCCGGCCGTCCGGCTCGCCTCGACGATCCGGCCCTCCTCCATCAGGAACGCGGCGTCCGGCGCGAGGTCGAAGAGCGCGTTCCACTGGGCGAGCCGCCGCGAGGACGCGGCCTCCGCCTCCGCGGCGCGCGCGCCCGCCAAGCCGAGACGCCACAGGAGCACGAACAACGCGATGCTCGTGAGGGCCACGAACCCCCACCCTTTGAAGGTGGAGAGCACCTCGAATCGCGCCGTGTCGGGTGCAAGACTCGCAACGAGGTGATCCGAGAGTCGGATGTACGCGCCCGCGACGAGCGCGTACACGAGGGAAACCAGCAACGCCCGTTGGGGGGTCGGCCAGGGGGTTGCGCCCTCCCTCATCGGCCACGATTATGGCACAGGGCCCGGCGGATAAACCTCGGCCTCGGACGCGGTCCGCGCCGGGGGCCGGCAGCTCGGAGACCTCAGCCCCGGCGCCTGAGCAGCTGACGCGCCCCGGCGGCCGCGAGGAGGAGGCCCACGATCACCGCGGAAGCGATCAGGAGGTTGGAGTGGACCTGTTCCGAGACTCTCGCCCACTGGCGGCCGGCGAGCACCCCGAGCGAGACGAACGAAAGCGACCAGAGCAGCGCGCCGGCGTAGGCGAAAACGGCGAAGTCGCCGAAGCGCAGTCGCGTTGCGCCCGCCACCACGGCCGTGAGATGACGGATGCCGGGAAGGAAGTACCCCCACAGCAACGCCCAGTGCCCGACCCTCTCGAACCAGGCCTCGATGCGGTCGACCTGCTCCGGGGTGACCCTGACGACGCCGCCGAGCCTCCTCGTGAGGACCCGGCCCACGCCGCGTCCGAGGCCGTAGCTCACGGTGATGCCGCAGCAGCTGCCCAGGAACGCCGCGAGCAACGTCGGGAGGAGCTCGAGGTGGCCGCGGAACACGAGCACGCCGGCGAAGGTGAGCAAGGTCTCTTCGGGGACGGGCACGCCGATGATCCCCAACATCAGCAATCCGAAGAGACCGAGGTAGCCGTAGTGGCTCAGGAAGTGCGCGAACGTCGCCATCACGGGGTCGGGGGCGTCACGTCCGCGGCTCGATCCGGCCCGCCGGCAAGCCCGGCGAGCTGCGCCGTCGCGGAGCCGGGATCCAGCTCGAGGCAGAGCCATCGGTCCTCACAGCGCACGTCTCGGACGCGGACCTCGAGCCCTTCCGGCAGGAACCGGCGGAGGTCGACGAGCAGGATGTGGTCGTCCGGGTCGAAGCGCAGCAGCGACTCGCCGAGCCGCCGGACGGCAGCGCTTGCCAGCGAGACCGGCAGCGGGACGCCGAACGGGCCGCGCAGCTCCACGACCCTGCACCCGAAGAACCGGCGGTGGAGCCGCAGCTCGCGAACGCGCGCGGATAGGTGCGCCGGAAGGCCTTTCCACGCCGCGTCCACGTGGATCTCGAGCTCGTCGCCGCTGCCCGTCAGCGCGACCCGCCGGACGGCCGTCTCCAGGCGCGCGAGCTGGCGGTTGGCGACCAGCTCGACCATGTCGAGGTCGAAGCGAAGGGCGAATCCCTCCCACCGCACGACGGGGCGCACGACCAGGCTGGATGCCATCGTTGAAGTATACCCGGGGCGAAAGGACCCCAGGCAGACCAGCCTCAGGCGTGCACGGCCTCGCGCCAGTACGCCACCGTGTCGGCCAGCGTCTGCTCGAACGGGACCGTGGGCTCCCAGCCCGTCGCGGTGCGGAACGCCGTTGCGTCCCCCTCCAGCACCTGCAGCTCGGACGGCCGCAGGCGCGCCGGGTCGAAGACGACCTCGACGACGGCGTCCGACATGGCCAGCAGCCGGTCGAGGATCTCGCGGATCGAGTGCGCCTTGCCGCTCGCCACGTTGTACGCCGCCCCCGGCTCCCCGCGCGTTGCCGCGAGCCAATAGGCGCGCGCGGCGTCCCGCACGTCCACGAAGTCTCGCCGCACCTCGAGGTTCCCGACCTGGATCTTGGGCGGCCGGAGCCCCTTCTCGATCTCGACGATCTGGCGGGCCAACGACGAGACCACGAAGCGGCTGGACTGGCGCGGGCCGCAGTGGTTGAAGAACCGCATCCTGAGCGTGCGCAACCGATACGTCTGGAAGTACTGGAACCCCAACAGATCCACGGCCGCCTTGCTGACGGCGTACGGCGAAACGGGACGGAACGGCTGGTCCTCCCGGATGGGCAGGTCGCCCGCGCTCACCATCCCGTACGCCTCCGCCGAGCACGCCAGGACGATCGGCGCATCGAGGTCCAGCTGCCGCACCGCCTCGAGGAGGTGCAGCGTCCCGAGGACGTTGACCTGCAGCATCTCCGCGGGGGTGTCCCACGAGCTCGCCACCGACGACGACGCCGCGAGGTGGAAGATCATCTCGGGCCGGCCGGCCTGCAGCGCGCGGAGCAGCGACGGGGCGTCGAGGAGATCCCCGTCGACGACGCGGACGAGGTGCCCGAGCGAGGCGACCGACGGACGCTCCGAGCGCCACCGGCTCAGGCCGAACAGCTCCGCCTCGGGGTGGTCCGCGAGGATATGCCGGGCCAGGTGCTCCCCGACGAACCCCGAGATTCCGGTGATGAGGACGCGCATCGGTTCATGGTAGCTGATCTCGGCTCGCGCGGAATCACGCCCGGCCACCGCCGGTTACCGGACCGAGCGGTGAAACAGTGACGGCGGGAAAGGTCAACATCCTCGGGGTCATCGGGAGCCCGCGTTCGGACTCCAACAGCGCCGGCTTCGTCGCGGCGGTGCTGGCGGAGGCCGCGGCGCGGGGCGGCGTCACGCGCCAGCTCGACCTGCGCCAGCAGCCGTTGCCGCACTTCGATCCCGAGGCGGATACCAACGGCGCGGTCGCCGACGCGCGCGGCCTCGTGGTCTGGGCGGACGCGTTTCTCCTCGGCACCCCCGACTACCACGGCGCGCCGTCCGGGATCCTCAAGAACTTCATGGACCACTTCTGGAAGGAGTTCGCCGGCAAGCTGTTCGGCATCGTGGTCTCGTCGAACGAGAAGGGCCTGACCGTTCAGGACCACCTGCGCACCTCGGTGCGCCAATGCTACGGTTGGTCGCTGCCCTACGGGGTCGGTGCGCCACCCGAGGTGCTCGACGCGAGCGGCGCCGTCACGGACGCCAAGGTGCGCGGGCGACTGGTGATGATGGCCCGCGACCTGGTCGTCTACGGTTCGTTGCTGCGCGCCCAGCGCCTCGCCGATCTCGCCGGTCCCCGCGAGTCCGCCGTGTCAGGGTTCATGGCGAGGATGCATCTCGACTGACAGGGCACAGGGCACAGGGCACAGGGCACAGGGCACAGGGCACAGGGCACAGGGCACAGGGCACAGGGCACAGCTAGGAGCAAGAAGAGCTACTCCCGCCTCATTCCGCCCGCCCGGTGTCGGTCACCCCTTGCGGGCGAGCAGGAAGCGCGCACCCGGCCCGGCGAACAGGGCGAGGTGCTCCGCCGGGACGCCGACCTCGCGCGCGTACGCCTCGAGGTCGCGCCGCACCACGATGGCGGTCTCGAAGCCAGCGTCGCGCGCGAGCCGCTCGAGCTCGTCGCTCTCGTAGAAGCGCAACCGCGACGCCATGGGCTCCGGCGCTGCGGGCGTCCCGCGCAGCTCCGGGTCGGCGCCGAGTCCGACGAACCGGCCGCCCGGCCCGAGCACTCGCCGGATCTCCCGGAACGCGGCGACCGGATCGAGCAGGAACCCGAGCACCCCCGTCATCGCCGCGCAGGTGAACGTCGCGTCGGGAAACGGCAGGCGGTCGGCGCTCGCGAGGCGGACATCCAGGCGCCCCTCGGCAACGGCCTCGTGATTCGCTTCTTGCGCCAGCCGGACCATCTCGGCGCTGTGGTCCACCGCCGCGGCGCGGCACCCGCTCCGCAGCGCCTGGTTCAGCAGCGCGCCGCCGCCGCATCCGACCTCGAGGAGGACGTCGCCCGGCGTCAGCGCGAGCTCCGCCAGGATCACGCGGAAGTTCGGGTAGTGGTAGAGCGGGTCGCGATAGACGGCGCGCGCCTGCGCGCCCCCCGGCCGGCGCGCGCGCCGGTCCGTGAGCCAATCCCCGAAGGCGCGGGGCGACGTCGCGCGGAGCATCGGCGCGACGACCTCCCCGGCGAACCAGCCGGCGAGCTCGCTCGCGTCTCCGATCAGCCCGCCCCACCCGCGGTGCTCCACTACGAGCCGCGTGCCGCCATCGGACGGCTCCGCGCGCACCTCGACCTCGGTGGCCTCGCCGGGCGCCCAACCGGCGGGACGCCACCGCAGCACCGCGCGTTCGCCGGGGACCCACGCGACGACCCGGCCGACCTCGTCCCCGTCCTGGTCCACGTGCCCTGCCGGGCCCGCCTCGAATCCGAGGCCGGCACGCTCGAGGGCCGAGGCCAGATTGTCCACGACGACGTCGAACGCCGTCGACGGCTCGAGGTTGACCTCCATGCTGACCCGCACCGTGCTCCCCACGCTCGCCTCAGGCATCGCCGCCTCCGCCTTCGCCATCACGTGGCGACTCTCTTGCTCACGCCGCACCCAGCGCCCGGAGCAGCACGGCCACCCCCGCCGCGATCACGACGGCGCCGGCCACTCGGGCCGCGAGCAGGGGCCTCGGCGCGAGGCGCTCGATCGTGATCGCGGCCCCCACGGCCGCCATCACGGCGAGGTCCATCACGCCGGCCACGAGCAGGACCGCCATGAAGCCGGCGCAGCAGAGCGCGCAGTGCACGCCCAGCCGGATGCCGTAGCGCCACGCGCTCGAGGCCTCGGTGGACTGCGACGCTCCGCACGGGAGCGCTCCGCGGCAGCTCACCAGCCGGCGGCCCTTCCAACGGCTTAGCTGGAGCAACCCCGCCGAGACCAGGACGACGCCCGTCGCGGCGGGCACGGCGCGAGCGAGACCCGGCCAGCGCATCTCGGCGGCCGCCAGCACGACGCCGAGCGGGTACGCGACCGCCCCGAAGATCGTCCATACGAAAAAGTACCCGGCGCCGGCGATGGCCGTCGCTCTGCCGACACGAGTCCCCTCCACGGCACGAAGGGCGTGGCGGTAGCTCGACAGCATCGACGCGAGCGACGGCAGCATCATGGCGGCCATCATCACGACCCACATCCCGAGGAACGAGGCGGCCGCCGCGTACCAGCTCTGCCCGGCCATCCTCATCCACGCCATCGACATCGTCCAGCCGCCGGGCATCGGCATGCCGCCGGACATCGATCCGCACCAGGCGATCGTGCCTGCGGCGCTCGCAAGGAAGAAGACCGCGCTCGCGGCGGCGAAGACCCGCTCGCTCGCCGGGACGAGAGTGGCGCCGAGCCCGGCGGTCTCGCGAACCGGCGTGGTGAGCTGGCCGGCCGGGCGCGCCATGCTCAGCCCTCGCGCTCGTACATGTCGTGGTGCCGGACCCACCCCTGAGGGTCTTCCGGGTCTTCGTCCCGCCCCTTGGGGACCAGGTCGAGGAAGTGGTAGGTGCCGTTCAGCATGTCGATCCCGCGCGCATAGGTCGAATAGGTGTGGAAGATGCGGCCGCGCGCGTCCTTGTAGAACACGCTGGCCCCTTCACGCTCCGTCATCCCGGGACCGTTCTTCGAGTAGTTGTAGATCGCAGTCCCGTTCTCGACCTCCTCCGGTGTGAACGAGACGAGGAAGTCGAAGTTGAAGTCGTTGTGGAACGAGGAGACCCACGTGAACCGCCACCCCATCCGCTTCTTGAAGGCGTCGATCTTGGCCAGCGGAGCGCGGGAGACGGCGGCGAAGCTCACGTCGCGGTGATTCAGGTGGACGCCGGCGGCGTCGTAGTGGTCCGCCCAGAACGAGCAGTGCTTGCAGCCCTCTTTCCACTCCGGGCCGAACATGAAGTGATAGATGACGAGCTGGTTCCGGTCCCCGAAGAGGTCGGCGAGCGTCGCCTTGCCGTCCGGTCCGTCGAAGACGTAGTCCCTCTCGACCTTCACCCAGGGCAACTCGCGCCGCTGCCGGTTCAGCTCGTCGCGACGCCGCGTCAGGGCTTTCTCCTTCGCGAGGAGCGCCTTTCGCGCGGCGAGCCACTCCGCGCGCGAAACCACCGGATGACCCTTGACGGCGCTGCTGCCCTTGCCTGCCATCGCCTCACCTCCCCTCGCCCGGGGACTGCGTGGTGTCGGGCCATCGATCGCGACGTGGACCCGGCCTTGCGAACGCGACGCCAACTTGCCTCGCGACACCGAACGCGCTGCCGCGACGGCTCATTCCCCTCAGCTGGAAACGCGACGGGCGGTGCTGCGACCGGCGCGTGCCAGAGGAACGCGTTGTGGGAGCGGCATCATGCCGCGACGCTCTCGGGTACCCTGTAGCCGCCTGGTCGCACCTGGAAGGTGCTCCCACCGAAGCGCTGCTCCTCCGGTGGGAGTGGCTTCCGGCCACGACAGGGCCGCCTCGGGCCTCTCGTCTGGCGGGTGCGGCTACTTCCCATACGCGTCGTGCCGGCGCCACCACGCATAGGGCGGGGTCTGCGGCCACCCTTCGGGCGAGTCTTCCCACTCTTCCTGGCGGCCGAGCGGCGTCAGGTCGAGGAACGTCCACACGCTCCCGAGCGCCTCGACGCCGCGCCCGGTCGTGAAGTACGAGCGGAAGACGTCATCGCCGTCGCGGAGGAAGACGCTGAGCCCGAACGTCTCGCTCTCGCCCTTGGTGACGCCGAAGTCGACGTTGAACTCGCAACCCGCCGAGGAGAACCACGGGATCGTCCAGCCCATGCGCTTCCTGTATTTCTCGATGTTCGCCAGCGGCGCGCGCGACACGAGCGCGAACGAGGTGTCGCGGGCGTGGATGTGCGCGAGATGGCCGATCTGGTCGACGAACATGGAGCAGCCCGGGCAGCCGGCGTCCGGCCAGCCGTCGACGCCGGGGGCGAACATGAAGTGATAGAGGAGGAGCTGGCGACGCCCGTCGAAGAGGCCCCGCAGCGTCGCCTTGCCGCTCGGCCCTTCGAAGACGTACGGCTTCTCGATGCGCACCATGGGCAGCTTGCGTCGCTCCGCGGCCAGCGCGTCCCGCGCCCGGGTGGCCTTCTTCTCCTTGGCCAGGAGCTTCTCGTGGGCCACTCGCCAATCCGCGTCGGAGACGACCTTCGGCAGCTTCATCGCGCACCCCTTTCGGCGCTGTGGCCGCCGGTCACGCCGGACGGCCCGGTCACGGTTTCGCCCCTTCCTTCGGCGCGGGCGCATCGAGGAACGCCTCGATCATGGAGACCAGCCAGTCCGCGCGGTTGACGATCGCCAAGTGGCTCGTACCCGGCAGGACCGCGAGCTGCGCGTTCGGTAGGAGGCGGAACATCTGCACCGCCTGCTCGGGGCGGACGACGTCCTGGTCGCCCGCCACCACCAGGGTGGGCGCCGTGATCGACCGGATCTGCTCGGGGGTCCAGCCCTTGAAGTTCAACATCCGTTGCACGCTCTTGTCGAAGAACCTCTGCAGATCCTCGGGGTGCGGTGCGACGCGAAGGTAGGCCTCGCGCAACTCGGCCGGCATGTCGTCCAGCTTCGCGTGCTTGAACGACTCCCAGAACCCGGGGTCGGCGCCGGCCCGGTCGAACATCGCCGACAGGATGACGAGCCTGCGCACCGTGTCCGCGTGCTTCAGGGCGATCTCGATGGCGATGTGGCCGCCGTTGCTGTAGCCGACGAAGTCGGCCCTCGAGACCTTGAGGTAGCGGAGCAGGGCAACGGCGTCCTCCGCCGATCGCGCGAACGAGAACGGGCGGTCGGCGATGTCGGCGGTGCGACCGTGCCCCTGCTGGTCGAAGGCGATGACCTGCCGGGTGGTCGCAAAGCGGCGCAGCGTCGCCCCGAACGACGTCTCGAGCGTCGACCCGCCGCCGTGAAGGAGGACAAGCGGCGGCGTCCGGCCCTCCGCGCGCCCGTGGACCTCGTAGTACAACCGGAGCCCGTCCACCGGCGGGTACCCGGTCCGGACGGCAGGCCCGTCGGTGTTCGCGCCCTCGGCCCGGCCGGCGCCGAGCGCCGCGGCGGCCCCGGCGACGACAACAGCTCCGATGGCTCCTACCCCGCTCACGCTCCCCTCCCCACGCGCACGGGCGCCGTCCTCACGCCTTCTGGAGCAGCTCGTCCAGTGCGGCGTAGCTCTCGTTGAGGCCGGTCTCCATGCCCGCGCTCAGCATGCCGTCGCGCTCCTCGGTCGTGTGAAAGAGCGCCGTGGTGACGACCCTGGTCCGTCCCCCGCCGAGCTCCTCGAAGCTCTGGGTCGTGACCGCCACGTAGCCCGGCATCCCGTCCCACTCGAACGTCTGCACGAGACGCTCCGGAGCAGTCACCTCGCGGAAGCGCCCCTCGAACCCGTGAACGCCGTCCGCGGCGTGCTCGACGAACCGCCAGCGACCGCCGCGCTCGACCTCCATCCGCTCGACGACGACCTTGTTGCCTCGGCCCCACCACTGTGCGACCAGCTTCGGGTCGGTGAACGCGCGCCACACGCCCTCGCGGGGGGCCTCGAACGTCCGTTCCGTGCGGATCTCCCTGTCGGTAGGGGTGGTGACCTTCGCTGCCGCCGCGGGCTCCTTCGGGGACGCGCTCATGACGACGCGCCTTCCCGCGCGTGGGCCTGCCGCAGACGCGCGATGTCGATCTTCTTCATCTGCATCATCGCCTGCATGACCCGGCTCGACCTCTCGGGATCCGGATCCCGTACCAGCTCGGGCAGCGCGGCGGGGACGATCTGCCACGACAGGCCGAACGTGTCCTTGAGCCACCCGCACTGTCCCTCCTCGCCGCCGGCGCTGAGCCTCGCCCACAGGTCGTCCACCTCCTCCTGCGTCTCGCAGGTCACGGCCAGCGAGATCGCTTCGGTGAACTTGAAATGCGGGCCGCCGTTGAGGCCGATGAACTCCTGGCCTTCGAGCTGGAACCTGACGATCATGGGCGTGCCCTTGGGCCCGGGCCCGGCGTCGCCGTACCGGATCACCTCGAGGATCATCGAGTTCTTGAAGATCGAGGTGTAGTGTTTCGCTGCGTCCTCCGCGTTGCGGTCGAACCACAGGAACGTGGTGATCTTCTGCTTGCCCGGCATCGTTCATCCCCCCTTTGCCTGGCGGGGCGCGACCCGTGTGCCGGGCCCGCCTCCGTTCGCTGCTCGATCGCCTCGGGCGTCCCCCCCGGGCGCGCGGGGCGGCGCTCCTCGAGGTTCAGCGCCGCGGCCGTCTCGATACCGGCCAACCGGCCGTGGAACGGATGCGATTCCCGATCGACGGTCGATCACGTAAGGCCAGCCCCGACCGGCGCTCCGGGCCTCGGCCCGCACGCCGTCGAATCGTGGTGTCAGGAACGCTCGGGTCAGCCGCTCGCCGGCTTGACGACGCGGTACTTGAGGTGGGCGACGCCCGGACCGGTGAGCGTTCGGATCGGCTCGAGGCGGAGGTCGGAGCCGCCGAGACCGTCCAGGAGCCGTTCGCCGCCGCCGAGGAGGACCGGCACGAGGTGGATCTCCATCTCGTCCACCAGACCGGCGGCGAGGTACTGCTGGGCCGCGTTGGCGCCGCCGCCGAGTGCCACGTCCTTACCGTGCGCCGCCTGCGTCGCCTGAGCGAGCGCCGCTTCGATCCCACCGGTGACGAAGAAGAAGGTCGTTCCGCCCTGCATCGGCAGCGGCGCGCGGGGATGATGCGTCAGCACGAAGACCGGCCCGTGGAACGGGGGGTCGTCGCCCCACCAGCCGGTCCACGGGTCCTTCCCCCAGGGACCGGGCCCTCCGCCGAACATGTTCCGACCCATGATCGTCGCGCCCACGTTCTCGAACGCCTCCCTGAGGACGTCGTCGTTGGTCCCCGTTTCGCCGCCGCTCGTGCCGCCGACACGCTCATGGAAGGTCTTCAGCTTGAAAGCCCATTCGTGCATCCGGAGGCCGCCTTCGCCGAGCGGGTTCTCCACGCTCTGGTTGGGCCCCGCCACGTAGCCGTCCAGCGTCATCGTGATCTGAAACCTCAGCTTGGCCATCGTCGTCCCTCCCCCTCCGACCGGCGCCGCCGGTCTGGCCGGCGAGTCACCGCGATAACCATCTCCGACCCGCTCTCCATTCTTGCTGCGCAAATTTGGTACCAGGTACCGCGTTTGTGCATTTTCTTGTGAGCGGGGTTTACCTGGGCTGTCCGTGGCCTGGATCCGGAAGGCCGGATGCTAGACTCCGGCAATGTTCGGCTGTAAGGCTCTTGTTCCGGGCGGCAGGCTCACGTCGCAACGCGGGCGCCGGCGTTGAGAGACGCCCTGCTCTTCAGCGCGGCCGTGTCCGGCACTCTCTGCGTCATCATGCTCGTGTTCCTGAGGGCGCACCACCGGCACCCCGGTTTCTCGCAGTGGACCGCCGGCACCGCGCTGGTCGCCTCGACGTTCCTCTTCCTGGGCCTGCGCGGCCTCATCCCCGGGATCATCTCGATCCCCGCCGTGAACGCTTCGCTGCTGGTGGCCGCGCCGATGTTCCTCGACGGAACGCGGCGCTTCCTCGGGCAGACTCGCCTCTCGCGATGGTGGTACGCGCTGGCCTCGGTCCCGTTCGGCGGATGCCTGTACTACCTCCTCGTCGCCGACAGCATCGCGGCCCGGACGGTGATCCTGATGGTCGCGCCCGCGGTACCGTTCGCGGTGATCATCGCGCTCGTATGGAGGGCGCGAGCCGCAGCGCCATCGCTCCTCTTGACGGCCCTTGCGGTCGAGTTCGCACTGCTCACGGCCGCGATGCTGGCGCGCGCGGGCGGCGTGCTGAGCCGTCCGGCCGTGGCTCTCCTGGTCGACTCGCCGCCCCAACTCGCCTTCTTCGGTGCGACCGTGGTGCTGCACCTCGGCGTTACCGTCACGTTCATCCTGCTGACCACCGAGCGGGTGGCGACCGAACTCGCGGCGGCGAACCGGCAGCTCTCCGAGGCGTCGCGGACCGACGCGCTGACCGGCCTCGCCAACAGGCGTGCCTTCCTCGAGGTCGCCGACGCGGAGGTCCAGCGGATGAGGCGCACGCAGCGCGCGTTCTCCCTCGTCCTGGCCGACATCGACCGCTTCAAGCGCGTCAACGACGAGATGGGTCACGCCGCCGGGGACACCGTCCTTCGCGAGGTCGCCGTCCGGGTCCGGGCGGCCGTGCGGAAGCTGGACGCCGCCGCACGCTGGGGGGGCGAGGAGTTCGTCTTCCTGCTGCCCGAGACGCCGATCGACGGCGCCGTGCGCGCGGCGGAGACGGTTCGGGCCGCGCTGGCGGCCGCACCGTTCGTGGTCGAAGGCGGCTCATTCGTGATCACGATGTCGTTCGGAGTGGCCGAGCACGTCTCGGGGCGCAGCATCGACGCGACGATGGCCGTGGCCGACCGGGCGCTGTACCGCGCCAAGGAGGCCGGTCGGGGCCGTGTCGTCGCCGGCGAGCCATGAGCCGCTTCCGTGGAACGCACTAGCGGCCGCATCGCTGCGGCCGCCAGTTCGCACCTGACTCGACCTATCTACCGACCTCACCGAAACGAGAGCGGGCAGCCTGGATCCCCCGGCGGAAGCCTCCACGCCCTGGCGCCCGGGTCGAACACCGCCCGCCCGCCGAGCAGCTTCGCCAGCAGCGTGAGCGGCATCAACGGGACCGGGCGGAGCAGCAGGCGCTCCTCCTCCTCCTCGCGCTGGATGCCGACGTCGGCCCCGTTGATCGTGATCTGGATGTTCATGACGCCGGCCCTGAGCCCCTGCCCCACGCCCTTGCTGTTCTCCCGGACGTTTCCCTGGCGCGCCGCCGTGAACGCCCCCAACGCCCCGCGGTTCAGCGCGAGAACGCCCTGGGGCCCCGTATAGATGTCGCACTTCGAGCCGTCGGGCGTGCACTTGAACGAGCCCCCGAGCGCCGTTGCGAGGTCCGAGATCGGGAGGTACGCCCGACCGCTCACCATCACCAGGTTCTTGGCCACCAGGGACGCAGGCTTCGCCTCAGGACCCTTCCCTGCCGCTTCACCGGCGACCCCCGTGGTCACGGCCGCCACCACGCCGAGCACGGCCACGACGATCATCCCGCTCCGAGTTTTCATCGTTTCGTCTCCCTTCGTACGGGAAACGCCGATGGCCGCGCCAACCGCACACCGTCCCCGTCGGGCCCCGAGGACGCTGTTCCACACGCCCCGGACCCAGCGTCGGGAGCGCTCACCCGGCGCATCGCACCCATGGATTCCCCGCAGGCATCGACGCCCTCTCAAAGGGTCCGGCGACGCCGCTCCCCGTTCGGTGCGTCCCGTCCGTCGTCGTGGTTGGCGATCGGCCGCCCGACCGCCGGCACCTATCGAGAGTGGCGGAATACGGGGCCCGCATCGGCGGGCTTTCCAACCTGGGAGCCTCCGATGTACTTGCCCGAACCCCACACCTGGGAAGAGCCGGCCTGGGGCGCCTACGCGTCCCGCGAGGACCTCGAGAAGCCCGGGCTCGAGCGCATGCGCCTCCTCGCCCGGCCGGGCTCGCCCCAGCCGCCGATCTCGCACTTGACGGGCCTGTCCTACGTCGAGGTCGGGGCCGGGCTCACGACCTGCGCCATGCCCGCCTCCCGCTGGTTCCTGGCGGCCACAGGCGGCTTCTCCGGAGGCGTGCTGGCGTTGCCTGCCGACGCGGCGCTCGGGGGCGCGCTCGTGACGCTCCTCGAGCCGGGCCAGATTCTCACCACCTCCGAGCTGTCGCTCAGCTACCTGCGGCCTGCGACCGCCTCCGCCGGCGCGTTGGTCGCCCGCGGCAGGCTGGTCCACGCCTCTCGAACCCTCGGACTCTCCGACGTCTTCATCGAGGACGGCCGCGGCCGGCTGCTCGCCCATGGAAGCTCGCGGTGCGTGTTCCTGCCCGCCCCGGGGCGCATGCGCTTCCCGCCTCGGAAGCCGCGGCCCGACAACGTGCTCGATCCGTACCAGCGCCCGGCCGTCGGGGAGACGTTGGAGGCGACGTTCACCGAGCGCGCGTACGCGGACATGTTCGACGCGTGGCAGCGGGACGAGCTGCCGGCCCCCCCGCTCTGCAACTTCTTCGGGCTGCGCCCGGTCGAGCACGCCCCTGCCACCATGACCTGGGCGCTACCGGCCACGGAGTGGCTCAACAACGCCTTCGGCGTCATCTACGGCGGCGCGCTCGCCATTCTGGCCGACAGCGCGATCGCGGGCGCCATCTGGATGACGATGGACCGCGGGCAGGTCCTCGCCAGCCTCAACCTCCACGTCTATTTCTTCCGGCCCGTCATAGCCGACGGACGCGACATGATCGGGCGCGGCACCGTCACCCGCTCGGGCAAGTCTCTCCGCGTCGCCAGCGCCGAAGTGTTCGATGCCGCCGGCAACCTGGTAGCGATGGGAACCGGCAGCGCGAAGGTCGTCTCCGACCGACCCGCGAGCCTGCAGCCGCAGGCCCCGCCCGAGAGCTGATCCGGCGCAGGTGTTCAGCACCGCGTCGCGGTCACGCGGTTGGAGCCCAGTTACGCAACGACGCAATCGCGACCGGAGCGTCGAGGCGAGCGTCGGACCGGCAATAGGATGGAGGCCGGTGGGCGTTCTCCCGGGGAGAGGTGTCATGGCAGCCGAGAAGAAGACTACGGCCGGGAGCGCCAAGCCGCGGACGCGGCGGAAGAAGACCGGCGCGGCGGCGGGCTCCCGCGGGCTCACGGCGGCCCAGGTCGCGCGCGGCGAATCGCGCCGGACGAGGTCGGCGCGCTGCGGGCCGCGATCGAGGAGGACGGCGGCTCGTTCCTCGGCGCCTTCCGCGACCCGATCGGCGGCAACTGGCACGTCCTCGCGGCGCTCCCGATCGCCAAGGTCGCCCCGACCCCGTTCCAGCGCGACCTCTCCGAGACGCACGTCGAACGCCTCGCCGGCGTCATCGACAAGCTCGACCGCTTCGTGGATCCGATCGTCGCGGTGCGCGCAGACGGCGGCGGCTGGTGGACGCCGAACGGGCACCACCGGCTCGCGGCGGTGCGTGGGCTCGGCGGCCGCTCGATCATCGCCCTGGTTCTACCCGACCCGCAGGTCGCCTTCAAGATCCTCGCGCTCAACACCGAGAAGGCGCACAACATCCGCGAGAAGGCGCTGGAAGTGATCCGGATGGCGAAGGCGCTGGCCGCGGCGCTGCCCGACCGACGCGAGTCGGATTTCGCTCTCGAGTTCGAGGACCCCGCCCTGCTGACGCTCGGCTGCTGCTACGAGAAGGACGGCCGCTTCGCCGGCGGCGCCTACAACCCCGTGCTCAAGCGCGTCGAGCGCTTCCTCGGCGCCCGCCTCCCGGCCGCGCTGGCCGAGCGCGAGGCGCACGCGGCCAAGCTCATCCTGCTCGACGGGGCGGTGGCGGACGCGGTGAAGGCGCTCAAGGCCCGCGGGTTCGAGAGCCCATACCTCAAGGCGTTCGTCGTGGCCCGGATCAACCCATTGCGCTTCCAGCGCGGCGGCAGCCCCGAGTTCGACGCCACGGTGGACAAGATGCTCGCGGCCGCGCAGCGCTTCGACGCCGCGAAGGTGAAGGCCGACCAGGTCGCGGCGGCCGCCGGCGCCCCGGCCGAGTAGCCTCCACCACCGGATCACCTCGGCGTGCTGCGGGTCCCGCTCACCCGGCTCGGATCGGCTCGAGCACACGAGGTCAGACCCTGAGACGAGGCGCCCCCGGTACCCGCCAGGTTCCCAGAGCGTGGAGGTACCTGGTACCGATTTGCGTCGAGCGCCTGGCGGCTAGGCGAAACGGGCGTCGTCCGCCGACGGCCCGTAGATCGCGGGGACCGGGACATCGTTGAGGCGGAGGTAGACGGTCAACTGCCCGCGATGGTGCGCGAGGTGCATGAACGTGTCGCGCAACACGACGTGTCGAGGCTGTTCGCTCACCACCTTGCCGGCAACCAGTAGGCGCCAGGGTTTGGCGAGATGGCTGTCGGTGGTGTGCGCGAGCGCCTCGCTTGCCTGGGCGACGGCCGCGTCGTGCGCCTTCACGAGCTCCGCGCTCGTGTGCAGCGGGGGCGGCGTGTACTTCGAGCCGCCCGGCGGGTTGATGTCGAGCTCGTCGCCGTCCACGATCATCCCCACCCACGAGGGCATCGTGGCGACGAGCCTGGCCAGTTGTCCGAGCGCCATCGAACGCTCGTGGGGCTTCCAGTCCTCCCGCCCCTCGGGTATGCGCTCGAGCGCGCGGCGCGTCAGCGGGGCCTCGGCCTCGAGCTGGGCCCGGAGCCACTCGGTCACTTTCATCGGCGTCCTCCTCGCAGTGCCAAAGCAGCCCGCAGGAGAGCGGCATTCCCCGCTGCGAGCCCGCACCAACCGTTCCGCACGCCAACCGGGAGGTCGGCCAACGCATGCAGTGAGGCACCCAGGTGGACGTTGCCGCCGCAATTTGTGGTTGGCATCCGGTCAGCGCGCGAGCGTGAGGCCGAGATCGCGCCGCGCGAGCGGGCGCCTGCGATCCATGGCGACGCTCGGGGTCGGCGTTGGGTTCCCATTGGGCAACAACGCAAGCCTGACCCAGGCACGTACCGTGCGTGTCCGTGCGCTTCCTCTGTCCGGGGCGTTATAGGTGTAGAGGCCCGGAACGGATCGCAGGATCGGGCACGTCCATCTCGCTCGAGTTCGATGCCCGCGACCGGCACCGTCGGGTCCTGTGCGACGACGGCGGAGCGCCAACGCTGCGGTCGGGTCGACGGGCACAGGGAGGAGAGCTAACATGAGACACTGCAATTTCTTCCGTTGCGCAGCCCCAGCCGCATTCGCGACTCTCGCGAGCCTTGGGACCGTCAACCCAGCGCTTGCGCAACTCACCGTCAAGCCCGACGCCGTGCGTCAGAGGGCCGCGATGATCGCGAGCCAGTATCAGAAGTTCGTGAAGACCACAGGCTACGCCACCGCCGAGGCGATCCCCGGGTCCAAGAAGGCGTGGGGCGCCGCACTTCAGGTCCCCGGGACAATGTCCGCCGCCCAATCGGGCTTCGCGCTTCCGCCCCTCGGCGTGGAGGGCGCGTCGATGCCAAACGCGAAGGTGAGCGCGGGCGTGACCGTTTCGGAGGTCAAGGGCCAGGTCGCGGTCTTCCTCACGGTCTTCGACACGCAAACGAACATGGCCGTGACCCAGACCAGCAAGGAAGGTATCACCCAGCCGGGCCCGGTCGCGCTCACGACCCCGCAGTTCACCCTGGAGGCGAACCGGAACTATCAGGCCCGGGTAAGCCTGATGGTCCATTCGAACTACATGGGCGGTAGCCAGGTCTCCGGCGGCGTGCTGACCGTCAGCGAGATCCGTTGGATGCTCTGACCTTGGCCGGCCCCCCCCCACGGCCGTTGGCGGTCACGCCCACTTAGAGGGGTAGAGGGGTCAGGCTTGCGTTGTTGCGCGCTTTCGGCGCATGGATAGGCAGACAGATACCTTGCGGCGCCGCGACCGCCCCCGGGCGCCTGTGCGCGCTGCTCCTCGAGATCATCGAGCGGCTTGACAGTATGCTCGGAACGTTCTCCCGCGGGGCGACGCCGGGGAGTTGGCGCCGCGGCGCCATCGGGCGCTCGCAATTCAAGGCGAGGCTCGGGGTCGGCGCCGGAGCCCCATTACGCAATAACGCAAGCCTGACCCCATGACGCAGAGGCCTTGCGCCGCCGCCGCGGAAGGTCCCCGCGACGTCGTCTCGGCAGCGGCGGGGCGACGATCACGCCGAGGGTAGGCGGAGGACGGCCTGAGCTAAATGAACACCCGGTAGTTGACCTTGATGGCGAGTTCCCGGGCGCGCAGCGAGGGCGAGCCGAGCAGGTCTTCCCGCGTGTCGTTGTAGACCAGGTAGAGGTCGGAGTCGTTGCGCATGATCCAGCGAAGGCGCAGGTTGAGCACCTTACCGCCGTTGGCGGAGTTGACCTGCAGGTACCCCGCGGCCGAGAAGGTGGCGGAGTGCGTGTAGTCGAGCCGGACCGACCACAGGTTCCAGTTCACGCCGCCGTGCGGCGTGGAAACGTCCACGCTCGTGTACCCGCCGGCGGCGCGGAGGTGCGGGCTGAACACGAGCCACGCCTCGCTGCCGACTTGCCGCGAGGTGCCGTCGTAGAACCCGCCCGCCGTCGCGTCGAGCTCGAGGCCCACCCTCCGCGAGTCGTCGGTGTGCCAGGCGAACGTCGTGTTGGTGAACGTGTAGTCCCCGGCCGGGAACGCCAGCCCCTCGTCGAGCGCGAACGGCTCGAACAGCCGCTCGAACTGGCGGGCGGTCTGGACCGAGAAGCTGTCCCCGCCGTCCAGCTCCACCTCGCACTCGAGCGCGTTGTCGCCACTCTCGCGCACGCCGTGCGGCAGCGAGTCGTACCAGAAGTTGTTGCTCCGAAACGACACCCGCCGGATCCCCCAGCGCTCCGGGCGGATCGAGCGCCGCAGCAGCGCCTCCTTGCGGGCAAACCCGGTGCGGGACACGAAGCCGAGGTCCGGTGCGAACCCCTCGTCCACCCGGCTGGCGCCGAACAGGAACCCGTAGAGGTCCGAGGTCAGGTCGAGCGAGAGGTTGTACGCGTTCCTTGCCTCCCGGCTCGCGCTGTCGTCAACCCGCAGCCAGTCGCCCTGCAGCGAGAGCTCGCGGGTGATGAACCAGTCGCTGTCCACCCCGAGGGTGGTGGAGCGGAAGCCGCCGCGCCGCGAGTCGGCGAGGATCGCGCCGACGTACGAGCGCTCGCCGAGGTCGCGCCGCACGCGGGCGACGTTGTACCAGGCGCTGGGCAGCTCGAGCCCCGGCACCGCCGCGGTGCGCACGGAGAGCAGGCCGACGTCCTGCCGCCCGACCTTGCCGGTGAGGCGGACGCCGGCGTCGATCGGGACGGTGGCGCCCTCGTGCAGGCCGATGCGCCGGCTGAAGAACGCGGATAGCTCCGGGCGCTCGGGATCGCCGCCGAAGTGGCCGAACGAGAACAGCTCCGCGTTCTCGAGGAAGAACTCGCGCTTCTCCGGGTAGAACAGCGAGAAGCGCGTGAGGTTGACCTGCTCCTGGTCCGCCTCGACCTGCGCGAAGTCGGTGTTGGTCGTCGCGTCGAGCGTGAGACCGGGCGTGATCGAGTACTTGACGTCGAGCCCCAGCTCGTCGAGCGTGCGCGAGCGCTGCTCGGCGCTGCCCGGGTCGTTCTCGCGTACGGCCCCACCGAGGACGTACGGGATCAGCTGCAGGTTGCGCTGGTGGGCGGTGATCTCCAGGCCGGTCAGCGTCGCCGCGTAGTCGAGGCTGGAGATGTCGAACGGCGGCCTCGGCGGCACCAGGTAGCTCGCCTCCTGCGTGCGCCGCACCACGCGCGCCACGTTGACGTTCCACACCTGCTGCGGCGCGCTCGAGTAGCGCAGTACCCGGAACGGGATGCGCAGCTCCGCCTGCCACCCCGTCGCCGTGATCGAGGCCTTCGCGTCCCACACCTCGTCCCAGCTCCAGGTGTACTTCTCGTAGCCGTTGACCAGCGCCTCGTCCTTCGACCCCAGCGGGTTGACCACGAACACCGCGCCGCGCACCTGGTCCCGGTAGGTGTCGAAGGCGATCTCGACGTGGTCGTCGGTGGTCGGCTCGTCGCGGTAGCGCAGCTTGCTAGCGCGGATCTCCGACGGCGCCTGCCCGTCGCAGCGCACGCCGACGTACAGGTTGGCGTCGTCGTAGAGGAACGCGACGTGCGTCGGCGCGGCGGCCGGCTTCCCCCAGTCGGGGACGCTCTGCGCGAAGTCGCCGGTCCACGCGGCGAGCCGCCACGCCGGATCGCCGACGTCGCCGTCCACCCGCGGCGCCTCCGCCGCGGCCACGCGCCTTGCCTTCACTTCCCGCGCCTGCGCGACCAGGGGCGCAGCGTCCGCGAGCGCGACGAGCACGAGCCCCGCCACGAGGCCGCCCGACCACGGCTGCTTCGACCCCAACCCTCCTCCTTGCACCTGAGACTTGCTCTGCGGAGACGCCACCGCCATTGCGAATCGTAGCGCATCCGAGAGAACCGGCGGTGATCACCTGACCACGAGGTGGTACGCAAGCCTGACCCCGGCACATCCCCCGTGGGAGCACCTTCCAGGTGCGACCTACTCGGCCCACCGACGCCCTCATGGTCGCGGCTGGAAGCCGGCCCCACGGCATCCGCGGAGCGAATCGGCACAGCCTCCGTGGGAGCACCTTCCAGGTGCGACCTGCTCGGCCCACCGGCGCCCTCATGGTCGCGGCTGGAAGTGGCTTCCACTCCATCGGCGGGGCGAATCGGGACAGCCTCCGTGGGAGCACCTTCCAGGTGCGACCTGCTTGGTCTCCCGACGCCCTCATGGTCACGGCTGGAAGTCGCTCCCACTGCATCCGCGGAGTGAATCGGCACCTCCTCCGTGGGAGCACCTTCAAGGTGCGACCGCGACGCCGGCCCGGCGGCATCGCGATGACCTGGGGATCCTTCGCGAGGCTGCGCCTCGCTCAGGATGACAGGGGCTCGGAAGCGGTGGGCCTCACTCAGTCGGCGGACCCCATTGTCATCCTGAAGAGCGGCGCGACAAGCGCCGCGACGAAGGATCCCCTGTTCATCGAACGCGCGGTTGGCCGGCGCGGCACATGCCGCCGTCTCGTTCGAATCGCGCTGACGTCGGATAGGCAGGAACCCGGAGGGACCCTGAGGAGACGGCTGATCAGCCGGCGCCGCCCGCGCGGACCTTCAGTGTCGCGTCGATGCCCTCCCCCTCCAGCCACTCTCCCGCCAACCTCCTGAGCTCCCGGTGGTGGAACCCGTGCCACTCCTCGCGCAGCTCCGGATGGGGAGACAGCATGTCCTTGAAGGCGCGAAACGGGTGACGCGCTCTCAACGATGATGCGAGCTGCGTGCGGGGCGGACCTTCCGGCAGGGACTCGACGAAACCGGCCATCACCTCCCAGCCGACCGACGACGGGATCGGATCGACAGCCACGAACCTCGCCGGCTCGGCCTCGATGCGGTCGCGGTCGGCATCGCTCTCGTCGTTGCCCTCGAACACCGGGAAGACCTCGCCCGTGCTGCGGTCGACGAAGAAGCGCATCTCGTACGAGTGGTTTTCGAGCGCGATGATGAGCTCCTCGGCGTCGATGATGGGCTTGCTCATCGTCCAAAGTGTAGCCGGACGGACAACGGCCGGCGCCTCAGCCCCGGGTCGCGGCCCCTCGCCTCCGGCGATGCGGGGACGCCGCGCCGACAGCGGCCGACTACGGGCGGCCGCTACGCGCGGCTAGGCCCACGAGGCGTGTTCCAGCATCTTCATCAAGTTCCTCAGACGCTTGTGGGTGACGCGGAGAGCGGCAAGGTAGGCCGTGAACTCGTGCTCGCGGCCGAGGCGCGCGAGGACGCCGTGGATCCTCCGCAGCAACGCGATCGCCCGCCGGTAGGCGTCGGCGTTCTTGCCCGCGATCGTGGGCTCCATCTGCTCCTTCCACACTGCCAGCGCGTCTTCGGGGTGCCCCACCTCACGCCGATCTGCGAGCTCGAGCCGCAGCTCAGGCTGGCAGCCGCCCTCGAGCGCTTCGCGCCAGGCGGCATCGAGATCGCCTTCGTCCAGGAAGATCCGCACCAGGCTCGAGTGGTCGGCCTGCGGCCGCCACTTGGACCGCCGCCCGGTCGTCTCCCGCCGCTCGGCGGCGATCCTCTCGCGCACCGCCTGGAGCGCGCGCCCGCGCCATGCCGGCCACATCTTTCCACGTTCGGCGTGGCCGCGTAGGTTCGCATACGCTGTCGCGTGCGGATGCTCGATGAATCCGTCCCACACGACCTCCATCGCCTCGTCGTGGCGCCCTAGCTGGTGGCAGAGGTCTGCGAGGAACTCGCGCAGCCGAGGATCGGTCCGCTCTCGGAAGGCGGCGATGCCCTGTCTTGCCCAATCCAGCGCTCGGTCGGTGTCGCCGGTCTGGAGGTAGATCCCGGCGATCTCCAGGAACGCGTACGGCGAGGACAGATCTCGCGTCTTGACGGCTACGAGCGCCTCGAGGTCGCCGGTCTGGACCGCCAGCGTCTCCATGATGCTGGTGATGCGGAAGCGGCGGCCATCGAACGACTCCCTCGAATCGCTTGGCCGCAGCTCGGGCAACCGCTTCCACTTGGCCTCCGCCAAGTGGCGGTAGACCGCCAGGCCGCGCTCACCGAGCACGTCTGCATAGGTCGCAGCCGCGCCGAAGAAGACCTCCCATTCCGACTTCATCTCCCACGCGAACAGGTGCGCCGCGAGTGCCTCCGGGTCAGGCTTCGCGCGCCGACAGGCCGCCAGGTGGGCTTCCTGGAGGCGCGCGAGGATGCCCCCGAGCGCGCCGTCCGAGTCGTCCACGGACGAGATGGCGTTCTCGACAGCCGCCAGCGCGTACTCGATCAGATCGATCGCCTCGGTCGCCTGCGCGCTCCCGGCCATCTCCGCCAGCGAGTCGACGATGTGGTCGATACCCTGTGCGTAGTCCCACGCTTCCTCGTAGGGGACGAACTCATCCATGCTCACGGCGGAATCGATCACCCGGCGCAGGGTCGCCAGGCGTTCGCCGTGCCCGCGAACCTTGGTTGCCGCCAGCAGGAGCTGCCGCTCGAAACCCTCGTCGCGCCCCGCTTGCTCCATAACGAGCTCCACGAGCGCCGATCTGTCCTGCTCGAGCAGCCACTCCCGAACGTGCCCGAGACCGAGGGTGATGTCCTTCGTCGCGTCGTGCGTCGCCGCCGGTCCGTCGCTGGGTTCGCACCACGCGAGACCGAGGGCCACCGAGTGCTTGCAAAAGACGCCGTCACAACCGACCGGGCACGTGCACGAGGATCCAAGGCCATGACCTTCGACCCAGAGCGTGGCGACGTACCGACGCCCGCCCCGCACCTCGGCGCTGATCCTGCCATCTCGCTCGGTGACCGCTCCAACGCGCCCTTGCCCGCGGTACTCCTCGCCGCGCACAAATGAACGTGTGCCTGCCGCCCTGCGCAGCGACGTGCGAGTGATTCGCTCCCGCAAACGCTCGCCACTTCCGGCCCGGTCCATGTGGGCGCAGGATACCAGCCCTTCGTCGGCGGTCGGGTCGGCGCCAAAGTGCGTTCGGCGCCGGAGAGCCCGATCGAGAGGGCAAGCCAGCCGGCGTGCCAAGGACACTCCATAGCGGCGTCTGCATCGGTCGACGAGTCAGGCTTGCGTTGTTGCGCAATATCGGCGCATGGACAGGCAGACCGAGACAGGGGGACAGGTGCCAGGTCCGGCACAGTTGACAACCTGGCTGTCGGCGCGTGGCTCGACGCTACTCGTCGACCGACCACTCGCCGGGGTCGATACCTGCCTGCCGAAGGACTTCGCGCAGAAGGGAGACGCCGAGGTCGGATCCGTTGGGGCTTCGGGATGCGGACGGTCCGATCGCCGCGGACCATGAACTGGTGTTTGGCACCCGCGAATGAACCGTGGAACCCCAGAACCCGCAGCCGGCGGACAAGCCCGCGCCGGCTGACGGGTCGCAGTGCAGGGGTTACGCCACCTCGCGGATCTTCAGCTCGATGTTGTCGACCTTCGGCAGGGGAAGCTGGCGGGAGACCCGGAAGAGGATCCACTCCTCCAGCACCTCCTCGAGCTCCTCGCGACAACTCTCCAGCGCCCCGCCGTTGGCCCAGACCCCGGCGAAGCCCGGGATCTCGCCGAAGAACGAGCCGTCCTCCAGGACCTTGTACGTGGCCTGGTGCAGCGCTGCGCGAAGGTAGCGGGTCAGCACTTCGACCTCCACGCGAAGCCTAGCACCGGCTGAGGCCTGCGGTGCCGAGGCGGCAGCGGGTCAGCCCCCGTCTGGCGATTCCGGCGTCGCTCTCAGCACGCCGCGATTAGAACGCCGGAAAAGGTCCGGCGGCCATGAAGCCGGTGCGGACGGAGTTGTAGAGGGGTCAGGCTTGCGCCGTTGCGCCGCTTCGTCGCATGGACACGAAGAAAGTTGCCTTGCGGCGCTGTGACCGCCCCCCCGAGGCGGTCGTAGCGCTGCTTCTGGAGATCGTCGAGCAGCCTGACAGGACCTCGGGATGCTGCCCAGTAGGCCGACGCCGTGGAATTGGCGGCGAGGCACGATCGGGCGCTGCCAATTCAAGGCTGGGCTCAGGATCGGCGTTGGAGTTCCCTGATGCAATAACGCAAGCCTGACCCCAGTACCAGTACATTCACTGAACCAAGACATCTCGATCGCGGTCCGCAGGGGACTTACCCGACGCCAACTCCTTTCGACGGCCAGCCGCGCGGGTGCCTGCGACGGAATGTCCTCCGGGCGCCCGGCTGCTCGCCGCGCCCTGCAGTCTCGCCCCGGTTCCCCTCACGTGGCTCGCCGTAACGCGGACCAGACACCGTGGGCGCCGCTGAGCGAGACCGCCGCCAGGAGGAGTCCGCTGATGACAAACGGCGGACGGGCGGCGCGCTCCAGCGAGTCGGCGTGCCAGAGCGACAACGCGCCGGCAATGAACACAATCGGCAGGGACCAGGCCGCGATGAGAACGGTCCGTCGCGGACGGCGGCTCAGCCACGCGTTCGCCAGTCCGCCGCCGAGCGAGAGGGGCAGCGCCAGGATGGGCAAACGCGACAGGGCCTCGGAGGCCGCCTCCAACGCGTTCCTCACGACGAACGCCCCGGGATCGCTCATCCCGCTTCCCAGGAAGGCCTCGTGCAACCGCAACTCCGCCCGCGACTCGAATACGAGATTCGAGGCGAGGCCGAAGGCGATCAGGATCAGCACTGACAGCATCGCGGACCATGCGCCGGCGACCGGCGCCAACGGGATCGAGTCCGTGCGCTCCCAGGCCGCGGACCCCGCGACGCAGAGGAGCGCGAACACCAGCAGCATGTGCCCGGCTCCGAGAAGGAGCAGCGCCGTTCTGCCCTCGACGGGCGCGAGGAACTCCGCCGCGTGATGCGCGACGTGCGCCGCTCCCAGCACGAGCCCGGCCGACGCCCCGACCCGGAGCGACGCGCTCACCCTGAGGCTCCGTTGACGGACGGCCCAGACGCCGGCTCCACCGATCAGGAGGACGAGAACCGCGTCCGTCACCAGGAGCGAACGCCCAGGCCCTCTCGCGCTCTCGGGATGAAGCGCCACACCGATCACGAAGAGCGAGAGGACCGCCATGGCACCGAGGATCGCTACGAGGCCGGAGCGCTGGCCATCCACGCTTGGAGATTCTAGTGCTCCAGGTCGCGGACCGCACCTGACGCTGCGGAGGGGGCAGTACCCTCGCGGTCCAAGGCGAGGCTCGTGGTCCGCGTTGGGGCCCTATTACGCAACGACGCAAGCCGGACCCCCTTATGACCCCCTTTACGCTGGTCCTCGAGATCATCGAGCAGCTAGGCCCTACGCTCGGGATTCTGGCCGGTCGGGCGCCGCGGTGCGGTCGCCTGGGAGACACGAACGGGCACCCGCGATCCGAGGCGAGGGGTCGGTGCTGGAGTCCCATTATGCAATAACGCAAGCCTGACCCCCGTGTGACCCCCGTGTCTGCCCCGGAACCATGGCGGCGGTGGAGGCGTATCGTCGGAGGGTGAAGGACCCAGCTCGTGCGATTTGTGGCGAATCCAGGAGAGCACGGCCGAGGCCTGTGGACGCCGTGGTGCGAGAGACGGATGACGGCACACTTCGAGGGCGGAGGCGTGCGCCCCGGGAACGTCGCGCGGACCTCGAGAGCGGCGGGTGCCTGCCCGTGAGGATGAGATAGTGATCCCCAGTGCCGGCACGATCGGCGCCCTGGTCCTCTTCGCCCTCGTAGCGCCGTCGTGCGGCCCCGCGCCGCCCCAGGCGGACGGAGCCAACGAGGCGCTCGATGCCGCGATCGCCGAGGTCGAAGCCGGACGCCGGACGACCCCGCTCATCGTCCAACCGGCGAAGGGCGCAGACGCGACGGTCACGTTCCTGGTCAAGAGCTCAGACGGCCGGGTGCCGCGCATCGTTTCTGACGCCACGGGCTGGGGTGAGAACGCGGCCGACGACACGTTCGATGACTCGGCCGGCACGATGACGCAGGTCGGATCGACCGGGTGGTACCGGCTCGACGCGCAGGTCGCCTCCAGTGCGCGCATCGAGTACCTGACCGTCCAGGGCCGGACCGACTATCGCGCCGATCCCCACAACCCGCGTCGGGCGGCCTTTCACGGCGGCGATCCCGTCTCCGAGTTCGTCGCGCCCGACTATGTGCCGCCGCAGGAGCCTACCGAGCCTGCCGCCGTGCCGGCCGGTGCGCTGACGGAGACCGATATCGATAGCCGCGCGCTCGGCGGTTCTCGCCGCGTGACCGTCTACACGCCGCCCGGGTATCGCCGCGACGGCGCGTACCCGGTCGCGGTGTTCCACGCCGGATGGGGCGTGACACACGGGGGCGAGACGGCGCGCCTGTTCGACCGGCTCATCGCGCAGCGGGCGATCGAACCGGTCGTGGCGGCGTTCCTGGAGTCGCACCGCCAGGGCGACCTCGATCTTCACGCGGGCCGGCCGATGCGCGCGTTCCTCAACCGCGAAGTGCCGGCGTGGCTGGCCGCGCACTTCGGCGTCACGAAGAGCGCCGGTGAGCGGGCGATCCTCGGCGTCTCCTTCGGCGCGAAGGACGCTCTGGACGCCGCGCTGGCCCCGGACTCCGCGTTTGGTCGTCTGGGCCTGTTGATCCCGGGCCGGCGGCTCGGTCGCGTGGACCTTGACGCCATCGCGTCGCCGCGTTCCCGGCGGCTGCGCGTGGCGATCCTCGCGGGGCGCTACGACCGGTCGAACCTCGCCACGGCGCGCGGCGCCCGCCAGGCGCTCGTCGCCGCCGGCCACGCTCGTCGAGTACCTCGAGGTGCCGGAAGGCCACAACCCTTCGACGTGGCGCAACCACCTGCGCGAGGTGCTCGTCAGCCTGTTCTCCAAGTAGATAGGAATCCGGTACCACAATCTCGCGCCCGACAAGAACCCAAGGCGGCCCGACTGCAGAGGGGCGCTACCAAGGCTCGGGGTCGGCGTCGGCGCCCCATAATGCAATAACGCAAGCCTGACCCCAGCATGACCCCAGCACTCGCCTCCGAGACGCTCTTTCGCGCGGGCATGGTGTGCGAGCTCGTCAACGCGGTGATGTTCGTCTTCGTCGTCAGGGCGCTCTACCGTTTGTTCCGCGGCGTGGACGAGCGGCAGGCCTCGCTGATGCTGACCCTGTTCCTGCCCTCGGTCCCCATCTCGTTTCTGAACGTGCTGAACGAGATCGCCGCGCTCGCCCTGTTCCGCGGCGCCGACTACCTGTCGGTCTTCGGCGAGCCGGAGCGCGAGGCGCTCGGGATGCTCTTCATCCGCCTCCACGGCCACGGCGTCAACCTCGCCGCGATCTTCTGGGGCCTCTGGCTGATCCCGTTCGGCGTACTCGTAATCCGCTCGGGGTTCTTCCCGAAGGCGCTGGGTTGGCTCCTGCTCCTCAACAGCCTCGCGTACCCCGTCACGAGCCTGACCTCCTGGCTCGCGCCGGGCTACCTTCACGTCGTAACCCCCTTCGCCACCTTCGCCGAGCTCGGCGAGCTCTGGATCATGCTGTGGCTGCTAATCAAGGGCGCGAACGTGCCGCCGGCGGCGGCCGGCGCCTCGTAGGCACGGACATGAAAGCCGCCGTCCATCGCGCGTGGACGGGTCAGGGATGCTTGTTGAACGCTATCGTCACCGTCAGGTTGACCTTGACCGGACGCCCCTTGATGGTGGCGGGCGCGTAGCGCCACTGCCTCACCGCGTCGACGGCGGCCTGATCGAGCCAGGCATTGCCCGAACCTCGCTTCACGACCGCCTCGCGCACCTTCCCCTCTTCGTCAATCAACGCATCTACGACGGTCTCCCCGGCGATTCGCTGCCCCCGGAGCTTAGCTGGGTACTCGGGCGCCACAGGCCTCACCAGCGTCGGCGGTTCGACGTTGGGGGAACCGCTCTGATTTGCGACCACCTCGCGCGGGAACCGCGGCCAGAATGGAACCGAAGGCCCATCGGGGGTCAGGTTCGCCTTCATGAAGTCCGCGACGTCCGGATAATCCCGGAAGCTGAACGCGCGCAATTCGGGGGACACGTTCTGCGCCAGCTGCCAGTGCCACGAGCCCGCGTCGCGGTCACCGAGTCGTACCTCTGCGATCGCCAGCACAATCAAAGCGCGCCCCGCAGTCATGCGCACCGGCGCGCCGCCGATCGAATGGTCGACGACATCCTGTATGAGCGCCAGGGCCTCAGTCCTGGCACATTGGTCGGCCCCTGCGTCCCGTTCATTCAGCTCCGCGACGATGGCGTCCTGGCGCTTCTGCCACGAGTCGTAGAGTCCCTGCAACCCCGACGGGTCGATCGTGCCCGGCGTCGGCCGCTGTGCTGCCGCCGCCAGCGCTGCTGTCGCCAGCACGCATCCACCGAAGCTCCAAACGAGCCGCACTCGACGCCACGACGCCCTCATCCGCCCTCCGGCTGACCCGTACCTACGGAGGCCTCCATCGTACTCCCGCAGGCCGGTCCGCGCCGCGCCGGGTTGTTCGTTCGCTTTCGATTGTCGGACCCGGTACTACCTTCTCATGGCCTTGGTGCGTCGCTTTCGATCGCTTCGACGATCTGCCGAGCTATGTACACTCGGTTCCTCTCACGCCCAGTGACTTCCTCGATGACGCCCGCCTCGATGAGCTTGTCCAGGTTTAGCTGCGCAGCTCGTGGAGTTACCTGGAGCGCACTGGCGGCGCGTCGCATCGTGATCGCGGGGTAAAGGAACAGCTCGTCCACGAGGCGCAGCAGCAGCGCTGAGGCCCGGGCGGACTGAAGCTTGTCGCGGAGCTCCTGGCGGAGGCCGAGTAGCTTCCTCGCGCGCACGATCGCATCACGGGACTGGTCGGCGACGCCGCGGAGGAAGAACCGGATCCACTTGTCCCATGCGCCGTGCGTCGTGACCGCGAGAAGGAGCCGGTAGTACTCCTTGCGGTTCTGCTCGAAGAACTCCGAGAGGTAGAGCAACGGCTGAGGGAGCAACCCCTCCGAACTAAGTTCGAGCGTGATCAGGAGCCGTCCGATCCGCCCGTTGCCATCGAGGAACGGGTGTATCGACTCGAACTGGTAGTGCATCAGGGCAAGCCGGATGAGCGGAGGGAGGTCCGACGGCTGGTGGATGAATCCCTCCAAAGCCTCAAGCGCGGAGCTGGCCTCGAGCGGCGGAGGTGGGATGTAGGTCGCCCTATCGATCGTGCAGCCCTCCGGACCGATCCAGTTCTGCACGCGACGGAACTCCCCGGGGGCCCGGTCGCCGCCGCGGCCGCCGGCCATCAAATGCTCGTGCAGTTCGCGGATGAAGCGGAGGCTCAGCGGGAGTGTCGCGATCCGCTTGAGGCCGTACTCGAGGGCTTCGACGTACGCCGCGACCTCTCGCACGTCGTACGCCTCGCGGTACTGCTTCGGCGCGGCCTCGAAGAAGAAGAGATCCGACAGCGACGCCTGCGTCCCCTCGATCCTGCTCGAGAGCACGGCCTCCCGGCGGAGGAATGGCCCGATCAGCAGGTGCGGGTTCGGCAACGTGCCGCCGACACCCGCCAACTCGGCAAGTGCTCGATCGGCATCGGAGAGCGCGCTGACCAGCGGCCACGTGAGCTCGATCTCGGGCGGCATAGGGTCCGGTACAAACGCCCAGAACCCCTGCGGCGTCTTGACCAGCCGACCCGGCGCATCCTTCTTGATCTCAAAGCGTTGGCTCGCCATGTTACGTCCGTTCCCTTCTCGTGGCGTAATGATACCGAATGGCACCTCGGTATAACAAGAGCCACCGGGAAGACAAACCCGACCACCCGGCATCAGGCAGCGAAGAAATGGCAAGGCATCTAGCCGCAGGATCAGGTCGGCTGGTCGTCCGGAAATGGCAGGTGACCCTGGCCCCGCCCCGCCGTGCTATCAGACGCCTGCGCGTGCGGATGGAACCCAAGCCGACAGGCGAGGATGTGCAATCGGGCGGCCCAGATTCGTTGACCTTCGGCAAGGGTATCGGCAGTGCCCACTAACTTGCTAATCCGCGCGATGAGCTTCTTCCGGGTTCCATCCCAGGGACTCCTGATCTTCGCCCACTGGGCCAGATCGCCCCATTCGGCGCCCGGGACCGAATCGAAGTAGCCCAGCAGCTCCGCGTCGCCCTTTGGAACAAGCTGCGCGACCCGCCGGGCCACTTGGGCCGCCGACGGCGCCTGACCAGCCAAGGGCCTACGGACCCCGACATCCGCCGTCGGCGACGGCCCAATCGCGGCCTCGGCCGGGGGACGCGTCACGTCCTGTTCAGCCACCTCGCCAGGCTCGGCAACGGATTCCTCGGCGGTGGTGATCATCGTGTCGTCGATTGCGCTTGTCGGCCCGAGTTCTTCTACCGGCAGCGGTGGCGCCACGTGACCCTGCCGCATGCCGGCAGGGTCGATTCCCAAGCGGTCCAACTCTCGCCACAGAGGCGCAAGTGCTTGATCCGGGTCGCGGTAGAAGTCCGACGCCCAGATGCGGAGGAACGGCCAGCCAGAGCGCTCGAGTTGCCGCTGGCGGTACAGATCGGCTTCGTACTTCTCGGCACCGTGCCACTCGTCTCCGTCACATTCGACAGCCAGCCGGGCGCGATCGCCCTCGACAACCAGGTCGATCCGGTACTGATTCGTGGTCTGGTCGCCCCCAGGTACCTGAGTCCGGACGCGGTAGCCCTTCGCCCGAATCCGTTCGTAGACATGGCGCTCAAACTCAGAGTCGAAGGTGGCCGGCTGCGCGGTGTCCTCGACATTGGGATTCAGGTAGTACTGAAGTATGGCCCGCCTCATACAGCTGTCGCTGAGGTCTTCCGGCGCCGCGCTGTGGAACAACCAGACCTGGTCCCGGGCTCGGCTCGCCGCGACGTTGAACCGCTGTTTCGCGTCCTCGCCCCCCAGCACACCGATCCGTGCGTTGGGGGCCGAAACCATCGACAAGAAGATCACATCGCGCTCATCACCCTGGAAGGCGTAGGCATCGCCACAGTCGAGCCGGCGCTTCTCCATCTCCTCGGGGCCAAGCGTCGAGAGCAACATCCGCTCGATGAGCCGGCCCTGTACCTCACCCAGGAGGGATATCACCCCGAACGTCTTGCCCGTGTAGGCGGAGTCTCGTGCACACGCGACAATCTGCTGAACCAGGGCTTGCGCCTCCGGGCGATTCAAGGCGTTCCCTGCTCTTCCTTCCTGGAAACCGTCACGCACGAACCTCGTCTGGATAGGCTCGAGGCGTGCGGGTTCGTAGTTTCGAAGGGGGATAAGTGGCGTGCCATTCGGAGCGTAACAGAGTTGGTCGCTGAACCCGATGATCTCGGGGACACACCGGAAGTGCTCTCGAAGAACCGTCTTCCGCTTGAACCGCTCCGCGTGCCTGTACAGGCTGGCCTTGGGGCCGAGCGAATCGGGGAATGGTATGTCCTTTAGGAACAGCGTCGCGAGGGCCGCGAGAGGCGCCTGGGGCATGAAGGACCCCGTCGGGCTGATTTGCTCCGGGTCGCCGACAACAACAATCTGCTTCCCGAGTCCCCACAGACATAGGCCCTCTATCCCCATTTGGCTCGCCTCGTCGACGATGATGCAATCGAACATATCGGGCTTCGGGTCAAACGCGTCCATCACCCGGTAGCGAGGAAGCACCCAGATCGGGATGGCCTCCACACAAACCGACATGCTCTGCAGCGCGGCAGCTCTGTGCGCGGCGGCACCTTTGCCAGTCCCCTTCCCGATTGCCTTGATCGAGTTCTTCCATTCGACGAGGTTCATCCGCTGCTTTACGGTGAGTCGGGTCAGAAAGTGGCTCCACGCCTTCTCTGCGGCAAGCTCCGCCAGTAACCTCTCTTCTTGCCGCTGGCCGTCGTCCAAGCCTCGCTCGAGCCGCGGGATCTCGTCCGGGTCCCGCCTTCTGGCGAGCCAATCGTCAGCAAGGGCCCATTGCCAGGCTTGGTTGAAGGAGGATAAACGCCGCTCCCAGATCGCCTCGTCAGCCGAATCTCGGAGCGCCTTCCAGACCCGCGGTGCGGAATCAAGGAGGCGGCCCCGGAGGTGGGCGAACAGCTGCAGCCTCGCCGCGCGCTTCTCCAACAATCGGGCCAGCGCATATGCTTCCGACCAGGCCTGCGGATCACGCTTCGACACCGCGTCAAAGAGCGCCTGTGCTGCTGCGCCCGCGCGGCCTGTAGCAGAGGCCCGACGCAGGATGGTCGCGATCGCTTCGACGTCCCTCGTGGCGCATCTCGCACGATCGACGGCGTCGGCAGCATCGACAGCATCGCACAGTGCATCGACGCCGTCCCGCGACCACCGAGGCGGGGCAACAGGCGGATTCATCTTGCCTAACCGCCCCATTACGGCTCTGACGTGGTCCAGCAGCGCGAATATTCGACTCAGGGCCTCCAGGTTCTCATCGAGGGTCGCGACCCGGGTCTCAAGTTGGGCCGATGTGCCAACGGCGGCATCGGGCCAGAGACCCTCGGCGTCTGCAACGGCACGGCGCGCTTCCAGCAACCGGATGACGGCGGCGAGGTCCTCCGCCGTAGAGGCCGGTGCCCCGTTGATCATGACCTGTGTGCGAAGGTAGACGCGGCCCCGAACGGCACGAGGCCGGATTCCGAATCGCGACCACCGGCCCCCACGCCGAAGGTGCTCGAGCACCACGCCGGCGTCCGCCCTGACGCGCTCCTCCGTCATTCCAGCGGAGACTGTCAGGCTCGCTGGGGGTCCCTGCTCGAACAGCTCTCGTGCGCCTTCGAGAAGCGGCGGCGTCCGCTCCGCGCGAACCCTCCACGGTGCGTCAGCCTCGCCAAGAACCTCACGAAGAGCATCGCCAATCCAGGGTTCCGGTCGCTGGGAAAGCGCATCCCACCCGGCCTGGAACTCCTGGAGGCGTGCTCGAATCTCGACCCTGTCCCCAGGTTCCGCTTCAAATAGCCCGCGAGAGGTCCCGGACTCCATATGCCAGCGGTGACGCTCCGTGGCCCTCACAGCCTCGGCCTCCGCCGCCACGTGCCCGGCGAACTGAGCGGGCGTTGGCAGGTCAGCAAGCGGCGGTACTGGGTCGCCCGACTGGCCGGGGTCGGTTGTCCTGAATTCGCGCACTAGTCCGAGCAGTTCGCCAGCCTCGGAGTCTGTGAGCGGCGGAAACGATGTGGCGCCTGAATGCAGAGTCAGCCACCGAAAATCGGCACGCTCACTGCCCACTCTCTTTGCAATGGCAGCTGCCATCCCGTGGTAACTCCCACCAGCGACGGTGACGTCCTCCGCCTCTGCTTCCCGAAACGTACGCAGCTGACGCTCAAGGCCCGCACGCTTCGCCCTGGTGTTCAACAGCTCCCGCTCGAGGTGGGCAACGTTCCGAACGGATGCGGCCTGGGTCTCGTCGTTCCACTGTGAGTGTCGGTTGCCAATCCCCGTGACGGCCGCGTTGAGCTCGGAGAACGAGGCTTCATCGGCGCCAAGAAGACTGACGCACAGGGGTCGGACCTCCGGCGGGATCTTCTTCTTCAACACCGCAAGCGCTCGTGCCGTCTCAGCGGTCACAAGGACGCGTCTTCCCGTTGCAAGGAGATGGCAGATGAGGTTGGCGATCGTCTGGCTCTTCCCGGTTCCGGGCGGACCTTGAACAAGGACTCCGCGGCTCTGGTCCAATTGCCTGACAATCGCCCGTTGCTGGTCGTTCGAAGGCAGTGGGAAGTAGACTTCGGGCCCATCATCAGACTGCACCGAGCGATCAGGCTCGCCCGGCCCGCCTGGAGCGGTCCTCTTCTCGTCGTCAAGGTAGTCGACAAGGCGAGCAAGACCAAACGGAATCGGGGCGCCAGTGCTGATGGTGGCGATCAACCTTCGATAGAGTGCGAGCGTCCCGCGTACAGTCCGCCGCCGGAGGATGAGAGCTGGCGACCAGGTCAAAACGGGGTTCACGGCGGTGCCGGCCGGCGGGGCCGCAGCTTCTGAGAAGCCCGGCCCGGGCGAAGGTGGGATCGAGTTCGCCCACCCTCGAAGAACGGGCATCATCTGCGCCTTGTCCCAGATAGCATCTCCGAGGGTGGACAGCTCGTCTTCCAGGTCCCTATACGCCTCCGGGAGGGGGCGCTGATCTGGCTCTAGGAACTCGTCCTCCGGTTGCACATGGGCGCCCCCCGGCGCCGGAGGGCACCGTAGGCTGACGATTCCTCGCTTAGCGTCAAACTCAAGGGTTGCCTGTGCCGCAAGCGTGTGTCGCCTGACGAGCTGACCGTTCGGCTCCCGCCACAGCAAGAGTCCCATCCCAACGATCAGCTCGAAGTCCTCGCCCATCCGCTTCTGCTTCTGGTACGCCGAGTAAAGCGTGGCGTACGCTGACTGAATGGACGACTTCCGTGCATGCTCTGCCGACCACGGAACCCACCTCTCCAGATAGCGCCGCCACCTCTCGGGAAGTTCCGGGTGATCCTCTAGCCGATGCTGCCAGACCTTCGACTGAGCAGGTTCGTCCCGGTCAGCTTCCTTGTCAGGTTGCCCACCAGGTTCCTCGGCGTTTGTTGGTGGGATCGGAAGGAACGCAACCGGCCTAAGCTGCGGCTCAGGGCCACCCGATCGTTGGACCTCCGTCAGTTCGACCCACGGCTCGAGCTCGTCTGGAACCTGAGGGCAAGGCGGAAGGTCTTGCTTCTGTACCCTAAGCCAAAGGTCGGCCTGGCCCTCGGGGGCAGGAGCCCATGCCTGGCAGAAGACTGCATTCGCTCGTGGGAGCTGATCAAACCAAAGCAACAGCCCATCGTTCGCGTACTGCGCCACGTCCAGAACAGGGCTCGCGCCCTTCATCTTGACGTATTCCTCCAGGAACCGGAGGAGTTGCAAGACTCTGGGCCGGTAGTCCTCGAACTCGGACGTGGCGGTCCGCGGCGTGGCGTCTTCAGAGGTGTTCACTAGGCTGGCTCCGTTAGGCGACCAAAGGCGAAATGCCTCATGATTCTATGCCCTGCAGGCTCATCCGTCAAAGCCCCGGGTGTGGCTCAGCCGCAGCCGCAGGAAGGCCTTCCTTGAAGACCTGTTCACCACCCGGGGCCCGAGGCACAATCCGGCGCCAAGACCAACAGGTCCGGTCCGGCTCACAAACCGCGCTTCACCCCGTTCATACTCCAAACTTGTCAACTCAGCCGGACCAGGTACCCATCCTCTTCCTATGTGTCAACCCAGCCTGACCAAGTCCGCTTCAGCGTGGGCGGGCAGGAGAGAAACGGGGTAAGATAGGAGGGCGAGTACGGCGCAAGCCAGCATGCAGGGAACAACATGGGTTGTTGACGCTGAGGCGCACTGCCGGAAAGAGGTAGCCGATGGCGAAGGGGTTTGACACGCCAAACGACGAGCCGCTGCAGATCCCTGCCGATGTCGAAAGAACCCCGGCCTGGTTTCGCCTGTCTGACCAGCTCGGATGGTACGACCGCAAGAGCGTCCACTGTCAGCGTTCGTACAAGTTTCTCCGCGGGATCCAGGTCGCACTCGCTGTCTCGATTCCCATCACCGGCCGGCTGGGCGCGGCAGTAGCCCCATGGGTAACTGGCGGCTCGGGCGCAGCCATCGCCCTGCTTGAGGCGCTCCAACATTTGAATCAGTACTCCACGCTGTGGGTGATGTATCGAGGGACGGCCGAGCGCCTAAAGCACGAGAAGTACCTTTTTCTTTCTGGAGCGGGACCCTACAGGGGCCTCCAGGTCCCCGACCGCCTTCTGCTACTCGCTGAACGGGTTGAGGAGCACGTCTCGGCCGAACATGCTAATTGGTTCGACGAGACGCGAGGGGCCGTAAGCCCGACGAAGAAGACGCCGACGTGAACGACGCCGCCCTGTCCGCCCTTGACCTGCCCGGCGCTAGGCTCGCCCTCCCGCTCTACTTTCCCTCAGTCTCGTCTGTCAAGACCTCGTTGCCGCCCGTTGATTATGTTCGGGTCTTGGTTGCGCTCAGTTCGTGGTGGCGGTGCTTCCTTGTATCAGCGTTTGATCTGGCCCACTCCACCGACGGCGACCAAGATGATCTTCGGCACCTGCTTAACCAGGCGAAGGCCGCAGGCACTCTCGTGATGATGGACTCAGGGAACTACGAAAGGTACTGGAAGGGGGCGGTCTGGCAGCCCGATGAGTTCCACACCACGCTTCAGCAGTTCGCCTGCAGCGTAGCCCTGGGTTTCGACGTCATACGCCTCGGCGAACCGATGGCACGTCTCACCAATGAGATCGTGCGCCAATACAACGAGGATCACAAGGAGGCCGGCGAGGTGCCAGTAATACCGGTCATCCAGGCAGAGCCTGACGCGCTCCCACCGCTCTGCGTCGCTGTCGCAGCGGAGACTGGCTCACCGATGTTGGCAGTACCCGAACGCAGGCTTGGGGAGGGTATCGTCGAACGGGCTTTGACAGTGCACTCCATCCGAACAGCCTTGCTGAAGAGCGGCCAAAACGTCGCGCTGCACCTCCTGGGTACCGGCAATCCAACGTCGATCGGGATCTACGTCATGCAAGGGGCCGACAGCTTCGACGGCCTGGAATGGTGTCAAACGGTCGTCGACCACAAGACAGGGCTTCTCCACCACCTCTCCCACGCTGACCTCTTCATGGGCCAAACGGAGTGGGGAAGGCCGGGCTTGGGCTTCCACTCGTGGGTTCTAGCTCATAACCTGTCTTTCATGGCATCCTGGATGGACGGCTTGAGGGGTGCGCGACAGGCCGATCGCGTCAAGGAGTTCCTTAGGTCGCACCTGCTCGCCCAGACATTCGACGCATGCGCGACAGCGTTGGAGTGGTAAATGCTTCCGACACCCGAGGCGCTTCGTAGAACGGTCCGTGCCCTTTGCAGTGAGATTCAGGTGATGGAGGCACCGCGGACTGACTGGTGGGCGCTCAGCGAGAGTGATCTCTTCTTTGAGGCCTGCCTTTGTATCTGCAGTTCTCAGGTCCCCTTTGAAGCAGCGCTCGCAATTGCCCATCACCTCAGGGATAGCGGGCTGCTCGAACCGGACGACACGCAGAATCCCCCCAACAGCCACAAAGCCCAACTCCAAGAAGCACTATCCCACCCGGTGCGGTATCGCGCTGCTTCTGGACGCGACCTGTCCGCTCGGCCGAGGTTCCGCAACCGGCTTGCCAGCCTTCTTGGCGCTGCCCGGGAGTCCCTCTATTTCAAGGGGCCCGCTCTGTGCCAGATCCTCCGTTCGTCGCCCGACGCCAGTAGCGCCAGAAGAACGCTGGCACAGGGTATCAGCGGCTTCGGCCCGAAACAGGCAAGCCTCTTTCTTCAACGAATTGGATTCGCGGAGGACTTCGCGATCGTCGACACACATGTTCTCGACTATATGCTTCTGGTTCACGGAGTCATGATACCGCGACATAGTATCTCGCGCCTCAGTGAGTACGAGAAGGCGGAACACCACTTCCAAGGAATCGCCGCCGGTTATGGTTTCGATGTCAACTGCGTCGACCTCGCCGTGTGGGTAACCATGCGCACGGCGAAACAGGGGTTGTCATGAACGGACTGGTGAATCTGGCGTCCGGCGGGCTCGATTCAACCCTCATAAGCGTGCTCGCGTGTGAGGAGGGCTGGAGAGTCCATCCTCTCTTTCTCGACTATGGCCAACGCGCGGCACCGCAGGAATGGCGCTCGTGTATGGAGGTTCACGAACGAATGGCGTTGGGCCGCCCTAAGCGGATGGATCTCTCGGGCTTCGGCCGAACGATTCTATCGGGCCTTACCGACCATGCGCACGATCTGGTCGGTGAGGCCTTTACCCCTTGCCGTAACCTGCTGTTCCTGGTTGCAGCTGGAGCATACGCTGTGCAGGTCGGCGCTGACGTCATCGCACTTGGTTTGTTGTCCGAGGCGGACGCCTTCTTCCCTGACCAACGAGCGGCATTCGTTGCGGCGGCCCAGAGTGCCGTTTCGGAAGCGCTAGGGCGTCCGTTGTCCGTAATTACGCCGCTCTTCGGTTTCTCTAAGGCCGAGGTCGTGGCTCTGGCCGCGGACAGGGGGATAGTGGGCACGTACTCGTGCCATGCTGGGACCGAGCTGCCGTGCGGCGTGTGCATTTCCTGCATGGAGCGTGCTAGAAGCTGCGAAGGGGAGGTGTGACATGGGTGGTGGTGGTGGAAGGCGGCCGTCGATGGATGACCTGGTGACGCTTGCCGAGCGCGCGAAGAAGAGCCTCCGCGAAAAGGAGTCGCCGACCGCGCGGCACGTCTTCATCAGTTTCGTCGAGGAGGACCTCGATGAGGTGAACCTTCTTCGGGGCCAAGCGAAGAATGAGAACAGCGACCTCACCTTCGACGACTATTCGCTAAAGGAGCCGTTCGACAGTAGCAAGGCGGACTACATAAGGCAAGGGATCCGCGAAAGCCTGCAGCATGCCTCGGTGTGTGTCGTCTATCTTTCCAGCCATACATGGAGCAGCAAGTGGGTCCAGTGGGAGATCTCGGAAGCGCTTCGGCTCGGAAAGGCCGTGATCGGCGTCTACAAGGGTACAGCGCCGCCACGGCAGCTGCCTGAAGCGTTTCGGGAAGGGCAGCTGCGCGTGGTCCCCTGGAGGCACGAGCACTTGATGAGGGCCATCGACGAGGCCGCCGCAAAGCGGGAAGAGGCTTGGAATTCGCGCAGCGCCTCAGTCGGTTTTGCCACGTCCCGCGTCCCCGTGCGAGAACGATAAGACCTGCGGCGACCGCCTAAAACGGTGCAAAGC
>CAVSFK010000012.1:0-641547 GCA_963727275.1 uncultured Acidobacteriota bacterium
GGAGGCCACAGGAAGGCACGCGCAGGAACGCCTTCCACAGGAAGACCGCCATCTCCTGCCGCGTGATCGGATTGGTCGGGCAGAACAGCGGCGGCGTGAGCTGGCAGCCCGCGGTGATGCACTTGGCGTAGACGTCCTCGACCCAATTCACCGCAAAGCCGTTCGGGCAGTTCACATCGCCGAAGATCCCCGTACACGGCGGCGGCGTGTAGCCGCTGCCGTACCTAGTCTTGAGGATGAAGACGGCCATCTCCGCCCGGGTGACCTGGAGGGTCGGGCAGTAGTTGCCCCCGCCGCAGCCCGCGGTGATGCCGTCGCGGTAGAACTGCTCGATCCAACACGCCAACGGGAACGAGGCCGGGACGTCGGCAAAGGTGCCGACGGCGGGCGGCATGGCGAAGGGGACGTCGTAGTGCTTGGCGTTCTCCAGGAACACCGCCATGTCGGCCCGCGTCACGAAACCCTGCGGACAGAACATGTCGCCGCCGCAGCCGGGCATGATCCCCGCCTGGACGACCCGCTTGGCATAGCACTCGAACCCGACGGTGAACTGCGCCGAGTCGCCGAACGTGGGTAGACACGCCTGCGAATCGAGCGTAATGCACGTCAGCGCCTGCGCGGCGGCCCACGCCGCGACAGCGAGGCCCACGACGACCGCAATGACCATGACCCGCCACGATCCCCTATCGGCCCGCTTCGTGCGCATTGTCGTCCTCCTGCTCCATGCCGCTCGCCATGCTGCCCGTGCTCGCCTCGATCGGCACCGTTACGCGCTTAGGTCCCCTCGTGTGGCACTCGATTCACCGCGTGGATCGCGATGATAGCCATAGCGCGCCTATGGCCACCGTCCTCAAGATCGGCACCATTTCGTCCGAGCCGCTCTCTGAGCTCGAGGAGACGCTCCACATCCGGCAAGGCAGAAACGAGCAGGTGCTCGTTGAGCTGCGCAGACCACTCACGGAGTTCTTGGTAGAGCCCGTAAATCACCTCGTTGTAGACCACCGAGTAGTTGGTCAGGTCGTTGGTGCCCGGACTGACGTCGTACCCACAGAAGGAGAACCCGGGCGGCGCACAAACCTCGTGATTCGTGACTGGCGACTCGCAGACGAGCATGTCACAGAGCTGTCTGTTCGACACATCCTCGAAGTACTGCCTCACCTCGTCGACCATCGACAGGCTCACGAGGCCGTCGCTCCCGAGCGGCACTTCCGGCTGGCCCGCCCCCTTGGGCCACGAGTCGCCGTCGATCCCCCGGTACCGCCGGAGGATCTCCTCATGTCTGAGGTCGATCGACGGCTGTCGCGGCGGGCCCGTCATTGTCAGAATCCGCTTATCGTCGAACCACCGAGAACGCGCGACCACGAGAAGGCCAACTGGCATCTTGCGCCTCCTGCTACGGTTTCACCGGGATATGAGACCACGGGCCTATGCCGATGTGTGGTATGACTTCCCCATCAATAGTAGTCCAGTGCGTCGCATCGATATGGTTCAGGACCTTGTCAAACCCCTCTTGCTCACCCCACTCAAGGACGGTCTCCGCCTCCTCGCGCGTTAGGTACCCACCGTTTTCCGCCATGGCCTCCTTGATTAGCGCGAGAAGGGACCGCTGACCCTGCTTCCAGCCGACCTCCTCGAGCGTCATCCCGATCGGCGCGCTGGTTCCAACCGTCATGACCAACACTGCGATATTGACAATGTCGCTTGTCGCATCCATGGGCGGCAGCCTCATTCCGAAACCGGCCATCGCCAGTTCGTTTCCCGCGGCGGCCTCTCGCCGGGCCGTAGCGAGATTGGGAAAGATGCCAAGGACGCCACTGTTGCCAGAGCCGCGCCCGGCACCGCCCAGGCCACCACGATCTCCGAACACGATCCAGTGGATGATCGTACTGTACGGGTTGTATGAGGTCGGGTCAGGACCTGCGTAGCCGAAGCAGATCGATCCCGGGGGAGAAGAATCTGGGCATGGTATCTGTGTAGTCGGAGTGCCTTTGTCCAGTCCCCACCGGTCCACGTAGCGCATCGGGTTCCCGCTTACGTAGGCAAAGAGATTGAAGCTCTGCGGGCTGTGGGGATCGCCTCGCAGCGCGTCCGCACTGAGGAACCTCGCGATGTTGGGGTTGTAGACGCGGGCGTGCATGGAGTCGAGGTCGTCGGTCTGCGCGCAGGTGTCCTGGAGGTCGCGCTCCTGCCCCGTGTACTTGGTCCGCTCCGAATCCTGGCAGGTCGCGCTCGCCTCCGTCCCGAACGGGTAGTACGTGTGCTGCGCCACCGTGGTCGCGCACGCGCTGGTGACCAGCCGCGGGGTGCCGAGGTGGTCGTTGGCATAGAAGCGCGTCCCCGCGTCGGGGTCCGCGCTCACCGTGGCGAGCAGCATGCCGTTGCCCCAGACGACGTCCTCGAGCCAGCTCGCGGCCCCGGTCCCCGAGGTGCCGCTCTCGACGAAGAGCCGCAGCAGCGTGCCGTCGAGGCCCCGGATCGCGATCGTCGTGGCGTGCTTGACCAGTGAGTCCCGGTCCGCGATCCGCTCGCCTTCCGCCGTATACAGGAACGTGTGGTTGAACCCCGTGCCGGTGAGCGTCTGCATCTTCCCCAGCGGGTCCCAGGTGTAGTTGAAGCTCGGGTTGGAGCTCCAGGACGTCATGTCGCCCGCGGTGTCGTAGCTGACCCCCGAGATGCGGTTGGTGCCGCTGACCGGAGCGAAGGTCTGGTTGCTGCCGTTGGTGTTGAGCGAGGTCATGAAGCCAAAGGCGTCGTAGCCCGCCGTCTGGGTCTTGGTCGTGCCACTCAGCTGTTCCTTGAAGCTCGCGCTCGTGAGGCGCGAGACCTTGTCGTAGACGTAGGTGTCGAGGTCGCTCGGACTGCGCGTGAGGCTCTTGATGTTCCCCGCGCCGTCGAAGCCGTACGTCCCCGTGCTCCAGTTGGTCGACGCCCCCGAGGTGGCGATCGAGGCGACCCGCTGGATGTTGGCCGGATCGAGCCCGAGGCTCACCGAGACGCCGTTGGGGAAGCTGAGCTGGGAGGGCATCATGTTGACCGAGTAGGTGATGCCCGTAGGCACCGCGGTGTAGTCGGGCACCGCGGTCAGGAAGCCGTAGGAGGTGGTGTACGAGACCGTGCGGGCCGGGTCGGGGATCGCCCCGTCGTCGGGGTAGGTGACGGTCGCCGGCTGACCGAGCTCGTTCCAGGTGAAGCCCTGGGTGATGCTCCGCCCCTCGACCGTGGTGGCGCGCTGGCTCACCCGCCCGCCGACGCCACCGTAGGTATAGGTCTCCACGACCTGATTATCGGTCACCCCGATCCGGTTGTGACGGGTCGCCGTGCGCAGCTTGCCGTTGCCGTACTCCCCGCCGAGGTTGGCCGAGGCGTAGGCGAGGTCGATGAGCGCGCTCGATCCGGTCACCTGGACGTTGCCCAGCCGCTCGGCGCGGTCAGCTCACGACACCCGATCGCCGCGCGGGGTGCTCAACCCCGCACGACCCCGACGGCTCACGAACACACGGCGCAGCCGGTGCAGGGGAGGCCACAGGAAGGCACGCGCAGGAACGCCTTCCACAGGAAGACCGCCATCTCCTGCCGCGTGATCGGATTGGTCGGGCAGAACAGCGGCGGCGTGAGCTGGCAGCCCGCGGTGATGCACTTGGCGTAGACGTCCTCGACCCAATTCACCGCAAAGCCGTTCGGGCAGTTCACATCGCCGAAGATCCCCGTACACGGCGGCGGCGTGTAGCCGCTGCCGTACCTAGTCTTGAGGATGAAGACGGCCATCTCCGCCCGGGTGACCTGGAGGGTCGGGCAGTAGTTGCCCCCGCCGCAGCCGGCGGTGATGCCGTCGCGGTAGAACTGCTCGATCCAACACGCCAATGGGAACGAGGCCGGGACGTCGGCAAAGGTGCCGACGGCGGGCGGCATGGCGAAGGGGACGTCGTAGTGCTTGGCGTTCTCCAGGAACACCGCCATGTCGGCCCGCGTCACGGGGTCCCCCGGACAGAACTTGTCGCCGCCGCAGCCGGGCATGATCCCGGCCTGGACGACCCGCTTGGCATAGCACTCGAACCCGGCCGCGAACTGCGCCGAGTCGCCGAAGGTGGGTAGACACGCCTGCGAATCGAGCGTGATGCACGTCGGCGCCTGCGCCGCGGCCCACGCCGCGACAGCGAGGCCCACGACGACCGCGATGACCATGACCCGCCACGATCCCCTATCGGCCCGCTTCGTGCGCATTGTCGTCCTCCTGCTCCATGCCGCTTGACATCCTGTTCGGGCTCGCGTCGATCAGCGTCGCCGAGCACCGCGAGCACCGCGCCTTGTCGAACCAAGCTCACAGTTCCGGTCAATCGCGTGCTCCACGGCTCCGCCCTGCTACGCCGGCCATGTCGCTCACCTACGAAGGTGCGATGGTGATCCCGGCACGGATGGTAAGCGATGGCTATCTCAACTGACTTGTCGCCCTCGGTGGTCCGAACACGGCGCCAGATCGAGCGCCTCCCGCGCAAGGGCGCCCTTCCACCCGTGCTAGTTGGAAGTTGTCCGCAGCCAGCGTTATCCTCCGCTCCTCTTTAGCGAAGTCAATCGTAGTTACGAGCTCCCCGTCCGCCTTGAAGCGGGGCGGCTCCGGCAGGCCGGACTCGCGGGGCTCCATCTCGATGATTGCAAAGTCACTGAACGCATCGGCATCAAGTGCTGCCGCACCCACAATAATGCTCCCCTTGATGGTCGGCATCCACGCCGGATCGTTGTCGATGACAACATGCCATCCCAGCGGCACGTCGTTGAGCCCGACGACCCGAGCCGACGTAAGGCGGATCTCAAAGCCGCAAATCCGTTCATGCGCGCTAAGCGCCACCGGCTTGATCGAGAGCGCCCATCTCTGGCCCGATCGCGTCTCGGCGGAGCCTCCAGCAACCGTTAGGAGCACCAGACAGGTGCTGGCCTTCAACACAAGTTGTCGCCCGTGGTTCCCTACTTGCATGGCACCCTCACAGTCACAGGTACACGTCCTAGTTTGGGATCGCCAACGAGCAGTCGGAACGCCGTCGGTGTGAGGTCTACGACGGTTGTGGGATCTGGTTGGAGGGGATGGTGGGCTTGACCGTTGGCATCGCGGAGGAATGGGCCCCGGTCGTTGATCAGAACGATGAGCGTTCTGGTTGAGTAGGTCACGGCGACACTCGTCGGTAACGTTGGGACTTTGTCGGCGGTCATGGCACCGGAGGTCTGAGACGCGTCGAACGGTTGTTGCATGGCGGTATTCCTTCCCGGTAGGTTGTACCACGTTGCATCCCCGGAGAAGATGCCCATGCATGGAGTGGGCGTCGGTGTCGGCACCTGCGTCGGTGAACCATCGCTGGATCCGCTGATCGTGCTTGAACCCCAGCCGAGGCGCCAGTAACTATCCCCCACGGTGAAGGTGTCCTGGACACCCCAGCGTGGCAGACACATGTTACAAGGCCAGTATAGGCCGAAGATCGCGGCAGGTGCGTTCGGATCGTAACCTGTGAGCCCGGCCATGGTGGGGTCAGCGGGTACGTATTGGTTCCGTGGTGCTAACCCTGAAGGATCGACGAGGTTCATGGGGTTCCCGCTTACGTAGGCAAAGAGGTTGAAGCTCTGGGGGCTGTGCGGATCGCCTCGCAATGCGTCCGCACTGAGGAACCGCGCGATGTTGGGGTTGTAGACGCGGGCGTGCATGGAGTCGAGGTCGTCGGTCTGCGCGCAGGTGTCCTGGAGGTCGCGCTCCTGCCCCGTGTACTTGGTCCGCTCCGAATCCTGGCAGGTCGCGGTCGCCTCCGTCCCGAACGGGTAGTACGTGTGCTGCGCCACCGTGGTCGCGCACGCGCTGGTGACCAGCCGCGGGGTGCCGAGGTGGTCGTTCGCATAGAAGCGCGTCCCCGCGTCGGGGTCCGCGCTCACCGTGGCGAGCAGCATGCCGTTGCCCCAGACGACGTCCTCGAGCCAGCTCGCGGCCCCGGTCCCCGAGGTGCCGCTCTCGACGAAGAGCCGCAGCAGCGTGCCGTCGAGGCCCCGGATCGCGATCGTCGTGGCGTGCTTGACCAGTGAGTCCCGGTCCGCGATCCGCTCGCCTTCCGCCGTATACAGGAACGTGTGGTTGAACCCCGTGCCGGTGAGCGTCTGCATCTTCCCCAGCGGGTCCCAGGTGTAGTTGAAGCTCGGGTTGGAGCTCCAGGACGTCATGTCGCCCGCGGTGTCGTAGCTGACCCCCGAGATGCGGTTGGTGCCGCTGACCGGAGCGAAGGTCTGGTTGCTGCCGTTGGTGTTGAGCGAGGTCATGAAGCCAAAGGCGTCGTAGCCCGCCGTCTGGGTTTTGGTCGCGCTGGCCACCTTGAAGCTGGCGCTCGTGAGGCGCGAGACCTTGTCGTAGACGTAGGTGTCGAGGTCGCTCGGACTGCGCGTGAGGCTCTTGATGTTCCCCGCGCCGTCGAAGCCGTACGTCCCCGTGCTCCAGTTGGTCGACGCCCCCGAGGTGGCGATCGAGGCGACCCGCTGGATGTTGGCCGGATCGAGCCCGAGGCTCACCGAGACGCCGTTGGGGAAGCTGAGCTGGGAGGGCATCATGTTGACCGAGTAGGTGATGCCCGTAGGCACCGCGGTGTAGTCGGGCACCGCGGTCAGGAAGCCGTAGGAGGTGGTGTACGAGACCGTGCGGGCCGGGTCGGGGATCGCCCCGTCGTCGGGGTAGGTGACGGTCGCCGGCTGACCGAGCTCGTTCCAGGTGAAGCCCTGGGTGATGCTCCGCCCCTCGACCGTGGTGGCGCGCTGGCTCACCCGCCCGCCGACGCCACCGTAGGTATAGGTCTCCACGACCTGATTATCGGTCACCCCGATCCGGTTGTGACGGGTCGCCGTGCGCAGCTTGCCGTTGCCGTACTCCCCGCCGAGGTTGGCCGAGGCGTAGGCGAGGTCGATGAGCGCGCTCGATCCGGTCACCTGGACGTTGCCCAGCCGCTCGGCGCGGTCATACGTGTAGGTGAGGTTGTTCGGTCCATCCACCGCCTGGCCGACGTGGCCGCGCGCGTCGTAGCTCGAGTAGGTGACGTCGTGGCTCTGGCCAGCGGGGATGTCCTTCTCGGGCAGGTCCTCGGAGGTCATCAAGCCGCGGTTGTCGTAGGTGAAGGTGCGGGCCTGGGTCGAGCCGCTCGTCGCCGAGGCGGTGTGGAGCCGGCTGCCCACGTCGTACGTGTAGGTGGTGATGACGTTGGTCCCGCCCGAGCCCGACGGCTCGGTGAGCGTGGAGAGCCGCCCCTGGCGGTCGTAGACCTCGGTGGTCGTGGCGGTGGTCTCGCCGCCGGTGCTGGTCGCGATGCTCACGGTCTTGGCCAGCTGCCGGACGCCGGCGTACGCCAGGCTCACGGCCTTGGTGTCGGGCAGCGTGATCGTGCCGGGGCGTCCGAACGCGTCGAAGTTCGAGTACTGCGTCTTGCTCATGCTGCCGTCGGCCGTCCCGTTCAGATACCACTCCGAGACCGCCGTGGTCCAGCCCATGCCGTTGCGATACGTCTTCTGCTGGTTCCAACTGCTGTCGGGGAGTTTCTTGGCGGCGAGGTACGGTCGGCCCAGGCCGTCGAACCGCATCGACGCCCGAGTGAGGCTGTCGGAGGCGGAGCAGGGCGTCGACTGAGGCGTGCCGTTCGGCTTTGCGCAGTCCTCGACGTGCGCAGCATCGCTGGTGGACCACGGAATGTACTGGTGCTCGACGAACGCTCCTCCGGGCACCGCGGCCGGCTTCTCCCAGGTCAAGCGGCCCATCGAGTCGTAGACCAGGTCCGTCTTGATGCCGGCGCCGTCTCGGGTTGCCGAAGGCAGCCCGGTGTACGGGTCGATGTCGAGGTCGAGCGAGTAGAACGACAGCGCCACGCCGGAGGCGTCGTAGTAGCGCGATGACTTCAGGCTGCCGTACTGGTAGGTGTGGTCGATGCGGTACTTGTTGGTCGTCGGCAGCGTGCGGGCGCACTGGGTGTCCAGGGTCCCGGTCGTGACGGATTGCGTGTCGCCCCCGTAATACTCCTCCTTGGTCAGATCGCCGGAGGTGTACGTGAACACCCCGAGCATGTCGGTCGCGCCTTCGCCCGTGCCGCTCGTGAGCGTGCGGCTCCGGAGCAGGGCGCCGGTGGCGCCGTCGAAGCAGGACTCCTGCCGAGCCGTCGTGGAGCCCTCCGTCTGCTGGCTGTAATTGAAGGTGTTGAGCACCCAGGACGAGTTGCCGCCCCAGTTGACGGTGGGCGATGTGAACGTCGGGTTGAAGTTGACGAATGCCGACCGGACGTTACCGCTGCCGAAGTTGCCACCCGTCGTGGCGGAGCGGAAGTGCCCGAGGAAGTCGTACCCAGCGTACAGCGTGTCCGCGTAGGTGTTGGCGTCCTCGTTGTAGACCATCCGCTGCCCGGCCGCTCGGCGGTTAGTGTAGTACCAGTACTGGGCGCTGCCCGGGACCTGGATGCTCCCGGTCTGGCCGTAGATGTAATTGACGTCCGAGTCGTAGCGGACGTAAGCCGACCGGAGGAGCGTCCGACTGCCGCCGGTGCCGTGGTAGAACTGGGTCGAGAGGTATTTCGTGTTCAGGCTGAGCTCGCCGTCGGTTTGGTTGGTTGTGTACGGCAAGGCGTAGTCCCACCCGTAAGGGCTACTGGGCCCGTCGACGCCGAAGCACGCCTGCGCCCGGAAGTAGTAGGCCGTGTCGTCGCCGTTCGGCGAGGTCACGGTGGTCCGCGCCTCGTTGGGCGCACCCGCGGCGTTGCGCACCGAGGGCGAGTCGTGCGCGTAGCTCCAGGTGCCGCAGACGGGCGAACCGGGGGTCGGGACAGGATCGCACAGCGTCCGCTGGCTGACCCCCGCCGACTCCTGGACGTCGAGCGGCCAGCCGCTCGGCGAGCACGTGCTCGTCGGCGTGCAGCCGGACGTGCATGCGCCGCCCGCAGGGTCCTGCGCCCACGCGGAGTAGGTCCATGCAATCGTCCCTCCGGTGGGGAGCTGGACCTGTTGCAGCGTGCCCGGGAGGTCCATCGGGGTGACCGGGCAGCTGGCCGGCGTGTTGTACCACGGCGTACCGTTGAAGTTGGTGCAGTCGGAGTTCATGCAGTAGGTGCTGCCATCGGGCAGCGTGATCCCCATCAGGAGGGGTGCGTTCAGGGTCGTCGGCGCCGGGCGGCAGTAGCCGGTCATGTCGTCCTGCTTGCAGCTCCGCTGGATGCTGACGTTGGCGTAGTGGAACTGGTACGTCGCGGTGGTGGTGCCGAACGCGGCCACCTCGACGTAGTCGACCTGACCACCGAGCGGTTCCGTTATGAAGTGGACCGTCGTGGTACGGAATCCGTCCGAGATCTGCCAGGAACCCGACGGGTAGGTGACGTTGATGGTATGGCCGAACGCGTCGGAGATCTGGGTGAGCTGCGCGCCGGTCGCGCAGCCGGAGGTGCAGCACGCCGCGTTGCCGGTGCGGAAGCGTTGGATGCTCCCGTCGGGGAACTCGACGTCGCCGCCAAGCACCTTGCCGCAGCTGTCCACGAGGGCGACCAGCCGGAGGTAGGTGTTGTCGCGGGTGTAGTAGATGTTGCACGGGTACGACGATGAGCACGGCGAGGCCGTCCTGTGCTGGAGGGTCTCACCGTAGTCGTGGAGTGTCGAGAAGAACGCGTGCTCGCTGCCGTCCGGGCTCGTGTAGATCCAGCTCCCGGAGTCGCTGGCGCCGTACGGTCCGTCGAGCGCCCCGAGAGAGAGCACCCACCCCAAGCCGGCCCTGATGTCGGCCTTGACCGGCCTCGCGACGGTGAGCAGCACCGGGTCGACGAGCGGCGGATCGTGCAGCGTGCAGCTACCGTCAGGGTTGTGCGGGTAGAACCACTCTTGGTCCGTATACCACACGTTGGAGTTGTAGTAGAGGGTCAAGCCCCAGGCGAGGCTGCCGCCGGCGTGGTAGGTCGGGCCGATCGGGATCGCCAGGTTGAGGTTGCCGTTGTAGAGGTTGACCGAGTCGATGCCGGCGAGCTGATACGCCTGGTCGGCATAGAACCCACGCTCGAGGTTGGGGTGATCCTGCGCCAAAGCCAGGGTCGCCACGCCGATGACAACACCCGCCAATGCGGCGATCTTCATGCGCGCCATAGCCGCCTCCGCTTCCGAGTCCGGACCGCTCAGCGACGCCCGGCGAGCTGCTGGGCGAAGTACTGCATGTGAATGGGGTCGATCGCGACGACGACGTCGCCTTGGCGGAGGGACCCCGGTGAGGACGGTGCGGCCCCCCACGGCGTGAGGTTGGAGACGTTCACATCGACGCCGGGGGTCGCGTCGAGAGGCGCATCGTCGTGACGAACCGTCGAGCGCCAGGCGCCGACGCCCGGCCGCACCACGAGCACCTCGAGCTCATCCTGAGGGGCCCGCAGCGCGATGACGCTGGCTTGGTCCGAGGCGAAGCTGAGGCCACCGGTGGGGAACGGGACTTCGGTCGCCCACGGGTAGTCGCTGGGTGACGACGCCGCATACGCCCCGGTGCTGACGTCCACCGCCACGAAGATCGCCTTGACCGGCGTCGAGCGGCCGAGATCGAGGACGGCCCGCCCGGCCCCGTCCACATCGGCGGCCAGGTTCTCCCAGCGGAACACCTGGCTGATCCAGTCGGTCCGCTCCCTGGCGAATGCAAACCAGGCGACGCGGCCTCCCGGCGTCAGGCCGGTCGCGACGACCTGCCCGTCGCCGATCTGGAGTTCGGGCTGGGCGGCGGCGGAGAGAAGGGCGCTGGCAAGACCGCCGACGAGAAGGAACGCGCCAATCAACACAGTGCGACGCATCCGTGCCTCCCTCTTGTGTCCACAACACGTCATGTGCTCGCTACAGCGATCACAAGTCACCCAACACCAAGAAGGCAAGATTCAATACTCTCGCGACTTCATGAATGATATTTGCACCATCGGCGAACAACCGCGGTGACCCGCCTCACACATTGCGCCGCCTCCTCGTGACGTTCGCCACCACCATCGCAGGCGGCACGGGCCAAGCGCCGATTGGCCGCCGTACGCCGGTATCCGCTCTTGCGGTCATCGGTTCGGGCAGGAAGGAACGCCCTGACGTTCGTCGAGTCGAAGAGCAAACGACTCCGTACGCTCGCCCTCCGCGGCCGGTCCCGCTGGGCCCTCTGCGTGGACGGGCGTGCTCAGGCCGACGACCGAGACCGCACGGACGGCGACGCCCGGCCGGGTCCCGCGATCGGGGAAGGAAGCAAACGCCCAGGGCGGCCGGAAAGGCCACCCCGGGATTCGCAACGGCGTCTATCGAGGGTCAGTTGGCCTCGACGACGACACGGCCGGTCATGCGCGGGTGGATCGAGCAGAAGTAGTCGAACGTCCCCGGCGACCTGAACGTGTACGTGAACGCCTCGTCGGTGTCGAGCGCCTGGGACGCGAAGCTCTTGTCCGTGCTCACGACGGTGTGCGGCATGTCGTCCTTGTTGGTCCACGTGACGGTCGTCCCCGCCTTCACGGTCAGCGTGGCGGGCGCGAAGCTGAAGTTGTCGATCGTCACCGTGGCCGCCATCGGCGCGGCCGCGGGCTCGTCCGATCCCGCGCGGCCCGTGGCCGCAAACGCGGCCGCGATGAGGACGACGACGAAAGCGAGGATCAGTTGGCTGCTGTGTGTCCTTGGCATTGCCTTGTCTCCTTTCCAATACGTTTCTCGAGTTCTGGAATCCGGCACTCTCGTCACCCGCCGGAGGCGCTCGCGGCGCCGTGGTGCGCCAGCTCGGGCCAATCGCCGTGCTCGAGCGACGAGTCGACGATCGCGAGCGAGCGGCGCCCCCGGACGAACGTCACGTCGGTGACGCCGAGCAGCGTGCGCAGCACGCCCTCGGGCACCTTCATCGGGCCCGGCCCGGCGGCCTTGCCGGGTTGCGGTTGCGGGAACGCCGTCGAGGCGGCCGTGTGGAACGCGACGTGCCCCTCCGTCTTCTGCAGGATCTGGTGGATGTGCCCGTTGAGCACGGTCACCGAGCCGAACCTCTTGAGGTAGCCGAGCGCCTGGGCGCTGTCCTCGGTCCCCCACCCCCACTCGGGGTACACGGTCCACAGCGGGATGTGCGCGAACACCACGACCGGCGTGCTGCCGCGGTACGGCTTGAGGTCGTCCTCCAGCCACTCGAGCTGCTCGCGGCCCAGGTTGCCGAGCCCTCCGGCCTTGAGGTCGAGGACGTTGACGAGCCCGACGAAGTGCACCCCCTTGTGGTCGAACGACGACCACCCGCCGCCGTGCGTGCCCTGGCCGAAGCGCTCGAGGTACCCCCTGCCGTTGTCGTTGAGGACGTCGTGCTCGCCGGGGACGTAGAAGACCTGGCTCACCCGCGAGCCGCGAAGGACCTGTGCCAGGGTGTCGAACTCCTCGGGCTTGGACAGGTGGGTGAGGTCGCCGGTGTGGATGAGGAAGTCCGGCGGCTCGGGGAGGGCGTTGATCTTGGCGACCGCCGCCTGCAGCGTCGCGGTGACGTCCTTGTTGGCCTCCTTGTTGAACCCGATGTGGCTGTCGCTGATCTGGACGAAGCTGAACCCCTCGGCGCCGGCCCCGCCCTTCCCGGGGGCGGCGGACGCTCCTCGCCCGGGGAGCATGGCGAGCGCCGAGGACTCGAGGATCCCGCCCTGGACGACGCAGACCACGCCGGTCCCGGCCCACGCCATGCACTTGAGGAAGCCTCGCCTGTCGATGCCGTCGTCGCTCCGATCGTGCGTGATGATGTCGCTCATCGTTCCTCCCTTCGGTTGCCGTCGTGCGGCGGCGGGCGCATCCGGCGCCCGCCCTCGCGAGCCTGTACCTCGCCGGGCGCCGGGTATTCCCGTCACGCTCCGCGGTTCATGAAGGGAATAAAGGGGGCAGCCCGGGAGTCTCCATGGCGGGTGCGCGACCAGGGGCAGGCGAGGTAGTCGGGTGGACGCGGGGGCAAGGCTCGAGCTCTTCGAGACGGCGGTGCTGCCTCACCTGCGGGCCGCGTACAACCTCGCCCGCTGGCTGACCCGCGACCCGCACGACGCGGAGGACCTCGTCCAGGACTGCATGGTGCGCGCATTCACCTACTTCGACGGGTTCCACGGGCAGGACGGCCGCGCCTGGCTGCTGGCGATCGTCCGCAACGCCTTTTACACGACGGTTCGCCGGCGGCGCGGGCGCGAGTCGGTGCCGTTCGAGGAGGAGCTGCACGCGGAGGACGGTCCGGCCGACCCCGAGACGCTGCTGCTCCAGCGGGTGAGCGCCGAGGGCCTCGGCCGCGCGATCGAGGAGCTGCCGGCCGCGTTCCGCGAGGTGCTCGTCCTCCGCGAGATCGAGGGGCTCTCGTACCGGCAGATCGCGGACGTCGCCGGGATCCCGATCGGGACCGTGATGTCGAGGCTCGCCCGGGCGCGCGGCCTCGTCAAGCGGAAGCTGGCCGGCGGCAGGGAAGGAGCCGCGACGTGAGCTGCACCGACATCGAGGCCGCGATCCCCGTCTACCTCGACGGCGAGCTGGACCCCGCCGCGACGCTCGAGGTCGAGCGGCACCTCCGGGGGTGCGAACGGTGCGCGGCCGTCGCGGGCCATGAGCAGGAACTGCGGCTCGCCTACCGCGACCGGTCGCTGCGGTTCGAGGCGCCGGAGGAGCTGGCTACGCGCGTCCGCCGCGCGCTGGCCGCGCGGGCCGGCGCCGAGCGAGCGCGCGGATTCCAGCCTCGGCAGCGCCTCGCCATCGCGGCCTCGTTCGTCCTCGCCGTCGCGGTCACGGCGCTGGTCACCCGGCTCGCCCTGGCGCCCTCCGGCGAGCCCGCCCTCCTCGGCCCAGGTGCTGTCGAGCCACGTGCGCTCGTTGATGTCCGGCCGACTGACCGAGGTGGCGTCGTCGGACCAGCACACGGTCAAGCCGTGGTTCGCGGGGAAGCTCGACTTCTCGCCGCCGGTGACGGACCTCGCGGCGGAGGGGTTCCCGCTGGCCGGCGGCCGCGTCGACGTGCTGGACGGGCGTCCGGTCGCCGCGCTGGTCTATCGCCGGCGCCAGCACGTCATCAACGTGTTCGTCTGGCCGGCGGCTCAGGGACCGAGCCGTCCCCGGGCCGGAGCGACAAGAACGGCTACCACATGGTCGCGTGGTCTCGGTCGGGCATGACGTATCGCGGCGATCTCCGACGTCGAGGCCGGCGAGCTGGACCGGTTCGCGGCGCTCCTCGGCGGCCCCGGTTAGCGCGCGGAGTCCGGCCAATTGACCGGAGCGGCTTCTGACACTGATATGTGGGCGGGCGGGGGCGCCCGCCCCCCACGATCTCGTTCTGCCTGGTCGCGCGGCCGTCCTCGGCCGCGCTTGCCACTTGCCCGGAATGCAACTGTGTGGACAAGCTGAAGCCCCGCTGGAGCCTGCCGCGGGCTTCGATCCGGGGCGGAGGTGACGGCTGAAGACGCGGGCACGGCCCCCACGCGTGGCCGTCATTGTTCGGAAGGTCTCCGAATCACCGTCATCCTGAGGGAGGCGAAGCCGACCGAAGGATCCCCTGGAAGCCGTGCGATGGCCATGGGATCCTTCGCCTCCGCTCCGCTCCGGCTCAGGATGACAGCCACTTCCATGATCCAGGGCGAGCCCAGGCTTATGAGGATTCCCGCGAAACCTGGAACCCAGTGGCCTCCTTTGCCTGGATACTGCACCCGCTCGTTCCAGACCGCGTAGCAGCGAGGACCGAGTCTACGTTGGCTGTGCGGGGCCCTTCTGGTCCGGCGGCGCTCTGCCCGGTGTCGCGTCCGGGTCGTAGCGGACGAGCACGCCGCGGATCACCTCCCCGGGCTCGAGGTGGCGGAAGTCGTACCGGAACGCATGGTGGTCGCCGCGGCGCAGGAGGGTCTTCCCCACCGCGCGCAGCACCTCATTCCGGAACTCGATCACCTGGCGCTCGATCCACGGCTTCTCGCGGCTGGCGTAGATCGTGAGCGCGACCGGGCCGCCGTCCGCCCAGACCACGACCTCGTCCGCCCGCTCGGGGCCCAGCATCCGCTGGAGCTCCAGGCGCCGGCCGGTGCGTCGGCCCGCCACGAACGCGCGCCACGGCAGGGCGACGAACGCCATCCCGAGCATGCGCTGCGAGAGCGCGGCGTCGAGCGCGCGTGCGATCCCCTCGACGAAGCAGAACAGCGTAACCCACGCCACGGGCGTGAGGAGGTAGGAGAGGTAGCCGATGACGCCGACGCCGCGCCAGTCCCAGATCGTCGAGGTCGACAGGCTGCTCAGGTAGGTCCAGCCGGTGCCGTTGGAGAACCCCGTGAGGTACGCGAGCAGTCCGACGACGAAGATGCTGGCGGAGACGAGCGTCTCGACCCAGCCGGAGACGATGTGCGCGGCCGGCGAGGCGAACTCCGCGTACCGGCCCTCGCGCTTGACGTGCTCGGGAAGGGCGCTCACGGCCAGCGCCGCGAGCGCAAACCTGATCCTTGCGGCTATCTCCGTCGGCGGCACAACCGCTTATAGCCCCGCGGCGGTGCCGGGTCAACGTGGACCCGCGAGGGCCGGAATGCTGCGCAAGGGTTGCGGCGGCCATCGCGGAACCCCGATTCACGTGCCGAAGAATCGGCCAGATTCCGGACTCGAGGCACGCGGCCGAGGGCGGCCGCGCCACAGGAGGATGGGAGAAAGCCCGGGGGGCGGGCGCCCTCGCCCGCCCGAGCGGAGCGAAGCAGCCGGCCGCGCCACAGGAGGATGGGAGAAAGCCCGAGGGGCGGGCGCCCTCGCCCGCCCGAGCGGAGCGAAGCAGCCGGCCGCGCCACAGGAGACGCACCAGGAAACTCGTGGGGCGGGCACTCGCCCGCCCCACGGTCAAACTCCGATGTCCCGATGCGACGTCAGCGTCCGGCGCGGTTCGTGTACGCCGGGCGGCGGGGCGCCACCGGCGGGTGTTCCTTCACGAGCTTGTTGATCTCCTCGATCGCCCGGTCGAGCTGCGGGTCGCCGCCGTCGGCCATCTTCGCCGGGTCGTCAACGACCTCGATGTCCGGGTCCACCCCGTGCCCCTCGACGATCCACTTGCCGTCGGTCGAGTAGATGCTGAACGTCGGCACCGTGACGCCGCCGCCGTCCACCAGACCCGGCGCGCCCGAGATCCCGATGAGTCCGCCCCACGTGCGCTTGCCGATCAGCGGCCCGAGGTTCGCCATCTTGAAGTACAGCGGGAAGCAGTCGCCGCCCGAGCCGCTCCAGCCGTTGATCAGCATCACCCGCGGGCCGGGGATGGACACCGGCGGCCACTGCCAGTCCTGGCCGTCGCGCACCGCCCAGTAGTTGGTGATCGGCCGGTTGAGGAGCTCGATGAAGCGATCGGGGATCTGGCCGCCCGAGTTGAAGCGCTCGTCGACCACCAGGCCGTCCTTGCCGATCTGCCCCAGGAACTGGCGGTACAGCTCGGTCTGGCCGTCCAGGCCCGTGTCGGGCACGTAGATGTAGCCGATCCGCCCGCCGGTCGCCTTGTCCACCTTGAGCCGGTTGGCGTTGATCCACGCGAGGTTGCGCAGGCGGGCCTCGCTCTCCATGGTCTTGACGAGCACCTGGCGGGCGCCGGTCAGTTCCGGCTTTTCGTTGACCGTGAGCATGACGTCCTTGCCCGCGAGGCCGTCGAACGCGGCCCACGGGTCCTGTGCGGTGTCCACCTTGACGCCGTTGACCGCGAGCAGGTAGTCGCCCTCCTTGACCTTGACGCCGGACTCCATCAGCGGCGACCGCGCCTCGACGTCCCACGGCGCGCCCTCGTAGATCTTCTTGATCCGGTAAGCGCCGTTCTCGAGCGTGTAGTCGGCGCCGAGCAGCCCGACGCCGCGCTTCTCCCCCTTCTCGAGGTCCCCGCCGCCGCGGTAGGTGTGCGAGGAGTTGAGCTCGGCGATCAGCTCGCCGAGCACGAAGTTGACGTCGTAGCGCGTGACGCAGTCAGCGAGCAGCGCCCCGTAGCGGGTACGCATCTCGTTCCAGTTCACGCCGTGCATGTTCGGGTCGTAGAAGAAGTCGCGCTCGAACCGCCAGGCGTCCGTGAAGATCTGGCGCCACTCGGCGGCCGGGTCCACGGTCATCTCGAGGCCGGACGTGGCGAGCTTCTTGTCCATCTTCTGGTCCGGCTTCGGGTCGATGAGCGCGTAGTCCTTCTTCTTGACGACCAGGATCTTCTCGCCGCCGGCCGCGATCTCGTACGCGTCCGCGTCGGCGAGCACGGTCTTCTCCTCGCGCTCCTTGAGGTCGTAGAACACGATCGGGCTCTTCTCGTCCTCGCCGTCGGAGCCGGTGCGGGGCAGGCGCCGGTAGAAGAGCTTGCCGGCGGTCGCCTGGAGGTCCGCGTAGCGGCCCGCCTTCGGCGGCAGGATCACGGCGCGCGTCTCGAAGTTCGCGAGGTCGATCTTGACGGGCTCGGGCTTCGCGGTCTTGTCGGCCTTCGCGTCGTCCTTGTCGCCCTTCTTGGCCGGCTCGCCCTTGGCCGCGTCCTTCTTGCCCTCGTCCTTCTTGGCGTCGTCCTTCTTCGCCTCGGGCTTCTTTCCCTCCTCGACGTCGTTGCGGGGCGCCAGCGGCGAGGCCACGTCGGCGCGCAGCGGGACCGCGACGAGGTTGTCCGTGTTGGCGTAGATCCAGGTCGCGTCGGTCCCGTACGAGGGCTGGAAGTTGCGGCCCGAGACGAAATAGAGGTACTTGCCCTCGGGATCGAACGCGGGGCCGGCGTCGTTGTAGAACGCCGACGTCACCTGGCTGAGCTTCTTGTCCTGCGTGTCGTAGAGGAAGACCGCGCTGCTGCGGCTGGGGACGTCTCTCGAGAACGCGACCCAGCGGGAGTCCGCCGACCAGCTCGCGGAGAACCGCTCGAGGTCCCCCTCGAACATGTACAGCCCGTGGTCCATCCGGCTGACCGCGCCGGTGGCCACGTCGCACAGGTTGATGCTCATAGCCTGGTCGGCGAACACGACCCTCGTGGAGTCGGGCGACCAGAAGAGGCGGTAGCGGAAGCCGGGCCCGAGCTTGGTCACCGTGCGCTCGTCGCCCGAGCCGTCCGCGTTGCGGACCGTGAGCTCGTACTCGCCGGTGCGGTCGCTCCAGTACGCGATGAGCTTGCCGTCGGGGGACCACGCCGGGAAGCGCTCCGCCGACCCCGGCGTCCGGGTGAGGTCGAACGTCGGCCCGTGCTCGGCCGGGACGCTGAACACGTCGCCGCGCGCCTCGAAGGCGACGCGCTTACCCGACGGGGACACGCTGCCGTCGGCGACCAGGTCGCCGACCTTGGCGAGCCGCGGCTTGAGCGTCGCGCGGTCGGTCACCACCTCGATCTTGACCTCGTGCGCCTTCTCGGTGCCGAGATCGAGCAGGTACAGGCGGCCGCCGTTCTCGAACACGAGGTCCGCCGGGCCGATCGACGGGAAGTGGACGTCGTAGTCGGTGAACGTCGTCACCTGGCGCATCGCGCCGCTGCCGGTGTCGAGCGCCCAGATGTTGTTGCGCTTGGCCGCGTCGCGGTCGGAGATGAAGTAGAGGGTCTTGCCGTGCCACATCGGCTGGCTGTAGTTGGCGCTGTCGTCGCCCACCTGCTTCGACGCGTGGGTGGCGAGGTCGAACAGCCAGATCCGCGAGGCCCAGCCGCCGCGGTAGCGCTTCCACGTGCGCAGGTCCTGGCTGTTGGGCACGAACGCGAGGGTCTTCCCGTCGGGCGAGACCTCGCCGTACTCGCCGTAGGGCACGGCCAGCTTCTCGGGCATGCCGCCGTCCACCGAGAGCCGGTAGAGCTGGTTGAACCGCTGGCTGCCGCTCTCCATCGGCGAGGCGTAGAGGATCGACTTGCCGTCCGGGTACCAGTTCAGCATCCGGTCCGGCATCGGGTGGTGGGTCAGGCGCCGCGGCACACCGCCGCCCGCCGGCATCACGTAGATGTCCTCGTTGCCGTCGTAGTCGCCGGTGAAGGCGATCATCGTGCCGTCCGGCGAGAAGCGGGGCAACGACTCCTCGCCCTTCGGGGTGGAGAGCCGTTCGGCGAGACCCCCGCCCTTCGGCGCCACCCAGACATCGCCCGCGTAGACGAACGCGATCTGCGTCGCCGAGACCGCGGGCTGCCGCATCAGGCGCGCGTCGATCGCGGCGAAGGCGGGTACGGCGACCGCCATCAGACCGAGAACCACAACCGTCCGCAACTCTTTCCTCATCGGTTTGCCTCCCTGGGCATTGATCCTGCGCAACATCACGACCCCAAGCCGGTGCCGGCGCGCCGACGCGCGGCCGGTCTTCTCGTTCGAGCTCTTGTCATGGGAACGGGTCGGGTCGTCGCCGCGCTTCCCCGGCGACGACGCCGCCCGCGCTGGAGCAGCCGGCGTGCCACCTCAACGAGCCGCGAACCGCGGTAGGAGGAAGGGCAGGGGCCTGCGCAGCAACGCCGCGCCGACCGCGGCGCCGATGCCGGCCACGCCGGCGGTCAGCCACACGACCTCGCCGGCGACCGGCACGGCGCCCGTCAGCGCCAGGGCGAACATGGCGAGCCCGGTGCGGGCCGACTCTCCGCGGAGCGCCGGCGACAGGCGGGGCGCGACGGCCTCGCCGAGCACCCACGCGACGGCGGCCAGGCCGACGACCTTCGTCGCCAGCAGCAGCGCCACGGCGACCAGGACGCACGCCACTCCGAGCGGCGACCCGGTGACCGCGAGCGCGAGCACGACCACCGCGAGCCAGACCAGCAGGGCCAGCGCCCCGACCACCAGCGCGCGCCAGCGCTGCGCGGCGAGGTGGCTGGCGGTCGACCGCACGGCGCCCGGGACCGCGAGCATGGCGAGGCACGCCATCACGACCCACGCGCCCGTCCGCAGGAGGGCAAAACCCCACGCGGACGCCGCGTCCCCCCGCGGGGTGCGGCCGCCCAGTCCGAGGCCGAGGCCGCCCACCGCCGCCACCCGCCCGCTCACCGCTCCGGGGCCGTACACCCGCCCCCCGAGCGCCACGACGTCGCCGCGCACGACCGAACCGGGCGCGAGCTCGACGTCCCCGCCGACCGCCACGACGTCGCCGACCACCTCGGAATCGACCCGGACGTCGGCCAGAAGCGCCACCACCGGTCCCGCGGTCGGGCGATCCACCGCGACCGCCGCTCCGACGCCGGGCGCGGGCGCGGCGGCGAGCGCGGCGGCGAGGAGCAGGCCCGTCACTCCTGCCTCCCCGTCCGCACGCGGGCCACGAGCGACACGACGGCCCAGCTCCCGCCGAGCGCGGCCAGGGCCAGCCAGATCACCAGCCAGAGACCGCCCGCCGCGAGCGCGACGCGCACGGCGTCCGACCCGGCGTGCGCCGCGGCGAGGGTGTCGAGCGCCGACGAGACGATCCAGCCCAGCACCGCCGCGACTGCGGCCGGCAGCCCGGCGACGGCGGTGGGGGCCGGCACCCCCCCGAGCAGCGCGAGCCCTGCCGCCACCAGCCCGAGCCCGGCGGCGAGCGGCAGCCAGAAGGCGACCCGGCGTCGCTGCCACGGCGCGGGGGGAAGCGCAGCCATGATGGAGCGCACGGCGTCGGGGTCGGCCTGGGGCTCGAGACGACCGAGTACGGCGAGGATGGCCGCATGCGAGCGGCACCCCTCGCACGTCTGGAGGTGGGCGGCAAGGTCCGCGTCAGTAGCGGTTGCGCCGACTTCCAGCCTTTGACGGACTCCGGTGCAGGTCTCGTTCACCCCAGACCCCCCAACTGCCCCAGGTACGCCCCCAGGGCCTCCCGTAATACGCTGTGCGCACGGAAAAGTTTGTTCTTGACGGTGCCGAGCGGTAGCCCTTTCAGATCAGCGATTTCGTTGTAGGAAAGACCGACGAGATGGCGCAGCGTCACGAGCTCCCGGTACGACGGCGGCAGGTCCGCGATCTCGCGGGCCAGCGCCTGCGCCAGCTCGCGGTTGGCGAGCTCTCCGAGCGGTCCGCGGCGGGGGTCGGCCGGGTCGAGCCGGATCCCGTCGCCCTCGCTGTCTTCGCCGAGCTCCAGCGACACGGTCGCCTGCTTGCGGCGCCGCAGGTGATCGATCGCGACGTTGTGGGCGATCCGGAACAGCCAGGTCGAGAAGCGAAAGCTGGCGTCGTACTGGTTGAGATGGCGCCACGCACGTATGAACGACTCCTGCACGAGGTCGCGGGCCTCCTCCTCGACTGAGACGATCCCGCTGACGTACGCCCTGAGCTTGGGCTCGTAGCGCCGCACGAGCGTCGCGAAGGCGGCCTCGTCGCCCGCAAGGACGCGGGCCAGCACTACGGCATCATCATCGGGCACGCCGCGTAGTGTAGCCCCTATCTCAACGAGCTCGGCGGCCCATTCGGCCGCGGCCGGCCGTTCGAGCGTTACGGCCGGGCCACCGCGCCACGGATCCCGGTCCCCGGTCCCCGGTCCCCGGGCTCTTTGCTAGCATCGTCTCAATGACGCCAGGGGTCGCCGTCGCGCTCGCCGGTGCCGGGGTCGTCCTCTCCGCGATCTTCTCCGGGGCGGAGACCGCCCTCACCGCCATGCCGTTCTCCCGCATCGGGCGCCTCACGAAACACGGGGGGCCGGCGTCGCGCTGGGCGTGGCGTCGGTGGAGCGCCCGGCCGCAGCGGGTGCTCACGGCTATCCTCGCCGGCAACACGCTGCTCAACATCGGCGTCTCGGCGATCGCCACGAGCGCCGCCGTCACCCTGTTCGGAGACAAGGGCATCGGCCTCGCGATCGGGGTAACGACGCTCGTCGTCCTCATGTTCGGCGAGGTCACACCGAAGACGCTCGCCCGCGTCCGGGCCGAGGCGCTCGCGCGGGCCGTCATCGTGCCCGCCGCGGTCCTGGAGTGGCTGCTCACCCCGGTCATCGTGCCGCTGCTGTCCTTCGCCCAGGCCGTCGCGAGCGCGCGCCGCGTGTCGCTCGAGGCCGCGCCCACCCCGTCGCGGCCCGAGGACGTCCGCTTCCTGCTCGCCGCCGCCCGCCAGCAGGGCCACATCTCGGAGTCGCAGTACGCGATGCTCGAGGCCGTGCTGCGCTTCGAGGGGGCCCAGGTCCGGGATGCGCAGGTCCCGCGCACCGACGTCGTGTTCCTGAGCGAGGCGTTCACCGTGGAGCAGGTGGTGGCGACGGTCCGCGCTCACGGCTACTCGCGCTACCCGGTTTACCGGGGGCGCGACGACAACGTCATCGGCGTGCTGCTGGCGAAGGACCTCCTGCGGCCGGAGGTACGCCACGGCGCGTGGACCTCGTTCCTGCAGCCGCCGCTGTTCGTTCCGGAGGGCAAGCGCGTGGTCGAGCTGCTGCCCGAGATGCGCGAGCGGCGCACGCACATCGCGCTCTCGGTGGACGAGTACGGCGACCTCGCCGGTCTGGTCACCCTGGAGGACCTGCTCGAGATGATCGTGGGCGACATCCAGGACGAGTTCGACACGGCCGTGCCGGCGACCCGCTCCGCGGGGCCCGGGCGCTGGCTCGTCCGCGGGTCGCTGCCGCTCGAGCGCCTGGCTCGCCTGACCGGGCAGCCAATCCCGAGCGCCATGGACTACACCTCGGTCGCCGGGCTGCTGCTCGAGCTCGCGGGCCGGGTCCCCCCGGTGGGTACACGGTTCGAGGTCGCGGGCCTGGTGCTGGAGGTGGCCAAGGCCTCCTCGCGCCGGATCGAAGAGGTCCTGGTTACGTCCGCGCCACCACCGGCGTCACCGCCGGCGTGAGGGGCGGATCGCCGCCGAGCACCGCGAGCACGTTGTCCACCGCGAGGTCCGCCATGGCGGCCCTCGCCCCGGCCGTCGCGGAGCCGAGGTGCGGCAGGAGGACCACGTCGCTGCGGCCGAGAAGCGCAGGGTGGACCTCGGGCTCCCGCTCGAACACGTCGAGCCCGGCGCCCGCAAGGTGGCCGAGCTGCAGGACCTTCACGAGGGCTTCCTCGTCCAGGACCTCGCCGCGGCTGGTGTTGACGACGATGGCGCCGAGGGGGAGCAGGAGCAGGCGGCGCTCGTCGATCAGGCGCCTCGTGGCCTGCGTGAGCGGGCTGTGGAGCGTGAGGACGTCGGCGCGGGCGATCAGCGCGTCGAGCACGGGCACGAATTCGGCGCCGGCGGCTTCGCCGGCCGGACTCGGCCGCAGGTCGTGGTAGGCGATCCTCATCCCGAAGCCCACCGCGCGACGTGCCACCGCCACCCCGATCCGCCCCATCCCCACGATCCCGAGCGTCCTCCCCTGCAGCCCTACCCCGAGCAGGAGGTCGGGCTTCCACCCGGTGAATCCCCCGCTCCTGACCAGCCCGTCGCCCTCGCCGAGCCGGCGCGCCACGGCCAGGATCAGGGCCCACGTGAGGTCCGCGGTCGCCTCGGTCAGCACGTCCGGCGTGTTGGTCACCCAGACGCCGGCCGTGCGCGCGGCCTCGAGGTCGATGTTGTTGACGCCGACGGCGTAGTTCGCGACCACCCGCAGGCGCGGGCAGAGGGCGAAGACCTCGGCTGGGACGAGGTCGCCCAGCAGGCAGATGAGGGCGTCGGCCTTGCCCACGAACCCGGCCGTCTCGCGACCGCCGAGCGGGGGTCCGGACGGTCGCACCCGCACCCTGTGGTGCCGTTCGAGGCGGGCGAGCGCGCCGCCCGGCAGCGGCGCGCTGACGGCGACCTCAGGCATCCGGGACCTGCCACCCCTCGACCGGCGCCAGAATGCGGGCGAGGTCCTCCTCGACGTGGCCCGACTTCGGCGTCTCGACGATCCGTCCCACCTCGGATCCGCCGGCCGTGACGACGATGGTCGGCACGAGCTCGACCGGGCCGAACGGGTACAGATTCGGGTCGGCGACCTTCGTCCGGTCGACCCCGATGAGCTTCGGCGGGTCGAACGGCGAGCCGGGGCCCAGGGCCTCGAGGACCGCCTGCAGGTGCGGGATCTGCTCGTGGGAGTCGGAGCACCACGTCCCCATCGCGACCGTCAGCGTGTAGCGCAGCTTGGCCGAGCGCAACAGCGCCAGCCACTTCTCCTCCGGCTTGTACTTCGCCCTCTCCTCGCCCCAGCCCGAGATCTCGCGGTCGAGACGCGCCGGGTCGAGCACCCCGTACCAGACCGGGAAGTACGTCGGCAGCGAGCCCTCACCGGCGCGGATCCTGAGGATCTTGTCATCGGCCCGCAGCCGCTGGGCGACCTCGAGGCCCGCGGCGAGCCTGCCGATGCGCGGGTAGCGCCCGAGCAGGTGGGGGCGCGGCGTGACGGTCACGAAGAGCTGCGAGCCGCCGGTATCCGGGCCCGAGAGGGCGAGACCGACGGCCCCGGCGTCGAACGGCGTCAGGGTCAGCTCGTCGCGCAGCACGAATCCCGGGCCGCCCCACCCGTCGCCGCGCGGATCCCCGCCCTGCACCACGAAGTCCGGCTCGACGCGGTGCACGGTGAGGCCGTCGAAGAATTTCTTTTCGGCGAGCGCGGCCAGGCGGAAGCACGCCAGCGGGGCGGCCGTCGTGTCGAGCGCCACCTGCATCGTGCCGCGGACCGTCCTGATCTCGAGCCAGCGAGGCGTTTCGGCCCAGCGGACGACGCCGCTGTAGAACGCGAGATCCTCGCCTGTCTTGATCTCCGGCAGCGGCCTCAGGAAGCCGTGCTTCGCGAGCACCTCCCAGGCCGCCCGCGCAACGACGGGATCGGCCGAGGCCGTCAGGCCCTCCAGCGCCGCCCGGGCGCCGTCCGGCAGCGGCTCGCCTGCGCCCAGGGCGTTCACCAGGGAAACGGCAGCGTCCGGCATGGCGGCGTCCCGTTCACGGGCGATCAGACGCAACAGCTCCTCGACCGGCGGCGCGGCCTTGCGGGCGGCGAGCGCGTCGACCGCGGCCGCACGCACGGCCGGGTCGGGATCCGCGAGACGCTCGGTGATTGCGGTCGTGACCGCGGCGCCGCTTTCCTCGCCGAGGGCGTCCAGCGCCGCCAGCCGCACCCGGACCTCGCGGTCGGCGAGGGCGGCGAGCAGCTGCGCCTGGCCCCGGTTCACGTATCGAAACGCGCGCACCGCGGCCAGGCGGCGCGCCGTATCCGGAGACGCGGCCCAGTCCCTGACGGCCGCCTCATCGGCCGGATCCCCGTGCTGGGCGAGCGCGATCAGTGCTTCGCCCGCGACCCAGGGCTCCCCGCCGGCAACCGCGGCCTTCAGCGCAGCCAGTCCGCAGCGCGCGGCGCCGGCGAGGCGAATGGCGACCACCCGCTCTTGCACCCGGTTCGGATCGCCGTCGGCGACGAGCCGCTCGACGGTCACGACCGCGGCCGGGGGCAGTGTGCGGCCGAGCTCCTGGCGGAGCGCGACGGCCAGCCCCTCGAGGGCCGCGATCCGCACGCGCGCGTCGCCGTCGGCGACGCCGTCCAGCAGCTCCGCCCACAGCGATGCGGCCTTGCCGCGACGGGCGCCCTCGAGCGCCACCATGCGCACGAGCGGGTCGGCGTCGCGCGCGGCCTGCCGCAACCCGACCACCGCTTCGAGCCGGCCCGATCGGGCCAGCGACCAGGTTGCCGCGAGACGGACGGCCGGGTCGCGGCTCGATACGAACGTCGTCGCCCGCCGGATCCAGAGGGTGCCGCCGAGCCGCCACAGCTCCTGCAGGATCGCGGCCTGGACGCCGGGGTCCCTCTCCCTGCCCAGCCGTTGGAGCATCCAGAGGTCGCAACCCGGCAGCCGCGCCATCCCGGCGCCCCAGGCGGCCGCGCTGCGAACGCCCGGGGCCGGGTCGGCGAGCAGGCGGTGCAGGTCGCCGGCCAGCGCCTCGCGCTCGTGCACGGCGGCCGGCAGCACCGCCCCGAGGCGCCCGATCGCCTCGGCTGCGCGGGCCCGCACGCCGGCGTCGGAATCCTTGGCCAACCGGGAGAGCGCCCCTACCGCGCCCGGGTGGGCGAGCTCGCCCAGGACGGCGGCTACCGCGGCGCGCACTGCGGCGTCCGGGTGGCCAGCGAGCGCCGCCAGCGTCTCGGCGTCGAAGCGCCGCGCGTCGGCGAGCGCCATCAGCTCGGCGCGCGCGGCGGGCACCGCGGCCGGCCGTGGCGCCGCCAGCGATCGGCCGGACACGCCTCCGAGCACCAACAGGACGGAGACGACGACGGCGGGCGGAGCGCGGCGCGGGGCCGGCATGGCGTGCGTGGGGGGTTGGCTCATCGTCGGGGCTCCCGGCCGCGGTCGTCGGCCGCCGCTTCGTTGAAGCAGACGAAGCAGATCGGACCGGACTCGGTGTCCATCTTCTTGCGCTCGAGGAGCGGGCCGAGGTCTCGCCCGCATCGGAAGCAGCGCCGCGGGTCGGTGGTCGTCTCGTCCTTCATGCAGGGCGCGTCCTCGCCTTCGCCGCTATTCTCCACGATCCGCGGCGAGACCGCCACACCCCGTTCCGGCCTCGCCGGCGTCGAAGGGGGCTACCCCTTGTCGAGAGCCTCGGCCCGGCGCCTCCATGCGGCCGCCTTCGCGGCCTCTCCGAGCGACTGATAGGTGGACGCGGCCAGCTGGCACGCTCGCGACGACGGGTTGGCGCGTGCCATCTCGTCCATGAGCGCGTCGACCCCGGCGCGGTCCCCCTGCACGAATCGCATCACCGCGAGGTTGGCATAGGCCTGCAGGTGTCTCGGGAAGGCCGCGATCTCGCGGCGAAACGCGGTCTCGGCGTCGGCCGGCCGGTTCAGGCGCGCGAGTGCGTCGCCGCGGAGAAACTCGAGGCCGTAGACCGAGGCGAGCCGCAGCTGGCGCGCGTAGGCCTCCGCGCGCTCCACCACCGCCAGCGCCTCCGCCGGTTTCCCCTCGCGGATCCTCACCTCCGCCATGACCAGGATCGCGCTCGGCTGAGGGTTGCGCGATCCGGCCGCGGCCTGCGCCTCGGCCGCGGCCGCGTTGAGATCGCCGCGCGCGAGCGCGACCCGGGCGAGCAGCTCGTGCGCCTTGGTGGGGACGTCCTGCGCGGTGCGCTTGCCCGCGGCCTCGGCCTGGTCGAGCTTGTTGAGGCCCAGCTCGACGAAACCCCACGCCACCAGGATGTCGGGCAGGAACACCGGCGAGCGGTCGAGCGCCTGCCGGTACGCGGCCGCCGCTTCCTCCTCGCGCCCGGCGTCGGCGAGCAGCTCGCCGAGCTTGATCCACACGTCGGACATCCCCGGGTTGTCCTTGACCACCGAGCGCAGCGTCTCGATCGCCGGCAGGTACCGCTTGTCCGCGGCCAGCCGCCAGCCCTCCTGCATGCGTTGCAGGTACTTGAGATTGTCGACCGGGTTCGGCAGGGGCGCCGAGCTGTCGCGCTCCCGCACGCCGCCGATGTAGCCGAGCGCGGCCAGGCGCTTGAGGGTCTCCGCGTCCACCGTCGCAGGCCGGTCGCTCCCCTTCGGAAAGCGTCCCAGCGCGGCGGCGAGCCGTGCGGCGTCGGCGGGATCGCTCGCCGCGAGGTCGTGTCGCTCCGCCGGGTCGGCCACCACGTCGTAGAGCTCGGGGCGCGGGCCCGAGATGTAGTGGTAGCGCGCATCCCAGACGCAGTGGAGGTCGCTCCAGCCGAGGTTGAGGCGCGGGAAGAGCGTCTCGCCGTAGATCACCCGCGCCGGCTTCCGCCCGGCGTCGAGCAGCGAGGCGCCGCTGACGTCCTTCGGCGTGTCGATGCCGAGCACCGCGGTGACCGTCGGCAGGATGTCCGAGAGCTGAACGGGCGCGGCGATGCGCTGGCCGCCGTCGAGCGAGCCCGGCAGCTTGACGAGCAACGGCACGTGCATCACCTCGCGGTAGAGCAGGATCGAGTGTTGCTCCTCGCCGTGGTCGCCGAGCCCCTCGCCGTGGTCGCCGGTCACGATCACGAGCGCCCGGTCGTAGACGCCGAGGCGCTTCAGGTCGTCGAGGAACGTCCCCACGATCGAGTCGGCCGTGGCGACCATCGCGTCGTAGGTGACGCCGTACTCGCTCTTGAACGGCTCCGGCGGCTCGTACGGGAGGTGCGGCTCGTAGATGTGGAAGAAGAAGAGGAACGGCTCGCCCGCGTGCTTGGCGATCCACTCCTTCGCGAACGCCTCGGTCTTGTCGCCGGAGCGACGGTAGTGGACGCTCTCGACCCCCGGCGCCGTCTCGAGCGAGTCCTCGTAATAGTCGAACAGGGGGCCGAGTCCGGTCTCGTAGCGGAGCACGTACGAGGAGACCGCCGCGCCGGTCGCGTAGCCGTGCGCCTTGAGCAGGGTCGGCAGGGAGGTGTGGGCCTTGCCGTCGAACACGAACCCGGCGTTGTTGCGCACGCCGTGCTCGGGGGGAATCTGGCCCGTGAGCATCGAGGTGTGCGCCGGGGCCGTCATCGGGCACGGGGTGTAGGCGTTCTCGAAGAGCCACGCCTCGGGCAGGAGGCGATCGAGGTTCGGGGTGCGGATCTTGCCGTAGCCGTACGCGGGCAGCCGGTCGGCGCGCATCGTGTCGATCGAGATCAGAACGACCGGTGCATTCTTGAACGTGGGCACGCCCATCGACCTCGAGCACGACGCGGCGAGGAGGCCGAGCGCGAGCAAGGACGCGAGGGTCGCGATCGGGCGCGCCGCCGCGGCGCCCCGCGCGCGCGGCCCGGACGCGACCCGGCCGGCCCGGCCGTTGCGGCGGGACGCTGGACGCTGGTTGTCGTAGGCGATGGCCGCCAAGGCCCCTCCTTGCCAGGCCGCGAATCGGCAGAGGCGGATTCTACGCCGCCACCCGGGTCTCAACAACGCTGCCGCCGCGTCCCGCACCCCCTTGCGGGGCGCACCCCGGACCGGCCGGCCGCCGCGCGGTCGGGGTACAATGCGGCCATGCCCGAACTGAGGTGGATCGAAGCGGACGTGCCCCACCGTCTGGGTCTCGTGACCTCGCCTTCGGGGATCGGCCGCGCTTCGGACAATCAGGTCACCCTGAAGGACTTCTCGGTCTCCCGCCACCACGCCCGCGTCGAGAGGCGGGGCGACACGTGGTGGGTCGTGGACCTCGGCTCCACGAACGGGATCAAGGTGAACGGCAACTACGTCACCGACGCGATGCTCTCCGACGGCGACGAGGTCCAGGTCGGCAACTTCACGCTCAGCTTCCACCGCGGCGAGTCCGCCGCCGGGCTCTCGGTCAGCTCGTCCACGTTCCTGCGCTCCCTCGAGGAGTTCCGCGAGGACTTCCGGATCGAGCCGGAGCAGGCCAAGAAGGCGGGGACGCAGAGCATCGCCGCGACGGCGCGCGAGCGCGTGCTGGAGGCGCTCGCGCAGGTCGCCCGCACGCTGCTCGAGGTCGAAGAGCTGGAGCCCGTGCTCGACAAGGTCATGGAGGCGGTGTTCAACCAGCTCCCCGCGGAGCGAGCCTACATCCTGCTGTTCAACCCGGAGGGGCAGGCCGAGCTGCGCATCGCGCGCTCCCGGGGCGGCTCGGCGCTGGCCGACGCGCCGGTCTCGCAGACCATCCTCGACCTGGTGAGCCGCCAGAAGGTCGCGGTGCTGAGCTCCGACGCCCAGGCCGACGAGCGCTTCGCGGCCGGGCTCTCGGTGCGCCTCCACCAGATCCGCTCGGCGATGTGCGCGCCGCTGTGGCACCGCGACCACGTGATCGGCGTCCTGTTCGTCGACACCCCGCTCGCCACCGGCTGCTTCACCACCGAGAACCTGGACCTGCTGACCGCCCTCGCCAACTACGCCGCCGTCGCCATCGACCGCGCCCGCCTCAACGACCACATCCGCGAGGCGCGCCGGGTGCGGGAGCGCCTCGAGCGCTACCACTCCCCCGCGGTCGTCGAGGCGATCGTCGGGCGCCACCGCACGGGCAGCGACGAGGAGCGCCACGAGACCCGCGAGGTCTCGATCCTGTTCACGGACATGGTCGGCTTCACGGCCCGGTGCGAGGGGATGGAGCCCCCGGACGTGGCCAGGTTCCTGGGCGAGTTCTTCACGCTGGCCTCGGACTCCGTGTTCGAGTTCGGCGGCACGCTCGACAAGTTCATCGGGGACGCCGTGATGGCGTTTTTCGGCGCGCCCCTCGAGCAGCCCGACCACGCGGAGCGCTCGGTGCTGGCGGCCCTCGCGCTGCGGCGGCGCCTGAAGATCTGGAACCACGAGCGCGAGCTCGCAGGGCTCGACGTCGTCGAGGTGCGCATGGCGGTCAACAGCGGCCTCGTCGTCGTCGGCGAGATCGGCTCCGCCAACCGGGTCGACTACACGGTGCTCGGCAACACCGTCAACGTCGCCTCGCGCCTGGAGGAAAAGGTGGCGCAGCCTGGCCAGATCGTGCTCGGGGCGGCGACGCAGAGCGCCGTGGCCCACCTCTTCCCCACCGAGCACCTCGGCAACGTCCAGCTGCGCGGCCTGCAGGGCAAGCTCCCGGTCTTCCGCCTGATGACCGAGGAGATCACCGGCGTCGGCGACTGATGGCCAAGGCCGGCCTCGCGTTCGTCACGTCGAGCGAGCACAAGCACCGCGAGGCCGAGGCGATCCTCGGGGTCGCGCTCGAGCGCGTGGACCGCGACCTTCCGGAGCCGCAGGGCCTGGACGTCGTCGCCGTGGCGCGCGCCAAGGCCCGCACGGCCCAGCAGCTGCTCGAACGCCCGGTCCTTGTCGAGGACACGTCGCTCGAGCTCGTGGCGCTGGGCGGGTTCCCCGGGCCGCTGGTGCGCTGGCTGCTCGAGGCCGCGGGCGCGGCCGGGATCGCGCGGATGCTCGACAGCTTCCCCGACCGCTCGGCCGTGGCGAGGTGCGCGGCCGTCGTCTGGGACGGGCATCGCGAGTGGCTCGGCGTCGGTGAGGTCGCCGGGACGATCGTCGAGGCCCCCCGCGGAGGCGCCGGGTTCGGTTGGGACGTCGTGTTCGCCCCGGCGTGGGCCGCCGGCCGAACCTACGCGGAACTGGGATCGGAGGCGAAGAACACCCGCTCCCACCGTAGCCTCGCGCTCCAGGCGCTGCGCGCCGAGCTCGACCGCCCGTAGCCAGCCCGGATTATTCGTGGGGGTTCGTCGCGAGAGCGCAGAGGTGGCTGGTATGGTGGGCGCACGTAGGGGTGAGGACCCGAGTCGTATCCTCTGCGATACGTCGCAGGGCCCGAACCCCGAGTACGCCCGCCAGATCGGCCAGATCTGCGCTCGCAGTAGAAGCCTCATGAATAGTCCGGGCTAGAGGCGCACCCCGCGCGGCGCCAGCGGGCCGGCGGCGACCGCGCTCGCGTCCTCGATCAGGAGCGGCCACAGGCGCGACGCCGACCGCTCGAGCGCGGCGAGGTCGCCGTCGTTATGGACCACGTAGTCGGCCGCGGCTTCGCGCGCCGCGTCGCTCGTCTGCGCCGCCGCCACGCTCCGGAAGCGGGTCTCCGACCACCCCCTCGCGAGCGCGCGGGCCAACCGCACTTCTTCATCGGCGATCACCACGACGAGCCTGTCGTACTCGGACCGGTAACCGGTCTCCACCAGCAGCGCCGCCTCGACGACCGCGACCTCGGGCGGCCGGCGATCCCTGAGGAGACCGCCGAGCCAGCCCGCGATCCCCGCGCGAACGAGCGGGTGGATCACCGCCTCGAGCCGGCGCCTCGCCGCGGCGTCCGCGAGCACGAGCGAACCGAGCGAGGGGCGATCCACGCCGCCGTCGGCCGCGAGGAGCGATCGGCCGAAGAGCGCCTCCACGGCCCTCGCTCCTGCGGCGCCCGGGCGGTACATCTCGGCCACGAGCATGTCGGCGTCGAGGACCGCCGCGCCGCGCGCCGCGAGGACGCGGGCGAGCGCGCTCTTGCCGCTCGCGACGCCTCCGGTGAGGCCGACGCGCAGCACGTCAGAGACCCCGGCGACGACGCGCCGCCGTCGCGGCGGCCTCGAGCAGCCCCGCGATCGTCAGGGGCCCGACGCCGCCCGGCACCGGCGTGATCGCGCCCGCGACCTCGCGCACGGCGGTGAAGTCCACGTCGCCGACGAGGGTGTAGCCGCGCTTCGCGAGCTGGCCCCGCCGCTCGGCGTCGCCCGGATACAGCCTCTCCACGAGAGCGGCGTCTTCGACGCGGTTGACGCCGACGTCGACGACCGTCGCGCCGGGCTTCACGTGCGCGGCCGTGACCAGCGCCGGCCTGCCTGCCGCGGCCACCAGCAGGTCGCCCTCGCCGCACACTGCGGCGAGGTCGCGGGTGCGCGAGTGGCACACCGTCACGGTGGCGTGGCGCGCGAGCAGCAGGGCCGCCATCGGCTTGCCGACGATCTCCGACCGCCCCAGCACCACGGCGCGGCAGCCTTCGAGGACGACGCCGGCGGTCAGGAGCAGCTCGATGATCCCAGCGGGCGTGCACGGCACGAACGCGGGCCGGCCCTGGTGGAGCAGGCCAACGTTGACCGGGTGGAACCCGTCCACGTCCTTGGCCGGGTCGATGAGGTCCAGGAACGCGCGCCCGTCGAGCGGCTTCGGGAGCGGCATCTGGAGCAGGATGCCGTCCACGTCGGGATCCGCGTTGAGCCCTCGGATGAGCGCGGCCAGCTCGCCCGCTCCGGTCGAGGCGGGGAGCGCGTGCGTGGTCGAGCGGATCCCGACCTGCGCGCACGCCTTGGCCTTGGAGCCCACGTACACCCGCGAGGCCGGGTCGTCACCGACGAGGATCACCTCCAGGCGCGGGCTCACGCCGTGCGCACCGAGGACGCGCACCTGGTCGGCCACGCGCTCGCGGATCGCCGCGGCGACCGCCGCCCCGTCGAGGATGCGTGCGCTCATGTCCCCTCCCACCGGCCGACCGTGAGGCCGGCGATGCCGCCGGAAAGGTCGCGGCCGGCAATCACCTCGTACCCCTGCTCGCGCAGGGCCTCGCCCAGACCGAGGCGGTCCGGGAAGGTGTCGATCGACGCCGGAAGGTAGCCGTAGGCGCCGCCGTCGTGCGAAACCAATCGCCCGAGCGGCGTGACGACCAGGCGGTCCCAGACCCGGAAGGCCGCCTTCGCGCCGCGTTTCCTCGGCCGCTGCAGCTCGAGCACCGCCAGCACGCCGCCGGGAACGAGCACACGTCCGATCTCGCGGAGCCCGGCGCCGAGGTCGGCGAAGTTCCGCACCCCGAACGCGATCGTGACCGCGGCGAACCGGCGGTCGGGAAACGGGAGCGAAAGCGCGTCGGCGCCCGCCCACCGCACCGCGCGCCCCTGCCGCCGGCCCTTGCCCGCTGCGATCGCCAGCATGTCGAGGCAGAAGTCGGCCCCGACCACCGTGCGCCCCCGGACGGCCATGGCCACGTCGCCGGTCCCCGTGGCCAGGTCGAGCACCGGCCCCGCCGGGGCCGCCGCGAGCGCGGCGACCAACAGGCGGCGCCAGCGCACGTCCTGGCGCAGCGACAGCACGCGATTGAGCAGGTCGTAGCGCGGCGCCACGTCGGAGAACATCGCGCGGATCGCCGCCGGCTCGCGTGCCAGGCGATCGTCCATCGCCGGGACGGTAGCACGCGGCCGTCGGCGCCCTCAAGGCGAGGAGGGCGCAGCGAACCGCGCCGCCAGGTCGTCGAGGACCACGAGGCGCGAGGCGGCGAGCTCGTCACGACCACCTCGGGCGATGTCGCGACAGTCCCCGGCCGGACGGGGCGTCGCCTGCGGGAAGGCGAAGCACGCGCCCTCCGGCGGCACCCCGGGCCCCCCGGCGACGAACAGGCGGTCTCCGGCCACCACCGAGCCGTCGTTGAGCACGGCCCACGGCGCCGCGTCCCGGCCCAACGGGCGGCCCGCGAAACAGGTCGGCGACGGGAGACCGAGCAGCGAGAGCAACGTCGGTGCGACGTCGAGCTGACCGCCGACGGTGGCGACCTCCCCCGAGACCCGGCCGCCGGGCACCAGCACGAACAGCGGCACCCGCCGGAGGCGGACCGGCAGCGACGGCTCCCACCGCGGCTCGCCCGCGAGGGCGAGCAACGGCGGGTCGAGCGCGAGGCCGGACTCGTGGTCGCCGTAGAGCGCGACCACCGTGTCGGACAGCGCCCTCGTCTCGTCGAGCCTCGCCAGGAAACCGGCGAGCGACGCGTCGAAATAGTGCATTGCGTGGACGTAGTTGCCGAGAGGGGTACCGCGGAGGGGCCCGACGTCGAGCACCTTGTGGCGGTCGGGGAACAGGTCGAACGGGTGGTGCAGGCCGAGCGTGATCAGGAAGGCGAAGTACGGCCGCCGCTCCTTGGCGAGCGGCGCCACCATGCGGTCGAAGAAGACGCCGTCCGCGAGGCCCCACCCGATCACCTCGCCCGGCCCCAATTCGTCCCGGAACAGCATGCGCTCGAACCCGTAGCGGGGGTGCAGCACGCCGCGGTTCCAGAACCCCTTCTCGAACCCGTGCGCGGAGAGCGTCGCGTACCCGTGCCCGCGCAACACGCCGGGCAGCGCGACGAAATCGTCCCCGGCGCGCCGGAACGCCACCGCGCCGCGGTCGAGCGCGTGCTGGGAGTTGAGCACCACGAACTCGCCGTCCGAGCTCCGTCCCTGCCCTGTCTGATCGAAGACGTCGGGAAAGTACAGCGCGCGGCTCCGGAGTGCGTTCAGGAACGGGGTGATCTCGACGCCGCCGACCCTCGCGCCGATCACCCATTGCTGGAGCGACTCGACCTGGATGAGGATCAGGTTGGCGCCGCGGGCGGCGCCGAACGCCTCGCTTCCCCTCGCCCTGGACGCGGCGCGCGCGGCGAAGAAGGCGCGAGCCGCCTCCTCGACCCCGCGGTCGGGGCTGCGCCGGGCCGCCCACTCCCGGTACGTCCGCAGCCCGTCGAACAGGTGCACGTTCACGAACCCCCACCGCCCGAGCAGGGCGCCGTGGGAGAAGAGCTGGTCGGCGGTGGCCGGATCGTTCAGGCCCGACCGCAGCGCCGACAGGGCCGGCACGCCGGCGGCAAGCGTGGCCACGACGAGACCGGCCCGGACCGCGCGCCGCGAGCCGACCGGCAGCGTCACCGCCCGCGGCCGGCGCGGCCACGCGGCAGCGAGCAGGATCCCCCCGGCGGCGCCGACGAACAGCCACCCGTCGAGCGGGCGCAGCAGTGCGTGGATGCTCTCGCCGATCGTCCCGACCTGCCGGACCGCCGACAGTGCCACCAGCGGCACCACCGTGCCGAAGTACCGCATGTGGACCGCGTCGGCGACCGCCACGAGGTTCGCCCCGGCGACGAGGACGCCCGCGGCCCAGGCGCGCCACCGGCCGGGCATGGCCGCGACCGCCGCCGCCGGGAGGGCGGCCGCGGCGGCGGCCAGCACGCCGCCGCCTCGCCACAGCTGTTGGTGCGCGACCTCGGAGAATGTCGTCGTGGCGAGGCCCACGCCCAGCCAGGTCCAGACCACCGGCACGCCTTCGACGAGGAGCCAGCGTCGCGGACCCGTCGCCGGGCGCCGCCGCGCCGCGGCCACGAGAGCGAGCGTGCCGAGGGCGAAGGCGACCTCCAGGAGAGCGCACCGGCGGACGACCAGCACCGAGACCCTGGTCGGCGAACCGCTCGTCGGCGGCTCGTACCACGCAACCTGTTCCCGCACCATCGCCCACTCGAGGATCGCCGGGCCAGCGGCGTCCGGGGCGCGTACGCGCGCGACGACGTCGACCGTTGCCCCCGGCGGGACCGTGCCGGGGAAGCCGGCCCGCGCCCCGTCGAACAGGATGACCGTGCCGTCGCGCCGGAGCCAGTGGTAGGCGAGGTGGTCCCCCGTCGCCTCCGACCAGCTCGCGCTGCCGAGGTTGCGCAGGCGCACCCTGATGTCGCGGTTGCGGTCGGCCCAGAAAACCCGCGGCGCTTCCCGCTCGACCACCCCCCACGCGAGCGGCGGCGGGGCAGCCCGGGCCGCCGGTGCGAACGCGGCGAACACGAGGATGGCGGCGGCGCGACGGCTTCCGGCGGGTGGCACCGGGCCGAGTCTAGCTTGGCGGAGGCTGCGGCGTAACGCGGGATAGCGGCAGCGGCGCGCCGCCCCCGCCCGTCGCGACGCTGCGCTGGACAGGCGCCGTGCCCAACCCGTGGTCGAACACCATCTTGCCGCCGAGGTAGCCGTTGTAGCCGACCGTGCCGGCCGCCGCCACGGCCGCGGCGATGAACAGCCATGGGACGAGGCCGCGAAACCAACCCTTCCAGGCGAGCCCGACGCGGATGACCGCCAGGGCGAGCAGCAGCCACATCGCGAGCGTGCCCACCTGCCGGTGGAGCGCGATGAGCGCCGCCGCGGCGGGCGGCACGACCACGTCGTCGTGCGCCGCGTTGCCCGACAGCACCGCGGCCACGCTGCCGAGCGCGGCGAGCACCATCAGGACCCCGGCGGACCCTTCCAGTGCGCGGCCCCTCGGATGTCGTGCCACGAGCTCGAGCAGCACCGCTACCAGGCTCAGGGCGATCGGGAAGTGCACGATCGCGGGGTGCAGCGGATCAGGCAGGAACCCCATCCGTCCTCCCGTCGAACTTCCCCCCTAAGTACCACATCAGCCGCGGTAAGATTCCTCCCATGGACGCGTTCATCCTCATCGTGGTGGCCGGCTGCGGCATCGTCGGCCTGATGTGGGGCGCCGTGCGCATGGCCACGCTGGTGGCCGCGGTCGTCGCCGCCGTGGCGGCCGGGCGCTGGGCCGGGCCGGTGGCCGCCCAGTTCGTGGGCGGCGCCGCGGCGAGCGGGGGCGGGCGCACGCTGACCGTTGGCGCGGTCGCGCTTGCCGCGGCGCTGCTGGTGTTCCTCGCCGGCAAGGGCCTGCGCCGGGGCATCAAGGCGCTCCACCTCGGCTGGGTGGACCGGATCGCGGGGCTCGTCGTCGGTGGCGCGGCTGCGGCGCTCATTCTCGCCTTGCTCCTCGGCCTCGCCGCCGCCGGGGGTCACCTTCCCGCCTCGCCGAGGGCGGCGTACCTCGCGCAGGCGGGTCAGACGTTCCTGGCGCTTCAGAGCTTCTCCGCGAGGAGCGCGAGCCCGAGCAGCACCCCGAGTGCGCCGACCAGGAGCGGCCAGCACCCCCACTGAGACCCGACCCGGCGGTCGAGCTCGGTCTCCAGCAGGCGCCGCAGCGTCTCGACCTGCGCCTTGGACGGCTCCACGCGTGCAGCATACCTTGACGTCGGGCCGGCGGGGGTCCACACTTCCGGTAACCGTCCAACCACCTCCCGAGTGGAGGTGACCCATGGTAGCGAAGGTGTTTTCCGCGGTGCCTCGCGGCGTCGAGGCGCTCGTGGTTCAGGTGGAGGTGGACGCTCGCTCCGGCCTGCCGGCTCTGGCCGTAGTCGGGCTGCCGGACCCGGCTGTGCGCGAGGCGCGCGAGCGGGTGCTGGCTTCGATCCGCCACCTCGGCTGCCAGATCGAGACCAAGAGCATCGTAGTGAACCTCTCTCCGGCCGAGGAGCGCAAGGAGGGCGCGCTGCTCGACCTCGCGATCGCCGTGGGCGTGCTGATCGCGGCGGGCCTGGCGCCGCAGGACGCCTCGTCCCCCTGGCTGCTCGGCGAGCTCTCGCTCGACGGTGCGTTGCGCCCCGTTCGCGGCGTCCTCCCGATCGTGGAGGCGGCGACGCGCCTCGGCGCGGCGGTCGTGCTCCCGGAGGAGAACCTGCCGGAGGCCACGGTGGTGCGCGGCGCGCGGCTCCTCCCGGCCGCGAGCCTCGGGGACGTCGTCCGCCACCTGCGCGGCGAGTGCGTGATCCGCGAGCGCGCGGGCGGTGCTCGCGCGGTCGTGTCGGTCGAGGAGGTGGACGGCGCCGACCTCGCCGACGTCGCCGGCCAGGCGCACGCCAAGCGTGCGCTGGAGATCGCCGCGGCGGGCGGACATCACCTGCTGTTCCTGGGGCCGCCCGGAGCCGGCAAGACGATGCTCGCGCAGCGGCTGCCGGGCATCCTGCCCCCGCTCGACGAGGCCGAGGCGCTCGCGACGACCAAGGTCTACTCGGTCGCGCCTGGCGTGCCCCGCCCCCAGGGGCTCATCACGCACCGGCCGTTCCGCGCCCCCCATCACACGATCTCCGCGGCCGGGCTGGTCGGCGGCGGCACCGTGCCGCGACCGGGCGAGGTGTCGCTCGCCCACAACGGGGTCCTCTTCCTGGACGAGATCACCGAGTTCCGCCGCGACGTGCTCGAGGTGCTCCGCCAGCCGATGGAGTCCGGCGAGGTCGTCATCTCCCGCGCCGCCGGCTCGCTCAAGTTCCCGGCACGCTTCCAGCTCGTTGCCGCGGCGAACCCATGCCCGTGCGGCCACCTCGGCGACCCCCGGCGCGAGTGTCGCTGCACGCCCCCGGAGGTGCGCCGCTACCGCGCCCGCCTCTCCGGCCCGCTCCTCGACCGCATCGACATCCAGCTCGAGGTCCCCGCGGTGCCGTACCGGGACCTCGCCCGCGGGGGCGACGGCGAGGGTTCGAGGGAGGTGCGCTCCCGCGTGCTTGCCGCGCGGGCGCGTCAGGCCCAACGCCTCGCGTCGAGCGGTCGCCACGCGAACGCCGAGCTCGCGCCGCGGGAGATTCGACGCTGGTGCGCCCCGGACGCCGAGGGCGAGCGCCTGCTCGAGCTCGCGATGACCAAGTTGGCGCTCTCGGCCCGCGCGGTGCACCGCGTCCTGCGCGTGGCGCGGACGATCGCCGATCTCGACGGCGCCGAGGGTCTCGCCGCCCGCCACGTCGCCGAGGCCATCGCGTATCGGACGCTCGATCGCATCGTCGCGAGCTGAGATCAGTTCTCGAGATCAGGGCGCCGGCGGCACAGTCCTCACGGTTTGTCCGGCTAGAATGAGTACATGCCGGACAGCGGCCCCGGAACGATCGAGCAGGCGCTGGCGAAGGCGGCCGGGCAGCTCGTCTTCCTCACCCCCGCCGAGCGTGCGGGCCGCTGGCGTCAACTCTTCGGGGACGGCGCCGCGCGCGTCCCGCAGCCGTACTGGCTGTTCTCCGACGCCGACCAGGAGCCGCTCGTCCTCGGCTTCCCCTTGCGGGTGTCGGCCGAATGGGAGACGTTCGGGCGGGAGCTCGGCCACCTCATCGACGCGGAGATCGCCTACCGCCGGGCCATGGCGCAGCAGGAAGCGGTCAGCAAGGCCGCGCTCGTGGATCAGCGCCGGTCCATGGTCGCCAAGCTCACGGACATGCTGGAGAACGCCTACCTCCACGACTACGGCCAACGACTGCCGGAGGTGCTGCTCCTGGCGTTCACGCGGGAGGCGGCGGAGCGCCTGCGCGCCGCGAGCCGCGCGCTCGCCGTCGCCGACCGGCAGATCGCGCCGCGCGTCATCGACGAGATCCGGTACGCGACGGCGCAACGCCTCGCGGACGTGACCCACCGCGCCCGCACGCAGGCGCTCGACCGGCTGCGCCGAGCCGACGCGCTCGCTCCGACCGCGGCCTCGCGCGTCTTCGCGGATCTCCTGCGCGACGACCTCCTCCCGTTCGCGGAAGTCCGGCTCGGCCCCGATCTCAGGGAGCTCACGTCCTTCCTGCAGGGCAACCTCCACCTCGACGCCGCGCGGTTCCGGGCGCTCTTCCAGACCACGAGCGAGCAGCTCCAGGCGTTGCGGGCGCAGGACCCGGCATTCGACCGGGTCCTGACGGCGATGGACCCCGAGGCCCCGACCCTCGCCGCCGATCGCCAGCTCTTCTCGACGGCGGTCCTGGATCTTCTCGAGGTGTGGCCCAACCCCGCGACGCCGCGCCTGTCCGCCGACCTGCGGCGGCTGCTGATCGACCTCGCGCAGCGGTGCAAGCGCCTGGAGGTCATCGGCACGCTGAGGGACAAGCTCGTGCCGGTCGAGGAGCACGGGTTCAGGACCGTGGCGCAGATAAACGGTCAGGCCGTCCGGCTTTCGGGGTCCACGCGTCCGCTCGACTTCACCGCGCCCGGCGTCCTCTCCTCGGTCGTGCGCCGGTACGGCCTCCTCTACGACCTCGTCGAGTTCACGCAGCTCATCGAGGAGCTGCGCCGCCGGGGCCGCAGCAGCGAGGAGCAGGCGATGCGGCAGATGGTGGAGTTCCTGGCCGCGCTCGACGGGATCCAGGTCCGGCACCGCCTCAAGTTCGAGAAGTTCCTCGGCGACGGGGCGTTCTACTCCGCGCGCAACGCGAGGTCCGTGTTCCTGGCCGCGGCCGAGCTGCGCCTGCTCTACGAAGACCTGCGGCAGCATGGGTTTCCGTTCGACCGCGGGCTCCGCCTCGCGATCAACGTCGGGACGTACCACCTGCTCCCGATGATGTCGTCGTCGGTGGACCGTCCGCACTTCGAGTTCTTCGGTCACGGCCTCGTCGAGCTGGTCCGCCTGACCACGGGCAAGACGACGCACGACGTCGAGGACATCACCGACTTCCTCGTCGCCTCGGGGTACGACCTCCAGCGGGTGCTGGAGTTCCTCGAGCCGGTCCGCCACGGGAAGCGCTTCGCGGACGTCGTCGCCGACCGTCCGTACGCCGCGTTCATCGCGGAGAACGGCGAGCTGGTCAACCTCGGCGGCGTCCTTACCGAGAGCTTCCTCCAGGACTTCGAGTCCGAGAAGGGCGACCGGCCGCTGGCCGAGGCGGATGCCTACGGGACGCGCTGGCTCTTGGTCGCGACCGCACCGGCCGGTGAGCCCGGACCGTGGGTCGCGCTGCGCTTCCTCGGCACCGCCCGGCTCAAGGGCCTCGACCCCACCCCGCTCGTCGAGACCATGGTCTTCGAACAGCTCCCGCCCGGCGCCGTCGCCATCGCGCCGGAGTCGCGGCTGCAACCGACGCTGCTGCGTCTCGCCGGGGCCGACCGCGAACCGGCCGACGCCCAGGAGACGACGCCGGCCGAGGTGGACAAGCGGCTGTGCGTCGTCAGCGTGCTCGAGGACGAGACCACCCGGACCTGGTACATCGGCAGATTCGAGGACGAGGTGGAGGCGCTCCTCAACGCGTTCCGCGTGAAGCTCGCCCCGGTCGGGCTGAAGGACGGCGAGCCGTTCGAATCCTGGCTCTTCCAGCGCCGCGGGGACCTGGCCATGCTCTACCAGGGGCTCCGCCGGCACTCCTCGGGCGCCACCGTCCCGCTCGAGGACCTGCGGCGGCGGGACGGGTACTTCACCTGCCTCCTCGCCGCCCCGCACCGCTCGCCGAGGTAGCGAGCCGGAGTCCGGAGGCGGCGGCGCCCCGAACGCCCCCGGGACGTGTGGTAACCTTGATTCTCGAGATGAAGCCAATCGACGTCTACGTCCCCGACACAAGCGCCCTCGTCGAAAACCCGGAAGCCCTCGATCGGCTGCTGCAGCCCGGCAACCTCGTGGTGCTCCTGCACCAGGTGCTCGAGGAGCTCGGGCGGCTGCAGGGGAGCCGCACCAAGTCGGAGGGCGTGCGGGCGGCGGCGCGCGCCGCGACCCGCAAGATCCTCACGTACCGCAACAGCGCGATGATCCACCACGGCGCCGAGCGGTTCCTGCGCGGGGAGGTCGCGCTCGACGAGTTCGCCACCACCGGCACGGGCGGCGTGCTGGCGTGGGAGCCTCCGGCGCCCGGAACGTCCTCCGGCAACGGCAACGGCCACGGCGACAACCTCATCATCCAGGCGGCGCGGCGGATCCAGGCGCTCAACAACGGCAACGGCCGCTTCCGCGTGATCCTCATCTCCGAGGACTCCAACATGCTGCTGCGCTGCGACGCGCTGGGCCTCGCGGCCGAGGCGCTGCGCTTCGGCAAGCTGGACCTCAACCGCCCGGAAGAGATCTTCGACGGCGTCGCCGAGGTCGCCGTCGGCCCGGAGGTCCTGCAGGCGTTCTTCGCCAGCGGGTCGCCGCGCGAGCGCTCGGTCCCGCTCGGTCTCCTCGCCGACGTCGCGCCGCAGCCCGTGGCGAACGAAGGGCTGGTCCTCCGCTGCGGCGGACGCGAGCTGCTCGTGCGGGTGGACGCCGAGCGCGGCGTCGCGAGAGAGCTGCACTTCGCCCAGTACTGGGACAGCAAGCGCGAGTGCTGGACCCCGCGCACCGTCCTCGGCTTCACGCCGGCCGACGCCCGGCAGGTGTTCGCCCTCGAGTTCCTGCTCGACCCGAGCGTCCAGCTGGTCGTGCTCGACGGGCCCGCCGGCTCGGGCAAGACGCGTCTCATGGTCATCGCCGCGCTGTACATGCTGTTCGGCCAGCCCACCGCGTTCAAGGTCAGCCAGCGCTCGCAACCGCTCTCGGGCGCCGAGCCCGGCTTCGAGAACGGCCTGATCTTGCTCCGGCCCGAGCACTCGTCCAGCCGCTTCGAGATGGGCTACCTGCCGGGCGACCACGACGAGAAGATGTCGCCGTGGCTGGAGCCGTTCTTCCAGGCGATCCGCTCGGTGTCGCTCGCGAACGGCCACGACTTCCTGCGCGACCTCGAGGCCACGGAGCGCCTCACCCTGCTCTCGACCTCGCTGCTGCGCGGGCTCGACATCGAGAACTCGCTGGTCCTCGTGGACGAGCTGCAGAACGGCGACCGCCACCTGGCCAAGACCCTGATGAGCCGATTCTGCGCGTCCTCGAAGGTCGTCCTCGCGGGGTGCCTCGACCCGATCCAGATCGACAACCCCTACGTGGACTGGCGCTCGAACGCGCTGACCCGGATCAAACAGGCGTACCGCGGGTTCGGGCCGTTCGTGGCGCAGGTGCGCCTGGTGCGCAACTACCGCGGACCGATCTCGACCAAGGCGGACGAGCTGTAGCGCCCTGCTGCGACACCCGGCGCCGCCCGTGCCGCCTCGTCGGAACTGATCGCCGGTCTTGCTGCGTGGAGAGCTCTTGTCTTGGCCTCCAGGGTGCAGCGGCCATCGCGGTGAGGCCGCCGAGCGGCGATGAAGCGATCCCCGGCAAAGCCCTGTCATTGCGAGGAGGACCGAGCGCAGCGAGGGACGACGAAGCAATCCCCTCCCCGACCGGGTGGCCCGACGGCGTCGCTTCCTCGCCGGGGGATTGCCACGGCTCCCGCGCATGCGCGGGAGCCTCGCAATGACGGGTACGCGGAGAACGGACTTCGCCGCACAGAGAGGCCTCGCGCTGGCGGCGCTCGCGCGCGCCGACCTGCCACTGCACCCCAGGAGCCAACAAGGCACCTAACATGCAACGGCGTGCACCGACCGTTGGGTAGCCGGGCGCGCGGGCGTGCGGGAAGCCGCGGAGGGGTTGCATTCCCGGGCCGGGGAACCGAGACTCGTTTGCGTGACGATCCCAAGGAAGGGAGCCCCGACCATGAACGACCAGCTGCACTGGCTCGGCCACGACTGCTTCAGGATCGACGGCCCCCCGGTGGTCTACGTCGACCCGTATCAGATCGGTGGAACGCTGCCGCCCGCCGACCTCGTCCTCATCACGCACGCGCACTACGACCACCTCTCGGAGCCCGACCTGGCCAAGGTCCTCGGCCCGGCCACGGTCGTCGTCGGCCCGGCCGGGGTCGCGGCCAAGGCCACCGTGCCGGTCGAGGTGATCGCGGCCGGCGAGACGCGCACGGTCAAGGGGATCGCCGTTCGCGCCGTGCCCGCGTACAACACCGACAAGGCCTTCCACCCGAAGGCCGACGGCAACGTCGGCTTCGTGTTCACGGTCGCCGGCGTGACCTACTACCACGCGGGCGACACCGACGTGATCCCGGAGATGACCGGGCTCGCCCCCGACGTGGCGATGCTGCCCGTCTCCGGCACCTACGTGATGACCGCCGACGAGGCGGCGCGGGCGGCGCGCGCGATCAAGCCCGGGACCGCGGTGCCGATGCACTACGGCGCGATCGTCGGCTCCGAGGCGGACGCCCGGAAGTTCGCGAAGCTGCTCGAGGGCAGCGGGATCCAGGTGACGATCAAGCGCAAGGAGTAGACGGCCGCCCGGAGTCTTGCCCTCGAGGACGGAGACGAAAAACGGGGTGGGCCCGTGCCCACCCCGTTCGCTAGCCTCCGCAATTCTGACGCTACTGCAGCTCGACCCACCAGGCGATCTGGCCGCCAGCGCCGCCGGACGGGGTGAGGGGGACGCCATAAACGTTGTCGAAGTACGCCCGGCCGTCTGCGCCGACCCACGACTTCGCCACGAGCGGGATCGACCCGCCGATGGCAAACCCCGACGCCGCGCCCTGGCCGGCGTCGGCCACCACCACCGTGAACGGGTTCGTCGCCGTGGCGAGCGTGCTGGGATCGAAGTCGAGGCGCACGATGTACGCGTTCCCAATACAGGCGTTGGCCTGCGGGTCGTAGACCAGGAACAGCGCCGTCGCGAGTGCCCTGGGCGCCGGCGCGCGGCGTGAAGATCATCGGAGGCGCGGTGACCTGGGTCAGGTGGCCGAACCGCTGCGTCCCGTCGCTGCCGAACCGCAGGTCACGGATGTCGAGCTTCTTGACGACCGTGCCGAGACCGATCTGCTTCTCCGCGATGAAGAGGGACGGGATGAAGTTCTGCGGACCCGAGCCGACCGGGTCGAGTCCGACGTTCGGCCCGGTGATGAACTGGCTGCTCTCGTAGAACGTCCCGCTCGAGAACACGTAGATGTCGTACTGGGGGTTGTCGGCCGGGTACGAAGCGACGGCGGCCGGGTAGTAGAGCGGGCTTCCGGCGATCTGAGCGGACGCGTCGGGGAACGCGGACGGCGTGTTCCACGTCGTAGCGCCCATGCTGGTCCTGATTGAGCAACCACAGTTGGCCCTGCAGATCGGGCTGCACCCCCTGGTTCACGTCGTTGTCCGGCTGGAAGGACCCGGCGGCGGTGCTCCATATCGTGGAGTCCGCGAACGCCTGGTTGCGGACCCACGGTCCGCCCAGCGTTTGCGGATTCGCCGGGTTCGTGACCTGGTCGGAGGAGCGGACCGTACCCGTGTAGGGGTCGAGACGCAGCACGTACGGGCGCGGGTTCGCGGTGGTGGCGTCCGATGCGCTGTAGGGCACGTAGCCGTTGCCGACGATCAGCTCCCAGTTGGTGCCGTTCGTCGTTCCGGCGAGCGCCGGGACGCTCCACGTCATCGCGAGCTTGTCGAGGATCTGCGTGCCCGCCTTGCCGTCCTGCGTCTTGCTCCACAACGGGAAGACGGGCGGGGTCGTGGCCTTGCCGTAGCCGTAGTTCGGGTCTGGAGGTCCGGTCGTCCCGTCGCCGTAGGTCCGTCCGACGAACGGATGCGTGATGTCGATCGCGTGCACGCCGGTGCCGCCCGGCCCCTCGCCGATGAACAGCAGCGTCTGGTACGTTGGTGCCGTCGAACACGTCGCCGAAACGGGGCGAGTTGGCGACGCCGTACTTGTGGTCGCCCGGAAGGCCGAGCTGCCCCATCGCGTAGTCCACCGGATTGAGCTTGTACTGGTTGTAGAGCTGGACCTGGAAGTCGAGCTTGTCGGGCGGGAGCAGGCCGAACAGCTCGGCCCCGTCCTTGAGGTCGATCGCGTGCAGCATCCCGTCGGACGAGGCCACCCAACTGACGTCGTGCCGCGTCGCGTACGTGCTCTCGAACGTGTCGTGGCCGGAGAACTGCCGCCAGCGCTCCGGCGGCGCCATGATCGCCGGGGTGGAGTTGATGATCGCCCCGAGGTTCCACGGCCGCGGGTTCCCGCTGCCGTCGTTCCCCATGGCGAAGTCGACAACCTGCGCCGTGATCCCGCACCCGCCGCAGATCGCGTCGAGCGTGCCGGCGTTGGCGCCCGTGACCGCGACCAGCGGGTCGTTGCCGGTGCCCAGCAGCGACGGGTTCCACGTGTAGAGCGACCTCGGCAGGCCGTTGTTGACCGTCTTGGAACTGCCGTCCGACTTGAACGCGCTCATGGACTCGCCCGCGTCCCAGAGCAGGTGGTAGGTATCCGGCGGGTTGCAGGCGCCGCTGACGACGTTGCACACGCCCGAGGTGGGGCAATCCGCGTCCCTGGTACAGATGTACGGGTTGCGGAGGTCGTACGCGTACATGTGGCCGCGCCAACCCGGGTACGACGCCGTCGTGATGAGGCCGAGCGATGTTGCCGCCGTCGTGGAGTTCGCGACCGAGGGGCCCGACGTCGAGTAGTCGCCGGTGCCGAAGGCGTTGATGATCTTCTTGATCGCGTCGGCGAGCGACGAGGCCGTCGTCGCGAAGAAGGCGTAGTCGCCGTGCGCCGGGTCGTGGGACACGCCCGGTCCGCATCCCGATGCCGTCAGGCCGTCGTAGTTGCCAGGCGTCCCCTCGGGTAGGTAGGGATCCACGACCGTATTGAACCCCGCGTCGCCGTTGGGGGCGTTGGCGTCGCTGCGGCCCCGGTACGCCGTGTAGTTCAGCTCGCACGGGCCGACGTCCTTGCTGATCCCGATGACCCACGTCCGCGCCTTCAGAGGATGCGTTCCACCGCTGGCGTCCAGCACCGTGGCCTGCCATGCGTCCTCGGCCTTCCCCGCGGCGAATTGGGTGTACTGGTCCGGGCAGGTGTAGCCCGAGTCGCCGCCGTCGGGGCATCCCGGGCCTCCGTTGAACCCCGTGCCCGCCGCGGCGCAATCGCACGACCAGCACGGCTCGTCCCAGTTGCCCCAGGTGAATCCCGTCGTGGCGTTGCAGCCGCCGGGGTTGCCCGTGTTGGATAGGCCGTCGGTCACCAGGATCGACGCGTAGGCCCTCCCGCACTCGAGCTTCAGGTCGCGCGGGATGGTGAACCGAGTTGTGAAGATCGTCGTGCAGCGGGTTCCCGGCGGGCGTGCCTTGCGCGGTGTCCTGCAGGAAGCGTCTTGGCGAAGTCGAGCGCCGCCAGCGTGGGCGTGCCGCCGAATACGTTCGTGCCGCCGTCAGCGAAGAGCTGCATCGACTGCTCGATCGTGGTGACGTCACCGGTGTCGTTGGTGTCCATGAGCGCCACGACACGTCGCTGCGCGAAGTAGTTTCCCGCGGGTTCCGTACTTGACCCGTAGTCGGCGACGTAATCGAGCTGCGTCGAGAAGATCTCCAGGCCCCAGTTCACGTACTGCGACGTGCTCCCGATGATGTCGAGCGGGGCCTGCGTTTGCGCGCCGGTGCCGAACTGCGCCCCCGGCAGGTCGTACACCGCGGGCCAGGTCAGCTGGGCGCCGACGACGAGCGCCTGGCGCGTGGCATCGGTGGCCGGCTTGTCGTAGATGTCGAACGGCGGACCGGGGTCCGGCTGCGGCGTCGTGTAGGTCACGGTCCAGGTGTACTCGTGGGTCCAGTGCACGCCGATCGCGGTCGGCGCGCGCTCGAACAGGCTCGGCGCCGGGGAAACGCTGCAGGATCCCCCGCACAGCCAGTTGGGGTTGCTGATCGCCGGCCACGGGACCGGCGCCTCCCACGGCGTGATGATGGTGACCGAGTTGCCGAGCACGTTCTTGACCACCGCCATCCGGCTCGGGAAGTTCTGGTCCACCACGAGGGTGTAGCTCCACGACAGGCAAGGATCCGTCCCCGATCCCGACTGGGCGAGGAGCACGCCGGCGGAGAGCACCCCGTAGTGCGGTCCGATGGGCGGCGTCGGCGTCGCGGTCCTCGTCGGCGTCGGCGTAATGGTCGGCGTGAGGGTCGCTGTCGGCGTGGGCGTCGGCACCGTCGCCGTCGGGGTCGGGGTCGGCACCGTCGCCGTCGGGGTCCAGGTCGGCTTCGGAGTACTGGTTATCCGTCGGGGTCGGGGTCGGCACCGTCGGCGTCGGGGTTGGTGTCGGCACCGTCGCCGTCGGGGTTGGGGCCGGCACCGTCGCCGTCGGGGTCGGGGTCGGCCGCGTCGCCGTCGGGGTCGGGGTCGGCCGCGTCGCCGTCGGGGTCGGGGTCGGCCGCGTCGCCGTCGGGGTCGGGGTCGGCCGCGTCGCCGTCGGGGTCCGCGTAGGCGTCCGCGTCGGGGTCGGCTTCGTCGCCGTCGGGGTCGGCGTACGAGTCGGCGTTGGGGTTGGTTTCGTCGCCGTCGGCGTTGGGGTCGGCTTCGTCGCCGTCGGCGTCGGGGTCGGTTTCGTCGCCGTCGGCGTGACAGTCGGCGTCGTCGTCGGTGTGGCAGTGACCGTCGGTGTGACTGTCGACGTGGGTGTGGCCGTCGCCGTCGGCGTGACCGTGGCGGTCGGGGTTGGCGTGGGGGTGGGCGTCGGGCAGCTGGCGGATGACACCGTCCAGCTCATCACCGGAGTCGTGCCGGTGCTGTCGGCGCCGTTCCAGATGATGTCGGTGATCGCCTTCGAGTCCGGCGGCGAGTAGATGTTCAGGTCGTTGCCCCGGTAGTCCCACGCCATCGACCCGCTGACGTCGAGGACGATGAGGATGTTGGGCCGCACGAACTGGGTCGTGATCTGACGCATGATGTCGTACCCCTCGTTGGGGGGGTTCAGCGTCGCACCCATCCCGGTTGCCGCGGCCAGCAGCCCCGTACACACCGCGGTCGCGATGCCACCACCCAGCGCCCTTCGTGTTGCCGTCATACCGACCTCCACTCCGATGCCGTCGCTCGAATCGGTTCTGTACTCAAGACCTTCCGCCGGTCTGGCCCGAGCCCGTGCCACCGGGGTTATTACCCTTTTGCCCGCCGGGTGGGGTCCCTGCCCCGACGAAGTTCCACTCTTCCTCGAGGATCTTGGAGGCCAGGACCGTCGCTCTCCCGGAACCGTCGACCCCGTCGGAGTCGGTCACGTAGCCGATCGCCACCAGGCGCAGCCGCGAGCTGTACCCCTCGAGCGGAGCCTGCGCGCCGGTCGGATCGCGGTTCTCCGGCGTGGCGCGCACGTACAGGCTGTAGTACGCCCGCACCCGGTTCGTCGCGCCGGCCGGTTGAACGACCTCTTGATTCGCCAGCTCGGTGGCGGAACCGGGCGGATCCGTGAGGTAGGTCCCGAGGTGGTTGAGGGTCCAGGGGACCGGCGGCGTGGGGATCGGGTTCGGCGCGGCCGGCGTTCTCGCCACCGCCTGGTGCTGGAGGAACGCGTCGTAGACCGTCTTTCCCGGGAAGTTGACGCTTAGGAACGCCTGCTCGCCGCGGCGAAGACCGGCCTCCGCCGCGTAGAGCGCGCTCTTCTGCAGGTCCTGGCGCGAGGAGGTCCGGTCCTCCTGGGTCATCAGCATCGCCGCCGTCATGCCCAGCGCCGTGAGCACGAGGAGCACCAGGATCACCATGATCAGCGCGACGCCGCGTTGGCCGTTCCGCATGGCTGAGCTTCCCTTCCTGCGCATGCCTACATCCCCGCCGTTCTGTTCCGCAGCAGCGCGATGGCGGAAACCTGGTACCGATAGAACGTGTCCTCCGCCGCCGCGGTCGCGGGGTGGTCCTCACAGGCCAGCCGCCGTCCCGGCTGGTGGCCGCCGAACTGCACCTGGGTCGAGGACCTCCCGGTGACGGTGATCCGCACCCCTCTCACGTTCACGATGTCAGGCGTGCCCGAGACCGGGCTGTTTCCGTTCGAGGTGGGGACGCCGTCGGTGGTGACCATCGCGCCGCTCGGTCCGTTGCCCATGGTGCCGTCGGCGAAGACGTACGCGACCTGCAGGTCTTCCACGTTCGGCAACAGCGGCGACCAACCCGCGTTGGCAGCATAGGGCGGGAAGTCGACGGTCCCGGCGGCCAGCGGGCGGCAGGTCGCGTCGTTGACGCGGTCGAACAGGCCGTCCTTCTGCTCGAGCCAGCCGTTGCACACGCGCAGGGTCGAGAACCGGCTCCCGACCGCGAGGTCCGGCAGCGTTGTCATCGCCTCGAGCGCGGCCGGGGGGTTCCACGCGTTCGCGGCCTGCGGGTCGGCACTCACCCCGATGCAGGGCACGGTCACGCCGGAGAGCGTGCAGTTGGCCGGGTCGGGCACGGTGCAGGTGGCGGCGTTGCCGACGTCACGGTAGTCCGTGATCTTGTAGACCAGCCAGGCGCCGGTGACCGGGTTGATCATGACGAGCGGAGGGTTCAGGGCAGGGTTGAGATTCCCTCCGGTGACCTGCTTGAAGAACGCGAGGTTGTCGGTGTCGTTGCCGCCCCCGTTCGCCCCGGGCCCGCCGGGCGCGCAGCCGTCGCGGAACGCCCAGTACTGGACCGAGGCCGCGGTGAAGGAGCCGGACGCGAGCGGGAAGCCGGTGGCGGAGATGCGCCGGGGCGCCGCCGAGTGGGAGAGCGTCAGGATGTCCGTCCCGTCGGTCGCGAACCTCGTGGTGCTCTGGTTCACGTTGTCGTACGACATCTGCACGCAACCCGTATCGCCCGGGCAGGCGGGCAGGCTCGCCCCCGTCGTCCCCGGGTTGGGCCCTTGCCAGAGGTAGGTCAGCAACGCGGCGGGGTTGCGGATGGGCGCGACGTCGTTGAGGTCGGTCGCGCCCCGAACGACGTAGGCGATGTAGTCCACCGCGCTGCGGGCGGTCTGCCGCGCCTCGACCTGCAGGCGCTGGCGCTCCGCCGCCTGTCGCATCGGGAAGAACAGCTGGCCGACCATCCACAGGATCATCCCGAGCGTCGCGAGGACGACGAGCATCTCCATGAGCGAGAAGCCGGCGGCGTTCCTATGGGAGCTGTGCGACATACACAACCTCCTTGGTTGCCGCCGGGCCCAGGTACGGGTTCGCGCCGCCCGTCGCGGGGATCGCCCGCACGGTGACCGTGTTGCTCTGGATCACGTAGTCGATCTCGTACCTCGCGTTCGAATTGGGGTCGAGCACGGAATCCGGGTGGATGACGTTGGCGCCGGCTGGGTCCCCAGAACGCGTCGCAGTCCCCGGCCGTGATGTTCTTGGTGGCGTTCACTCCGACCGGGCAACACCCGTCGGCGGCGAGGGGGTTGCTGTTTACCCTCCACCTCTGCAGGCGGATCGTCTCCACGACCTGCTCGGCGCGGTACGTCAGCTCCGTCCGCACCATCGAACCGAGGTTCACGAGATACGCCATCGAGAGCAGTTGAAGGACCGCGAGCGTCACCACGAACAGGATGAAGAACGAAACCAGGACCTCGATGAGGGTGAGGCCCCGCTCCCCCTTCCGGTCACCCGCCTGCCGGCGCATCGTGGCCCTTCTCATCGGACGTACTTTCGGGACGACGCGTTCCACAGCGGGAAGACCTGGACGTCGTACTCGACGTTCGGCGACAGGCTGCCGTCCACCATGTTCACGTGCGTGACGCCGAGCGTCTGCGTCGTGGTGACCGGTTGGGGCCCGGTAACGGGTCCAGGTTCGTCGGGTCGAGCGTCGACCCTTCGGGTCGCAGATCAACGATCGCGACCCGACCGACGGCCTCGGCCAGTTGGTGTCGGAGTTCGCGTCGATGGAGCTGACGTAGTCCGGTACGACGTACGTTGCGGGCGCCCGCTGCGGCGCCGGCGCGAGGTGGAACTCCCAGTTCCCCGAGGTCGAGTTGAGCGAGAGCGTCACCGTGATCTTCGTGCGCTGGTTGATCGCCTCGGTGTACGCCGTTTGCAGGAAATTGCGAATCTCGCCCACCGACGACTCCAGCCTCGACCGCTGCCAGGCGCCGTTCAGCGGCACGGCGGCGGCGGCGGTGATCAGGCCGAGGATCGCGATGACCACCAGCGTCTCGATCAACGTGACGCCCGTTTCACACGGGGGGGCAGCGCGTCGCATGCGCATCTCGGGGTGATGAGCAGCAACCGTCGTGCCACTGTACCCATCTCTTGTAGCTACAGGAGATGCATCGTGCGCTAATCGTCCCATCGCCTCGATCCCCCTTCCGAGCGCCAGTTCTTGTGACACCAGGGAACAGTTACGCGTTACCGTTTGTCGTCGCCGCGTCCCTCGGCGGTCGCAGGCGTGACGATCGCACGCGGACGAGGCGATCCGGTGACACGGGGCATCGCCGTTAGTCTACCGCACAAAGCCACGCTTTGAGGTGCGCCGCCTCCGGGCAGAACGGCGAAACGGGGTGGTCGGGCCCGGCCCCGCGGCGCTCCAGCAGCGCGAGCGGCCGTCCGGCGTCGAGCGCCGCCGCGGCGACCGCCTGCCCGAACAGCGTCTCGTCGACGAGCGCCGAGCACGAGCACGTCAGGAGCAGGCCGCCCGGCCGCAGGAGCCGGATCGCCTGGAGGTTGATGTCCTTGTACCCGCGCAGGCCGGCGTCGATCTCGGACTTCCGGCGGACGAACGCCGGGGGGTCCACGACCACGACGTCGTAGCGGTCCGGTGCCGCGACCAGGGCGCGCGCCACCCGGAACGCGTCCCCGGCCAGGAAATCCTCGTCCGCGACGGCGAAGCCGTTGAGGTCGTAGGCCCGTCGCGCCAGCGCGAGCGCCGCCTCGGACGCATCGACGTTGACCGCCCGCACGGCCCCGCCCGCCAGGGCGGCGACCGAGAACCCGCCGCTGTACGAGAAGAGGTTGAGGACCCGCGCGCCGCGCGAGAGCGAGCCCACCCGGCGGCGGTTCTCGCGCTGGTCGAGGTAGAAGCCGGTCTTCTGACCCCCGATCAGCTCGACGGGAAACCGGAGCCCTCCCTCGCGGATGATCACCGGCGACGTGGGACGCCCGCCGTGGAGCACGCTCGGCGCGCCCTGCGCTGCGTCGCCCTTGCGCAGCAGCACGCCCGTGCAGCCGAGCTCGACGAGGACCGCAACCACCTCGCCGAGGAAGGGACCCCATGCGGGCTCGAACGCCTGGCAGACCGCGTAGGAGCCGTACCTGTCGATCACGAGGCCCGGGAGCGAATCGCCCTCGGCGTGGACCAGCCGGTACGCATCGGTGTCGAGCGCCATCCGCTCGCGCCGCCGCGCGGCCGCGAGCACCCGCTCCCGGAGCGCCGCCGCGTCCCAGCGCTCCGGGTCGAAGGCGACCATCCGCAGCGCCAGCGAGCCGCCCGACCCGCCGGGGAGGGCGATCCCCAGCGGCGCCCCTCCCGAGGTCACGACGCGGACCGGCGCCGCGCCGCCCGGCAGCGGACCGGCCAGCGCCCCGCGGTAGACCCAGGGGTGGCGCCGGCGCAGCGGACCGTCGCGCCCGGGCTTGAGGCGGACCTCGCCCGCACAGGCAAAAGGGTCGCTCAACGGCTCGCGCCCCTGCGCGCAAGCGCTTCTACCAGCCGCGCCGCGACCGGCACCCCCGTGGCGCGCTCGAAGTGCGTCCACCCGGGGGACGGGTTGACCTCCCCGACGACCCACCGCTCTCCGTCCGGGATCAGGTCCACACCGGCGAAGTCGAGCCCGACGACCCGCGTCGCGCACACCGCGAGGTCCCGCGTCCGCTCATCCGGCGCCACGGCGATGACGCCGGCGCCGCGCGCGGCGTTGGCGCGGAACTCGCCGGGGGCGGCGCGATGTTCGGCGGCCCCGAGCACCTCGCCGTCCAGGACGAGGAGGCGGCGGCTGACGCCTCCGGGCGGGCAGAACCGCTGTACGACCACTTCCTCGCCGATCCGCCAGAGCGAGTCGAGGACCGCGTCCAGCTCGGCGGCGTTCGCGCACGCGATCACGCCGACACCCCGGCTGGAGTGCCGTTGCTTGACGACGCACGGGAACCCGAGCGCGGCCGCGGCCGTCGCCGCGAGCGCTTCGGGGTCGGCACCCGCGAGCGTCGGCGGATGCGGAAGGCCGGCAGCCGCGAGGGCGCACGAGGTCAGCCAGTGATCCCGCCCCGTTCGGATCGGCTCCGGCTCGTTGATGGACGGCACCGCCAGACCGCGGAGCGCGCCCAGCACCGCGAGCACGGAGTCCGGCCTCCAATTCCCGACCCGCGGCAGCACCGCGCCGAAACCGGACACGTCGAGCGGCCGTCCGTCGCGCCAGACACCCGGAGGGGCTTCCCGGGCCACGAGCCTCAGCGCGTCGATCACCTCGACCTCGACGCCCATGCCGGCGCCGGCCGCCTCGAGCTCACGGTGGACCGGGAGGTCGGGCCTTGCGGTCAGCACGGCGACGGTCGGCACGCCGGCCAGTGTAGCCTCCGTGCCGCCCGGCCGCGGCGGGCACGGCACGAGCAGGAGGAGGGACGGGGACGACCGCCGTTACGGAGGGCGACCGGTCAGGACGTCAGCTTGACGAGCAGCGCGAGCAGCTCCTCCTCGTCGAACGGTTTGGTGACGTAGTAGTCCGCGCCGGCGGCCTGCCCCCGCTCCTGGTCCGCCTTCTGGCCCAACGCGGTGAGCATGATGACCTTGACGCCCGCGAGCTCGGGGTCGGCCTTCACGGTCCGGCAGACGTCGAAGCCGTCCCGCCGGGGCATCATGGCGTCGAGCAACACGACCGGCGGCTTGAGCGCCCGGATCTTCTCGAGCCCTTCCTCGCCGTCCTCGGCCGTGACTACCCGAAACCCTTCCATCTCGAGGATGAACGACACCGTCTCCCGGATGTTGGGCTCGTCGTCGACAAGAAGCACGAGCGGTTCAGCCACGGTCACCCTCCGCCCTGCGCACCACCATGATCGTCCGGTCGTCGACCGGCGGCACCCCGCCCGTGAACTCGGTCACCGCGCGGCCGACCGCTTCCACCACGTCGGCCGCCGAGGCGAACGTCCCGGCGATCACCCGTCGCAGCCCGTCCAGACCGAACGGCGCCGCGCCCTCGCCGATCGCCTCGCTGATCCCATCCGAGAACAGGAGCAGCATGTCCCCCGCCCCGAGCTTGCCGTCCTGCTGCGGGTAGTGCTCACCCGACTTGACGCCGAGCGGGAGCCCGCTCCGGTCGAGCACCTCGACCGCGCCGTTCGACCTCCGGACGATCGCCCGGGGGTGAGCGGCGGTGCCGAGGACGAACGCCCCGGTGTCGGGTTCGACGAACGCGACCACCGCCGTGGCCATCGTGAAGCAGCTGAACTCCCCGCCGGTGAGCTGGCCGTTGACCGCCTCGAGCAGCTCGGCCGGCGAGGCGACGGCGTCCGCGAGGGCGTCGAGGCGTGCGTGCAGGGCGGCGAGCGCGAGGGCCACACCGATGCCGTGGCCCGTCAGGTCGACGACGCCCAACGCGACTGCGCCGCTGCGCAGCCGGCGCTGGAGGAAGCCGTCGCCGCCGACCTGGGCCACCGGCTCACAGCGGGTTGCGACGTCGAGCCGGCCGTAGCGCGCGCTCGGCGGCGGGAACAGCTGCCGCTGGATCTCCGCGGCGAGCTCGAGCTCGCGCAGCAGGCGGGCCCTGTGCTCGGCCTCCTGCACCAGCGCGAGGTTCGTGAGCGCCACGCTCGCGAGGTCGGAGAGCAGCTGCACGAGCTTGACCTCCTCGGCGCCGAACGGCCGTTCGCCGGGCCTGCGCAGCATCATCACCACGCCAAGCACCCGCTCGGCGCTGCGCAGCGGCACCAGCATGCACGCCTGGTCGGCCTGGAGGGGGATCTCGAGCTCGGTCTCCGCCGGGCCGTCGGCCGGCGTCGAGAACGCCAGCGGCTCACCGCTGTCGAGCACCTGCGCGGCGAGCCGTGTGGCCGGCAGGACGTCGCCGATGGCGATGCCCGCCGGGAGGGTCCCCTCCGCGACCTCGAGCGTCACGCCGTCCCAGGTGAGCACGACGATCGCCTGCGGCTCCATCACGGCCAGCCGCTCGACCAGCCAGCGGGCGATGTCGCGGTCGCCGAACCCGTGCCGGAGCAGCCCGCCCGCCGAGAAGACCAGGTTCTGCTCCCACCACAGGCGGCGCGTCGCCCGGGCCATGGCGTCGATGGCCGCGCGCGCCGAAGCCATGCGCTCGAGCGCCGCGACGGCCAGCTCGCCGGTCCCCTTCGCCGCCGGGGGGAGGAGCAGCGTCCCGTGCGCCTGGCCGCACCGCACCGGGAGCTCGTGCGTCGCGGCCTGATGGTTCCCCGCCTGCCATACCAGCTCGCCGGCCGGATCGAGCAGCACCGCGCCGCCGGCGACCCGGGCCAGCGCGTCGAGGAACGGCTGCACCTCGCGCGCGAGCAGGAACCGGCTCATCAGCCCGGCGCCCCGACGACGGGCAGCAGCATCGTCACCACCGTGCCCTTCCCCTCCTCGGACGCGATCTCGACGGAGCCGCCGTGGTTCTCCGCGACGCGGCGGGCGACCGCGAGCCCGAGCCCGAGGCCGCGGGGCTTCTCCGTGAGGACGTTCCCGCCCTGCCAGAACACGTCGGTCACGTGCGCCAGGTCCGGCGCCGGGATACCGACCCCGCTGTCCTCGACGCGCAACTCCACCATCGGCGTCGCGCCGCGCCGGACCGGGCGCACCATCACGACGAGGCTGCCGCCGTCGCGGTTGAACTCGACGCCGTTCCTCACGATCGCCCGCAGCGCCGCCTCGAGCTGGTCGCTGTCGCCTACGATCTCGTCGAGGCCCGAGGCGACCTTGACCTGGACCACGAGGTGCTTCGCGGCCACCTCGCCCTTGAGCGGGGCCAGGACGCGCTTGAGGAGATCGGCGACGCCGACCGCCGTCGGCGCCGGCCGCCCCTCGGGCACGCCCAGCACCGCGGCCTGGAGCGACGACGCGATCAGCTCCGCGAGGCGCGTCGCCTCCTGGGTGATGATCTCGACGAACTTGATCGCCTTGTCGGCGGGCATCTCGTCGTAGCGGGCGAGGATGCGCCCGGCGGTCTGGATCGCGGTCACCGGGGTGTTGAGCTCGTGCGCGACCCGATTGAGGAGGTCGCCCTTGAGGCGCCCGAGATCGCGCAGCTCGACGTTGGCGGCCTCCAGCGCGAGGTTGCGATCCTCCAGCTGCTCGGTCAGCGTCTGGGTCCGCTGGAGCGTGTCTTGCAGCTCGCGGGTGCGTTCGGTCACCGCCTCCTCGAGCGAGCGGTTGAGCTGCTCGAGGGAGCGCCAGGCGCGGGCGTTGGCGAGGGCCGTGGCGGCGTTGGCGGTCATCGCGGTCGCGAGCTCGAGGTCCTCGTCCGCGAACGCTCCGCGCTGCTTGTCCCCGAACGACGTCACGACCCCGAGCGGGCGGTCCTGCGCGATGAGCGGCACCGCAAGGGCGGCCACGAGGCCGATGCCCCGAATCTCCTCGAGCCACCCGGTGTCCAGCATCTGCGCGGGCTCAACCTCGTCGAGCCGGGCGATGAACGGCTGCCTCGAGGCCAGGATGACCTCGGCGGGCGACTTGCCGCTGTCGTCGCGGCGGGCGAGCGGGTCGGCCGCGAGGCCGCGACGCAGGACCTCCACGAGCTCGCCCCTGGAGTCCACGAGGAGCAGCGACCCGCAGGCCACCCGGAGCTCGGAGAGGAGCCGGTCCAGGAACGACGTCGTGATCTCCTCGGGCTCGCGCGCCAGCGACATCAGGCGGCCGAACTCATTGATCGAGGCGAGGTTCGCGACCCGCCTCTCGAGCTCGCCGGCGACCTGGTCCAGCCTGACGTTGAGGTCCGCCATGGCGACGTTCGCCCGCACCGCCTCGGTCATCAGCTCGTCGCCGCCGAGCGCGTCGCTCTTCACGGTCGGGTGCATCACCACCGGTGCTTCGACCAGCGGCGCCGAGCCGTGCCGCGTCAGCGGCTGCAGCGCCGCCGTCACGTTGGCGACGAGACGGCTGACCGCCTCGGGCTGGTTCGACATGCCCAGCCGGTCCGCGACCGCGAGCACCGTGGCCTGCGTGACGGCGGCGAACGCCTCGACGACGCCCTCCCCGGACGTGGCGACGGTCTCGTACGCCGGGATCGAGCGCGGGTTGAGGAGCTGGTCCATCTCGGCGCGGGACATCACGCCCGCCAGGTCTCGCTTGTTGTACGAGAGCACGAGCGGGACCGTGTCGGGATCGAGGCCGTTGGCGCGCAGGTTCTCGGCCAGGTTCGCGAGGCTGTCCTGGTCGGCCTTCGAGACCTCGCGCTGCGAGTCGGCCACGAACATCACGCCGTCGCAGCCGGCGAGCACGGCCCGCCGGGTCGCGTTGTACTGCACCTGGCCGGGCACGGTGTACAGCTGCAAGGTCAACCGGTACCCGCGGACGCGGCCGAGGTCGAGACCCAGCAGGTCGAAGAACAGCGTGCGGTCGGAGGCCGTGTTGAGCGTGTAGAGCTTGGTCCGTCGCTGCGGGTCGGTGATGCGGTGGATGTACTGGAGGCAGGAGGTCTTGCCGCCCAGCCCGGGGCCGTAGTAGACCACCTTGAGCTTGACCTGCCGGTACTGGTTGTCAAACTGAACCATCGCGCGCCCGCCCCCTCGCCTCACCCGGCAGCTCTACGACGAAGAGCGCCCCCTGCGCGCGCCCCGGCTCCGCCCAGATACGGCCGCCGTGGTTCTCCACGATCTGGCGGGAGATCGTGAGGCCGAGGCCCGACCCGCGTCGCTGGTCGTCGATCCCGATCTGCTGGAACCGCTCGAAGATCTCCTCCTCGCGTCCCTCCGGGATCCCGGCTCCTTCGTCCTCGACCTCCATGCGCACTCCGTCCGCGAGCGGCTTGTAGCGCAGGCGCACCACGGCGCCGTCAGGCGAGTGCTTGATCGAGTTCGACACCAGGTTCACCAGCACCTGGGTCATCTTGTCGGGGTCGAGCGTCACCACCACCGGGTCGGGCCACGTCTCGGCCTCGAGCACGAGGTTGCGCTCGCCGACCAGCGCGGAGAACGACTCCTGCACGGCGTGGACCAGCTCGTCGACCCCCGTCGGGACGAACCGCCACTCCACTTGGTTCGCCTCGATCTTGGCGAGGTCGAGGAGGTTGTTGATCAGGCGCGTCAGCCGGCGGCCCTCCTGATGTATCACCTTGGCGAACCGCTCGACCGACTCGGGCTTCTTGCTGCCGTAACGCATCAGCACGTTGGCGGCGGAGAGGATCGCGGACAGCGGGGTTCGGATCTCGTGCGACACGACGGAGAGGAACTCGGTGTGGCGCTCGTAGAGACGCTCGAGCTCGGACGCCCGCGCGGTGTGGCGCTGGGTCGCCTCCGCCCGCCGCACGCCGGCGCGCACCCTGGCGATGAGCTCGTTCCACCTGACCGGCTTGAGCAGACAGTCGTCGGCGCCCTGGTCCATCGCGGCGAAGAGCTCCTCCGGCGACGCCTGCCCGGTCATCAGCATCACGTACATGTCCGCCAGCCCGCGGTCGTCGCGCACCCGGCGGAGCAGACCGAGGCCGTCCAGGCCGGGCATCACGATGTCGCTGATCAGCAGGTCAACGTCGCCGCCGGCGAGCGCCTCCCAACCGGCGTTGCCGTTGGGCGCCGTGCGGATCTCGACGCCCGGGAACTGCGTGGAGAGCGCCGTGACGATCGCCTCCCGCAGTCCGGGCTCGTCGTCCACCACGAGGATTGTCAACCGCTTGGCCGAGGGCCCACCGATCATGACAGGATTGTAACAAGGTGCGGCTCGCGGCGGGCGGCCGCTCCAAAGCGCGAGGTGCGCCTCTCGTGGCGCCGAATCTACCTGGCGCGCCGCTGCAGCGCCTCGAGCGAGAAGCTCGGGACCGGGCGCCCGACGATGCGGGCTCGCAGGCCGGCGGCGCGGACCGACGCGGCCTGCGCGGTCAGGCCGACCGTGCTGACCTGCGCCTCCACGGTCGTCGCGTCGCCGGTGGCCCAGTTGACGACCGTGGCGTACGGGAAGACGAGCGCGTCGGTGGGGCCGCCCACGACGTAGGCCGCAACCGTGCCGCCGGTCACTCCCTGCTCGAGGCGCCACTGCGCATGCCCGAACGGCGCGATGACGTGGTCGTAGTGCTGGCCCAGCACGTTGCCGTTCCGGTCCTGGATGTCGAAGCGGACCGTGACGAACGTTCCGGCGAGCGACACCACGCCCACGTTGGTGCGGAAGTCGCCGTCGTCGGAGATCTGCGGCATGTAGGCGATCACCGTCGAATCGACCCCGAGGTTCGCCGGGAACCCCGGGAAGTCCTGGCCGTACTCGCCGGCCGACCGGGTCGGGTCGGGCGTGTAGTTGCGCGCGAACGCGGCGAAGTCACAGGTCGTGTCGCCCGCCGTGTCCGGGCAGGTGATCTGGTCGGCGTCGGCCTCGACGAGCATCGCGCCGATCTGGCCTCTGGCGTCGAACCCGTTCGGCCCGAGCACGTCCCAGAGGTTGAGCGTCTCCCAGGGCTGCAGGCTGAACGCCACCATCGGGACGCCCGAGCTGTTGTCCTGGCCGGATGGGAGGAAGTAGAGCTTGACCGGGAACGCGTGGTTGTGCGGGTTGTAGAGGGTGAGGTCGGAGTGCCAGTCGGTACCGGCGACCCCGGCCTTGTTCGCCACCGCGGTGATGACGTACGCGCTGGTCATCTCCCGGCCGAATGCCGGCGCCGCCAGCGCAACGATCGCGACCAGTACGACGAGCCTGCGAACCATGCACCACCTCCGTCCCGTCCGAAATGCAGGGGCCATGCCAGTCTCAGGGAGCGTGCACGCGCCGGCGCCGGCTGCGCATGTCATCTATTCCGGTCACCATGGTGCCGGAGGTGTATCGTGGCCTCGAGGGGAGGCGCCCGTGCGTTCGATCTTCACCCTCGCGGGGTTGCTCATCGTGATGGCCGTCGCCCTGTTCCTGGCGACACGCCAGACGCACCAGGACATCGACGCGGTCAAGAGCGTGTCGTTCGCCAACCAGTCGGATACCGTCCCCCGCCCGTTCGAGGCCGACGCCGCGTCGCGGCTCGAGGCGCGCCTCCGGGAGCTGGTCGACACGCCCCAGCTCCCCGGCGACGAGCTCCGGCAGGCGGCGAGCCGGGCCGCCGGGTGGGCCGCCGCACAGACCCCCGGCACCGCCGAGTACCACACGGCCGTCAACCTGCGCGGCGCGGCCGACGAGTTGCTCGCCGCGTCGGACTCGCTGACCGATCCGCACCGCGTCGAGGCCCGGCGCCTGCTGGATCGGTCCGTCAGCGCGCCCGGCAGCCCGGGCGGCGGCCCCCCCGGCCCGATCGGCGGGATCCGCGACAAGCTGCAGGACCTCCAGCAGCAGCATCGTGAGCAGCTCCAGGAGACCGACCAGCACTGACCTCGGGCGTGACAACGACACGACGCCTTGGAACGGTCGGTTCTTCCGTACTTGCTGTCCCTGACCCCGGACCCCTGACCCCTGACCCCTGTTGTCAGAGCAGCTGGGCGATATTGGTGGTGACGACCGCGCCGGCGCCGAACGCCGGGAGCTCCTCTGCGATTCGAGCGAGAAACCGCTTCACACCCTCGGTGCGCTCGATGGGGACGGCCGGCCAGAGGTGGACCGACGTGGCGTCGGCGCCGCACGAGATGAGCACGACGGGGTGGAGCGGGCGCCCGTACTCCACGACGACGCCGGCAACCAGCAGGGCCGCGGCGTCGCGACCGAGATAGCACCCCTCGACGCGGGCCACCGCGGTTCCCCAACGCCACGGACCGTGCGGCAGCGCGCGCCACGCCGCCGTGAGATCCGCGCGCCCGGAGCGGATCACGTGCGGCATTGACTACCAGGAGAACGCGAGGCCCGCGTTGGCCGTGAAGATCTGGGGCTTCTCGTCGTGGAGCGTCCGGTGCATCGTGATCTCCGTCGTCACGCGCCAACGCCGGGTCAGGCTGAACCACTCGCCGACGCCCACGTACCAGCCGAACTTCGTGTCCTCGACGCCCGCGGGCGGACTCCCGGCCTTGAGGTCGCGGCGGTACGTGCCGATGCCGGCCGACAGGACCGCCTGGCCGAAGTGGTCGTTGGTGAAGTAGTCGATCCCCGCCGTGTAGGCGCGGAACCGCCCCGGCCACCCCAGCCCGTTGATCATGCTGACGTGGGGCAGGTCGGCTGCGCCGAGCCGAAAGAGCGTCTCCGAGTCGACCGGGAAAGCGACGAACGCCGAAGGTGCTCCGTCCGAACTGTGCAGGAAGTTCCGGTCGGGCGCCGACGGGGCCTGCCACTCCCAGCTCGTGCCCCACGATGCGCCGGCCCAGGCCACCTGGCCGCTCGCCGCGCTCGCCATCCCCAACGCCAGCAGCGCCGCCCACGTCCACCGCATGGTCGCCTCCCGCCGCGAGTATACGGGGTCGGCCGGCGCGCCGTTGGTCGCCGGGTTCGGGGTCGCCCGTAGCTCGCTCGTACGGAGCTGGTACAATCGCGCGGCCATGGCGACGCTCGCCGAGGCGTTCACCTCGACGTTTCTCCCCTCCACCTGCGCAATGTGCCGGGCTGCGTTGCCGTGGAGAGGCAGCCGCGCGGGAGTCTGCCCCCGCTGCTGGGCGCTCGTCGAGCGGCACGCCGGCCCACGCTGCCCCCGGTGCGGGGACCCTGAGGTGACCGAAGCCGAGCCCTGCCTCGCGTGCCGCGCGACACCGCCTCCGTGGCGGGCGGCGACGAGCGTCGGCCCGTACCGCGGCGCCCTGCGCGACCTCGTCCTCTTGCTCAAGGGGCGCGGGTGGGACGAGCTGGCCGCGCCGCTGGGCTCGCTCCTCGCCGACGCCTACCGGCAGGCGGGGTGGCCGGGCGCCGACGCCGTGGCATCCGTGCCCATGCGCTGGCTGCGCCGGGTTCGCCGCGGTTTCGACCAGGCCGAGCTGCTCGGCCAGGCCGTCGCGCGCGAGCTGCGCCTGCCGTTCGTCCGGGCGCTGCGGCGGCGCGCCGGCGGCGCCCAGGTCGGACGCGGGCGCAGCGAGCGCCTCCGGCTCACCGCGGCGGCGTTCCCGGCCCGCCGACCCGTCGCGGGCCGGCTGCTCCTCGTCGACGACGTCCTCACCACCGGCGCCACCGCGGCCTCGTGCGCCCGCGCCCTGCGGGCGGCCGGTGCGAGCGATGTCTACGTCCTCACCGTGGCAAGGACTCCGCAACCCGGGAGGGTTCCATGAGCATGTTCGATTCCTTCGTGCGCGCCACCCTGCCGATCACTCCGAGGCCGATGGTGCGCTTCTTTGCCCGCCGCTACGTCGCGGGCTCGACCCTGGCCGAGGCCGTCGCCACGGTGCGGAAGCTCGCCCAGCAGGGGTGCTGCGCGACCGTGGACGTGCTCGGCGAGAGCGTCAGCGAACGCCAGCACGCCGCCGTCGCCGTCGCTGCCTACCACGAGGTCATCGAAGCCATCGCGGCGGAATCGCTGCCCGCCAACATCTCGCTCAAGCCCACGCAGATGGGCCTCAACATCGAGTACGCCTTCTGCCGCGACAACGTCGCCGCGGTGCTCGAACGGGCGGCCGCCAAGGGCGTGTTCGTCCGCATCGACATGGAGGACGCGCCCACCACGGACGCCACGCTGCGGCTCTACCACGAGCTCGTCCCCCGCTTCCCGAAAGGCACGGGCGTCGTGCTGCAGGCGCGCCTCCGGCGCACGCTCGCCGACGCCGCCACGCTCGCGAGCGAGGGCGCCAGTGTCCGGCTGTGCAAGGGCATCTACCTCGAGCCGCGTGCGATCGCCTACGAAGAACGCGACATCATCCGTGCCGCGTACCTCAACGCGCTGCGGCTTCTGCTCGAGGGCGGCGCCTACGTCGGCGTCGCCACCCACGACGAGTACCTCGTGTGCGAGGCGATCGCGATGATCCACCGTCTCGGCCTTGGTCCCGACCGTTACGAGTTCCAGATGCTGCTCGGCGTCGACCCGGAGCTCCGCCGGATCATCACCGGCGCCGGCCACAAGCTGCGGGTCTACGTGCCGTTCGGTTCGCACTGGTACCCCTACTCGGTGCGCCGGCTGCGCGAGAACCCGACGATCGCACGGGTGGGGCTGGAGGCCTTCCTCCGCGGGCGGATGGAGTCGTAGCGACAGGTGTCAGGGGCCAGGGGTCAGGGGTCAGGAGAAAGGGCACAGATCCCGCTGTCAATCGCCTTCGGAATCAACGACAGTGCCAGGTCTACTTGTCTCTGCTGAGCCCGGGACCCTGACCCCTGGCCCCTGTCTCTAGTGGCCGACGAGGAACTTCACCTCGTCGTTGCCGCTCGGGTGCTGCACGGTGACGACGAGAAGCCCCTGCCCCTTGTCGAGCCTCGGGATCGTCCCCTTCAGCTTCACCGTGCCGGTGTCGTCGCTCTTCCCCTCGGCGAGCTTGGTGGGCTTCATCGTGGTCGAGAGGAACCTCGCGCTGGCCAGCGCGCCCACGACCGGCGCGTCGCCGGGCGTCTTCTGGATCACCACCTCGAGGGCGAACGGAGACCCGAACGTCAGCCCTTCGCCCCCGACGACGCGCAGACGGATCCGTTCCTCGCGCTGCTGCTCCGCGAGCCAGTCCGCGATCACCTCGTCGAGGGTCTTCTGCGAGAGCTTGGCCGCGTCGATGGCCGAGCCGCCCGCGGCGAGCGGCGAGCGGCGGGTGACGGTGGTGTCGGCGGCGCCGCCGACCGGCGGCTCGGTCAGCAGGTCGATCCGACCGTTGCGGATCGCGTCCACGATCGTCCGATGCTGGCGCTCCATCAGGACCTGGATCGCCGACCGGTCCTTGGTGGCGTCGAGCAGGCTCGCGTATTCGGTCCGCCGGGTGGCGAGGATCTCGCCCTTGACGTAGACGAGCGACTCGATCAGCGGGTTCGCGTCGCCGCGGTCCTCCGTCTGGACGTGGTAGGTCACGCCGTCGGACTCGATGTCGGTGTTGTACCCGGTCAGCACCGGAGGCTGCTTCCTCCCAACCGACCGATGCTACGGGAACGCCGCTCGCGCTGTCAATTTGAGACGGGGCGCGTGGCGCGCCGGCAGCCGAGCCCGCGACGCCGCGCCGCGACCCGGCCGCGGCCCGGCCGATTCCTCGCGGTGGTAGACTCCGCCGGGCAAAAAACGTGCGCCGGCTTGTCCTCTTCGACGTCGACGGTACGCTCCTCTCCACCAACGGCCAGGCGGGGCGGGCCCTCGGCGTGGCGCTGCGCGAGACGTTCGGCACGGCCGGTCCCATCGAGGGCTATCAGTTCGCCGGCAAGACCGACCCCCAGATCGTGTTCGAGCTGACCTCCGGGGCGGGCCTGGCGCGCGCCGCGGTGGAACCACGCCTGGGCGAGGTGTTCGACTGCTACTGCGGCCACCTCGCCGCGGCGCTCTCCCCGGCGAACACGCGCGCGCTGCCCGGCGTCCTCGCGGCGCTCGCCGCCCTGACCGAGCGCGGCGACACGGCGGTCGGCCTGCTCACCGGCAACATTCGCGCGGGCGCCGAGATCAAGCTGCGCGCCGCCGGTCTTTCGGGCCGGTTCGCCATCGGCGCCTTCGGTTCCGACGACGAGGACCGCAACCGGCTGGTCCCGGTTGCGAGGGCGCGGGCCCGCGGCCACTGGGGCGTCGACTTTCCGAGCGGCATGACCGTGGTGGTCGGGGACGCCGAGGCGGACATTCGGTGTGCGCGCGCGGGCGGCGCCGTCTCGGTGGCCGTGGCCAGCGGCAAGACGTCGAAGGAGCGCCTCGCCGCGCTCTCGCCGGACGTCCTCCTCGACTCCCTGGCGGCGCCCGGGGCGCTCGAGGCGTTGGTCGGAGGGCAGGGGTAGTCCGCGCGGGGGGGCGACGGCCAGGCTTTCGGCCCCGGTGGGAGCGCGGAGGCGACAGGAGGATCGATGCACGAGTTCTTGGGCTTCCTCGCGGGCGAGCTCGACAAGCTGCACGAGGCGCGGACCTTCAAGGTCGAGGTCCCGCTCGAGAGCCCACAGGACCATACGGTCAAGGTCGGCGGCCGCGACGTCGTCATGCTGACGTCCAACAACTACCTCGGCCTCGCCAACCACCCGCGCGTCCGCGAGGCGTCGATCCGCGCCGTCGAGGCGTGGGGCGCCGGCATGGGATCGGTGCGCTTCATCTGCGGGACGCAAGTCCTGCACAAGCAGCTCGAGGCGACGATCGCGAGCTTCTACGAGACCGACGACGCGATCCTCTACAGCTCGTGCTGGAACGCCAACGAGGCGTGCTTCGCGACGCTCACCGGAGAGAACGACGCGATCGTCTCCGACGAACTCAACCACGCCTCGATCATCGACGGGATCAGGCTCGCCAAGGCCAAGCGGTACATCTACAAGCACAACGACATGGCCGATCTGGAGGCCAAGCTGAGGCAGGCGCGGGCCGACGGCGTCCGCTTCATCCTCGCCGTCACCGACGGCGTGTTCTCGATGGAGGGCGAGCTCGCACCGCTGCCCGCGATCGCGGCGGCCGCCGAGCGCCACGGCGCCGTGCTGATCGTCGACGACTCCCACGCCACGGGGCTCCTCGGACCGCGCGGTCGCGGCACCGCGGAACAGCTCGGCGTCTGGGGCAAGGTCCCGGTCCACACCGGGACGCTTGGCAAGGCGATGGGCTCGGCGATGGGCGGCTACGTGGTCGGACCTACGCCCGTCATCGAGACGCTGCGCCAGCGGTCCCGCCCGTACCTCTTTTCGAACTCCCTTGCGCCGGCGGTTGCCGGGGCCGCGATGGAGGCGTTCCGGATGGTCATGGAGGACGTCTCGCGGACCGCGGCCGTGCAGGCGAACGCTCGCTACTTCCGGGACCGCATGGGCGGCGCCGGCTTCAGGATCCCCGAGGGGATGCACCCGATCGTGCCGGTCATCGTCGGCGACACGGCGCTGGCGCTGGCGATGGCCAAGGACCTCCTGGAGCGCGGCGTCTACGTCTCCGGGTTCGGCTACCCGGTGGTCCCGCAGGGCCACGCCCGGCTGCGCGCGCAGATCTCGGCGGCCCACACCCACCAGGAGCTGGACACGGCGGTCGACGCGTTCGTCGCCGTCGCCAAGAAGCACCGCGTCCTGTGAAGACCGGGGCCGGGCTCCGAGAATGCAAGACCACAAGACAAGCAGAAGCAGGGCTTCCCAGCGCGGCGCGTAGCCGCGCCGCCGAGATTGGGCCGGATGCTAGGCGCGCGAGCCCGCCACACCGGAGCATAGCCGGAGGCTATGTGAGGATGTGAGCGGGCGAGCGCAACAACGCAGACGGTCCGATATCGGCGGCGCCCGCTACTGGGAGAGGTCGTAGTCGCCGGCGCGCTGCGTCTTCAAGTACATCTGCTCGATCAGCCCGCCGAACCGCTCGGCCACCACGCGGCGGCGCACCTTCATCGTGGGGGTCAGCTCGCCCTCCTCGAGGGACAGCTCGCGGGGGAGCAGCGTGAACCGGCGGATGTGTTCGTGGGTCGCGAGCTCCGAGTTGACCTGCTTGACGGCGGCCGCGACGAGCGCGGCCGACTCCTCGTGCCGCACCATCTCCGCCCGGTCGAGTCCGACGATGCCCTTCGCCGCGAAGTGCGCCTCGAGGTTCTCGAAGTTCGGGACCACGAGCGCCGTGAGGTAGGGGAACTTGTCGCCGATCAGGATCGCCTGGGCGATGTACGGCGTGGCGCCGAGACGCCCCTCGATCGGCTGCGGCGCGACGTTCTTCCCGCCCGACGTCACGATGATGTCCTTCTTGCGGTCGGTGATGAACAGGTAGCCGTCGGCGTCGAGGTAGCCGATGTCGCCGGTGTGCAGCCAGCCGTCGGCGTCGACGGTCTCCGCGGTGGCCGCGGGCTGGTTCCAGTAGCCGAGCATGATGTTCGGCCCGCGGGCGAGGATCTCGCCGTCGGGCGCGATCCGCGCCTCGATGCCGGGCACGATCTTCCCCACCGAGCCGAGACGGTTGGCGTCCAGCCGGTTGACGCCGATCACCGGTGCGCTCTCGGTCAAGCCGTACCCCTGCAAGATCGGCAGGCCGACGATGTCGAAGAACTCGGCGACCTCGCGAGCGAGCGGCGCGCCGCCCGAGATCGAGAACCGCAGCCGGCCGCCGAGCCGGTCGAGGACCTTCGAGAAGATCCGTGCCCGCGCCACGGCGAACTGCCCGCGCGCGAACGCGGAGGCCCGCTGGCCGCGCCACTCCGCGCTGCGCACCTCGCGCCCCACGCGAAGCGCCCACTCGAACAGGCGTCGCTTCGCGCCGCCCTCCTGCTGGACCTTCGAGATGATCTTGATGTAGGAGCGCTCGTACAGGCGCGGCACGGAGACCATGATCGTCGGACGGATCTCCGTGAGCTGCGCCGGCACCCGCTCGATCGACTCGACGTAGTTGATCTGCGCGCCGCGGTCGAAGAAAACGTAGTCCACGGTGCGCTCGAAGACGTGCGAGAGCGGCAGGAACGACATGCACACGTCGCGTTCCGTGATCGGGAACAACGGCCGCACGGCGTTGACCTGGAACATGAAGTTCCGGTGCGAGAGCATCACGCCCTTTGGCTCCCCGGTCGTGCCCGACGTGTAGATGAGGCTCGCGAGGTCCGAGCCGGCGAGCGCCGGCGGGTCCGGCCAGTGGCGCGCTGCGGGGAGAGGCAGGTCGGCGATCGCGTCCAGGCCGTCCGCGAGTCCGCGGTCCACGCCCAGGAGGCGCACGCCGGGGAGGTCGGCGACGGCCTCCGCCGCCGTGCGGGCGCGCTCCTTGCCCGACACCACCATGAGCTTGGACTGCGAGTCGCCCACGATGAAGCGCACCTGGTGGGCGGGCAACGTCGAGTACAGCGGCACCGGCACCGCGCCGAGCAGGTGGCAGGCGAAATCGAGGATGTGCCACTCGGGCCGATTCTCGACGAACAGCGCGACCCGGTCGCCGGCGCCGATCCCGGCCCGCCCGAGGCGCGCCGCCGTTTCACGGGTGGTGCGCTCGAACGCCTTCACGGTGTACGACCGCCACCCCTTCCCGGCCCGGATGCGCAGCAACTCCTTGCGCGCCGGATAGGCGTCGACGGCGTACTCAAAGAGGTCCCGCAGGGTCTCCATTCCGGCTCCCCAGAGAAGAGTGACGCGTCCGATTGTACGCCTCGGGCCCGGTCACCGGCGGCCGCGGCGATAATGGCTGGGTGGAGCAGCAGGCGCGGATCGCGCTGACGGTTGCGTACCTCGGCGGCGGGTTCGCCGGCTGGCAGCGCCAGCGCGAGGCGCGCACGGTCCAAGGCGTGCTCGAGTCGGCTCTCGAAGGTCTCTTCCGCCAGCCCGTCCGTGTCGTGGGCGCCGGTCGGACCGACGCGGGCGTCCACGCCGCCGGCCAGGTCGCCCACTTCGATCCGCCTCTCGCCATCCCGGCCGCCGGCATCGTGCGCGCGCTGCGCGCGGCGCTCCCCGCCGACGTGCGGGTGTTGCGGGCCGCCCGGGTACCCGCGTCGTTCGATGCGCGCCGGAGCGCGACGGGCAAGCGCTACCGCTACCGCCTCGCCTGGGGCGCCGTGCTGCCGCCGTGGGAGGCGCTGCGCCGAGTCGAGGTCGCCCACCGGATCGACGCCGCGCTCCTCGGGTCGGCGCTGGCTTCGGCCGTGGGCGAGCACGACTTCGCGGGGTTCGCGCTCTCAGGTCACGCCGGACACGGGCGCCGCGGCACCGTGCGCACGCTCACCGCGGCCCGCGCGCTTTCGCGTGGGCCGCGGCTGGACATCGTGCTCGACGGCGACGGCTTCCTGCGCGGTATGGCGCGGCGGATCGCCGGGGCGCTGCTGGAGGTCGGCCGGGGCGCGCAGCCGCCTGCCTGGTTCGAGCGCCTCGTGGACAGGCCGCACACCCGCCCGCCCGCCCCGACGGCTCCCCCGCACGGCCTGACGCTGGAGCGCGTCTTCTACGACGGCTGACAGCTCCCCCACCCACCCGAACGACTCCACCGGAGACGGGAAGCTGTCCGCTGTGAGCTGTTTGCTGTTAGCTGCTAGCTGTTGTCCACGTGTTAGACTGCGCCGGTTCATGAAGGACCTGGATCGCCTCGCCGCCCCTGGGTCCCCCGAGCGCGAGATCGTCGATCGTCTCGCCCAGGAGTCCCTCCCGCGACACGTCGCCATCATCATGGACGGCAACGGCCGCTGGGCGCGGCAGCGCGGGCTCCCGCGGGTCGAGGGGCACCGCGCCGCCATCCGCGCCGTGCGCGAGAGCGTCGAAGCGGCCGCCCGCCTGGAGCTCGAGGCGCTCACGCTCTACGCGTTTTCCACCGAGAACTGGAAGCGCCCGCGCTGGGAGGTCCGCACGCTCATGGCCCTGCTCAAGGAGTACCTGGCCAAGGAGCTGCGCACGCTGGTCGACAACAACGTCCGGTTCCGCCCGATCGGCCGCATCGGGGAGCTCGAGCCGGAGATCCAGGACCGCCTCGCCCGCGCCGTCGAGGCCACCGGCGGGAACACCGGCCTCGTCTTCCAGATCGCCCTCAACTACTCCGGCCGCACCGAGATCGTCGACCTCGTGCGCGCCGGCGTCGCGCAGGCTCGCGGGGGAACGCTCCTCGCGGAGAACGTCGACGAGGCCTGGGTGGCCGCCCACCTGGCCACCGCCGGTGTCCCCGACCCCGACCTCCTGATACGGACGTCGGGCGAGCTCCGGATCTCGAACTTCCTGCTCTGGCAAATCGCCTACGCGGAGCTGCACTTCACGCCGGTCCTGTGGCCGGACTTCACCACCCGCGATCTCCTGCTCGCGGTGGCGGATTTCGCCCGCCGCGAACGGCGGTACGGCGGCGTCGTGGAGCCGGGTCAGGACGCGGGCGACGAGGGCGCCGATTGATGGGCTCGCGCGAGGCGATCGCCTTCGCCGTGCTGCCGCTGGCCCTCGCCGCGATTGTCCTTCTCCCGGCGTGGGTCTACCTCGGCATGGTGTGGGCGATCACGCTCCTCTCGGCGTGGGAGCTGCTGGTGCTGCTCCGCCGACTCGGGCAGCCGGCGCCCCTCCTCCCGACGCTCGTCGCGCTCGCCGTGACGCTGCCCGCCCTGTGGACGCTCGGCCTCCACAAGGCCGGCGCCGTCCTCGCCCTCGTGCTCCTCGTCATGCCCGCCGTCTACCTCCTGGGTGGCTACCCGATCGGCGGCGGCGCCGCCGCGATCACGGGCGCGACGTTCACGGCGCTCTACTTCCTCGTCACCGGCGGCGCGATGGGGCTCCTGCGGACGTCGCTCGAAGGCACGCTCGGCGTCAAGGCCGTGCTCATCCACTGCCTGACGGTCTGGGGCGGGGACTCCGGCGCCTACTACCTCGGGAGCCGCTTCGGGAAGCACCGTCTGGCGCCGCGCGTGAGCCCGAAGAAGTCCTGGGAGGGGATCGCGGGCGGAACGGCCCTCACCGCATTCGGGGTGTGGTTCTGCCGGACCGTGTTCTTCCACGAGCTCTCGGTCGTCACGGCGGTCGCGCTGTTCGTCGCCCTCTCCGTGCTTTCCCCGGTGGGCGACCTCGTCGAGTCGGTGTTCAAGCGCGACGCCGGCGTGAAGGACTCCTCCGACCTCATCCCCGGTCACGGCGGCTTCCTCGACCGCACCGACTCTCTCTTCTTCGCCGCGCCTTTCGTCCTCGCCCTGCTGCTGCTCCTCGGGATCTCCGGTTGAAGCGCCTCGCCGTTCTCGGTTCCACCGGCTCGATCGGCACCGCGACCCTCGACGTGGCCGCGCGGTTCCCGGAGCGGTTCCAGGTCGTCGCGCTCGCCGCGGGTCGCAACGTCGCTCTCCTCGAGAGCCAGATCCGCGCGTTCTCGCCTCGCCTCGTCGCGGTGGCGGAGGAGGCCGACGCGGCACGCCTCCGGCGGTCGTTCCCAGGGCTCGAGGTGCTCGCCGGCGCCGAGGGGCGCGAGGCGGTCGCAACCCACCCCGACGCGACGACCGTGGTCGCCGCGTTCGTCGGCGCGCTCGGCCTCGTGCCCACGCTCCGAGCGCTCGAGCTCGGCCGCGAGGTGGCGCTCGCGAACAAGGAGACGCTCGTCGCCGCCGGCGAGCTCGTCATGGCGGCGGCGGCCGCGAGCGGCGCCGCGATCCTCCCCGTCGACTCCGAGCACAACGCCCTCCACCAGGCGCTGCGAGCAGGTCCGCCGGAGAGCGTTCGCCGCCTGATCCTGACCGCGTCCGGCGGCCCGTTCCGCACGCTCACCAAAGACGCGCTCGAGCGCGTCACGGTGGACGAGGCGCTCGCCCACCCGACCTGGCGGATGGGGGCGAAGATCACCGTCGACTCGGCGACCATGATGAACAAGGGGTTCGAGATCGTCGAAGCGCACCACCTCTTCGCAATGCCCGAGGAGCGGATCGCGGTGGTCGTCCACCCCGAGAGCCGCGTGCACTCGCTCGTGGAGTACGTGGACGGCACGCTGATCGCGCAGCTCTCGGTCAACGACATGCGATTCCCGATCCTCTACGCGCTCGCGTACCCGGAGCGCCTCCCGTCCCCGATCGGCTCACTCGACCTGGTGGCGCTCGGCGCGCTCCACTTCGAGCCCGCCGACGAAGTGCGGTTCCCCTGCCTGCGCCTGGCGCGCGAGGCGCTGCGCGCCGGCGGGACCGTCCCGGCGGTGCTCAACGCCGCCAACGAGGTCGCCGTCGCGGCGTTCCTGGCCCGCACCCTCCCCTTCACCGCCATCGCGGCGGTGGTCGAGGCCTCGGTCGAACGCGAGGCCGCCGCCGCACACCCCCTCACCGAGCTCGGCGATGCCCTTGCCGCCGATGAGCGCGGCCGGGCCTGGGCCGGCGAGTCGGTCGCGAAATTCCCCTCCCGGGGTGGAGGTTCCACGTGAGGATGCGGACGTCACCGTGCTCCTGAACCTCGCGGCCCTCGTGATCGTGCTCGGAGTGCTCGTGCTGCTCCACGAGGGCGGGCACTTCCTGCTGGCGCGCGTGCTCGGCGCCCGGGTCAGCGTGTTCTCGTTCGGCTTCGGCAAGAGGCTCGCCGGATTCACGCGCAAGGGCACGGACTATCGCGTCAGCCTCATCCCGCTCGGCGGCTACGTCCGCATCCACGGGCTCGGCCCCGATGAGTCCGACGTCGTCGCCGGCGAAGAAGCTCCGCCCGAGCCGCTCCTCCCGCGCTGGCGCCGCACCCTCATCCTGCTCGCCGGTCCCGGCGCCAACCTCGTCGGCGCCGTCCTGTTCGTCGCTGTCGCCTTCGTCGTAGGCGTGCAGGTCCCCGCGTGGCAGGACCGGCCGCCGGAGGTCGCGTGGGTAGACCCGGGCTCGCCGGCGGCGGCCGCCGGCATCAAGGGCGGCGACCTCGTGCTCGCGGTGGACGGGAAGCCCATACGCACGTGGGGGGACCTCGACCTCGCGACCATGGGCTCGCCCGGGCACGCGCTCCGCCTCCGGTTCCGACGGGGCGCCGAGCTGCTCGACGCGACGCTGACTCCGCGCTCGGTCACCCGCTACGAGCTGGGCTACGCCGGCCTCGCGCCTCCGCTCCCGGCCGAGGTGCCCGGCTTCCTTCCGGGCAGCGCGGCCGAGAAGGCCGGCATGCGGCCCGGCGACCGCATCGTCGCCGTCAACGGCGAGCGTGTCCGCCACTTCTTCGACGTGATGCGCCTGGTGGGCGCGAGCCCCAACCGCGAGCTCACCCTCACCGTCGAGCGCGGCAAGGAGACGCTCAGCATCAAGGCCACGCCCCGCGACGTCGACGGCCAGGGCAAGCTCGGCATCCCGGCGCCCAGCCCGACGATCCTCAAGCAGCTCGGCCCGCCGGCGGCGATCGTCGAGTCCGTCCGGGAGAACGTGCGCATGACGCGGGAGACGTTCGCCGTGATCGGCCGCATGTTCTCCGGCCGCGCGTCGCTCAAGCAGATGTCCGGGCCCATCGACATCGCGCGCTTCTCCGGCCAGGCGGCGCGCACCGGGACCGTCTCGTTCATCTGGTTCCTCGGGATGATCTCGCTGCAGCTCGCGATCTTCAACCTGCTCCCGATCCCGGTCCTCGACGGCGGTCACCTCGCCGTCATCGCGCTCGAGTCCGTCGTACGGCGCGACTTCTCGAACCGCACCAAGGAGCGCATCCTCAACGTCGGCTTCTGGCTGATCATCGCCCTGATGGCGGTGGTGATCTTCAACGACATATCGAAGAACGTGCCGGCGATGGACCGCCTCATCCCCGGCCGCCGGTGATCTGCGCCGCCGATAGCGGACCATCTGCGTTGTAGCGGGGACATCGCCCTCCGTTGGCCGGCCTGATGGAAACCACCCACCCCAACCCCCGCTCGCGGTTACCCAAGCGTGCGCGCCCGCGTCTCGCCCCCCACCCGATCCCCCGCGAGGTGCGCATCGGCGGCTCGGCTGCTCACATAGCCCCCGGGTACGCTCCGGTCCGGTCGCCTCGTCCGCCTAGCATCTGGCCCACTCTCGGCGGCGCGGCTACACGCGTTACTGGGAAGCCCGGCCTTTGTTTATCTGGTCGTCATGGCGCCGGCCGCCTCGCGCGCCTTGCCATAGGCCCACCGTGCGGGTGGGGGGTGGGGGGCACGACGCGGGCCGAGGGCTTCGATATCGGAGATGGGGGTTGGGTGGGGGTTCCGTGATGGACTCGGCCACCTGAGCGCGGTGCTCCCGCCCTCTCGGCAGCGCGGCTGCACGCCTTTCTGGGAAGCCCTGGCTTCGTTCGTCTGGTCGTCCTGTCTCCGGACCCCGCCGGCCCAGCCAGGACGACCTCGCGTGCTTCGACTTCCGACCTTCGACTGCCGTTACTTCCCGGTACGCTGCCAGCGGCGCAGGCGCGCGAGCACCTTCCTGACGATGGCGTTGTCGTCGCCGGGCGGGATCTCCATGACGACCGGCAGCTCCGCGCAGCGCGGCTCGGCGAGCAGCCTCGAGAAGAACGGCTTGCCGAGCCTCCCATCCCCGGGCGGCGCGTGCCGGTCGCGGCGCGAGCCAAGCTCCACCGCCGTGTCGTTCCCGTGAAGGAGCTGGGGGACCGGCAGCCCCCAGTGGTCGCCGAGCTCGTCGAGCACGCGTCCCCACCCGTCCTGGAGGAGATCGTAGCCCGCGCCCCACAGGTGGGCGCTGTCCAGGCAGACCCCGACCCTCGGCCGCGGGGACCCGCGCCGGGCCGGAGCCGACCGCAGGGCGGGCTCGACCAGCCGCGCGAGCTCGGCGGGACCTCGCCCGAGCTGGCCGCCGGCGCCGACCTGTCCCTCCACCAGCAACATCGCGGCGTCGCCGCCGGCGCGCGCCACGGCCTCCGTGATCGCCGCGCGGCAGCGCGCCTCGGCCTCGTCCCGGTCGCCGTCGCCGGCCGACCCCGGGTGGAGCACGACCCCGGCCAGCCCCAGCGCGCCCGCCCGCTGCAGCTCGTCGACGAGCACGCCGACCGACCGGGCGCGCAGCGCGGGATCCGCGCTCGCGAGGTTGAGCAGGTAGGGCGCGTGCGCGAAACAGAGCCCGGAGAGGCCCGCCGTTCCCGCCGCTGCGCGGAAGCGCGCCGGTTCGGTCGCCGCGAGGGCCGGCGCCGCCCAGCGCCCAGGCGCGCGGAGGAAGAGCTGCAACGACTCACACCCCGCAGCGGCGGCGGCCTCGACCGCCCTCCACGTCCCGCCCGCGGCGGACAGATGCGCTCCAAGACGCGGCACGACGTGGGTATGTTACCCTCACCGCGCAATGAGCATCGGCCGTTTGCTGCGCTGGCTCATGGCTGCCATAGGCATCTTCGTCGGTTGCGGGATCGCGGTCTGGCTGGTGCTGTTGGTCAGCCTGCGGTCCTCGGCGGCGCGGGTCCCGAACGTGGCCGGCATGGAGACCGCGCACGCCGTCGCGGTGATCCAGGGAGGGGGGCTCGTGCCCCGGGTCCAGGAAGGCGTCTTCGACCCGCAGATCGGGTCCGGCCGGGTCGCGTCGCAGCGCCCGCCCGGAGGGTTCGAGCTCAAACGCGGCGGCACCGTGCTCCTTTACCCGTCCCTCGGAAAGGCGGTTCAGAAGCTCGGCGACCTCACCGGCCTCCCGGTCTCGCTCGCCGAGGCCGAGGTCGATGCCGAGCACCTCACGATCGAGCGCCGTTGCGAGGTCGAGGGGCAGGCGGACGCCGTGGTGGTGCTGGCGCAGATGCCCGCGCCCGGCACGCTGGTGGCGCCCGGCTCGGCGGTGACGGTGCTTATCAACCGGACGCCGAGATCCAAGCGTTACGTCATGCCGGAGTTCGTCGGGACCGCCGAGCCCGACGCGGTGCGCGTCGCCCGCGCGCTCGGGTTCCAGCTGGCCACGGTGCAGCCCGTCGTCTACCCGGGCATTCCGCCGGGTACGGTCCTGCGCCAGGACCCGGCCGCGGGCGGGCCCGTCGCCGAGGCGGCCGTGATCGGCCTGTGGGTGAGCCGGTGAGCCGAGTCAGGATCGCGCCGTCGCTGCTTGCGTGTGATCTCGCGCGCGTGGCCGAGGAGGTGCGCTCGGTGGAAGCCGCCGGTGCGGACCTGCTCCACTTCGACGTGATGGACGGCCACTTCGTCCCCAACCTGACCTTCGGGCCCGGGCTGTGCGCCGCTGTGCGCCGGATCACAAAACTGCCGCTCGACGTGCACCTGATGGTGACCCGACCGGACGACCTCCTGGAGCCGTTCGTCAAGGCCGGCGCCGACCGCATCGCGGTTCACGTGGAGGCCGTCGTTCACCTCCACCGCACCCTCGCCCACATCCGGTCGCTCGGCGCGACGCCGGGTGTCGCCATCAACCCGGCCACGCCGGTCGGCGCGCTCGACGAGGTGTGGGGGCTCGCGAGCTTCGTCCTCGTGATGTCGGTCAACCCCGGGTTCGGCGGCCAGCGGTTCATCCCCGAGGTGTTGGACAAGATCGCCCGTCTGCGCGCGCAACGCGACGCGCACGCGAGCCGGGTGGAGCTCGCCGTCGACGGAGGCGTCGAAGGCGAGAACGCCGGCGCGCTGCGCGGGCTCGGCGTGGACGTTCTCGTGGCGGGTACGGCCGTGTTCGGCACCCGCGACAGGCCCCGTGCGCTGGCCACGCTGCGGGGCGAGGAGGGTTCATGAGGCGCTGGCTCCTGCTGGCGGCGATCGTGCCGCTCGCGGCGTGCTCCACCAAGAACAACGATCAGGCGTTCCTCGACCAGGTCGGCTCGAAGTCGAAAGAGCAGATCATGGCGCGCGGCGACGAGCTGGCGGCGAAGAAGAAGTGGGAAGAGGCGCGCAAGTACTATACGTTCCTCGCCGATACGTTCCCGAACGACACGCTCGGACGCCGCGCCGCGCTCAAGGTCGCGGACACCTTCTTCTCGGTGGGCGACACCGAAGGGTTGACCGAGGCTCAGTTGCGTTACAAGGATTTCTCCAACCGGTTCCCGAGCGACCCCAATCGCGCCTACGCGCTCCTGATGCTCGCGAAGTGCAGCTACGCGCAGAGGAAGGGCCCCCTCCGCGACCTCACGCCGCTGCGCGAGGCGGTCGACAGCCTCAAGCTTGTGCTCCAGCTGTTCCCCAACTCGACGTATGCCCCCGAGGCCCGCAGCCTTCTCTCCAAGTGCACGGAGGACCTCGCCCAGCACGAGTACCTGATTGCCAGGTACTACGCCAACATCAAGGCGTGGGTCGGCGCCAAGCAGCGCCTCGACTACCTCTACGCGAACTATCCCGAAACCGTGACCGCGAAGGCTGCAACGCCATTGATGGAAGAAGTACGAAAGCGTCTCGGGGAGCCCGAGAAGCCCGGCCCGACGCCTAAAGTACCGGCGCCGGCTATGACCGAGCATTGACGAACCCACGGGCCGTGCGTTATTTTGATAGTGGAGTCATGACAAGTATGCGGAACAGGAGGACTGCCATGGTCCGCGCAACGTTTGCCGTCCTCGCCGTGCTGTGTTTCAGCGGGCCCGCAGCGGCACAGGGCGACACCCCCCCGCCGCAGCCGCTCCACAACGTCAACGGTCACTGGACGCCGTACGACCCGCCCACCGAGTTCGCGCCCGACGCGAACGTCTACATCATTCAGAAGGGCGACACCCTGTGGGCGCTCGCCAAGAAGTACCTCGACAATCCGTACCTCTGGCCGCAGCTGTGGGAGAAGAACAAGTACATCCGTGACGCCCATTGGATCTACCCGGGCGACCCGCTGGTGGTCGGCGTCAAGGCCGCCGAGGTGACGCCGCCGGCGCCCGCGACGCCGCCGACGCCGCCCGCGGCGGCGACGCCTCCGGCGGGCGGTCAGGCCGGCGAAACCCCCGGCCAGACCGGGGCAGGCGCTCCGGGCGGCGAGGGCGCCGCCGGGAACCTCGTCGCGGCGGGCAGCGAGGACGACATTTACTGCTTCGCCTACCTGGACAAGTCCGACGCGCGCCCGAAGCTCATGATGGAGTCGGCCGAGAACATCCAGTACGCGGCGACCTACTCGACGAACGACGTCGTTTACCTGTCCGGAGGCGAGGCGGAGGGCGTCAAGGCCGGCCAGGAGTACTTCATCACCCAGCCGGTCCGCAAGCTGCGCCACCCTGCCACCAACGCCGTCCTGGGCACCATCGTCCGCTACGTGGGTCGGGCCAAGGTCCTGTGCACGCAGGACCACACCGCGACCGCCGAGATTCTCGCATCGTGCGACGCGATCCCGCTCGGGGCGTGGCTCAAGCCGTTCGAGCCGATCCCGATCCCGATGACGCTGCTCACCAAGCCGGTCGAGCGGTGCGACCCCTCGAGCACCAAGGCCAAGGGCTACATCGTCTACTCGCGCGACGACATCGTCACGTTCGGGGCCGACACCGTCGTCCTCATCGACCTCGGCGAGGCCGACCAGCTGGCCCCCGGCAGCCAGGCGATCGTCTACCGCGACAACCCGGTGCCCGGAACGCCGCGGCTGCTCCTCGGGGAGCTCGCGGTGCTGACGACCGGCGACCACTGGGCTACCGCCAAGATCATCCGCTCCGGCTACCCGATGCAGGTAGGGGACCGGGTCGAGCTCAAGTGAGCCCTGGTAGCGCCGACGAACGCCGCGCTGCGCTGCGCGAGATCAGTGCCGCTCTCGGAACCGTAGCGGACGAGCTCCTCGACCGCGGACTCCGTCTCGAGGACGCGCTCAACGTCTTCGAGGTGCGCTACGTGCGGTCGGCCGTCGACCGTGCGAGCGGCAACATCTCGCAGGCGGCCGCGGCGCTCGGCATCCACCGCAACACCCTGCGCAGCAAGCTGCAGAAGAACGGGCAGCGGCGCCGCAGGGGCGCCTGAGGAAGCGCCGCTTTGTTCGGCGGGCGTCAAGCCGCCGCCATTTGGGGGTGCTTCCTCGTCGGCGGCACGCTGACGGCGCTCTCCGAACGCCCCGGCCGGGCCTCCCCCCGCCCCACCGGTTGGGTCGAGACCACTCCGGGCGGCTCGGTGCCGCTGGAGAGCGACCCGTTCGCCGGGCCGTCGCCGTTCGAGCAGCGTGTCATCGCGACGGCGACGCGAGTCGGGATCGATCCGGCGCTGGTCCTCGCCATCGTCGACGTGGAATCGAACCAGATGGAAGGGGCGGTCTCCGCGAAGGGCGCGCTCGGCCTGATGCAGGTGCTCCCGGAGACCGCGGCCGAGGTAGGTTTTCCGGACGCGGCGGACCCTGCGCGGAACCTCGAGGCCGGCTGTCGCTACCTCGCGGCGCTGCTCGACACCTTCGGAGGCGACGTCGAGCTCTCGCTGGCGGCGTACAACGCCGGCCCCGGCGCGGTTCGCCACTGGGGCACGGTGCCGCCGTACCGTGAGACGAGGACGTTCATCGCGCGCGTTGCGGCGGTTTACGAGACGTTGACGGGGCTGGACCTGGCGGGAGCTACCCGGTTCGCGTACGAGCCGTCAGCGGCCCTTTGACGGATCCTCGGGCTTGTCGGTGTTGGCCTTGGGTCCTTCCGGCTTGGCGGCATCGTCACCCTTGAGAGCGCCGCGGAAGTTGCGGATGCCCTCGCCGATCCCCTTCCCGAGCTGGGGCAGCTTGCCCGCTCCGAAGATGATGATGACGATGAGGAGAATCAGCAGCAACTCCGGAAGTCCGAGAGAACCGAACATGGGGCTCCCCTCCGGCGGCGATTATAGCCCCTCGGACGGTATCGCGGCGACCGCGTCGGCCAGGGCGTGCGGCGCGCCGATCTCCGCGAGCGCCGCCAGCGCGCGAGCACGGACCCCCGGCAGCCACCCGAGGTAGCCGTGGCGACCCGCCGCGGCCAGGCGCAGGAACGTCCCCAGGACCTTGACGCCCCGCTGCGAGGCGCACTCGAAGTAGCGCCGGCGCCAGCCCGGGGCCCAGTCGAGGAGCGCCGCCGCTCGCTCCACCCAGGACGCCTCGTCCTCCGCGACCGCGGCCCCGCCGCGCTCCCGGAGGAGCGATGCGAGGTCGTAGGTGTCCGGGCCGCCCCGCATGTCCTGGTAGTCGACCGCCGTCACCCCGCTCGCGCGCCAGAACAGGTTGTTGTAGTGGAAGTCCCGGTGGGTCAGCCGGAACGGGTGTGCGGCGACCGCCGCAGCCAGCTCGTCGAGGAACCGCGCCGCCTCGGCACGGCCCGGCGAGCCGTCGCGCATCGCGTGCGCCTCGAACACCGCCAGCTCGCGCCGGAAGAACGGAGCGTCGAACGGCGGGGTGGGCAGGTCCGCGAGGCCGCACGCCTGGAACGCCGCCAGCGCGGCGAGGGCCGGCGTCAGCACATCGGAACCGGCCGCCGCGGCGCGGTCGAGGTCGACATCGCCGAGGTCTTCACTCACGACGACGCGGCCGTGACAGCCGAAGGACCGCGGGATCGGCAGGCCGCGACGTAGCCCCCACACCTGAACGGCGTGGTCGCGCGCCGCCTGCCCCTCGCCGCCGCCCGTATCGGCGGGGTACAGCGCCGCGACGAGCGTTCCGCCGCCGGCGAGGACGAGGCGGAAGAACCGCCGCTGGGAGGCATCGCCGGCGAGCTCGCGCACCGCTAGCGGTGCGAATCCGAGCGCGGCCAGGCCCGTCTGTAGGATCTCCACCGCGCGCCATGGTACGCCGCGACGGCAGGAATTGGAGCGGCCGCCGGCCCGGTTCCAGCAACCGTGAAGACCCGCGGATCGACCCCCGACGCGACCGCCCTGCTGTCCTCGTTCGTAGGCGCGCTGCAGAGCCGGCTCGAGACCGACGAGACGCTCCGGGCGGCGTGCGCGACCCTGCAGCGGTTCGGGCTCAGCCCGCTGCTGCGCGTCGAACTGGTCGCCGGCGGCGACAAGCCGCGGGCCGTGTGCGCGGAGCGCAGCGGGGCCGTGACACAATGGAGCGAGCAGGACGTGGATCTCCTGCGCTCCGTGGGAATCGCGAGTGAACGCAACGACCCCGACCCGGGCTCGCCCCAATCTCGTCGGCGCCAGCCGCGCTGAGCTCGCATCCTTGCTCGAAGACCTCGACCCCCGCCCGTTCCGGGCCGAGCAGGTTTACCAGTGGCTGGCCCGCCGGATGGCGAGCAGTGTCGCGGAAATGACCAACTTGCCGAAGGCGCTGCGCGAGGCGCTCGCCCAGCGGACAAGCGTGAGCGATCCCGACATCGTGGCCCTCACGCGCGGCGGCGACGGCACGGCCAAGCTGGCCCTGGCGTTCGCCGACGGCGCCGTGGTCGAGGCGGTCGCGATGCCGATGGAGGGGCACACGACCCTGTGCCTGTCCTCACAGACCGGGTGCGCGGTCGGCTGCGTGTTCTGCGTCACCGGCGTGCTCGGCACCGGCCGCAACCTCACGGGCGCCGAGATTTTCGGGCAGTACCGCGCGGTCCTCCGCCACGAGGGCCTCGTCGGCCAACCGGTCAACGTGGTGTTCATGGGGATGGGCGAGCCGTTGCTCAACGTCGCCCACGTCGCGCGCGCCGTCGAGCTCATCGCCGAGACGGTCAGCCCCCGCCGCGTCACGGTCTCGACGAGCGGCATCGTGCCGGGGATCAGCGAAGCTCGCGGCGCTCGAGCGCCGGCCCAAGCTCGCGGTCTCCCTCAACGCCACCACGCAGGAGCAGCGCGAGCGCCTCATGCCGGTGGCGGCGCGCTGGCCCCTCGACGAGCTGCTCGCGGTGTTGCGGGCGTTCCCGCTCGAGCGCGGCCGGCGGATCACCTTCGAGTACGTCATGCTCGCCGGGATCAACGACACCGACGACGATGCCCGGCGCCTCCCCCGCCTGCTCAACGGCATCCCCGCCAAGGTCAACCTCATCCCGCTCAACCCGGACGAGCGCTACCTCGGCGGTCTCGCTGCTCCCGACGCGGCGCGCATCGACGCGTTCGCGGCGATCCTCGCCGCCGCCCACGTCAACGTCACCGTGCGCTGGAGCAAGGGCCGCGAAGTCGCCGCCGCCTGCGGCCAGCTCCGCGGGCAGATCGCAACGGCGGCGCTTCCGCTCACGAGCTGAGCCTCTCCAAGCGATCAGGCTCAGAGTGTCGGCTCTATCGAGGCAAGGTCCAACCGCGAAACGATCACGGCACGCCGCCGCCAGGCGCAGCGAGATATGCAATCGAGCCGGAGTCGGTCACCGCATCGTCCCGGATCGTCCGAGTTGGGTGTAGCGCAGCCGCGAAGGCCGTCGTGAGTGGTCGGTGCCTCGTGGGCCGAGAGCAGCAAGTCCGCACCCCGCTGCCGTCGATTGCTTCCTTGGCGGGGCATCGCCACGCCTCCCCGCTGCGCTCGGGAGGTTGGGGATCTTCATGAACCGAGGGCGCACTCCCCACGATAAAGGTGCCGGTCGGTCGAGCGTGGGTCGGTCGCAACTCCGACGCGAGCGGCCGCAGGAGGGGTCCCCTACATCAGCTTGACCCCGGCGGCGTTCCGTAGGGGCGGGGCTTGCCCCGCCCGTCGAGGGCCTTACCCGGCAATCATACATAGGCCCAAGGCAGCGCCTTGCTGGACGGTGTGCGGCCCGCGCCGCCGAGGAGACGCGGCCGACGGCGGCCGCGCCCAGACGATGGAAGTAGTTTGGGGGGCGGGCGCCCTCGCCCGCCCGAGCGAAGCGAAGCAGATGGTCCGCTTTCGGCGGCGCGCACTACGAGGTGAGGACGATCGCGCTCCACTGCCGCCCGGCCGCAATGCCCCGTCCCTCCGATACGAGTGATAGTCCGCGGAGCAGAAGGTGCAGCCGGGTAGCGCCCGGACGTGCTCGGGAGCCAGGCCTAGCGCGGCGAGCCGACCCGCGGCGAAACGCGCGAGGTCCACCGTCCGGTCGCCGCGCCAGCTCGCGCCCGCGACGTCGAGGCGGTCGAGCGCGGCGAAGACATCGGCGCCGACCTCGTAGTGACACGGGCCGATGCCGACGCCCACGACCGCCGACAGCGCGCCCGGCTCGACGCCGTGCTCCGCGCGCAGCCGGCTCACGGTCGAGCCGAGCACGTCCGCGGCGAGGCCGCGCCAGCCGGCGTGGACCATCGCCGCCGCGCCTCCGCCGGCGATCGCGACCGGTAGGCAGTCGGCGGTGCGCACGGTGAGCGCGGCCCACGGCTCGGCGGTGAGCAGCGCGTCGCACGTGCCGACGAAGTGCGGCCCCGGCGGCAGCGTCTCCTTCGAGCTGAAGGTGTACGTCAGGCGGGTGTGCTCCTGCATCGCGTAGAGCACGGGCATCGCGCGGCCGAGCTGGCGTTCGGCCGCGGCGCCCGCGGCCTGGGCGAGCGCCTTCGAGTCGAGCTGCCCGGGCGCGTTGCGGCGGTCGCCGAACAGGGCGAGCGCGTCGGCGAGCCGAACTGCGAGAACGCCGCTGGGAGCTGGGGTTTCGCCCACACCGCCATGCTACACTCTCAGCCCGGAGACCACGATGGAGCTCGAACACGCGATGCGCGCCGCTGCCGTTTTGGGACGGCGCGACACGCGCGAGACCGTCCGCACCCGCCCGGCCGATCCCGCCCGCCTCGCATGATCCGCCTCGAGGCGATCACCAAGAGCTACAACGGACGCCCGGCCCTGCGCGGGATCAACGCCCGCGTCGAGCGCGGCGAGTTCGTGTACCTCACCGGCCCGTCGGGGGCCGGCAAGAGCACCTTCCTTCGCCTGCTCTACCGCGCCGAGCTGCCCGACTCGGGGGCGATCGTCGTCAACGGCGCCGATCTCACCCTCCTGCGCCGCCGCGACGTCGCCGAGTTCCGCCGCAGGCTCGGCGTGGTCTTCCAGGACTTCAAGCTCCTGCGCCGCCGCACGGTCGCCGAGAACGTCACGTTCGTCCTCTCGCTGCTCAACTTCCCCGACCGTGAACAGCAGCGGCGCGCCTATCTCGTGCTCAAGCAGATGGGGCTCCAGCACCGCATGAACGCCTACCCCGACGAGCTCTCCGGAGGCGAGCAGCAACGCGTGGCGATCGCGCGTGCGCTCGTGCTGCAGCCGGACCTCATCCTCGCCGACGAGCCGACGGGCAACCTCGACCCGGAGCGCTCGCACGAGCTGCTCGAGCTGCTCAAGACGATCAACTACCAGGGGACCACCGTGATGGTGGCGACCCACGACCGCGGGCTGATCGAGGCCCACCCCGCCCGCACGCTGTTCCTCGACCGCGGCAACGTCGTCCGCGACGCCTGGGTGACGGCGGCATGAACCGGCACGCGTGGCGCGAGATCAAACGGCAGCTCCGCGAGTCCGGGGCGGCGGGGATCGTCGCGGTCGTCCTGGTGGCGGTCGCGGGTACGTGGGGCGGGGCGCTGTGGACCGCGTACCGGTGGGTGGGACGCGAGCTGCTCTCGCGCGACCGCGAGACGTCCGTAGTTGCCGTCGTGCGGTCGCCCGGCGAGGCGGCCGGGCTGCGGGCCGCGCTCGCGGCGCGCTACCCCTCGCTCGTCACCACGGTGCTCGCGCCCCGCAACGTCCAGGACGAGCTCGCCCGCTGGTTCCCGGAGCTCGGGACCGTCCTGCTCACCCTCGACGAGAAGAGCTTCCCTCCCCTCGTCCAGGCGGCGGTGCCGAGGGGCCAGGAGGACGACGTCGCGGCCTGGCTGCACGGCCGTCCCGAGGTGACGATCGTCGAGAGCTCGCACGACTGGCAGGCGCGCCTCGAGCAGGCGGTATCGCGGCTCCTCTTCGCCGGATTCGCGCTGGCGACCTCGCTGCTCGTCGGCTGCGGCGTGGTGGTGCTGCTCGTGGTCCGCCTGCTGGTGCTCACCCACGCCGACGAGATTGCGATCATGCGGCTGATCGGCGCCCACGAGGGCGACATCCGGCGCCCGTACCTGATCGCGGGATCGCTGCTCGGCCTGGCGGGGGGCGCGCTCGGCGTCGCGGCGCTGACGGCGCTGTCGGCCACCCTGCGAACCGCATTCCCTACGCTCGCGCCGGACCCGTGGTTGCTCCCGGCGCTGCCCGCCGCCGGCGCCGTAGTCGCCGTCATCGGCGCCGCGCTGGGGATCGCGTCGCTGCCGAAGGAGCCGTGAAGCCGGGGTCAGGGGTCCGGGGTCCGGGGTCCGGGGTCCGGGGTCCGGGACAGAAAGACACGTGAACGAATCGAATTCCCGTTGCTGCTGAGGCGTGGGGACTTGCTCCTAGGAGAGCAGGGCGGTGGTCTTGCGCAGGAACTCGCCGGCCTTGTCGCCGCCTTCGAGCAGCGAGATCGCGCGCGCCAGCCGGTCCACCAGGCCCTGGATCGTGGCCATGCCGCCCCCCGCCTCGATGTCGGCGCGGGCCAGGCGGTACTGCTTCTCGACCGCGATCGACCCCGACAGGCCGACGCTCTCGTCCGCGAGCTTGCGCAGGTTCTCGGCGAGCGCGAGCAGCGAGCGCTGCGAGGGGGTCGGCGGCGCCGCCGGCGCCGGCTTCTCGCCCTCCGGGCTGCGGAGCGCGATCAGCCCCGAGGTGACGAGGCCGTACAGCACCTTGCAGACGTCGAACGCCGGCAGTCCCGCCACGTCCTCCAGTTTCGCGATCGAGAGTTGGCCGTCGATCTTGGTGACGATCGCCCACTCCTGCGGCGACAGCGTGATCTGGTCCTGACCGGGCTCCCGCGGCAGGAAGAACGGGACCAGGTCCATCGAGGCGATCTTGCGCTGCAGCACGCGCCACTCGTCGAGCCGGCGCGCCGCCTCCATCATCAGGCTCGTGTTCGACTTGTTGACGGTGACCTTGTCGGACTCGATGTTGGCGGTGAAGATGAACTGGCCGTCGTGCCAGCCCGCCATCTCGTACACCGCGTACTCGCCCGCGAGCTTCCCGGCGACCGCGTCCGTGATCTGGCCGTCCTTGATGAAGATCTTGCCGTCCGTCCCCTCGCCCGAGAGGGTGAACACGCCCGTCTTCCCGGACACGCTGACCAGTTGGATCACGTCCGGCAGTGCGATCTCGGCGAGCGAACCTTGCAGCGCCATGTACGCTCAGTTCGTCGCGGCGCGGGCTCCGCCGACTTCTCGAAGCTCCCGATCGGCTCGATGGCCGCGGCGCGACAGCAAGATACTCACGTTCGGGCAAGCTAACACACGGGCTCCGACAGCGTCAAGGCAATTCGCGGCGCAGGTGGCAGAGCGCGACGGCGAGCGCATCCGCGGCATCGGCCGGCGGCTCTGTTTCGAGCGCCAGGGCGTGGCGGACCACGAAGGCGACCTGCCGTTTCTCGGCGCGCCCGTTGCCGACGACGGCGGCCTTGACGCGTGCGGGCTCGATCTCGACGACCTCGCCTCCCCAGCGGCCGAGCACGGCGAGCAGCGCGCCGCGGGCCTCCGCGAGGACCAGCGCCGACTTCGGGAAGCGTCCTGCGAACGGCGTCTCGACGACGACGACGTCGGGCCGGAGGCGTTCCACGAGGGCTTCGAGCTCGGCCGCGAGCGCGGCGAGCGCGGCGGCGTGCGTCAGGCGACGACGCGGCACCAGACAGCCGAACTCGACGCCGGTCACGCGCCGGGGATCGCCGTCCAGAAGCCCCCAGCCGGTGATGCGTGATCCCGGGTCGAGGCCGAGGACTCTCGTCAACCCACCTCGAGCAGCTTCGAATCGATGTCGAAGTTGGCCCAGACGTTCTGCACGTCGTCGTGATCCTCGAACGCCTCCATGAGGCGGATCATCTGCTCGGCGCGCTTGTCCTCGAGGCGGACTTGGACCGTGGGGACCATCTCGACCTTGGACTGCTCCACCGTGAGGCCGTGCGCCTCGAGGGCCGTCTTCACCTTGTGCAGCTCGCCCGGCGCCGTGTAGATCTCGTAGAAGTCCGGGTCGTCGGCGAAGAAGTCCTCGGCGCCGGCTTCCAGCGCCGACTCCATCGCCTTGTCCTCGTCGGCGGCGCTCTTGGGGATGATCAGGTAGCCCTGCTTCTTGAACAGGAACCCGACGCAGCCGGTCTCGCCGAGGTTGCCGCCGTGCTTGTCGAACATGTGGCGCAGCTCGGCGGTCGTCCGGTTGCGGTTGTCGGTCAGGGCGTGCACCATGACCGCGACGCCGCCGGGCCCGTAGCCCTCGTACGTCACTTCCTCGTAGGCCACGCCCGGGAGTTCGCCGGTGCCGCGCTGGATCGCCTTGTTCATCGTGTCGCCCGGCATGTTCGCGGCCTTGGCGGACACGATCGCGGCGCGCAGCCGCGGGTTGCCGTCCGGGTCGCCGCCGCCCTCGCGCGCCGCCGTGGTCAGCTCGCGGATGACCTTGGTGAAGAGCTTGCCGCGCTTGGCGTCGAGCTTGCCCTTCTTGTGCTTAATGGTGCTCCACTTGTTGTGGCCCGACATGCGAACCCCCGAGGGACGGCTCGTCCGCTCGTGCGAATTGTACACCGCCGCCAGCGCGGCGAGGCGCAACAACGCCGACGCGACGCGCTTGACTTGCCAGAGGTGCCCCACCACAATGACCGCGAGGTCTTAGTGCGGACTGCCGAGGGCTTGACCCAGGCCATTTTACTGCTCGATTACGAACCGCGTACCGCCGTGCGCGTGGCGGAGGCGTTGGTGTCCACGGGATGCCAGATCATCCCGGCCCGCGACGTGGACGCCGCGGTCGCAGCGTGTGCGAAGATCGAACCCAGGCTCGTCCTCACCACGTCGGTGCTGCCGATGCTCAAGGTCGAGGACGCGATCACCCAGCTGCGCGCCCGCGCGGGCCTGCGCCACACGCCGTTCCTCGTGATGATGAGCGGCTACTCCGGCCAGGACCCGCAGAACGACGCGGTGCGTCTCGGCGCGCAGGACATCATCGCCAAGCCTTTCTCCAACGACGAGCTCCTGGCCAAGGTCAAGGGGCTGCTCGCGAGGCCGCGGGGCGAGGGCGCCGCGGCGACCGACTCGCGGGCCGAGATGCTCGACGCGCTGCGCCGCAATGCGGGAGCCGGCAAGGATGCCGGCACCGTCACCTCCCACGACCTTTTCGGGGATCTATTGGCGGAGGAGCACGCGGTAACCGGGGCCGAGACCCAGCGGATCGCGATCCCGTCCCCCGCCGCCGCGCCGGCCGCGCCGCAACCCGAGCCGGCGATCCCGCCGCCCCAACCGTGGAAGGCCGCCGCCACGCCGGACAACGCTGACCGCGTGCTCGAGCAGGCGCTCGGCGGCACGCTCGCCGACATCGGCCGCTCCGCCGCGAGACCGTCCAAACCGCGCAAGGAAACGGGCGAGATCTCGGTCGACAAACTCCTCGAAGACACGCTGTCGGGCCTGGACATCTCCAAGTCCCGCACGGTCGCGACCCGCGCCGCGGCGCCGCCCGCGCCCGCGCCGCGGCAACCGGTCGAGGCCGCCGCGGCGCCTCCCCCGGCGGAGCCGGCCCCGGTTCGGCCCCCAACGCCGCCTGCGCCCGTCGCGGCGCCGATCGAGAAGTCGGCAGGCCCGCTGCCCGGCGGCACGCCGTTCGGCCAGTACGAGCTGATCGAGCCAATCGCCACCGGCGGGATGGCCGAGGTCTACCGCGCCCGCATGATGGGCCTCGAAGGGTTCCAGAAGATCGTCGCGATCAAACGGATCCTCCCCCATCTCACCGACAACGACGAGTTCGTCACGATGTTCGTGGACGAGGCCAAACTCGCGGCGCAGCTGCAGCACCCCAACATCATCCACATCTACGATCTCGGCAAGATCGAGCGCTCCTATTACATCGCGATGGAGTACATCGACGGCAAGGACCTGCGCTCGATCTTGCGCTCGCTGGACGACAGGAAGGCGCGCCTCCCCCTGGGCCTCGCGCTGTTCATCGCCTCGCGCCTGGCGGCCGCGCTCGACTACGCGCACCGCAAGCGGGACCTGCAGGGTAAGGCGATGGCGTTGGTGCACCGGGACGTGTCGCCGCAGAACGTGCTGATCTCCTACGACGGGGACATCAAGCTGTGCGATTTCGGCATCGCGAAGGCGGCGTCGAAGGCGACCCACACCCGCGCCGGCGCGCTCAAGGGCAAGCTCCAGTACATGTCGCCGGAGCAGGCCTGGGGCAAGGACATCGACAACCGCTCGGACATCTTCTCGCTCGGCCTGGTGCTCCACGAGATGCTCACCGGCCGCAAGGGGTTCGCCGGCGACTCCGACCTCTCGATCCTCGAGCAGGTGCGCGCGCCCAAGCTCGTGCCGCCCCGCGAGATCGATCCTTCGATCCCTCCCGAGGTCGAGCGCGTCGTGCTCAAGGCGCTCCAGGAGGACCGCGAGCTGCGTTACCAGACGGCGGCGGAGTTCGCGGCGGAGCTCGGCAACATCCTCCAGCTGATCCGCCCGACTCCGGGCGCCTCCGAGCTGGGCGCGTTCCTCGCCGACCTGGTCGGCCGGGAACGCCCGAGCAGCGGCGCCGGCGCGCCGATACCGCGCCCGGCCGCCGCGCGCCCCGCGGCGCCGCCGCTCGAACCGCCCCGCCCGAAGCCGGCGCCCCGGATCCCGGTGATGGAGCCCGTGCCGGAGGAGACCCCCGCCGAGTTGGTGACGCCCAACCGCTCGAGGTTCCTGCCGGCCGCATCCGTCGGGGTCGCGATCCTCGTGGTCGCGGCGGCCGCCCTCGTCTACACGCGGGCCAAGCGGCCGGCCGCGGCAACCGTCCCGGAAGCGACGCCGGCGCCCGAGACGGTCCAGATGGCCCGCGAGGTCGCACAGCAGGAGGTCGACAAACAGACCCAGGCCCTGCGCGACCGCCTCGCGGGCGAGATCCTGAAACCGGGCGCGGCGGCGCAGGCGCGTCCCGCTACGACGGCGCAGACCAACCGGCCGACACCGCCGCCGGTGCGACCGACCAGGGCCGCGGCGACGGCCGCCGCGCAACCGCCCGCAGCGGCCGGGGCCGTCACGCAGGTTCAGCCGACCGCGGCGCCACCCGCCCCCGCGGCGCAGCCGACAGCAGCGGCGGCGCCGCCGCCGACCGAGGCGCCGCCGACGCCGGTTCCCGCGACTCCGACCCCGGAGCCCGTGGCGACACAGCCTCCGCTCGTACCCGCGGAGGCCGCGGTCAGCCAGGGCGACCTCGTCGAGGCCGGCCCCGACGTGACGCCGCCGCAACCGGTGTACAACCCGAAGCCGTCGTACCCGCCGCTGGCCGCCCGCCAGCGCGTCGGCGGCACGGTGTTCCTCGACGTTCTCGTCGACGAGAACGGCTCGGTGCAGGACGTCCGCGTGCTCCGCGGCGTCAAGCCCGACCTCGGGCTCGACGCCGCCGCGACGAACGCGGTGCGAACCTGGCGGTTCAAGCCTGCGACCAAGAACGGCACGCGGGTGAAGGTGCACATCACCCAGCCCATTCCATTCAAACCGTAGGAGGAGGGATTTCATGTCGGTCCTGACTGACCAGCAACGCAAGTTCTACGAGGACACCCGCAAGGTGACCCGCCAGGAGATCGGCGAGCTCGAGAACCAGATCCAGGAAGAGCTGCAGCGCGTCAAGCAGCGAATTGCAGAGCTTCAGGCGGCGCAGAAAGCGGCCCGCCAGATGTACGATGCGGCCTGTCAGCGCCTGGGGGTCCCCAACGACCTCGAAGAGCAGGGCACCGAGTAGGCCGGCCCGTCACCCCGCCAACGGTCGATGGACCCACACCGCGTGGTGTGGGTTCTTTGCTTGCCTGCTGCCGCTCGCCGCGGCCCCCCTGTCGTCCCCCCAGGTCATCGATCAGATCGGCAACCCTGTCGCGGCCGGGGCGGTCCACCGCGTGGTGCCCCTGGCGCCCGACGTCACCGAGCTCGCATTCGCGCTCGGCGCCGGTCCGCTGGTGGTCGCCGCGCCCGACGCGGCCGACTTTCCGTCCCAGGTGGCGTCGCTGCCGCGGGTCGCGCCCGCCGACATGGAGGCGATCCTGGCCCTCCGTCCCGACCTCGTGCTCGCGAGCACCGCGGGGAACGACCCGCGGGTCATCCGGCGCCTCCGCGAGCTGGGCACCTCCGTCTTCACCACCGACGTCACCTCGTTCTCGCGGTTGTCCGAGGCCTGCCGCCTGGCCGGCCGGGCGCTCGGCCGCGCCGGCGACGGGGCGCGCCTGGCGTCCGAGATCGAGGCGCGCTGCGCCCGTGCCGCCGCGCGGACGGCCGGGCTCCCCCGGCGAGGCGCGCTCTACGTGGTCTGGTGGGAGCCGCTGATCGTGGCGGCGCCGGGCACGTTCCACGATGACTTGCTGCGCCGCGCGGGACTCGACAACCTCGCGCCCGGACGCGGCGGCCGTTACCCGCGTGTCGACCCGGAACTGCTCCTGGACGCGAGGCTCGAGGTCGCCGTGGTCCCCGACGAGAGCGACATCCGCGCCGGCTTCCGGCGCACCCTCGCGTCGCCGGCCGGGGTGCGGCTCGCCTCGGGTGAGGTCCGCACGATCTGGCTGCCCGCCGACGCCGCCAGCCGGCCCGGCCCCCGGCTCCCGGACGCGCTCGACGCGCTCGTCGCCGCGCGCGTCGCAGAGGAGAAGACGGGGTCAGGGGTCAGGGGTCAGGGGTCCGGGCCAGCGCACGATCCGACCGGCGCGGCCCCACAGGCTCCGAGGCCGCCCAGGTGAGACACGCGGCCGACACCGTGCTGGTCGTCGTGTTGCTGGCGGCGGCGGCGGCCGCGCTGCTCGCGGGCGGGCCCGCCGTGACGGCCCGCGAGGCGCTGCCGACGCTCGTCGGCGGCGGCAGCGCCGACGCCCGCGCCGCCGTTCTCGGACTCCGCCTGCCGCGCCTCGGGCTCGGCCTCGCCGTCGGCGCCGCGCTGGCGCTGGCCGGCGCCGCGCTCCAGGCGCTGCTGTCCAACCCTCTTGCCGACCCGTTCCTGCTTGGGATCTCCGGCGGCGGGGCGGCCGCCGCCACGGCCGCGTTCGCGGCCCTCCCCGCGGCCGGGCTCGGCCTCGTTCCGGCGGCCGCGATGGCGGGGGCGGCCGCCGCCACTGCGCTCGTCTGGTGGATGGCCCGCGGCCCTCTCGGACCTTCGTCGACCCGGATGATCCTCGCCGGCGTGGCGGTCAACGCGGCGGCGTCCGCCGCGATCCTCACGATCCTCTCGCTCGCGCCCTCGCCGCGGCTGCCCGGCGCCCTGGCGATCACGATGGGGTCGCTCGCATCCGCGTCGGGCGAAGCCGTCCTCTGGCTGACGCCGTACGTGCTCGTCCCGGCGCTCGTCCTGCTCCTCCACGGGCGCGACCTCGGGCTGCTCGCCACCGGCGAGGAGTCGGCCGCCGGCCTCGGGGTCGAGGTCGGCCGCGTGCGCCGTCGTGTCTTCCTGGCCGCCGCGGCGCTGTGCGGCGGCGCGGTCGCCTTCGCCGGGGTCATCGGCTTCGTCGGCCTGGTGACGCCGCACCTTTGCCGCCTCGTCTGGGGGCAGAACACGCGGCGGCTCCTCCCGCGCGCCGCCGCCGCCGGAGCGGCGCTCACCGTGCTCGGCGACCTGGTCGCGCGCCGGGTCCTCGCCCCCGCCGAGCTGCCCGTCGGCGTCGTGACCGCCGTGCTCGGCGTCCCGTTCTTCGTCGTCCTGCTGAGGCGCTCGCCGTGACGCTCCTGGCCGCGCACTCGGTTTCCGGCGGGTACGGCCGCCGCGAGGTCGTCCACGGCGTCGATCTCGCGCTCGGCGAGGGCGAGTGCGTCGCCATGATCGGCCCCAACGGCGCCGGCAAGAGCACGCTGCTGCGGCTGCTCGCGGGGATCCTGCCGGCCGCCGCCGGCACCGTCGAGCTGCGCGGGCGGGCGCTCGCCGCCTGGCGCCGGCGCGACGTCGCTCGCGTCGTCGGGTTCGTCCCCCAAGGGGTGAGCTTCGCCTTCCCGCTGACCGTCTCCGAGCTCGTCGAGCAGGGCCGCTCGCCGCACATGGGGCCGTGGCGGCCGCCCTCGCCGCGCGACCGCGCGGCCGTGGCGGCGGCGATCGCCCGGGTCGGCCTCGCCGGCATGGCCGGCGTTGCGGTGCAGCGGCTGTCGGGCGGCGAGCGCCAGCTCGCGCTCGTCGCACGCGCGCTCGCCAGCGAGCCGCGCGTGCTGCTGCTCGACGAGCCGGCGGCGGCGCTCGACGTTCGCCACCAGCTCGACCTGGTCGCGATCCTCCGCCAGCTGATCGCGGACGGGGTCGGCGTGGTCCTGGTGGTGCACGACTGGAATCTCGCCCTGCGAATCGCCCACCGGGTCGCCGTCCTCGACCACGGGCAGATCCGCGTCGACGGGCCCACGGCCGCGGTCCTGCGGCCGGAGATGTTCCGTGAGGTGTTCGGCGTCGAGGTGGAGCTGGTGCCCCGGCCGGCTGGCCCGCCGCTCGTCGTCCCGACAGGCTGAAACGACAGTCGAACGTCCATGGCTCGCAGCCGACAGCTGACAGCTCACAGCCAAAGGCAACCACGATCCGGGAGTCGACACTCGGAGGTTGTCGGCTGTCGGCTGCCTTGCCCCTGCCCGGGGTGAGGCCTGAACGCTGTCTCATCCGGTGTACCATGGCACGCTCATGGTCTGGTTCCGCCGTCCCGAAGGCGCCGAGCGTCCGGCCAGCAAGGTCCCCGAGGGCCTCTGGGTCAAGTGCGACGGTTGCCGCGAGACGCTTTACCGCAAGGAGCTGGAAAAAGGCCTGTTCGTGTGCCCGCGCTGCGGGCATCACCATCGCGTCTCGGCTCGTACGAGGCTCGCCCAGCTGTTCGACGACGGAAGCTGGAAGGAGCTCTTCGGCAACATCCACTCCGCCGACCCCCTCGAGTTCGTCGACACCAAGCCGTACGCGCAGCGCGCCAAGGACCTGCGCGATAAGGGGATCCGCTCCGACGCCGTGGTCGTGGGCGCCGGCCGTCTCGCCGGCATCCGCACCGTGATCGCCGCGATGGAGTACGCGTTCATGGGCGGCTCGATGGGTTCCGCGGTCGGGGAGAAGCTCACCCGCGCGATCGAGCGCTGCCTGAAATCCCGCCTCCCGCTCGTGGTGATCTCCTGCTCCGGCGGCGCCCGCATGCAGGAGGGGATCCTCTCGCTCATGCAGATGGCGAAGATCGCCTCCGCGCTCGCCCGGATGCACGCGGCCCGGCTCCCGTACATCTCGGTGCTCACCGACCCTACGACGGGAGGCGTCACCGCGTCCTACGCGATGCTCGGCGACCTCAACATCGGCGAGCCCGGCGCCCTGATCGGGTTTGCAGGCCCCCGCGTGATCGAGCAGACGATTCGTCAGACGCTCCCCGAGGGGTTCCAGCGCTCGGAGTTCCTGCTCGAACACGGGATGCTCGACCTCGTGGTCCCGCGGCAGGAGCTGAAGGAGGCACTGGCCAGGTGTCTCTCGCACCTCATATAGGCGCCGAGGCGCTGCTCGCGCCGCGCCTCGAGCAGCGCATCCTGCCGGGACTCGAGCGCACGCAGCGCGCGCTCGACGCGCTCGGGCGGCCGGAGCGCGCGTTCGCGTCGGTCCTCGTCCTCGGGACCAACGGCAAGGGCTCGACCGCCGCGCTGCTGGCCGCCGTCCTTCGGGCCCAGGGGCTGCGCGCCGGCCTCTACACCTCGCCGCACCTGATCGCCGTGGAGGAGCGCATCCGCGTCGACGGCGCGCTGATCGCCCGCGATCGCCTCGCGGAGTTGGTCGCCTCACTGGGGCGATTCCCCGACCTCTCGTACTTCGAGACGCTGACCTGCGCCGCCGTCCTCGAGTTCGCGGCGCGGGGCGTGGAGATCGCGGTGATGGAGGCGGGCCTCGGAGGTCGGTGGGACGCGTCGAGCGCCGTCGAGCCTGCCGTGGCGCTGCTCACCAACGTCGGCACCGATCACCAGCGGTGGCTGGGGACGACCAGGACCGCGATCGCCGCGGAGAAGGCCGCCGCGCTCTCCGGGCGCGAGGCGATCGTGGGCGCGTGGGACCCCGAGGTCGAGGGCGTGATCCGAGCGTCTGCGAGGCCCGGCACCCCGCTCTCCCTGGCCTCGGAGTGGGCAACCGTCACCCCGGTCGAACGGAGTGAAGAGTTAAGAGTGAAGAGTGAAGAATTGAAAGACGAGAACCGAGGATCTGGCGTTTCTGAACTCTCAACTCTTCACTCTCAACTCTCAACTCCGCCCGGGACCCTCGACCGGACCAGAGTGGCGTTCTCGGTGGGCGGCGCCAGTGGCGAGGCGGTGCTGCCGCTGCTCGGTGCCCACCAGGTCGCCAACCTCGCCCTCGCGCTCGCCGGCGCCGCCGCGCTCGCCACGCACGGCCTCGCTCCGGCTCCCGAAGCCGGCGCGATCCGCCGCGGGATCGAGGGGGTGGCCTGGCCGGGACGGCTGCAGTGGTGCGAGGCGCGCGGGCGCCGCCTGCTGGTGGACGGCGCCCACAACCTGGAGGCCGTGACGGCCCTGGCCGCGGCGCTCGACGCGACCGGACTCTCGGGCCACGCGCACCTCCTGTTCTCCTGCCTCGACGACAAGCCGCTCGGCGCGATGGCGGCGCTGCTGCGGCCGAGGGTCACCGGCGTCACCGTCGTGCCGGTCGCGTCCCCTCGCGCGAGGCCGCTCGCCGACCTCGCCGCCGCCTTCCCCGGCTGCGGACGCGCGGCGAGCGTCGACGCGGCGCTGCTCGGGCTTCCCGCGGACCGTGCCACGCTGGTGACCGGCTCGCTGCGCCTGGCCGGCGAGGTGCTGGCCGCGATCGGGGACCGAGATGCCTGACACCGCGAAGCTCGTCGCGCGCACCCGCCCGCGCCTGGAACAGGCCGAGGACGCCGCGCTCGCGTTTTGCGCCGTCCGCTCGCCGGAGGCGACCCGCCGTCTGCCTTTGCCGGCCGAAGGACGGCGGTTCGACTACCGCACGACCTTCCAGCGCGACCGCGATCGGATCCTGCACGCGCGGGCCTTCCGGCGCCTCAAGCACAAGACCCAGGTGTACGTGCCCTACACCGGCGACCACCCCCGCACCCGCCTGACCCACACCCTGGAGGTCGCCCAGATCGCCCGCACGCTGGCACGCGCCCTCGGGCTCAACGAGGACCTCGTCGAGGCGGTCGCGCTGGCGCACGACATCGGCCACACCCCGTTCGGCCACTCGGGCGAGCGCGTCCTGGCGACGATCCTCTCGGGTGAGGAGCCGACGTGCCCGCTCCCGCCCGACCTGGTTCGCGAGGTCGGCACCTTCAAGCACAACTACCAGTCGATCCGGGTGGTGGACCTGCTCGAGCGGCGTTACGACCACCCCGGCCTGAACCTCACCGACCAGGTGCGCGAGGGGATCATCAAGCACACCACCTGGAAGGTCCGCTTCCCGTTCCCGCTGCCGACGACCGAGGGCCTGAGGCTCGGCAAGCCGTGCCACCTCGAAGGCCAGGCGGTCGCCCTCGCGGACGAGATCGCGCAGCAGACCCACGACCTCGAGGACGGCCTCTACGCCGAGGCGATCTCACTCGAGGAGATCGAGAGGCTGGACGCGGCGGCGGCCGTGATCGCGCGCGCCGGCGAGCAGTACCGGCGCGAGCGGCGGCGGTGGCGCAAGGCGGCCCTGCTCCAGCGCGGCCTCATCCACCTATTCGTCACCGACGCGATCCAGGCGACCGTGCGAGCCGTGGATCGCACCGCCGCGAAGCACGGCGTCGTCGACCACGCCGGCTGGACGGCGATCGCCGACGAGATTCCCGCCGCGGCGGTCGCAATGTCGAAGCGCGTCGCGTCGCTGTTCGCCGACCTCAAGGCGTTCATCTACCGCTTCGTCATCAACCACCAGGAGGTCAACCGCCAGGACCACCGGGCGCACCTCGTGATGACGGGCCTGTTCGCGGCGCACTACACGAACCCGCTCACGCTGCCGACCTACGCGCTGCTGCGTTTCCACGAGGAGACCGGCCGGCCCTACCTGCGCGACCTCCCGATCTCGCGGATCCCCGCCGAGGTCGCCGAGCGCTACACGCCGGACGCGCGCTTCGTGCGCCTGATCGTGGACCACCTGGCGGGGATGAGCGACAGCTACGCGATCGACGAGTACGAGGCGCTCTACAACCCGCGCGTCTGACCCGCGCGACAGCCGGCCGGGGCGAAGCGTAGTACCATCCCCACGCGGCCTCGGGCCGCACCTCACGAGGAGGGCGCGCCCATGCGCATCCTGATCGGTTCCGACCACGCCGGCTTCGACCTCAAGGCGCTGCTCTCGGCCCACGCCCGGGAGGCGCACCACGAGGTGGTCGACGTCGGTCCCACGACGCGCGACAGCGTGGACTACCCCGACTTCGCGCACGAGCTCGCCCGCCGCCTGCTCGCCGGCGAGGGCGAGGCCGGCGTGCTGATCTGCGGCACGGGGATCGGCATGTCGATCGCCGCCAACCGGCACCGCGGGATCCGCGCCGCCCTCTGCCACGACGCCTTCACGGCGGAGCTGGCCCGCCGCCACAACAACGCCAACGTCCTCTGCATGGGCGGGCGCACGACCGGGCCCGGCGTCGCCGTGCAGATGTTCGACCTCTTCCTCGCCACCGAGTTCGAGGGTGGCCGTCACGAACGCCGAGTCGGAAAGCTCGACGACCAAGGAGCCACGCAATGAACCAGCACGAGCGCACCGCCTTCTTCTCCATCCTCGAGACCGCCGTCCGCGAGTCGGACCCCGAGATCGCCGCCGCCCTCAACAACGAGAGGCGCCGGGAGAACGAGGGCCTCGAGCTGATCGCCTCCGAGAACTTCGTCTCCCCCGCCGTGCTCGCCGCCATGGGCTCCGTGATGACCAACAAGTACGCCGAGGGGTATCCCGCCAAGCGCTACTACGGCGGCTGCGAGTTCGTGGACGTGGCGGAGAACCTGGCCCGCGAGCGCGCCAAGAAGCTGTTCGGGTGCGAGCACGTCAACGTCCAGCCGCACTCCGGCGCCCAGGCCAACATGTCCGTCTACCTCGCGACCTGCCAGCCGGGCGACGCGATCCTCGGGCTGGACCTCTCGCACGGCGGCCACCTCACGCACGGGCACCCGCTCAACTACTCCGGGAAGACGTTCAAGGTCGTGCCGTACCTCGTGCGGCCCGACACCGAGACGATCGACTACGACGCGCTGCGCGAGCTCGCCCGCGCCCACAAGCCCAAGCTGATCGTCTGCGGCGCCTCCGCCTACCCCCGCACCATCGACTTCAAGCTCATCGCCGAGATCGCGCACGAGTCCGGCGCCATGGTGATGGCCGACATCGCCCACATCGCGGGGATGGTCGCGGTCGGGCTGCACCCCTCGCCCGTGCCCGACTGCGAGTACGTGACGACCACGACCCACAAGACGCTGCGCGGGCCGCGCGGCGGCATGATCATGTGCAAGGCCGCGCTCGCCGAGGCGCTCGACAAGGCCGTGTTCCCGGGCGTGCAGGGCGGCCCGCTCATGCACGTCATCGCGGCGAAGGCCGTGGCGTTCGCGGAGGCGCTGACCCCCGCCTACCGCGAGTACATCGTGAAACTGCTCGCCAACGCTCAGGCGCTGTGCGGCGCGCTGCAGGCGCACGGCTGGCGCATGGTCTCCGGCGGCACCGACACGCACCTGATGCTCATCAACCTCGGCGCCGACGGCATCTCGGGTAAGAAGGCCGAGGAGCGCCTGGGCAAGGCCGGCATCACGGTCAACAAGAACACCGTGCCGTTCGACACCCGCAAGCCGTACATCGGCTCGGGCGTCCGCATCGGCACCCCGGCGGTGACCACCCGCGGCATGGGCCCGGCCGAGATGAAGACCATCGCGGAGATGATCGACCGCGTCCTGCGCACCGAGGACGAGGCCGTCTGGGCCAAGGTCAAGGCCGAGGTCGAGGCGCTGGCCAAGGCGTTCCCGCTGTACGGCCAGGCGTAGAGGCAGGGGTCCGGGGGCCGGGGTCAGGGGGCTGAGGGCTGCGGCTCGAGGCCAACGAGCTTGCGCAGGATGTCGCGGTCGCTCGATCCACTGAACCTCGAACGGAGTTGCGTCAGCTCGGTCTCCGTGTACGTCAAGGGCTCGTCTGGCCCGACGTTCTCGTAGGCGTAGCCGACCTCGAGGCTTGGAGGCGGCGTCGCTCCCGCAGGCAGGCCCGCTTTGAGACTGGCGCGGCGGTGTGCTGCAATGGGTGGGTGGACGCGAGGCACGAGGGGTGGCCGATCGAGCGGGTTGCGCGGCTCGCGCTCCTGCTCGTCACCGGCTGGCTGACGATCCGGCTCGCGGCGCGGCCGGGTGCCGGCTGCTTCCTCGACCTCGTCAACCTCGCGTTCCACGAAGCGGGGCACGTCTTCCTGACCCCGTTCGGGCGCACGGTCCACTTCCTCGGCGGCACGTTCGGCCAGTTGGCCGTGCCGGGCCTGCTGGTCTGGTACTTCCTGGCGAGGCGGAGCGACCCGTTCGCCTCCTCGGTTTGCGTGTGGTGGCTGGGCGAGAGCCTGATCAACGTCTCGACGTACATGGCCGACGCCCGCGACCTCGCGCTGCCGCTGGTGGGCGGCGGCGAGCACGATTGGAACGAGCTGTTCTTCCGCTTCCACCTGCTCGACGAGCCGTCGGTGCTGGCGGTGTCGGGGACCACCCGTTCCGCGGGCTTCGTGGTCATGCTGCTCGGGTTCGCCTGGGGCGCGCTGTTCGTCCTGCCCCGGATCGTGCGCTCCGACCTCGTCCTTCGCCTTGCTGGGCGAGCCCCGCGCGCGGTCCGTCTGCTCGGCGGTTGATCGGCGACGGCTACTGCTGGACGAAGAGCAGTGCCGTGAGGACCCCGCCGACCAGGAGCGAGAGCCAGGCGTTCGATACGAAGTAGCCGTAGACCATCAGCGCCGCGCCGAGCAGCATTGGCCGCGCCTCGGCGTTCTTCTTGCCGTAGGTGAACGCGGCCAACCCCACGAGGCTGAAAAAGACGACGACGATGATGTTCGCCATCGACATGCCCGGATTCTACGCCGAACGGCCCGGCGGGAGGGGTCAGGGCTTACCATGGACCAGCGAAGGGCTGGCAACGAATGCGGAACAGGGGCGGGGTCCGTCAGCGGGCCCGGGCGCCGCAGACTCACGGTGAAGGAGGGATGGGATGACGACGATCACCACGACCTGTGCCGGATGCGGGCGGGTGCTTGCCGTGCCCGACCGCTACCTCGACCGCGACCTCAAGTGCCCGGGCTGCGGCCACCCGTTCCGTCTGGGCGCGGAGGCCGCGACCCCCGCCCCGGAGCCCTCGCCCGTCGCACCGCCGGCGGTCGAGGCGGTTGACCCGACGGCCGTCCCGCCGGCGTTGGGCGCCCCGTTCGGCGAGGAGTCTCCCGACGCTGCGGGTACGGACGCCGGGACACCGGTCGAGGCCGGCGCCGTGTTCTGGAGGGTGCGGCGCCTCGGCGTGCTGTCCACGGCGCTCACCAGCGGGGCACTCCATGCCGCGCTCGGATTCCTGATCGGGATCGCGGCGGCCGTCGTCTCGTTCACGCCGGCCGCCGCGGCGCTGCCGTTCCTGCGCGGCCCCCTCGCCGGCGCGCTCGCCGTCCTCGCGCTGCCGCTGCTGTACGGCGCCGTCGGCTTTCTCTTCGGCGCCGCGCTGGCGCTCGTCTACAACCTGGCCGCTCGCCTCACCGGGGGCATCAAGGTCCTGCTCGAGTAGGGGCGCCGCTCTCCGCACGCCTCGTGCCCGCCCCGGTCTGCGCGACAATGGGCCATGACCCGGAAGAGATCCTGGCAGGGACGTGTGTTCGAGGACTTCGAGGTCGGCGACGTGTACCGGCATCCGTCGGGCCGCACGATCACCCAGACGGACAACGTCTGGCTCACGCTGCTGACGCTCAACACCAACCCGATCCACCTCGACGCGGTGTTCGCGGCGCAGACCGAGTTCGGGCGGCCGCTCGTCGACTCGACGCTGACCCTCGCGGTCGTCACCGGGCTGTCCGTCGCCGACGTCTCGCAGAACGGGATCAACCTCGGGTGGGACGAGGTGCGGCTTCCGCACCCGGTGTTCGAGGGCGACACGCTCTACGCCGAGAGCGAGGTGGTGGAGGTGCGCGCGTCGCGCTCGCGCCCCGGGAGCGGGATCGTGCGGGTCAAGACGACCGGCACCAACCAGGACGGCGCGGTGGTGATCGAGTTCCTTCGCTCGATCATGGTGTACAGGCGCGGCCACGTCCCCCGACCGCGCCGGCCGGGACGGACGGACGGCCGCCTGTGAGGCCGAGCGCCGGGCGATGACGTTCAGCGCAGCGTCACGGAGGCGAGCCGCACCTGGATACGGCCGAGGACTTTCACGTTCCCGGCGATCGCCACCGGAAGGCGGCGCGAGGCGTCCCACAGGATCTGGACGTCGCCCTCGAGCCCGAAGATCCGGAACGCGCTCGGCGACGAGGGGTCGACCGGCTGGCTGCGCGCGACGAGCCTGAGGGCGGACACCTCCTCGCGAACGGCGCTGGTCGTGCCGCCCGAGCTGGACAGGTAGTCGAGCGCGACCGGTTCGACGCCTTCCACCTGGACCGTCACGCGCTCGACCTGCGTCTGCACGAGGACGTGGACGGTTATCGCGTCGCCCGGCGCGGCGAGGCCGGCCGCCGACGCCGCGTAGAGCAGCCCCACCGGGCCCGTGATCGCGGTCTCCGGCGGCAGCGAGCGCGGGTAGGCCGTGAACGAGCGGGTCTGCTGCGTCCACCGCTCGGGCGAGAGCAGGCTCTCCGGCGCCGAGGCGGGCACGAGGAGGTCGAGGAGAAAGCCGTGACCGGTGGGCGTGTACGTCTTGCGGTGGTTCCTCGCGCCGGTTTCGGTGTCGACGATCTGGCGCACTCTCGCCTGGACCGGATCCACCCGTTCCCGCGCGACGAATATCCTCCCCGGGAGGTGGGTCGTGCTCTCCAGGAAGAGATCGTCGAGGCGGGGCCGGGTGGCCGGATCGGCATCGGGAACGCCTCCATCGACGGGGCCGGCCAGGCGGGCGGCAAGATCGTCCATCCGGACCTGAATCGTGGCCGAGAGGCCCATCTTGTGCGCCGAGAAGCGCAACTCGCTCCACGCCACGCGTCCGACGTCGAGGTCCCGGGCCGGCGGCTCGCCGGCCGGGACGCGTGGCGGCGCAAAGCCGAGGAGGCATACCGCCAGGGCGGTGACGTTGCGGCCCACCATCGGCTATCGATTATGGCAGGGCGCCTCGGCGCGCCGGCGTGCGCCCGCTCACGCGGTCTCCACGACCGTCACCCCGTCGCCGAGGCGAAGGACGCCGGTCCCCTCGTGGACGAGGTTCTGACCGAACAGCACCCGACCGTCCGACCGGCGGTAGGTGGCGAGCGTGGCGAGCGGTTCTCTGCCCCGATCGCCGGTCGCCTGGTCGACCGTGGTGGTCGCGCAGCGCCCGCACGCCTTCACGACATGGAAGAGGACGCCCCCGATGCGGACCGTTCGCCAGCCGTCCTCGGCGTACGGTTCACAGCCGCGCACCACGAGGTTCGGCCGAAACCGGTTCATCGGCAGCGGGTACGCCAGGCGGCGGTTCAGGTCCTCGAGCGACGCTTCCGAGATCAGGAGGAACGGAAAGGCGTCCGCGAACCCGACTTCCGATGCCGGCGCCGTCCCGCGCGCCGCGACCATGCGGTGGGAGCGCCCCGGGAGGAACACGAGCGCGCACGAGAGCCCGAGGAACCTCGAGAACCACTGCGCCGCCCGGTCGCCGGCCGAAGCCGCGTCGCAGACGTCGTCCCAGACTCGCACGGGTACGAGGGCGCCACCAGGTGGCGACGCGACGGTGAGCGGCGGCATCCCCGGAGCCGTCAGGACGAGCCGCCGGGGCCAGGGTACGGCCGCGACCAGCGCGAGCCGCGGGTGCGTCCGCTGCGAGAGGAACGCCCGGGCCCCGTCGACCACCATCCACCGCCGGTCGCCGGCGAGCCCGCGCCTGTCGACCCGAGCGACGGTCAACGCGAGGCCGGCCGCCGACTTGACGGGGTAGACGTTGAGGCCCGAGAGCGTAACCGCGCCCATCAGCCCTCCGATTGTGCGCTCCCATCCCCCTCAGACTCAACACCTCCCCATAAAATGCATCATTCTGGTACCTGGTACCGAATTGATGCATTTTTTGGCTAAGGAGGTTGGGAAGTGCGGAGCCTGCGGCCGGGGGTCGGCGGTGAAGCGGGAGGGCGACGCCGGGTGCGGCGGAACAGCCGCCCCGCGAGGGGTGTTTATCCTCACGGAACGGGAGGTGCATGATGGACGCTCTGTCGGACGTGCGGCCCTCCGATCGCGGGACACCGATGCAGCCCAGGCTCGACTCCTCCAAGACGTCCCCGGCGGCGATACGAGCGATGGCCGGCCTCGACGCCTACGTGCGGACCACGAGCATCGAGCCGGCGCTGATCGAGCTCGTGAAGTTGCGCGCTTCGCAGATCAACGGCTGCGCGTACTGCATCGACATGCACACCAAGGACGCGCGCGCGGCCGGGGAGTCCGAGCAGCGGCTCTACGCTCTCTCCGCCTGGCGGGAGACGCCGTTCTTCTCCCCACGCGAGCGCGCCGCGCTCGCGTGGACGGAGGCGTTGACCGAGATCGCGCGGACGCACGCGCCCGACGACGTCTTCGAGGAGGCCCATCGCCACTTCGCCGACAAGGAACTGGTCGATCTCTCGCTCGCGATCGTCGCGATCAACGGCTGGAACCGGCTGGCGATCGGCTTTCGCAGCGTGCCCGGCACCTACCAGCCGAAGCCGCACTGACCCGCGAGAGGGCGTGCTACCGGCCGAGCCAGAGCCAGAAGCGGACCCGCAACGCGTCGCGGAGCATCTGGAGCCCGTGACGCACCGGCCGGACACGCGACGCCTCGACGTGTCGCCAGCGCACCGGAACCTCGGTGATCCGGGCGCCGGCCCGCTGCGCCCGTGCGAGCAGCTCGACATCGAACGCGAACCCGTCGAGCCGCATCTCGGCGGCGAGCCGACGGGCGAGGTTGCCCTCGATGAGCTTGAACCCGCACTGCGTGTCCTTGAGACGGGTGAGCCCGAGCGCCCGCAAACCGAGGTTGAAGAGCCGGCCGAGGGTGTCACGGGGCAGCGGTTGGCGCCGCACGATCAGCTCGCGCCGGAGGCCGCGCGAGCCGGCCGCGACATCCGAGCCGGCCGCGAACAGGGACGCGAGCTCCTCGATCGGCGTGGCCAGGTCGGCGTCGGCGACCAGCACCCACTCGCCCCGACTGACCGCGAGGCCGGCGCGAACGGCGGCGCCCTTGCCCCGGTTCTCCGGCAACCGTCGCAGCCGAACCTCGACGCCGGGGCGCTCACGGAACGCCTCGGCCACGCGCGCAGTACCGTCCCTCGAACCGTCGTCGACCACGATGATCTCGGCCGGCAGCAGGTCAGGCCTTCCGGCGAGATACGCGGCGGTCTGCTCCAGGGTCGCGGGCAGGCGCCGCTCCTCCTCGTACGCCGGAACCACAACGGAGAGTCGGGTTTGGCTAGTCACCGCCTGTGTTCCCGATGGTATACTCGCGCGGGCCACCGTGCAGAACATACCGCCGGGGGGGAGGTTGGCATGGCGCGCGTCCTCTGGGAGTACAAGATCCTCAACATCCGCTCGGAAAACTATCGGCTCGACCCCACCTACGAACCGCAACTGAACCGCCTCGGCGAGGACGGCTGGGAGCTGGTCGGAATCACCGCGATCAACTTCAAGACCGGCGCCACGGACCATATCGGCATGGTCTTCAAGCGCTCCCGGGAGACGAGCGGAAGCTGAGCGCTCCGCCCGCCAGCCGCTCGGCGACGCACGCCCCCCGGCGTCCCAACAGCAGCGGAAGGCCGGCCACAAGAATCGAGAGCAGCCACAGCAGCCAGGTACCGCACACCCTGCCGAACGGGATCGGCCGGGAGAAGCTTAACCCGAGGAGCAGCATGCCGGGGCTCGCCCGCCAGCCCCAGAGACAGCCGAGTCCGACCACGCTCGCCGCCGCGACGCCGACGATCCCGGCGAGGCCGAACTGCAGCGGTGCGAGGACGGCGCCGAGCGCCGCCGCCAGCCCCCAGAACGTCGCGACCGCGAGTCCGACGACTCCGGCATCGGCGAGCACCGCCACCCACAGGCGCAGCACGGCGTGGAACGGCGGCTGTTCAGCCGGATCGGGCTGGGGTGCGGGAGCATCCCGCGCGGGCTGACCCGGCCCGGTCTCCCACACCAGCGGGATGTCGAGCTGCCCGGGCGGCGTCCGCGGTGCCATCACTCGATCTGCCGCAGCTGCACGTTGCTCACGAAGATCTGGTACCTGGGATCGGCCGGGCGCGAAAGGTAGCTCTTCGCGAGCGCTCGCAAGCGCTCCACGTCGGGGTCGTTGTCACGTTTGGAGATCTCGACGAGCAGCTCGTGGCCCTCGGCGACCTGGTACTTGCGCAACTGGAGCACGGCGAGGTTGAACGTACCCACCGACCACAGGTGCAGGACCTCGGCGTCGCCGGGGTGGCCCTTGAGCACCTGGTCGGCCAGCGATCGGATCGACTCCCAGCTCCTCGCGGCGACGGCGGCCGCGAGCGCCGGGATGACGGGATCGTAGGCCGTGACCTCGGACTGCAGCCTCACGAGCTCGGGATCGCCGGGTACCCTCGCAAGCCCGTCGCGGATCAGCCGCATCGCCTTGACCCGATGGCCCGCGGCGAGCGCCTCGGCGATTGTCTTCGCCTCCGACACCGGTTGCGGCGCGGCTTTCGCCTTGAGGCGCCGCTGGTACTCCAGCACGCGCTGGTTCACGCGGTTGGCCTGCTCGCCCTCGACCTGTCCCTGCAGGCTCTGCAGCAGCTGGGTCGCCTCCTGGAGACGCCCCTGTTTGGCGAGCTGCTCCGACTCGGCCATCGCCTCGGCCACTGCGGCGCCGCCCCCCGAGAAGACCTTGCCCCGAAGCAGGAACGCCGCACCCCCGGCGACGACCAGCACCCCGACGACCGCCGCGATCCACCCCAACGGCAGCGAGGCCACCAGCCGCCGCGACGCTGCCGCGCCCGAGGCGGCCGCCACGCGATCGAACACGCGCTCGGACGGGGAGGGCGCGGCCGGTCCCTTGACCGCCGGCGTGCTGCCCGAAGAGGAGATCGTCGCCGGCACGAACTCGTCCTTGAACAGGTCCTCCTCGTGCGCCAAGCTCGGGGCCGGCGGCGGCGGTGGCGCCGCCGGCGTCTCGAGCCGCTGCAGCAGGTCATGGGCCTCCAGGTGCTGCGGGACGAGCTTGAGCACCTGCAGGCACTGGGTGCGCGCGTCGTCGAAACGCTTCTGTTCGAACGCCTCGTGCGCCTCGTAGTAGTGCTGCTCGGCGAGGCGCTCGACCTCCTCGCGGCGGCGGCGCGCCTGCTCGATGCGCCGGTCGGCTTCCGCGTTCGAGACGTCGATCAGGTAGATCCGCGACCACGTGTCGACGGCGGACTGGAAATCGCCGCGGTCGAACTCCTGCTGGCCCTGGTCCAGCAAGACCTGCACCCTCGCGAGAGCGGTCTCCGGCGGGCTCGGCGGCGCCGTGCCGGCGCCGAAGCCGGGGTGGAAGTCCATCGCCGCGTCGCCGGGGGCATCGAAGGCCAACCCGTTCGGGGGCGGGGCGCCGACGACAGGCTGTGCGGGCGACGCCGATTCGGACGGCGACTTCGGGGGCGCGGCGGCGGGAGCGGGTCCGGACGCCGCGGGGACGGCGGGTCCGCCGGCCCCACCCCGGACAGGCGGCGCTGCCGCGGCGGAAGGCGCGGCGGCGGGCGCGGGAGCCGTGGCCGGCCGCGGCACGGCCGGCGGCCGTGGCGGGCTCGCCGGCGGCACCTGAACCTCCGCCGGCTGGTCGAATACCTCGAACTCGAACTCGGGCTCCGGCTCACTTTGGGACTCGAGCGGTCTCGCGGCGAGCTGTAGCCGCCGTTCGAGCAGGCCGAGCTCCGGGTTGTCGGGGTCGAGGTTCTTGGCGAGCTTGAGGAATCCCTTGGCCTCCTCGGGCAGGCCGGCATCCAACGCCTGGCGAATGCGGTCGATGTGGGTCTGGATCTCGCCGCCCGCGCGCAGCCGGGCCTGGACCTCCAGCGCGAGCGCCCGCGCCTCGGCGTGCCCGGGCAGGTCCCGCAGCACCGCCTGCGCGAGCGTCAAGGCGCCCTGGAAGTCGCGCTGGGCGAACGCCTGGTGCGCCTTGGCCAGCGTGACCTCGGGGTTCATGCTGCCCTGCGCCGTGACCTCGCCGATGAGCTGGGCGAGGTCTACCGGCGCCCCGGCCGCGATGGCCTGCTCGAGGCGCTGGGCGGGTGCGAACCGGGCGTCGACGTCGGTGATCGAGCGCAGGATCGTGCGCGCCTCCTCGCCGTGACCCTCGCGGTAGAGGCGAACCGCCTCCTTGAACGCGGTCAGGATGCGCTGCTGGACCGCCTGATCGAGGTTGGAGTCGCCCGGGTAAGCCATTTTTGCATGCTAGCGCCCGGCACGGGACCGGTCAACGCGGACGCAGCCCGAGCGCGCGCAGCTTGCGGTACAGGTGCGACCGTTCCAGGCCGAGCACCTTCGCGGCGCGCGACATGTTCCCCGAACAGCTCGCGAGCGCCCGTTCCACGTACTCGCGCTCGAAGCGTTCGCGCGCCCGCTTGAGCGTCGAGAACCCGCCCCGTTGATCGGGCACCGACGCCGACGGCGGCAGGTCGAGCGCGGCGGGCGCGATCTCCTCCTCCGCGACCATGATCATCAGACGCTCGACGACGTTCCGGACCTCGCGGACGTTACCCGGCCAGCCGTACGCGCGCAGCATCGCCATCGCCTTCGGGCTGACGGTCTTGGCGCGGACCCCCGTGCGGCCGGCGAACTGGCGGATGAACTCCTCGACGAGGAGGGGGATGTCGTCGCGGCGGTCCCCGAGTCCGGGCACCCGGATCGGGATCACGTTGAGCCGGAAGAGGAGGTCCTGGCGGAAGCGGCCGGCGGCGATCTCGTCCTCGAGGTTCTTGTTGGTGGCGGCGACCACCCTGACGTCGACCGTGACCTCCTGGGAGCCGCCCAGTCGCGTGAACCGCGACTCCTGCAGCACGCGCAGGACCTTGGCCTGGGTGAGCAGGCTCATGTCGCCCACCTCGTCGAGGAACAACGTGCCGGTGTCCGCCAGCTCGAACTTGCCGCGCTTGTTCTCGAACGCGCCGGTGAACGCGCCCTTGAGGTGGCCGAAGAGCTCGCTCTCGATCAGCTCGGCCGGGATCGCGGCGCAGTTGACCGCCACGAACGGACTCTCGGCGCGCCGCGAGTTGCGGTGCAACAGGCGCGCGACGACCTCCTTCCCCGACCCGTTCGGTCCGGAGACGAGCACGCGCGAGTCGGTCGGCGCCGCGAGCATGATCTGGCGCCGAAGCTCGACGACGGCCGCCGAGACGCCGGTGAGCAGCGGCTCGTCCGCCTCGTGTTCAGCCGCGAGTCGTTGCGCGAGCCGGGCGCGGGCGAGCGCGTTGTCCACCGTGACCAGCACCCGCTCGAGGGCGAGCGGCTTCTCCATGAAGTCGAGCGCCCCCTCGCGCAGCGCGCGCACGGCCTCCTCCGCCGTCGCGCGGCCCGAGATCATCACGACCGGGACCGACTGACCCGCCGCCTTCATCCGCCGCAAGGTCGCGATCCCGTCCATGCCGGGCAGCGCGACGTCGAGGAGCACCAAGTCGAACAGCTCCTGCGCCATCAGGGCCAGCGCGGCCTCGCCCGAGGCGACCGCGGCCACGGCGAGCCCCTCGTCGCGCAGGATCCCGGAGAGCTGCTCGCGGATGCCCGGCTCGTCGTCGACCACCAGGATGGTCCCGTGCCTCACCCGTCACCCCCGGGGAGGCGCACCTCGGCCCGCACGCCGCGGGGGTGGTTCGGCGCCAGGCGCACCGTGCCGCCGTGGTCGGTGACGATCCGCTGGACCATGGCGAGGCCCACGCCGGAGCCGCGCCCCTTCGTGGAGTAGAAGGGCTGGAAGAGCATCTCGGGGTCCTCGGCCGGCAGGCCGGAGCCCTGGTCGGTCACCGTCACCATGACGCCCGCGCCGTCCGTCTCGACGGCGACCGCCACCTCGCCGTCCGCGGGCGACGCCTCCACGGCGTTGTCGATGAGGTTGGCGAGCGCCTGCCGGATCTGGTCGGGGTCGAGCGGAACATCGACGCCCCCGGAGTGGTCCGCGAGGCCGACGCGGAGCCCCTCGCGCACCCCCTGGTAAAGCGCGACCACCTGGCCGGCGAGCTCGCCGATGCGGACCGGCCGGCGCGCCAGGGGCGGCATCCTCGCGTAGCGCGAGAAGCTGTCCACCATGTCCTGCATCGCCTGCACGTGCTCGACGATGGCGCGGCTCCCCGACGTCACGACCTCCGTCAGCTCGGCGCTCCCGCGCTCGACGTGGCGCGCCATCCGTTCCGCCGCGAGCCGGATCGGGGTCAGCGGGTTCTTGATCTGGTGCGCGATGCGTTTGGCGGCCTCGCTCCAGGCCGCCTGCCGTTGCGCGCGCAGCAGCTGGGTGAGGTCTTCCAGCGCCACGACCCACCCTTCGTGACGTTCGTCGTCGCCGAGAGGGACGACCGCGGTCTCGAGGTTCCGGGCGAGGCCGCCGGGGTAGACCGTGAGCGACCCGCGCACGGGGCCCGGCGCCGTGCGGATCGTCTCCACGAGGCGCGCGAGTCCGGGTCCGGCCAGGGTCTCGATCGCCACCGGCCCGGACACGAGCTCGGGAACGCCCAGCATCGCCGCCGCCGCCGGGTTGCCGCTGACCCGCGTGCGCCCGGCATCGAGGGTCAGCACGCCCGTGCGCACGGCGCCCAGCACCGTGTCGAGGCGGCGGACCGTGGCCCGCAGCTCCTCGTCGCGTTCGCGCAGGCGCTGCACCATCGAGTTGAAGGAGCCGACGAGCATGCCGACCTCGTCCTCGGCCGGCAACGGCACTGGCTCCAGCGACTCCCCGCCCGCGATCCTCTGCGTCGTCGCGGCGAGCGCCAGGAGCGGCGCGGTGAAGCGGCGGGAGAGGTGGAGGCCGAGCCAGATCGCGGCGAAGGTCACCAGCAGCGCGAGCCCCCCGAAGCCGAGGACCACGGTTGCCGTGATCGTCGGTCGCTCCATCTTGAGCCGCTCGTACGCGACGCCGCCCGCCGCGAGCTTCGCCTGAGCGTCGACGAGCGTCTCGGGCAAGGCCTCACCGACCAGCACCGCGGATCCGTCGGGGAGCCGCCGCCAGGCACGCACGACGAGCGTGCCGCCGAAGCGCTCGCCGCGCACGCCGTCGCTCGCGAACGCCTCCGGGGGCAGCGGCGTCAGGCGTTGCAAGGTGCGCTGTCGGGGGTCGGCGAGCTCGACGACCGGGATCCCGTCGCGCAGCAGGCCGGTGAGCTGATCGCCGAGCTCGGCGTGCAGGCGCTCCAGCTCCGCGATGCGCGCCGGCTCCGACGCGATCGAGCGTAGCCGGGCCGCGATCACCCCGGCGGCGCGCAGGTTGCGCGCTTCGGCCTCGGCCCGCACGCCGTTGGCCAGCTCGACACCGGCGTGCACCATGCGCTCGACCGGCGCGGAGAACCACGCGTTGGCCGCGCCGGACAGCAACGCCGAGGAGAGCAGGAACAGGAGCGACGTGGGCACCAGGATCAGGCCGAGGTAGGAGAGCAGCAGCTTGGTGCGGAAGCGCGAGCCCAGGATCCCGTAATGGCGCTCCAGCGCCAGCTTCAGGAGGTTGCGGGCGAGGATGAAGAGCACGACCGCGATGAGCGTGAGGTCGAACCACCACAGGAGGAACGTGAGCAGGCGGTTGGTGAGCTCCTCGGCCGGCAGCCCCGCCATGCGGGCGAAAAGGGCGTACGCCGCGCCCGCGAGCAGCAGCAGGCCGACGTAGAGTCCGACCAGAAAACGGTTCTGGCGGCGGTATCGCTGCCACCTTCGCCGCCAGTCCTTCACGGCAACTCCGGGACGGAGAGCCCGACCCAGTCGGTCCCCACCGTGGTCGGGATCACGAGCAGCTTGTATCTGGTCAGGAACTCGGCCCGGACGAACAGGAGCAGCGGCTCCCGCCGCAGCGGCACGGCGACCTCGGGGGGCGGCGGGTGGGTGACCCAGCGGACCGCCTCCTCGAGCCCGCCCACCTGGCCGGAGGCGAGGATCTCGCCGTCCAGCTCGGCGACGAGCGTGAACACGCCGGTCAGCGGGTCGCGCTGCGCCTTGACCACGAGCTCGTGATTGGCGACGCGCTGGTCCCACAGCCAGTGCCGGTTGCGGTAGAGGCGCAGCTTGTACGTGATGGAAACCGGCGCCCCGGCCGAGAGCGCTTCCGTCCACTCGGACGGGAGCTCGCGCTGGACGGTGAGCTGGACCGCGAGCCGGCCGGGAGCCGGCGTCAGCAGGACGTCGAGCTCGGGGACCGTCGCCGCGGCCAGCAGGATCGCGGCCAGCACCATGGTGTGGCAATCATACCACACCGCTGAGATCCGCTGGAGAGCGACGAGTTAGCCAGGCGGATCCATGAGGGCGAGCGACCCGCGCGCTCGAACATGACCCCACTGCCTTCGGCCGACCGGACCTTACGCCGGATTCCGCAACAGCCTCAGCCGACGAGGGCGGCGTCCTCCTCGGTCGCATCGGCGTACGGGCGCACGGTGAGCGGCGCGAGGCGGTCGGGCTCCGCCAGCTCCCACGTCTCGGGGTTCGCGAGCAGCTCGTTCACCGCCGCGACGTGGAGGGCGTGCCCCGCCTTGTGTGCGACGACCGTGGCGAGCAGCGGGTACTCGAGCAGCGCGAGGTCGCCGATCAGGTCGAGCACCTTGTGCCGCACGAACTCGTCGCGGAAGCGCAGCTCACCCGAGACGACCTCGTCGCGGTCCACCACGATGCAGTTCTCGAACGAGCCGCCGAGCCCCAGCCCGCGCTCGTGCAGCGCGGGGACCTCCTCGAGGAACCCGAACGTCCGCGCCGGGGCGATCTCCGCCGCGAAGCGTTGCGGCGTGATCGCGCCGACGAACCGCTGGGCGCCGACCGCGGAGGACGCGTAGCTGACCCGGTAGTCCACGGCGAGCCTCGACGACGGGCGCATCTCGATCCAGCGCTCGGCGTCGCCGACCCTGACGACACGCCGGACGCGCATCTCCGGCAGGCTGACGCGCTGGTCCACGATGCCCGCGCGGCGCAGCATCTCGACGAACGGCAGCGCCGACCCGTCGAGGATGGGGACCTCGGCGCCGGACAGGTCGACGAACAGGTTCGTGACGCGCGCGCCGGCCAGCGCCGCCAGGAGGTGCTCGACGGTGCGGGCCTCGGCGCCGCGCAACCGCAGCGTGGTGGCGTAGGCGAGGTCGCGGGCGTTCTCCGCGCGCGCCGGGATCGAGATCCCCAGATCAGTTCGGACGAAGACGACGCCGCTCCCGGGCGGGGCCGGGCGCAGCCGCACGGCCGTGCGCTCGCCGCCGTGGATCCCGACGCCGGCCGCACCGACGGCGCGACGGATCGTTCGTTGCCAGGCCATCGTTTGCCTCCGGCGCCGTTCGTAGCGAATCGTGTGCCAGCCTGCGGCGAGGCAGGCTCAGGCTCGTGTGTGGCGCGCGCGCCGCTCATGTGGCACCCGCGCCACATGCGGTGTTAGACTGCTGGAAGGGTACCGTCGTGTTGCCATCGTGGGATGTCGAGCGCGAGCGACGCGCCAAGGAGATCCTTTACCGCTGCATGGAGGAGATCCAGGCGACCAAGGCGGCCCTGTACCTGGAGGGCCGCGACGGCGCCCTCGAGCTGGCCACCGGCTACGGCTTCAACCGTCGGGACACCCTCGCCCCATCCCTGTCGATCGGCCACCCGCTCCTCGACTTCGTGAGGCGCAACCGCACCGGCCCGACGTACGTCAACGACCTCCACGAGGCACCCCAGTTCCACGCCCTCCTCGAGGGCGCCGGCACGTCCCGATTGCTGACCATCCCGCTCGTCATCGGCGACAGGATGGTCGGGCTCGTGGACGTGCGGGACAAGTCACGCAAGGCCCCATTCGCCGCCTCCGACGTCCCGGTAGCGCGCAGCATCGGGTTGGCGTTGGAGCAGTTCCTGGCGGATATCGGCATCTACGGCGCTCGCCCGGAGGGTGTGCCGGGGCCGGCGACGGCGGCCGAGCCCGAGGGCGCTTCGCCCCCCCACCGCTGGATCATCGAAGAACTCGCCGGCCTCGTGCGGTCCCTCGCACGGCTGCCCGACCTCGCCGCGGCAGCCCTCACCCTCACCGACGGCAAGAGTGCCCGCGCCCTCGTCGTGCGGACGTCGGCCCTGGACCCGCAACGCCGGGAGGCGATCGCCTCCCACCAGGCGCGCGCCCTGTTGGGCTCCGGCGTGCGGGTCCCGCCCACGGAACGCTGGGCGTGGGACGAGCAGGAGAGCGGCGGCACGCAGACCCGGGGCGAGGAGATCCGCACGGCCGTGCTCCTGACCGGGCCTCCGGTGTGGGCGGCCCTGTCGGTGTTGACGCCGGCCGGCGCGGTCTCGGGCGACGCCGTGTTCGCGGCGGCGGCCCGGCACCTCGAGCTGGCGCGCAGGTTGCGCGACTACCGCAGGGCGGCACGCAACCTCGCACGCGTGCTCCTCGAGCCCGGCGAGACCGCGTTCCCGCATCTCCGCCAGCACTCGCAGACGACGTCCGAGATCGCGCACCGGATGGCGGCCGTCCTGCACCTCCCCGACGACCAGGAGGAGCTCGTGACCGTGGCCGCCTACCTCCACGACGTCGGGATGCGCGAGCTCGACTACGCCCGGGTCTACCGGCTGGAGCGTCCGGGCGAGGCGGAGCACCGGCTGTTCCAGCGCCACCCCGTCGTCGGCGCCCGCATCGTCGAGGCCGGCGAGTTCCCCAGAGACCTCCCCGGCGCGATCCGCCACCATCACGAACGGTGGGACGGGGGCGGTTACCCGCAGCGTCTCGCCGGACGCATGATCCCGCTGCCGAGCCGGGTCATCCACCTCGCCGAGGTGTACGACGTCCTCACGTCGCCGTCGTCGTACCGCCGCCCCATGTCCCGGGACGCCGCTCTCGAGACCATGCGCGCCGAGGCCGGCCGTCAGTTCGACCCCGAGCTCCTGCCGGTGCTGGCCGAGGCGGTCGCGCCGTGAAGGTCCTCGCCGCCAACCGCCGCGCCCGGTTCGAGTACGAGATCCTCGAACGCCTCACGGCGGGCCTCGCCCTCACCGGGAGCGAGGTCAAGTCGATTCGCGACGGGCACGTCAGGCTCCTGGAAGGCTGGGTCACGTTCGAGGGCGGCGAGGCCTATCTCGCGGACGTGCACATCACCCCTTACGAGAACGCGGGCTACGCCAACCACGACCCGACCCGGCGCCGCAAGCTGCTCCTCCGCAAGCGCGACATCCTCCGCCTCGCCAGCAACGTCGCGGAAAAGGGGCTCACGGTGGTGCCGCTCGCGATCGGACTCGACGGCAACTGGATCAAGGTCGAGGTCGCCCTCGTGCGGGGGAAGAAGCTGCACGACAAGCGCGAGACGATCAGGCGGAGGGAGCTGGACAGGGAGGCCGCCGCCGCCATGAAGGACCGCCGTTAGGTGCGCCGCCAGGCTCCGGCCGGCTGCGGCGTCTGCGCTTCGCGCCTCGGATGCTCATGTAGCCTCCGGCTACACTCCGCTCGGGCGCCTCGCCTTCCTTGCATCCGGCCGAACGGCGGCGGCGCGGCTACACGCGTCACTCCGAGGTTCTGCCTCACGTGGTTCGTGTTTCGCTTCGACCTGTGCCCTGTGCCCGGAGACCGGACCCCGGCCGTTGCCGCGGGAGCAACCGCCGGAGATGCGCGGCGGATGCGGTGGTCCGCGGGGTCCTACCGGCCGGAGATCGGTAGACATTGCCTCCTCGGCCGTAGTAGCATGAAGAAGCACGGCAGACGGGGCTCGGCCGCAGGTGGTCGTCCCGCCAGCGCTCGCAGCCTCGCGACGGCGGTGAAAGGCGGGCGGACCTACAAGGGGAGCCGAAAACCGACGTGAACTCTCCGGAGACCACCCCCGATCGAAGCCTGACCGAGCGGGCCGCGCGCATCGCCGGACTGCGGAGCTTCGAGACCCCCACCCTCGAGGCGGTCGAACAGCGTCGCCTCCAGCTCTGGATCATGACGCTGTCCCTGCTCCTCTCGGTCGTCGTGGCCCTGGTCACGTTCACGTTCTGGCGCGACGTCCGGCCGCCGGAATGGCTCCCCCCCATCGTGGTTCGCGGCGGCCTGCTCGGCGTCGTGGCTCTCTTCTGCGCCTACGCCGTCGAGAAGGAGCTCCAGCTCCGCCGGCTGACGAAGCTCCTCGTCGAGGAGCGGGTCCTCACGGCCGCCCTCACGAACCGCCTGCGCGAGGTGACGACGCTCCTGGAGGCCGCCAAGGCGATGAACCTGGTGCTCGACCTCCAACAGGTACTGGAGACGATCCTCGAGTGCGCGCACGAGCTGCTCGAGACGCGCGACGGTTCCATCATGCTCGTGCACGGCGAGGATGAGCTGCGAACCGTCAGTGCCTCGGGGGCCAGCAACGCCCGCGGGGCCCGCCTGAGGTTCGGGGAAGGGATCGCCGGACGCGTCGCACAGACGCGCGACCCGGTTCTGGTCACCGGCGTCGTCAACCCCGACAGGTGGCCGGCCGAGGCCAGCGAAGCTCCGCCTCCGACCAGCTCGATGTCGGTGCCGCTCGTCCACCGCGACACGCTCCTGGGCGTGCTCAACGTGTCCGCCGCACCGGGCCACGACTACACCCGGCATCAGCTGCGCGCGCTCAGCCTGTTCGGCGAGCAGGCGGCCGCCGCGATCGCCAACGCCCGCCTCTACGAGGAGCAGCGGCTGCTCGCCTCGCAGAACGTCTACCAGGCGCTGCACGACCTGCTCACCAACCTGCCGAACCGCGCGCTGTTCCTCGACCGCGTCAACCACGCGCTCTCGCGCCGGCGGCGGACGAGCCAGTTGGTCGCGCTGCTCTTCCTCGACCTCGACGACTTCAAGCTCATCAACGACAGCCTCGGCCACGCGGCCGGGGACGAGGTGCTCATCGCCTTCGCCGACCGCCTGCGGACGTGCGTCCGATCGGGGGACGCGATGGCCCGCTTCGGCGGCGACGAGTTCGCCGTGCTGGTCGAGGACGTCGCGTCGCCGGCCGACGCGTCCGCGACGGCCGAGCGGATCATGGAGATCTTCTCGGAGCCGTTCTCGGTCGGCGAACGCAGGGTGTGGCTGCGCGCCAGCATAGGGATCGCCGTCGAGAGCCTCTCGGCCTCCAGCGCCGAGGCGCTCCTGCGCAACGCCGACACCGCCAAGAACGTCGCCAAGGGTCAGGGTAAGGGCCGGATCGTCGTGTTCGAAGAGACCATGCACGCCGATGCGCTGCAGCGGCTCGACCTCGAGGCCGAGCTGCAGCACGCCATCGACGACGGGCAGCTCGCCATCCACTACCAGCCGATGTTCTCGCTCAGCCACGGCCGCGCCATCGGCGTCGAGGCGCTGGTGCGCTGGCATCACCCGGGACGGGGGCTCCTGCCCGCGGGCGCATTCCTGCCGATGGCGGAGCAGACGGGCCTGATGATCCCGATCGATCGCTGGGTGCTCCGGCGCTCCTGCGAGACCCTGCAGGCGCTCCGCTCCCAGGTGGCGCTGCCGCAGGGGTTCCTGCTCTGCGTCAACCTCTCGCCCACCCACCTCCAGGAGCCGACGCTGGTGGACGAGGTCGCCGAGATCCTGGCCGCGACCGGCATCGAGCCGGAGCGCCTCGTCCTCGAGATCACCGAGGGTGCGATCCTCCTCGACACGGAGAAGACGTCGGCCCACCTCAACCGGTTGAAGGCGCTCGGCGTGAAGCTGGCCCTCGACGACTTCGGTACCGGGTACTCGTCGCTCTCGCACCTGCGGCGCTTCCCCGTGGACATGGTCAAGATCGACCGCGTCTTCATCGACGGCATCACCTCGGACAAGGGCGCCAACGCCCTGGTCCAGGCGATCGTGCGGCTCGGCCGGGGCCTCAACATCGAGGTGGTCGCCGAGGGGATCGAGCACCAGGGCCAGGTGGACGCCCTCACCCAGCTCCACTGCCCGTACGGGCAAGGCTGGTACCTGTCTCTGGACCTGCCCGCCGAGGGTCTGGCCGAGTTCCTCGGCCGTTCGTTCTGACCGGCGCCGCGGTGCGACGGCTGCTCAGCGCCGGCGCCGCTCCTCGAGCTCCTCGAGGGTGCGCGGCCAGTCCTTCTTGAGCAGGCGCGAGAGGGCCCGGTCCGCGAGCAGCCGGCCCCCCGTCTGACAGCGCGCGCAGTAGTTCGCCTCGTTGTCCGCGTACACCAACCGCTGGACCGGAGCACCGCACACCGGGCAGGGCAGGCCGTACCGCCCGTGGACGGCCATCCCCTCTCTGAACGCCGTGACCCGCTCCGGGAAGCCGTCCCCCGCCTCGCCCCGCAGCCGCTCGATCCACTCCGACAGTGTGGCGCGGGTCGCGTCGAACAGGCGCTCGATCTCCCCGGCGCCCAACCGGCTCGTGAGCTCGAGCGGCGACAGCCGCGCGCGGTGCAGGATCTCGTCGGAGTAGGCGTTGCCGATGCCGGAGAAGAGCGACGGATCGGTGAGGGCGCGCTTGAGGGTGTGGTTCTCGCGCGTGAGCGCCGCGCGGAACGCCGCCGGGTCGGCGTCGAGGACCTCGACCCCGCCGCGGTCAAGGCCCGCGAGCCCCGCCGCGCCGCGCAGCAGGTGGAGCGATGCGCGCCTCTTCGGGCTCGCCTCGGTGAGCAGCAGCGTCCCCGGCGCGAAGTCGAACGCCGCCAAACCCAGCTTCTTCGGTACCGCGGCACCGGCAGCGCGCCAGTGCAGCCGGCCGGCAATCATGAGATGAATCGCGAGGAAGACCTCGCCGTCCAGCTCGATCACGACCCGCTTGCCCAGGCGCCGCACCGCGCGCACCGTGCGCCCCTCCGCCTCACGGACGGTCGGTGTGACGGTCCGCAGCAGGAATGGGCTCGCCAGACGCACACGATCGAGCCTCGAGCCTACGATCAATGCCGAGAGCCGCTCAACGTAGACCGTGATGTCGGGCAGCTCGGGCATCTCCCACGAATGCTACGCCGGCAGCCTGAGGATTGCACCGCGCCTTGACACGAGCAGCCGGTTCGCCTAGCGTCCGGTGCGGTCAGCGTCGGTCCTTCCCGGGGGTGCGGTGGCGAGCAACGGCGACGTGGTGGAGGCGGTGCGAGGTGGCGACCTGGAGCGCCTGCAGTCGCTCTTGCGCGAGGACCCTACGCTCGCCGCCGCGCGCGACGAGGCCGGCGTTTCCGCCATCCTCCTGGCGCGCTACCGGTCCCGCACGGACCTCGTCGACGCCCTGCTCGCGCGCAGGCCCAGGCTCGACGTGTTCGACGCGGCCGCGCTCGGCCGGACGCAGGTGGTCGCGGCCAGGATCGACGAGGACCCCGGTTCGGTGTCGGCGTGGTCGGGCGACGGCTTCACGGCCCTGCACCTCGCCGCGTTCTTCGCCCAGCCGGACTCCGCGGCGCTCCTGCTCGAGCGTGGCGCCGACCCGGCGATCGCGGCCCGCAACGCTTCTCTGGTCACGCCGCTGCACAGCGCGGCCGCGGGGCGCAGCCTCGAGATCGTCCGCATGCTCCTTATGCGTGGGGTCGACGCGAACGCCCGCCAGCTCGGGGGCTGGACGGCCCTCCACGCCGCGGCCGCCCAGGGCGACGAGGCGATGGCCCGGCTCCTGCTCGGGCACGGCGCCTTCCCCCGGGTTGCGGCCGACGACGGGACTACCGCCGGCGCTCTCGCCTCAGGGAAGGGTCACACCGCGGTCGTCCAACTCCTCCTCTGATTTTGCATCTTCCTGGTACCTGGTACCAAATTTCGCATCGTTGTGGTACCTGGTACCAAATTGATGCATTTTCAGGACCGCGGGAGTGGTGAGGGCTTCGAGAGAGGGATGAGCTGGGTCCCGGTGTTGAGCAACAGCACGCGCTCGCCCCGACGAAGGTCGCCGTTCTCGAGGAGGACGGCGACGGCGGCGAGCGTCGCCGCGCTCTCGACGCCGGCGTTGACGCCGAGTCGGCCGTAGAGCGCGAACGCCGCCGCGATCGCCTCCTCGGTCACCGCCACAGCGGTGCCGCCCGATGCCCGCAGCACGCGCAGGATGCCGTGCCCCATGATCGCGCCCGGCACGTCGAGACCGTCCGCGATCGTCCCCTTCGAGGTCACGGGGCGGACCTCGGCGAGCCCGGCGCGGAAGGCCTCCACGACGGGAGCGCAGTTCGCGGATTGAACGGCCACCATCCTCGGCAGCCGCGCGTGCGACGGGTCGAGGAAACCGAGCGCGGCGAGCTCCTCGAACGCCTTCCAGATTCCGACCAGGCCGGTGCCGCCGCCCGGTCGGGTAGACGATGACGTCGGGGAGCGCATCGCACCCGAGGTCGGCCGCAATCTCGAGGCCCATCGTCTTCTTCCCCTCGAGCCGTCCGGGCTCGAAGAAGGTCGACATGTCGACGTACTCGCCGCTGGCGAGTTGGGCCCTCACGTCCTCGCGCATGACGCGGCCGGTAGTCGCGATGTTCGGACCCGCGAACCGCACCTCGCCGCCGAAGAGCTCGCAGGCGCGGTGATAGATGCACCCCTGGTACCCCTCCGGCATGTAGACCAGGCACCCCGGCATCCCGAGCCTCGCGGAGAACAGGCACGCCGCCACGCCGGCGTTGCCCTGGGTGGGGAGGCAGAACCGCTGGGCGCCGCAGGCGCGCCCCAGCGCCACCGCAACCGCCAGGCCGCGGTCCTTGAAGCTCCCCGAGGGGTTCGTCCCCTCGTTCTTGAGTTCGACCTCGACGCCGAACCGGGCGCTCAGGCCCGCGTGACGCACCAGCGGCGTCCCGCCGACGTCGGCCGCGTACTCGGCCGACACCCCGAGCACCGGGAGCAGCGCCGCAAACCGCCAGATCCCGGGCCCGGGCCGGCCCCACGGCGTCGCCCCGCCGAGCTCGGCGAGGACCCGCTCGCGGTCATACTCGACCACGACGGGCTTCCCGGGGGGCGCGCAGCAACGGCACAGCCCGACCGGCGAGGCGAACCCCCGTGTCGGCACCTCGGCGCCGGAGGACGAGCAGGACAGGCGCGCCACGTTAGGGTTGATGTGGAGATCCATGCGCGTTCGCCTCCCCTTCGCCCGGGATCGGTGCGCGTTCGTCGCCGCGGCCACCGAGTGCCGAATCATACTGCGCCGGCGCGCAAGCCCCTTCCCCGCCGGCACGGTCGGTGCTATACGTCGGCCGACACGAGCCGGGAAGGGCTACCGCCATGCTGAGGATCCTCGTGGTCTCCGACGCCACCGGCGAGACCGCAGAGCGCGTGGTGCGCTCGGCGCTCACCCAGTTCGAGGGCGCGGCCGTCTCGGTGGTCCGCTGCGGCGGGGTGCGCACCGCGGAGCGGGTGCGCGCCGTCGTCGCCGAAGCGGCGTTGCACGACTCGCTCATCCTCCACACGCTGGTCGCCGACCACTTGCGCACGGTGATGCTGCAGGAGGCACGCCTCCATGCCGTCGACGCCATGGACCTGATGGGCCCGGTCCTCGACCGCCTCGCGCTGCACCTCGGCGTCTCGCCCCTCGAGAAGCCAGGCCTCTTCGACCAGCTCGCGGAGGCGGCCTCGCGCCGCATCGAGGCGGTCGAGTTCGCCTTCCGGCACGACGACGGCCAGCACGTCGACGAACTGGACCGCGCGGAGATCGTCCTCGTCGGCGTGTCGCGCACCATGAAGACGCCGACGACGCTCTACCTCGCCTACGGCGGCTGGTTCGCGGCCAACGTCCCGATCGTCCCGGGCATCGCCAGCGACCCCGCGCTCTTCGCCGTGCCAGCCGAGCGCGTGTTCGGCCTGACGATGAGCGTGCCTCGACTCGTGGAGCTGCGGCGCGCCCGGGCCGGCCACCTCGGGATCACCGGCGAGCGTTACGCGGCGCTCGGCGCCGTCCGCGAGGAGCTCGCCGTCTCGCAGGCTCTGTGCGCCGAGCACGGCTGGCGCCGGATCGACGTCACCGGGAAGTCCGTCGAGGAGATCGCCCGCGAGATCCTGCTCCTCGGGCACCGCGACCGCGCCTCCGGCGCCGAGTTCGGCTGAGCCCAGGCGCGACCCGCAACGCCTGATACCATCGCGCATGCGTTCCCACGCCTCGCGAGCCGGAGCCGGCGGTCGGGCCGCGAAGCTCCGAGTCGGGGTCGCGGCGGCTCTGGCCGTCTACTTGGCTCTGGCCGGGAACCCGGGCCCACGCGCGCAGGAGCCTCCGACCCCGGCGGCCACGCCGGCGCCGACCGCCGGGCCGACCCCCGAGCCGGCGCCCGCGCCGCCGCCCCTCGAGCCGTCGCCGGCGCCGACCGCCGGGGTGGCAGGCCAGGTAGCGTGGCGGGAGCTGCACTACTCGGCGCACAAGTTCTTCCTGAGCGCGACGACGACGATCCACGTCGAGCGCCTGGGCGCATCGGAGCTCGGGAAGCTCCTGCGGCGGCCGCCGGGCGGGCATGGGGTCGCACTCGAGGGCCGGGAGGCCGCCGCGGTGTCGGTCGAGAGCGAGCTCCCCTTCGGACGTGACGAGCGCGTCACGCTCTGGCTCGACCCGGCGTCGGGGTCGGCGCTCGGAGCCGAGAAGCTCGTGCTCGGCCGCAACCCGTATCGGAAGGTGCTCCGTTTCGTTCCGGACGGCCTCTATACGTGGCGCAGCTCGCCCAGGGATGCCCGCGAGGCGGGCCGCGCCCCCGGCACCTGGAAGGAAGGGAAGCCGTACCTTGTCGCCCCCGCGGTGCGACCGCCGTCGGGAACGCCGGTCACGGACTCGTACGGACTGCTCTACCTGGTCGCGACGGCGCGCCTCGACCGCAAGGACGGCACGCTGCACCTCGTCATGCTCGCCGACGACGGGTTCATCGACCTCGGTTTCGAGGCCGGCGGCCTCTCGTACCGTCGCGCGAGCTTCGACCTGGCCTGGCCCGGCGGCGGAGTCCGCCGCGACGGGGACGTTCTCGTCCGCACGGTGCGCGCCACCGCCCACGCCTTGGAGCGCACGCGACCGAGGAGGACGTCGACCTCGGCTTCCTCGGCATGCGCGGGGCGCTGACGCTGGACATCGAGGTCGGGAGCGGCATCCCGGTCGCGTTTTCCGGACGGGTGGAGCACATCGGCGACCTGACCGTGACGGCTCGACCGGGCGGTGCTCGCCTCGCCCCCGGCCGACGCCGTTCCGGCTGCCGCCGCGACGCCGACGCCTTGAATCGCCCCTCGCCCAGGGCTACCGTTGCCGGCCATGATCACGACCTCTGCCCTCGTCCTGGCGATGGCCCTTCCGTGCGACGCCCCCGCTGCGCCGACGCCTTCGCCGGCGCAACCCCGGCCGCCGGCGACGGCCGCCGCCGATCCCGTCGAGGCACACCCGGAGTGGGACGCCGCCTACACCCGGTTGATCCGTGAGGCCACGACCGGCCCCGAGTTCGCGACCGACCTCGTGGACCACCTGCCGGCGTCGGCGACGGTCCCGACGCCGCTCAAGTTCCTCGGCCACATCGCCGGCGCCCCGGACAAGCTGACCTACGCCGAGGACGTCCACGCGTACATGCGCGCGCTCGCGGCGGCCTCGCCACGGGTGAAGGTGTTCACCATCGGGAAGAGCGAGGAGGGGCGTGAGATGGTCGCGGTGGCCGTCGCCGACGAGGCGACGATCGCCGACCTCGACCGCTACAAGGCGATCACCCGTGCCCTCGCGGACCCGCGCCGGGTCGCCGACGCCGAGGCGGCGCGCCTGATCGCCGAGGGCAAGCCGATCTACTGGCTGACCGGCGCGATCCACTCGCCCGAGACCGGCAGCCCCGAGATGCTGATGGAGCTCGCCTACCGGCTCGCGGTCGAGGACACCCCCTCGGTGCGGGCGATCAGGAGCAACGTCATCACGCTCATCACGCCGGTCCTCGAGGTGGACGGCCGCGACCGCATGGTGGACCTCGTGCGCTGGCACGAGGCCAACCCCGCCTCGCCGATCCCGCCGCTCGTCTACTGGGGGCACTACGTCGGGCACGACAACAACCGTGACGCCCTCGGGCTCGGCCTCGCCCTCACGCGCAACGTCATCGCCGCGTTCCTCGACTGGCACCCGCAGGTGCTGCACGACCTCCACGAGTCGATCCCGTTCCTCTACATCTCGACGGGCACCGGTCCGTACAACGCCTGGCTCGATCCCCTGACCGTCGACGAGTTCACGCGCATGGCCGACCTCGAGGTGCAGGAGCTGACGGCGAGGGGGTTGCCGGGAGTGTGGACGCACGGGTTCTACGACGGCTGGGCGCCCAACTACATGTTCTGGGTCGGCCTCGGGCGCAACGCGATCGGCCGCTTCTACGAGACGTTCGGCAACCTGATGCCCTCGACCGAGGACCGCGTCGTCCGCGACTCGAGCGAGCGCGCGTGGTTCCGCCCGAACCCGCCCCTGCCCGCCGTGCGCTGGTCGCTGCGGGACAACGTCAACTACCAGGAGAGCGGCGTCCTGCTCGCGCTCGCCGACATGGCGGGCCACCGCAGCCACTTCCTGGAACAGTACTGGACGCTCGGGAAGCGGTCGGTGGCGAAGGCGCGCACCGAGGGGCCGGCGGCGTACGTCTTCGACGGCGCCCAGAAGCGGCAAGGCGCGCTGCGCGACCTGATGACGCTGTTGCGCGCGAACGGGATCGAGGTCGAGGTCGCCGAACGGGCGTTCACGATCAAGCCCGGGTGGCCGCCGGCGCGGCCGGCGGAAACCCCGCAGAAACCGAAAGGGGCGGGCGCCGCCGTCCCAACCGCCGCGGATGCACCGCTGACGTTCTCCGCGGGCAGCTTCGTCGTGCGGATGGACCAGCCGTTCTCGCGCCTCGCCGACGCGCTGCTCGACACGCAGTTCGTGCGAGGCGAGGAGCGCGTCTACGACGACGCCGGGTGGACGCTCGGCATCGCCCGCAACCTCGAGTACAAACGTGTGGTCAACCAGGACGTGCTCGCGGTGCCGATGCACGCCTGGGCCGGCCCGACGGCCGTGGTCACGACGCCGCCGCAGCGCGCCGCCGTTCTCGTCGTGGCCAACACCGCGGATACCGATCTCGTCCGCCTGCGCACGGCGCTGCCGGCCGTTCGCATGCTGGTCGCCGAGGAGGAGCTCAAGGGCACGCCTGCGTGGCCGTCCGGGACGGTGCTGGTCCCGCTTCAGGAAACCGACCGCCGACAGGTCGCCGGGACGCTCGCCCGCCTTTCGCTGCACACGGGGTACCTCGACTCGCTCCCCAGGGCGCCCGCCCACGAGCTCACGCTGCCGCGCGTCGCGGTGCTCCACACGTGGCTGTCGACGCAGGACGAAGGCTGGTTCCGCCTCGCGTTCGAGGACCTCGAGCTGCCGTACGCCTACGTGTCGACCCAGCAGGTCGCGGCCACCCCGGACCTCCGGGCGAAGTACGACGTCATCGTGTTCCCGCCGACCGGCGAGTCGCCGCAGCGCGTCATCGGCGGCCTCCCGCCGGGGCCGCCGCTGCCGTGGCGGAAGACCGCGCTCACGCCCAACCTGGCCGTCGACGAGACCGACGACATGCGCCCGGGGCTCACGCTCGCGGGTCTCGCGAACCTGTGGCGGTTCGTCGCGGACGGCGGGGTGCTGATCGCGGTCGGCGACGCCGCGCGGCTCGCCACCGAGTCGGGGCTCGCCCGCTGGGTCGAATCGGTCGAACCCGCCAAGCTCAAGGTCGCGGGCTCGCTGCTGCAGGCGACGTTCACGGACCGCGGCAGCCCGCTCGCGTACGGCTACGACGAAAGCGTGCCGGTGTACTTCGACGGCGGCCTCGTCTTCAAAGTCGGCGTGTTCGCACCCCCGGAGCGCGAGGACCGCCGGCCGAGCGGCCGCGGCGGACCGACGGATCCGGACGTGCCACAGGGGCGGCCGTACGTCGCCACGCCGCCCCGCCCCACCCCCTCACCTGGCGAGGAGGGTTTCCAGGCGCCCGAGGACTACCGGGCGTTCGCCGAGGCGTACCTGCCGCGGCCGGAGGACCGTCCGCGCGTCATCCTGAGTTTCCCCAAGGATCCCCACGCGATCCTGCTCTCCGGGATGCTCGAGGGGGCCGACGAGATCGCCGGCAAGCCGATCGTGGTCGACGCCCCGCTCGGGAAGGGCCACGTCATCCTGTTCGCCTGCAACCCGATGTGGCGGGTGAGCACGCAGGGGACGTACGCCCTGGTGACGAACGCGATCCTCAACTTCGACCACCTCGATCTCGGGCGGACACCTCCGAAGTGAACAGGCCGCCCGGGGTGCCGACGATGCCGCAGGTGCTGCGGGCGCTTCTCGCGGTCGTCGCCGGGAACGCCGTCTACTTTCTGCTCGTCGCTCCGCGCCTCCCGGAGTCGGCCCGTCACCGGCCGTTCGTCCCCGACGCCGGCCTCGCGCTCGACTTCCTGATCTGCCTGCTGCTCTACCTCGGGCTCGGGCGGCTCGGCGGTCGGCGTCCGCGAGTAGGCACTACCCCGTGCTGCGTCGCTTGCGCGGGGTCCAGCGGTCGTGGAACCAGAACCACAGGTGCGGGCGCGCCAGGATCTCGCGCGAAACGCAGTCGTTGTACCGCTGGGTGAGGGTGATGGCCGTGTCGCCCGCCTCCGACGACACGGGCGGGTCCAGCCGGAACCGGTACCCCGTCCCCTCGGGGTAGGAGAAGAGCGGCACCACCGCGGCGCCGGTCGCGAGCACGAGCTTGGCCAGCGACGGCGTCGTGGGGGTCGGGATCCCCAGGAAGCCCACGATCTCGCTGTGCTCGAGGTCGGCCTTCTGGTCGAGGAGCATGTCGATGAGACCGCCGCGGCGGATGGTGCGGATGATCCCCCGAGTGGCGCCGTCCTTCGGGATGAGGGCGTTCCCGAATCGGGTCCGCGTGCGCGCCAACTCGGCCTCCACCAGCGGGTTCTCGAGCGGCCGGTACACCATCCCCTGCGGGAGTTCGTTGATCGCGAGCCACTGCGCCGCTACCTCCCAGTGGCCGAAGTGCGCCGAAAGGACGAAGCAGCCGCGCCCGTCCCGGAGGGCGCCCCTCAGGTTCTCGATCCCCTCGCACCGCACCTTGCGGGCGAACGTCTCCGAACCGACGCGCGACCACTTGATGAAGTCGAACGAGATGCGCCCGAAGTGCGCCGCGCAGCGCAGCGCGATCCAAAGTCGGGCCAAGACCGATCGGTCGGGAAACACGCGGCGGAGGTTGCCGAGCACCGTGCGGCGCCGCCCCGAGACGGCGAAGAACGCGACGCCGAGCGTTGCGCCCAACGCCTGCAGCAGCCAGAAAGGCAGCGCACGGGCCAGCGCGACCGCGGCGCGGTAGAGGCGGAACTCCCGCAGGTTGGTCCGTTCGCTCCTCACGTCGCTCGAGCGTAGCCGCCGCCTCCGGTGGGGGCAAGTGGCGACGGCGGTGCCGGGACGAGCGCCTTTCCATGCAACCCGCGAGCGCCGACGGGCATCGAATGGGTTAGCATGCCGCGTTCCGTCCCTTGCGAACCGGCGCGCCGGCGCCGCCCCTGCTGCACGTGCGATCGGGAGTGACCATGAACGACCAGCGACCGGTTTCTGCCGACGGCCAACCGCAGACGCCACGTGGAGGCTGGTGGCGCCGGCTTCGCGGGTTCCTGGCACGCACACTGTCCCGGGTGAGCCCGACCCCGACTGTGCGTCGCGGCGCCGGGTGGGGCCTGGCGGCCGCCGTGCTGGTCGTCGCCGCGGTCAGCGCCGCCGATCTGCGGCTCGGCTTCGGCGTTCTCGACGTCCCTATCGGCGCCCTGGTCGGCATCGCGATCGCGGCGATTGCCGGACTCGGCGCGCTCCTCGCGCTGCGCGTGTTCGAGGGGTTGCGGGCCCTGCTCACGGCGACCGGTCTCGCCGCGCTCGTCGCGCTCGTGGCGGTGCTGGACCTCGTCGGGTTCCCGCTCTCGGCGGCGCTCGTGTGCGGGCTCGGCCTCGCGCTGATCGAGGTCCTGCTCGGCGGCTCGCTGGCGACGCTCCGGCGCGACGGGCTCCGCGGGAGGAGGCCACTGAGTGCCGTCATCGCCGTGCTGGCGCTGGCGGTCGGGATCGCGGGAAACGCGACGCTCGTCTGGTTCCTCTTCGTCCGCGGCTGGAGCGACCATCTGGTGAAGGCCGTCCCCGAGTCCGCGAGGGTGGAACCGCTGGCCGCGCCCGACCCCTCGCTCCCCGGCGCGTACAGGGTCCGCACGCTCACCTACGGCACCGGGACCGACCGTCGACGGCCGGAGTTCGGCGCCGGCGCGGCGCTCAAGACGACGCCGGTCGACGCCACGCCGTTCGTCAAGGGCAACGAGGGCTTCAAGATGAAGGCCCGCGCCTGGTACTGGGGGTTCGACGTCAAACACTTCCCCCGCAACGGACGCGTCTGGTACCCCGACGGGACCGGCCCCTTCCCGCTCGTCCTCATCGTGCACGGCAACCACACGATGGAGGCCTACTCGGACCCGGGCTATGCGTACCTCGCCGAGCACCTCGCGAGCCACGGGTTCATTGCCGTCTCGGTCGACGAGAACTTCTTCAACGGCAGCTGGGCGGGCGGGCTCGAACGGGAGAACGACGGCCGCGCATGGCTTCTCCTCGAGCACCTCGAGCTCTGGCGAACGTGGAACGGCGAGGCCGGCAACCCGCTCTTCGGCAAGGTGGACATGGGCGCGATCGGGCTCGTGGGTCACTCCCGCGGCGGTGAGGCCGTGGCGCTCGCGGGCGTGTTCAACAGGCTCAAGCTGTTTCCCGACGACGCCACGATCGCGCTGCCCTCGGGGTTCGCCATCAAGGCCATCGTCGCCATCGCCCCGAGCGACGGCCAGTACAACCCGGCCGGCAAGCCCAACCCGCTCGAGAACGTCGACTACCTCGTGATGCAGGGCGGGCACGACTCCGATGTGTCGACATTCATGGGGTCGCGGCAGTACGCACGCGTTCGCTTCACCGACGGCCGCCCGTGGTTCAAGGCGAGCGTGTACGCGTACCGCGCCAATCACGGCCAGTTCAACACGGTGTGGGGCGACACGGACATGGGATGGCCCGAGCGGCTCCTCCTCAACCGCCGGCCGCTGCTCGCAGGCGACGACCAGCGCCGGCTCGCCAAGGTCGTCATCGGCTCGTTCCTCGAGGCGGCCCTGAAGGGCAACGGCGCCTATCGTTCCGCGTTCCGTGACCTGCGCCGCGCCCGGGCCTGGCTCCCCGACGATATCTACGTGACCCGATTCGCGGATTCCACCTTCCGCACCGTCGCCGATTTCGAGGAGGACGTCGACGTCACCACCGCGACGCTGCCTGGCGCGACGATCGCCGGACACGGACTCGCGGTGTGGCGGGAGCAGAACATGCCGATCCGCAAGGGCGAACCTCGCCAGAACGGCGTCGTCGTCCTCGGGTGGCGCCGCGCCGCCGGCACGACCGCCGTGCCTGCCTCCTACGAGATCACGCTGCCCGAGGGGACGGGCGCGGGGTGGGGCATCAGCGCCCGGTCGAGCCTCGCGTTCGGCCTCGCGCCGAGCGACGAGACGCCGCCCGGCGCCGACGCCCCGGGCGCCAAGAGCCCCACCGACCGACCCAAGGAGGCGACGGAGAGTCGAGCGGGCCGTCCCGCACAGGAGCCTCTCGACATCAGCGTGGAACTCGCGGACGCCAAGGGTGCCGCCGTGCGGGTGCCGCTCAGCCGCTTCCGCGCGATCCCGCCCGCCTTGCGCTCACGCTTCACGAAGCTCCCCAACGACGCCGGCCTTTACGGCAAGGCCACGGAACCGGTCCTGCAGGACTTCGATCTGCCGTTGGCGGGGTTCGCAAGCGGCGCGGCGCGCTTCGATCCCTCGAAGCTACGGATCATCCGCTTCGTGTTCGACCGCTCGCCCGCCGGCGTCGTGATCCTCGACGACATTTCGTTGGTACCTGGTACCAATTAGTTGCATTTTTCAGTCGACGAAGGTGGCGCCCTGGCCCAGCATCGAGTCGCCCACCGCCGCCAGCCGTGGGCCGACAACCGCATCGAGGGCATCTGCGAGTCGTTGGACCCGCTCGTGGAACGCGGGGTCGCCCTGCCAGCGCGCCGCGCCCCCCGCGACCCAGCGGCCCGCGGCACCCGGCGTGCGCCCCAGCTCACGCGCGAGGTCCTTGATCCGGATGCCGTATCGCTCGACGGCGAGCCACGCCAGCGCCTCGCGGGCGCGCGTCCGTTCGCGATCGGAGTTACGCGCCTTCAGGTAGTCGACGTGGATCTCCAACAGGGCGCTCGCTTCGGCAACGAAAGTCGCCGCGTCCGACGTTCCGCCTGGCTCCGGCGTAGTTGCCCCCAGCGCATCCAGCCTCGGCCGGTCGCCGCTCAACTCGAGTTCGTCCCCGGGGCCGGCCGCCCTCCACCAGGGGAGTCGGAGGGGATTCGACTGCAGCCACGGGGCGGCGCCGGCACCCCTCAAAGCCTGCCGGTACGTTGCACGGCCTTCGCTGCGTCCGCTTCCGAACGCCGCCAACGACTCGTCCACGTCGAGCAGCCCCTGGCCGCCCGTGCCCATCAGCTCTCGATGGCCGCTCCACGGGTAGGTCGCGGGGTCCCGCGCAAGCCCTGCGGCCGACGGGTTGAGGTGGACATACACCACGGCCTGCCTCAGGTACCTGTCGTCCGTGATCAGCTTCGCCTTGTACCGGCCCTGCCAAACCGCGCCGTACAGCCCATGGCGACGGTTGAAGGACTTCGCGAAGCGACCCTGGATGAGACGCATGCTGCGCCAGAGCGGCACCCGACCCGTCCGCAGCACGAGATGGTAGTGGCCCGGCATGAGGCACCACGCGAGCAGCGAGAGGCCGTCCTGCCGCTTGACCTCCGAGAGCGCGTCGACGAACTCACGCGCCTCCGCGCGGTCGCGGAAGATCGGTTCGGCCCGCCCCGTCCTGCAGAACACGTGGTAGGCGGCGCCGTCGACGAAGACCCGCGGGCGTCGTGCCACCCTCCGCCCTCCCTCCAGTGTCTTGAGCATGAGTCTACCAGATCGGGGCGCCCCTCCCTCGATTTTGCAAAAATGCGGTACCAGGTACCAAATTTGCGAAAATGTGGTACCTGGTACCAAGAAAATGCGCCGGCGAGGGACCGCCGGCGCTGGGAGCGAAGAAGGGACCTCGTTAGATGGAGCCGAACAGCTCGACGACCGCGACGCGAGGCTCCGTGGAGGCCTTGCTGTAGGTGAACTGGACCTTCTGGATCGTCTCCGCGCTCGGCAGGTCGATGACCCGGCTCTGGCCGTGACCGATGTACTTGTTGAGCGCGACGTCGAACGTCTTCCCGTCGCTGAAGACGACGGTGACCTTGTGGATCTCGAGGTCGTCCTGCCTCACCGTGATCTTGATCTTGGTGATCGGGTCCTTGCTGTCCGGGGTCGTGATCGTCTCCGGGTTGGTCCGGTAGTCGATGATGCGCTCGCCGAGAGGCTGCCAGGCAGCGGCGAACGCGGGCACGCCCGCTGCCACCAACCCCACGACGATCAGACAAGCCAAACGCTGCACAAGCCTCATAGCGTCTCCTTTCGTTGCCGGACGCGCCGGCGGATGAAGTCGGTTGCTGGCGGCTGCTCCCCATGAGTCCGCCCTCGGAGAGATATACGCGGTCGCCGCTTCTGGAGTTTGCCGATCCGGAGGAAACCTCGACAAAACCAGACGAAACAGGACACTATGGTCAGCGCGAGAGGCGCGCGACGTGCTCGCCCGCCGGCACCGCCACCGTGAACCCGTCCTCCGTTCTCACCGCTTCGGCGGTCCCGGCGACCCCGTCGATCGTCACCTGCCCCGGCCGGAACGAGACCCGCAGGGAGGCCCGCGCCGGCGACTGGTAGCGGACGGCCAGCGCGCCGTCGCCGACGGCGCAGTCGATGAGCACGCCGTTGAGGCCGATCAGACGCAGATCCCCCGGTCGCCGCGGGCCGGCGTCCCAAGCCACGCGGTGCCGGCCGCGCGGGAGCAGGACGCGCCCTCCGTCGACGGCGGTCCACGGCCGGCCGTCGAGGCGCGCGCTCACTCCGGCCGCGCCGGTGTGCAGCTCGACCGTGCCGTCGCTGTCGGCCACCGCGCCGCCGTTGCCCGCGATCTCGATCTTCGCCGTGGCGGCGAGAGCGGCCGGCAGCAACGCCCAGTCCGTCGCGTACACCGTCGCCTCCGAATAGAGACAGACCTTCGCGAAGCTGCGACGCGCGGCCGAGACGAGCCGGACCAGCTCGAGGCCCGTCTGCTGCGCCGTCGGGCGGACGTCCCCCTCGCGCGCCACGACGTTGACGTCGACGGCCAGCCTCCGGCTCGGGGTCACGATCCCGGCGTAGTCGGCGGCGATGGCCGCGTAGCGCTCCGGCCCCAGCGACCACAGCGTGTAGGGGTCCTCGATCTGCAGCTCGAACGGCACCTCGCGCGCGAGCGCCGTGATGCGGGCGGTGTCGACCGCGATGCGGTCGCGCATGGTGGTGTCGTAGAGGGCGTCCACGAGCGTCACGACGAGGTCGAGGTACGGCTTGCGCCGCCGGGTCTCGGCGAGCGCCTCGAGCAGGCGCGCGTGCAGCTGCACGACCTCGTCGCGCCGGAACGCCAGGAAGGCGTTCAGCGACGCCGGATCGCGCCGCCACCACCTCGGGGAGCTCGCGTCGAACAGCGCCTGCGGGTCGAAGCCGGCCCCGGTTCGGAACCGCTTCCGCACCACCCTGTTCATCGGCGTGAACAGGTCGGGCCGTTCGAGACCCATGGGCGATTCGAAGTAGAGCTCGGCGAGGTCGACGCCGTCCCAGTCGAACGTATCGATCAGGTCCTGTATCGCCCGGGTCACCGCCGTCAGGCACTCCGGAATCGACAAGGCCATCAGCCGCCGCCAGTCCACGCGTGCGTCCGCCCCGCTCGCCGTCTTCTCCCGCCACTCGGGGTGCGCGTCCCAGAACGCGGTGCTCACCTCCGGCAGCTCCAGCCATGCGTAGACGAGGATCCCCTCGCGGTGGCAGGCCGAGACCACACCCTCGAACAACCCGTGGTTGGACCCGGTCAGCTGCCACGTCCCGAGGTGGACCTCGCGGATCCCGCGCCGGTACCACTCGGCCGCGAGCGCCTCGGGATCGGCGCCGGGGTGATCGCCGAGGTCCGCGTAAACCGTGAGCCGGGGGGACGCGAGCGGCGGCTCGATCCCGAACGTCGACCCGACCGCCCGGAGGAAGCCCGGGAGCCGTCCGCCGCCGCCCAGGCCCTCGTCGGCGAGCTCGACACCGAGGTACAACACGGCGCCGCGGCCGTACGCCGTCGCCGCGACGAGCGGCACGGTCCGTCCAGGCGCCCACGCGAGCACACGGCTGCCCGCGGGCGCGGAGAACGGCGTGAGCTCGGCCGGAGCACGCCAGCGGATCTCCAGGGCCGGGCTCAGCGCCTCGACCGCGCCGCGCACCTCGATAGTCCGACCCGCGAACCGCACGCCGAGCGCCCGGCCGAGCGGCGAAGGGAGCGCCGTCACGAGATGGCCGCCCGTCTCGACGAACGCCACGACGCGGTCACGAACCTGGGAGGAGAGCGCCGCCGCCTCCGCGCCGGCCACCACGACCACCTCGCCGGGACGGCCCGTCCAGCGCGCGGGCTCGACGAATCGGACCGGATACCCGACCGACCGGAACGCGTCGGCGTACGCACCCGAGGCCCGCGCCGGGGCGAGCTCGCCCCGCGCCGAAAGCACGGCGACCGTGGGGAGCCGGTTGCCCGCCGCCGCCGTCGCGGCCGCCGCCGTTAACGCCGCGGCGCAGGCCGCCCGCCAGCCAAGCCGTGCCCGCAGCCCGGGCCGGCGTGGCGAACCCGTCCCGCGCGTTGCGATCTCGCCCGATCCGACCATCTCGCACGACCCCCGCGCCAGCGAATGCTAGCGCGGTTCCCCGCGACGGGGACGCCGGCTCGCCCCGGATGCGAGAGGCGGCGGGAGAATCCGCCGCCTCTGAGTCCTGGGCGATCCTTCCGACCGCCCTACGGCTGTGCGACCTCTTTCTTGAAGGCGTCCCGGCTACGGCCCCTGACCTTGTCGAACTTTGGGTGGACCGGCGGGTGCGCGTCGTGCAGCTTCATCACCTCGGCGATCGCGCGGTCGAGCTGCGCGTCCGTGCCCTTGACGAGATCCTGGGGGAGGTTCTCCACCACGATGTCCGGATCCACGCCGTGGTTCTCGATCGTCCAGCCGTGCCTCGGGTCGTTCCAGGCGCCCTCCGGTTCGGTGAGCAGCCCCATGTCGACGAGCGGCCGGATGCCGTTGATCCCGACGACCCCGCCCCACGATCGCATGCCGATCACGGGCGCCAATTTCTCGATCTGCACGGCCGCCGGGAAGATGTCGCCGTCGGAGCCGGCGAACTGGTTGGTGACCACGACGAACGGGCCGTTGAGGGTGCGGAACGGGTAGGTGTTGATGCTGCCGCCCCGGGACCGGCCGAAGGCGTCGATCCGGCGGCGCAGGCGCTCCAGGATGATCTCGGAGACGAAGCCGCCGTGATTCCATCGGACGTCGACGACCATCCCCTCCTTGTCGAGCTGCGGGTAGTACCAGGTGTTGAACTCGGTCATCCCGGCGGCCTGCATGTCCGTGAGGTGGAGGTAGCCGATCTTCCCGCCGGTCTTCGCCGCCACGTACTCGCGGTTGCCGCGTACCCAGTCCGCGTAGCGCAGCCCGCTGTCGTCCCCGAGCGGCTTCACGACGACGTCGCGGGCGCCCTCCGGTCCCGGCTTCGAGTTGACGGTGAGCACCACGTCCTTGTCGGCGAGGTCCTCGAACGCCGCGACGAACGGCCTTGCCTTCGGGAAGGGCCGGTGGTTGACGGCCAGGATGTAGCCGCCCTCCGGGACGTTCACACCGGGCTCGTCGAGCGGGGAGCGCACGTTGTCGGCCGGGTCGCCGCGGTAGATCCGCACCACCTTGTAGGCATCGCCGTCGCGCCTGAAGTCCGCGCCGAGGAGGCCGGTCGAGACGTGCGGGACGCGCACTCCCGGATCGCCCCCGAACACGTAGGTGTGCGATGTGTTCAGCTCCCCGATCAGCTCGCCGATCAGGTCGCCGAGGTCCGAGCGGTTGGCGATCCGCGGGAGCAGCGTCGCGTAGTGCTCGCCGATCGCCTTCCAGTCGAGACCGCCCATGCCGGCGTCCCAGTAGAAGTCGCGCTCCTGCCGCCACGCCTCCCAGAAGATCTGCGCCCACTCCTCCCGCGGATCGAGCTCCACCACCACGCCGCCGAGCGAGACCTTGGCCTCGCCTGCATCGCCCGCCGCGGCGCCGGCGTCGAACACGAAGATGTCGCCGCGCTTCTTCATCACGGCGAGCTTGTCGGCCTTGAGGGCGACGGCGAACGCCGAGACACCCTCGGTGAACGGCTTGAGCTTCTTCTTGTCGAGATCGTAGCCGTAGAGCGTGGCGTCCGGCTCGGGTTCCTGGAAAAGCGCCGGCTGCTCGTCCATTCCCTTGATCGGCCCCGCGAGAAAGTAGACGAACTTCCCGGTGGCGCCGAGGTTGGAGTAGCGCCCGCGGTCCACGTTGGGCAGCTCGAGGTAGCGCTCCGCAAGGCCGTCGAAGTCGATCCCCACCGGCGCCGGGGGCTTCTCGCCCTTGTCGTCCTTGGCGGCGTCCTTGCCGTCCGGCTTCTTGGCCTCGCCGCTCTTCTCGTCGGCCTTCCCCTTCTCTCCTTCGGCCTTCTTCTCCTCGTCCGGCATCCCCTTGGTGGCCGCGAACGGGTTCGCCACGTCCTTGCGCAGGAGGAACATGTACGGCTGGGTGTTCTTCGCCTCGATCACGTTGGCGTCGACCGAGTCGAGCACCGGGTTGGTGGCGCGGTTGGAGAGGAAGTAGAGGTAGCGCCCCTGCGGGTCCCACGCCGGCGAGTAGTCGTTGGTGAACGCCCCGCTGACCCGGTGGACCTGTCCGTCGCGGGTGTCGTAGATGCAGATCGAGGTGTAGTCGGTGCGTGCGGCCTTCGAGTAGGCGAGCCAGCGTCCGTCCGGGCTCCACGTGTAGTCGCGGATCGCCGCCTGGTCGCTGTGATCGACGACTTTGGGCGCGCCGCCCTCCGCCGCCACCACGTACAGCGTCTGGGTCTGGTCCGAGTAGGCGATGAGCTTGCCGTCGGGCGACCACACCGGCGCGTAGAGGTAGCCGCTCTTGCCGGCCGGCACCACGACCTTTGGCTCGCCCCGCCCCCAGGCGTCGATCGTCCGGATCTCCTCCTCGTGCGGCGCGTCCGTGACGTACACCAGACGCTTGCCGTCGGGGGAGAAGGCAGCCCAGCTCTCGCGGGCGCCCGAGCCCTTGGTGACCGGCATCGTCGGCCCGTCCTTGACCGGAATCGTGAAGATCTCGCCGCGCGTCACGATCGCGATCCGGTCGCCCTTCGGCGCGATGTCGCCCGAGGTCAGCGTCCGGCCGGCTTCCGGGAAGCGCTCCCGGGTGAGGACCCGGTCGCTCGGGAGCTCGACGTTCACCTTGTGGACCGAGTTGTCGGAGGTGCTGAACAGCTCGACGTCACCGCCGAGCGTGAAGGCGATGCGCCCGTCGCGGCTCATCGCCGGCCAGCGCGCGTCCCACGCCTTGAAGTCGGTGTGGCGCCTGCGGTCGGTCCCGTCGGGCTTCATCGACCAGATGTTGCCGGTGCCGCCCTCGTCGCACAGGAAGTAGATCCTCCCGCCGTGCCACATGGGGAACTCCTGTGCGGCCGCCACGTCGCTCACCTTCCTGAAGTCGGCGCGATCGGGGCGGCCGACCCAGATGTCGCTGGCCATGCCGCCGCGGTACCGCTTCCAGGTCCGCCCCTCGGAGGTGACCCGGTTGAACGCCCACATCCCCGAGTCGGGGTCGACGTCGATCCGCGCCGCCCATCCGATCGGCAGCTTCTCGGGGTCGGAGCCGTCCAGGCCCACCGCGAACAGCTCCCACGCCTGCGGGTTCTCGGCCCGGCTGCGGAAGAGCACGCTCTTGCCGTCCGGGGTCCAGCCGACGACCTGATCGGGGCCGGGGTGCCAGGTGAGCCTCTTCGGCTCGCCGCCAACGGCCGGGATCACGAAGACGTCCTGGTTGCCGTCGTACTCCCCGGTGAAGGCGATCCACTTCCCGTCCGGCGAGAAGCGCGGGAAGTACTCGGTCCCGGGATGGGTCGTGAGGCGGCGCGCGACGCCGCCCGCGTCGGGCGCGACCCAGAGGTCGCCCTCCGCGGCGAACACGATTCTGTCGCCGTTGACGTCCGGGTACCGCAGGTAGGCCGGGGCGGTGTTCTCGGCGGCGCACCAGGCCGCCGATACGAGCAGCGTCAGGGTCACAAACAGGACACGGGTTCGATTGCGCACGTTGCCTCCTCCTGGTCTTCGGCCGGGGACACGTCCATCTCGTGAGGTATACGACCGCCCGGATCGGAGGTTTCGCGAGCCGCGGGACGGCCTTCCGGGGCCGTGCGCCCGGCCTGACTGCGCACCGCGCCGGCACGTCCCGGGCGGGCTACCATGGCCGAGCGGGAGGTGCCGTGGACGTTCACAGGCTGGACCGGATCTTCAAGCCTCAGCGGATCGCGGTCGTGGGCGTGTCGGAGAACCCGAAGAGCGTCTCGGGCACGGTCCTGCGAAACCTGGTGGGCTCGGGCTTCCGGGGGGTCGTCTACCCGGTGAACCCGGTCGCGGAGGCGGTGGCGGGCGTGTCCTGCTACCCGTCGGTGCGCGAGGTCCCTCACACGCCCGACCTCGCGGTCGTGTGCTCCCCGGCCGGCGAGGTGCCCGGGGTCGTCCGGGACTGCGGCGAGGCGGGCATCCTGGGCGTGGTCATCGTCTCGGCCGGCTTCCGGGAGACCGGCCCGGCCGGGGCGGCGCTCGAGGAGCTCGTGCTCGCCGAGGCTCGCCGCTTCGAGGGGATGCGCATCATCGGGCCGAACTGCCTCGGCGTCATCGTGCCGGCGCTCGACCTCAACGCCACCTTCGCGCTCGGGATGCCCAAGCCCGGGTCGGTGGCTTTCATCTCGCAGTCGGGAGCGCTGTGCACGTCGGTGCTCGATTGGGCGCTCGAGCAGGGCATCGGCTTCTCGCACTTCGTCTCGATCGGGAACATGCTGGACGTCGATTTCGGCGACCTCATCGACTATTTCGGCGAGGACGAGCGGACGGAATCGATGATCCTGTACGTGGAGTCGCTGCGCGACGCGCGGCGGTTCATGACCGCGGCGCGCGCCTTCGCGCGCACCAAGCCGATCGTCGCGTACAAGGCCGGCCGGTTCCCGGAGTCCGCCCGCGCCGCGGCATCGCACACGGGCGCGCTCGCCTCGGAGGACGCGATCTACGAGGCCGCGTTCGAACGCGCGGGGATCGCACGGGTGTTCGAGATCGGCGAGGTGTTCAGCTGCGCCGAGCTCGTGGGCCGCCACCGCGCGCCGGCCGGCCCCCGCCTCGCCATCGTCACCAACGCCGGCGGCCCCGGGGTCATGGCCACCGACGCGCTCATCGCACGCGACGGGGTCCTCGCCGAGCTCTCGCCCGATACCGTGGCGAAGCTCGACGGCGTCCTCCCGCCGGCCTGGTCCCACGGCAACCCCGTCGACGTGCTGGGCGACGCGACCTCGCGCCGCTACGCGAAGGCGACCGCGGCCGTGCTCGCCGATCCCGGCGTGGACGCGGTGCTGGCGATCCTCACCCCGCAGGCGATGACCAACCCCAGCGCCACCGCCACGGAACTCGGCGCGCTCGCCGCAACGACGGCCAAGCCGATCCTCGCGGCGTGGCTGGGCGGGAGGAGCGTCCGCGAGGGCCTGCAGATCCTCACGCGGGCCGGCGTCGCGTCCTACAGGACGCCCGAGGACGCGGTCAAGGCGTTCATGACCCTGGTGGCCTACGCGCGCAACCTCGAGATCCTGTACGAGACCCCCCGCGACGTCCCGGTCACGTTCACCCTCGACCGCGCGGAGCTGCGAACGCGCTTCGAGGCCCTCATCCCGGCACGCGGCGACACGCTCTCGGAGGCCGCCTCGAAGTCGCTGCTGGAGGCGTACGGGATCCCCGTCACCCGTCCGCTCGCGGCCGCGACGCCCGACGAAGCCGTCACGGCCGCCGAGGGCATCGGCTACCCGGTGGCGGCCAAGCTCCTCTCGCCGGACATCACGCACAAGAGCGACGTCGGCGGCGTGGCCCTCGGACTCGCCGACGGCGCCGCGGTGCGCGCGGCGTTCGAGAGGATCGTCGGGAACGCCCGCGCGCTGCGCCCCGACGCCCGCGTCGACGGTGTGACCGTGCAGCCGATGGTCTCGACCGAAGGCGGCGTCGAGGTGATCCTCGGCGCGAAGACCGACCCGGTCTTCGGCGCGGTGCTCCTGGCCGGTCTCGGAGGCGTCTCCGCGGAGGTCTTCGCCGACCGCGCCATCGGGCTGCCGCCGTTGAACGAGCGTCTGGCTCGAAGGATGCTCGAGTCGCTGCGCGCCTGGCCGCTCCTCCGCGGCTTCCGGGGGCGGCCGGCCGTCGCCGTCGACCGTCTCATCGAGGTCCTCATGCGCCTCTCGTACCTGGTCGCGGACTGCCCCGAGATCCGCGAGCTCGACGTCAACCCGCTGCTCGTCACCCCGAACGGCGTCGTCGCCCTGGACGCGCGCGTCATCGTGGACCGCGCCCTCATCGCCCACCCCGGCAAACCCTACGCGCACCTCGCCCTGCGCCCGTACCCCGACGAGTACGTGCGCTCGGTCTCCCTGCCCGACGGCGCTCGCCTCGTGCTGCGGCCTATCCGCCCGGAAGACGAGCCGGCGTGGAAGGCGATGCTCGCGAGCTGCTCCCGCGAGACGATCTACTCCCGCTTCCGCTACATGTTCCAATGGTCCACCCACCAGGCCGCGACCCGCTACTGCTTCATCGACTACGACCGCGAGATCGCGATCGTGGCGGAGACCGCCGACGACGAGCGGCGCCTCGTCGGGGTGGGCCGGCTGGTCGCGGATCCCGACCACGAGAGCGTCGAGTACGCGGTGCTGGTCACCGACGCCTGGCAGAACAGGGGCCTCGGCTCCGTGCTCACCGACTACTGCCTCGGGATCGCCTCCGGCTGGGGCGCGAAGACGATCGTCGCCCAGACCACTTCGGACAACCCGCGGATGCTCGCCGTGTTCGAGCGGCGCGGCTTCGAGCTGACGTCCGGCGAGGAGGGCCTCGTCAACGTCTCCAGGACCCTCCGCGCGGCGGAGCCGACCCTTGCGTAGGGGCGGCGACGTCGGGGTCTTGACGGGAACGCCGGGGCGCGCGACGCTGGACGGGATGGGCAAACAACCCCAATTCGACCAGTTCGAGGCGTCCGAGCTCTTCTGCCCGCGTTGCCGTGCGGCACGACCCGTGCGGTCGCACCTCCTCCTCGTCCTCCCGACCGGCAACAAGTACGAGTACCGCTGCTCGGTCTGCGGGACGCCTGTCGGCGGCAAGGACGACAACGACTCGAGCGAGTTCGCGAACATCCTGCGCCGCACCTAGACGGAGCGGCGCCGGCCCGGCCTCGGACCCGCGCCTGACCTTTGCTAACCTCCCGCGATACGCACCGGCCGCCGGAATCCCTTCTCCCGGCCGGCCGCGACAAGGAGGCGCACGAAATGAACACCCACCGCCGGACCGGTTCGCTCGTCCTCGCCGTCGCGACCCTGCTGCTCGCGGCGACAACGCCCGCGGCCGTAACCGACCCCAGGGCCTGGACGGTCGACGACCTCCTGCTCGCCGAGTCCGCCTCGTCGTGGGCGCTCGCCCCGGACGGCAAGCTGGCGGTCTGGGTGCGAACCTCGGTCGAGAAAGTCGACGGGGAGGAGAAGCGCGTCTCCAACCTCTGGCTCACGCGTCTGGCGGACGGGGCCTCGTGGGCCATGACCCGCGGCAACGACATGGTCGCCGCCCCCGCCCTCTCACCCGACGGCACGCACATCGCCTTCCTCTCGACCAGGAAACTCGCCGGCGCCAAGGATGACGAGCTCGGCAAGACCCAGCTCTGGGCGATCCCGGTCGCCGGCGGCGAGGCGTTCCCCGTCACCCGCTTCGACCGCGACGTGGCGCACTTCGGCTGGACCGGACCCGCCACGATGGTCGTCGCCGCGCAGGAGTCGCCTTCCGAGTGGGAGCGCGAGCGCAAGCAGCGCAAGGACGACGCCACGGTGGTGGACGACGCCGAGAACGAGCCGCCGGTCCGCCTGTTCCGCGTCAAGCTCGAGGGAGGCGCACCCGAGAGGCTCACCACCAACCGGGACCGGATCGACGCGCTCGCGGTCGCTCCCGACGGCAAACTCGCGGTGGTCACGGCGCAGCAGAGCCTGTCGTGGGAGTACGACCAGCGGGTGCCGCCGCAGACGTTCATCGTCGATCTCGCGACCGGCGAGCGGAAGCGCCTGTTCGCGGACGGCACGCTCCTGCCCCAGGCCGTGCGCTGGGCCTGGGACGGCAAGGGGTTCTACTTCGTCAACCCGTACAGCAGCCACCCCCGATACCGCACCGCAACGATCGCCGAGCTGTACTTCTTCGACCTCGCCGCCCTGAAGACCGAGAGGGTCGACCTCGGTTGGCCGCGCGGGCTCGCCCACGCCTACGCGCCGACCCCCGACGGCGTGATCGCGCTGCTCGCCGACGGCGTGCGCTTCCGGCCGGCACGGCTCACGCGCACGGCGAAGGGTTGGACGCGGACCGACCTGACGGGCGTCCACGTCCGGGCGACCCAGGGGTTCGAGCTCGGTCGCGACGGCACGACCCTGGTCTACCTCCGCTCCACGGCCACCGAGCCGCCGCAGTGGTACGGCGCGCGCCTCGACGGGGCGCGCATCGTTGACGAGAAGAAGCTCACCGATCTGAACCGGGGCTGGCACGGCAAGCCTACCGGCCGCGTCGAGGTGGTCCGCTGGAAGGGCGCGCGCGGCGACGAGGTCGAGGGGCTGCTGCACTACCCGCTCGACTGGCACGAGGGCGAGCGGCGGCCGCTCGTCCTCGCGATCCACGGCGGGCCCGCGGGCGCCGATCACGACGCCTGGGAGGAAAGCTGGGCGTACCCGATCCTCCTCTGGCGACAGCGCGGGGCGTTCGTGCTCCAGGTCAACTACCACGGCAGCTCGGACTACGGCCTCGAGTGGGTCGAGTCGATCGCAGGGCACTACTACGAGCTCGAGGTCCCGGACATCGAGACCGGCGTGGACGAGGTCGTGCGCCGGGGTCTCGCGGACCCCGAGCGCCTGGCATCCGCGGGCTGGAGCAACGGCGCGATCCTGACCGCGGCGCTGATCACGACGACCACCCGCTACAAGGCCGCCTCGATCGGCGCGGCCGACGTCGAGTGGTTCTCCGACTGGGCGAACGTGGACTTCGGCGCCTCGTTCGACAACTACTACTTCGGCGGCGCCCCGTGGGAGGTGCCGCAGGTCTACATGGAGAAGTCGCCCTTCTTCAAGCTCACCGGCGTCACGACGCCGACGATCGTCTACACCGGCACCGAGGACCGCAACGTGCCGCCGCACGAGTCGTGGTCGCTGTTCCGCGCGCTGCAGCAGATCGGCAAGGCGCCGGTGCGGTTCCTCACCTTCCCGGGGGAGCCGCACTCGCTGCGCACGATCGCCCATCAGCGCCGCAAGGTCGAGGAGGACCTGGCGTGGTTCGACCGCTACCTGTTCGGCAAGCCGGCTCCCGGCGACGAGCGCCGTGAAGGACGGCTCGCCGCTGATGGCGCTCCTGCAGCGGGCGAAGGCGGCCCGCGCGGGCGGCGCGTTCGGGCGCGAGCTCGGCGGCGTGCTGGCGCCGGAGACCGTGCGCTTCCGGGGGATCGAGGTCGGGCGCTTCGAGGTGACGCGGGCCCAGTTCGCCGCGTTCGACCCGAAGGTCGCCTTCGATGCGGCCAGTGCGGACCTGCCCATGACCGGCGTCGGGTTCGAGCGCGCCCGCTCGTACGCGGCGTGGCTGGCCGCCCGCACCCGGACGCCGTTCCGGCTGCCGACCGATGAGGAGGCGCGCTCGCTCGCCGGGGCTGCCGGGACCGGCGGCAACACGCTCGACCGCTGGGCGGGGTACGCCCCGAACCCCGAGGACCGGGCGCGCGTCCTCGGTGCGGTGAAGGCGCTCGCCTCCGCGGCGCCGCTGCTGCTGCCCGTAGGGTCGTGCCCCGGCGCCGGCGACGATCCGGTGTTCGACCTCGACGGCAACGCCGCCGAGTGGGCGGAGGGCAGGGACGGCGCAGGCGTCCCGGTCGGGCCGAGCGCGGACCTCGCCGCCGACCCCCGTGGGCCGGCCACGCCCGCGCCCGCGTACACCGGGCTGAGGGTCGTCGTCGGGCCGAGACCCTAGGCCGGCATTCGGAGCCTGGCGACCAGTACAATCGCCGGATGGGGGACTCAACCATGGCCGCGTCGCCGGAGTTCTACCGCGAGCTGCTCGACAACCTCCTCGACGGCGTGTACTTCGTCGACGGCGAGCGGCGCATCACCTACTGGAACAAGGGCGCGGAGCGCATCTCGGGCTACGGGGCCGGCGAGGTCGTCGGCTCGCGGTGCTCGGACGAGATCCTGGTCCACGTCGACGGCCAGGGCCGGTGTCTCTGCACGGACGGCTGCCCGCTGCAGGCCAGTCTCGACGACGGCGAGATCCACGAGGCCGAGGTGTTCCTCCACCACAAGGACGGGCACCGCGTCCCGGTCCAGGTAAGGGTCGCGCCCATCCGGGACGAGGGCGGGCGGATCACGGGCGCCGTCGAGGCCTTCACCGACAACGCGACCGCGCTCGCGGCGCTCCAGCGTGTGGAGGAGCTCCAGGCGATCGCCTATGTGGACTCGCTGACCGGCGTCGCCAACCGGGCGTTCACCGAGATCACGCTGCGCGCCAAGGTCGAGGAGATGACCCGCTACGGCTGGCCGTTCGGGGTGATCTTCGCGGACATCGACCGCTTCAAGGCGGTCAATGACCGCCACGGCCACGACGTCGGCGACCGCGTGCTGACGGCGGTGGCGAAGACGCTCGCCGGCAACTCGCGGTCGTTCGACCTGGTCGGCCGCTGGGGCGGCGAGGAGTTCCTCGTCCTCGTCACCAACGTGGACGTGCCGAAGCTGCGGGCGCTGGCCGAGCGGTTCCGCGTGCTGGTGGCCAACGCCGGCGTCCCGGCCGCGGACGGTGCGATCGCCGTGACGATCTCGGTCGGCGCGGCCCTCGTGCGCGCCGGCGACGACCCGGCCTCGGTCGTGAAGCGCGCCGACGCCGCGATGTACGAGAGCAAGCAGGCGGGCCGCGATCGCGTGACCATGGCGCCGTGAGGCTCGGGCGTCGCCCGACCCGCCTCCCGTCCCCTTCCCGCCGCCTGCGACCGAAGCTAGAATAGAGAGTTCCGGCCGCGCCGGAGCGGCGGCGGGGCCGGGGAACAGCCCCGCAGGACGCGGGGTTTGAGAGCACGATGCGAGAGACGATCGCGATTCGCGGAGCGCGCGAGCACAACCTCAAGAACATCGACCTGGACATCCCCCGCAACAGGCTCGTCGTGATCACCGGGGTGTCGGGATCGGGCAAGTCCACGCTCGCCTTCGACACGCTGTTCGCCGAAGGGCAACGCCGCTACGTCGAGTCGCTCTCCGCGTACGCGCGGCAGTTCCTGGAGCAGATGGACAAGCCCGACGTGGACACCATCGACGGGCTGTCCCCCGCCATCTCGATCGAGCAGAAGACGACCTCCAAGAACCCGCGCTCGACCGTCGCCACGGTGACGGAGATCTACGACTACCTCCGCCTGCTGTTCGCGTCGATCGGCCAGGCGTTCTGCCCCGACTGCGGCATCCCGATCCAGGGGCAGACCACGCAGCAGATGGTCGACCGCATCCTGGCGCTGCCCGACGGGACGCGCTTCATGCTGCTGGCGCCGCTCGCCGAAAACCGCAAGGGCGAGCACCGGAAGCTCTTCGACCAGATGGTGCGCGAGGGGTTCGTGCGGGCGCGGGTGGACGGCGCGCTCATCGACGCCGCCAACCCTCCGGACCTCGACAAGAAGCGCAAGCACACCGTCGAGGTGGTGATCGACCGCCTCGAGGTGCGGCCCGACCTCGGCAATCGTCTCAACGACTCGCTCGAGACCGCGCTCAAGGTCGGCGACGGGGTGGTGCGCATCGCGCCGGCCGGGGAGGAGGAGTTCGTCCTCGCCTCGCGCCACTCCTGCCCCAACTGCGGGTTCGCCCTCGCCGAGCTCTCGCCGCGGCTGTTCTCGTTCAACTCGCCGCAGGGGGCGTGCCCGACGTGCATGGGGCTCGGCGTCGTCCAGGAGATCGACCCCGACAAGCTCGTCGCGGACCCCGAGCGCTCCATCGCGGCGGGCGCCGTCGCCGGGGTGCAGGAAGGCCGGAGGTCGTTTCGCTGGCGCCAGCTGCAGATCCTCGCGGAGGCGATGAACTTCTCGCTGCGCAAGCCGTGGCGGATGCTGCCCGAGAAGGCGCGGCAGGCGGTGCTGTTCGGGACGGGCGAGCGCGAGCTCGAGTTCGCGTTCGTCGGCAAGCGCTCGCGCTGGGAGTACCGGGCGCCGTTCGAGGGGCTGGTGCACAGCCTGGAGCGCCGCCATCGCGAGACCAACTCGGCGGAGACGCGCACGGAGATCGAGCGCTTCATGTCGATGCGCCCGTGCGCCGCGTGTGGCGGCAAACGGCTGCGGCGCGAGGCGCTCGCCGTCCGGGTCGGCGATGCGACGATCCACGACGTCGTCCAGCTCCCGGTCAAGGACGCGCTGCGCTGGTTCGCGGCGCTCGTCCTCACGCCGAGGGAGCAGACGATCGCGGCCAAGATCCTCAAGGAGATCGCAGACCGTCTGGGTTTCATGGCGGCCGTCGGCCTCGACTACCTCACGCTCGACCGCGCGTCGGGGACGCTCTCCGGCGGGGAGTCCCAGCGCATCCGGCTCGCCACCCAGATCGGCTCCAAGCTGATGGGCGTGCTGTACGTCCTCGACGAGCCGTCGATCGGCTTGCACCAGCGGGACAACCGCAAGCTGCTCGAAACCCTGCGGGGGATGCGCGATCTCGGCAACACCGTCCTCGTCGTCGAGCACGACGAGGAGACGATGCGCGAGGCGGACTGGATCGTGGACCTCGGCCCGGGCGCCGGCGTGCACGGCGGCGAGGTGGTGGCCGAGGGCACGCCGGCGAAGGTCATCGCGACGCCGCGCTCGCTGACCGGGCGCTACCTCGCCGGGAAGCTGACGATCGACGTGCCCGCCCAACGCCAGCGCGGGAGCGGCAAGCAGCTCGTCGTGCGCGGCGCGCGCGAGCACAACCTCAAGGGGATCGACGTCGCGTTCCCGCTCGGGACGTTCGTCTGCGTGACCGGGGTCTCCGGCTCCGGGAAGTCGACGCTCGTCAACGAGATCCTCTACAAGGCGTGCGCGCGGTCGCTCTACCGCGCCGTGGAACGTCCGGGGACGCACGCCCGGGTCGAGGGGATCGCGTTCATCGACAAGGTGGTCGACATCGACCAGGCGCCGATCGGGCGCACCCCGCGCTCCAACCCGGCGACGTACACCAAGGTGTTCGACCCCATCCGCGAGCTGTTCGCGATGACCGTCGAGGCGCGCGCGCGCGGCTACAAGCCCGGCCGCTTCTCGTTCAACGTCCGCGGCGGGCGGTGCGAGGCGTGCGGCGGGGACGGGCAGATCAAGATCGAGATGCACTTCCTCCCCGACGTGTACGTCACGTGCGAGGTGTGCAAGGGGGAGCGGTACGGGCGGGAGACGCTCGAGGTCCGCTACAAGGGCCTCAACATCGCCGAGGTGCTCGCCCTCACCGTCGAGCAGGCCCGCGAGCTCTTCTCGGCGCACCCGAAGATCGCCCGCGTCCTCGACACGATCATCGCCGTCGGCCTCGGCTACATCACGCTCGGCCAGTCCGCGACGACCCTCTCGGGCGGCGAGGCGCAGCGCATCAAGCTCTCCCGCGAGCTCGCCCGCCGCGCCACCGGCTCCACGCTGTACATCCTGGACGAGCCCACCACCGGGCTCCACTTCGACGACACCAAGAAGCTGCTCGCCGTGCTGCACACCCTCGTCGAGCGCGGCAACACCGTGGTCGTGATCGAGCACCACCTCGACGTCATCAAGACCGCCGACTGGGTGATCGACCTCGGCCCCGAGGGCGGCGACGCCGGCGGCGAGGTGGTCGCGGTCGGCACCCCCGAGCAGGTCGCCCAATCCCGCGCGAGCTACACCGGCCAGTACCTCCAGCGCGTCCTCGGCGCCGCCCCCGCCGCCCGCAAAGCCAGCTGACCTTCGAAAAATGCAATTTTGTGGTACCAGGTACCAAATAAAATGCAATTTTGGGGTACCAGGTACCAAGGAAGTCGCATATTTGTGCGCATTGCTGAACGCGGTAGACATGAGATATCCTCAAGATCGATGTCCTTCTTTGCCATGAGCCACAGGCCGACAACCAATCGGAATGAGACAGGGAGGCGAAAGTGACGCTCAGGAGCATCAGGCACCTCCAGGCCGGACGCTTGACACCAACGCTCGTGATCGTCGCGGCGCTTCTCGCCCTCTACTTCGCCCGTGCCGGCAGCGAGTCGACGGCGCCGCTCGGGACCGGTCCTGCGTCAACTCTTGACGCGGCAGGGTCGCTGGCGGCGGCGCCGACGTTCTACGCGATTCCCACCGGGGCGCACTCGACGGGGGCGCTGGGCACCAACTGGCGCACCGACCTCGAGGTCCACAACCCGGGCGCGACCATGGCCGGCTACACCATCGCCCTGCTCAAGCGCGACGCCGACAACTCCTCGCCCCTCGCCCAGTCGTTCTCCCTCGAACCCGGCCGCTCCGCCCGCTACGCCGACGTCGTCGACGCCGTCTTCCACTTCAACGGCGCCGCCGCCTTCCGCATCACCCCGACCTCCGGCTCCATCCTCGTCACCAGCCGGACCTACAACGCCCTCGGCAGCGGCAACCCCATGAACCTCCCCGCCGGCTCCACCTTCGGCCAGTTCGTCCCCGGCTTCACCTCCGACCAGGCCATCGCCACCGGCCAGGAGGGCCGCCTCATCCAGCTCGCCCACCGCGACCCCAACTCCAAGCTCGACTACCGGACCAACCTCGGCTACGTCAACACCTGCGCCGCCACCATCGCCGTCGTCACCGACCTCTACCGCGCCGACGGCGTCAAGCTCGGCACGGTGAACGACTCCTTGCGGCCCTACGAGTACAAGCAGATCGACAAGATCTTCGAGCGCGCCACCTCCGCCACCGTCGCCGACGGCTACGCCATCGTCCGCACCACCACCCCAGGCGCCACCTTCATCGCCTACGCCTCGGTCATCGACAACCGCACCGGCGACCCGGTCTGTGTCCCCGCCCAACGCCTCGCCGGCTCCACCACCAACCCGACCCCGACACCGACCACCCCGCCGCCGACGCAGCCGCCGTCCGGGAGCGCCGACCTCCGCCTGTACGTCCCGACCGGCTGGCCCGCGTGCGTCGTCTGCCACTACCAGGGCGGCTGGGACCCGTCGATCACGCCCTTCCTCTCGATCTACTACGACGCCAACACCTTCGTCGCCCTCGCGAACTACGGCGCCACGACGTTCACCGGCCCGGTCGAACTGGCGGTCTATCGTCGACGGGGTTCCCAGGGGCACCTGGAACTGGGCCAACAGCACGGGTCTGGAGAGCAACTACTACATCCAGTTGACAATCACCGACACCAACCACGACATCGCCCCCGGCCAGCACGCCGTGCGAGTGGTGGTCGATCCGAATCACAAGATCAACCTCGCCGACCGTGGGGATGCCGAATGCTCCGCCAACTGGACCTGGACCTCGATCCTCTTCGCCCCGCCGTCCAACGTCAAAGCGAGCACGGGGCGGGCGCCCGGCACCGTCACCGCGGCAGGCGTCTTCCCGCTCCGCGGCCGCACGGTCCCGGCCCGCTCGGCCGCGGTCGCCGCGGGTCCGGCCTCCTACCTCCCCACCGGGGCGCACTCGACGGGGGCGCTGGGCACCAACTGGCGCACGGATCTCGAGGTCCACAACCCGGGCGCGACCATGGCCGGCTACACCATCGCCCTGCTCAAGCGCGACGCCGACAACTCCTCGCCCCTCGCCCAGTCGTTCTCCCTCGAACCCGGCCGCTCCGCCCGCTACGCCGACGTCGTCGACGCCGTCTTCCACTTCAACGGCGCCGCCGCCTTCCGCATCACCCCGACCTCCGGCTCCATCCTCGTCACCAGCCGGACCTACAACGCCCTCGGCAGCGGCAACCCCATGAACCTCCCCGCCGGCTCCACCTTCGGCCAGTTCGTCCCCGGCTTCACCTCCGACCAGGCCATCGCCACCGGCCAGGAGGGCCGCCTCATCCAGCTCGCCCACCGCGACCCCAACTCCAAGCTCGACTACCGGACCAACCTCGGCTACGTCAACACCTGCGCCGCCACCATCGCCGTCGTCACCGACCTCTACCGCGCCGACGGCGTCAAGCTCGGCACGGTGAACGACTCCTTGCGGCCCTACGAGTACAAGCAGATCGACAAGATCTTCGAGCGCGCCACCTCCGCCACCGTCGCCGACGGCTACGCCATCGTCCGCACCACCACCCCCGGCGCCACCTTCATCGCCTACGCCTCGGTCATCGACAACCGCACCGGCGACCCCGTCTGTGTCCCCGCCCAACGTCTTGCCGGCTCCACCACCAACCCGACCCCGACACCGACCCCAACCACCCCTCCGACGACAGGCACCCAGCCGCTCGGGACGATCGAGACGATCGACGACATCATGACGGTCCTGGGCAACGCGGGCACCGGCGGCAAGCCGACGATCGAGCAGATCATCTCCGAGGTGCAGACCTCGGGCATCGACGCCATCGTCACCGACGCCATCAACCGGTACCCCACCCTGGTCACACGCGTCACCGGCGGCGGGAAGGTCGACTTCGGCGCCGGCTACACCCTCGACGACGGCACGGTGCTGACGGGCTCGATCACGGCCACGACGTCCGGCGTCAACGCAACCACGAGCCGGGTCACGGGAAACTACGCCCTGACCTTCAACAACTTCACCAAGAACGGCGGCTACTCCACCGTGCAAACGGTCACCGGCGCGCTCGACGTGAACGTCAGCGCCGCCAAGAAGGTCGTGGGCAACCTGACGATCAACGGCAGCGGCACGACACCGGTAGGCACGACGACGGTGACCGGCACCGTTCACGTGGACACCAATGCCTGCCCGAGATACCCGGTCAGCGGGACCGTGACCGTGCACCGCGGGAGCGACACGAGGACCATCACGTTCACCCCGGCCTGCGACGGATCGTACGGCTACAACGGCACCGGCTACTCCCCGTACCAGTTCGAGGGCACGCTGCTCAAGTGCGACGGGACCCCGCAGTCGTACTCGAACAAGATCTCGCTCGCCGCGGAGGGCGATCACCTCGCCGTCAACCCGAAGTGCGGGGGGACCGGCGGCCTCCGGCAGCACCGCGTCACCGGCACCAAGACGGCAACATCCGTCCGGCTCTACTTCAGGAGCACGTACCCGGGCGACCGCACGCACGTCTACGAGGGGATCTTCCAGGGGACCAGCTCGAACAGCGGCCAGTCGTACAGCGGCACGAGCACCTTCACCGTCACGGTCTACGACAGCTCCGGCGGCGTGGCGTGCTCGAGCCCGGCGTACACCAAGCCGGGCACGCTGTCGCTCAACACGGCGCAGCCGTGCTGGCCGTGACGCCTTCCGGGGGCGGCGGCCCCGGCGGCGCTCGCCGACCGGCGGGCCGCTGGCCCGGCCGGACCGGGCGATCTCCCGGCGCGGTATGCCGAGTCGGGGGAAGCTGAGCGTGCGAGTCCGGCGGTTCGACGTCCTCGCAGCGGTTAACTTCTCGCTCTGGGCCTGGATGGCGTGGTCCGTCCAGCGCAAACGGCTCGCGTTCTACCGCGGCGAGCCCGCGCAGGCCGAGTTCTTCTTCTACGCCAGCGTCATCGCCGTGCTGCTGGCGCTGACCTGGGTCAGCCTGCGCCGGTTCGTCTGGCGCCCGGCGCTGCTCGCCATGGTGGAGGTCGGGCTCGTCGTCGCCATCGGCGCCGGGATCGTCACCGCGGACGGCACCCGCCTGTACGACTGCGTGCTGCTCTCGATCCGATTCGACAAGTACGTTCACCTGGGCTGCTCGCTCATCGCCGCGCTTTGCGTCGGCGCGATCCTCAACGCGTTCGGCGCACGGCCGCGGCGGCTGCAGGGGACCGTCATCGTGCTCGTCGTCCTCGGGGGCGGCGCGATCTGGGAGATCCTCGAGTACCTCGTCGTCCGCACCTTCCCCGAAGCCGGGGTCGGGGCGTACGACAACAACATGCAGGACCTCATGGCGAACCTGGCCGGCGGGCTGCTCTCGCGGGCGCTGCCGCGCCGGTGGCGGGACGCGCTCGAGCGGGTACACGCCGTCGCCCCCCGAGCGCATCCCGAGACCGCGGCGTACCCCGGCGACCGCGGAAGAGGCGATCGGCTGCGCGGCGAGGCCACGTAGCATGTGGCTGGCGCTCGTCGGCCTGCGGCGGCATCCGCGCCGCACCGTGCTCACGGCGGCCGGGGTGGCGATCGGGGCCTGCGCCTACATGCTGCTCGTCGGCTCGGCGGCGGAGTTGCTGCGCCACTTCCACGCCGTCACCACGTTCTTCGGGACCGACCTCGTCGTCCAGCAGGCCGGCGCGACCTCGCCCTGGGGTTCCCAGCTCTCGGACGCGGATGTCAGCGCGATGCGGGCGGTGCGAGGCGTCGCCTACGCCTCGCGCATCGGTCTCGGCAAGACCAGGCTGATCGGAACGCCCTACTTCCTCGTCTTCGGCGTCGACCCCGCCGAGCGGCTCCTCGGCCGGATCCCCGTCGTCGCCGGTCGCCGGCCGCGCCCGGGCGCCGACGAGGTGTTGCTCGGCGAACAGGCCGCGGCGAGGTTGCGGACGGGCGCCACGCAGACGTTGGACGTGCGCGGCCGCCGGCTGACGGTTTCAGGGGTCTACCGGACCGGTCACGCTGTCCTCGACGCCGGCGGCATCCTCGACCTCGGCCTCACCCAGCGCCTCTTCAACCTCCGCGACGGCGTCAACCTCGTGTTCCTCGACCTCACGGGCGAGGTCAGGCCAACCGACGTGGTGCGGGAGCTGGCCGGGACGCGACCCGGGCTCGACATCACGCCCGCCCGGGTCTGGGGCGAGAGCTACGGCCAGTTCGAGCTCATCGACGCTTTCGCGCGGTTCCTCGCCGGCCTCGCGGTGCTGATCGCGGCGCTCGGCGTCTCAAACGTGTTGCACATGTCGATCGCCGAGAGGGCGACCGAACTCGCCGTCCTGCGCGCCATCGGGTGGACGCGCCGGCGGGTCGCGGCGCTCGTTCTGACCGAGAGCGTCCTGGTGATCGTACTCGGCGTGGCGATCGCGTTCGTCGCTTCCGGCGTGCTGCTCGCCGTCGCGCGATCGGGCCCGGTCGGATCGACGTTCACCGCCACGTTCCTGCCGCCCCGCGTGTCCTTCGGCCTGGCCGCCGAGGCCGCCGCGATCTCGTCCGTCGCGGGCCTTCTCGGGACGGCGGCGCCGCTGGTCCGGGCCGCCCGCATCCGCCCGGCCGCCGCCCTGCGCGGAGTGTAGGAGACCATGAAGCCTCCAGCCGACGCCACGATCCGGGTACCCGATCGGCGCGATCGGCGGCGTAGTGCGGCCGGATCGACGGGGAGGCCGTAGCGTGAACACGGCCGTTCGCAGCCTGGCGAGCCGACCCCGCCGGACGATCCTCACCCTCGCCGGTGTGGCGGCCGCAGCGTGCGCGTACATGCTCCTGGTCGGGTCGGCGCACGGCTTCCTCGCCCAGTTCCGGAAACTTTCCGTGCTCTTCGGCGCCGATCTCGTCGTGATGCAGGCCGGCTCCACCTCGCCGTGGAACTCGGTGCTGCTCACCCAACACCTGACGAAGTTGGGGGCGATCCCCGGCGTGGCCGGTGTTTCGCGGCTCGCTCTCGGCAAGGCGAGGATCGTGGGCGCCCCGTTCTTCCTGCTCTTCGGCCTCGACTCCGGCGAGCCGCTGCTCGGCCAGCTCTCGGTCGTCCGCGGGCGAGCCCTGCGGGCCGGCCGCGATGAAATGCTCCTCGGGGTGCTGGCTGCGGCGAGACTGGGCGCCGCGCTCGGGCGGGAGATCGACGTGCGCGGCCGCCGGCTGCGCGTGGTGGGGGTCTATCGAAGCGGTGACCGGGTCGTCGACGCGGGCGGCGTGCTCGACCTCGCCACGACGCAGGAGCTCTTCAACCTGCACGAAGCCGTCAGCCTCGTGTTTCTCGACCTGAAGCCGGCTGCCGATCCCAAGGCGGCGGCAGCTGCGGTCGAGGCAACCGTGCCGAACGTCGTGGCCGCCGACGCCGACGACTGGGTGGAGAACTACGGTCAGCTGGTGATGGTCGAGCGCTTCGCCCGCTTCCTCGCCGTACTGGCGCTGCTGATCGCCGCACTCGGCGTCTCCAACGTGCTCCACGTCTCCGTGAGCGAACGGACACAGGAGCTCGCCGTGTTGCGCGCGATCGGATGGCGCCGCAGCCGAGTCGCGGCGCAGATCCTGGCCGAGTGCGGCCTGGTGACGCTGGTCGGCGCCGCGGTCGCGGTACCGGTCGCCGAGCTCATCCTCCGTCTGGTCAACTCGCCGTGGGCCGGGTCCTTGGAGACGGCCGGGTTCCTGCCGGCGCACCTGTCCGGCGGGGTGGTCCTGGAAGGGACCGTCGTGTCGTGCATCGCGGGCGTGCTCGGGGCGATGATGCCGCTGTTGCGCGCGGTTCGCGTGCGCCCCGCGGACGCACTGCGCGGCGCATAGGAGGTGAGGCGATGACAGGAGATCCCGGGGCGCGTGCGAACCCGAGCGGCGAGCGCACACCGACGCCTTCCGAGAGCAGCGCCCATCGCGGCATCGAGGTCCTGGCCCGCGGCCTGCGCAAGTCGTTCGACGGCGGGCTCGTGCGCGCCCTCGACGGCGTGGACCTGCACGTCCGCGCCGGGGAGACCGTGGCTCTCACCGGACCCACCGGCTGCGGCAAGACGACGCTGCTCTCGCTCCTCGCGTTGCTCGACGAACCGGACGAGGGGGAGCTCGTGCTCGGAGGCGTTCCGGCAGCGCAGCTGCGGCCGGGCGAGTCGTGGCGCGCGGCCAACGTCGGCATCGTGTTCCAGCTCCACCACCTGCTCCCCCACCTCACCGTCGCGGAGAACGTCGCCTTGCCCCTCGCCGTGCACGCGGTGTCGCGGTCTGGGCAACGTGACAGGGTGGCCGGCGTGCTCGACCGGCTCGCGCTCGCCCACCGGTCCCGCACGCTCGCAGCCAAGCTGTCGGGCGGTGAGCGTCAGCTCGCGGCGGTGGCGAGGGCGCTCGTGGCACGGCCGTCGCTCGTCTTCGCCGACGAGCCCACGGGCAGCGTTGATTCGGTCACCGGCCGGCTCATCCTCGACCACCTGCTCGGGTGGTCTCGCGAGGCCGGCGCGACCCTCGTCCTCGTCACCCACGACGCTGGCCTCGCCGGCGCGATGGACCGCATCGTCGCGATGCGCGACGGCCGCACGGTCCCGCCCGCCTGATCCCCCCAAAATGCACCTTCTAGGTACCAGGTACCTGAAAAGTGCAAATGTCGGTACCAGGTACCTAAAAAGTGCACTTTTGATCAGCCGGAGCGGAAGACGCCCGGAAGCGCCGGCATCGGATAGCCTGGGAACACGTCCCCCAGCGTGGTGTCGCCGGTGCGCTCGGCCAGCAGTTCGCCGAGCACGGCGCGGAAGTCGGTGGTCACCTGGAGGTCGCCGGAGTCGAATAGCCTCGGCTTGTCGAGTCCGGGCCAGTCCGCGTGGACTTTGCCGCCGTTGACGCCGGCGCCAAGGGCGAGCATCACTCCGCCGTGGCCGTGGTCGGTGCCGCCGGAGGCGTTCTCGTAGGCGCGCCGGCCGAACTCGGTCATCACCACGACCGTGACCCGGCTCATCTCGCCGCCGAGGTCGGCGACGAACGCCGCGAGCCCGGCCGCGAGGTCGGCGAGGCGCCCGGGCATCGCGCCCGACTCGGCTTGGTGGTGATCCCAGCCACCGATGTCGACGCTCGCCGCCTCCACGCCGAACCCCGCTTTGATGAGCTGAGCCAGGGTGCGCAGGTCCGTGCCGAACGACGACTTCGGATAGCCGCCTGTGTCCTTCGGCACGGGCACGCCCGCGAACGCGTCGATCGCCGTGAACGTCTGCTGGACTGTCGTATCCAGCCTCTGCGTCGGGTCGGCGTCCAGCGCCAGCAGCGCCTCCCGCACCTTGAGAGGGTCCTCGCCCCTGACCCGAAGCGCGAAGTTCGCGATCTGCTCGACGTCGAACGCCGGCACGTCGCCGACCAGGGAGCGCTGCACCGCGGGCCCGATCGCCAGCGCGCGGAACGGCGAGAGGTTGCCCGTGTCGTGGGTCGCCAGGTGACGGCCCAGCCACCCGGTCGTCAGGCTGGACTGCCCGGCGAGCCCGCGCTCCATGTAGTCCTGGCAGGCGAAGTGGGAGTGGGAGTCGACCGGGTTGCCGGCCGCGTGAACGAAGGCGAGCGCGCCCTCGTCGTAGAGGGGCTTGATCGGTTCGAGGCTGGGGTGCAGCCCGAAGAAACCGTCCAGGTCGATCGCGGCGCCGGTCCCCTGGCCTGGCGGCTCCAGGCCGATCTTCGGGCGCAGGTCGTGGTAGCTCCCATCCGCGTAGGGCGCCACGATGTTGAGCCCGTCCGCGCCGCCGCGCTGGAAGATGCTGACCACCACGGGGCCCTGGTACGGGGCGGAGCGGGCCAGTTCGCGGCGGGCGAACCGGACCGTCGCCAGCGGGAGCACCACCATCGATCCAGCGATAAGGTCGCGGCGGGTCAAGGGCATCGCGTGGCCTCCTAGCCGAACTGGAAGTACGGCGAGCACAGCAGGAGCCCGAGCACGCCGCGCGCCGTCGCGTCGGCCTGCGGGGCGGTAAGGGCTGCGGTCGGACTGCCGCTGCCGGCGGCGAAGCCCACCAGCGTCTCGCGGTCCGCGGCGGAAACGGGTCGGTGCAACACCCGCGCCGTCAGGGCCGCCACGATGTCGGAGGGCGTGGTCGCGCCGGCCGCGAGGGCCGGCGGGTCGACGGTATAACCCTTCGCCAGGGCGCCGTCGGAAACGCCGAGCGCGAAGTTGAATCGCGTCAGGATGCCGTTCGTGGAGGTCCAATACGGCGCGACGTCGGGGACGCCGTTGGGCGCCGGCCAGCTGAACGGCGCCTGGCCCAGCGTTCTCAGCGTCCCAAGCAGCGACTCGTACCCCTGGTCGCCGACCGCGGCCGCGGTGGCGCGCAGCAGCGAGCCGACGTACTCGACCGGCCGTTTGAGCTTGGCGTCCTTCGATGCGAGGAACTCGTCCGAGGTCAGGATCGTGCGCAGCACGGCGCGGATGTCGCCGTCGGTTGCGGTGAACGTATCGGCGGCCCGCCCGACGAGCGCCGGTGGAGGCACGTCGGCGACGAAGTGGGTGGCCAGCTTGCTCGCGATGTGCGCCGCAGTGCTGGGGTGGCGCGCGAGGAGGTCGAGCAGGCGCTGGCCCTCGTCCAGCCCGTGCCCGGCCGGGAAATCGACCCCGAGCGCCGTCTTCGGGCCGGAGTCGTGGCGTTTGTCGTAGAACGTGAACGCCGCCGCGGTGCGGTCGAACCCCCACCCCGTGAAGATGCGCGCCACCGCCTTGACGTCGTCCTCGGTGTAGCCGCCGCCCAGGCCCAGGGTGTGCAGCTCCATCACCTCGCGTGCGTAGTTCTCGTTGGGCACGCCCTTCACGTTGGAGACGTTGTCCAGGAAGAAGAGCATCGCCGGGCTCGCCGCGTCCGGCTGCAGGAGCTGGCCGAAACTGCCCAGCGCGTGCCTTCGGATCACGTCGTGGTCCTCGAACGGCTTGAGCAGCCGCAGCGTGCGGTCCAGTCCGGCGACGTTGAAATGGTTGCTCCAGAAGCCGACCATCACCTCGAAGAGCTGACGCGGACCCGCCACCACGCGTTCGATCGTGGCGAGCTGCAGCTCGGTGAACGGGTCGGGGTGCGGGCTCGTGTCGTTGCCGAGCGCCAGGAGCTCGCCGAGCGGCAGCGCCAGCGTCGTGTACTTGGCGTGGAGGGCATCCTCGAACGCCGAGTCATCGATCGACTCGTAGTCGAGCTGGTACTCGAGATACCCCTCGTACCCCAGCCGCCGCGCCATTACGAGGTCGTCCGGCCGGGGCCCGAACGTGATCCGGCTGACCAGATGCGTCAGGTCGTCCTTGGGCGGTGCTTGCGCCGCGGCAGCGGCCCGTTCGTCGGCCAGCACCGGCGGCGGACCTAGGGCGGACAGGCCCCATGCCGCCGCAACGGCAGATGCCGACTGCAACAACTCGCGCCGCGTAGATGCCGCCATGTGCCTCCCTCCCGGTCGGCCGCTGTGACGGTTGACGTTCGTCTTGGCGTCAGGTTGACCTGAGGCGCAGTCGCGGTCTGTGATCGGCGCCGCGCCGCCGCTCGGACGCGCCGAGCGGCCCTCCGGGGTCATGCGATGCCGCTGGCGTCCGGCGGTGGCTGGGGACCCGCACCCGGTAGGATTTCCCGGGCGGCGGACGATTCTCCCTCGGGCTGACCCTTACGATGGCCACGCCCTGACACCGGCGACGCCCGTTTCTTCGGCCTCGTGCCGACAGGAACGGTATGGAACGCCCGCGGCGACGGAATCGTCTCAGCGTGCCTGCGGAAGTAGCTGGCGCAACGTGGTTTCGGCCTCAGGTCGTCAATGGCACCGGGTTTGCTCCCCTCCGCGTGGTCATGGTGCGCAGGCAGCACCTGACGCACCGGAAGGGAGCGTACGATCATGAGAAGCAGAACTCTCGCAGGCGTCGCATTTTCGCTGGCCGTGGCGGCCGCCCCGCTGCTCGCGCAGCAGACGAACGCGCCGGCCGGAAGCTCCTCCCCTGCGGGTCAGACCTCGCAGGCCCAGTCCATGACGATGCCGGACTCCTCAGGGCCGGTGCATCTGACCGGGACCGTGGTTTCCGTCAGCGACAATCGGATCGAGGTCAAGGTCGAGAGCGCCACGGCGGCCAGCACCACATCGATGGTGGGGACGACGCAGGCGTTCGCTCTCGACGCCACGTCCGAGAAGCCGGACGGCCTGAAGGTCGGCGACCAGATCGACCTCTGGTTCAAGGGCGATCAGCCTGACCATCTGGCCACCAGGATCGCGCTCGCGGCTTCGACGGGTGCCGGACAGTCGGCGACCGCCACCGATGCGGGCGGATCCACTCCTCCCGCCAACACCAACTCTCAGAGCTCCGATCAGGGCTCGAGCGTGGCCGGCAACCAGCCCGAGGCCGCCCCGGCCGCCTCGCAGGGAACCAATGATGCAACGGCTCAGGCGCAGGCGCAGTCGACCGAGCGTAGGGGCAAGCTCCCGCAATCAGGGAGCTCGCTGCCGCTCGTGGGCTTGGTCGGGCTGTTGGCCCTGGGCGTCGCACTCGGCCTCCGCTTCGTGGTGAAGGTGTAGGAGATCACACGACCTCTGGGTCCCGGCGCAGGCTCCTGTGGCTGCGCCGGGACCCACCGTGGGGCCTACCAGCCATGCGCCACGCAGCCACGATCCTCCGCCGTGCGCTCACCGTCGTGGGCGTCCTCTGCCTCGGGCTGTGGACGGCCGTGAAGGTCTATGCGTACGCATCCACCGCGCACAACAAGTCACTCCTGGAGCGACTCGTGCGCGAACGGCGCGGCGACCTCGCCCTGACCGCGGTCGGCGCCAGGTCGTTTGCCGAACCTCGTCCCTCGGCCGGCAGCCTCTTGGGCTGGATCGACATCCCCAGGCTGGGCACGTCAGCCGCCATCCTCGAGGGGACGGACGAGCGGTGGCTGGAACAGGGTGCGGGCCACCTGCCGAACACCGCGCTGCCTGCCGCTGACGGAAACGCGGCGATCGCAGGCCACCGCGACAGTGTCTTTCGTGGCCTGCGACGAGTCGCGATCGGCGATAGGATCGAGGTCACCACGCCTGCATCGACGCACGTGTATGCCGTCGACGCCTTGAAGGTCGTGCCGCCTACCGACACCAGCGTCCTCGCGCCCTCGCGCACCGAGCAACTGACGCTCATCACGTGCTACCCCTTCACCTATATCGGGCCGGCGCCCGAGAGGTTCGTGGTGCAGGCCCATCGGGTCCCCGACGAGGGCGGTGGCCGATCGGCGCACACCGCCCGGCTCGGTTCGTCAACGCGGGCGTCGGCAGGGCCGGCGATCGCCGCCACGAACCGGCCCGCAGCGGAGCGGCGGCCTGCCGTAAGGCGCACCAGAAGGCCCCACCGCGCGAGCGCCAAGCCTGCGGTCGCACCGGCGCCGACTCCGCCGCCCGCGCCGGTCCCGCACAAGGTCTCATGGCTCAAGCGCCTCTTCCACATCGGTGCCAAGCAAACACCGACCCCGGTCAGTCACTGACCCCCCGCCTCCGAAAATGCAACTCTCTGGTACCAGGTACCTGATTTGTGCATTTTGCGGTACCAGGTACCCGAAATGGGAGTGATATCGTGCGCGGGTGCGGCGGAACGCCCTCGTCGGGCTGCTGTTGGTGACGGCTGTCGTCGCCGCCTACCTGCCGGCGCTCGGGGCCGGCTTCGTCTGGAACGACGACACGTACCTCACGCAGAACCCGACGCTCGACGGCGCGCGGGGGCTGCGGAGCATCTGGACCGACCCCAAGGCCAACGAGCAGTACTACCCCGCGGTGTTCACGTCGTTCTGGCTCGAGAAGCGCCTCTGGGGCCTCCATCCCCTGGGCTACCACCTGGTCAACGTGCTGCTCCACGCCGGTTCGGCGCTGCTTCTGTGGCGGCTCTTGCGCCGGCTCAGCCTTCCCGGGGCGTCGCTCGCCGCCGCGGTGTTCGCGTTGCACCCGATGTGCGTCGAGTCCGTGGCCTGGGTGACCGAGCGCAAGAACGCGCTCTCCCTGCTTCTGACGCTGCTCGCGGCGCACGCCTTCCTCGCCGCCATGGAGGCCCGCGCCGCGGCCGCCGAGCCGCGCCGGAAGAAGCGCGCTCCGGCCGCGCCGCCGTGGCACCGCCGCTCGGCGACGCTCTACACGGCCGCGCTCCTGGCGTTCACGCTCGCCCTGTTCGCGAAGACGACCGCGAGCCTGCTGCCCGCCGCGCTCCTGGTCCTGGCGTGGTGGCAGCGGGGCCGCGTCCGGGCGGCGGACGTCAAGCCGCTCGTGCCGTTCTTCGCGCTCGGAGCGGGGCTCGCCTTCAACACGGCCTGGCTCGAGCGGACGATGGTGCAGGCGTCCGGGAGCGAGTGGTCCCTCGGCCTGGCGAGCCGGGTGGCGCTCGCCGGGCGGGTGCTCGCGTTCTACGCCGCCAAGTTCGCGTGGCCGGCCGACCTGGCGTTCATCTACCCGCGCTGGGCGGTCGACGCGTCGGCCTTGCGGCAATGGCTCCCCGCCGCGGCCGCGCTCGCGGTGGTGGCGGCGGCGTGGGCCCTTCGAGGGCGGCTCGGTCGCGGGCCGCTCGCAGCCGTCCTGCTGTTCGCCGGCGTGATCTTCCCCGCGATGGGGTTCTTCAACGTTTACGCGATGCGGTACTCCTACGTCGCGGACCACTTCGCCTACCAGGCGGTGGCGGTGGCGTCCGCCGCGGTCGTCTGCGGGCTCGCGACGCTGCTCGCGGGCCGCTCGACGGCCGTGCGGCGAGCCGCGGCGGCAGCCGGCGGCGCCGCGCTCCTCGTGCTCGGCGCCCTCACGTTCCATCAGTGCCGCGCCTACCGGAGCGAGGACGGCCTCTGGCGCGACACCCTGGCCAAGAACCCCGACTGCTACATGTGCCACACGAACTACGGCAACTGGCTGGTTGCCAACGGGCGGATCGAAGAGGCCGTCGGCCACTTCGAGACGTCGCTGCGGATCAAGCCGGGCAGCGTCACGACGTTGCTCAACCTCGCCCGTGTCGAGGAGCAGCGAGGCAACCTCGATGCCGCGGTCGGCCGCTACCACGCGGCGCTCGCCGCCGATCCGGCGAACACGACGGTGCTCGTCAACCTCGGGACGCTCTACACCAAGTCGCACCGCTCGCAAGAGGCGATCGCACTCTACGAAGAAGCGCTGCGCCACCCCTCGCCCGACGATTACCTCGCGCACAACGGGCTCGGCGTTGCGCTGATCCAGACGGGGCGCATCCCCGACGCGGTCGAGCAGTTTCGCGAGGCGCTCCGCCTCAAGCCGGACTACTGGATGGCGCGCGCCAACCTGGAGCGGGCGCTCGCGATGCAGTCCGCCCAACCGCGCTGACCACCGTCGGCCGCTACGCCGTCCCCGCGGGCACGCGGGGCGCGGCCTCGTCCTGCCACGCCGAGGGCAGGACCGCGTTGAGCTCGTGGAGGAGCTCCTCGACCGGCTTGGAGCGGTCGAAGACGACCCGCTCGTCGCCCGCGATCTCCTCCGGAGGCTCGAACTCGGCGAGCTGGCCGCTGTAGATCTCCCACCGCCCGTCCGACACGGTCCCGTTCTTGCGCGCCCGCCGCTCGAGCCGCTCCCGGATGACCTCTTCGCTGGTCCGACACTCGAGCAGGAGCAGCGGCACGGCGAGCCGGCGCGACAGCTCCACGGCGCCGTCGCGCTGGCCGCGCTTGATGTAGCAGCCGTCGAGCACGACGGAGTGGCCCGCCAGGAGCAGCGCCTCGGCGCGCTCGAGCATGATCGCGTACGTGCGGTCGGTCATCTGCGGCGAATACTCGCCCTGGTCGAACGGCAGCCAGCGGCGCTCCTCGGGCGCGATCCCGGCGAGCTCCTTGCGCACCACGTCCGAGCGGATGAGCTGGAGCGCGTGGCGCTCGCCGAGCTTGCGCGCGAGGGTGCTCTTCCCGCTCCCCGTGAGGCCGCACGTGACGAGCAGGCGCCGGGGGTTGCAGACGGCGGCGCAGTGCGCCGCGAGCTCGTAGTATCTGGCCGCGACGGCGCGGCTCGCCGTTCTCTCCGCCTCCGCGATGCGGAGGTCGTCCGCGGCGAACGAGTTGATCTTGGCGCGCACGTAGGCGCGGTAGGTCTTGTAGAACGCCAGCAGGTCGAGCAGCTCCGCGTCCCCCGAGGCCTCGACGTACGCGTCGACGAACGCCCGGGCGAACGGACTGTACCCGTGAAACTCCAGGTCCATCGCCAGGAACGCCACCTCCTCGGCGACGTCCTGAATGCGGAACCGCTCGTTGAACTCGATGCAGTCGAAGATGCGGACCGGCTCGGTGGCGCAGATCGAGTCGAGGTGCAGGTCGCCGTGCCCATCGACGATGCGGCGCCCCGACACTCTTCGCGCGAACAGCCCGGCGCGCCGCCGGAAGAAGAGGTCGGTCGAGTTCTTGATGAAGGCGTAGGTCGCTCGCGGGACGAGGTCGTCGACGTACCGCTCGGTCTGGGCGAAATTCTCGTCGCAGTTGAGCTTCACCCCGTCGAACCCTTTCATCGCCGCGACCTCGGGCGGCGCGATCGCGTGCCGGTGGAAGCCGGCGAGGATCCCCGCGATGCGCTCGAACAGGGCGTCGTTCCCCTCGCCCCGGGCCAGCACCTGGCGAAGCATGCGCGCGCCGGGCAGTCGGGCCATCTTCACCGCGACCTCGACGGTCTCGCCCGGCCCGCCGATCGCGAGGCGCCCGTCCTGCTCCCGCACCTCGACGACGCCCAGGTACGTCTCCGGGCACAGGCGCCTGTTGAGCGTGACCTCCCGCTCGCACAGCGCCCTCCGAAGCGGGAGCGTGGTGTAGTCGAGGAAGCCGAAATCGACCGGCTTCTTGACCTTGTAGGCGAAGTGGTCGGTCAGGAAGATGTACGAGATGTGGGTCTGGATGATCTCGACGGCGGTCGTGGGTTCGGGATAGAACGCAGGGTCCGAAAATCGCTCGACGAGCCGCTCCAGATCCATGTGCTGTCTCCCGTTGCGGGATTATACGGCACCCGCGGTCGTGGCCCGCTTCCCGCCCCGGCGCTTGCCGCCCAACAGCTTGATCAGCAGGCGGATCTGGCCGGCGTGGTAGACGTCGTGCGCCGCGATTCCGCCGATCAGCCGGAGCGCCGACGTCTTCCCGAGAGACTCGCTCAGACGGCGCGCCGGAAACGCGGCGACCGCGACGCGCAGCCTGCGGTGCGTCTCGTCAAGGAGGGCGAGGTCAGCCGCCCACGCGGCGGCATCGGGGCGCCCGGGCAGCCGGGGGAAGTTGCTCGGCCGGCGCGGGAACGAGCCGCGGGCGCCCTCGCCCGTGAGGCGCCGGCACGCCGCGTTCTTCCAGTAGGCGCAGTGGAGTGCGAGCTCCCAGATGCAGTGCCGCCCGGGCGCCGGTCGCCGCGCCGCCTGCTCGGCGGAGAGCCCGCGCAGCGCCCCGCGGAGGTTGGGGCCGTGCCACGCCGGGCGGTCGAACCCATAGTCCACCAGCGCGGTCAGCGCTCCGATCACGTCCGATCCCGTGTGCTTGTTCATCTCACCCTCCGTGCAGCGTGCGGGCGCCGGCCCGCCGGCACAGCACACCGAGCGGGTCGTGCCCGAAGTGGTAGAGCTTGGACACCTCGACCTCGAGTGTCCGCAGCCATGTGAACCGGTGGAGCACGACCCCGAGCGCCGCCCCCGCGGCTGGCCCCGCGAGGTACACCCACCATCCGCGCCAGACGCCGGCGACCACCGCGGGGCCGAGGGTGCGGGCCGGGTTGGTGCTGGTGCCCGAGATCGGCGCCTCGAGCCAGACCATGACCGCATACAGCATCGGGAACAGGAGCGGCGTGAACGGGCGCAGCCGCCCGTGGCCGAGGAAGACGAAGAGGCCGAGGACGAGCGCCGCCGTGGTCGCGATCTCGCCCGCCAGCGCCGCCCACGGCCCGAACCCGTCGCCCGGGACGGTCGCCCCGAAGCGGACGGAGGCGCCGACCGGCCCCCACGCGAGCAGCGCGCATGCGCCCGCCACGCCGCCAGCGAGCTGCGCCGCCGCGTAGGCCGCGGCGAGTCCGCCCCGCATCGTGCCGTTGAGCCAGAACGCCAGCGTCACGACCGGGTTGATGTGCGCCCCGCTGGCCCTGCCGATCGGCGAGACGGCGATCAACGCCCCGACGCACCCAAACCCGAACCCGGTGATCGCACGCCGCAGGGCCTCCGAGGGGATGGCCGTCACGACCGGGCTTCCGTGCCCGAAATCCAGGATCACGAGCGACACGCCGAAGGCGACCAGGAACGCGGTGCCGAAGAGCTCGGCGGCGAGCAACGTCCAAACGCCCCGCACCGGGTCACCGGCCGGGTCGCCCCGGGGCGGCCGGTGACCTGTCCGGCCTGCTCAACCCGCCTCCACCGGAGGGAGGGCCGTGTCGAGCAGCTCCCGCAACTGCTCGAGGAACGCCGAGCGCGGCAGCACGACGGCGCCGGCGGCGCGCGCCGCAGCCAGGCGCGCCCCCTCGACGTGCGGTCCGAACGCCAGCACGGCGGCGCCGGACGCGACGAGCGCCTGGACCGCCGCCGCGGGATCGCTGCCGAAGGCGTCGAGGTCCGCGATCACGAGCGAGCAGCCCGAACCCGTGGCCGCGGCGACGTCGGCGAGCGCAAGGACCTGCGCGCCGCGCGCGCGGACCGCCGCCTCCACGGGTATTCGCATGAAGAGGTTGGGAATCATCAAGCCGACGCGCGCACTTTCAGCCACGCAGCACCTCCACCGCCGTCGCGGGGTCGTTGGTCGTGATCGAGGCGACGCCCAGGCGCGCGAGCTCGAGCATGCGGCCGGGCCGGTTGACCGTCCACGGGTGTAACGGCCGCCCGCTGGCGCGCAGGCGCTCGACGAGCCTGTGGAACGGCGACAGCTCGAGCGCGGCGGGAAGCGGCGCCGGGACCGCGTCGAACACCAGCGACCGCGGCGCGGCCCGCAGCACCGCCCCGACGGCGGCCAGCGCCATCTCCGACGAGGAGATCACCCGCGTCCACGCCGCTCGGGAGGCGAGCAGCGCGGCGAGTGCCGGCAGACCCGCGGCGAGCTCGGCAGCGGCGAGCGGCTTGACCTCGACGAAGAGCCACCGTCGGGGCGGCACCGCGGCCACGACTTCGGCCAGCGTCGGAACACCGGCGCGCCGCAGCGCGGCGAGACCCCACCGCGCGACCGGCCGGCCCTCGCGGGACCGGTTGTGGTGGCACACCCAGGCGCCGTCGGCGCAGGTCCGCACGTCGACTTCCACCCCGTCGGCCCCAGCCGCGAACGCCGCCTCGACCCCGGCGAGCGAGTTGTCCGGGAAGCGGGCCGCGAAGCCGCGGTGGCCGATGACGAGGGGTCCGGGGCCCGGGGTCCGGGTTCCGGAGCTCACGGCGCAACTCGCTGCGGCGGGCCGGAATCAGGCAAGGATCGAATAGCCTCCGTCGACCACCAGCGTCTGGCCGTGGATCATCGAGGCGTACTCCGTGCACAGGAACACCACGACGTTCGCGACGTCCTGCGGCGTGATCAGGCGCCCGGCCGGAGTGCGGCGCGAGGACTCGCCGAGCAGTTGCTCGCGGTTGGGGAAGTGCTTGAGCGCGTCGGTGTCGACGGTGCCGGCGGAGACGGCGTTGACCCGCACGCCCTGCGGGGCGAGCTCGGCCGCCAGGTGCCGCACCATCGACTCGAGCGCCGCCTTGGAGGCGCCGACCGCCGTGTAGTTGGGGATGGCGCGGACGGCGCCCAGCGACGAGACCGCCACCACGGTCCGCGGCCCGCTGGCCGGCATGTGCAGGAAGTGCTGCACCAGAGGCAGCAGCGCGCCGGCGTTGATGTCCATCGTCCAGTGGAAGTGGTGCAGCGTCAGCTCGGAAACCGGCTTGAGCACGCCGGAAGCGGCGTTCGACACCAGGATCTCGAGCGAGCCCCAGGCCGACTCGATCTCGTCGAACATGCGGCCGACATGCTCCTCGTCGGCGACGTTGCCCCGCACGAGGAGCGCGCGGGCGCCGCGCGCCTCGATCTCCCTCACCACGGCCTCGGCCGGTCCGCGGTGGCGGAAGAAGTTGATGGCGACGTCCACCTTGAGGTCCGCCAGCGACAGCGCGATCGCACGCCCGATGCCGCGTGAGGAGCCCGTCACCAGGGCTCGCTTGCCCCGCAGTCGCAGATCCATCGCCACCCCTCCGTGCGACAACGATAACCGGATCGCGTCTCAGCGACAAGCGCCGCCGCCCGCTCCGCGCAGGCCGGTGTTATACTCTGCGGCCCCGGCGCCTACCGGGGCGGAGGCTTTTCAATGCAGTTGGTGGCGACCGAACTTCGTGCCGGCAACATCGTGATTCACAACGGCCAGTTGCACCGCGTGCTCCAGGTCGTCCACGTCACCCCGGGGAACTGGCGCGGCATGGTCCAGTGCAAGCTGCGCAACCTCAAAACCGGCAACCAGATCGAACACCGGTTCCGGTCCGAGGACCGGGTCGAGAAGGCCAGCATGGACACGCACGAGATGCAGTACCTCTACTCCGACCCATCCGGGCACCACTTCATGAACACCGAGACGTTCGAGCAGACGTCCCTGACCGACGAGGCGCTCGGCGACTCCATCGGCTTCATGCTGCCGGAGACCGTGATCACCGTGGACTTCTACGAGGGTCAGCCCGTCGCGATCGAGCTTCCCAACACCGTGATCCTCGAGGTCGTCGAGACCGACCCCCCGCTCAAGGGCGCGACGGCCGCCGGAGGGTCGAAGCCCGCCAAGCTGGAGACCGGCGTGACGGTGACGGTGCCGCAGTTCGTCGGCACCGGCACCAAGATCATCGTCGACACCCGCACCCGCGAGTACATCTCGAGGGCATAGACGCAAGGGCTCAGGGCTCACGGCTCAGGGCTCAGGGCTCAGGGCTCAGGGCTCAGCAAAGGCGAAACAACTGCGCTACTGACGAATGCCGGACCGGCGCGCCGCCGTCGGCATGGCAGGAGTGGAAACTAGAAGGTAGACGGGCGATGACCGACGCGAGCATTCTGCGTCTACGGTCGCCCTCTCTTGCCCTCGGTCTTCCCTGACCGCGCGGCGGCATCGCCGAACTCAGAACAACGAGGCGCCGGACACCAGGAAGAGCGGCTTCCCGCCGCGGTCCGGGAAGGCGACCTCGAGGCGGATCACCCGCAACAGCGCGGCGCGCGTCGACTCGACGAGCAGGCCGATCCCGGCGTCCTTGCGGACCCCGTCGGTGGGCGGCCCCACCCGCGCCGCCCACGTCCTGCCGGCGTCGACGAAGACGACACCCCCGATGATCCCGAGGTGCAGCACCTCCCCGGTGAGCACGTGCCGCCACTCGAGATTCGCGACGGCCCTCGAGGTGCCGTCGAACGTGTCCGGGTTCCACCCCCGCAGGCCGGTGTCCGCGCCGAGCGTGAGCTGGCGGTCGCCGTCGAGGTCGTGACCGAGATCGAGGGACAGCCGGCCCCGCCACCCCACCGGGCCCGTGCGCGCCGTGCCGAGGTCCAGGTGGGTGACCGCGTTCGCGAACCCGCCGCCCTCGATCCGGCCCGACGTCCCCAGGTTCAGCCACGAGTACTGGGGCCCGACGAGGAACCCGAGGTTGAAGCTCCCGGCCACCTTCACCCTGGAGCGGTCGCCGCCGAACGCCGGCGACGAGAACCCCGCGGTGACGTTCCAGTTGGGACCGAGGGGCACGTCCTCCTGCCGCTGCCACGCTCGGAACCCGCTGACCACCTTCCAGCGATCGAGCTGGTGGTCCCACCCGATCTGGACGCCCGCGAGATCGTGCCCGACGGGGGTCGGGTACGGGCGGCCGTCGGACCACCTCCAGTCGGAGAACTCGGCCTTGTCCTCGAACACGCCGAGCGTCAGCCGGTCGGTCGTCGCCCCCTCGCCGGGAAGACGTACGCCGCCCCAGAGCACGAACCCCTGCGCCTTGGCCGTGCCCGACACCGCCTGGTTGCCGCCCACGTACAGGTGCTCCGTCAGCGTGATCCGATCCCAGTCCAGGGACGTGGCCCGGGGCGTGGCCAGCGCGAAGAACGGGTAGCCGAGGTGGAGCGCGTCGGTCCTCCCGTCGGTCGCGTTGACGTGCTTGAGCTCGAGCTGCCAGCGGCTGGCGAGGAACAGGTCGTCCTTGTACTCGAACGTCCGCGTGGTGCGCTCTGTCGTGGAGTCGATCTCGAGGTCGAGCTCCTTCCCCCACCCGAGGAGGTTGTCCTCCGAGAGGCTCCCGCCCGCGTGCTTGCGCTTGCCGAACACCCCGAAGCTCAAGCCGACGAGCGTCGTCCACTCGTCGTGGGTCCGCACCACGACCTCCGCGCCGCCCGGCGCAGGGCGAGCCGTGATGGTCACCGGCGTCAGGAACCCGGTGGCGCGCAGCAGTCGCTCCGTCTCCGCCAGGAGCGCCGGGTCGAGCGGTTCGCCGACCTTGAACAGGAGCAAGGAACGGATGAAGCGCTCGTGCGTGGTCACGTGGAGGTGATCCGCCCAGCGGTACGGCCACGCGGACGTCGCCGGATCGTTCGTGTCGAAGATATCGTCCCGGATCACCGTGATGGCCACGATCGGCGTGCCGGGGGCGACCTCACCCGCCGCCTGCGGCGCCGCCGGGACGGACGTCCAGACCGCGCCGATCAGGGCGAGCGCAGGGAGCATTCATCGAGATTCTACGTTTTCCGACGCCGTTCTATTGCGACCGAGATCACCCTGGGCCGCGGGATCGAGGTACGATAGGCGACGGAGACTCGGTATGCGTGTTGCAACCTCGATCCTGGAGCTCGTCGGACACACCCCTTTGCTGCGCCTGGGGGAGATCGAGCCGGCGGGCGGCGCCGAGATCTGGGCGAAGCTCGAGGCGGCAAACCCGGGCGGCTCGGTCAAGGACCGGATCGGCCTCGCCATGGTCGCCGCGGCGGAGGCGGACGGACGCCTCGGACCCGGCGGCACGGTGGTCGAGGCCACCGCCGGCAACACCGGCATCGGCCTCGCCCTCGCGGGCCGCCGGCGCGGCTACCGGGTGGTCCTGATGGTGCCCGAGAAGTACTCGGCGGAGAAACAGGCGCTCATGCGCGCGCTCGGCGCGGAGGTCGTCGTCACGCCGAACGACGGCGGCATGGCCGGCGCGCAGCGGCTGGCGAGGGAATTCGCCGCATCGACACCCGGCGCCGTCTACCTCGACCAGTTCTCGAACCCCGCCAACCCGGCGGCCCACGAGAGCGGCACCGGCCCCGAGATCTGGGACCAGACCGAGGGCCGGGTCGACGCGTTCGTCGCCGGGTGCGGGACGGGCGGCACCTTCGTCGGTACGGTCCGTTACCTCAAGGCCCTGAACCCACGCCTGCTGGCGGTGGCCGTCGAGCCGCAGGGCTCCGTGCTGGGCGGGGGCGAGAGCGGGCCTCACGAGGTCGAGGGGATCGGGATGGACACCATTCCCCCGGTGGTCGACCGGTCCCTCATCGACGAGGTTCTGACCGTGACCGACCCGGAGGCGTTCGGCATGGTGCGGCGGCTCGCCGGCGCGTGCGGCGTCCTGGCGGGCTCGTCGGGCGGCGCGGCCGTGGCCGGCGCGGTCCGCGTGGCGAGCCGTCTGCGCCGCGACCGGCGCCTCGTCACGGTGATCCCCGACTCCTGCGAGCGGTACATCTCCAAGCAGATCCTGCACCTCTTCCCGGAGGGCCGATGAAAGCTCCGACGGCCTGCGTTCACGCCGGCTTCGAGCCCGACCCCGCGACCGGCGCGGTCGCCGTCCCGATCTATGCGACCTCGACGTACGCCTACGCCGCGTTCGGGCGCCACCGCGGATGGGAGTACTCGCGCACGGGCAACCCGACACGCGCCGCCCTCGAGCGCGCGATGGCGGCGTTGGAGGGCGGTGAGGACGCCTGTGCCTTCGCGTCCGGCATGGCCGCGATCGACGCGGTCACCGATCTCCTGTCGCCCGGAGACGAGATCATCGCCGGCGACAACCTGTACGGCGGCACCTACCGCCTGTTCGCGACGATCACCACGCGGCACGGCGTCCGGGTGACGTTCGTCGACACGAGCGACCCCGCGGCGGTGGCGTCCGCGTGCACGCCCTCGACGCGGATGGTCTTCGTCGAGACACCCACCAACCCGCTCATGCGTCTCGTGGACCTGCGGCGGGCGGCCGAGGCCGCGCACGCCCACGGCGCGTTGGCGGTGGTGGACAACACCTTCCTCTCCCCGTTGCTGCAGCGCCCGTTCGAGCACGGGGCGGACCTCGTCGTGCACTCCACGACCAAGTACCTCAACGGCCACTCCGATGCGGTCGGCGGCGTGGTCGTCGCGCGCGAGGCGGCGCTCGCCGAGCGGTTGCGCACGATCCAGAACTCGGCGGGCGCGGTGATGGGGCCGTTCGACGCCTTCCTCGTGCTGCGCGGCATCCGCACGCTCGCCGTCCGCATGGCCGCCCACGAGAGCAACGGCCGGCGCCTGGCCGCGTTCCTGGCCGGCCGGCCCGAGCTGCGGAAGGTGTACTACCCCGGCCTCCCCGACCACCCTCAGCACGACCTGGCCGCCAAGCAACAGGCCGGGTTCGGAGGCATGATCGCCTTCGACCTCGGGAGCCTCGATCGGGCGAGGGCGTTCTGCGACGCCCTGCGGGTCTTCACGCTCGCGGAGTCGCTCGGGGGCGTCGAGTCGCTCGTCTGCCACCCGGCGACGATGACCCACGCGAGCGTGCCCGAGGCGGAGCGCGATCGCCTCGGCATCGGGCCCGGCCTCGTCCGCCTCTCGGTCGGGATCGAGGACGGGGACGATCTCGAGGCCGATCTCGCCCAGGCGCTCGCCGCCCTCTAGCCCGACCCGCACGTACCGCTTCGACGTCGAGGATGGAGGGGCCGCGGTCCGTCAAGCCCCTCTTCGCGTCAGTGCCCCGCAAGCTCGTGCGCGAGCCGGTGGTAGCGCTCGTGCACGCCCGGGCCGATCTCCTCCGCCTCCACCTTGTCGAAGGCCTCGGCGAGCTCCGCCTGGTCGCCGTCCGAGAGCATCCGGTCGGCCATCGGGAAGAGGACCTCGTTCTCCTTGGAGATGTGGTTGCGGAGCAGCACGGCGTACGCCGTCAGGCCGGCGGCGAGGGCGCCCGCCGCCTCGCGGTCTCCCGCCTTGACGCCGGCGAGCGCGGCCGCGATCGCCCGCACCGCGGCGCGTCCCTGCTCGTGCTCGTGCAACATCACCGCAACCGGGCCGGCGCCCGACGGGAGGCCGCGCTCTTGGAGGCGTGGGAAAAGGTGGCGCTCCTCCTTCCCGTGGTGGCAGCGGTCGACGAAGTCGCGGAAGAAATCGAGCATCTCCTGCACCTGGCCCGCGTGCACCTCACCGCTCGCGCGGATCGAGGCGGCCTCGCGTTCGGCGGCGTCCAGGATCAGCAGGACGATCTGATGTTCGTGTTTGAGCGTCTCGGTCGGGTTCATGGCCATCTCCTTCGTTCCCACGTCCATGGCGCGCCTATCGTGCCACACGCCGAGTGGGTCCCCCAATCGGCCCCGCGGCGCGGACCCCTTGTCCCCGAGGCGTCGAGGGTGTACATTGTATGGCCCTGTGGTCCACGGGGCACGGAGGTTCGCATGAAGGAAGGCATCCATCCCGCGTACCACGAAATCGAGGTCCGGTGCGCGTGCGGCAACGTCTTCAAGACGCGCTCGACCAAGAAGGACATCCGCCTGGAGATCTGCTCCGCGTGCCACCCGCTGTTCACCGGCAAGCAGAAGCTGATCGACTCCGCCGGCATGGTGGAGCGTTTCCACCGCCGCTACGACAAGATCGAGAAGGCGTAAGACTCCGCCCAACACATGTGACGAGCGCCGGCCGGGGGTGCGTCCCCCGGCTGGTTTTTTCCGGCGCCGAACCTCTCCCCCGCTCGCTTGCCGGAACTCCCTCGGAAAGGTAGGCTTTCGTCGTGAGCGGCATGCTGCACCGGCTGGACGAAGTGACGCGTCGATGGCAGGAGCTGCGCGACGAGCAGGCCAACCCCGACGTGGTCACCGACCGCAAGAAACTCCTCGAGGTCTCCAAGAAGCTCGCCGAGATCGAGCCGATCGTCGAGGCGTACCGCGCCTACACGAAGCTGCTCGAGGAGGAGAAGGGCGCCCGCGAGCTGCTCTCCGCCGAAGCGACCCCGAGCTCCGCGCGATGGCCGACGAGGAGGTCCGCAGGCTCGCGACCGAGCTCGCCGGGCGCGAGGCCGCGCTCAAGCTGCTCCTGCTGCCCGCGGACCCCAACGACAAGCGCAACGTGGTCCTCGAGGTCCGCGCCGGCACCGGCGGCGAGGAGGCGGCGCTGTTCGCGGCGGAGCTGCTGCGCATGTACACCCGCTACGCCGAGGGACGGCGCTGGAGGGTGACCGTGACCGACGTCTCCGAGGCCGGGATGGGCGGCGTCAAGGAAGCGCTGGCGCTGATCGAGGGCGAGGGCGCGTTCTCCCGCCTCAAGTACGAATCGGGCGTCCACCGGGTCCAGCGGGTCCCGGCCACGGAGGCGTCCGGGCGCATCCACACCTCGGCCGCCACGGTCGCGATCCTCCCCGAGGCCGAGGAGATCGAGGTCCAGGTCGACCCCAAGGACCTCCGGATCGACACGTTCTGCTCCTCGGGTCCCGGCGGCCAGTCGGTCAACACCACCTACTCCGCCGTGCGCTTCACGCACCTGCCGACGGGGATCGTCGTACAGTGCCAGGACGAGCGCAGCCAGACGCAGAACCGGCTCAAGGCGATGCGCATCCTGAAGGCGAGGCTGTACGAGATCGCCCAACAGGAGCAGCAGGCCAAGCTCTCGGCCGAGCGCCGCTCGATGGTCGGCAGCGGCGATCGCTCGGAGAAGATTCGGACGTACAATTTCCCGCAGTCACGCATCACCGACCATCGCGCCGGACTGACCGTCCACCGCATCGCCGAGATCCTCGACGGCAACCTCGACCTCCTGCTCGACCCCCTCATCGCGCACCTCCAGGCGGAGCGCCTGGAACGCGAGCTGGCCGCGGCCGGATGAGCCTGTTCCGCCGCTTCTCCAAGCAGCCCCGACTTTTCGGGGAGGTGCGGTTCGCGCTCGGTGCGGCGCTCGTCATGGGTGGCGCGGGCATCATGGTGGCGCTCGCCACCCCGCCGCTCCGGGCGGTCCCGCAAGCGCACCCCGCGCTGCGCTGGCTGCTGCAGGCGGCGATCGGGTTCGGCCTCGGCTGGTGGGGCGGGCTGTTCTGGGGGGTTGCGCTCGCGGCGCACGCGCGCCGCTTCCGCCCCGCGCCGCCGCTCGACGCCCTCATGCGCGCGGCCTGGTTCGCCGGGGCGCTCATCGCTGCGGGCTCCCTCCTCGCGTACTCCGCCGGTCTCTCGGTCATGTTCAGCATCGGCGTCGGCGTCGTCGCGGCGACGGCCGCCGCGCGGGTCACGGTGGGCCGCGCCGCTCGACGGGCGGCGGCGTGACCGTCGGCCGCTTGCACGCGGAGGGGACGGCCTCACTCGTCGTCCGCGAAGGGTTGCCCAACCCGTCGCGGGAGTCGCGCTGGCTGCTGGCCCGTGCGCTGGGTCGCTCGGAGGCCTGGGTGCTGGCGCACGCCGACGACCGCGTGGACCCCGCCGCCGAGGGTGTCTTCCGGGAGTGGCTGGCGCGCCGCGCCACCGGGGAGCCGGCTCACTACATCGTCGGCACCTGTCCGTTCTGGGAAAGGACGTTCGCCGTCACGCCCGCGGTGCTCATCCCGCGCCCGGAAACCGAGCTGATCGTGGAGTGCGCGCTGACCGTGCCCATCCCGCCGCGGGCGCGCGTCCTCGACGTCGGCACCGGCTGCGGGTGCCTCGCCGTGACGCTGGCGCTCGAGCTCCGTGCGGCCGACGTGACCGGGACGGACGTGTCGCTCGCGGCCGTGCGGGTCGCCCGCGCCAACGCCCTCGCCCTCGGCGCCGCCGTCCGCTTCGCGACCGGGGACCTCGCCTCGCACCTGCGCGGTCCCTTCGACCTCGTGGTCGCCAACCTGCCGTACGTCCCGGTCGCCGAGATCCCGACGCTTTCGGTCGAGATCCTCGAGCACGAGCCGCGCGTTGCGCTCGCCGGGGGCGAGGACGGCGCCGACCTCCTGCGCACGCTCATGGCCGCGCTCCCCGGACTCCTGGTCCGCGGCGGTCATGCGCTCCTGGAGATGGGGCCGCGGCAACGCGCGAGCCTACAGGCTGCGATTGCGGCGAACGGGCTCGTGGAGGTACACCGCGGCCTCGACCACGCCGGGATCGAGCGCGTGCTCGTGCTCCGCCGCACCTGAGCGCCGGTCGGCCCAACCCGTCCGGCTGCGCTCACCCGCCGACGGCCATCCCGCACAGGGCGTCGGCGTACGCCGCCGGGTCGGCGCCGCGCATCGAAGCGAGGCTGCGCACGGAGTCGCCGTCCGCGTCCTCGCCGTCGAGGACGACGCCCGACCCGGCCTCGGCCCGGCCCACCTCGAGCGGCGCCCAGTCGGCGAAGGCGGTCGCGCACGCGAGGCGATCCAGCCTCGCCGGCGGCACCGAGAAGAGGAGCTCGAACTCGCCGTACGGCCCGGCCAGGAAGGGAAGCGCGGGCAGGCCGAGACGCCGCCGCACGGCCTCGGCGCTCGGGTGCAGGAGCTCGGCGAGCGGGCGCTCGACCCGCACCGCCGCGCCGTTGAGACGAGCGAGCCGGCCGAGCGCCGCGATGAGCCCGTGGCCGGTGTCGATGCAGGCGCTGGCGATGCCACGAAGCGCCCGGCCGACGGTCGTGCGCAGCGGCGGCCGGAAATCACGCTCATCGAACAGCCCGGCCGCCAGGTCGAGCCAACGGGCCGCGGCGAGCGCGGCGCCCAGGCCCAGCGGCCCCGAGGCGAGGATGACGTCCCCGGGCGCGAGGCCGACGCGGCGGATCGCTGCGCCGAGCGGAACTTCGCCCACGCCGAAGCACGTGACCGTGAGCGCCGGGGCGTCGCTGCTGTCGCCGCCCAGCACTCCGATCCCCGCCTCGCGGCAGGTCTCCGCAACGCCGCTCGCCACGGCCGTCTGGATGCGCTCGGCGTCGGCCGGCGGCAGACCCACGGCGAGGCGCACGCCGAGCGGGTCCGCGCCGACCGCGGCGAGGCTCGAGAGCGCGGCGACGGCAGCGATGCGCCCGGCCGTGGCGGGCTCCCGGTACAGGCCGGTGCGCACCTCCTCCGCGACGGTGGCCACGGCGGTCGCGAGCGCCCGGCCGCCGCCCAGCGGGAGGACCTCCGAGTCCGATTCCTGCACGCCCCCGACCTGCCGCACGACCCGCGGGAGGAGGCTCGCCCACCGGGCACTCGTGCGGTTTTCACCGATCTCGTCCATCAGGCGCATGTCCGTGTCCCTCACACCGTTCAACGTCGTCGTCGCCCGGCGCCACGACCTGATGGCGCCCCAACGGACAGGCAACGGTTTGGTAACGACGCGACAACGTCGGCAGAGAGGCCGGGCTCCGGGCTCGGATGGAGGCAAGAACACGCGGCCGAGGGCGGCCGCGCCACGAGAGGTTGGAAGGGGACCCGGGGGGCGGGCGCCCTCGCCCGCCCGAACCGACGCCGACGGTCAGATATCGGCGCCGCGGCCGTCAGCCGTGCAGCGCTTCGACCGGCGTCATCCGCGACGCGGTCAGCGCCGGGAAGACGCCGGCGAACAGGCCCGTCGCGACCGCGAATCCGACCCCCAGCACGAGACCGAGCGGCGCCAGCGAAAGCCCCGCCGGGAACGCGGAGGCGGCCGCCGCCGTGATCGCCGCGCCGACCGCGCAGCCGACGAGCGCGCCCAACGCCGAGAGCGAGGTCGACTCGACCAGGAACTGCAGGAGGATCGTGCGGTCGGAGGCGCCGATCGCCTTGCGCAGGCCGATCTCGTACAGCCGCTCGGCGAGCGAGATCTTGAGCACCGAGTAGATCCCGATCCCGCCGACCAGCAGCGAGATCCCGGCGAGCGACGCGAGGATGATCGTCCAGTTCCGCAGCTCCTTGCCGATCTCCTTCTCCGCCCGCAGGATCTCGTCCGCGATGTTCTCGACCTCGAAGTCGGAGATCCCGTGGTGGGCGCGCCGCACCAACCGCTCGACCTCCTTCTTGACGAGGTTGAGCCGGTCCTTCGAGGCGGTCTTCACGGTCAGAAGCGCGATGCCCTGGCCGCCCTGCAGGTAGCCGCGGAACGACGCCAGCGGGATGAGCACGCCGTCCATCTCGCGCCGGGTCCAGTCCGAATTCGTCATCCGGTTGCCGAGCTCCGCCTCGACGCCCACGATGCGGAACGGCGTGTCGCCGACGCGAATCGTCTTGCCGACCGGGGTCTCGGTCCCGAACAGCCGCTCGGCCAGCGTCTTGCCCAGGACCGCCACCTTCCGGGAGTCGATCTGGTCCCCCTCGTCGAGCCACCGCCCCGCGCTCACCTCGCGGTCGTGCACGCGGCCGTACGACGGGGTGATGCCGTAGACCCTGACCCGCCGCTGCACCCCTTGCGCGGCGACGATGAGCTGCGCGATGCGGACGGCCGCCACTTCCTGGATGTCCTCGCCGGCGTCGCGCACGACCGCGGCGTCGGCCGCCTCGAGTCCCCGCGAGTACCCCTGCTTGAGGCGCTCGATCGGGTCCTCCGGCTCGCGCGCCGAGACGAACATCACGCCGTCGAACCCCAGGCTCGCGATCCCGTCCCACACCATCACCTTGACGCCCTCGATGATCGTGATCATCACGACCACCGCCGCCGTGCCCAGCACGACCCCGATCAACGTGAGGCCGGAGCGCAGCCGGTGCGCCCAGATTTCGGCGAGCGTCGTGCGGACGGCCTCCCAGAACGCCATCCCCGCTCCTTACTCGTAGCGCAGCGCGACCACAGGGTCGAGCCGCGCCGCCTTGACCGCCGGGAAGAACCCGAACACCACGCCGACGGTCGTCGCGGACGCCACCGCCCCCAGGACCATCGACGGCGTGAGGGCGGCCGGTTGATTGAGCATCCCCGCCATGACGTGGACGAAGCCGACCCCGAGCGCCAGGCCGGCCGCGCCGCCGAGCCCGGTGACGATCGCCGACTCGAGCAGGAACTGCACCGCGATGTGCCAGCCCTTGGCCCCCAGCGCCTTGCGCACGCCGACCTCGCGCATGCGCTCGGTGAACGACGCCATCAGGATGTTGGCGACCACGATCCCGCCCACCAGCAGCGAGATCAGCCCGCAGACGGAGAACGCGATGTCGTAGACCTTGCCGTTCTGGTTCATCTGCTCGAGGCGCTCCTTGCGGGCGTAGACCTGGAAGTCGTCCGCCCCGTGCCGGTTCGCGAGCAGGCGGCGGAGCGCCGGCACCGCCTTGTCGTAGACGTCCACCGACGCCATGCGCAGGCCGATCTGGTCCACCTTGCGCTCTCCGGCGCCGATGTGCCGCGCCTGCATCGTGGTGGCCGGCACGAGGATCATCTCGTTCATCCACCCGAGCGCGTTGTAGGTGTCGCCGGCGTTCCAGTAGAACTCGCGCAGCGGCTCGACCCCGACGACGCGGTACAGGTGGTCGCCGATCCGCAGCGGCTTGCCGGTCGGGTCGTCGCTGCCGAAGAACTCGCGCGCGCGGTCGGCGCCGAGGACGCAGACCGTCGACGACGAGCGGAGGTCGTCGTCGGTGATGAAACGGCCGCCCTCGAGCTGGAGGTCGTTGAGGTCGGCGTACAGGGGTCCCACCCCGCTCACCTCGTAGCGGCGCGTGAGGCGGGGGCTCGAAACCTGCAGCCGGCGGTCGACCTCGGGCTCCACCAGCTCGAACGCGGGGATCGAAGCACGGATCGCCGCGATGTCGTCGAGGGTGAGCCCGCGGCTCGCCAACTCCCGCGCCGACGCGTGCACCGTCTCGGCGGGCTTCGACCAAACGAGCACCTTGAGCACCCCGCCGCTCTGCGTGTAGTACTGCATGCTCTGCGCCCGGCCGCCGGCGGTCAGGCCCATGGTCGAGACGACCGAGGCGACCCCGAGCACGACCCCGAGGGTCTGCAGCACGGTCCTCGCCGCGTGCGCCCGCACGTCGGCGAAGCCGTCCGAGACCACCTCGAGGAGGTTCACCTAGGCCGCCCTGGCCTCGTCGACCGACACCCGGCCGTCGACGATGCGGATCACCCGGTGGGCGTGCGCGGCGACGTTCGGGTCGTGGGTGACGATGATGACGGTCTGCCCGAAGCCGTTGAGGGCGTCGAAGATGTCCATCACCTCGCCGCCCGAGGTCTGGTCGAGGTTGCCGGTGGGCTCGTCGGCGAGCAGCAGCGCCGGACGGGTCACCAGGGCGCGGGCGATCGCGGCGCGCTGGCGCTGGCCGCCGGAGAGCTGGTTCGGCATGTGCTTCTCGCGGTCGGCGAGGCCGACCTGGTCGAGCAGCTCCCTGGCGCGGGCGCGCCGCTCGTCGCCCTTGAAGCCGCCGTAGAGCAGCGGCAGCTCGACGTTGCGCAGCAGGCTCGCGCGCGCGAGCAGGTTGAAGCTCTGGAACACGAACCCGATGAACCGGTTGCGGAGCACCGCCAGGCGTCCGGCCGAGAGGTTCGCGACCTCCTCGCCGGCCAGCCGGTAGCTCCCCCCCGTCGGCGTGTCGAGGCAGCCGAGGATGTGCATGAGCGTCGACTTGCCGGAGCCCGACGGCCCCATGATCGCGATGTACTCGCCCTGCTCGACCCTCAGGTCGATGCCGCGGAGCGCCTCGACCGCGACCTCGCCGGCGTCGTAGACCTTGCGGACGCCCTCGAGGACGATCAGCGGGTCGCTCACCGGTTCTCCTCCTTCTTCTTGGGCCGCGTCGGGTCCTCGAGCGCGACCTCCTCGCCGGCGGCGAGCCCCGCGACGACCTGGACGAGCGACATCGAGGCGAGGCCGGTCTCGACCTTGCGCTCCTCGAACACCAGCTTCCACGCGTCGCGCGGGTTCGGGGTCGCCTTCGGCGCGGGCTTCGGCTTGCCGTCGGGCACCGACTTCTTGAGGTACACCACCTCGCCGTCCTCGCGGTGGAAGACGGCCTCGAGCGGCACCGCGAGCACACGCTTGGCCTGCTCGCCCTTGATCGTCACGTTCGCGGTCATGCCCGTGCGCAGCTCCTTGCCCTGGCTGTCGAGCGCGACCTCGACGTCGAAGACCTTGACCTGGTCCTGCAGCCGGGCGGCCGGGGCGATGCGAGAGACCTTGCCGGCGAACCTCGCCTTGGGGTAGGCGTCGAGGGTGATCGTGACCGGCGCGGCGAGCCGGACCTTGCCGATGTCCACCTCGGAGACGCCGACCTTGACGATCATCTTCGAAAGGTCGGCCACGGTGGCGATCACCGTGCCGGAGTTGAACGACCCGGCGCCCGTGACCGCCTCGCCGAACTCGACCGCACGCGTGATGACGACGCCGTCCATCGGCGAGCCGATGTTGAGCACCTGATTGGGGTTGGTCGAGAGCGGGATGCCGGACGACTCGACGATGCCGGCGTTCTCGCGGGCGGCCGACAGCGCCTCCTCGACGCTCCGGAAGCGCGTCTCCGCCGTGCGCAGCGTCTCCTGGGACAGCAGGCCGCTCTTGTAGAGCTCGAGCTTGGCCTTGTAGTCCTTGTCGGCGTCGGAGAAGTCGATCTCCTGCTGGTTCACCGAGCGCCGGACGGCCGCCAGCGTCTGCGCCTGGTTGACGTCGGGCTCGATGGCGGCGAGCAGTTGCCCCTTGCGGACCGTGTCCCCCGCGCGGACCGGCAGCTCCACCACCTTGCCGGAGAGCGCCGACTTCACGTCCACCTTGACCTCGGGCTCCACCGTGCCGATCTCGGTGACCTCGACCTGCACGTCGGCGACCGCCGCCTTGCCGAGCGGGGTGTCGTCCTTGACGCCGTTCCCGCTCTTCCCCCGCGAGGCGAGGGCCACGGTCGTCCCGACCACCAGGACGCCCACGGCCGCGCCGATCATCCACCGCTTCCTCTTTGCCGTCATAACTGCCTCCAACCGTGACACCACTCAGTACGTGAGCCCGGCCCCATTTGTTCTTCGCAACCTCGCGCTCGGAGGACGGAACGGGGAGTGCGGGCTACCTCGCCGGCAGGAACTGTTCCAGCTTCACCTGGCCCAGCGCCGCGAGCGCGCGACCCAGCTTCTCCTCCGGCACCAGGAAGTGATCGGTGTCGTGGCTGGAGAGGACCATCAGCGGCACCCCGACGTCGGCCAGCGCCCGGCTGACCACCGCGAGCAGGCCGACCGTGTCGAGCGGGAACGTCGCCTCGAGGGTGAGCGCCCGCCATCCCTTCGAGACGCGCTCGACGAGGCCGCCCTGCTCCTCGACCAGCTCCTCGGGCGCGATCAGGCTCACCTCGTCGTGGTCGACGATGAGCGCGACCGGAGGGCCGTCGGCGGGCGGAGCCGGCAGCGGCTCCGGCACGGCGAGCAGCCTCGCGATCGCGTACGTCTGCGACCACAGTCGCACGCCGACCGTCGACCCATCGTTTCGCTCCATCGAGGTCTATTCTAGGCTGTTGTCAGTACGCGTCGAGGATGTAGTACAGGGGGTTCTGTTTCTCCCCGTCCTTCCACACCTCGTAGTGCAGGTGCGGGCCGGTCGTGCGGCCCGACATCCCCACCGTACCGATCGGCTCGCCCCGCCGCACGTGCCCGCCTTCCTTGACCAGGAAGCGGTCGAGGTGGCCGTAGATCGTGCTGTACCCGTAGCCGTGGTTGATCCGCAGCAGCCGGCCGTAGCCGCTGTCGCGGTCGGCGAACACCACCACGCCGTCCGCCGGGGCGGTCACGACCGTGCCGAACGCCGTCGAGATGTCGAGGCCGTCGTGGAACGCCGGCCGGCGGGTGACCGGGTCGAGACGCGGACCGAACCCGTCGGTGATGACGCCGACGACCGGGGCCACGACAGGGGTGTGCGACAGCACCACGGCCTGCTCGGAGAGGCGTTGCTCGACCTTGGCGAGTTGCTGGTCGAGTTGCTCCTGACGGCGCACCAGCGACTCCGGGACGGCGGTCAGCTTGTTGAGCGGCCCTCCGCTCCCCACCGCGCCCGGCGCCGAGCCGGCGTCCGCCGAGAAGAGGTTGGCCACGCCGGCCGCGATGGCGAGCGCCTTGGTGCGCTGCTCGAACTGCGAGAGGCGCCCCTGCACCTGCGCGACGGTCGTCGTCAACCGCTGGTTGTTGTTCTTGAGCTGCCGGTTCTCGCTCTCGAGCGCGCGGTACAGGGCGCGCTGGCGCAGGAACGACCCCGAGGCGGCGAGCGACACGACGGCGAGAACCGCGACACCGACCATCATCACGGCCAGGGCTCTGAGGAGGGTGGGCGAAAGCTGCAGCTTGAAAACCTTGCCGTGGGCGTGGGGAACGATGATGATGGTGCTGTGTCGCCTCTCAGCCACGCCTCGCACCTCCTTCGGTACCGCGAATACTCGATCCCCGACACGGCCGTCCTGGGGTCACGACTAGACCGGATGCTCCCACACGCGTCGCCGGACTGTCAAGAAGATAATGTGGCCCTGATCACAAGTTGTTGATAACAAAGTGACAAACATGGGGCGGCCGGTGCGCCGGCCGACCCCGTCGAACGGAGGTAACCGATGCTCCTGGCCGAGTTTTCGATCTCCCCGCTGGACAAGGGCGCCAGCCTCTCGCCCTGGGTCGCTCGCTCGCTCGATATCATTGACCGGTCCGGTGTTGCCTATCGCCTAGGGCCGATGGGCACGTGTGTCGAGGGCGAGTGGGACGAGGTCATGGCGGTCCTCAAGGCGTGCTTCGAGAGGATGTCCGAGGATTGCGATCGGATCAGCGTGTCGTTCAAGGGCGATTGGCGCCGCGGCGCGGCCGGCCGCCTCGACGCCAAGATCGCCAAGGTCGAGGCGACGCTCGGACGTAAACTCAAGACCTAAGTAGTCTTACGATGCGGCGCCGGTTTGGCCCCGGACGCCATGCCCGCCGAGGCCGCCCGGGGACGGTTCGGAGCTAACCTGCCGGCGGGTCGAACGATGGCTGGGACCGAGGCGACGTTGACCCATCTCGGCGAACCGACGCTCCTGGCTCCAACCCGGCGTCGCGCCACGCGTCGCCCTCCAGCTGCCGCCTGGGCCACGCTGTGTTCTGCTCCCTCTCCCGCTCGCGGGGGCGGGCGGGGTGAGGGCACGGTTCAACTCAGACCCTGCAACACCCCCACCTAGCCTCCCCCCTCCAGGGGGAGGAACCGATGGCGATGCCGGGCGCCGCGTTCGCATCCGGACCGGAGAAGGCTGGCCTCCCTCCCCGGACCGCGGTCCGGGGCATGCTCCGCCGGAATCCAGGGCGTCGCTCTGGGAACGCCTGGACCCCCGCTCCGCGGGGGTGACGACGACACCGCTGCTGGCAGGAAACCCGGCGTGAAAAAGCGCCGTAGACGGAACGAGATGGCTGCTACCCTGCCCCCCGTGGTCCCCGACTCGCCCACGAGCTGGAAGACCTCGCGCCTCGTGAGCGCGACCGAGCTTCTGATCGGCGCCGGGGTCGTGATCGGGCACAACGTGTTCCACGTCGTCCCCAACGAGGTTCCGATCCTGTTCGTGCTCGGCCTGCTGTCGTACCGGCTTCGCGACGGCGGTTGGTCCGCCATTGGGTTCAAGCGGCCGGCGTCGTGGGCGCGCATCATCCTGATCGCGCTGGCGGCCGCGGCGCTCCGGCTCGTCCTCGGCGAGCTCGTCATCGGCCCGCTCACGAGCCGGATCTGGCCGCCGGCCGTGGCCCCGGCCGGCGCCGCAGCGATCACCGGGAGCCTCAAGACGGCGCTCCTCGGTCTCCTCCTGGTGTGGACCTTCGCGGCGTTCGGCGAGGAGATCTCGTACCGGGGCTACCTGCTCGGCCGCGCCGCCGATCTCGGGCGGCGCTCGGTCGCCGCCTACTGGGGCGCCATGGTGCTCGCGTCGGTGCTGTTCGGCTACGGGCACTTCTACAAGGGCCCGGCCGGTATCGTGGACTCCGGGGTCGCGGGGCTGATCCTCGGCGCGGCCTACCTTCTGTCGGGCCGCAACCTGTGGTCCAGCATCCTCGCGCACGGCTTCATCGACACGGTCGCAGTCGTCGTGTTCTACTTCGGCTGGCAGTCGTAGAGACAGGCGTCTGGACGACCGGCTTCAGGACTCAGGCGTCAGGGGATGCGGGAGGGCGGGCCGCCGTCGAGCGGCCCGCGACGCCCCGCCCTCCACCCCGGCGCACCTGCTTGCTCGGCGCGCCGGCGGCGCCTACCTTGCTGCCTGACCACGGCGCGGCTCCTCCTGCGACGCGCCGTCGAGATGCGGCGCGAACTCGGAGGACCTCATGAACCAGCGGAGCCGAGTCGGCACAACGGCATGGCGATTGGCGGCGCTCGTCGCACCGCTCGCGCTCCTCGGGGTTGGCCCGAGGACCGGCGGCGCGCAGGCGCGCGGACCCGAACCGGCCGTGCGGTCGAGCGTCCAGGTCTCGACGGACGACCCAGGCGTCCGCCACGTCGAATCGTGGCTGGCGATCAACCCGCGGGATCCGCGGAACCTCATCGCCGCTTCGATGGTCTTCGGCGAACGCGGCGGCGTCGCAGCCTATGCCTCCCAGGACGGAGGCACGAACTGGGCGCGCGCGACGCACGGAGCAAACTCCGATCGGGTCTTCGAGGGTTTGGACCCGGCCGTGGCGTTCGACCCGGACGGGAAGGCGTACCTCCTCACTCTTTCGAAGGACGTCACCGTCTGGAGCTCGACCGACAACGGTCGGAGTTGGGGCGAGCCCGTCGTGGTGGCCGGCTCCGGCGATCGCCCCTTCATCGGCTGCGACCGTTCCGGGCGGGAAGGCCTTCGAGGCCGGACCTACGTGAGCGGGAAACGGTCCATCACGGTCTTCGGTCACCGCCCCGCTGACTGGTACCCCGACTTCGACGTCATCTCGCTCGCAACCTCGCGTGACGGCGGGGCCACCTTCGGCTTCCCCAGGCTCTTCCTGCCGGCGCCGGAGCTGGAGATCCTCAACGTGGGGAGCGATCTCCTGGTCGCCCCCGACGGCAGGCTGATCCTCGCGTTGCAGACGTTCCCTCCCACGCTCGAGGCGCCGCCCTCGCCCTTGAGCGGGTGGTATTCGACGATCGTCTCCGAGGACGGCGGCCGGACGTTCTCGGACCCCCGGAGGATCGCGGAGTTCCGGACCTTCGGGCATGCCCGGGAGGGCAAGTCGCTCCTTGGGCTCGGCGGCGGCCGCCTGGCGATGGACACCTCGACCGGGCCGACGCGCGGCCGGCTCTACTTCGCCTGGCTCGATGTCGTGGACGGCTTCTATCAGGTGATGGTCGCCGCCTCGGCCGATGGGGGCAGGAGCTGGTCCCGGCCTCTGCGGGTCAACGACAACACCGAGACGATCGATCAGAGCAACCCGGCGATCGCGATCGACGGCAACGGGGTGGTCGGCGTCTCGTGGAACGACCGGCGCGGCGATCCGAGCGACCGCTGTTACCAGCTGTTCTTCGCGGCGTCGGGCGACGGCGCGGCGACCTTCTCGCCGAATCTCAGGGCCGATGGCCGCTTCACGTGCCCGATCGGCACGCCCGGAGGCCCCCCCGAGGGCGCCGCCCCCAAGCCCGACCCGAGCGTCGATCCCGTTACCTCCGAGTACCGATTCAAGAACGGCGGCGACACCCAGGGAATCGTCGGCCTGCCCGAGCGGCGGGTTCCACCTGGCGTGGATCAACGGGGGGTCAGGAGAGATGCAGCTCTGGTCGACCGTTGTCGCGGTGGGTGGTCGGCCAGAGACGAAACCCGACCACAACCGACCATGATCCCGGGAAAGACGAGCGGGCAGTTTCCCGCGTGCCGCTCGTTGTCATGGCGGGGAGGGCGGAGCGCAGCGACGAGGTCGGGGAAGCAACCCTCTCACCAACCTGGTGGCTGGGCGTCGCTTCGTCGTCCGGTGGATTGCCATGCCCGGTCTGCGGCCGGGCCCGCAGTGACAGGTGCGCGGAGGCAGGCTCTCGGAGTCCGGCGCGAGGGCACGCGGCGGAGGACCCGCGGGGGACCGCGGGGCCGCCGTAGAGTCTTGCCAGTGGTTGTCATTGCGAGGAGGACCGAGCGGAGCGAGGACCGACGCGCGATCCCGAACCCCACCGCTCGTCCGTCTGTCGCCTGGCGGGCACGGGATTGCCACGCCCGGCCTGCGGCCGGGCTCGCAATGACAGGTTGGGCGAGGGAAGACCTCCGCTCGTTGACAAGCGCCGGTGCGGTGGCACCTCAGGCGGTCGGGAGGTAGAAGCAGATGACCTTCGGCTCGGTCATCTCCTGCAGCGAGAACTTCACGCCCTCGCGTCCCAGCCCGGAGTTCTTGATCCCGCCGAACGGCATCGAGTCGAGGCGGTAGTCGGTGGAGTCGTTGACCATCACGCCGCCGGCGTCGAGCCCGTGCGCGAGCTTGAACGCCATGTCCACGTCGCGGGTGAACAGCGCCGCGTGCAGCCCGAACGGCAGCGAGTTCGCCTCGGTCAGCGCCTCCTCCGCGGTCGTCACCGGGTAGAGGTTCACCGTCGGGCCGAACACCTCGGAGTGGTGGATCGTCGCGGTCTTGGGGACGTTCTCGAGCACCGTGGGCTGCATGAGCGTGCCGGTGCGGTCGCCGCCGATCAGCACCTTCGCGCCGGCGCTCCTGGCCTCGGCGACCCAGCGCTCGACGCGCTTGGCCTCGCCCTCGGCGATCATCGGGCCCATGTCGGTCGCTTCGTTCATCTTGTCGCCGACCTTGTACTTCGACGTGAACTCGACCATGCCGTCGCGGAACGCGCCGTAGACGTCCTTGTGCACGTAGATGCGCTGCACGCCGATGCAGTTCTGGCCGGCCGCCCAGAACGCGCCCGACACGCAGGTCTCCGCCGCCCAGCGGACGTCGGCGTCCTTCCACACGACGACCGGCGAGTTGGAGCCCAGCTCCATCCCGATCTTCTTGATCCCCGCGAGCTTGGTGATGCGCTGCCCGGCCTCGAGGCCGCCGGTGAAGGAGATCATGCGCACCCGCGGGTCCTCGACGAGCGCGTCGCCGATCTCCCCGCCGTGCCCGGTGAGCGTCTGCAGCACGAGCGGCGGCAGTCCCGCCTCGACGAACGCCTCGGTGAGCTTGAGCGCCGACAGCGGCGTCACGGTTGCCGGCTTGAGCACCACCGAGTTGCCGGCGGCGATCGCCGGGCCCAGCTTGTGCGCCACCAGGTTGAGGGGGTCGTTGAACGGCGTGATCGCCAGCACGACGCCGATCGGCAGCCGCTGGTAGTAGCCGACGCGCTTCTCGCCGCCGGGAAACGAGTCGAACGGGATCGTCTCGCCCTGGATGCGCTTGGCCTCCTCGGCCGAGATCGTGAGCGTGTTGACGCAGCGGCGGGCTTCCTTGCGCGCCTCGCGGATCGTCTTGGAGCCCTCGCGCGCGATCGTCGTGGCGAACTCCTCGAGCCGTCCCTGGACGATCGCCGCGGTCTTGAGGAGCACCTGCGCGCGGTCGTAGACCGTCATCCTGCGGGCGACCTCGAACCCCTTCACCGCCGCCGCGAGCGCCGTCTCGACGTCGGCGGCGGTCGAGCGCGGCACGCTGTCCACCAGGGCGTTGTCGAACGGGTCGCGGACGTTGATCACGTGGTCGCGATCCACCCACTCGCCGGCGAGCAGCATCTTCATGCGCGCCTCCGGACGATGTACAGCAGGTCGCCGAGCATCGAGAACCCCGTCTGCGCTCGCCCCGCGCCCGGCCCGACGATCGTCACCTCGCCGAGCGCATCGGTCCTGATCGCCACCGCGTTCGTCGCGCCCATCACGCCGGCCAGCGGCTGGCTCAGCTCGACGAGACGGGGTGCCACGGCGGCCTTCACCGCCCCCGCCCCGCCCTCACGCCACACCCTCCCGATCAGCTTGTATCGCTTACCCTCGGCCTTCGCCTTTGCGATGTCGGCCGCCGTGATCTTCGTGATCCCCTCGCACGGGGAGTCGGAGGGCGTCAACGAGGCGCCGAAGACGACGTTGGCAAGGATCGTGACCTTCGCGAGCGCGTCCCAGCCGAGCACGTCGGCGTCGGGGACGGCCTCGGCGTAGCCCAGCTCCTGGGCCTTGCGCAGCGCGTCCTCGTACGACAGCCCTTCCTCCATACGCGTGAGGATGTAGTTCGTGGTGCCGTTGAGGATCCCCTGCATCTCGAGGATCTCGGCCCCGGCCAGCGTCTCGCGGACGAGGTTGAGCACCGGGGTGCCGCTCATCACCGTCCCCTCGAACAGGAACTCGACGCGGTGCTTCGCCGCCAGTTCCGCGAGCTCCCGGTAGTGCAGCGCGAGCGGGCCCTTGTTGGTGGTCACCACGTGCATGCCGCGCCCGAGCGCGGCGCGGATGTGGCTGGTGGCGGGCTCCGCGGTCTTGATGTCCGTGTACGTCGCCTCGAGCACGACGTCGGCCTCGGCCTGCTTGACCATTGCGAGCGCGTCCCAGCCGGCGCCGTCGGCCCCCAGGCCCGCGAGCGGCTCGCCCTTGCCGGCGAGCGCGAGCGCCCGCGCGAGGTCGATCCCGTGCGGGTCGTACGCGCTCCCCTTGAGCGTGTCCGCGATCCCGGTGACCGTCCAGTCGAACCCGTAGCGCTGCTTCAGCTCCTCGCGCTTGGCGAGGAGCAGCTCAGCGAGACCCTGCCCGACCGTCCCGAATCCGAGGAACAGCAATCGCATGTTGCCTCCTAGATCTTCGCCAACGCCTGATCGAGGTCGGCGATCACGTCGGCGGGGTGCTCGCCGCCCACGCACAGCCGCACCATGTTCGGCGAGATCCCGGCCAGCTTGCGCCCCTCCTCACCCTGCTGCTTGTGGGTGGAGATCGCCGGGAGCGTGGCCACCGACTTGATCCGCCCGAGGTCGGTGGCGCGGTAGATCCGCGCGAACGCGTCGAACACCCGCCGGGTGTCCTCGGCCGAGCCGCGAACCGTGAACGACATGAGGTGCCCGAACGTTGGCGTGTCGTCGTCCGCCAGGCGCAAGTAGCGACTGGCGAGCGCGTGCTGCGGATGGGCGGCCAGGCCGAGGTAGTCCACGCGCTCGACCTTCGGGTGACTTTCGAGGTAGCGCGCGACCTCCATCGTGTTGGCCGACATCCGCTCGATCCTCCAGCGCAAGGTGCGCAGCTCGTTGAGCAGGAAGAACGCCGAGATCGGCGCCATGCACGGACCCGAGTCGCGGAACGGCCACAGCTTGAGCCACGTCGCGTAGTCCGCCTTCGCCTCGTCGGCGAGGTGCCGGCTCGTGAGGCTGTGGCGGGCGATCACCGCACCGCCGATCGTGAACCCGCCGCCGCCGACCGTCTTGGTCAGCGAGTGCACCACGATGTCCGCGCCGTGCGCAAGCGGCCGCATCAGCGCAGGCGTCGCGATCGTGGCGTCCACGAGGAGCGGGATGCCGTGCTCGTGGGCGAGCCCGGCGACCGCCGCGACATCGAAGCAGGTCTGCTGCGGGTTGGACGGCATCTCGGCGTACAGGAACCGGGTGTTCTCGTCGATCGCGGCGCGCCACGCCTCGACGTTCCACGGCTCGCTCACCCAGCGCACCGCGACCCCGCGCTCCCGCATCCGCACGTTGAAGAGCTGGAACGACCCGCCGTAGATCTGCGCGGCGGAGACGAAGTTGATCGGCTCGCCGGGGCCCTTCGCCAGCGCGACGAGCGGCTCGATCGCCTGCTTGATGGCCGCCATCCCCGAGGACGTCACCAGGCATGAGGCGTCATCCTTGCAGCCGTAGGACTCCAGGAGCGCCAGCGTCTCCTCGAGGTAGAACACGGTCGGGTTGTGGATGCGCGAGTAGCACCAGGTGGGGATCAGGTAGCCGAGCCCCGCCTCCATCTCGTCGCTGTCCCGGTACGCCTGCGAGGTCGAGGGGAGGATCGGCTCGATGATGCCACCCTGCCCGCCTTCGAACGCCTCCTCGACCCCGTACGTGCCGTGCACCGCGATGGTGTCGAACTTGAGCTTGCGCACCGCGGCGCGGTAGGCGAGGCGTTTTGCGGTGAGCTCGTCGGCCTTCTCGACGTACCGCTGGACCCCGGGCGAGACGGCTTGCTCCATCGGTTCCTCCGCTTTCTCGTTCCCTGCGGCGATACCTCTCGAAGGCGCGGCATCGGCCGACCACTCCGGCGGGCGGCCGGCCCCCGATTTGTACCATCGAATTTGTGAAAGCTCAACACAAGGCGAGACGCTGTCGCGAGATGCGGCTCAGAGCCGAGCCCGGGCGGCCGCAGGTGGGATCCCCGACATGAGCGGTGAGTCGGTCTTGCGTCGTTCTCCCTCTCCCGCGTGCGGGAGAGGGCGGGGTGAGGGCAGAAGTCAGGTCAGGCCCTGCAACACCCCCACCTGACCTCCCCCCTCCAGGGGGAGGAACCGCTAGTGCCTTCGTCATTCCCGCGAAAGCGGGAATCCAGAGCGTGGCGGCTGCAAAGCCTGGACCCCCGCGTCCGCGGGGGTGACGACACGACAGCCCTGGAGCGCCGGGGGTCGCGTCAGCGTGACGGCACGGCCGCGGCGGCCTCCACCACGGCGAGCGCCTGCCCGAGGTCGGCGCGCAGGTCCTCGAGGTCCTCGCAGCCGCCACGCCCTCGGCGCGACGCCGCTTCCACGGCAGGAGACCCCCCAGCCCCGAAGAAAACACGACGGGGGAGGGTCGCCCCTCCCCCGCACGTTGCCGGAGCCCCGCCCCTAGTGCCAGCGACCGTGGCCGGCGACCACCGGGAACCCGGTCTCCGGGTTGCGGAACTGCAGTTCGAGCCCGGACGCCACGTCGGTGAGCGTGATCGCCACCCACTCGTCCGTCCCATCCACGTCGACCGGCGCGGCGACCACCGCGACCTGGGCGCCGGGCGCGGGCGTGTACCCAGCCTGCAAAAGCACACGGTACGGCGAGAGCATGATCGTGACGTCGCCCTGCGTCGTGGCCACGACCAGCGTCGGGTATCCCTGACCCGCCCCGCCCGTGAACGAGCTCACCGCCCCCGCGAACGTCGTCGTCCGCGCGAGGTCGGGCAGGGTGCCGTTGCAGTGCAGGCCGCCCGCCGCCGGGCCGCGACCCGAACCTGTCCCGGCGCCGGTGGCGCGCCCGCCCATCGCACCGGCCCCGGGCGCCCCGGTCCCGAGATGCCTGCGAACCCCGCTGTGGGTCGATCCGATCCACAGCGGTGTGCCGTCGGCGTTGCGCAGCGTGAGCGTGAGCGAGCGCGTCAGGTTCACGACCGAAGTTACCGCGATCCCGTGCTCGCACGATGAGCAGGCGAACCCGTTGACCACCGCGCGTTCACCCGGCTGCGCCACGAAGCCCTGCTGCTGCAGGTACCAATACGGCCCGAGCACGAACGCGGTCTCGACCCCGCCGGCGTCGCGGATCACGAGCTCGGGCATCCCCTGGCCGACGCCGGCCAGGAACGCGACCACGTCGCCCTGCACCGTCACCGGCTTGCTCGTGTCCACGAGCGGCCCGCTGCCGTCGCGAGCGCCGTTGCCCGAGCCGCCTCCCCGCTGCGCCCACGCCGAGCCGGCGAGCGCTACCGCCGCCATCCCTGCCGCCACCACCGTTGCCATCGCTCTGCGCATCGTCGTGCCTCCCTTTCGGCGAGGCCTCCGTGGGCCTCCCCGAGAGTGAGAGCACGCGCCGTGCCAGACCGGAGTGTCCCAGCGAACCTGGTGCTCTCGCATGACTTGCGGCCGGGACCGCGAGCGGCACGCGCACCGGGGCTGCAAGCGCTTGCAGTCGCTACGCAACGCGTTGCAGTCACGCGATGCGAAGACGCCGGCGCCGATGGAGAAGCTCTGGGTACCCGCGTTCGCGGGGGCGACGGTAAGGACGAGGTCCGCGAGCGCGTCAGCCGATGCCGAAGCGCCGCAGGCGGTAGTAGAGCGTGCGGACCGAGACGCCGAGCAGGCGGGCCGCCTCCTCGCGGCTGCCGCCGGCCTGCCGCAACGCCTCGAGGACCGCCTCGCGCTCCCGCACGTCGCGGTCGAGGGAAACCCCCGCCGCGCCGGCGGCGGCCGAGTCGGCCGGTAGCGCGAGGTCCTCCGGGCGGACCGGCGCACCGCCGCGCACGACGACGGCCCGCTCCAGGACGTTGCGCAGCTCGCGCACGTTTCCCGGCCATGGGTGGCGCTCGAGCAGCGCCAGCGCCGACGCCGTCAGCTCCGGGACCGCGGTCCCGTGACGGGCGGCGAGGGTGGTCAGAAAGTGCGCCGCCAACACCGGCACGTCGCCGGCTCTCGCCCGCAGCGGCGGCAGCTCGACGGTGACGACGGCGAGGCGGAAGTAGAGGTCCGACCTGAACGCGCCGCCCGAGGGCGCGGCGGAGAGGTCGCGGTTGGTCGCCGCGACCACCCGCACGTCCACCGCCACGTCCGCCTCGCCGCCGACTCGCCGCACCGAGCGCTCCTCGAGCGCCCGCAACAGCTTGGCCTGCAGTGCCGGGGCCAGCTCCCCGATCTCGTCGAGGAAGAGGGTGCCGCCGTCGGCCTCCTCGAACCGCCCTGCACGCGCCCGATCGGCGCCGGTGAACGCCCCCTTCACGTGGCCGAACAGCTCGCTCTCCGCCAGCGACTCGGGGAGGGCGGCGCAGTTGACCGCGACGAACGCGCCGGCGGCGCGCCGGCTCTTCGCGTGCAGCCGGCGGGCGATCAGCTCCTTCCCGGTCCCCGACTCGCCGGTGATCAGCACCGCCACGTCGCGGGGCGCCACGCGGTCGATCAGCTCGAGCACCGCGCCGACGGCGGGGCTGGCGGTCACGAACGACCCGTCCGTCTCCCGCGGCGCCAGCAGCCGGTCGACCACCGCGAGCAGCGCGGCGGGCGAGGGCAGCGGCTTGGTCAGGTAGTCGGCGGCGCCCAGGCGCACCGCCTCGACCGCCTCAGGGATCGTGCCGTAGGCAGTGAGGACGACGACCGGCGGCGGCGACGGCAGCTCGCGGGCGCGCCGCAGCAGCTCGAGCCCGTCCACCCGCGGCATCCGCTGGTCGCAGAGGACGAGGTCGTACGGCTCCCGGCCCAGCGCGGCGAGCGCCTCGGCGCCGTCGCGCGCCTCCGTCACCCGGTGCCCGGCGCCCTCCAGGACGTCCGCAAGGAACGCGCGGAACGAGGGCTCGTCGTCCGCGACGAGGACGCGCGCCACCTCAGTCGCCCTCCGCCGGGAGCAGCAGCCGGGCGACGCTCCCGCCGCCCGGGCGCGGAGCGAGCGTGACGTCGCCCCCGTTGGCCCGCGCCAGCGCGCGCACGATTGCCAGGCCGAGGCCGGTCCCCTCGGGACGCGAGCTCACGTACGGGTCGAACGCGCGCTCGGGGTCGAGCGCGGGCCCGGGGCCGCGATCGGCCACCGCGAGCGACGCCCAGCGCCCCTCCCGCGCGACCTCAACCTCGAGCGTACCGCCGGCATCGAACGCACGCGCGTTCGCCAGCAGCTCTTCGAGGATGCTCTCGGTGTGGTCGGCGTCGGCCCACGCCGCGAGGCCGGGCTCGCCGGTGACACGCACCGGCCCCGCGGTCCGCGCGACGACGCGCGCCGCGAGCGCCGCGAGATCGAGCGCTTCCGGGCTCGGTTCCGGAGGCCGCGCATAGGTGAGCAGGCGCGTGACCAGCGCCTCGATCCGCTCGCACGCCTCGACGATTCGGGAGGCGCGCCCCTCGACGACGGGAGTCCCCGTCCCCTGCAGGAGCTGGGCGCTGCCCTTGGCGGCGGCGAGCGGGCCGCGGATCCGGTGCGCCAGGCCCGCGCCGGCGAGCGCGACCGCCTCGAGCCTCTGCCGCTCGGCGTTCGCGGCGGCGAGGCGCTGCCGCTGCGCAAGCCCGGTCGTCGCGAGCAGCGAGAACGCGACCAGCACGATCGCGGCCGCGACCGCGCCCACAGCTACCAGCGTCCCAACGCGGCTGCCGCCGAGCCCCGGGGCCGGCTGCAGGCGGAGCCTCGCCGGCGTCGCGCGCCCGGCGCCGGGTCCGCCGCCCCGTCCGCCCTGGCCGAAAACCCCGCGCCATGCCGGGCCGAGCATCGCCGGCTGCTCGACCGCGTCGCGCCCGATCTCGCCCTCGCGCAGCACCGCACCGGACGCGCCGGCCAGCTCCACCCCCGCGAGCTCGTCGCCGTGCGCGGCGAGGAACGCCGGCAGCGTCGCGCCGGCCTGCTCGGGGCCGCCCTCGCGCAGATCCGCCTCGAGCTCGTGTCCGAGGCGCAGGAGGATCCCCTGCCGCACCGCGGCGTCGCGCTCGCCGAGCGTGCGCACGACGACCGCCGCGAGACCGAGCAGCGCGAACCCGAGGAGGAGCGCCGCGGCCACCGGCGCCGCGAGGAGCGTGCGCACGGGGAGCGGCCGCACCCGCTCAGGCTCCGACGCCGACGCCCACCGCCGCGAGCGCCTGCTCGACGTCGGCCCGCAGGTCCTCGAGGTCCTCGCACCCGACCGCGAGGCGCACGAGCCCGGGCGTGATCCCCTGCCGGAGCTGCTCCTCCCGCGCGACCTTCGAGTGCGTCATCGACGCCGGGTGCTCGATCAGCGACTCGACGCCGCCGAGCGAGACCGCGAGGGTGATCAGGCGGAGCCCGTCGAGCAGCCGGCGTCCTGCGTCCACGCCGCCGCGCAGCTCGAACGCGATGATCGAGCCGGGGCCGTCCATCTGGCGCTTCGCCAGCTCGAACTGCGGGTGCGAGGCGAGCCCCGGATAGCGCACCCACTCCACCGCCGCGTGGCCCTCGAGCCACGCCGCGAGCGCCTGCGCGTTGGCCTGCGCCCGCTCGACCCGCATCCCGAGGGTGCGGATCCCGCGCAGCACGAGCCACGCCTGGTGCGGGTCCATCGTGAGCCCGAACGAGCGCGCCACGTCGGTCACGGCCGCGAGCATCTTCGCCTCGCGCGCGACGACGATCCCGGCCACCACGTCGGAGTGCCCGTTGAGCGACTTGGTCATCGAGTGCAGCACGAGGTCGGCGCCGTGCTCGAGCGGGCGCTGCAGGTGCGGCCCAGCGAACGTGTTGTCCACGACCAGCGGCACGCCGGCCGCGTGCGCGGCCCGCGAGCGCGGCCTCGAGGTCCACGAGGTCGAGGTTCGGGTTGGCGGGGGTCTCGACGAACACCATCTTCGTCTCCGGCCGCATCGCCGACGCCAGGCCGGCGGCGTCGGGCGCCGCCACGAACGTCGTGGTCACGCCGAGGCGGCTGAAGTACCGCTCGAGGAGGCCGCGGGAAGGCCCGTACAGCGGGTGCGTGCCGACCAGGTGGTCGCCCTGGCGGAGCAGCGCCAGGAACACCGCGCTGACCGCCGCCATCCCGGTGGCCGTGCCGACCGCCCCGCACCCGCCCTCCAGGCGCGCGACGCACTCCTCGAGCGCGGCGATCGTCGGGTTGCCGAGGCGCGTGTAGATCGGGCCCGGCGAGGTGCCGGCGAAGCGCGCGGCGCCCTCCTCCGCGCTCGGGAACGCGAACGTCGAGGACTGATAGATCGGCACCGACACCGCGCCGCGGTGCGCCGCGGAGTCGAGACCGCCGTGGATCGCCTTGGAGTGCCGCCCTTTGAGCTTGGAAGCCATGCAACCTCCTCCGCGCAGGGTATCAGGTTCGTCCGGAGGCCCGCCCGCGCGTCCGTTCGTCCTGCATCACGAGCGTGATCCCGGCGAACACGACGGCGGTCCCGGCCACCATGCTCCAGGTGATCGCCTCCCGCAGCAGCAGCGATCCGAGGATCATCGCGACCACCGGGTTGACGTAGGTCGAGGTGGCGACCTTCGTCGCGCCCCAGTGGTGCAGGAGGTAGAAGTACGCGGTGAACGCGACCACCGAGCCGACGACGACGAGATACGCGAGCGAGGCGACCGCCCGCCCCGTCACCGGCCCGACCAGCGCCCGCCCGGTCACCGCCGAGATCGCCAGCAGGACCACGGCGCCGGTCGCCATCTGGATCACCGAGATCGCCATCGGGTGGAAGTCCTCGCGGATCCGGCGCGCCCACAGCGAGCCGAGCGTCCAGGTCACCACGGAGAACTCCGCCGCGACGGCCGGCAGCAGCGGCACCGCGCCCGGCGTGCCAGGGCTGCAGCAGCACGACCGTGCCCGCGAACCCGACGACGATCCCCGCCCACCCGATCGCGCGCGGCCGCGGCTCGCCCGGCAGCAGCGGCGAGAGCAGCGCCGTCCACAGCGGGCTCGTGGTCAGCAGCAGCGCCGTGAAGCCGGAGTCGAGGCGCGTCTCCGACCAGAACACGAGCCCGTTGCTCACCGCGATCAGCAGCACGCCGATCCCCGCCGGCGGCAGCCAGCGGGCAACCGGGCCGCGCAGGCTGACGCCCTGCCACCGCGCCACCGCGAACGCGAGCGCCGCGGCGAGCGTGTAGCGCACGCCCGCGTAGAACAGCGGCGAGAAGCTCTCGAGGCCGACCTTGATCGCGAGGTAGGTGCTCCCCCAGATCACGCAGATGGCGGCGTAGGCGAGGGCGAGGCGGAGGCGCGGCGCGCCGGTCACAGCCGCGCATCGTACGCTTCCCCGGCCGATCGGCTCGTGGGTCGCCGGAGCGCGGGCCCGCCGCCGCAGCCCGAGCGCTAGAATCCGCCGGAGCCTCACGACCGCGATCAACGGCCCGCGCCGGCGGACCCGACGCCGTACCGTGCCGGCGACGATGAGGTGAAAGGGGACCACGATGACCGTCCGCACCGCCACCCGCGCCTTCTCGCTCATCGCCGCCGCAGCAGCGGCCGTTGCGACGCTCGCCGCCCTCGCGGCGCCGCCCGCCGACTCCGACGCCTCCGCCGCCGTCTTTCCGGTCGAGGTGGACGGCAAGTGGGGCTTCGCCGACCGCACCGGCCGCATCGTCGCCGTGCCGCAGTTCGACGAGGCCGCCGAGAGCGCGGGCGGCTTCGCCGGGGTCAAGCTCTCGCGCCGCTGGGGGTTCGTGGACAGCCGCGGCCGGCTGGCGATCACCCCGCAGTACGACTCGGTGGGGCGGTTCTCGTCGGGGCTCGCGTGGGTCGAGCTCGACGGCCGCTACGGTTACCTGGATCCGACCGGCAAGCTCGTCATCAACCCTCAGTTCGACCGCGCCTCCGAGTTCCACAACGGCCGCGCCGCGGTGCGGCTGGGCGGGCGCTGGGGGTACATCGACCTCAAGGGGCGCTACGCGATCAACCCCCAGTTCGACGAGGCCGGCGACTTCTCCGACGCCCTCGCGGCGGTCAAGATCGGCGACCGCTGGGGCTTCGTGGACCGGGCCGGGAAGTACGCCGTCAACCCCCAGTTCCGCAACGCCGGGGCGTATCGCGACGGGCGCGCGCCGGTGCGCTCCGACGACCTGTGGGGGTACGTGGACGGGCGCGGCAAGCTCGCGATCAACCCGCAGTTCAATGAGGCGGCGCCGTTCTCCGAGGGCCTCGCCCGCGTGCGCATCGGGGACCTGTTCGGCTATATCGATACCAAGGGGAAGCTCGTCGTGAACCCGCAGTTCGAGAAGGCGGGCGACTTCCACGACGGTCTCGCCTTCGCCGCGATCAAGGACCGCTTCGGCTACATCGACCCCGACGGCAGGTTCGCCGTCAACCCGCAGTTCGACGAGGCGTGGGACTTCATCCACGGCCTGGCGCGGGTCAAGCTCGAGCGCCGCCACGGCTACGTCGACGGCGACGGGCACTACGTCTACAACCCGACGAAGTGAGGCGCCCGGCGCTTGGCTCGTCCCGCCCCCGTGTGCTACCGTCCACGGGCTGGGGCCAACGTAGCTCAGCTGGTAGAGCAGCTGATTCGTAATCAGCAGGTCCGCGGTTCAAACCCGCGCGTTGGCTCCAACTTACGAGACACGGCACCTCGCGGGTAGTGCAGCGGTAGTACGGCGGAACGATTTCGACCGGCGTACCGTACGCGCGATTCCCTCGGTCCCCAGGGTCGTCCATCCGCCGGGCGGCATGCCGTGATACGGTGTTCGTAGTTCAGGAGGTGTAGGGTGTCGCTTGGGGTCGCGATTAAGGGTCCCGAAGGCATCGTGTTGGCGGCGGACAGCAGAGTAACCCTTGAAGCCCGGCCCGCTAACACAAACTTCGTGCTCCCCGTATTCTATGACAATGCAACGAAGCTCCTTTCGTTCTCCAAACACCCAAAGGTTGGAGCGGTGACCTATGGGCAAGCCGTGATCGGGATGCGGACCGCCCATAGCCTGCTACCCGAGTTCGAGGTCGGCCTCCAAACCGAGCAGCCTTCTGTCGCTGACTTCGCCGGCGAACTCTCGAGGTTCTTCCTCGAACGCTGGCAAGCCTCCATGCCGAAGGATTACCCCGGCCCGCAGATGACCTTCATCGTTGCAGGGTTCGACCAGGGCGAGGCGTACGGCGAGGTCCATCTGTTTGAGATTCCTGGGAGCCCCCAACCCGTCGTGCGAACAGCCAAGGACGGATTCGGCATGACCTGGGGTGGCCAGCTCGACATCGTCAGTCGGATCGTCAGCGGGTATGACCCTAACCTCCCGCAGCTCTTGGCCGCTGCAAGTGGGCAGCCTCAGGCAGTCATCGAGGGTTGGCTCAGCAAAATACTGCCACAGGTCCAGCTTTCGGTCCCGTTCGAGTTCCTGCCACTTCAAGACTGCGTCAACCTCGCAACCGCCGTGATCCGCTCGACGATGATCTTCCAGGACACTGCCGTGAGAATGCGCGGAGTTGGCGGGCCGATCGACATTGCGATCATCAGGCGCGGCAAGGGCCTAGAGTTCATTCAGCGGAAGACCCTGGCCGGCGAAATGGGTTATCCTACGCAAGGTGGTGTGTCATGAGCGAGCCAAGGACCTTCACGACGAACAGCCCGGCGTTTACGACCCTTGACGGAGTCGTTCCACTCGGCCAGGTGGACGTAAGGGTCGCGTCTCCGGCCGCGTGTATCGAAATCCGCGAGTTCGTCCTCCCCGCGAACGTGGGTACCCTGGAGCTGGTTTCTGCGTCGCGGCTCCCGGAGGTTGCCGAGATTGACCACAGCAGCCTTCTCGGGCGAAGCCTCAGGCAGAACCGCTCACTCTGGACGTCTCTAGCGACGAAGTGAAGCTCCTCAAGCCCGCCCAAATCTGCGAGATCAACGCCTCAATGTGCCGCGAGTTTGGCGGCCTGTGGATACCCCCTGACAACCTGCACCTGCCTGGGGCGTTGGAGTTCCTAATCGACCGACTCGCGGGCCAGGTCTTCGACCAACCCAAACCCATCGACCTTTTCGTGGCGGCCGGACTGCAACTCGTCTTCATCATTCAGCGCCACGTGTTCAACGATGGCAACAAGCGGACAGCGCTGCATGTTGCCTGGGAGTTCCTAGCCGCCAACGGGATCGACGTCGAACTGGATGCGAGTGCCGAGGGCCTAGCCCTCGATGTTGCCGAGGGTCGTGCGGCCGAAGCCGACGTCGAGCTTTGGCTACGGGATCACGCCGAACGGTAGGAAGCTGGATAGGTGCCAGATAGGTGATAGGTGCCAGATAGGTGCCAGGGCCGACGATCCTGGCGGTCATTGGGATTACTTCCCCCATACTGGGGTCAGACTTGCGTTGTTGCGTAATGGCGCTCCTCCGCCGACCCGGAGCCTCGCCTTGAATCGCGAGCGCCGGGTCGTGTATCGCCGCCAACTCCACGGCGACGCCCGACGAGAAGGTCTCCGGAGCTTACTGCCACGCTGCTCGATGATCTCGAGAAGCGGCGCGTACGGACGCCCGCGTGCCGTGGGCCAACGCAAGGCATCTGTCTACCCGTTCATGCGCCGAAATGCCGCAACAACGCAAGCCGGACCCCGGTGCCCAGTAGTGTGTGCACTTCCGACTTACGCTGCTTGCGCCCCAGGCGCACCTCCTATCGCTGGAGCAATCCTCGGGCGAGAAGATCACTCCGCAAAGACGATGCCCTGCGGCTTCTCGAAGAGTGTCATGTCCGGTTGCTCGAAGGAGCGGTACTCGAGGTATCGCAGAACCGCCACGACCCCGCCACCATCGTGAAGGAAGACGATGCTCGGAGGGTCTGCCGGGCTCGCCCTCAGAAGAACAAGCATCCACTCACCGATTCCAAACGCCTGCTTGGTCATCTTGCCGTCTGGGCCATTAAACTCGGTGATTGGACTCTTGAAGCCATCGAAGAACGCCACCTCGCAGCCAAATTCCAACTTCTCGAATTCGGAAGGGAAGGACTGCGCGCGGCCTGATCTCGTGAACAGAGGGAAGACCGTCCTGCCGCCTGGCTCGGTGTCGACCGCGTGCTGCCCTGTCTTCAGGGCGAGGTTCGCCATCCACGCGTCTGGCTCGTTGACGACGGCGAGACCGTGAATCCGTTGCGCCGCGTCCGGCTGTTCCTCGACCCGAGCGAACTTCGAGCCTAGGCGATAGATGACCTTCGGCTGTCCGGCGAAATGGCCCTTCGGGATCGAGGGTGAGTCGTCCCGAACGACAATGCGGACCATCCTTTCCGGCTGGCACTGAGCGACGACCGTGACCGGGACTGTGAGAAGCAGCAATGTGCAGGTGAGGGTCTTCATGCGCTCCCTTACTTTCGGGCGTCGGCTCGCCTCGCGTGGATGACTTGCCGTTGAGCGAGAGGCTGACCTCCGGCATGGTCGCGGGTTAGCCGCGAGGGGTCAGGGCCGCACGCTGCGCGGCAGCGAGGACTCCGCGCACCTGTTCTCAACCATGTTCAAGTCTACGCCTCTCCGGTGCCCCGCGCTCACACCAAGATGTCCCATGGTTGGCGATCGGCGGCTGGAGTACTGGGGTCATACTGGGGTCAGGCTTGCGTTGTTGCGTAACGCGGCTCCAACGCCGACTCCGAGCCTCGGCTTGAATCGCGAGCGCCGGGTCGTGCGTCGCCACAGATTCAACGGCGGCGCCCGACGAGAAGGCCTCCGGAGCTGATTGCCAGGCTGCTCGACAATCGTGAGGAGCGGCGTGTACGGCCGCCGGGGGCGATGGGGCGACGCAAGGCGACTGTCTGTCCGTTCATGCGCCCAAATAGCGCAACACCACGCACGCCTGACCCCCATTGCGGTCCGCGCCGAAATGGCGTCGAGTTTGAGGGCTCTGTAGGCTCTTCACGGCATCCGCGAGGGAGAGCCTTCCTTCGGTGGAGCGAGAGGCGATCCAACCACCTGTCGCCTCGGATGTGCGCTTTCCCGATCGCCGGGCGTTCTACCGGCAGATATGGGACGTGTTCCTCAACGGGTGGGGCCATGGCTGCGGATCGGGACGGATGTGACAGTCGGGGCGGCAGCGCCGTTGCCGGCGGCTGGCGTCCTCCGGTTGCGCGCCGCAGGAGCACCGCGATGAACCAGCCCCGGACCCCTCGGAGCCGACCCGGACGGGATTTCAAACGTGGCCGGAATCGGCCGGAGGATCAGGCAGGGAACTCAGATCGCGGCTCGATTGGCGATCGTCAGGCTCGACGGTGCGCCTCCGCCGGGCCGGGATCACCGGCAGGGTGAACGGAGGAAGAATGAGACAGGCAACCCCACAAATTGCGTCCGTGCTGATGGTGCTGGCCTGCGCCGCCGAAGGTGCACCGCCGGCACGTGTCACGCCGGTCCCGGTCACCGGCGTGCTGAGCCCGAGCACCACCCCCGTCAAGCCCGTGCTGCCGCCGTGCGGTGTGGAGAGCCCCGCTATGAGCCAGCTCCCGCCCGGCTCGGCGAGCTCCGAGCCGAGCTCCCCGGGGGTAAGGAGGCGCCTTACCGGGCTGGACGTCGCCACCCGCAGCGGCGGACTGGGCATGACGGTCCCTCTGAGGGCCAGGCTCTCGCTCCCACCGGAGGGTACTGCGGTCCCGCACCACACCGTTTTCTTCTGGGTCGATGACCACTACGTCGGCCGCGGGGAAACGGGAAGGAACGGCGTTGCCGAGCTCCAGTACAAGCTCGAGACGGTGGGGATCAGCAACGTGCGCGGCCAGTATTTCGGGAGCGACGTCTGCGGGGGCTCGCAAGGTCAGAGCACCATCGCAACCACCAAGGCGGGCACGACCGTGAGGTTGTACAACTCCGCCGGCCTCGTCGTCCAGGACAAGTTCCAACTCCAGGGCGAGCTCACCCGCAACACCGACGGGAAGCGGATCGCCGGCCGCGAGATTATCGTCTCATGCGACGGTCAGCAGCTGGCACGACTGGCCACGGGGGACGACGCGAGGTTCTACTGGAACTTCGTGAGGTCCTCGGAGGGTCTCGGGAGCCACACCCTCACGGCCCGTTTCGCAGGCGACGACCTCTACACGACGTCGTCGGCGAATCTCGCGTTCACGATCGTGCCGCCTCCCTCGGCGGCGGCACTGAACTGGACGACCCTGGTCGAGGGCCGGGTCGGCGAGACCAGAGCGGTCGTGGCCAAGCTCAAGAAGATCGATTCCTCCGGTCTCCTCGGAGGCTGGACGGATGTCGTCGATCCGGCAGGGCTCCACGGGATTTCCGGCGTCTCGATCCGGGTCTGGCGCGAGCGCGGCCTCGAGTTCCCGCCGCCCCACGTCGAGCGGAAAGATCTGGGGACCGCAGTGACCAACGGCGAAGGGTTGGCGACGGTCACCTTCAAGATCGAGGACGCAGCCCAAGGCTACTACGTCACGGCGCATGCGGAAGGCGTTCAGAACGTCTGGGCGGTCGCCACTCCGCCTCCCACCACGGTCCACCTACTCAACGTTTCCAGGTCCCCCGTCAATCTGACCATGACCGGCCCGGCGAGCGCGCGGATCGGGGACACGATCAGCCTGGGTGTGCTGGCGACGCGCGCAACCGACGGCGCCCCGATCCCGTCGCTGGGAGTCAGCGGCCATGTGCACGGGACGACGAACGGCGCCGGTCGGATCACCCAGAGCTACACAGTCGGCGGGTCGCAACTCGGGCCGGTCGCGTTCACCTCGACGTCCTTCCAGACCGATCGGTACACCGCCGGCACCGGGACCATCACGATCAACGTGCTCCCGGCGACGAACTAGTGATAGGTGCCAAATGGGTACCTGATTGTATGATCAGGTCGGTCTCCCGGTTTGCGGCGTAGCGTAGTGCTCGCCAAATAAACCGTACGGGCTCAGGGCCCAAGGACGAAGGGAGACCGACCGCGGACAATTGTGGCATTGACCTGCACCTGAGGTCGAGCGAGGTCTCATCGGTACCAGGTCCATGCTTATCCACATTACTGGCGGCGAGCGGCGCAGCGGCGAATTGGCACAAAGCGTGGACGTGGTACTCATGTGGACGCCCCATCTCGGCCTGCGCGCACCGCCTCGCGTGCGGTTCGCGCCCGGACCAGCGTTTCCGAGACGAGGCTTCGTGCCGCGAGCCCGGCTGCCAGTGGCGAGCCGGCCCTCCCCAGCAGGGGACGAAGGGGCCGGCACTGCGGGCTAGGGCGCAGGCGACGATCGAGGGAGGAGGACCGACATGGGCATGTCGAGGGGTGTCGGCGGGCTCGCGTTGGGGCTGCAGGTGCTCACGGGGGCGTGGAATCCGGCCATGGGGGCGGTCGTCCAGCCGACCGCCGCGCCGGCGGCGGCGAAGCCGGTGGCGGCGGCCGCGCAGCAGACGCCGATCTTCCTGAGGGGGACGATCACGGCCAGGTTCCCCTCCCAGCTGAACGGCCCCGGCGTGAAGGGCGTGGAGGTCACGCTCCTCGACCTTGCGGCCGGGGGGCGCGTCGTCCCGGTGGACACCAAGGTCACGGACGCCGTGGGGAGGTTCGCCTTCGTGGTGCTGCCCGCGGAGAGGGGGAAGCACTACGCGGTCAGGCCGCGCCTCACGCAGGCGTGCTGCCAGGGGTGCTGGGGGTTCGAACCGCCGGAACGGACGTTCACGGTCCAGGGGGGCGAGACGCTGGACTTCAAGATCGTGCTCCCGTCGCCCGACCTCGCGCTCTCGACGGTCGGCGTGAAGTCAGGAAACCCGTACGAGGGAGTCGACTTCACGTTCCAGATCGCGAACCGGGGCTGCCTGGCGTCGGTGGCGGGCTCTCTCAAGCTCTCGTTCGCGCAGCCGTGCTGCCCCGACAAGTGCTCCCGGGATGTGCCGTTCTACTCCGTCGGTCCGCAGCAGACCGCTACAGTCGAGGCGGGAGCAGGGTGGAACTCGGGGGGACGGGGCTGCCCGTTCACGGCGACGATCCCTGCGCAGCAATTCGAGGTCAGCACGCAGGACAACATCGCCACCGGGACCAGTCCGAATCTGAAGCTGCCCGACTTTCAGGTGCGATCCGACGGTACGCTCATCCACGTGGCGAACAAGGGCACGGGGCCCGGGACGGTGACCCTGGAGTGGAAGTGCCCCTGCGCCGCGGGTGGGACATTCTGCCCTGCACTCCTGCCGGCGACGCCGGGGGCGCCGGCGTTCCAGGAGGCGTCCAGGGGGAAGTCCGTCAAGGCGAGCGTCACGATCGGGGGCGGCGGCGACATCGCGTTCACGATTCCGCCGTGGAAATCGTGGGTGTGCAACGAGGGGACGCTCGCGGCGCTCGTCAATCCCGAGGCGGTCTATGAGCACGACCACGCCTGGGTGGCGGTTACGTTCCGGTGACGAGCCGGAGCCGCGCCCGCCGCGCCCCGGGCGGGCGGTCGTGATGATGATGGATGGGTACCAGGTATCCCATTTCGTCCATTGTCGACCGGATGAACTCGTACGGCTCCTCCGCAACGTGCGTGTAACCGGCTCCGCGACCGCTGCAAACTCCTGGTCGGTGCGCCGAGCGCCGGACACCTACGTGTACAGCCGGCTCGCCGGACCAGCACTTCCGTACCCGGCGTCTCTTCTCATCGTTGAGTTCCGCTCGCGGCGCGCGTCACTCGACGCGGCAAGCCTCCGCGAAGGCCAAGCGCGGCGAACGAGGGTTGAGCTTGGCCGGGTCGCCGTAGCCGAGGTTGCAGAGGAGGTTCGACTTGAACGTGCCGTTCGCGAGGAACGACTGATCCACCCGCGCGTTGTCGAACCCGGACATCGGCCCGCAGTCCAGGCCGAGCGCCCGGGCGGCGACGATGAAGTAGGCCGCCTGCAGCGTGCCGTTGCGGAACGCCGTGGTGCGGATCAACTCGTCGTTGCCGACGAACCAGGCGCGCGCGTCCGCGTGCGGAAACAGCCTCGGCAGGTGCTCGTAGAACTCGAGGTCGTAGGCGAAGATCGCGGTCACCGGCGCGGCCATCGTCTTGTCCACGTTGCCGGGCGCCAGACACGGCTTGAGCTTCGCCTTCGCCTCGGCCGAGGCGACGAACACGATCCGCAGCGGCGAGCAGTTGGCCGATGTCGGCCCCATCCTCGCCAGGTCCCAAGCCGCGCGCAGCGTTTCCTCGCCTACCGGCTTCGCGAGCCACCCGATGTGCGTGCGCGCCTCGCGGAAGATCACGTCGAGCGCCCCATCCGCAATTCGATCCGCCATCGCCCACCTCCCGAACGCAGACTCAACCCCGGACCGGCGCCGCCATTCCAGTTCGGCCCGGGGTCCCGCCCCGGCGCCGTCTGCACGCAGCATAAACCGTCCCGGCATTTGCAGGGATCTGAAGGCAGGCCAGGCAACCGCTGCGCGAGCAGCAGGACGAATCTACCCCAAGCACCAAATGGATGAAATGGAGTACCCCCTCCCTTTTCGGTACCTCCATTGACCAGGTGGGTCGCGCCGGCGCCCTGTGAGCGGGAAGCGGCCATCAGCGCAAGCAGCGCCACGCACGCGGATGCGGACCGCCCGATCGTGGCGACCGACCCGCGCCGGTTCGCCCTCGCGCCGTGTCGCTGGTGCATGCGCGCCTCCCGATCCGGGTGTGCCCGGATGCTCGCACCGGCTTGGCCCCGGTCGGACCGCGTCGTTGGGGGAAGCAAGCCCGGCGATGTGACGGGGCGCACGCGGCCCGACCACCGGCTGTAACCGCGACGCAGTCGCGTGCAAAGACAGCAGGCGTGGGAGGTGACGGATGGCGAAGAGGGGACCCCCGTGGCTCGCGCATCGGACCCGTGTGTGACCCGGCCCGCGTTCACGCTGCAGACAGAAGGAGAGAGAGAAAGGAAAGGGAGGAACCATGTCGACCACGTCTGAAACGATCCGTCCTCGAAACGAAACGTCCACGTACACGCCGGCCGGCGCATGGCGCGGGCTCGCGGTGGCCGCCGGCGTCCTCGCCGCGCTCGTCCTCGCGGCGCCGTCGCTGCACGCGGCGGGCGCCGCCGGGAAGGTCTTCACGATGAGCAACGACGCGGCGGGCAACGCCGTCGTCGTGTTCGATCGCGCGGCCAACGGCACCTTGACCGCGGCCGGGAGCGTTCCAACCGGCGGTCTCGGGAGCGGCGCCGAGCTCGGCAGCCAGGGGGCGCTCGCCCTCGGCGAGGGCGGCCGGATGCTGTTCGCCGTCAACGCCGGCAGCGCTACGGTCACCGCGTTCCGGCTTCGCGACGGGTGGCTGTTCGCCACCGACACCGAGCCGTCCGGCGGCTCCGACCCGATCAGCCTCACCGAGAGCCACGGCGTCCTCTACGTGCTCAACGCGGGCGGCGCCGGCAACATCTCGGGGTTCCGCGTTACTCCCGATGGGGCCCTCGATCCGATCGCGGGCTCGACCCGACCGCTGAGCGCCTCGGGCGTCGGACCCGCCGAGGTCCGCTTCGACCGGGACGGCGACGTCCTCGTCGTCACCGAGAAGGCGACCAATACGATCGACACGTACCTGGTGGACGAGGACGGCGTGGCCGGGGCACCTCATCCGCACCTCTCATCCGGGAGCACGCCGTACGGCTTCGCATTCGGCCTCGGCAACCTGGTGTTGGTCTCCGAGGCGGCCGGCGGGGCGCCGAACGCCAGTGCGATGTCCTCGTACTGGCTCGGGGAAGACGGATCCCTGCAGGTGGTCAGCGCGTCGGTTCCGACCCACCAGACCGCAGCGTGCTGGGTGGCGGCGACCCGCGACGGTCGCTTCGCCTACACGGCGAACGCCGGAAGCGCCTCGGTCTCCGGGTACCAGGTGGACCGGCGCACCGGGACCGTCGCCCTGCTCGACCCCAGCGGCGTCACCGGCAGCACCGGCGCCGGTCCTGTCGACATGGCGATCTCTCGTGACAGCCACTACCTGTACACGCTCAACTCCGGCGCCGGCACGATCAGCGCGTTCAGGGTGCGGGCCGATGGCAGCCTCGACGCGGTGGGTTCCGTCCCGGGGATCCCGGCCGCGGCCGGCGGCCTCGTCGGGGAGTAGAGCCCCCCTTCGCAATGCGGGACACGGGCCGCGCCTCGGGCGTGGCCCGTGTCTCGTCCGTCCCCCTGGGAACGCGGCCGGGCGACCGTTGAAGGACAACCGACGGAGTCGTCGACCTGTCAACCGTGCTGGACCTGACAGCTATGACGCGCTCGTATGCGACTGGGCGACCCCACGAGGTCACGCTGGGCGCGATGTATCCTCGGTGGGGAGGCGCCCATGCGAGGCGTGTCGGCGGTACTGGCGACGTTCCTGCTCGTCGCCCCTGCACCTTACCTGGCCGCACAGGATGCGCCCGGCAACGCGACCGGCGCCGAGCTCTGGCTCTCGATGCCGAGGGCGGAACGCGCACGGTTCATCTTCGCCTTCGGCCTCGGCGTCGCGCAGGGCACCCGTGCCGCCGCCGCCTTCCTGCACGACCACGAGGGCGGCTGCCACGGCGTGGGACCGAAGCTGACCAGTGCCGTCATGGCCAGCGTGGACACGAGGTTCAGCGCCTCCGACCTCGAGCCGGCCGTGACCGAGATCTAGATGGGTACCAGGTATCCCATTTCGTCCATTGTCGACCGGATGAACTCGTACGGCTCCTCCGCAACGTGCGTGTAACCGGCTCCGCGACCGCTGCAAACTCCTGGTCGGTGCGCCGAGCGCCGGACACCTACGTGTACAGCCGGCTCGCCGGACCAGCACTTCCGTACCCGGCGTCTCTTCTCATCGTTGAGTTCCGCTCGCGGCGCGCGTCACTCGACGCGACAAGCCTCCGCGAAGGCCAGCCGTGGCGAACGAGGGTTGAGCTTGGCCGGGTCGCCGTAGCCGAGATTGCAGAGGAAGTTCGACTTGAACGTGCCGTTCGCGAAGAACGCCTGATGGGTACCAGGTATCCCATTTCGTCCATTGTCGACCGGATGAACTCGTCCGGCTCCTCTGCAACGTGTGCGTGACCCGCTCCGCGACCGCTGCAAACTCCTGGTCGGTGCGCCGAGCGCCGGACACCTACGTGTACAGCCGGCTCGCCGGGCCAGCACTTCCGTACCCGGCGTCTCTTCTCATCGTTGAGTTCCGCTCGCGGCGCGCGTCACTCGACGCGACAAGCCTCCGCGAAGGCCAGCCGTGGCGAACGAGGGTTGAGCTTGGCCGGGTCGCCGTAGCCGAGATTGCAGAGGAAGTTCGACTTGAACGTGCCGTTCGCGAAGAACGCCTGGTCCACCCGCGCGTTGTCGAACCCGGACATCGGCCCGCAGTCCAGGCCGAGCGCCCGGGCGGCGACGATGAAGTAGGCCGCCTGCAGCGTGCCGTTGCGGAACGCCGTGGTGCGGATCAACTCGTCGTTGCCGACGAACCAGGCGCGCGCGTCCGCGTGCGGGAACAGCCTCGGCAGGTGCTCGTAGAACTCGAGGTCGTAGGCGAAGATCGCGGTCACCGGCGCGGCCATCGTTTTGTCCACGTTGCCGGGCGCCAGGCACGGCTTGAGCTTCGCCTTTGCCTCGGCCGAGGCGACGAACACGATTCGCAGCGGCGAGCAGTTGGCCGATGTCGGCCCCATCCTCGCCAGGTCCCACGCCGCGCGTAACGTGTCCTCGCCTACCGGCTTCGCGAGCCACCCGATGTGCGTGCGCGCCTCGCGGAAGATCACGTCGAGCGCCCCGTCCGCAATTCGATCCGCCCTCGCCCACCTCCCGAACGTCATTTCAACCCCGGACCGGCGCCGCCATTCCGGTTCGGCCCGTTGTCCCGCCCCGCCGCCGTCCACACGCAGCATAGACCGGAAAGGGAAACGGTACCTTAGAGGTACCACGTTCACGCCTATCAACAGATTGCCGGCGAGCCGCGCAGCACGATGTGAGTAGGTGTGGACGTGGTTCACACGCGGTGCTCACGCAACCACCATCAACATGAAGCGCTGGCCTTCCGTAGACACCTTCGAGGCATGAACCCCATCACGCACCTCCTGGCTTCCTGGTCGCTGGCAGAGGTCTCCGGCCTGCAGACTCGCGATCGTGCGGTGGTGACCTGGGTCGGCATCGCTCCCGATCTGGACGGCCTGGGACTCGTCCCGGACCTCATCGCGCGTTCCGTGGACCTGGCTGACCCTGCTCTGTATGGGCGTTTCCATCATCTGCTTCTGCACGGCCTATTCGGGGCAGTTCTCCTCTCGGCTGTCGGCGCCTCCCTGTCGCGTCGCAAGGTCTCGGCGTTCTTGTGGGGCTTCGCGGCTGTCCACCTTCACGTGGTCTGCGACCTCGTCGGCTCGCGGGGACCCACCCGGGACGACATCTGGTCCATCCCCTACCTCGGCCCGTTCTCCAATGCACTGACCCTTACCTGGTCCGGCCAATGGCCTCTCAACGCTTGGCCGAACATCGCCTTCACGCTCGCCCTGATCGCGTTCGTCTTCGTCCGGACCGTCGCGGCCGATCGCTCTCCCATCAGCCTCTTCAGCTCCCGGGCCCATCAGGCCTTCGTGCTCACCGTGAAGCATCGCTGGCGCACGATCTGGAGGCGGATCTGAACGCGGATAGTTGCCTCTCTTGACCCAAAGGCTGGATCTGGAGTGAATGACTGAGAATATGAGCCGAATCCGATCGTACGTCCTCGCCGCTACCCGTTTTGAGCTGAGGGGCTGGGGCTTGCCGCTTCGGCTTGGCTCCTGCGGCCTGGCCTACCCGATCTCTCGGATCACGCCCATGCACCGGGCACGGCCCAGAAGTTCTTTCCTTCCCTTTGTGACCAACGTCTCCCGGCGCTCGCCGGCAGGACATTGGCACCGACCGCCATTCGCACATGTGCGCCGACGAACCTCGAGGCACGATTCGCAGACCGTCAGCTTCTCGGGTTCGAAGGCGCCGAGCGGCGCGTGGCGCCCGTCGCAGTACGACTGCGATGCGTCGCCCTGGCAAATCCGACAGCCAGGACGGTTGCACTGGGCCTGCATCGGCCCCGTCACGTCTTGATGCCCGTGGCGCGCAACCTGGCCGTCGTCAGACTCGCTGCCAATGCCCGCCGGCGAAGTGCCACTCCGCGCCCGCGTGGAGCCAGTGCTCCGGTACCCACACGAAACCAGGGCGGTGCAGCTCCCACCGGCCCGCGACCCAGGCGAACCTGTTGTTTTCCCAGCGCCAGTGACCCGCGATCCAGAAGTGTTCAGCCGAGGGCGGCGGCGGCATCACCTCGACCCTGAGCGCCGGCGGAGCCTGCCTCACGACAACCGACACGAACTCCCGCGGGGGCACGATCTTGGCCCAGTGCCCGGGGCGGAAGACCCACTCGCCACCGTCGCGCACCCAGTGCGCCCGCACGTAGACCTCGCCGAGCCGAGAGGCCTCCCAGTGACCTGCGACCCAGACGTACTGGCCGGCCTCCCACCTCCAGTGGCCCGAAATCCAGTACGCGTCCGGCGCCGGCGGAGGTGGAGGGGTCTCGACGCGGACCACGGGCGGCGCGACCCTGACGCGCAAGTCAACCGCCAGCTGAGCGCTTGCCGCTGAGCAGAAGCCCAGGACAGCCAGCGTGACCGCGAGCAACTTGGCCGACGTGTTCATCGCCAATCCTCCCACGTTGATACTAGACGCAACGAGAGACCCTCGGTTGACACACCAGGATCGTGGCCCAGGCGTCCCAAACGTGGCCGGTTCTAGAGCCGACGCCTCGGGGATTGCCTGGCCCCGACAATTCAACGGCCTGGCTGGAGGCCAGGGGGCCACCAGGAGCCTCACGATCGATCGCCAGTCCCGAGGCCATTTGACTCGTCCTCATCCCCTCGTGCAGCCCGCAGTACAATCTCAACAAGGAGATCAGACACGTGCAGCCGGGCAGCCGCATCGCCCACTTCGAGGTCCTCGGCCTGGTCGGTGCGGGCGGGATGGGGGAGGTGTACCGGGCGCGGGACACGCGGCTCGGGCGCGACGTCGCGATCAAGGTGCTGCCGGCTGAGTTCGCCTCCGATCCGGACCGCCTGCGCCGCTTCGAGCAGGAGGCCCGCGCCGTCGCCGCGCTGAACCATCCCAACATCCTTGCGCTGTACGACATCGGGACGGACGGGGGCGCCCCCTATATCGTGACCGAGCTGCTCCAGGGAGAGCCGCTACGGGACCGGCTGACGGGTTCTCCCATGCCCTCGACGAAGGTACTCGGGGTGGCGATCCAGGTCGCATCCGGTCTTGCAGCCGCGCATGAGAAGGGCATCGTCCATCGCGACCTCAAGCCGGAGAACATCTTCGTTACGAAGGACGGGCTGGCCAAGATCCTCGACTTCGGCCTCGCGAAGTTGGCCGCGCCGGAGAACGTGGGAGAACTCGCCAAACAGACGACGTTGCTCGGAGCGACTGAGGCCGGCACGATACTCGGCACTGTCGGGTACATGTCGCCGGAGCAGGTCCGCGGTCAGAATGTGGACCACCGCTCGGACATCTTCTCCCTCGGATGCCTGCTCTACGAAATGGTCACCGGGCGGCGGGCGTTTGCCCGCGTTACCGCCGCGGACACCATGACCGCGATCCTCACCGAGGAGCCGCCCGACCCGTCGAGCATCGGGGCGAGTGTGTCCCTGCCCCTGTCGCGGACCATCGCTCACTGCCTAGAGAAGAACCCGGAAGAGAGGGTTCAGTCGGCCCGCGACCTGGCGTTCGAACTTCGCGCCATCCTGGCGGACACGGGCGGAGCGCAGGCGAGGCGAGGGCTCCCCGGGATCGGGGGCCGGAAGCGCGCGGTGTGGTTGGCCATCGGCGGCTTCGCGGCCGTGCTCGTCGCAGCGGGAGTCTTCTACTCGGCCCGCAGCACGACTCGAAGACCCGTCGCTCCCCTCGAACCCAAGCGCATCGTGGTGGCTGTCTTCGACAACCAGACCGGCGACCGGTCGCTCGACCCGCTGGGACGAATGGCCTCCGACTGGATCACCCAGGGGCTGTCGCGACTCCCTGAGCTCGACGTGGTACCGAGCACCTCCGTGCTCTTCGCGCAGCCGCCTGGCAACTCGTTGGTTCCAACGGCCGGTGATCCAATCCGTGCCCTGGCTGAAGCGACCGGCGCCGGCACGGTGGTCAGCGGCACCTACTACCTGCAAGGTCAGATGCTCCAGTTTCAGACGCGCGTGACCGACGCCGTGCACGGCAAGCTGCTCCACGCGCTCGACTCTGTGACGGGACCGGTGGCGGCTCCGATGCAGGCCGTTGATGCCCTGCGCCAACGCGTGACGGGCGCGATGGCCGTCAGCGTTGACGCAATTCACGCGCTTACCGAACAGCGACCACCTCTCTTCGATGCCTACCGTGAGTTCATCGCGGGGTTCGAGCTGTTCGGAACCAAGAACGCCGAGACTCTCCGCCACTTCCAGCTTGCCGAGGAAATCGATCCGAACTTCATGACACCTCGCATGTACGACGTGTACATCTACCACACCATGGGGAATGACGCGAAGGCGGAATCCACCCTTCACTACCTCGAGGACAGACGCCAGCAGCTCACACCCCTGGCGCGCTGCTGGTTGGACTGCATGCGCGGCTACGTCGACCATCGGTTTCTCGAAGCTCTGCAGGCTCTCCGCGAGGCCGAGAGACTTGCCCCGCAGGACCCCATGGTCAACCTCTGGCAGGGTTTCGTGGCGTTCTTTCCAAACCGCCCGCACGAGGTCGTGGACGCGTACGCCCGGCTCGACCGCGATTACTGGAGGCACCATGTCCTCGGGGAGTGGCGCGTCGCGGACCTTGCCCGGGCCCACCACGCACTGGGCAATTACCAGCGCGAGCTTGAAGCGGTGCAGCGGGGGTTGGCGAGCTTTCCTGAATCGCTCGAACTGCGAGAGTTGGAGGCAAGAGCCCTGGCTGCCCTGGGGCGGCTCGAGGAAGCGAACAAAGTGGTAGATGAGACCCTTCTGCTGCAGTCGACGGATGCGACGCCCGGGGATGTCATGCTGGAGGCGGCACTGGAGCTGCGGGCCCACGGCCATCTCGACGCCTCGCTGGCTATGGCGAACCGGGTAATGGCCTGGTATCGGGCCCGGCCTTCCACGGAGGCCACGACAGAGGACACTCGCGCGGGTCTCGCGCTCGCTCTGACCCTGGCCGCGCGCGGTGAAGAGGCACGGGCCGTCTATGAGAAGCTCGCCGCCGACTTCCCGGACAACGTTGTGTACCGCGGATCGCTGGCCGTGCTGGCCGCCAGCCGAGGGGACCGGGCGGCGGCGCAGCGGGTCTCGGAGGAACTCCGCCTGATGGAGCGACCCCGGCTCTTCGGTGCGAATACCTACCAGCGAGCAAGGATCGCCGGCATCCTTGGTGAGAGAGGTCATGCAGTGGAGTTGCTCGGCCAGGCATTCGCGGAGGGAATGCCATTCGCCCTGCGTATCCACCAGGACTCGGCCTTCGAGGGGATGCGGGACTACCCGGCGTTCCAGGATCTTCTCAAGCCCAAGGGATGAGCGAGATGAGAGCCGGCGAACACCTGGGTCCCTACCGAATGGTCGCCCCAATCGGCGCGGGCGGGATGGGAAAGATGCACCGCTCCTGGAGGCCAGAATGAAAGAGACGACGCCTGGGCCGTTCCGCTTGATCGCAGCTGGTCTCTTCGGTTTGGGGTTCTTCTCCGTCGTATATCCAGCTATCGTCTGGTTCTTCGCCCCTCGCCGGGTTTTCGCAGTTCATCACCTCTACTTCTTCTGCGCCGGCCTCGTCCTCCTTCTCCTCGCCGCCCTCTGCGTCGGGATCGGGCGAAACCGAATCACGCGGCAGCCATAGAAACCCCGAAGCGACCTAACCCCAATAGGTAATTCTCGTTCGCGATCTGGCCCCCGTTGCACGCATCCGTGAATCTCAGTGCGACGGGCCGGGGCCGGCCGGCCGTGTCGAAGCTGACTCGACCTGGATCGACATCGCAGGGTCGGCGAGCGTCGCCGGTTGGGCGGCCGAGGCGACGACGAATCCGAGTGAGTGCTTCTCCGCACTCTGCAAGTCGGGCTGGTCCGCGATCGACAGGTCGATTGCGACTCGCTCGGTCGCCTCGTCAAGGACGAAGGGACGCAGCAACAGGACCCGAGGAGTTCCCGTGACGCGGAACGCGATGGTGGCGCCCTCGGTTTCCTGGACCGAGACAGGCTCGTATCCGGTGAGTAGCAGCCGCAGACGGACCGTGCGGTTGGAAAGTCGCAGGGCGGGGAACTTCTCGCGCTCCGCATTCGGCAGCTTGAGGTAGACGTCGTTGACCAGCCACTGGACATAGGTGACGAGGTCGCCCTCGCTCGAGAACTGCTCGTGGTCGAAGGCGACGCACCCGCCGGCGCCGCCGGTGCTCACCCGATAGGCTGCGCCCCACATTGCGACCGGCCCGACGGCGGAACCGGCGCGGGCGAGGTCCCAGGCACCGCGGCCCGGTAGAGCGACCCGGAACGCTTCCCCGCTTGCCCGTCCAACCCCGTGGCCGCCCGCGAACCTCGCTCCGGAGAGCAGCAGCATGCCCCGTCCCGGGTCGAGGAGGACGACGAACGCGCCTTCGGTCGCGGGGCACCCGAACGCCGGCGCCGACACTGAGAGCATCGGGCGCCCGCCGGCGGCGGCAGCCCACCCTACCGACACCGAGAGCCAGATGGCTGCAAGGACGACCAGCGACCTTCGGACAAACTGTTCCATTGTCGTCACCTCTTGCTTAAGTGTACGCCACCACCCTCGGCCTCGAAGTCAAGTGCGAGGAGGTTGTCCGCCGGACGGCGAGAACGAGGACGAGATCTCGGATGGGTATCGGTGGAGGCCCTCGGTTGGAGGGGCCGCGGTGAGGAGCTGCAGCCTGCACGGGAGCTGCTGATGCTGGGGTCAGCTCGGCCGCTGCAGCCCCCACGATCGATCAACCCCGCCGTGCCCGGCGCCGCTGCGGGAATGATCGGCGCGCGACTCGTGTCGTGATTCCCTGAGCACCTGCCAGGCACGTGTCGGGCCCCGACGGGGTACCGCCTAGGCGTCCGGCACGCCGTGAGGCCGAGGCAGGGAGAGGGAGGATGCCATGTTCATGGTGAAGACAGTCGGTGTCGTCGCGCTCGTGTCGGTCGCGCTTGGGACGTCGGCAGCAACCGGTGAGCTAGCGGTCTCGCCGACGAGGCGTCTCCTGCCACGCACGCCCTCCGTCGCCGTTCGTCCTAGCGCGACCTCGGTGAGCGCCACGTCGGCCGGCAACGGGTTGGCCGCCGGCGAGGACCTGCTGGCGTCCGCGCTGTCGGTCTACGCGCCGCCGGCGTGCGTGCCGGGGGTGCCGTTCTCGGACATCACCTGCTCGACGGGGTTCGACCCCTGGATCGAGCAGTTCGGTCTCGACGGCATCACCTCCGGTTGCGGCGGCGGCAAGTACTGCCCCGGGACACCCGTCACCCGGGACCAGATGGCGGTGTTCATCGAGAAGTCGATGCGGGGGACGGCGAACTGGCCGCCCCACACGGTCCTCGTCCACCACCACCCAACGGCGGAGGCCAACTCGTGGGTCAACTCGGGCACCGAGCTCCTCGCGATGGTGGCGGCGATCCCGAGCACGGGGCCGGAGGCGCCGTCGTCGAGCAATCCGTGGCTGATCCGGTTGGGGCCCGGCATTTGGGACCTCGGAACCGGGGATCTCCTGCTCCCCGCCTACGTGGCCGTCGAGGGCGCCGGAGAGGACGCCACCGCCATCACTGCGGCGGGCTACACCCTGGTCGGGTACGGCACGCTGATCCTGAGCGGATCCAACGACGTGAGCCGCCTCACCGTCTACAACGCGGGGAACGCGACGTACGAAAACGCCATCGTCGCCAACGGGAACGGCAACCGGCTCAGCCACCTCGCAATCTACGTGCAGAACCCCTCCAATGCCTCGGGCACGGGCGTTGGCGTCTACGTCGGGGCCTCGTCCGGCGTGAGCATCGACGAAACCGGAATCCAGGTGAGCAACGCCTACAGCAATTACGGAATCGAGTCCGTTGGCGGCTTCGTGCAGAGCAGCCATACCAGCGTTGGTGTCTACGGCGCCAACGTGTCCGGCTCCAGCTATGGCATCTACTGCTCCGGTTCCACCGCCTACCTCACCGTGTCAAACGGTTCGTCCATCTGGGTGAGCGAGGGTACCCAGCCTGCCGCGATCCACATCGACGGCACCGGCGGCGCCGACAATTCCATTCGGGACAGCCTCATCGACGCCTACGACAACAACACCATCGGCGCGCTCGATCTCAGCAACAGCATCGTCATCGTGCAAAACGACGACATCTACTCGTGGAAGAACGCGATCAACACGTCGAGCTTCGCCACGGTGGAGATCAACAACTGCCGTGTCAAGAGCGGCTCGACGTGGATCACCAATGGCGCGACAACCATCACGAAGGCGGGGGCGTCCCTGCTCGCGGGCACTACCAGCAACTCCGGCACCCTGGCCTGCGGGGCGAACTACAACGGCAACTATGCGGCTCTCGGCAACAGCTGCCCGTGACCGGTTCCCACAGGTACCAGGTGCACAACCGGGTGGTGTGAGACGCCGTTCGAGCGCGAGGCTAAGGCCATCATAGGCAGCCATCGGTGCTCATGCCGCCACAACGGCGGGCGGCGTATCCTTCTGGCCCGGAGGCGCCCATGCGAGGCGTGTCGGCGGTACTGGCGACGTTGCTGCTCGTCGCCCCTGCACCTTACCTGGCCGCACAGGATGCGCCCGGCAGCGCGACCAACGCCGAGTTCTGGCTCTCGATGCCGAGGGTGGAGCGCGCACGGTTCATCTTCGGCTTCGGTCTCGGCGTCGCGCACGGCGCCCGTGCCGCCGCCGCCTTCCTGCACGACCACGAGGGCGGTTGCCACGGCGTCGGACCGAAGCTGACCAGCGCCGTCATGGCCAGCGTGGACACGAGGTTCAGCGCCTCCGACCTCGAGCCGGTCGTGACCGAGCTCTACCAGGACCCAGCCAACGCCCGCATCGGGCTCGCCGACGCGATCCTCGTCGCGCGGGACCGGCTCGGCGGCAAGGTCGTGGAGTCCGCGATCGGCGCGGCCAGGAAGAGCGACGCTGACATCAAGGAACCGATGCGGCCGGACCGGCCATAGGGCCGGCGGCAGCCATCGCCGGCGCGTTTTCCAGTCTCTTGCCGCGGCGGCCGCTGGAGCCGGCGCGCGCTGCGACAGGTGCCGCAGTGCGATCCCGAGCCATCGCTCCCGGTTGAGGCCGCGACCGACCGGGTCGGCCGACCCGCTCGCGCGAGGACGCGCATAATCGAGACGGCACGGCGCCGGTTCGCTGACGCCGGCGCGGAGATCGCTCGTAGGGAGGCGGTGCGTGTCGGCTCTCGTTTGGGCGTTGGCCCTCGTAGGCGTCGGAGTGGGTCTCTTCGTGCTCGACCGCCTTTTGCTCGGGGCGGAGGCGCGGGGCTGGATCTACTACCGCAAGAAGAAGGCCAGCCCAGGAACGCTCGGATCCACCTTTCTCGAGATTCAGGGGATGCTGCAGGAGGGCGCGAAGCACACCGTCGAGGAGCGTCGCGCCGCGGCGCCCGAGGTGGACGAGCACGGCGACCGTCCGAGCGATTCGTAGCGGCCATAGCGGATCGGAGAGGTACCAGGAATCCGATTCAGTCCGTTCTGCTGGACCTTTCGCTGCGAGGGGGCGCGGAGAGACAAGCGGCGACAGGACCTCCTGGTCCGGCAGAGTCCATGAACCCGTATCGCGCGGTTCGATCTCCACAGCTCGCCAGTTGAGGCGGGACGGTGCTCGATCTTTGCTAGAGTGACGTCATGAACTGGCTCGTATTGCTCTGCCTCGCAGCCATCGTGGCCGTTGTCGCGGCCGTTACGGGCATCAAAGCCAAGGGGACCAGGCCGGTGGCCCACACCCGCATGATGGGGATGGCCCGATTCATGCTGGTGGTCCTCGCCATCATCCTGGTCTACCTCGCATTTCGAACCGGTACCAGGTAAGTACCAATTCGCAACCAGGTGGGTGCCTCGCCCGCGTGTGTCGACGCTGTCGACGACAGGCAGGACCGCCGCGTCCGGCACGGATGATGGCGCGAGCCTGGCGCGGTTCAGCCTTCGTCCCGTTTCGACCCGGCCGGACCGGGTACCCGTCTCGCGGGTCGCGCGGCGGGCGTCGCGAGGTCGTAGAATCGCGGCCAGGGGGCGACCGATGCTCACGAGGCGGCAGTTCACTGTGACGCTCGCGGCGGCAGGGGGCCTGGCCGTGGCCCGGCCGCGCGCCCTGTTCGCGCAGGCCGGCCCGAAGGACGCGTCCACGATCCCGGAGCTCTACCGCCGCGCCATCGTCATCGACGGATGCTCGGAGGCGTTCGACACCAACCCGGACGGTTTTCCAGTCGAGCCCAAGGCGCTCGCAGCGGCCGCCGCCTCAGGCGTCACGGCGATCAACTTCACGGTGGTCGGCCCCGGTACCGGCTTCGAGGACACGGTCGGAGCGATCGCCACCGTCCAGAGGGTCGCCGAGGCGAACCCGGATCGCTACCTCGTCGTCCGCCGCCACGCCGACATCCAGCGCGCCAAGGCGAGCGGCGCGCTCGGGCTCGTCCTCGGCTTCCAGACAACCGAGATGCTCGGCGAGGACCTGTCGCGGCTCGCCGTCTTCCGGGGCCTCGGCGTGCGCATCGTGCAGCTCACCTACAACGCGCGCAGCCTCTACGGCGACGGCTGCTTGGAGCCGGCCAACGCCGGCCTGTCGAACCTGGGCCGCGGAGCGGTGGCGCGCATGAACGCGCTCGGCATCGCGGTCGACACCAGCCATTGCGGCCAGCGCACGACGGCCGAGGCGATCGAGGCCTCCGCGAAGCCGATCCTGATCTCGCACGCGGGGTGCCGGGCGGTGTTCGACAACCCCCGAAACAAGGACGACGCCGCGCTGCGGGCGCTCGCCGAGAAGGGCGGCGTCGCCGGCATCTACCTCATGCCGTACCTGTCCGCGGGACCCGGCCCGATCACCGTGGACGACCTGCTGCGCCACGTCGACCACGCCGTCGGCGTCTGCGGCGAGGACCACGTCGGCATCGGCAGCGACCAGGGCATCGTCCCGATCGACGACAACGCCGAGTACCGCCGCAAGCTCCGCGAGGAGATCGAGGCGCGCAAGAAGGCGGGCGTCAGCGCGCCGGGTGAGAGCGTGGGCCGGCCGCCGTTCATCCCCGAGCTCAACACCACCACTCGCATGGAGGCGATCGCCACGGTGCTTTCGGCCCGGGGCTACCAGACTCCTGCGATCGAGAAGATCCTCGGCGGCAACTTCCACCGCGTCCTGGGCGAGATCTGGGGGACGGCGTGAGCGGCGCGGCGCCCGCCGGCCGGCGGACGCTGACGATCGCCGCGGCGGCGCTCACCCTGCTGGCGGCGGCCGCCGGCGCGGCTTCCGAGCCGCCCGCGCCGGCGCCTGCAGCGGCTTTTGCGGTCATCCTCGGCGGCGCGCAGGCCGGCGCCATGACGGTGCAGGCGACCGGAGCCTCGGAGTACCGCGTCCACTTCGAGTACAACGACCGCGGGCGCGGACCGCGGCTGGACTCGACGATCCGGCTCGACGCGGGCTCGACCCCCGACCGCATCGACACGGACGGCAACGACTACATGAAGGGCCCGGTCGCCGAGCGCTTCGAGCGCACGGGCACGCGCGCCGCGTGGTCGTCCGGCGGCGGAGCGGCCAGTCGCACCGTTCCGGGCCGCGCCTTCTACCTCCCGTTCGACGGCACGCCGTTCGACACCGGTTTGCTCGCCCGCGCGCTCCTACGCGTGCCGGGCGGGACGATCGCCTTGCTGCCCGAGGGCGAGGCGACGCTCGAGAAGGTCGGCGAGCTCGAGCTCGCGGCAGGCACGACGCGCCGCAAGGTCGTGCAGTTCGCGATCGGCGGGCTCGAATTCACGCCGGTCCGGGTGTGGCTCGACGCCGACGGGAACTTCTTCGCCTCGGCCAGCCACTGGCTGACGGTGGTGCCCAAGGGATGGGAGGACGCGGTCCCCAGGCTGCTCGCGGCCCAGGACGCGGCCGATGCCGGCCGCTCCGCGGCGTTGGCCGGGAGCCTCGCCCACAGGCCGGGGCGGGCGCTCGCGTTCGTTGGGGCCACGCTGTTCGACGCCGACGAGGCGGTCCTGAGGCCCGGCCGGACCGTCGTAATCGAGGGCGACCGCATCGCCGCGGTGGGTCCCGACGGCGACGTTTCCGTGCCGGACGGCGCCGAGGTCGTCCGGGCCAAAGGCAAGACGCTCCTGCCCGGCCTGTGGGACATGCACGTGCACCTCGATGGCGTCGACGGCCTCCTCGACATCGCCAACGGCGTCACCAGCGTCCGCGACATGGGCAACGAGATGGACACGCTGCTCGCCATGAAGAAGAGCTTCGACGACGGCACGGCGATCGGGCCGCGTGTGGTACTGGCCGGCCTCGTCGACGGCAGCGGCCCGTACACCGCACCGATCAAAAACAAGGTCGACACTCCGGAGCAGGCAAAGGCCGCCGTGGAGGCCTACGCCCGACACGGATACGTGCAGCTCAAGATCTACAGCTCGATCAAGCCGGAGCTGGTGCCGCTGCTCGCCCGCCTCGCCCACGAACACGGCATGCGCGTCTCGGGACACGTCCCGGCCTTCATGACCGCGGAGCAGTTCGTCCTCGACGGCGCGGACGAGATCCAGCACGAGAACTTCGTCTTCCTCGACTTCCTGTTCGACATCGTGAAGGACACCCGCGGACCGGCGCGGTTCACTGAGGTGGCCGAGCACGGCGCCGAGATCGATCCCTCACAGCCGCGCGTGCAGGCGCTGTTCAGGCTGTTCCTCGAGCACCGCACCGTTCTCGACCCCACCGTCAACGTCTTCGAGACCATGTTCGTCGCTCGGCGCGGCACCATCCTGCCGGGCTGGGCCGACGTCGCGGCGCGGTTGCCGGCGCAGGTCCGGCGCGGCTTCCTGGCCGGCGGCCTGCCCATCCCCGAGGGCAGGGATACCGGCTACCGCGACGCGTTCCGCTCGATGCTCGCCATGCTCAAGGCGCAGTACGACGCGGGCATCCCCATGGTCGCCGGCACCGACGCGACGGCCGGGTTCACGCTTCCCCGCGAGCTCGAGCTCTGGGTCGACGCCGGCATCCCCAGCGCCCGCGTGCTGCAGATCGCGACGCTCGGCGGCGCACGGGTGATGGGACGGGACCGCGAGCTCGGCTCGGTGGCGCCGGGGAAGCTGGCCGACCTGATCGTCCTCGACGCCGACCCGGTCGCCGACATCCGCGCGCTACGCCGTGTCGAGACCGTGGTCAAGGGAGGCGTCGTCTACAGCGTCCCCGCGCTCGACCGCGCGCTCGGCGTCCGGCCGGAGGCTGCCGCCAACCCCCGCTGAGCGCCGGCGCCCGGCCGGCGCCGGCAGCGGCTGGAATTTCCCTTCCGCGGTGCGCCTTCTCATTAGAAAGATCCTCGAGAACTGCATGGACACGAGAGATCGAACGTGGGCGTGCGCATCGGCGGCCGTCTTGAGGCCGCGGGCGTCGCAATCACTTTGGCGGCGATCGGGCCGCGGGGAGGAATGGATGATCGGATTCCGGAGAATGGTGTTGTGCATCGCGGTTTGCGGGGCGATCCTGGCCGGCAGTGCGGCGACGGCGGGCCCGCCGGCCAACCAGACCGCAACGCAGTTCTACATGGCGTACCGTGCGGCCTTCGACAAGGCGACGAAGATCGAGGACGTCCTGCCGTACATGTGCGCCGAGAATCGGAAGCAGGTCGAGAGCACGCCGGCAGCCGAACGAGGCAAGATGTTCGGGATGATCAAGATGATGGACACGCACATCAAGGTCAAGGTCCTGAAGGAAGACCGCCAGGCCGATGGGAGCGCCGTGCTCGGGGTGAGCGCGTACGACACCGATCAAAAGAAGGAGGTCAGCGCCAAGGTCACCATCGTCAAGGAAAACGGCGCGTGGAAGCTGGTCAAAGAGGCTTGGACGTCCGGCCCCTGATCGCGCTCGCCCTGGCCCTTCCGCCTCAGGCGGCCGGGCGTGAAGGCACGGTGAACGGCACGCTGTCGTTGAACGGCGTGCCGTTCACCATTTCGCACGTGTACGCCTCGGCGCAGCCCGGCTTCTTCGACACGACGGCCGAGGACGTCCGCATCCTCTTCAGCGACGTCCCGCTCTCCGAAGACGATCGCAGCGACGTCTTCGCGCTGATCCACCTCGGCCGCGACGGCAAGGCGCGCATCCTCGAGGTCGTGCTCGACCAGGGGGGGCAGGCGATCTCCGGCTCGATCTACGCCAAGGAGTTCGACGGCCAGGTGTCGGTGACCGGCATGCACAAGTTCGAGCGCGAGCGCTTCGAGCGCGCCGCGATCGCGGGCCGGATGTACATGGACGCGCCGCACGAGTTCAGGAACGTGACGTTCCAGTACGACCTGCACTTCTCCGCGCCGATTCCGCGGCCGATGACGGCCGCCGAGCGCGCCGCCGCGCTTGCGAGCCCGCCCGCCCGGGCCGCCACGGCGTACGTCGCGGCCGTTCGTCGCAGCGATCTCGCCGCCGTCCAAGCCGGAATGACCGACGACGGCGCGGCCGCGTTCCGGGGTCCTGCCGGCGCTGCAGGGCTCGCCGATCTCCGCGATGACATCCCCGCCGACGCCGCCGTCGTGGAGCTGGAGCCGCAGACGGACGGATCGATCCTGGCGAGGATCGAAGGCCATCGCGACGGAATCGTCGTCAGCCGCACATTGCGCATGATCAGCACGCCCGACGGATGGAAGGTGCAGTAGGTACAGTAGGTACCAGGTATCCCATTCAGTCTATTCGGTGGTAGCCTTGCCCACGAACGTGAATCGGAGGGAGCGACGGCGTGCCACGGAAGCCGAGGGTCTTCGTCGCCGGCGGTACGTATCACGTGTACTGCCGGGTCGCGCGTGGCGAGCGGCCGTTTGTGGACAAGGTCGCTGCCGCGACCTTCGTGTCCATGCTTGCCGCCGTCAAGCACGAGCACGGGCTGGCGATCCTCGCGTGGTGCCTGATGCCAAACCACCACCATCTCGTCCTCCGTACGGGGGATCTGCCGTTGTGGCGCAGCATGCGGCTGGTCCAGGGGCGGTTTGCCAAGGACCTTAATCGCACCCGGCGCGTCCTCGGTCCGTTGTGGCAAGGTCGCTACAAGGCACGCCTCGTGGAGGATTCGTCCTACCTCATGCAGGCCATCGCCTACGTGCACCTCAACCCGGTGGCGAGCGGGTTGGTCAAGGATCCGAGCTCGTATCGCTGGAGCGGACACCGGCAACTCCTCGGACGGGTGCGGAACGGGTTGCTGGACGTGGATGAGGCGCTCGTGGCGTTCGGTTCCTCACGCCGAGAGGCTCTCCTCACCTACCGGAGCGTGCTCGGACGGGGCAAGGACGAGGGGTGGATGCAGGAGGGTCCGGGGCAGCTTCCGTGGTGGCGGCGTCTGAGCGGTGAGGACGACAACCTGCACCTGGATCCAAGTCGGCCGCGCCTGGACTGGCAGGGCGGTCTTCAGCGACCGGACCCACCGAGCGCGGATGCCGCCGACGTCGCGCGAGCGGTGGCGGGAGTCGTGGACATCCCCGTGGAGGCGCTCGGCGGGAAGAACCGAGGAGAGGAGCTGCAGCGTGCGCGGGAGCTGGTGATGCTGGTCGGGGTCGAGAAGTGTGGGCTCAAGGTGAAGGACCTCGCTATGGTCATCGGCCGGGGCTCGGGTTCGGCGAGCCGGCTGTACACCCAGGCGTCTGGCGTGCGCCGCACGGACCCGGCGTTTGCAGCGATCGCCGAGCAGGCGACGCGCACCTTGCGGAAGCGCCGGACGAACGCAGTCGACTCACAATAGATGAAATGGGATACCTGGTACCTAGTAAGTGCCTCCGGATCGGCGTGGGCCTCGCCGGCGACCCGGACCGAGAGCGCCGCCGGGAACAGCCGGGACCCGGAGCGGTCCGCCGGAGCGTGCGCGATCTCGGGCGTGTCCGAGGAACGAGGGTGATTCCATCACAGAGGCACGAAGCCGTCGCCGGCGGTCACCGAGGCGCCATCGTCGAGGCCTTGAAGTAGTTGCCGCGGATGGCGAGGTCGGCGATCGCGAGACCTTCCAGGGCGGTCTTCGCGAACGGGCCGTCCTTGTCCTTCCCCACCACCGAGCCGTCGGTCAGGACCGCGAGGTCGCGGCGGGTGTTCAGGAGGTTGCGCCCCATCGCCGTGCCCGCAACCGCGTCCGGTTCCACGCCGAGCAGCCCGAGGATCGTCGGCATGGTGTCGACCTGGCCGCCGGTCACGGCGAAGCGCTCGCCCGCCAAACCCGGCGAGTAGATGATCAGCGGGACGAGTCGGCGCGGGTCCCGCATCCAGTCCTCGATGTCGTCCATCGCCGCAACCTCGTCGTTGCAGAACCGGTGGACGGAGGAGTGGTCGCCGTAGATCACGACGGCCGAGCGTTCGAGCAGACCGCTGCGCCGCAGCCGGTCGAGAAACCGGCCGATCTGACGGTCGGTGTAGCGGAACGCCTGGAGCGCCTTGCCCAGACAGGATTCGTCGAGCTCCTTGTCGAGTCTCAGCTCGCGGTACTTCTCGGGCAACTCGAACGGCGCGTGCGAAGTGAGCGTCACCATGAACGCGTAGAACGGCTCCGGCTGCGCGCCCAGTCGAACCGCCGCCTGGTCGAGAAAATCGCCGTCGGACAGTCCCAGGCCGATCACCTCGTGCGTGGCAAACGCGCTGATGTCGAGACACTCGTCGAACCCGATCGCCGTGAGGGCGTTCTTCCAGTTCCAGTACACCGCGGGGTCGGCATGCAAGGCAACCGTCTTCCGGTAGCCCACGCTGCGCAGGATGCGGGGCAGCGAGTTGTACGAGTTGGCCGGAAAACGGAAGAACGCGGCTCCCTTCCGCAGCGGGAAGACCGACGTGTTGGTCATCAGGTCGGAATCCGAGCTCGACCCTTCGTTGACCTGATCGTAGATGTCGAAGAAGTAGAGACTGTGCGCCAGAAGCCCGTTGAGCGTCGGCGTGATCTCCTCGCCCGCGATGCTGTGACCGATGACGAAGTTCTCCAGCGACTCGACCTGGATCACGATCAGGTTGCGACCCTTCAACATCCCCTGGTAGCGGTCGGCGGGGAGACGCTCGCGGTTGGCCGCGAACCACGACCCGATCTCCGCGCGCTGCGCCGCAGACAACGTCAGCTTCCGATCACGGAAGAGCGTGGAGTAGAGGTCCAGCACGTGAAATCCGAGCGGCGACTGGAACGAGATCGTCTCGCGCGCCTCCCACCGCGTTTCCAGGAACTGCCGATTGGCGTCCGTGCCGGCCACGTCGATGCGATGGTGCTCGATGGCTAGGGCCACGACCGCCGCCGCCGGGACGAGCGCGGCAAGCGCGATGGATCGCCGCGCGTTGCGGTAGAGCCCGCGCATCAGAAGGAACACCGGCACGAGGATGGCGAGATCGGCGAGGAAGAGCAGGTCAACGGGGCGGGACATCGAGACGATGCTGCCCCTCAGGCCCGAGAGATTGGGCGTCTCCTGCCACAGCAGGATCGAGAGGAACGTGCTGAAGGCGCGGAAGTACCAGAGGTCGGCGATCAGCAGGAGCGATAACGCCGCGTCCAGCGCCAGGTAGTAGACGAGCCGGCCGCGCCCGCGCAGCAGGAAGCCGAGCGCCACGGGAATCGCGATGAACCCGAGGTAGATCACGATGGACGTTTCGTAGTCCCCGAAGCGTGCGAGCGCGATCGCGGCGTGGCCCGGATGGTTGATCACCAGCACGGCCATGTACGACTTGAGCAGCAGCAGTGCGGCCGTCACGAAGAAGCAGGGGTCGCGCCACAGCGTCCCGATCTCGGCGAGCACGATCTCGAGCCAGCGATGGGCACGGGTGGCGCGGCCGGTTGCTCCGAGGAGTTGCACTGCCGGAATCCTATCAGCCGGCGCTTCGGCCGATGCGGGTCCGCGTCTTGCCGCAGGCTCGCGCCCCTGCCCGCGTCGAACGGCGCCGCTCACTCGTCGAGCGCGGCACGCACCTCGCGCGACAGAGCCTCCATGTCAAATGGCTTCTGCAGGAACCGCACGTTCCCGGCGGTGACGCCGCGCCGCACGGCCTCGTCCTCGGTGTACCCCGACATCAGGATGACCTTCAGCGCCGGCCAGCGCTCCCGCAGTTCGCGCGCCACCTGGGGTCCCATCACGCCGGGCAGCATGAGGTCGGTGAGCAAGAGATCGAACGGCTCGCCGGCGGGGAGTTCCCTCGCGTCCTCGCCGCTGCCCGTCGCGGCGACGCGGTAGCCGAGGCTGGTCAGGATGTCGCGCAGCCCCTCACGCGCGCCGTCTTCGTCTTCGACGACCAGGATCCGTTCCCCATTGCCGAGCGACACCTCGAGCGTCGGCCGGGGAACCGGCGGCACAACGGCGATCTGACCCGACGGGGCCTTCGGCAGCGTGACCGTGAACGTGCTGCCGGTGCCGACCGCGCTCTGCATCTCGATCCGCCCGCCGTGACCGCTGACGATGCCGTGCACGACCGACAGCCCGAGGCCCGTGCCGCGGCCCGGCTCCTTGGTCGTGAAGAAGGGCTCGAAGATCCTCTCCCGGATGGCCTCGGGGATGCCTTGACCGGTGTCGGTCACGGACAGGACGACCTGATCGCCGGTTCCGGCAAAGGTCCGGATGATCAGCCTGCCTCCCTCGGGCATCGCGTCCGAGGCGTTCAACGTGAGGTTCATGAGAACCTGCTGGAGCTGGCCGCGATCCGCTTCCACCGGCAACGCGTCCGGGGCCATCTCGATGGCGAGCGCGATGTTCGCCGGCACCAGCCGTTGCAGGATCTGCGTCGCCTCCCGCACGCCGTCGTTGAGGTCGAGATGCTCCAGCTTGACGGTGTCCCGCCGCGAGAACAGCAGGAGCTGCCGAGTCAGCGAGGCACCGCGGTTGATCTGCTGCTCCAGCTCCCGCACGACGCCCAGGACCCTCTCCGAATCGTCCGGTTGACGGGTGAGGAGCTGCGCGTGGCTGAGCATCGCCTGCAGGAGGTTGTTGAAGTCATGCGCCACGCCGCCGGCGAGGTTCCCCACGACCTCCATCTTCTGCGACTGGCGGAGCTGGTCCTCCAGCCGGTTGTGCTCGGTCATGTCTTCCACGATGGCGATGGCGCCGACGATGGCACCGTCCTCGCGGTGGAGAGGCGCCGTCCGCATGGACACGAACGGCTCGCCTGCGCCGGTCGTGGCTTCGTACGGCCCGTCGTACTCCCCGAGTCCTCCCTGAAGAGCCTCCCGCAACGCGGGGAGCACGCGCGTGTCAATCAGCGCGTGCATGTCGAGGCCGATCAGGCGCTCGCGGCCGGATTTCAGGATGTCGACGAAGGCGTCGTTGCAGTCGGTGATGCGAAGGTCGGTGTCGTACTGCAACACGCCGACGGGCGCACGCCGAAAGAGCATCCGGTAGCGCTCCTCGCTCTCGAGCAGGGCCTTCTCCGTCCTCTTGCGCTCGGTCAGGTCGTTGATGTGCGTGACGAAATGGAGCGGCCGCCCGGTGCTGTCTCGCACCAACGAGGTGGCGAGGAAGGCCCACACCACATGGCCGTCTTTGTGGATGTACCGTTTCTCGAGCTCGTAACCGCGAATCTCGCCGTCCCGGAGCCTGTGCATCTGCGCCACGCTGTTGTGGAGGTCATCGGGATGCGTGATGTCCTGGAACGTGATGGCGAGCAGCTCCGGCTCCGAGTAACCCAGGAGCTCGCACAGCGCGCGGTTGGCCTTGAGCCAGCGTCCGTCGAGTCCGACCAGGGCCATGCCGGTTGCGGCGAGTCCGAACGCACCGCGGAAGCGCTCCTGTTCCTCGCGGAGGGCCCGCTCGGTCTGCTTGCGCTCGATCGCCTGGGCAACCTGCGTCGAAACGTAGGTCAACACCTCCTTGTCGGTCTCGCGGTAGCGCACGTTTCCGGCGTAGCTCTGGACGGCCATCACGCCGATGATCCTGTCCTCCACCCGCAACGGCACGCCGAGCCAGTCGATCGAATCCGCTCCGATGGGCTCGATCTGACCGCGCGCCTCGAGATCGGCGAGGACCTCGGGCGTCGCGAGCAGCGGCTGTCCCGAGCGGATCACGTAGCTCGTCATCCCGCGCCCGAACGGGAAAGGCTCGGGCCGTGCGTCGACCTCGTCGACGAAGTACGGGAACGAGATCAGGTTGGTCGCGGGGTCGTGGAGCGCGATGTAGAGGTTCTTCGCGTTCATCAAGCGGTCGATGATGGCGTGGATGGAGCGGAAGAGATCGTCGAGGTCCCTGGTCGTCTGCGTCGCTTCGGAGATCTGGTGGATCGCGGCTTGCACCTCTCGCAGACGGTGTTCCGACGTGATGTCGGCAATGGTGGCGACGAGAGCGGGCTTGCCGCCGAGCACGGTCGCCCCGGACGTGAGACTGAACCACCGCTCCACACCGCCCTTGACGAGGCCCTTGACCTCGTACGAGGTCGGGAGGTCGCTCGCGCCGCCCAACCGTGCGGCCGCCCGCTGGCGCACCAGGTCGCGGTAGTCGGGGTGAACGACCTCCCAGAACTGCATGCCGGCGAACTCCTCGGCGGTGTAGCCGGACAAGCGCTCCGCCGTCGGGTTGGCGTAGACGAGGCGCCCGTCCTGCACGATGAGGATCCCGATGCCGCTGGTCTCCGCCAGGGCGCGGAACTGCAGCTCGCTCTCCCGCAGCGCCTCCTCGGCCAGCTTGCGCTCGGTGATGTCGCGGAACGACCAGACCCGGCCGACGACGAGGCCCTCGTTCATCATCGGGGAGGAGACGCGTTCGAAGACGCGGCCGTCCTTGAACGTCAGCGTGTCCATGCTGACGGCGTCGCTCCGATAGAGAGACTGGACCTTTCTGGAAAATGCGTCCGGATCGGTCAACTGGTCGAGGACATGACTCAACAGGACGCGGTCATCCCGGCTCGCCATGACCGACGCGGGGATTCGCCAGAGCTCGGCAAAGCGGCGATTCGCCTTGACGACCCTGCCCTCGTTGTCCACGGCCAGGATTCCCTCGGCGATCGACTCGAGCGTGACCTTGAGCTGCGTCTCGCTCCAGCGCTGCGCCTCCTCGGCCCGCTTGCGCTCGGTGATGTCGCGCGAAATGGTCGCGGCCTCGAGGACCGTACCGGTGGAGTCCTTGATCGGCGAAATGGAAAGCGCGACGTCGACGCGGCTCCCGTCCTTCCGCACGCGGATGGTCTCGTAGTGATCGACGCGACCACCTTCCTTGATGAGCCGCAGGATTCGATCGACCTCACCAGCACGATCGGGCGGCGACAGCATCGCCACCGGTTGCCCGATCGCCTCGGCGGCCGCATAGCCGAAGAGGCGCTCCGCGCCCTTGTTCCAGGTCAGGATCGTCCCCTCGAGGCTCTTGGCGAAGATGGCGTCGTCCGACCCCTCGACGATCGCGATGAGCCGGGTCCGCTCGTCGTCTGGCGGCGTCGAGTCGCCTCCGGTCGGGCGTGCCTTTCCGCGACCGCCGTCGGCGCGTTTCGTGGCGCCGGGGCTCTTGGGGGCAGGCCGAGATTGGGAACGGTCCGCCTTCGTCGATGGGACCCCCTTCTTCGCCATGGCAAGCTTGATCCCCGCTAATCATAGCCCACGGGTTCGGTTGGGCCGTGACGCGTGCAGGCGCGGCTCGGCGGCCCACCGCCCTCACCTCGCGCGCCGGCCGGTCCCCGGCGTGCGGACGTGCCGCCCAGTCTGACACCCGTGCGTCACCTCACCATGGCGATGGTGGTCGGGTCGTTGGTGAGGTTGTCGATGACGGAAGCCGACGCCACGACGCCGGAGCCCGCCGTGACGGTCACCACGGCATAGCCCCTGTCCATGGCGCTCTGTCCGGCCAGCGCCCAGAACGGCCGGTTCTGCTGCTGCCACTCGCCGGGGTTGAGCGTCGCGGAGTAGCTCCGCAGGCGGTTGCCTGCTCCGTCGAACAACGTCACGGTCACGGTCGCCACGACGCTCCCGGTGTTCGTGAGCGAGATGTTCGTGCGGTAGGCCGCGCTCTCGGTGAGCTGCGGCAGCCACGCGGACTGGCCGGTCCCGAGCGTCGAGGCCGATCCGTAGGAGGCGTAGTCCTGGCCGAACGTGCCGTTGGCCGACTGGTTGTACGTCCTCGACGTCATGACCACCGGCTGGTCGGAGGTGACCTCGAGGGCGCCCGAGCCCGAGAAGCCGAGCTGGCCGAGGATGTCGGCGAAGACCGCCTGGTTGCCTCCCGGAACGGCCGCCGTGCCGCTGATCGTGCCGCCCGAGGTGTAGAGGATCACCGTCACGTTGGCCGCCGCCTGGTTGGGGTTGAGCACACCGAGGTCCGAGCGCCACTGGCTCCCGTTGGCGCCGGGCGCGTGGCTCGACACCGGGACCCAGGCGTCCGTGGTCGATCCGGTGGTCACTCCGATCGTCGTCGGGTCGTTGGTCACGTTGTCGATGACCGAGGCCGAGGCGACGACCCCGGAACCCGAGGTCACCGTCACCACGGCGTACCCCGCATTCATGTTCGACTGCCCGGCGAGCGCGGAGAAGGGCCTGTTCTGCTGCTTCCACTCTCCGGGACCCAGCGAGACGTCGTAGCTCGTGAGGGTGTTGCCGGCGCCGTCGTACAGGACCACGGTCACGGTCGCGGCGCCGAGCCCCGTGTTCGTGAGCGAAATGTTGGTGCGGTAGGCCGCATCCTCGGCCAACTGGGGCAACAGCGCCGACCCCCCCGTCGAGAGGGCGAGCGCGGGACTCGACGAGGCGTAGTCCTGGCCGAAGGTCCCGCTGCCGGACTGGTTGTACGTCCTCGACGTCACGACGACCGTCTGGTCGGAGAGGACTTCCAGCGCACCGGAGCCGGTGAAGCCGAGCTGCCCCACGATGTCCTGGAAGATCGCCTGGCTCCCGGCGGCAACGGCGGCGGTGCCCGTGATCACGCCGCCGGGGGTGAAGAGCGCCACCTGGAGGTTGGCTGTCGCGGAGCTGCTGTTGAGAACGCCGAGGTCCGAGCGCCACTGACTGCCGTTGGCCCCGGCCGTGTGGCTGGTGACGCCGACCCATGCGCTGTAGGCGGATCCGGCGCTGCCCCCGGCGACCTTCCTGATGACGACGTTGTCCACGAACGCGCCGCCGCCGTTGACGGTGGCGTCGGAGGTGAAGACGAATGCGAACCAGACCTGTTGGGCGCCGGCGGCCGTGACGCTCGTGACGTCGCTGAAGTCGAAGACCTCGTGCGTCCACCCGCCGGTGTTGCCGGAGATGTAGTAGCCGGAGAAGTTGATGCCGTCCGTCGAGACCAGCCACCAGAGGCGGTCGCCCTTCTGCGTCGTGGAGTCGTAGGTCTCGGTGTCGAGCCAGATGTCGAATTCGGCCGATGCGGCGCTCGCGTCGGCGAGCGAGAACGGACCGTAGTAGAGCCACGTCGACATGCCGGGGGCGTACTGGGTGCAGGGAGGTTGGGGCGCGCTGCCGCCGGCGGCGCACCACGCCGAGCCCCTTCCCCCTGCGGACTTGCAGGTGACCCGCCCCCAATCGGTCGGTTGGGCCGAGCTGTTCCGGTAGAGCTGCCAGGAACCGGGAAACGAGCCCTCGAAGTCGTCGGAGAAGACGGTCACGGTTCCGGTGGTCGCGGCTGCGACCGTGAACGAAATCGTCGTCGTATGGGTCGTGGATCCGCCCGAACCGGCGACGGTCACTGTGAAGGTACCCGTCGGGGTCGTGGTTCCGGCCGTCAGGGTGAGCGTCGAGCTCCCTGAGCCGGGAGCGGGGATCGAGGCGGGGCTGAAGTCCGCCGACGCTCCGCCGGGAAGGCCCGAGACGGAGAGCGCCACGTTGGCGTTGAAACCGCCCGAGATCGTGGTGCGGATGACCGCGGTCCCGGCGAACCCCTGCACGGCCACGACGCTCGTCGGCGACGACGCAACGGCGAAGTCGGCGTGCGAGCCCGCCGTCCAGATGTTCACGAGCGCGGTCGCGTCGACCGAGCCCAACCCGGTGGCGAGGTCGTAGGCAGGGCCGCATCCGTAGCCGGTCACGCCGGGGACCGAGTTGTCGCCCGTCGTGACGTCGTGAAACACCTGCGCGCCCGCGGTGCCGTACTGCGCGCTGCCGAGCTGGTACAGGCGCGTGTCGGCGTTGCCCTGCCTCGAACCCGTCGCCTGTACGAGAAGGGCCATCAGACCGGCGAATGAAGGAGAGGCCGCCGAGGTGCCGCCCACCGAGGACGGCTGACCCTCGGAGCGGTAGAGGTAGGCGTCGTGCCGGAACGCCGCTGCGAGCGCGACATCGGGGACGTCGCGCGCGCCGTCGGCCGGAACGCCGGGGGCGGCCTGCCAGGACGGCTTGGCGTAGACCGATGACACGCCGCCTCCCGACGACCACAGGCCGGCGCAGTCGGTGCCGGAGAGGCAGAAGGCGGCGGCGCCGCCCTCGTTCCACCCCGCCTCCGGGATGTACGACAGCGCCGAGGCGGAGGTGACCGGGTCGTTGGTCGGCGCCCAGTACGCGGCCGGGTTCGCCGTGTCGAGGAACTCGGTGCCGCCGACGCAGACGTTGTAGGGCGTGCTGCACAGGCCGTTCACGGCGAGGCCGTTGCCGGTCGTGTCGTTGCCGCCGTTGCAGCCCGAGGCGCCGGTGTCGTCGGAGGACACGAACGAGGTGATCCCTTGCGCGGCCGCCTGCGCCCAGAGGTTGCTGTAGAACGTGTTCTTGGCCGTCCCCATCGTTGCTTCGCACTGGCCGTAGCTCGTGCTCATGATCGGCGCGAGGTTGTTGTTGACGATGTACTGGGCGGACAGGTCGACGCCGTCGCTGGTCGTGCTCTTGGTGATGACGAACTCGACGGTGGCGGCCCGCGCCACGGCGCCGGACCATTCCACATCGAGGTCGGCCTCGCCCTCGTCGGCGGCGACGATGCCCGGGTCCGGGCCGTTGATGATGAACTGCGGGTCGTTCGCCGGCAGGGCGTTGTCGGCCCGGAACGTCTGCACGTCGGAAAGGAGGATGTTGGTCCTGCCGACGATGGCGATGGTCTGGCCCCGTCCGTCGATTCCCGCCGCGTACAGCGGGTTCACGTTGTAGATCGTGGCGAAGTCCGCCGGCGCGAGGTAGTGCGCGCCGTTGACGCTGTTGAAGTTCGGCCTCAGCTCGTCCGGAGAGATCCGGCGGATGGGGGTGTGCATGGGCTGGGACGGGAAATCGTGCAGCGAGACCACGCCCGCCACGAGGCCGGCCAGGCTCCGCGGGATCTCGGGGTCGGTCGCGTTGGCATGGTGGAGCTCGTCGTCGACGACGTAGTAGCGCATCCGGGTGTGGAAGGCGCGTTCGACGTCCCCGGCGGTGCCGGTGAAGTTGATCGAGGTCCGCCCGCGGCCGACCTCGTCGATCGTGAACCCGCGCGAGTTCAGCCAGGCGGTCACCGCGCCGATCTCCTCGGGAGTCGCGCCGAACCGCCGCCCGAACTCGTCCGGGGTCAGCCAGCGGTGGAACTCCGTCGAGGCAGGGTCCTGCTGCTCCTCGAGCAGGCGCTCGAGGGCGGCCCGCTTCTCCGGACGCAGGCTGAGCGCCAGGATCATGCGCTCCATCGGCATCGAGGGCTCGACCGGACCCACGTCGAACCGGGATTGCACGAGAGGGTGGACGTTCCCCCTCAGGACGACCGTATCGTTGTCGGCGATCGCGGCGAGGCCGGCGGCGAACGCCGTCGCCGTGCCGAGAGCCATCAGGCCCAGCGTTGCCGCACCGTTGAGCGCGATTCGACGAGTAGCGGTTGACATGACCCCTCCAATTTCGGGCTCGGAGGGGGGGTGCCCGTCACACAGTCCTTGCGTCGTTTGTTTTCTGCCGCGGAATATACTCCCGCGGCTTCGCCGGCGCCAGGTCCCGCTCGCCGTTCCGACGCTCGCGCCGGGCCACCCCCTCGGCGGTTCGCCCGGGCGAGACCGCCGCAACGGCGCCCGACGGCGGTACCATCGTCCGACGGAGCGAGGCGACTTCAGGTCGGTCGCGGGGAGGTGTTGGGATGGTCAACGGCTACGGAGCGCCCATCGGGGTCGAGATCGCGCGGAAGCTCGCGTCGGCGGCGATCGCCGAGGGGAAGAAGAACGGTTGGATGGTCGCGGCCGCGATCGTGGATCCGGGCGGCGACCTCGTCTACTTCGAGCGCATCGACGGCACGCAGGCGGGGAGCTCGCACGTGTCGGCGGAGAAGGCGCGCTGCGCGGTCGCGTTCAAGCGCCCGACCAAGGCGTTCGAGGACGCCCTCGCCGGCGGGAGGATGGCGATCCTCGGGATGCCCGGCGCCGTGCCGCTCGAGGGCGGCATCCCGCTCATCGTCGGCGGGGAGGTCGTGGGGGCGATCGGCGTGAGCGGCGCGACGTCGCAACAGGACGGCGTCTGCGCGAAGGCCGGCGCCGACGCGCTCGGCCAGCACGCCTGAGCCCCGGTCGGAGCTTACATCCCGCCGTGGAGCCGGCCGAACGTGCGGGCGAGCATCAACGCCATGATCAGGATGCCCGCCGCGAGGACGAGCACGTGTCCGGTCTTGCGGAGGTCGAAGCGCCCGACGCGGCAGACGAGCAGGTAGGCGACGACGAGGTTGAAGAAGCCCCACAGGACGTTGACCGTGGAGGAGGACAGACCCACTCCGGGCGGTGACGCGAACGGGCTTTGCATGGGACGCCCCGAGATCCCGCTCCCGAGATGGGGCAACGCGTTCGCCAGAAACGCCCCGCCCCAGATGTACGCCAGATAGTGGTACCAGCGTGTCCTGTTGTCCATTCGGCAGCGCCCTTCTCCCCCAGGTTCAATCAACGCGAGCTCGCGCCAGTGTAGCGCTCCCGCCACGGCGAGAGCGCCGTGCCGCCGGGCTTCGGCGCCGGGCCTGCGGCTGACTTCCGGAGCGCCTTCCGAGCCTCTATAATCCGCCACCACGAATCCGGGGGGACGATGAGCGACGAACTCAACGAGCTGCACGAGCACGCCGAGGAAGCGCACCACGACCCCAGCCTCGCGCCCGTCACCCTCACCATGGCGATTCTCGCCGTGCTCGTGGCCGCGGTCTCCCTCGTAGGGCACCGCACCCACACCGAGGAGATCCTGCTGCAGAACGAGTCCACCAACCGGTGGGCGTACTACCAGGCGAAGAACATCCGCCGCCACACCTACGAGCTGTTCCTCGACCTGCTCGCGGTGTCGAACGTCCGCGACGTCGAGGGCGCGGGGCGCGTCCACGACAAGTACGCCAAGGAAGTGGCGCGCTACGAGGAGGAGCAGAAGGACATCGAGGCGGAGGCGCGCAAGCTCGAGGCCGAGACCAAGCTGGCGCGCCACCAGGCCGACCGCTTCGATCTCGGGGAGGTGTTCCTCGAGATCGCGCTGGTGATCACCTCGATCACGCTCCTGACGCGCCGGCGGCCGTTCTGGTATCTGGGGATCGCTTTCGCGGCGGCCGGCATCGCCGTCGCCGCCACGGGGTTGCTGCTGCACTAGCGCCGCCCTGGAGGGCGACGGGCCGCCGCGCGCACCGCGTGCGCGCCCCACACTGAGCTGCGCATCGTTACGCCTTCGCAACCTCGTGTCATTGCGAGGAGCCCGCCGGAGGCGGGGCGACGAAGCAATCCCCTCCCCAACCCTGTGGCCGGGGGCCGCTTCCCAGCCGGGGGATTGCCACGGCTCCCGCACGGAGCGCGGGAGCCTCGCAATGACTATGGGCGGGACCGAACGGAGAAGAAGCCGACAACAGCCGCGCCCACGGCGCGCCCCACAGCGGCACGACTGACGGCGGATCTACAATCGCTGCCGAGGGGCGGTCTCCGGCGGGGGGAAGGACGACGCGAGGGGCCGGAGTCACCGAGCCGCCGCGCCCCCCGAGGAGGCAGACGATGCCGTTCGAGGTCTTGGTCGGGCTTCACGTCACGGACCGCGAGACGTACGAGCAGGGGTACCGCCGGGGCATGCTCCCGATCCTGGAGTCGTACGGCGGAGGGTTCCGGTACGACCTCATCGTCTCGGAGGTCCTCAAGGCCGAGGTCGGCCACCCGGTCAACCGCGTCTTCGCGATCTTCTTCCCGGACCGCGCTTCGAAGGAGCGGTTCTACGCGGACCCCGCCTATCTCGCGGTCCGGAAGACGTACTACGACCGGTCGGTCGCGGCCCGCGTCGTGATCGCCGAGTACGAGCGATGAGACTCGAGGTAGTAGCGGCTCGCTTCGCCGTGTGAGCTATCGGCCGTAGCGCCGGTTCCCGCCCGCGGCGGAGCGATGCGCGCGGCCGCTGTGGCCCGGCACACCGGGCCGGCCGGAGCCGCCCCCGGGCTTCTCGCCCCACGACCGACCGGGGGTGCCGCGGCGCTCGGCGTTGGCCCGTGCGCGGGTGCGCTCGGTCGACTTCTGCGCGCGGATCGCGGCGATCCTCTGCCCGATCGGGACCTCGAGGTTCTCGGCGGGCTTCTCGGCGTAGTCGAAGCCCTCGAGCGTGCGGCGCGGGATCCTGCGGCCCACGACGCGCTCGATCGCCGCGATCGCCTGCTCGTCGGCGGGCGAGGCCAGGGTCATCGCGCCGCCGGTCGCCTCGGCGCGCGCGGTGCGGCCGACGCGGTGGATGTAGTCGTTCACCTGCGCCGGCACGTCGAAGTTGATCACGTGCGGCAGGTCGACGATGTCGATGCCGCGCGCCGCGATGTCGGTCGCGACGAGCACGCGCAGCTTGCCGCGCTTGAACGCGGCGAGGGCGGCCTCGCGCTGTGCCTGGCTGCGGTTGCCGTGGATGCGGTCACAGCTGATGCCAGCCTTGTCGAGGTGGAGGGCGAGGCGGTTCGCACGGTGCTTGGTGCGGGTGAAAACGAGCGCGGTCTGGACGTCCTCACGGCGGAGGAGCTCGACCAGGAGCTTGGCCTTGAGCTTCTCGGGCACCGGCAGCACGGCGTGGGTCACGCCGACGGCCGGCGCGACCTTACGCTCGACGTCGATGCGCACAGGGTTGTTGAGCATGTCGCGGGAGAGCTGCACGATCGGCTGCGGCAGCGTGGCCGAGAACAGCATCGTCTGCCGGCGCGCCGGGAGCTTGGCGAGGATCCGGCGGACGTCGGGGAGGAACCCCATGTCGAGCATGCGGTCGGCCTCGTCGAGGACCAGGATCTCGAGGCGGTCGAAGCGCGCCGAGCCCTGGCCCATGTGGTCGAGCAGGCGGCCCGGGGTGGCGACGACGACGTCGACGCCGGCGCGCAGGGCGCGCTCCTGTGGCCCCTGGGCGACGCCCCCGAACACTGCCGCCGAGCGCACGGCCGTGTGGCGGCCGAGCGCGACGAGGTGCTCGCGCACCTGCGCGGCGAGCTCCCGCGTCGGGGTGAGGACGAGCGCGCGGGTGGCGCCACGGCTGTTCATGAGGCGCTGCAGGATCGGCAGCGCGAACGCCGCCGTCTTGCCGCTGCCCGTCATCGCCGCGGCCAGCACGTCGCGGCCGGCGAGCGCCTCCGGCAGCGCCGCCTTCTGGATCGGCGTCGGGTCCGTGAAACCGAGATCGGAGATCCCGCGCAGCAGCGCGGGGTCGAGAGTGAATTCGCTGAAGCTCATCTGCACACGTGTTCTTTCTACGGGGCGCTCGCACGGGACGCGCGGAGGCACCGTCGGGTTCGGTTCCGGCTGATTGATGAACGGGAGACTTGCCGGGGAGGCTGCCGTCCGCGCCCCGGGAGGGGCGTGCAACATCGTCGGACGCCGCGACAACTCACGAACGCCGTTGTCGACGCTGCAGGAGCGCACTGTGTCACAACCCAGCGCGTTTGGCAAGCGACGACTCGGCGGAGCGAGACCGCGCCTTGCTCAGGGCGACGACGTTCGGGAGCGCAGCCCGCTTGGCGGCGGTGCGCTCGACGACCTCAACGCATCTGCCCGGAGACCACGAGCCAGCCGACGAGGAGACCGACGGCAAGGCAGACCACGCCCGCCGCGAAGATGCCGTACGTGAAGATCCCGGTCGTGCGGTCGATGACCTCCGACTCGTCCGTCTTGATGGGGTTCACGACGAGGTTCACGGGATCGCCGACCTTGTAGTCGGGCGGTGAGGAGGCGGTGTCGGAGGTCGCCGTGTGTTCCCGGCCGTCGGCGGTGTATTTATAGGTCGGGGCGTAGAGCGTCGTGCCCTTGCTGCCCTGCTGCTCCTCGAAACCCACCACGGTGCCCTGCAAGTGCAGCCACGTGGCGACCTTCTTCCTGGTGGACACGATCGATGCATAGCCCAGGTACGTGAACAACACGCCGACGCCCACGAACATCAAGACGAGAACGTACGGTCCCATGCACTCCCCTCCGCCGACTTCGGCCCCCGCCACCCACGTCTCTCGAGCGCTCCTGACCCAAGACGCCGTTTCGCAATTTCCTGGTGTCAATGGTACCGCTGTAGTCAGGGGAGGTGCCCGGCACGCGGGCGATACGGTCAGCGAGAAATCGGGCGCGGCGCCTGAACGCGGCCTGACCCGGTCTGCAGGTCGAGATGCAGCCTGCCGCTCTTGAGGATGCCGGCGCGAGTCGCGTCGGTGACCGTGATGTTGCCGCGGGCGATCCTGACGACGATCCGCTCCAGCTTCCCGACCGGCAGGCGGATCAATGCCGAGCCGTCGAGGTCGGTGAACCAACCTCGTTGCTCGATGCGGTAGCGCAGCGTCGGGACCGGTTCGGCGTCGAACCGGACGCTCGTCTCCAGGCGACTGGTCGGGAGGCCGAAGCCGTGCAGCTCGCCGGAGATCGAAACCTCGGTCGCCGGTGCGTCGACGAGGACGATCTCGACGCCGGCGGTTTGCGCCGTCACCTCGAAGACCAGAAGGGCGCGCGGAAACCTGGAGAGCGGGATCTCGGCGGCGAGCTGCGCGCCGTGAGGCGTCACGAACAGCGCTGCGAGCACCGCCACGCCGCCCAGCGCCGCCAGGACGATCACGGCTCGCTGCAGGCGCCCACCCGTCCGGGGCGCATCCGCGGCGCCGCTTTCCGGCGCCTCGCGAGCCGGGATGCGCAGGACGTAGTGGTAAAGCGCGTGCGCAACGCCGAACGCGAGGAGCGCGGACCACACGACGTCCGAGAGGAAGTGGCCGCCGGCCGCCATCCGGCCGAGGCCCAACGCAATGCCGGCAACGAACCCCGCCGCCAGCGACGCCGCCGCGATGCGGGGACGGCGGCGCCGCCAGATCCACCAGCCGATGCCACAGAGAAAGCCGACGGAGCAGTGGCCGCACGGGAACGAGGCGCCGCCCTCCCCTCGGAGCGGCGCCGGGGCGTAGTGCGACGCTCCGCCGAACTCGACGACGTCCCGCGGCCGGGGACGGTTCCAGTGGTCCTTGAAGACGCCGTTGACGAGGATGCCCGGCCCGACGACGACGCTCAGGAGCACGAACACGCCGTACCGGCGCCACGCGTCGCGCCCCCGCGCGAACCCGGCAGCGAGGCTCGCGAGTCCGGCCAGCACGAGCGCCGCGGTGATCCACGGCGCCGAGCGGTACAGCACGGACCACGGGAGCTGCCTCGCGAGCGGCCAGTGGTCCAGCGGATCCGAACGGAAGAAGATGCCCGCAGCGGCGAAGTCCAGGCGCGTCGCAGCGAAGAGAGACGTGACCGCGGCGCCGAGCGCGAGCCATACGACGAGATCGCGCCGCCAGTCGCGGCGGCGACCGCTCCGATCGGCGCCGGTGACTCGAGGTTCGGCCGTCGTCACCCGATCAGGTTAAGCCCTCGCGACGATCGGCAGGCCGGAATCGCGGCACGCTCCGGTCGGGCGTCGCGCCGACCCGACGTCGCCTCACCACGACACCGTGGCGTTGACGCCGAGCGACCGCGGGCCGACGGCCGGCTGGATGGCGAACCTGAGATCGTCCGAGGCCTCGAGCCGGCCGCGGTCGCTGACCCATCGGCCGACCACGATGCCGAGCAGCGCGCCGCCGACGACGTCGGAGGCCCAGTGCGCGTCCAACTGCATGCGCTCCCACCCGACCAGGCCCGCGAGCCCCCAGGAGAGCACCTGGAGCGGTCGGCTGTCCGTGTGGGACGAGACGACCGCGGCCAGCGCGAATGCCTCGGTGGCCTCGCCCGACGGGAACGACTGCCCCCCCGAGAAGAGCCGGCCGGTGTCGCTGTCGCCTCCGCTGTTCGGCCGCGATCGGCCGACCACCTCCTTCAGCACCGACCCGATGATCCCGGCGGAGAACAGGGTCGCTTCGATCCCGTCGGCGCCGGTCGCGGCCAGGTTGGCATTCCCGGACATCTCGCCGGCGCCGAAGAGCACCCCCATCGCCGCGAGGCCGCCCCACGTGCCGATCGGCCGGATCCGGTTCGCGAAGCTGCGTGTGCTCGCGCTGTCGTGGGCCTGCAGCGAGTCGCGCGCGCGGGTGTCGAGGCTCGCGGCGACGGCGACCAGACCAGTGCCCAGCGCCAGGGTGTTCCAGTCGTGCGAGTCGAAGCTCAGCGGGCGAGTCGCCAGGACGGTGAGGTCCTTCCAGACGTGCCGGGGGTACCCCGCGACGGACGGCATCGCCGGCGTCGCGGCTTCAGCCGCGGGGCCGACGGTGAGCGCACCGCTGTCGGGAACCGCCACGAGCCTGTCGGACGGGGGGTCCGAGGTGGCGTCCGTGCCGAAGCCGAACGAGGACGGTGGCGCCGGATCGAGCCCGAGGCCGAGGTCGAAGGTGCGCTCGCGGGACTCGACGCGCGCGAGGCGAAGCGGGAAGGTCGCTGCCATGGCCAGCGGGAGGCTGGCGACAGGCCGAAGAGCAAATCGCGGCGACCCGGCGCGCGACCGAGTGAGGCCGATCGCGCTCGGAGCCAACGGTCTCCGGTCCACGGGGACCTCCCGTCCGTCCACCCGATGCGTGAATCACTGGGGCCACACCAGTGATAGCCCTGGCGGTGTCGGTGGAAATTCCGCTCGACCGACGGCAGCGTGACCGCTCTTCCGACCGGTCATGCGACGCAGTCGCTGGCCGCCGGCCTGGCCGTGATTGGCCTGTAGTTGACTCGGTCCTCGACTACCCAAGGTGGGGGCCCCATGTGCTCCCGCTTCCGGACTGTGCCGCGAGCCTCTCTTGGAGGGCGCGACTTCCCATCCAAACTTGAGCCCATTGCGCTCGGATGGGAGTAGACTTGGTGACAAGGAAGCAATTCAATGAGCGATCTGGTCGGCCGCCACCTCGGGCGGTACGAGATCGTCAAGCTCCTCGGCACCGGGGGGATGGGTGAGGTCTACCTAGCGAAGGACGCGCAGCTCGGGCGGCAGGTGGCGGTCAAGGTGATCGCGGCCCGGGCATCCGGCGATCCGACGCGACTGGCCCGATTCGAGCAGGAGGCCCGCGCAGTGGCCCTGCTCTCGCATCCGAACATCCTCGACATCCACGACTTCGGGGTGGACGGCGGGGTGGCGTACGCGGTCATGGAGCTGCTGGAGGGTCAAAACCTACGAGAGCGGATGGGAGGCTCGGGGCTGCCCATTTCCAAGGCGCTCGAGATCGGCAGGGTCGTGGCCGAGGGACTGGCGGCCGCGCACAGCCGCGGCGTCGTTCACCGCGACATCAAGCCGGAGAATATTTTCATCACCTCGACCGGCCAGGTGAAGATTCTCGATTTCGGGATCGCCGGTCTCGCGGCCGAAGCGGGGGCCGATGGAACAGGCCCCGGCCTCGCGACGGCGACCTCGACGTCGCCCGGGCAGATGATGGGCACGGTCGGGTACATGTCTCCGGAGCAGATCAGGGGTCGACCCGTTGGAGCGCGCAGCGACATCTTTTCTCTGGGCTGCGTGCTGTACGAGATGGTGAGCGGGAAGCGGGCGTTCCGGGGCGAGACGTCGGCCGACACGCTGTCCGCGATCCTCCACGACGACCCGCCGCCGATCGCGGCGTCGCGACCCGAAACGCCGCCCGCGCTCGCGTTGCTGGTCAATCGCTGCCTCGAGAAGCAGCCCGAGGAGCGTTTCGAGTCGGCGCGCGACGTGGCGTTCGCGCTGCAGGCGGCCCAGCTGACGGCGGAGACCGTGGTGGCGGAGCGCCCGGCCGCGCGGCACGCGCGCAGCCGGGCCACGAGGCTGACAGCGGCCGGCCTCACGGCCGCGGCGATCGCGGCGGTCGCACTGCTCGTGGTCCGCCCCGCGGTGTTCGGCGCAGCGGCGCTCCCGAAGGACAAGCACCTCGCCGTCACGCGCTTCGAGGCGGACGCCGGCGCGGTGGACCTGCAGGTGATCGCGGACGGCCTCACCGAGGTGCTGAGACGCGGGTTGACGGTGCTCCAGGAGGCGGCGCCGAGCAGCCTCTGGCTCGTGTCTCGCGCCGACGCCGAACGTGCCGACGTCGGCATCAGAACGCCGCAAGACCTGAGCCGGAAGTTCAACGTGACCGCGATCGTTACCGCCCGGCTGCGGCGCCATGGCGATCGCTTCCGGCTCGACCTCGCGGCGATCGATCCGGTAACACAACGGAAGCTCCGCGAGATCTCGATCGACGACCGCCTAAGCAACCTCTCCGCATTCCAGGACGAGCCAATCCTGGGCGTTGCCCGGATACTCGGGCTGCGCGTCGCGCCCGAGGCGCGTGAACGCCTGACGCGCACCGCGACCACGATGACGGAGGCGTTCGAGGCGTATCTGAAGGGCAACGGTGCGCTCGCGCAGGCGAAGGCCGAGAAGGAGATCGACGAGGCCGTCGGATTGCTGGAGACTGCGGTCTCGCAGGACCCTCTGTTCGCGGCTGGTCGCGTGGCGCTGGCGAGGGCGTATCTGCGGAAGTTCGATGTGTCGAAGAAGCCCGAATGGGCCGACCGCGCGCTGGCGGTGGCCGACCGAGCAGTGAAGGACAGCGGCTGGCCGGGGGAGGCCTACCTCGTCCTCGCGCGGGCGTACGGTGCGGCAGGGCGACCGCAGGACGCCATGGCCGTACTCGAGAAGGCCGCCCGCGCCGCGCCCTCGAGCGCCGCCGTCCACGTCGAACTCGCCGCCGGGTATCAGACGGCGAAGCGGTACGACGACGCGGAGCGGCAACTGCGGAGGGCGGTGTTCCTGCAGCCGGGCTATTGGCCCCCGCACCACGCCCTCGCCCGCCTGTACCAGGCGCAGGGGATGTACGAGGCGGCGGCGACGGAGGACCGCGAGGTGATCGTCTGTGCGCCGGCGTTCACTCGCGGCTACAACAACCTCGGCGCGATGTATCACTACCTCGGTCGCGACGACGACGCCCGCGACGCCTTCGAGCGCTCGGCCGCGATCGAGCCTACTCGCAGCGCCCTCTCCAACCTCGGAGCGTTGTACTTCGACGCCGCCCGCTTCGCGGACTCGGCGGCCATGTTCGAGCGCGCGCTGAAGCTCGACGACACGCGCTATCTCACCTGGGGCAACCTCGGGTACGCATATAGGTACGGACCGACTCCGGACAACGCCCCGAGGTGCTTCCGGCGCGCGGCCGACCTGGCGGAAGGCCAGCTCAGGACGTCGCCAGATGATCCATGGACGCTTACCTACCTCGCGTCGTACGACGCGATGCTCGACCGACGCGACGAGGGTCGCAAGGTGCTCGAACGGGTCGTTGCTGGCGCCCCGAAGGAGAAGGAGCTTCTCGCCCAGGTCGCCGAGGCGTTCGAGGACGTGGGCGAGCGTGACCGGGCGCTCGACTGGGTCGCCCGGTCCTTCGAGGCGGGGGAGTCGCCCTCACGCTTCGAAGGGCGGCCGACGCTGCGCGGGCTCGTCGCCGACGAGCGCTACCGCCGGCTGGCCGACGAGAAGAGGCGAAATCCGTAGGAGCGGGGGCGTGGGACGCCCCCGGAGGAGGAGGAGATGACGACATCGAGGTCAGGGACGAGGCGGCTCGGAGGTTACTTCGCGCTCGTGGCCGGCGCCTGCGTCGCCGCAGCGGCGCTTGTGACGGTCCAGGGGTGCACGTGCACGTGGTTCATGAACCACTGCCGCGTCCAGTCGGTCGTGATCTTCGTGAAGGAATGCCCGGCCGGGACGAGGTGCGTCTCCTGGGCTCCCGAGACGACGCACGTCTACCGTTCGAGCTTCCTCATGCTCGTCAACGCGACGGGGGGCAGCCTGACGGTCCAACCGAGCGTCCGCGGCGTGTTCGAGGAGGGCAACGAGATTACGATCGAGCCCGGAGCGACGAGGCACGTGCGGATCTCCAAGGGTGCGTCCAACGGGAGGGTCATGCTCAAGATCACCGGTGCGACACCAGATCTCTGTCCGGGGCTTCCCGGGCCGGGCATGGATATCGACGGGTAAAACCGTCGAGAGGCGCGCCGCGGGTGTATCGCCCCGGGGGCGTGAGGTCTCGGCGCCCCCGGCGCGGCCCGGCCGTGCGGGGTCCTCCAACGGGCGCGCTGATCGCGACGGGGCGGTGTCGGGCCGTCCGCTACGGGCCCGACGGGCGAATGTGGACTGTGATCTGCACCTTGTTCTTGTCCGAGGACACCTTCTGGCTGACGCTGGCCAGATCGCCGGTCGCGTCGAGCTCCGCGGTGAGGCAATACTCACCCCCGGGATTCACCCGTCCCTCCCGGCGGAGCGACGGCAGGTCGAGTGGAACGGGCGGGGATTGCCGCGCGGCCGCGACCGGGAGGCTCTCGAGGGTGGTGGTGCCGAAGTTGTAGCCATCGTCGGCGTTCGCGCGCGCCGCGGCGGCGAGGCGGAACGTCACGGTCAGCGGACTTGGGTCGTCGGACCCGGCATTGAAGACCCTGACCGACACCGTGTATGCCCGGTCGGGCTTCAGCGCCGGGTACCGGTCCGCCTGCCGTTCCGGCTCGGTGCCGGTCAGCGCATCGCGAATCTCCCACGCCCACCTGCAATCCCACCTCTCGGCGCCGGGGGGTACCGTGGCGTCGATCCGCTCGTTGTCCATGCCGAGGACCGCGGCGTCCTGGCCCGGCTCGGGCAGGCGAAGGAAAATGCATGGCGCCACCGCTCCCACGTCGCCGAGGGCGGGTTCCTGGCTGCCATCGGAGTCGGGCTGCGAGTTCTCCGCCTTCACCCCATCGTGGATCTTGTCGAATGCCTGCCGGACGGAGACCGGGGTGTTCGGGGGCGCGTTCGCATCACCAGTCGCGGCCGGGACGACGGGCCTCCGCAGCGCAGACGCGGCCCAGTAGGAGAATCGCCCGTGCCACGCCGAGAATAAGACAGTGCCCCCCGCCGCCGTCGCCACCTCGGTGTATTCCTTTTCGAACGCGGTGGTGCCGTCGGTCTCCGGGTCCGAACCGCCCACGGCTGCCATGATCACGTCGCCGGATCCGGTGAGGGTGTCGAGCCATTTGCGGCTGCCACAGGTTTCCATCGCGAACACCCGTCGGCGCGGCGCAAGACCTTTCAGGAGGCCGGCGAACTCGGTGTCTGTGAGGCCATAGTCGTCGTAGAACCACACCGACGTTTCATCGCCGTCGATCTGGCCATGGCCCTTGATCCAGAAGAACAGGGAGTCACCGGCCTCGAGGAGCGGCAGCCCGTGGGCCCCACAGGAGAACGAGGGGGTCGCGCCCTCGCCTGGCTCCGCACAGCGACACGCGCTGCCCGACCGCACGGCGGGCCGGCCCGCCGCGACGCAGCAGACGACGTTGCAGACGTTATCCTTGACGATACGCCGGTCCCTGTCGTTCACCGGCAGGTCCGCGATCTTGGCACTGCCGTCGCAGTACGGAGGGTGGTAGCCGGGGATCTGGCTTTCCGTGTCATGCCCGTCTCCGTATAGGACGATGATGTTGTCCGCGGTGTAGCCGTTGTCCACGAGCGCGCAATAGGTGAGCACGAGGTCGTGCCAAAACTCGCTGTTGCCTTTCTGGCCAGGGGGCGCCGTCTCAGCCTCCGCCTCGGTCTGCAGGACACTGGCCAGGATTGCGTACTTCCCGGGGCCTTTTGCGACGATGTGCCGGCCAGGCAACGGCGACGGCGGGTTGCTGCAATGGCAGCACCCCGACGGCCAGACGCCCACAAAGAGCGCGAGAGCGGACAGCGCGAGGACCCTCGACATGTGTACCCTCCGATCCGCGTCAGGGAACGGCCTTGACGAGCGGCGTCACGTGTGGACCGTCCGAGCGATCCGCGGCCACCTCGAAGATCCGGCGGGTGGCGCGGTCGAGGACCCAGAGCGTTGCGCCCACAGCAGTGATCGCCGCGGGGTCACGGGGGAATGGCCCACCCCCGACCGCCACGAAATCGAGGAGGCGATGCGAGGAGACGACCTCTGGAGTCTTGCCCCCGATCCGGCGCCGGCTCAAACGCGGGGGCCAGTTCGGCCCGTTCGACGCGACCGTCCACAGGTAGGCCCCGTCGAACGCCAGGCCGCGTGGGGCGCACATCGGGTAGAGGCGCTGGGTGACGGCCCCCGTGGTCGGGTCCATCCGGTACAGGGTGGAGCAGAGCCCGCACGCGCTGATCAGCCACAGCGCCCTGCCGTCCGACGCGAGGCCGGTGATCGCCGGCGGCCGGTGGAGGGCGGCCGGCGGGATATCGAGCGCACGCGTCACCTTGCCGGTGGCCAGGTCGAGACGGAGGATCTGCCGTAACCCTTCGTCCACTCCCCAGACGCTCGTGCCGTCGCTGGCGATCGCTCCGAGGTTGTCGCCTGGCCAGGTGATCCTCTCGACGGCGAGGCCGCTCCTGGGGTCGAGTTTGGAGATCTGGGGGGAGATCTGGGGTGTGCCGCTGTCACTGACCAGGAAGTGTGCCCCGTCCCAAGCGAGCCCCACCGGGGAGCGGAGGAGTTCCGGCACAAGCACGGCAGTCGGCGCCGGCGCGGGGAAGCCCGAGGGTGCGAGCTGGCTCGGCGCCGCGCGCACCCCGCTCGACGCCGCGGTGCACGACTCGAGTAAGAGGACCGCCGAGCATGCCATCAGACCGAGCGCCCGCAAGACGCAGCAGAGCTTCATGATCGAGCCGCCTCACTCCCGCCGGGCCGTGCCGCCGCCATCGACGCCGGGGCCTTGCGCCGCCCAGGCGCGAAACGGCCGGCGGGCGCCGGGGGACGCGGGGACACGCGGGGCCGGGGGGTTACCCTCATGGTGTCGCTCCTGAAAGCTCTTGTGCTCCCAATCTGGGGCGCGCGACGGGGGTTGGCAAGGCGCCGGGCCACCCGAGCTCCTCGCTCGTGGACTTGGAGAAGGCGCGGCTGGGGTCCAACCTCCCGCAATCGCGGCTGCCCGTGAGCCGTCGGTCCCGGCCGGAGGTGGCCCTCAGCGTGCGAGGCGTGCGGAATCCGCGCGGGCGTCGTTGTACTCATCGAGGGGACGAAGGAGGCCAGCATGAGAGGGACGGCTGTCGCGTCAGTCGTGTTGCTCGTGATCGGCATCGCGGTCCAGGCCGCGGCGGCTCCACCGCCGCCGCAGAAGCAGACGAGCCAGCACCAGGGGACCAACGCGCACTCGCCGGTGAAGCCCGCCCTGCCCGACCTCAAGGTCAACCGGGTGTTCGTCGCCAAGTGGGTGCCGCCCGAGACGCTCACCGACTTCCAAGAGATCCCGGCGACCGTCAAGTCGGGCGACAAGGTCTTTCTGGTGTGCGAGATCACCAACGTCGGCACGGTCTCGGTGCACGGGACGTACGAGGTCGCCTTCTACGACGGCATGAACGTGGTCGGCACCCACACGATCATCGACCGACCCCAGGTGGGCCTGCTGCAGAAACCGGCGGTTGCGTGGACCGCGGGCACGTTGGGCAGCCATCCCTACCGGTGCGTGGTCGACACGACCGACGTGATCAAGGAGCTCGACGGCGCCAACGACCTCAACAACACGAAGGGGATGACCGTCACGGTGACCCCGCAGCTCAGCCCGCTGCCCGGGACGGTGGCGCCCAGGGGCGCGGCGACGGCGTCGAGGTAGCCGCGCCCACCCGCAGGTGTCGCCGCGTCGGCGACCTCGGTCGTCGCCGTCCGTGGTCGGTGGAGTGGGGAAGGTTTTCCGCAGGTGGCTCGCCTGACCTAGCCGGGCCGCATCTCGTTGCCGGAGGCGCACGTTGCCCGCACGCGGGTACGTGAGCGCACCGGTCACGCCTCCGGCATCGTCGCTTTCACCGTTGCGGGCCAGGGTGGGCCCGACCCGACCACCACACCCGACGGACAGGACGACGCGGGCCGCCCGTGGGGCCACGCCGGTGCACGGCGGGCGATCAGGGAAGAGATCGGTACGCCGCCAGAAAATCCGCCGGCCTCGCCTCACCAGCTCGATCAAGGCGGGGCGGTGCCTCGACGCCTCGATCCGCTGCGCGGGGCTGTTCGTCCGCGGGTATTCGATCGCCTGGCACGCAAAGGTCGCGTCGAACCCGAGGTCGTGCGCGGCGAGCGGATCGCCCGGCGGGACCAGGTCGCGAAGCCTGACGCGGGCGTCCCGGGCGGTGCGCCACCGCGCAGGCGGCGCCTGGAGAGAGCGCCAGCGGAACGCACAGAAACCGCACCGCCCATCGCACCGGCGCCAGCCTAGGACCCGGCCGAACAGGCGCCCGAATGCCCGACGAGCGAGAGGAGATCCAGGGCCGACGGCGCCGGCGATCCCCGGCGTCGCGAAGCGACCCGGGTTCGTTACTGCTGGAGCTTCGGCGCCGCGACGATGCGCGGCAGCTTCAGCTCGTCGGCCGCCCGGGAGAACGCCGCGACCTCGCCCGCCACGAGCGCCTGGTAGCGCCCGACCAGGGCGTCGAGCTTCCCCTTGAGCTCCCGGTGCACGTCGAGGGCGCCGGCCGACGGCGCCCGGTCCGCGCTCGCCACGATCCCCGCGAGGTAGACGAAGTCGTGGTCGAGCTTGGGTTCGTAGTTGAGGTCGTCCTCGTCGGCCTTGATCCGCGGGTTGGTCAGCTCCAGCTCCACCGCGGAGAGCTGCTTCGCGACCTCGCGCGCACGCTGCTCGAGCTCGTCGCCCTTGCCGAGCCGGGCCGCGCGCCCCCCGAGGTCGAGCACCTGCGCGCGCACGTCGCGGATCTTCATCACCGTGTCGTGCGCGGTCGACACGTCGTCGCGGATCGCTTCCAGGAGGTCGAACTGCGCCTTGAGGTCCGCGGCGGTCGCCGGGCTCGTGGGGTTCGGGGTGACCTCGAACGTCTCGACCTGGACGGTCCCGCCCAGGCTCACGCGCACGCGGTACGTCCCCGGCGCCACCTTCGGCGGGGCCTTCTCGCCCTCGTTGAACACCGCCCTCGGCGCGAGCGTCGGCCTGAGGACACGCATGTCCCAGACGTAGCGGTTGAGCCCCGCCTCGAGCTTCAAGGGCTTGTCGTGGTCCTTCGTCAGCTCCTCCTGCTCGGTGCGCTCCCTGAGATCCCCGTTCAGCGTCTCCTTCGCGCTCGTGAGCGTGCGGATGACCTTGTCCCCCGACAGGATCTCGAGGGTGAGCGGCTGGTCCTTGGGCGGCGTGGCGGCGAGCCAGAAGTCGATCACGACACCGGCCGGCATGTTCGTCCCGACGCTCCGCGGCAGCTCGCCGTCGTCGGGCCGCGGGGCCTCCGCCAGGAAGCGCGGCGTCGGCCTGGGAGGGAACAGGCGAACGGCGCTCGAGCCGATCCGGTCCTCCCACAGGCGCAGGGGCGTGAGGTCGTCGAGCACCCAGAACGCGCGGCCCTGCGTGGCGACCACGAGGTCGCCGTCCTTGATCGCGAGGTCCGTGATCGGGACCGCCGGCAGGTTGCGCTGGAACGGCCGCCAGGACGCGCCGTCGTCGAGCGAGACGTACAGGCCGGCCTCGGTCCCGGCGAAGAGCAGCCCCCGCCGCACCGGGTCCTCGCGGATCGCCCGCGTGAAGGCGCCGTCCGGGATCCCGTCCGTGATCTTCGTCCAGGTCGCGCCGTAATCGCCGGTCTTGTACAGGTACGGGCGATCGTCGTCGAATTTGTACCTGGTCGCCGCGACGTACGCGGTCGCCTTGTCGTGTGGCGAGAGCTCGATCGAGTTGACCTGAATCCACTCGGGGAACCCCTTGGGCGTGACGTTCTGCCAGGTCCTGCCGTCGTCGCGGGTGAGCTGGACCAGGCCGTCGTCGGTCCCGGCCCAGATCACCCCCTTCTCGTGGGCCGACTCCGCCAGGGCGAAGATCGTGTCGTACACCTCGACGCCCGTGACGTCGTTGCTGACCGGCCCGCCGGAGCGCCCCTGCTTCGACGGGTCGTTGCGGGTGAGGTCGGGGCTGATGGCTTCCCACGTGACCCCCTGGTCGCGGCTGCGCAGGAGCACCTGGGCCGCGTGGTAGAGGGTCTTCGGGTCGTTGGGCGAAATCAGGATCGGCGCGTTCCACTGAAAGCGGTACTTGAGATCTCTCGTGGCGCGCCCGTCGGCGAGCTGCGGCCACGCCATCGCCTCCCAGACCTCGCGCGTGCGCCGGTCGTAGCGGGTGATCTGCCCGCCGTACTCGCCGGCGAATACGATCTCCGGGTCGCTCGGGAGCGGCGCGATCCAGCCGCTCTCGCCGCCGCCCACCGAGTGCCAGTCGCCGGCTTCGATCGCGTCGCCGGGGACGCCGCTGGGGATCGCCACGCTGCCCCAGTCCTGCTGCGACCCGTACACCCAGTAAGGGAAGCGGTTGTCCGTGATCACACGGTAGAACTGCCCCGTCGGTTGGTTGTACAGCGTCGACCACGCGGCGCCGCCGTCGAAGGTGATGCACGCGCCGCCGTCGTTCCCGAGGATCAGGCGGTTCGGGTCGTCGGGGTCGATCCAGAGGTCGTGGTCGTCGCCGTGCGGCTCGGCGATCGTCCGGAACGTCTTCCCATCGTCCGCCGACTTGTGCAGGCGCACATTGGGCAGCCACACCGCATCCGCGTCCTTCGGATCGGCGTAGACCCAGGAGTAGTACCACGCGCGCTGGCGAATCGCGTGGTCGTCGCTCACCTGGGTCCACTTTTCGCCGTAATCGTCGGAGAGGTACAGCCCGCCCTTGTCCTTCGCCTCGACGATGGCCCACACGCGTCCGGCGTGCGCGGCCGACGCGGCCACGCCGATCCTCCCGAGGACCTCGTCGGGCAGCCCGTCGGTGAGCTTCGTCCAGGTGTCGCCGCCGTCCGTGGACCTCCAAAGGCTGCTCCCCGGCCCGCCGCTGATGAAGTCCCACGGGCGGCGGACGACCTGCCAGAACGCGGCGTACAGAATGCGCGAGTTGAGCGGGTCCATCGCGAGGTCGGCGGCGCCTGTCGCGTCGTTCACGAACAGCACCTTCTGCCACGTCGTCCCCCCGTCCCGCGAGCGGAAGATCCCGCGCTCCGGGTTCGGCCCCCACGCGTGCCCCTGCGCGGCGACGAAGACGACGTCGGGGTTCGCGGGGTCGATCCGCACGCGTGCGACCTGGTGCGTCTCCGCGAGACCGGCGTGCCGCCACGACCGCCCCGCGTCGGTGGACTTCCACACCCCGTCCCCGGAGGCGAGGTTGCCCCGGATCGGCGACTCTCCCGTCCCGACGTAGACGACATCGGGGTTGGATTCGGACACCGCGATCGCGCCCACCGAGCCCCGCTTGAGGAAGCTATCCGACACCGGCCGCCAGTTCGCGCCGGCGTCCGTCGTCTTCCAGACGCCGCCGCCGGCGGCGCCGAGGTAGTACGTCAGCGGGTCGTGACGGACGCCGGTCACGGCGGTGACCCGGCCTCCTCGATACGGCCCGATGGCCCGGAACTTCATTCCGGGGAATTGGTCCGAGAACGTCTTCTCGTTCTTCGTTCCGGCCTCGTTCTTCGTTCCGGCAGGGGTCTGCGCCGCGCGCGTCGAAACGCCCCCGCCGGCCACGGCCAGCGCCAGGATGCCAACCGCAACACGATTCATCGATGCCTCCCGTTGAGATCCGGTCCATCGTCGCCGGAAATCTACCACCGCTCGGGCCGACGGCGTCTCCAACGCCACGTCGCATCCGGGCTCGACGCCCGTACCGTCGGCCGGATCCAGGCGCCCGGACGGCGCAGATCGTCCGCCTCCGCTGCAAACCGGGAAATTCGCCCGGCTGACACTTTCACCCCTGTCGGAACCCCCCTCCCGCACGGCGGGCGGCCCGGGTTGCGACTTCTCGATGCGCAGGTGGGACAAGGGCCGTCTCGACTCTGCCTCACCCTGACCGGACCGCGTCTCACCGTCATCGCGTAACTGGCTCGAGCGGCATCTCTTGCCGATCGCGAACGCGATGGCATCGCGGTTGCTCTACCGGCGGCGACGGAGCAGCGCGCCGCCGCTCCCCCTCCGCACGAGCCGCAGCGCGCTGCAGGCGAAGTAGCTCTCGAGGCTCGCGAACGAGGAGGTGGAGGATGAAGGCGCTCCTTTTCGCCGTTTGCACGCTGGCCGCGGTGGCCAGCCCCGCCGCCGACACGAACCTGGTGAGGCGGCGCCTCAGCGCCTCAGGCCGAACCGACTGTCCCGCGCCGTGGTGCGAGCAGGCTCCCACCATCCATCGGCTGACGGCGCCCGACGATCCCTCGGCGTATCTCGGCGACGTCATCTCCTACGAGCGGCCAAGCGACTGGCGCGACTTTCCTCCGTTGCGGGACAAGGTCGCCGAGTTGGCGGCCGGCCGGACCTCCGCCTTCGACAAGGTGACCGCGATCGCGGACTGGATCAAGCACTCCAAGCTCCCGGCGGTCCATTCGTACGATACGTGGCCGCCGAGCATCATCGACATCTGGGGCTTCCCCGACGGCCAGTGCGAGGAGGCGTCGCTCCTGCTCACCGCGATGCTGCGCCTCGCGGGCATACCGGCGATGCGGTTCACCACATGGAACAACGATCACGCGGCCGTGCGCGCCTGGGTGGACGACCATTGGGTCGTGGCGGATGCGACGCCCACGTCCCCGGACAACTCGGGCCCCGCGCGGCTCTACGCCCCGGACGATCCGTCCGTCGTCCCGGCGTTCCAGGAACGTCCCCTCGCGGTTCTCCACGACGTCGAGCTTCCGGGGGTCGGGACGCACGTCGACTCGCTCACCCTCTTCAGCCACGAGCCGATCGACGCGGCGGCGGAGCTGTCGCCGACCGGCCTGACCTACGGGAAGGTGGCGTTCCCGGTGACGAACCAGTTCCTCTACTACGACCCCGCGACGCACCTGTTCGTCGGCGGCGGCCAACCGGATCAGCGCGTCGAGATCCTCTACCACATCGACGCGGTCGACGGCTCGTGCCTCAACGATCGCAGGTCGTGGTACGCGGACCCCATCAGCTTCGCCGTCCCCGGGTTCCTCTGGAGGACGATCGACCGCACCAGCCCACCGGAGGTCGGGTCGTTCTACCCGACGGGATACATCGAGGGCATCCTCCCGACCTGCGGGACCTGGCGGATCGTGTACTACCTCAGCTCCGGGGAGCTCGATGCGCAGTCCGGGGCGCTCGCCTACGAGGACTTCGACCTCGCGTCGGCGGGCGACTACGCGGTCGTCCGCCCGGAACTCCTGCAGGCGGCGCCGGGCGCGGACATGTACTGCTTCCGGACCCTCGTCGAGACCCTCGGGAAGCTCCCGACGTTCGAGCAGCTCGGCGGCGTGGCGTCCCGTTGAGCCGGAAGGAACACCCGACACGTTCCGGCCGGCACGATCGCCGGTCCTTGAGCGACGCCGCTCAAGACCTTCTCGACGCCCCGTCGGCGCCGACCAGGCGCCGCGCGCACGCTCAGCGAGAGTATCGGCGGCGAGCCGGGCTCGCTCCCGAGCCGACGGCCCCTCTCCCCAATGCCTATCTTTGCGGCCCCCGCGCTTGGCCGCGGACGCGGGCGGGCGCGAGTGCACACTTTGACACCGTACAGGAGTATCATTCACTCGAATCGCTTGCTGGGGGAAAGGACGGTCATGCCCAATATCGCGAAGGTACTGAAAGACGAGTTCTCCCGCGTCGCCCGCCGGGAATCCAAGAAAGCCCTCACCTCGGTCAGCAAGCCGGCCGCCGGGTTGAGGCGCACGACAGCCGACCTCAAGCGGAGGGTCGCGCAGCTGGAAAAGGAGCTGCGTTTGCTGCGGAAGAGCATCGACGGCATTTCCGCCGGCCGCCAGGCGGGCGCTGCCGAGACTACCGACAAGGCGCGGATCACCGCCAAGGGGATGCGCAGCCTCCGGCGGCGGCTCCGGCTGAGCGGGCAGGAGTTCGCCAAGCTCCTGGGCATCACCCCTCAGGTGGTCTACGGGTGGGACAAGGCGAGCGGCGCTCTGCGAGTGAGGAGCACCACCCGTGCCGCCATCCTCGCCGTCAGGGGCATCGGGGCACGCGAGGCCCACAAGCGGCTCGGCGAAGCGAAGGCCGCCAGGAAGCGCCGCTAGACCGCGCCCGGACGTCCGCGACCAGGTTCATCGAATGACCGTCTCCGCCCGGCCGCCGGGCGTCAGGTCGAGTGCGGCGACGTGCGACGGTTGACTGCGCCTTGGTCGCGGTATCGGCCGAGCGCGGGTAGAATCGGGCGCGCAAGGAGGACGGCATGACGCCCGCACGCTCTCTCGCTCTCGCCGCTGCGCTTGCTGCGATCGCCTGCCCGCTCGTGGCGCAGGAGACGCACGGCATCAACGCGGCCGATCTGGACACGACGGCCAAGCCGTGTCAGGACTTCTTCCGGTACGCCGACGGCGGCTGGACGAGATCGCACCCGATCCCGGCGGAGTACCCGCGGTGGGGGACGTTCAGCCTGCTCACGGAGGACAACCGCGAACGGCAGCGCGGGATCCTCGAGGCGCTCGCCAAACGCTCGGACCTGGCGGCAGGCTCGGACGAAAGGAAGCTCGCCGACTACTGGTGCGCGTGCATGGACCAGAAGGCCGCCGACGCGGCGGGCGCCATGCCGATCGAGCCGGAGCTCGCGCGCATCACGGCCATGAAGTCGGCGGCCGATCTCCAGGCCGAGGTGGCGCGGCTGCAGAGCCAGGGGGTCCGGGTGCTGTTCGGGTTCGGCTCCGAACAGGACAGGAAGAACAGCGGCGAGGTGATCGCCAGCCTGCGGCAGGGCGGGCTCGGGCTGCCCGATCGTGACTACTACCTCAAGGACGACCCCCGCTCGAAGCAGATCCGCGAAGGGTACGCCGCCCACGTCGCGGCGATGTTCGGCCTTCTCGGCGACGGCCCTGCCCTTGCGAAGGCCGAAGCCGAGACGATCGTCGCGCTCGAAACCGATCTCGCCAAGGCGTCGATGGCGCGGGTCGACCTGCGCGTCCCCGAGAAGACGTACCACCGGCTGCCCGAAGCGGAGCTGGCCAAGCTCGCGCCCGACATCGACTGGCCGGCCTATTTCCGGCGGCAACAGGCGCCGCCGATCGCGTCGCTCAACGTCGCCCAGCCCGAGTTCGTCCGCGGGATGGACGCACTGCTCGCCCGCACCCCGCTCGATCAGTGGAAGGTCTACCTTCGCTGGCACCTGGTGAGCGCGGAGGCGCCGCACCTGTCCTCGGCGTTCGTCGACGAGGATTTCCGCTTCCGAGGCAAGGTCCTGCAGGGCACCGAGAAGCTCCAGGAGCGCTGGCAGCGGTGCGTCGCCGGCGCGGATCGGCAGCTCGGGTTCGCCCTCGGCCGGCTGTACGTGGAGAAGTACTTCCCGCCCGAGGCCAAGGCGCACGCCGATCGCCTGGTGCACAACCTGATCGCGGCGCTGCGCGCCGACATCGAAACGCTCGACTGGATGAGCCCCGAGACGAGGAAGGCGGCCGTCGCCAAGCTCGACGCCTTCACGCTGAAGATCGGCTACCCCGACACGTGGCGGGACTACTCCACGTACGAGGTGAAGGCCGATGCCTACGCCGCCAACGTCGAGCGGGGCGACGCCTTCGAGTTCCACCGCATCGTCGACAAGATCGGCCGGCCGGTGGACCGGACCGAGTGGGGGATGACGCCCCCCACCGTGAACGCCTACTACAACGCCTCGCGCAACGAGATCGTGTTCCCGGCCGGTATCCTGGAGCCGCCGTTCTTCGATCCGAAGGCGGACGACGCCGTCAACTACGGCGCGATCGGCGCGGTCATCGGGCACGAGATGACGCACGGCTTCGACGACCAGGGGCGCAAGTCCGACGCCCAGGGCAACCTCAGGGACTGGTGGACGCCCGCCGACGCGAAGGCGTACGAGGCTCGCGCCGCGTGCGTCCAGCGGCAGTTCGACGCCTACGAGGTGCAGCCGGGCCTGCACGAGAACGGCAAGCTCGTTCTCGGCGAGAGCCTCGCCGACCTCGGCGGGCTGACCATCGCCCACAAGGCCTATGAGATCAGCCTCGGCGGTGCGCCGCCGCCGGTGATCGACGGACGCACCGCGGACCAGAGGTTTTTCCTCGCGTTCGCGCGCGTCTGGGCCGGCGCCGCGCGACCGGAGTACGAGCAGCTCATGGTGAAGACGGACCCGCACCCGGCGTCGAAGTTCCGAGCGATCGGCGCGCCCTCGAACCTCCCCGAGTTCGCGGCGGCGTTCGGCTGCAAGCCGGCCGACCCGATGGTCCGCGCCCAGCCCTGCCGAATCTGGTAGCGCCGCAGAGACAGGGGTCCAGGGCCGGGGCCCAGGGCCCGGACAGGAGGAGACCTCGTTCGTGGTTGGCGACCGGTGGCCGGCGAACCGCCGGGGGCCCGGGGCGCGTGAGCCAGGCGGTGCTACCATCCCTCGACATGAGACAGAGACTTGTGATCGCAATGGCCGTGGCGGCGCTCGCGTCGGCCGACTTCGTCCTCGGCCAGGACGTCCCGAAACCGGCGGAAGGCGACTTCAAGGTGAGCGGCTTCCGCTTCGACTCCGGCGAGACGCTGCCGTCGCTGAACCTGCACTACGCGACCTACGGTACGGCGTCCCGCGACGCCCAGGGCCACGTGACGAACGCCGTGCTGGTCCTGCACGGGACCGGCGGATCGGGCCAGCAGTTCGTCAACGCGCGCTTCGCCGGCGTGCTCTTCGGCCCGGGCCAACCACTCGATGCGAGCCGGTACTTCATCATCCTGCCGGATTCGATCGGGCACGGACGCTCGAGCAAACCCAGCGACGGGCTGCACGCGAGGTTCCCCCACTACGACTACGCCGACATGGTGGCGGCGCAGCACCTGCTGCTCACGCAGGGGCTCAAGGTGGACCACCTGCGGCTCGTGATGGGCACCTCGATGGGGTGCATGCACGCGTGGGTGTGGGTGGAGACGTTCCCCGAGTTCGCCGACGCGGCGCTGCCGCTCGCCTGCCTGCCGGTTCAGATCGCCGGGCGCAACCGGATGATGCGGAAGATGATCCTCGACGCGATCCGGACCGACCCCGATTGGGCCGGCGGCGAGTACACGCGGCAGCCGCGCGGTCTGAAAACGGCCCTGTACGAGCTGCTCGTCATGGGCAGCAGCCCGCTCCAGATGCAGAAGAGCTACCCGACGAGGGACGCGGCGGACACGTTCCTCGACGAGTGGCTCTCGGCGAGGATGGCATCCACCGACGCGAACGACCTGCTGTACCAGGTGGACGCGTCGCGCGACTACGACCCCTCCCCGAAGCTGGAGGCCGTCAAGACCACCGTGCTGGCGGTCAACTCGGCCGACGACTTCATCAACCCTCCGGAGCTCGCGATCGCGGAGCGCGAGATCAAGCGCGTGAGGAACGGCAGGTTCGTCCTCCTGCCGATCAGCGACCAGACCCGGGGCCACGGCACGCACACGCTGGCGGCGGTCTGGAAGCAGTACCTGGCCCAGTTGCTCGAGGCCACCGCCCGCTGAACGGCGACTATCCGCGGCGGCGAGGGGCCGGCCGGCTCACACCGGGCTGGGCGTCCGGCGTCCGCCCATGACCAACGGGATCAGGTCCTCCAGGCGTGCGCGATGGTCGTCGTCCGCCCGTCCGAGGTAGGCCAGGAACCCGGCGAACTCCTGGTTCGCCTGGCGGAGCGCCATGCGCGAGTGGTAGTCCGAAGCCGACGTCTCGAACTCGATCGCCTGCGCGGTGGCTTCCGCGGCGGACAGGGAGCGCGCGTGATCCCGCACCGTCTTGACGTGCGCCGTCTCCCGGTAGAGCTCGGCCTCGTCCACGTCGATCTCCCCGAACAGCTTGGGATCCTCGTCGAGGAGACGCCGCTGGTAGGCCACCTGCCTCGCGTGGCTGTACTCGTCGAGCGCGAGCTGGGCGAACACCGTGGCCACGTCGGGATCGTCGTGCAGCACCTCTGCGAAGAGGTCGTACAGATCTCCGAGGTGGGCCTCGAACCGCCCGAGCACGTCGAGCGCGGTCAGCTTGCTCATCGCCGTGTCTTCCTCCAAACGGTCGCGCCGTCGTACGACACTCACGATGGTCCGCGGCGAGGGCCGTGAAAAGCGTAGTTTCCCGCAACGAGGCCCGCGGTCACAGGCAGCCCCGGCCGGCCGACGATGCGCGCGCCCCTGCCGGGCCCGGCGCCGGCCGCCTTCCGGCGACGATGGCGGCGCGGGGCGCCGAGCTCCCGCCTCGAGCGTGGTACCTTTCCGGACTGACCCGACCGGCGGCGCACATCGAGGCCGCCCGCGCCGCGCACGGGAGGGGTCGACTCGAATGTGCGGTCTTGCCGGGATCTTCGCTTTCGACCCGCGCGCGGGGCAGGTTGACCGCGGCGAGCTGACCACGATCCGCGACGCGATGCGCGTGCGCGGACCCGACGGCGCCGGGGCGTGGTTCTCGCAGGACGGCCGTGTCGGCTTGGCCCACCGCCGCCTCGCGATCATCGATCTCTCCGACGCGGCGGCGCAGCCGATGGTCGGGGACGATGCCCGCCACGTCATCGCCTTCAACGGCGAGATCTACAACTTCCACGAGCTGCGCGCGACGCTCGAGGCCGAAGGCCACCGGTTCCGCACGACCTCCGACACCGAGGTGCTGCTGGCGCTCTACCGGAGGCGGGGCCCGGCGATGCTGGCCGACCTGCGCGGGATGTTCGCATTCGCCCTCTGGGACGGGGCGATCCGGAAGATGCTCCTCGCCCGCGACCTCTACGGCATCAAACCGCTCTACTACGCCGAGGGCGGCGGCACCGTCCGTTTCGCCTCCCAGGTCAAGGCGCTGCTCGCCGGCGGCCGGGTGGCGCGCCGGCAGGATCCGGCAGGCGTCGCCGGCTTCTACCTGCGCGGCTACGTGCCGGAACCGTTCACGCTTTACGGCGCCGTCCGCGCGCTGCCGGCAGGCTGCTACGCGTGGGTGAACGAACGCGGGATGAGCCGGCCCACGCCGTTCGCCTCGATTCCCGCGATCCTGGCCGAGGCGTCCGACCGCGCGGCGCCGGTTGACGACGCCGAGCTCCAGGAACGCTTCCGGCACGCGTTCCTCGAGTCGGTCCGCTACCACCTCGTGGCCGACGTCCGGGTCGGCGTGTTCCTCTCCTCGGGGCGTGATTCGACCTCGACCGTGGCGCTCGCCCGCGAGGCGGGGGCGACCGACCTCAAGACCGTGACCCTCACCTTCGCCGAGTACCAGGGCACCAAGCGCGACGAAGCGCCGCTCGCCGGCCAGGTCGCACGTCACTACGGCACGGACCACAGCACCGTGATGATCACCCGGGCCGACTTCCACGCCGAGTTCCCGCGCGTGATCGAGGCGATGGACCAGCCGACGACCGACGCGGTCAACTCCTACTTCGTGAGCCTCGCCGCCGCGCGGTGCGGGCTCAAGGTCGCCCTCTCCGGCACCGGCGGCGACGAGCTGCTCGGCGGCTACGGCACCTACCGCAAGGTGCCGATGATGGTCAAGCTGGCGCGCGTCCCGTCGAAGCTGCCCTTGCTACCCGAGCTGCTGCACCGCACGTACCTCGCGCTCACCCCGAAACGCAGCACGCACATCAGCCAGAAGCACGGCGCAATCCTCAAGTACGGCGATACCTACGCAGGCGCCTACTTCCTGAAACGCGCGGTGTTCATGCCATGGGACCTGCCCGAGCTGATGGGCGAGGACGCGGCGCGCGAAGGCCTCGCCCGCCTCGACATGGTCGCCCTGATCGGAGCGGCGCTCGAGCCCGATCCGCGCCGGCCGTTCCTCAGGATGGTCGCGCTCGAGTCCTGCATGTACATGCGCGATCAACTGCTGCGCGACATCGACTGGGCCAGCATGGCCCACTCGCTCGAGGTCAGGGTGCCGCTGGTGGAGCACCACCTGCTGCGCGAGGTGGCGCCGCTCCTCGTCCACGCCCGCGGCAACCGCAAGCTGTTCCTGGCGCGCAGCCCGTCGGGCGGCCTGCCCGCGGCGGTCTACACGCGGCGCAAGACGGGCTTCTCCGTTCCCGTGCGCGAATGGGTGCTGGGCGGCGAGCGCGGCGGCAAGGGCCACGACTTCGGCCGGCGCGGGTGGGCCCGCTACCTCTACGACACCGCGTTCCGGCCGGCCGGCGGGATCTGACCGCCCGGGTGTAGATCCGGCCCGTCGCCGCCGAGGACGTCGAGCAAGACCTCGATGTAGCGCGGCCCGACGCTCGCGATGTCGTACCCCTGCGCGTGGGTGCGGGCGGCCGCGCCCATCTCGCGTCGCAGCCCGACGCTGGCGAGCAGGCGCGCCAGCGCCGCGCGCCACTCCGCGGGAGACGTAGCCCACAGACCGGTGACGCCGTCGCGGACCACCTCGCGTTGAGCGCCGACGGCGGAGGCGACGACCGGCAGCCCGGCGGCCGCGTACTGGATGCACCGGTAGCCGGCTTTGCCCCGCGTCCACACGTCGTCGGCGAGCGGCGCCAGCCCGACGTCGCAGTCGGCGAGCGCCGTGCGTTCGGCAACCACGGACCACGGGATCAGGCGGCACGGCACGCCTGCCATCGCCGGCAAGCGATCGGAGACGACGCAGAGCTCGATCCCCGCGCCCTCGGCGACCAGCCGCTCGAGAACCGGCGCGACCCCCTCGAGGTAGCAGAGGTTGCTGCCGAGCCCGATCCACACGAGGCGGAGCGGACGCCTGACGAGCAGTTCCGCCGTCGCGTACGCGGCGAGGTCCACCGGGCTCGGCAGCACCACGAGGCGCGGCGCCGCGCCCCGGATCATGCCCGCCAGGGACTCGGAACCGGCGACGACCAGCCGGGCACGGCTCGCCATCCTACGGAAGCGCCGCCGGCGCCACCCTGCTTGCGAGGGCGCGCCGCCGGGGGCGCGCGGCCGCGCGAACATGATCGCGTCGTCGACGTCGAGCACCCATCTCGGACACAGACGCCGGACGAGCGCGCGCTCGCCCGCGAGCAGCTTGACCTGCTGGAACACCAACAGGTCACAGTCGCGGAGCCGCCTCGCCAGCCGGGCGACCCGGAGCCACTCGCGCCCGCGGCCCAGCGCGATCACCCGTGCGTCGAGGCCGCGCTCGCCCATCAACGGCTGCAGCGCGGCCATGCGCACGCGGAACGAGGCCATCTCCGGGTCGTGCGTGACGAGACCGACCACGGGGCGTCTCGCCGCCGACGGTGATACCGGAGCCACCGGCCGGACCGGCGGACGAGATCGCTCTTGGCGGGGGTTGGTCATGGCGACAGTGACGAGCGTAGCAAATGTCGGCGGCACCGCGCGGGTGAGCCGTGGTCCCGCGACCGCGAGTCTGCGTCAGTCGTCCGCCCGTGCGGGCTTGATCTTCACCTTGATCGACGCGGCGCCGCCGACACCGAACCCCAGGAACCGCCCGTCGGCGTCGAAGCTCACCGAGAATTCGATCTCGTGGATGCGGTAATCCTCGGTCATGATCGACGCGAGCTCGCCGATCGCCTTTTCGATCTGCGACCTGGCTGCGGTCAGGCCTCTCACGAGCTTGTTGGAAGGGACCGGCTTCTCGGCGTACCTCGCCGGGACGAGCACACCGGCCGACGTCGGGACGTACCCGCCGCGCGGCGCCGGGGCCTTCCGGCCGCCCTTCGAGCCGGCCTTCGACTCGGGCGGCCGGCGCGGGCCCTTGCCCGCGGCGCCGGGTCCCACCGACGGCGCCTCGTGAGGAGCCTCCCTCCCGGTCCCACGGTGGCCCTTCGCCACGATCGCCCTCCACCGCGCCGCCGCCGGCCCCGTGCCGGATGCACCGGGGCGCGCAGGGGCACGTGCCTTCAATATAGGGCGGGATCGCAGCGAGCGGTATGATCGATCCCCGGCCGGGGGCGGGCTGACCGACGGGAGCGCCGCCCGGCGGCCGCGGCACGCGGACCTCGCCGCCGGCGGGCGAGGGGCGCCGTGGAGGTGGCGACGATGACGAGATCTCCGCTCCTTATCGTGGCGCTGGCGATCCTCGCCGCGCCGGGTGCCCCGACGGTGGCGCAGGCCCCCGGGGGTGCCGACGAATCCGCGCCGACGCCGGTGAAGATCCTGCTGGCGATGGAAAAGACGTACGCGACCTGCACCAGCTACCGGGACACCGGCACCGTCAAGATCGCGACGCTCACCGAGGGCGGGAGCGCCGGCAGCCAGCGGCCGTTCGCGACCGCGTTCGTGCGCCCTGGCCGCTTCCGGTTCCAGTTCACCGACCCGGGGCTCGGCGAGAGGTCGTCGAGCTACATCGTCTGGACGGACGGCGCCGAGGTGCGCTCGTGGTGGGACGCCAAGCCGGGGGTGCGCCGGCCGGCGTCTCTGCGGGAGGCGCTCGCGCCTGCGGCCGGCATTTCCGGCGGCTCCTCGGTCCGCATCCCCGGCATGCTGCTTCCCGAGGCCGTCGGCCAGGGCACGCCGCTCATCGGTCCCGAGCGCACCGAGGACGGCACCGATCGCGGCGTCGTCTGCTACCGGATCCGCGGCAAGAGCCGCAAGGTCCCGTACACGCTCACGATGGGCGCCCGCGTGCTCACGGTGCGGGACGAGAGCGTCACGTTCTGGATCGACCGCGCCACGTTCCTGCTCCGCAAGGTCGAGGAGGCGCGGACGTTCGACACCTACCGCTCGGAGAGCACGACGACCTACTCTCCCGAGCTCAACGTCGACATCCCGTCCGCGCAGTTGGCGTTCGGCGCGCCGGCCTCGCCGTAGGGGGCGCCGGCCGCCCGATCGACGACGACCGGGGACGATCGAGAACCTTCCGACGCATGGCGCCGTTAAACCCAGTGCAGGCAGAAGGAGGACGACCATGCTTCGACGGGCTCTTGGGTTGGCCGGAACGGCAGCGCTGATAGCCGGCGCGGTCCAGGCGGAGACAACGCGTTCCCTGAAGGTCCAGCTGACCGGCGATGCGGGCGCCGCATTTGCCGTCGAGAACCTGGCCGGGTCGATGACCGTCGTTCCAGGCGACGGCGACGCGGTCGTCGCCGTGGCGACCGTCCACGCCGACGACGCGAGGCTGGCCGACGCGATGCGGTTCGAGCAGGTGCGCGGCGAGGACGGCGTGCCCACGCTCCGCGTCGTCTACCCGCTCGACCGCGAGCGGAGGATACGTTACCGGCCGGCCGCCTCCGGGAGCGACGAGCGCGGGCGCCACGGCTCGTCGCACTGGTTCTTCGGCTTCGGATGGGACGGCTCGGAGGTGAAGTACGACGGCCACCGGGTGCGTGTCAGCGAGGACCGCGGCGTGCTGCTCTACGCCGAGGTCGAGGTGCGGGTCCCGAGGCGGGCGCTCGTTGCGAAGTTCCGCAACTGCGTCGGCCCGGTCTCGGCGACCGGGGTCGAAGGGCGTCTCCTGCTCGACACGGGCAACGGTGACGTCACCGCAACCCAGCTGAGCGGTGACGTGAAGGCCGACACCGGATCGGGCGACGTGCGTGCGAGCGCCGTCAAGGGCCGGTTCGTCTGCGACACCGGGAGCGGCGCCTGCATCGTGAACGGGTTCGACGGCACGGAGCTGTCCTGCGACACGGGGTCGGGCGAAGTCCGCGTCGCCGACGTCAAGGCCGACAGGTTGGTGGCGGACACCGGTTCGGGCGACGTGCTGGTCGAGCGGTCGGACGTCGAGGACTTCCGCGGCGACACCGGGTCGGGCGGGATCGAGGCGGAGCTGACGGGCACACGGCTGCGCCGCATCAAGGCCGACACCGGCAGCGGCCACGTCACGCTGCGGCTGCCGCCCGAGGTGTCGTTCGAGCTGGCTGCGGATCAGGGCAGCGGCGACCTCGAGTGCGGGTTCCACGACGCCCAGCCGGTCAAGAGCGGCAGGAAGATCGTCGGCTATCGGCGCGGCGAGGCCCGGGTCCGCATCGACATAGACACGGGCAGCGGCGACGCCGCCGTCAACCCGGCCAGGTAGGTCGCCGCGCGTGCATGCCGCCTCGGACGGCGCGGGTCAGCGCGACCGCGCCTCGCGCAGCTTGCGCAGCGCGACCTTGGCGTTCTCGTTCTCGGGGTTCATCTTGAGCGACTTTTCGTAGTACTGGATGGCCAGCCGCAGGTCGCCTCCGCGAGCGTACGCCTCCGCCAGGCTGTCGTAGACGTTCCACGACTTCGGGTAGAGCTTCACGTTGTGCTCCAGGACCTCGGTCGCCGCGCCGGTCGCGCCCTTGGCGAGGAGCTCGTAACCGATCCGGTTGAGGAGCGACTCGGTGAACGCGGCGCGGGGGTAGGTGCCTTCGAGCTCCTTGAGCGTCTTGTAGACGCCCCGCTCGCCGTTGGCGACGCCCGCTCGGACGAGGCGCTCGCGAATGGTGCGCGCCGGGGAGTCGTAGCGGTCGTAGTCGAGCCAGCCGAACGCCGGGTGCGTCCCGCCCATCACGGCGGCGACGATCGGCTCGGCGATCGCGAGGCCGTTCTCGCTGTTGGTCAGCATCACGAAGGCCGCGCCGGTCTCCCGGCATCCGATCGCAAAGCTGCGAAACGCGTCGTTGTCGCCCCAGTGCCAGAAGAACCTCGCCCCGTCGGCGCGTTCGAGCCCCCACCCGAGGCCCCACCCGAGGTCCTTCTGCACCTCGACCTCGCTCTTGAGCATGCGCTCGGCCATGGCTCGCCCGAGGAGGGTGGGATGGAGCATCTCGGCGAGGAAACGCGCGTAGTCGCCGGCCGTCGTGTGCAGGCTCGACGCGGCGTTCCCCTTCTCGGGTTTCTCCTTGGCGACGGGCTGCTGCAGGTAATCGTGCCCGACGGCGGCGGTCGCGGCGTACGCCTCCCGCCAGACGTAGCTCGAGGCGCTCATCCCGAGCGGCTGGAAGACCTCGCGGCGCACGAACGCGTCGAGGGAAAGGCCGGTCACCGCCTCGACCGCCTGCTGCAGGTAGACGTACCCCTCGCCCGAGTAGCTGAACCTCTCGCCGGGCTCGTAGTCGATCGTGAGCTGCTTGCCACGCCGCCAGTTGGGGAGTCCGCTCGTGTGGCACAGCACCCGGCGCGCGGTGATCCCCTTCACCCTCTCGTCGTTCTTGATGTCGGGGTTCGGCAGATACGCCGGCAGCGGGCGGTCGAGGTCGAACGCCCCGCGCTCGGCGAGACGGAGCACGGCGTAGGCGAACACGGGCTTCCCGAGGGACGCCGCCTCGAACACCGTGTCCGCGGTCACGGGCCGGCCGCTCCCGGCGTCGGCGACGCCGAACCCTCTGGTCCAGACGACCGCCCCTCCCCGCAGGACCGCGGCCGACAGGCCGGGCACGCCGCCCTTGACCATGAGGTCCCGGATCAACGCGTCGAGGCCGGCGAGCTGCGCGTCGGGCGCTGCGGCCGGCGGCGCGGTCGTCGTGGCCGGCGTCGCGACGGGCGGCGCCGCGACAAGCTGCGCGAGCGCGGCGCGTCCCACCGCTCCCGCCAGCAGCGCACTCGCGATCATGGCCCATCGAGCGGTCCGCACGGCGGGTAGCATACGACGCCGCGGGCCGGCCTGGATTCGACGGCATCGCGATTCTGGCGCCGAAAAAAAATTTGGTGGTGCATGAGCACCACCGGAAGGAGCGGCCAGCTTCCACCTTGCAAAGGTACTGTCGCCCAAGGGCTCCGGCCGCCGCAATCCCACGAAAGTGGGATTTTTGTCGCTGTAACCGTTTTCAGCGGCCGTGAGCGACGGCAACTCCGGCGCCGCCAGCCTTCGGCCGAAGCGCCCGAGACTCATTCCGACGCGTCCCCGCCGGTTGCCGCGACCTACGATTCGGACTTGAGCTTCCGGATCTCCTGGACCAGCGGCGGCACGATCTGGAAGAGGTCCCCGACGATCCCGAAATCGGCGACCTTGAAGATCGGCGCCTCGGGGTCCTTGTTGATCGCCACGATGAGCTTGGACGAGGACATCCCGGCGAGGTGCTGGATCGCGCCCGAGATGCCGCACGCGATGTACAGCGAAGGCGAGACCACCTTGCCGGTCTGCCCGACCTGGTGGGCGTGGTCGATCCAGCCGGCGTCCACCACCGCGCGGGATGCCCCCACCGCGGCGCCCAGCGCCTGCGCCAGCTCCCGGATGAGGGCGAAGTTCTCGGGGCCCTTGAGGCCGCGGCCGCCGCTCACGATCACGTCGGCTTCCGCGACGTCCAGCTCGCCGCCCTCCTTGGCGATGATCTCCTTGACGACGGCGCGGATGTCGCCGGGCGCCGGGGGCAGCGTCTCGACCTCGGCGGCGCCGCCGCCGGCCTCGGCCGCGAACACGTTGGGTCGCAGCGTGACCACGACCGGCTTGCCGTTCCCGTCCACGGTCGCGAGCGCCTTGCCGGAGTAGACGGGGCGCGTGGCGACGAGCGACCCGGAATCGAGCGCGAGCCTCGTCACGTCCGCGAGACAGCCCCAGCCGAGACGGGCCGCCACCCGGCCGGAAAGGTCGCGCCCGAGCGCGGTGGCCGCCATGAAGAGGGCCGCCGGGGCGCACTTCGACACGGCGTCACGCACGACGGCCGCGTAGCCCTCCGCCGAGTAGCGCGCGAGGCGCTCCTCATCCGCGACGTAGACCCGCCCCGCGCCGTGCGAGCCCAGCTCCGCCGCCTTCGCGGCGACGCCGCGTCCCGGCAGCACCGCGCACACCGACCACCCGGCGCCGGCGGCCAGACGCTTCGCTTCCGACAGCGCCTCGAGCGACGCCTTGCGTATGCTGCCGTTCCGCTGCTCGACGAAGACGAGGATGCACGCCATGGTGGCCCCCCCTCAGATCGCCTTGGCCTGCTCGCGCAGCGCCCGCGCCAGTTCCCGCGCGGCGGCCGCGGGGTCCTCCTCGCCCTTGAGGATCACGCCGCCGGTCTTGGCGGGCGGCAGCGCCAGCGCCCGGAACCGGCAGGTCGCGTCGGGTCCCGCCAGCGCCCCCTCGTCGACACCGAGGTCGGCGGGCGTGAAGGTCTGGATCGCCACTTTCTTGGCCGCCATGATCCCCTTCAAGGAGGGGTAACGAGGCTCGTTGAGGCCCTTCTGAGCCGTGATCACGCACGGGAGGGGCGCCTCGACGGCCTCGGCGCCGCCCTCGATCTCGCGATGCGCGGCGATGGCGCCCTCGCCGATCTCCAGCTTCACGACGTTCGTCACGTGCGGCAGATCGAGCAGCTCGGCCACCATCGCCCCGACCAGGGCGTTGTCGCTGCCCACGCCCTTGACGCCGGCGAAGACGAGGTCGAACGGCCCGACCTTGCGGACCGCGGCCGCCAGCACCCTGGCGATCGCGAGCGCGTCCCCGAACGTGCCGTCGCCGCCCTTGACGTGCACGGCCGCGTCGGCCCCCCGCGCCAGGCACTCGCGCAGCCCCTGCTGCGCCCGCTCGGGGCCGTAGGTGACCACCGTGACCGGGGCGCCCTTGGCCTCCTTCAAGCGTATCGCCTCCTCGAGGGCGTACTCGTCGTACGGGGACACGATCCACTTGATGTCGCTCTCGTCGATGCGGGCGCCCGACGCGGCGACCTTGATCACGGAGGCGGTGTCGGGCACGTGCGCCATGAGGACGCAGCTCTTCATGTTTCGGTCCTCCTCGGGCCAGTCGCGTTCGGGCCCCTGAGATGTCGAACGATACGCGCGGCGGCAGCCGGAGGCCGGTGGTCGCCCCTCACCGTAACTTGCCGAGGACCACGCAGGCGTTCGTCCCGCCGAACCCGAACGAGTTGGAGATCGCCACCCGCACCTCGCGCTGCACGGCGCGGTGCGGCGTGTAGTCGAGGTCGCACCCGTCGCCCGGGTTGTCCAGGTTCAGCGTCGGCGGAATGGTGTCGCGCGCGACGGCGAGCGCGGCGATCCCGCTCTCGAGCCCGCCCGCGGCACCGAGGAGGTGGCCGGTCGAGGACTTCGTGGACGAGATCGCGAGCCGGTAGGCGTGGTCGCCGAACACCTTCTTGATGGCGAGGGTCTCGATCCGGTCGTTGAGCTGCGTCGACGTGCCGTGCGCATTGACGTAGTCCACGTCCTCGGGCTTCAGGCCGGCGTCGGCGATCGCCATGCGCATCACGCGGGCGGGGCCGTCGCCGTCCTCGGACGGCGCCGTGATGTGGAACGCGTCGCCGGTCATGCCGAACCCCAGGACCTCGCAGATCACGGTCGCGCCGCGGCGCTTCGCGTGCTCGAGCTCCTCCAGCATGAGGATGCCCGCACCCTCGCCCATGACGAACCCGTCGCGGTCGCGGTCCCACGGGCGCGACGCCTTTTCCGGTTCGTCGTTGCGCGTGGACAACGCCTTCATGTTGGCGAATCCGGCGATCGACAGCGGATGGATCACCGACTCCGTCCCCCCGCAGATCGCGGCGTCGCAGTACCCGTGCTGGATGTACAGGTAGGCGTCGCCGATCGCGTGCGCGCCCGTCGAGCAGGCCGTGCAGGTCGCGCTGTTCGGACCGCGGGCGCCGGTGCGGATCGATACGACGCCGGCCGGCATGTTGACGATGCTGCCGGGGATGAAGAACGGCGACACGCGCCGCGGCCCCTTCTCGAGCATCGCGGAGTGGTTCTCGCAGATCGACGGCAGGCCGCCGATCCCCGAGCCGATCACCACGCCCACGCGGGGGCCGTTCTCCGCCGAGATCACCAGGCCGGAGGCTGCGACGGCCATGTCGGCCGCAGCCATCGCGTAGTGGATGAACGTGTCGTACTTGCGGACTTCCTTCGGCTCCATCACGGCGCCGGGGTCGAACCCCTTGACTTCACCGGCGATGCGAACCGGGGAGGCGCTGGCGTCGAACCGTGTGATAGGGCCGATCCCGCTCCTGCCGGCGAGCAGCCCCTCCCACGTGGCCTCGGTCCCGACGCCCAGCGGCGAGATGAGGCCCACGCCGGTCACCACGACCCGGCGCGCCATCACGCTTCCTTCACGTGCTCCTTGAGGTACTTCACGGCGTCGCCCACGGAGCGGATCTTCTCGGCTTCCTCGTCCGGGATCTCGACGCCGAACTCTTCCTCGAACGCCATGACGAGCTCCACGGTGTCGAGGGAGTCCGCGCCGAGATCCTCCACGAAGGAGGCCTCGAGCTTCACCTTCTCGGGATCCACGCCCAGCTGCTGCACGATGATGTCCTTCACCTTCTGTTCGATATTCATTGGCCGGTCTCCTTCGCGTTCTCTGTCGTAGACAGCGGGCGGATTTCTACCACAGGGGGCCGAGTCATGCAAGCGCCGGTTCGGGATCGGGCATCACCTTGCCGCTGCGATCGAGCACCTTGAGCTCGAGCTCGAGGCGAACCCCGAACCGCTCGCGGACCCGGGCCGCCATCTCCGCGACGAGGGCCCGCACACCGGCGGCGGTGGCGCCCCCCGGGTTGACGATCACGTTGGCGTGGCGCTCGCTCACCCGCGCCCCGCCGTTCGACAAGCCCTTGCACCCGGCGAGCTCGAGCAGCCTGCCCGCGAAGTCCCCCGGCGGGTTGCGAAACACGCTGCCGGCCGAGGGCTCGGGGGGAAGGGCGCCGCGACGTTTTTCCCGCACCTGCCGGACACGGGCGAGCAAGGCCGCCGGGTCCTCCTGCTTGAGAACAAGTTCAGCCAAGGTGACAACCCGTCCCTTGCCGAGGACACTCCACCTGTACCCGCCCTCGACCTCCCAGCGCTCGAGCCGCCGCAGCCCCCCATCCTCATCGACAACATCGGCCCATCCAAGCACATCCATGATCTCCTGGCCGTAGGCGCCTGCGTTCATCGCGAGAGCGCCGCCCACGGTCGAAGGGATGCCACCGAGGCACTCGATCCCGGCCAAACCGGCGTCGAGCGCCGCACGCACCGTCCGGCCGAGTTGGGCGCCGCCGCCGACCCGCAACCGGGTTCCGTCAACGTGGATTGCGGCGAGCTCGCCGGCCAGGACGAGAACGGCGGCGTCGAGCCCTTCGTCGGGGACCAGGACGTTGGCCCCAAGCCCCAGCACGAACCACGGGACCTCGGCGGCGGCGGCGGCCCGGATGGCGCCGGCGACGGCCTCGCGGCTCGCACACCGCGCGAGGACACGCGCCGGACCGCCGATCCGCAGCGTGGTGTGGGCCGCCAGCGGCTCGGATTCGGCGAGATCGAGCCCATCTTTCGACAGGGCAATAAGTTGTGCGCCGAACCGGCTCCAGTCTGGCGGGCTTGGCATGGTGATTGCTAGAGAATGGGTGCGGTCAGGGATAACGGCCACGACCTGAACGCACGCATCCAACCTCCTCCTTCATCCTGGCGGGCCTAACAAGCCCGCCACCTTTTTGTCTCCGCGTCCCGGCCCGGCGTTCGTGGAACGCCGTGTCGGCCGCCTGACGGGCGATGGCGCGGCACACCACGTGGCGCCCGAAGCCCGCCCCTCGTCCGAACGGTTGGCCGCCGCGGCGGGAGGAGGCGCGAGTGTAGCTCAGTCCGGCCCCTGGTGGCCGATCCCGAGCTCGCGGAGGTGGTAAAGGAGGGTCTGACGCGAGATGCCGGCTCTCCGGGCGGCCTGGCTGCGGTTGCCCGCGGCCTCCCTGAGGATCGCCTGGAAGTAACCGCGCCTGAACGCCGCGGCCGCCGCCGACCAGGCGGGCAACGTTCCGCTGGCGGCCGGCGCCGGAACCAGATCGGCGAAGCGGTCGGGACCCAGGACCTCGCCGGGCCGCGCCGTCGCCACGGCGCGCGCGACCGCGGACTCCAGCTCGCGGACGTTCCCAGGCCACTCGGCGCACCGCAGCAGCTCGACCGCGGCCGGGGCGAGCCGGACCCCCGGTCGACCGAGCAGGCCGGCGAAGCGCGCAGCGAAATGCCGGGCGAGCAGATCGATGTCGTCGGGGCGCGCGCGCAGCGGCGGCACCTCGATCACCGCCACCGCCACCCGGTAGTAGAGGTCCTGCCGGAACCTCCCGCCGGCCGCGGCGCGCTTGAGATCGCAGTTGGTGGCGGCCACGAAGCGGACTTCCACCGTCCGGGCGCGGGTGGCACCCACGCGGCGTACCTCGTGCTCCTGGAGGAGGCGCAGGAGCTTGCCCTGCAGCTCGAGGGGCAGCTCGCCGATCTCGTCGAAGAACAGGGTGCCGGCTTCGGCGGCCTCGACGAGCCCGGGGCGGTCCCGGTCGGCGCCCGTGAAGGCGCCGCGGATCACCCCGAACAGCTCGGCCTCGAGGAGCGCGGCAGGGATACCGGCACAGTTCACCGGCACGAACGCCCCGGCCCGCCGGCTCGACCGGTGCAACTCGCGAGCCACCAGTTCCTTGCCGGTGCCCGGCTCGCCGGTGATGAGCACCGTCAGCGGCAACGGGCCCCAGCGGGCCACCTGCTCTCGCACCTCCGCCAGCGCCCGGCTCTCCCCGAGCAGCCCGCCGCCACCGGGACCGGGCTCGCTCACGGTTGCCTCCGGCCTGGCCGCGACGGAACGCGCGAGCATCTCGAGCGCCGACCGCGCCAGTCCGCTCCCCGCGCCCCCGGTGCGCACCCGCACGCCGGCCGCCACGACGTCGCGACCCGGGCCATCGGGCTCGCCACACCCGCCGACGATCTTGCCGTCGCGTTCCACCAGCAGCCAGGGCAGGTCGAGGGCGTGCGCCAGCGACGCCAGGCGCGCGGCGTTGAGCCCGTCCGTGCCTGCGTTGACGATCCCGTCCAGGGCGCGGACCACCCGCACGGGGTCGGCGGCGCTGGCGCCACGGAGCAGGCGCAGCCAGCCGTCGAGCTCGGCCTCCGCGAGCACAGCCTCGGCCCGCCGCAGCCCGTCATCCCACTCGGGACCGAGCCTCTCGTCCCGGCGCGCCAACAGCGCCGCGAACCGCGCGAGGCCGACGGCGGCCTCCCTCGGGGCTCGTTCGAGGGCGTATTCCACGCGGGCGAGCGCGGTGCTCCCGTCGCCTCGCCGCCAGGCGGCGAGCAGTTGCGCCGTCACGGTCATCCCCCAACGCCGCACCAGGGTGCCCGGCGGGTCCCGGCCCGCCTCCGCATCGGCAAGGATGAGCACCAGCTCGCGCTCGCCCGCCTCCGCGTCGCACGCCGCCGCGAGGGCGCCCGCGAGGTCACCCGAGGCCAACGCCAGATGAGCGCGCAACGAGGCGAGCGCCTGCGTGAGCATCGGTTGGTCGGGGATGCGCGCGACGCCCTCGGCGAGGCGGGGAAGCTGCGCCCCGGCTGCCGCGGCGTCCCCGCGCGCGAGGTCCGAGCGTGCCAGCTCCAGCTCGAACAGCCACGTGCCGGCGTCGTCGACAGCGCCGCGAAGCCCGCGCCCGGTGAGCGCCAGCTCGCGGGCGGCGCGCCAGTCGAGGCGGTCGTCCGCCAGCACCGCGCGGTTGGCCCGCACCACGGTCGCGGCCCGTCGTGACCCGCATCGTTCCAGGAGTTCCTCCGCCATGGTCAGGTGGCGATCGGCGCCCGCGGGCTGCTGAGCGAGGAGCGCGCCGCACGCGAGGTCGGCATGGATCTCGCCGAGCAGCCGCGGGTTGTCGCCGCTCGCCGCGCGCAGGGCCGCGCGCATGGCCGTCATGGCGACCGCATAGCGGCCGCGATCGAGCGCCGCGAGGCCCTGCAGGTGGAGGAGACCGGCCGTGTCGTCGCCGGTCCACCGCGCTCCGCGCCGTCGCGCCGTGTCCCGCAGCGGGCCCGCACCGCGACACGCGGCGAGCTCGATCTCGGCCTCGACGAGCGGCGGCGAGGTGGCCGCGACCGCGCGTTCCAACACCTCCTGCGCTTCGCCTCGCGCACCGCGGCGGCACGCCAGCCTCGCCGTCACCATCGCGACTCTCGCGGCCAGGCGGCCGGGGAGCGCCCCGTGGACCGCCGCGAGCTCGACGCCGACGCGTTCGCTGGCGCCCGACTGTTCGGCCCACCAGGCGGCGAGCGCGTGCCAGCGTCCGTCGCGATCCGCGACGGGCGTCCCCTCGAGGAAGCGGTCCGCCTCGGCGAGCCGGCCGAGCGCGAGCGCCGCCTCGGCTGCGACGATCCGCATCGCCGGGATCGAGCTCGCCGCCTCGGCGACCGCCAGGGCTTCGCGGGCGGACCCATCCTGCAGCCGCGCCTCGCACCATCGCGCGGCGTCCTGCCAGGCGGGTCCGGTCAGGGCGCGAGCGACGACCCCCGCGGCGCTCTCCCGCGGCAACCGCTCGGCCATCGCGGCGAGCTTCTCGGCGGAGGGCGTGGCCGCGGGCTTTGCCGCGCGGCAGACGCCCCTGCGGACATGCAGGAGCCCCAGCCGCTCCAGCTCAGCGACCGCCTCCCCACCGCCCTCGACCAGGAGGTCCACCTCCGGGACCGTCAGGCCGACCGGAGCGCTGGCGATCCAGGCCAGGACAAGGCGGGCCGGCGGGGACGCGAGCCGTTCGCGCTCGAGGAGCGGCGCCGAGGGGCGCGGCGGCTGCGCGAACCCTCCCGCCGCACCGTCCTCGAGCACGATGCGGGCCACGCTCGGCCGGTGCCCCCCGGCCTGTACGGCCGCCGACGCGTGCGCGTGGGCCATCTCCGGCCGTGGGGCGGCGACCCAAACCGAGTCCACCCCCTCGGCGAGCGGCAACGCCGGTACCCCGGGCAGAGACAGCGAGGTGAAGACGACCACGTCGCGACCGAGCGCCGCCGCGTGCGCGCGCGCCCTCACGACGTCGCCCTCTTCGAGCGCCCCGCCGACCACGTACAGCGGCCGTCCGGCCGCCGAGAGGCGGGCCGCGGTCGCCGCGCCCTGGAGCAGGGCGCCCTCCTCGACCCACCAGACGCCGCTGAGCGGCGTCGCGGCGCGACGGGCCCACAGGGCGCGGCCGGCTCCGGCCGCGTGGCGCAACGCGGACGCGCCGCGGCCGTCGGCGAGCAACAGGGCGAGCCACGCGCCGGTGGCTTCCCACGCCGGGCGCGCGCGGGTCACGCGCTCGAGGTCCTCCGCTCGCTCCGGGAGCAGGCCGCGCAGCAGCGGCAACACGGACGCGGCGAGCACGGCTTCTTCGCTCTCGAGCGCCAGCCCGAACCGTCGCTCCAGCGAGCCGTCGTCGAGACGCCGGCGCGGCAGGCGCCCGAGCCGATACCAGGGACCGCCCGCCCCACGTTCGACGCGCCCGCCGCGCAACAACCCCCGGGATGGGTACCACCCGCGCGCGAACAGGAACGCCGCCGCAGCCGCCACCTGCAACGCGACCGCCGCGCGTTGGCCGCGCGGCCAGCGGGCCACGGTGGCCAGGCCCGCCCCGGGGGAATCGCAGCGGACCGCCGCCGGGTCCGCCTCGCCGCCGATGTCGACGATCGTCGGCAGGCAGGTCGCATCCCAGGAGAGCAGGCGGGCGGTCGCCGAGGTGATCGGCGTGCGCCCGTTCACCGGCGCCCCGCGAACAGCCCGTCCCAGGCCGGCCAGAATCCGGGCCAGGACTTCGCGACACACCCGGGGTCGCGCACGCGGACACCGGCGACGACGCACCCCGCCACGGCGAGCGCCATCGCGATCCGGTGGTCGGCGGCGGGGTCGAACGGAGCCAGCGAGGCCGGAGACCGGGGCGGTCCGCCGCGAGCCGCGAACCAGCCTTCGCCCGCTTCGACGGCGAACCCCATCGCGGCCAGGTGACCCGTCATCACGGTGAGACGGTCGCTCTCCTTGGCGGCGAGGCCGTGGAGCCCTTCGAGGCGGCCCCCGACCGCGGCGGTGACCACCGCGAGCGCCGGGAAGAGGTCCGGCGTGTCGGCGAGGTCGGCGGCGAGCGGGCGCGCCGCTGGCCCGCGAAAGGCGAGCCCGTCCGGCGTCGTCCGCACCCGGCAGCCCGCGGCCGTCAGCACGCCGAGCACGGCGGCGTCGCCCTGCCGGCTGCCCGGACTCAGCCCGGACAGCTCGAGCTCGCCGCCGGCCACGGCCGCCGCCGCGAGCGGAAACGCCGCCGCCGACCAGTCCCCCTCGACCGCGAACGCGGCCGGAGCGAGCCCGCCGCGCACGGCGAAGACCGTCCCGCCGGCATCCTCCGCGACCGTCGCGCCGAACGCCTCGAGGACCTGCGCCGTGAGGTCGAGGTACGGCCGCGACGGCGGCGGCGCCGCGAGCCGGATCGAGAGCCCGTCCGGCAGCACGGCACCGAGCAAGAGCAATGCGGAGACGAACTGGCTCGAGGCCGCGGCGTCGAGCGCGACCTCCCCCCCGGCGAGGCGGCGCCCTGCCACCGACAGCGGCAGCGAGAGCGTCGTGCCCTGCACCGGCTCGATCCCGGCACCCAGCTGCCGCAGCGCGTCGACCAGGGGCGCCACCGGGCGCTCGCGCAGACGCGCCGTGCCGTCCACGACCCAGACGCCCGGCATGGCCGCCAGCTGCGCGAGGAGGAAGCGCATGCCGGTGCCGTTGTTGCCGAGCTCGAACGCCGCCCGGCCCACGTCGTCCCGACCCTCGGCGCGGATCGTCGCACCTTCCCAGACCAGACGGAATCCGGCGCCCAGGAGCGCCTCGAAGAGGAGCCTCGGGTCCTCGGCATCGAGCGGCGAGCGCACCGTGGCGCCGTCGCCCGCGAGCGCCGCTGCGACGAGCGCGCGCTGCGTGAGGCTTTTCGACGGCGGCACGCGGAGGCTTCCCGAGACGCCCCCCGACGCCCAGGGCACCGCGCGCACGCCCTCGGGACCGCGGCTCATCGTTGTCTCCCTCGACGGCTTGCTCGATTCTCGGGCCATGACTTGCCAGGGTCAAGCCGCGGGTGCACATTGTCCGTGTGGAAACGGGGCTCGACCGCCTGAGCGCGGCGCGACGCGAGCTGGTCCTCGCCCACCCCTCCGGCAAACTCGTGTGCGTCGCGTGCGCACATCGCTGCAAGCTGGCCGACGGGGCGCGCGGTGTGTGCCTGGTGCGTTCGCGCGCGGGCGACGCCCTCCTGGTGCCTTGGGGCTACGCCGGAGGCGTCGCCGTCGACCCGGTGGAGAAGAAACCCTTCTTCCACCTGCTCCCCGGCGCCCGCGCCCTCTCCTTCGGGATGCTCGGCTGCGATCTCCACTGCGCCTACTGCCAGAACTGGTTCACCTCCCAGGCGCTCCGCGACCCCAGGGCCACGGAGAGCACGGAGCCGGCGAGTCCCGAAGACCTGGTGGCGGCCGCGGTCGCGCACCGCTGCCGGATCATGACCTCCACGTACAACGAGCCGCTGATCACGGCCGAGTGGGCCCACGACGTGTTCGAGCAGGCGCGCAGGGCCGGCCTCGTGACCACGTTCGTCTCCAACGGCCACGCCACGCCCGAGGTGCTGGAGTACCTGGCGCCGGTGATCGACGCCTACAAGGTGGACCTCAAGGCGTTCTCGGCGAGGACGTACGCGTCGCTCGGAGGCAAGCTGCAGGCGGTCCTCGACACCATCGCCGGCCTCGTGGCGCGCGGTATCTGGGTGGAGGTGGTCACGCTGATCGTGCCCGGGCTCAACGACAGCCCGGACGAGCTGCGCGGCATCGCCTCGTTCCTGGCCGGCGTGTCGCCCGACATCCCGTGGCACGTCACCGCGTTCCACCCCGATTACAAGATGACCGATCCGCCGGCCACCTCGGTGGCGACCCTGCTCGGCGCGGCGACGATCGGCCGCGAGGCGGGCTTGAACTTCGTCTACGCGGGCAACATCCCGGGGCGGGTCGGCGACCTCGAGGACACCCGCTGCCCCGCCTGCGGCGCCACGCTCGTGCGCCGACTCGGGTTCACGGTGCTGGAGGCGTCCCTCTCCCCGGCCGGCGGCTGCCCGTCGTGCGGCACCCCCGTGCCGGGGCGCTGGGTGCCGAGCGCGATGACCCGATAGCGCGCCGGGAGTCGCCGGCGGGCGCTACGAGCCCGGGAATCGCAGCAATCGAACGGTGCTACCATCCCGAGTTCGACGATGGGATCGGTGCGCCTTGCCTCGCTGACCCTGGAGGGGTTCAAGTCTTTCGCCGGCCGGGCGGAGCTGTCGTTCCCCGGTGCGATCATCGCGATCGTCGGCCCCAACGGCGTCGGCAAGTCGAACATCGCGGACTCGATCGCCTGGGTCCTGGGCGAACAGTCGGCGCGCCTCCTCCGCTCGCAGGGGATGGCGGACGTGATCTTCGCCGGCGCCGCCAGCCGCCCCTCGCTCGCAGCCGCCGAGGTGAGCCTGACGCTGGCATCCCCCGACGGACGCTGGCCGGAGACCGAGGGCCGCCTCGGGATCTCGCGCCGGGTCCTGCGCGACGGGACATCGGAGTACCGTCTGCAAGGCCGCCGGACCCGCCTCAAAGACATCATGGACGAGCTGATGGACGCCGGCCTCGGCACGCGCGCCTACGCGATCATCGAGCAGGGGCGGATCGGGCAGGTGCTCTCCGTGAAGGCCACCGAGCGCCGCGCGTTGTTCGAGGAGGCGGCCGGGATCACGAAGTTCCGCGCGCGGCGCCACGAGGCGGAGCTCAAGCTCGCGGAGACCAGCGCGAACCTGTTGCGCCTGGCCGACGTCGCCGCCGAGGTGCGGCGCGCGCTCGAGCAGGCGCGGCGCCAGGCGCGGCGCGCCGAAAAGCACCGTGAGCTGCGCACGAAGCTCGCCGAGGTGCGGGCGGCGCTGTTCGCCGGCAAGCGCGCCGTGCTCGTGATCGCCGTCGACGAACGCCAGCAGGCGCTGACCGCGGCCGGCCTCGCCGAGGCCGAGGCGGCGACGCTGCTCGCGAGCGTCGACGCCGCGCTCGCCGCGCTGCGCCGCGATCTCGACGGCGCCCAGGAGCGCCTCGCCGCCGCCCGCGAGCAGGAGGCCAAGAGCGACGCGCTCGCGCAGCGCCGCGAGGTGGAGGAGGCCGCCGCCCGCCGGGAGAGCACCGAGGCGACGGCCCGGCGCGAGGCCGCGCTGGTCGAGGGCGCGCGTCTCGCCGCCGGCGCCCAAGCGCTCGCCGAGCAGGGCGCCACGGTCGAGGCCGCGCTGGCGAGCGCCGAACGCGTCGCCGTCGAACACGAGCGCGCGGCCGGCCTCGCCGCGACCGCGGCGGAGACGACCGAGGCCGTGGCGCGCACGTCGGGTGCGCAGGCCGAGGAAGCGCGTCGAGCGCTCCTCGCGGCCGTGGCCGGCGCGAGCGAAGCGCGCAACCGCGTGCACCGGCTCGAGGTCGAGGTGGAGCAGGACGGTTATCAGCGCACGCGCCTGCTGGCGGAGCACGAGCGGCTCTCGGCCCACCTCGCGCAGGCGGCGAACGGCGAGCAGGACGCGGCAGCGCGGGAGAGCGCGGCCGCGTCGGCGGCGGCTGCGCTCGAGCGCGAGCGGGAGGCGCTGCGCACCACCCAGGACGGGCTCGCCGCCCGCTCGAGCGAGCTGACGAGCCGGCGCGACGGCGCGGGCCACGATCGGTGGCAGGCCCGCCACGAGCGGGAAGGCCTCGTGCGGGCGCTCGCCGAGGCGCGCGCCCTGCCGGCGGCGCTCGCCCGCGCCCTCCCCGCCGAGAAGCTCCTCGGTTCGGTCGCGGACTTCCTCGCGCCGACGCCCGAGGTCGCGAAGCTCCTGGATCGGGCGTACGGCGAGCTGCTCGCCCTCCCCGTCTGCGCGGACGAAGAGGCCGCGGCCGCGCTGGTCGGCCAGGCCGCCAAGGTCGAGGGGAAGCTCGCGGTGGTGGTCGCGGACCGCTCGCGCTCCGCCCGCCCGTCGCCCTTGCTCGAGCAGGGCGGGGCTCCGCCGGACCAGCTCGGCTGGCTCACGACCGGGCTGCCGCGAGCGGCCGTGGCGCGCGACCTCGCGCACGCCCGCGAGCTCGCCGCGGCGGACCCGGACCTCGTGGTGCTGCTTCCCGGCGGCGGACGCAGGCGCGGCGCCTTCCTCGAGCTGCCCGGGATCCGGGCCGCCGCACCCGGCGTTCTCGAGCTCCGGCTCCGCGAGCGCGAGGTCGCCTCAGCGGAGGCGGCCGCGGCGGCCGACGAGGACGCGGCAACCACGGCGCTCGGTCAGGTGCAGCGGGAGCTGGCCGACGTGCGGGCGATCCTCGCCGAGCGCGACGCCGCCGCGAGCCAGGCGGCGGAGGCCCTTGCCGCCGCGACCTCCGCCCGCGCGGCGCTGCACCGCGAGCGCGAGCGCCTGGAGCGCGAGCTGGAAGCCCTGGCCGCCGAGCTCGCCCGCATCGCCGACGAGACCACCGCGCTGTCGGGGCGGCTCGTGGTCGCGCGCGAGGAGGTCGGGCGCCTGTCCGCGCGGGCCTCTCAGATGGAGTCGGAAGTGGACGCGCTGGCGCGCGACGCCGATCGGGCACGCGAGGCCGCCGCGGCGACGCGCGCCGAGGCCGAGCGCGCCCGCGGGGCCGAGGCCGTCACGCGCGAGCGGCTCGCCGGCGCGCGGCGCGACCTCGAGCGCCACCGCGCGGAGCTGGAAGAGTTGTCCCGGCGGCAGGCGGTCGCCACCGAGGACGCCCGGGCTCAGGGCGAGCGCGCCGACGCCGCGGGCCGCGCGGCGGCCGCCGCCCGGGCCGAGCTCGAGGAGCTGCTCGCGAGGCGCGCGGCTACGCACCACGAGGTGGAGCGACTGGCCGCCGAGGTCGACGCGGACCGCGGGCGCGTCGAGGCTGCGGCCGCCGAAGCGGAGCTCCGCCGGGGCGGCCACCTCGCCGCCCGCGACGCCGCCCACGCGGCCCGACTCGCGCTCACCGAGGTCACCGGGGAGCGCGAGCGCCTCGAGGAGACGATCGCCCTCACGCTCGCCGGCCAGGCGCAGCTGCCCGAGCCTCCGCCCGTCGAGACCGTGCCCGACCTCGAAGCGAGCGAGCAGGCGCTCGCCGCCGAGCTGGAGGCGTTGGGGCCGGTCAACGAGCTCGCCGTCACGGAGCGCGACGAGCTCGAGCAACGCCACGAGTTCCTCAAGGTGCAGCGTCGCGACCTCGAGCGCTCGATGGAGTCGCTGGGCGGGACGGTGACGGAGCTCGACGCCACCTGCGCCGAGCGCTTCCTCGCCACCCTCGCCGAGGTGAACGTCGCGTTCGACGACGTCTTCCGCCGGCTGTTCGGCGGCGGCGAGGCGAAGGCGGAGCTGTCGGACCTCGAAGCCCCGCTCGACAGCGGCATCGAGATCCGCGTCCGGCCGCCGGGCAAGCACGCGCAGTCCGTGCTGCTGCTCTCCGGCGGGGAGAAGGCGCTCGCCGCGGTGGCGCTGCTGCTGGCGCTCTTCCGCATCCGTCCGGCGCCGTTCTGCCTGCTCGACGAGGTCGACGCGGCACTCGACGACGCCAACGTCGAGCGCCTCGCCGCCTTGCTGCGCGAGATGAGCGCCGACACCCAGTTCGTGCTTATCACGCACAACCGGCGGACGATGGCGCACGCCGACGTGCTCTACGGAGTGACGATGGAGGAGCCCGGCGTCTCGCGCATCGTCTCGGTGCGCCTGGAGGAGTGACGGTTACCGGCGCGCAACGGACCGAGCCGGATGCGAGCCCGACCGCTCGCCTGCTGGCAGCGGCGTCGTTCCTGGCTGCGGTCGCCCTCGTGCTCGTGGTCCCGCTCGTGGTCGACAGCCGCGCGCTCGAGATGTTCCGCGGCCCCAAGGGGGACCTTGCGCTCGCCGGCTGGGGCGTCCTCGCGGCGATCTTCGCCGTGGCCAACCTCGGTGGGCGCGCCTGGCGCGACCGCTGGTGGGCGGCGTGGGGCGGGGTCGCGGCGGGCGGGGCCGTCAGCGCGCTCGCGTGCCCCGCACCCGCGCGCAGCCTGGCGAGCCTGGCGCCCTTGGTCCTGGTCGCGTTGGGGTGGGGCGCCATCCGGCAGCTCTCGGACGGGCAACGCCGCTCGCTCGCGCGCCTCGTCGTGTGGGCCGGGGTCATCGAGGCCGCGCTCGTGTTCGCCTACCTGAGCCCTGCGTGGCGACCGGAGAGCTTCGCGCTGCTCGGGGACTTCACAGGCCGCTACGCCTGGATCGGATCGCTCGGCAACCCCGGCGACGTGGCCGTGTTCCTCGCGCTGCCCGCGCTGCTGGCCGCCGAGCGCGCGCTGGCCGCCCGACGCCACCGGATCGTCTGGACGGGGGCGGCTGCGTTCACCGCCGCGGCGCTGCTGGGGACGCGCACGCTCACCGGCGCGGCGGCGCTGTTCGCCGGCGTCCTCGTCATGGTGTGGCGGAACCTGGCGCCGAGGCGGCGCCTGCCGGCCCTGGGCGCGCTCCTCGTGGCGACCGCGCTGGTGTTCACGGTCACGCCGTACGCGAAACGGGTCGCCGGAGCGATCCACGAGGTCCGCAGCGGGGGCATCCTGTGGCTGGGGACCGCGCGCGCCGCCGCCTACGCCGCCGCCGGGGCAATGCTCGGCGCGCGCCCTGCCACCGGCGTCGGGTTCGACCTGTTCGAAGCCAATTCGTTCCGCTACCAGAGCCCCGACGCGCTCGCCGACCGCGGACGCGTGCTCGGCCTCGTCACCGGTTTCGGCGCGGCGCACAACGACGTGCTCCAGTACGCGGCGGAGACCGGCGTGGCCGGCGTGCTCCTCGCCGCGGCCGGACTCGCGTTCGCGCTGCGCCGGCGCCCCGCGGGCGCGGGGGCCGTCGTGGACGCGCCGCCGCTCCTCGCGGCCGCGCTGGTCCTGGCGCTCACGCAGTTCCCGCTGCACCTCGCCGCGATCGCGTCCCAGTGGGCGGTGCTGGCGGCGCTCGCGCTCCCGCCGCTGCCGCCGGCGCCCGCGCCGGCGGGCTGGCGCGGACGGGCCCGGCTGCTCGCCGTCGGGATCCTGGTCGGCGCCGCCGGGACCGTGGCGTGGCAGCGCTTCCGCGCCGCCGAGATCTTCCAGGAAGGCAAGGCCATGGTGACCGCGCTCCACTCGACGCCGCCCACGGCGGCGCTCCGGGTCGAACTGGCCCGCAGCGCGCTCGACAACCTCCGGCTACGCGCGCGCTGGCTGCCGTACTCGTGGGAGGCCACCGTCATCCTGGGCAACGTCGCGATCGAGGCCGGCGACACTCGCGCCGCACTCGCGAGTTTCGGCCGCGCGCTCGCGCTGGCGGATCGCCCCGAGGTGCGCTTCGACATCGCGATGGCGATGCTGCTCGCCGGGGACCGGGAGGGGGGAATGCACCAACTCGTGCAAGCGGTGCATCTCAATCCGGCGATCTTCCGCGAGATCAAGGACCCGGCCCTCGCGCGCGACCTGCGCCGGCGCCTCGACTCGTCCGGTTACGGCGCCCGGCACCCGTGGATGTACGAGGGCACGCCCGCCGCGCAGCCGTAACGACAGTTGAAAGTTCAAAGTTGAAAATTGAAACTCCACGTCGCCGAGACCGGTCGTCAACTCTCGACTCTTGACCTTCGGCTCCTGACTGTCTTCAGACCGCTGTGGGCTCGACGTCACGCTCGGCTATTCTGGCGAGGCTGTGAGAAGAGAAACCGTTCATGGGTGAGCTGTTCGCGCTCCTGACCGCGGTCGTCTGGGCGGCGGCCGTGATCCTGCTCAAGCGCTCGGGGGAGCATGTCCCGCCGTTCGCCCTCAACCTCTTCCGCGTGGTGGTCGCGACCGGTCTCCTGATCCCGACGCTGCTCATCGCGGGGGAGGTGCCCTGGAGCCGGGGCTCGGGCTCCGACGTCCTGATTCTGTTCGCGAGCGGGATCATCGCGATCGCGACCTCCGACACGCTCTTCCACATGAGCCTGAACGCCGTTGGCGCCGGCATCTCCGCGATCATCGACTGCCTGTACGCGCCGCTGACCGTGCTGCTCGCCACGCTCCTGCTCGGCGAGCGCCTCTCCGCGCTCCAGCTCCTCGGCATGGGCCTCGTGGTCGCCGGCGTCCTCTCGGCCGCGCAACACGAGCCGCCGCACGGCACGGCCCCGCGCCAGGTGGTCCTGGGCGTCGTCTGGGGCGTCCTCTCGATGATCGCGCTGGCGCTCGGCATCGTGATCGCCAAGCCCGTCCTCGACCACTCAGGCGTGCTCTGGGCCACGACCATGCGCGAGATCGGCTGCCTGGCCGTCATGGGTCCGATCGCGCTGCTCTCCCCGCGGCGCCGAGAGATCCTGGCGGTCTTCAGGCCCTCGCGCACCTGGAAGGTCACGGTGCCCGCATCCGTGCTCGGCTCGTACCTCGCCCTGATCTTCTGGATCGCCGGTATGAAGTACACCAAGGTCGGAGTCGCCGCGATCCTCAACCAGTCGAGCACGGTCTACGTGTTGATCCTCGCGTCGGTGTTCCTCAAGGAGCCGTTCACCAAGAGGAAGATGGTCGCGTCAGCGGCCGCGATCATCGGCATCCTCCTCGTGACGCTCTAGTGGTGAGCGAGGGGTCGCAGGATGAACAGTTCCATCGTCGGCCGGCGGGGACCCGGCGTCGCTAGCGGGATTCCAACGCTCCCCTGAACCAGCGTGCCCCAGGGGCCGGGCACGGTCAGGCCAAACCCGGCGCCGGAGAGCGGGCGGGCGCGATACACGCCGTCGATGTCGTGGACCCACCCGGCGTCGACGCCCAGCTCGCCGCGCACGGTCGGCGAGAGCGGCAGCGCGAGCGAGGCGCGCACGACGGCCAGCTTCTCGGGGAGCACGCGGTCGGAAGCGATGCCCCGGATGTGCACGCCGCCGAACCGCGACGGCGACGGCGCCGAGAAGCGGTCGAGGTCGCGGCCGGCCCAGCCCTCCGCGTCGAGGTGGAGCTTGGCGAGCGGGAACACCGCCTTCTCGTAGACCAAAAGGAGTCGAGCCCGCTGCCAACTCCGGTGCGGGGTTTCGCTGCCGTCCAGCCCCCACGCGCGCCAGTCCTCGCGGGACCCCGCCTCGCCCGCCAGGCTGGCCGTGACGGGCCCGAGGGCGGCCTCGCCCTGCACCCTCACGACGCCCTCGAACGTGCTCGAGGGGCGGACGAAGGTCGCGGCGGCGTGGTCGTCGCGCGAGAAGTCCCAGCGGTTGACCCCGAGGTCGAGCAGCACGCGCACCACGCCGACCGTCGTGGCCACGCCGACGCCGACGCTCTGCCGCTGCACCTTGACGGACTCGGCGTCCTCCTCGCGCCCGTTCCGGTAGCGGGTGTTGGAGAACGGCAGCAGCTGGACGAACGCCCGCGCCGAGAGCTCGGCACGGTCGCGTCTCGCGGACCACGCCGCGTCGTTGACCACGCCCGCGGCGAGGAGGCGGAGCTGCTCGCCGCGACGACGGAAGTCGAAGTCCTGGATCTGGAGACCTCCGAACGGCACGGGGTAGGACAGGCCCGGATCGTACGCGGCGCCCGCGATCAGGAAGCGCTGCGCCGGCCTCACGTTCCCCCCGGGTACGCGTCCGCCGCGGCCGTCGGGCACCAGCGGCACGACGCCCGCCGGCGCATCGCGCAGCATCCGGTGCGGCCCGGCGTACGACGACGACCGCTCGGCCGCGAACGCCGGCGGGTCGAGCCGGAACGCCGAGAGGCGGAGCTCCCGGTGCACGGTCGCGGCGCCCCCGAACACCGCAAGAAGATCGTCCGCCGTGACCTTCTCCGGCAGCCACACCGCGTCGCCGCTCGTCTCCATCCGGTGGTAGGTCGTGACGGAGCGAGTGGCCCGCACCTCGCCCCGAAGGCCCTCGGCGCTCTCGTCGAGCTCGACGAGGCCGAACGTGGCCGCGTCGATGTACGCGGTGCCGCGCCGGGTCTCCCCTCCCGGCCGGACACCGGAGAAAGCCAGCGCGAAACAGCGCCGCCCCTCTCGCGACTCGACGCCCGCGATCGCGTACGTGTACGAGGGCTCCAGGCGCAGGGCGAGGGGCGGCACGGGCGGACGCCGCGGCTCGAGCAGCGGCAGGTCGGGCATCCGATCCGGGTCCCAGACGACGCCGTCCACCCACGCCCGGGTGATCTCCCAGTCGGTGCCGACGCCGCGCTCCCAGAACGCTGGCCCGGCGAGCCTCACCTCGAAGCTGCGCGAGAGCTCCGCCACCCAAACCCTGATGAGCAGCGCCTGGTCGGCCTGCCAGCGCGGGACCAGGCGGTCCTGGCGCGCGGCTGCGCGCTGGTGGCGGGCCAGCACCTCGGCGGCCGACGGGAGGCGCTCGCCGCTCACCGCGACGTTCTCGAACGCGCGGCCGGCATCTTCGGGTCTTGCCACGACTAACACGCCGCCGCCGGCAAGCGCCGGCACGACGGCCACCGCGCGCTCGCCCCGTCGCTGCAGCGCGACCGCGCGCGATCCGGCGGCGAGCAGGCGCGCGCCGCCGTACCAACCCCCGGGGAGCACTACCTCGCCGCCCGGATAGCTCGCCGGCAGCCCGACGACGGTGGCGAGATCGGCCGCGCGCATCGCGGTCGGCAGCTCGCGGTCCCCGCTCCGGGCCGGCTGCGGCTCGGGCAGGAGGTCTCCGAGCTCGGAAGCCCACGCCGGGTCGGGGCTCGGCACCAGCACCGCGGCGGCTCCGGCCGCCAACGCCGCGACGGCGCCGGCGGGGTCAACGGCGGCTACCACGAGCGGCACGCCTCCGAGCGCCGCCAACGAGTCCGCTTCCGCCTCCGGCAACGGCGAGGGCACCGGTGCGAAGCCGTCCAGGTACGGCAGCACGGCGGCCGGCGGAGGCGCCGCTCCTATCGCGATGACCGGCACGCCCCGGCCGGCGAGTGCGACCGCGGTCTCCAGCCAGCGCTGGCCCGGGCCCGCCAGAGGCGCCGGGAGCTCGAGGAGGTAGCCGGCGGCGCCCGCCGCCGGGACCGGCGCATCGGACGCGACGACCTGCCACGCCGACGGCCCGCGCCGCGGGTCCGCGATCACCGGCGGCAGCGCCGCGGTCGCCGCGAGCAAGAGGGGCGCCAGAATCATGCAGGAGCGTTATAGCAGGGGTTGAGACCGGGGTCCGGGGTCCGGGGTCCGAAAAGCGAGACGACAGAACATCAGAGGCAGCGCCTTGCAACAAGGCGTGGAGCCGCGCCGCCGGCGCGTGGCCTCTGGGTGGGGCGAAGTCCGTTCCCAGCGTGGCTGTCATCGCGAGGGTCCCGAGCAGTGCGAGGGACCCGTGGCGATCCCGTGGAAGACGAGCGATGCAGAGCCGTACGGTTGGGTTCGGGATTGCTTCGTCGGTCCTCGCTGCGCTCGGTCCTCCTCGCAATGACAGGGTCTTGGAGGGGACCGAGAGGTCCGACGCCGGCGGCGCCGCAGCTACTCGTGGGCGGGGGGCATCTTCTCCCCCGCCTTGATCGCGAACCCCACCGTGTTCTCCGCAGGAGTGATCGGGCACTCGCCGGCGATGCCGTAGGCGCAGTCGGGGTTGTAGGCGCGGTTGAAGTCGAGGCTGACCACGCCGCCGGGCAGCCGCTTCACGTCGAGGTAGCGCCCGGCGCCGTAGGTCTCCCGGCCGGCGCCGCCGTCGCGGAACGGCAGGAAAAGTTCGTCCGGCTCCACGGCGCGCAGGTCGTCGAGCTGGTAGACGGCGAGCGTGGCCTCACCGCCCGGGAAGCGCAGCACGACGCGGCCGACCCGATGGGCAGGCCGTTCCTGCCCGTTGCTGGCCGCCATGCGCAACGGCTCAGGCGGCACGACGGGCTGGATCATCGCCTGGAAGCGACAGGCGGGGTCGAAGGGGTAGAACCGCAGCCCCTTGAAACGCGAGGCCTCCGACGGCGGCAGCGCCGCCTTGACGGCGGCCTCGCGATCGCGGCGGTACGTCAGCTCAGGCGTGGGCAGGGGGCCGTGGCAGGAGGCGAGCACCGACGGCAGGCACCCCGCGACGAGCATCGCGCACCAGCCCCGGAGCCGTCTGTTGATCCAGGGTCGAGCGATGTGGCGCAATGCCTTCAAGCCCTCAGAAGATGACGTGCTGGAGGTAGAAGTTCTCGGGGCTGACCTTCCCGGTCACCAGGTCGTTCGCGTCGGCGGCCGACAGCCGGAACACGCCGGCTTCCTTCCCGGCCTCGTTGAGCATCTGCACCTCGACGCGCTCCGGCACCCGATCGGGCGCCTTCTCGACCAGGATCTGGTAGGTGGCGGTCACGGCCTGGAGCGCCTTGATCGTTTCGGGCTGGCCGTTGACCTGGATCTCGATGAACAGGTAGTTGGGCTCGGTCCCCTGGCTCGTGCGGTAGAGGTAGAGGTGGTAGCTCTCGAGCCCCTGCTGGAACGCCTGGTCGATCTGGGGATCGCGGTAGTGCGTCTCGCGGAACATCACTCCGGGGGTCGGGGTCGGACGGGCCGCGTCGCCCTCCTTGGTCGCGATGCCCTCGCGGATGTGGCCGAGCGACGAGACCGCCCGCGTCGGCGTGGGGGTCGGCACCACCTTCTGTACGTCGACCCAGTCCAGCGACTTGGCGTCGCCGAGGTGGAGGGCGTTCACCTTATCGGTGGCTTGGACGTCGACCTGAGACAGCGGTATCGAGGTCAGGGTGCCGATCTTGGTGACGAAAACGGCGTTGGGCCCCTTGACCTGGTACTTTTCCTTCGCGACGACGCGGGTGCCGTTGCGCAGGATCACCACGTAAACGGCGAACGCTTGCGGCGCGGCGACCAGCAGCGCGACGGCGAACAGCACAGCCCTCTTCACTTTGACAACCTCCCAGCCTCGGCTAGTATAACGCCTGTCTTGAGGGAGCAACGATGCTGATCGTGATGACCGTCGGCGCGACTCGGCAGCAGGTCGAGCGCGTGATCGAGCGTATCGGCGCCCTCGGCCTGAAAGCGCACCCGATCCCAGGCGCCCAGCGGGTCGCGATCGGGATCACCGGCAACCAGGGCGCCGTGGAACCCGCCGTCTTCGAGAACCTCCCGGGCGTTCTCGAGGTCATCCCGGTCTCGCACCCGTACAAGCTCGTGAGCCGCGAGGCCAAACCCGAGGCGACGGTCGTGATGGTGGGCGGCGTCCCGGTCGGAGGCGACAACTTCGCCGTTATCGCCGGCCCCTGCTCCGTGGAGACCCCGGAGCAGACGCTCACGATCGCCCGCGCCGTGCGGAAGGCCGGGGCGCAACTGCTGCGCGGCGGCGCGTTCAAGCCGCGGACGTCGCCCTACGCGTTCCAGGGGCTGGGCGAGCCCGGTCTGGGCATCCTGCGGGACGTGGGGCTCGAGGTCGGCATGCCGGTGGTCTCCGAGGCGCTGGACGAGCGCTCGCTCGAGCTCGTGGCCGACCGCTGCGACATGATCCAGATCGGCGCTCGCAACATGCAGAACTACTCGCTGCTCCGGATGGCCGGAAAGACGCGCAAGCCCGTGCTGCTCAAGCGCGGGATGGCGGCCACCGTGGAGGAGCTGCTGATGGCGGCCGAATACGTCCTGGCCGAGGGCAACTACCAGGTCGTGCTGTGCGAGCGCGGGATCCGCACCTTCACCGACCACACCCGCAACACCCTCGACCTCGCCGCCGTCGTGGCGGTGCAGCGGCTCTCGCACCTCCCGATCATCGTCGACCCCTCGCACGGCACCGGCAAGCGTCACAAGGTGGCGCCGCTGGCCCGCGCCGCGACGGCCGTCGGCGCCGACGGCCTGATGATCGAAGTCCACCACGAGCCATCGCAGGCGCTCTCGGATGCGGCCCAGGCGATCCTGCCGTCCGAGCTGGAGCAGCTCCTCGGCCAGCTGCCGCTGCTCCTCCCTCTGACCGGCCGACACATGGCACGCGCCCTGAGAGCGAGCGCCTGACTCCGTGGCGCCGCTCCTGCTCCCGCTCGCCCTCGCCTCGGCGCTGACCTGGCTCGACCCCTCGGCCGTCAGGCCCGGCCAGCAAGGCGTCTGCGTCACGGAGTGGACGGGCGGCGCGCGGCGTGAGATCCCGGTCACGGTGGTCGGCACGCTGGACGCGTCCGGGCCGGACCGCACGATCGTGCTCGTGCGACTCGAGGACCCCGAGCTCGCCGGGTCCGGCGTCGTCGCCGGCATGAGCGGATCGCCCGTGTACCTCGACGGCAAGCTGCTGGGCGCCCTCGCGTTCGGATGGGCGTGGGCGAAGCAGCCGCTGGCGGGGGTGACGCCGTTCGCGACGATGAGCGCCATTCCGGTCGGGGGCGGCGTTGCCGGAGCGGCCGCTCCGACGCTCGCCCAGCTCGCGGCCGTGACGACCGGCGGGGTCGAGCTCAAGGCGGTGCTGCCGAGCCTCCCCCCTCGCGGCGACCTTCCGGCACGGCTGCTCGCCGTCGCCGGGCTGCCGATCCCCGGCGGGTTCGCGAGCGAGCTCCTGGCCGGGATGGGCCTGCAGGCGGTGCCGGCGGGGGTCGGCGCCGCCGTGGCCGGTTTGCCCGAACCGGGAGACATGCTCGCGGTGCCGCTCGTCTGGGGCGACGCGACCCTGGCGTCGGCTGGAACGGTCACGGCGCGCGACGGCCCCAAGGTGTGGGCGTTCGGCCACCCGCTGTTCGGCCTCGGCGCCGTCAAGCTCCCCGCCAACCGCGCCCGCGTGCTGGCGGTCCAGGGCTCCTACCAGACGTCGTTCAAGTTCTTCGCGATCGGGGCGCCGTTCGGGACGCTCGTGGCCGACCGGCCCTCCGGCGTCGTCGCGGAGGCCGGGCCGGTGCCGGCGGGGACGCCGGTGACGGTGCGCGTCCGCGACGTCACCGGCGTGAAGACGTGGAACTTCCGCGTCGCGGACCTGCCGGTCCTGCAGCCGCTGCTCGTCACGTTCCTCGCGAACGCGTGCCTGGTGGCGCGCGGCGCCGCCGTCGGCGACGCGTCCGTGCGCCTCGACCTCGTGGTGCACGCGGGCCCCGATCGCCAGGTCGAGGTGCGGCAGGCGGCCCGCGGACCCGATGCCCTCGCTCGCGTGTCCGTGTTCGCCGGAGCGGTCGTCGGCTTCCTCGCCAACTCGTCGTTCCCACACCCCCCGGTGAGTGGGGTGGAGATCGAGCTCGCGCGCGAGGAGCAGGCGACCGGCGCCGCCATCTTCGAGGCCGTTCCCGACCGCACCACCGTCGCCCCGGGCGACGAGGTGACGGTGGAGGTCCGGCTGCAGCCGCACGAGCAGCCTCCGGAGAACCGGCGCATCGTGGTGCGCGTTCCGCCCGGCACGACGCCGGGGCCGCTCGACCTGATCGTCGCCGACGGCGCGAGCTGGAGTGCCTACCGCGTCCGCGCCGACGGCGTCGATCCGACCGATTTCGCCGGCGAGCTCGACCAGGTGCGGCGGCTGGAGAGCAGCACGACGATCGTGGCGGCGCTCGAGGCGCGCGACCTCGGCGTGGCGCTGCCGGGCGCCTCCGAGCCGGGGCTCCCGCCCTCCTGGTCCGCCACCCTCGCGATCGGCCTGGGCCGGCGGTCGGTGGTGCGCCTCTCGACCGTCGTGGTCGCCACCGAACGCGCGGGCTGCCCGTTCCCGCTCGAGGGCGCGGTCCGGATCCCGCTCACGGTCCAGGTGCGCCCGGAGGTGCCATGAAGAGCCACGTCGCCGTCCTCGCATGCTTCGCCGCGCTCGCCTCGGCGCATGCGTCGCAGACCCGCCGCTTCGTTCTCGACACCCCGCGCGCCCAGGCGGGCGCGGTCGGCCACGGCGTCGCGGTGTTCCCGGACGGGTCCCTGCGGCCGCTGCCGCCGCTCGCGACGATCGCGACCTTCGACGAGCCGCTCGGTCTGGCCCTCGCCGTCGGCGCGGATGGCTCGGCGTTCGTCGGCACGGGGCACCCGGCCCGCATCTACCGCGTCCGCGCGGCCGGCAAGGAGCTCGTCGGCGACGTCAAGGCGGATCAGGTCACCTCGCTGCTGCTCGATCCGGCCGGGACCCTGTGGGCGACCACCGCGGCGCCCGCGCTGTTGCTCCGCTCGGCGAAGGCCTCGGGCGCTCTCGAGGAGGTCGCCCGACTCTCGGAGGGCAACCTCTGGGATCTCGCCTGGTTCAAGGGCGGGCTCGTCGCCGCCGCCGGCAACCCCGGCCGCATCCTCCGCCTGACCGCGAAGGGGCTCGAGCCGGTGGCGACGATCCCCGACCGCCACGCACGCTGCCTCGCGGTGGCCGGCGATCTGCTGCTGATCGGCACCTCCGGCAAGGGGCTCGTGATGCGCTGGACCGGAGAGGGGGCGCCGGGGGTCGTGTACGCCTCCACGTTCACCGAGATCGCGGCGATCGCGGCGGACCCGGCCGGCGTCGCCTACGCCGCGGAGCTGACCGGCGACCCCACCCTCGGCAAGCAACCGGTCAAGGAGGGCGGCGAGGTGACCGCCACCGTGACGGTGTCGGAGAGCGCCGGCGCTGCGCCGCCGACCGCCAAGGGCTCGGGGACATCCGAGATCGTCCGTATCCTGCCGGCCGGCGCCGCGACCCCGGTCCACCGCTTCGCCAAGCAGATCGCCGGCGCGCTCGCGTGGTCCGAGTCGGGGCTCGTCATCGGCACCGGCCTCGAGGGTGAGCTCTGGCAGCTCGTCGACGGCTCGGCGGCCCAGCTCGACTCGGTGAGCGCCTCCCAGGTCGTTCGCCTGGCGGGAGGCGGCGACTGGGTGCTCACGCAGGGTCCCGTCCGGCTTCTGCACCGGTCCGGAAAGCCCCACGGGACGCTGGCATCGCCGCCTCTCGACGCGGGGCAGCCGGCGCAGTGGGGCCGCGCTGTGCTGGTCGGGGAGCTGCCGCCGACCGGCCGGTGCACGCTCCGCTTCCGTTCCGGCGCGACGCCGAACCCCGACGACACGTGGTCCGCCTGGTCGGCCGGCGTGCCCTGCCCGGACGCGCAGGCGAGCGCGCCGCCCGCGCGCTACCTGCAGTGGGAGGTGGAGCTCGAGCCGCAGGCGGGGGCGCAGGTGCCGAAGGTCGGACGGGTCGTGGTGTCATACCGACAGGTCAACCTCCCGCCGGAGTTCAAGGACATCATCGTCCACGACCCCGGCGAGGTGTTCCTCAAGGGCCCGCCCCCGTCCGACAAGATCGTCGAGGTCCAGCACCCCGACCTGTCGGGCATCTTCACGACCCTGGACGACGAGGGCAAGGAGATGCCGGACCGGCTCGGCAAGCGGTACTACCGCGTCGGCTACCAGACCGTGTCGTGGCGGGCCGAAGATCCCAACGGCGACCCGCTGCGCTTCACGGTCGAGGCCCAGGAGGCCGGCAACTCCTCATGGTGGAAGGTGAGGAACGACCTCGAGGCGACGGCGATCGCGATCGACACCCAGGCCCTCGCCGACGGGATGTACCGATTTCGTCTGACCGCCACCGACGCGCCGGCCAACCCCGCGGCGCCGGCCACGGCGCAGGCGCTGTCCGCCTGGTTCGTCGTCGACAACACGCCGCCGAAGGTCAGCGTCGCCCGTGCCGGCGACGCCTGGGTCGTCACGGTCGACGACGCGCTGTCCCCGGTGACGGAGGTCGAGTGGAACCGCGACGCCGACCTCTGGCACGCGCTCGTCCCGGACGACGGCCTGCTCGATCGCAAGCACGAGACGTTCCGCATACCGGTCGAGCACGGCGCCCACGTGCTCGCGGTCCGCGCCGTGGACGACCATCACAACCGCGCCACCGTGGCGGTCGAGGAGCGGCCGTGAGCGAGCAAGCGATCACGGCGGTCTACCCGGGGAGCTTCGACCCCTTCCACCTCGGCCACCTCGACATCGTGCGGCGCGCGGTCACGATCTTCCCGCGCGTGGTCGTGGGCGTGCTCAGGAACCCCGAGAAGACGCCGCTGCTGAGCGCGGAGCAGCGTGTCGACCTGATCCGCGCCACGCTCGACGGCACCCCCGGTGTCGAGGTCACCGCATTCGCGGGGCTGCTGGTGGACTTCATGCGCCAGAGCCGGGCCCGCGTCATCCTGCGCGGGATGCGCGCGGTCTCCGACTTCGAGTACGAGTTCCAGATCGCGCTCATGAACCGCAGGCTCTGGAGCCCCGCCGAGACCGTGTTCCTGACCCCCACCGAGGAGTTCACCTACCTGTCCGGGCGCGTGGTGCGCGAAATCTGGCGGCTGGGCGGCGACGTCTCCGGCCTGGTCCCGGAGCCGGTGCGCATCGCGCTCGCCGCCCTCCCGCGCTGACCACGACCGCCGGGAGGACAGGGCACCGGGCTCCGGGTTCCGAACGCACGACGCTCAGACCACTACCTGGACGTTAGGGGCGCGCGCGCCTCACTTCGCCGGGAGGATGGTGTCGATCTCCGCGATCTCGTCCGGAGCCCCGAGATCCACCACGATCGCGATCCAGGTGGTCCGGAAACCGGGGGCCGACAGCTGCACGTAGTGCCGGCCGGGTCGCGGGAACATGTACTTCCTGTCCTCCCGCCGGTGGTCGCCGTTGTCGGCCTGGCCGATCACCGCGCCGTCCACCGCGACGACGGCCTCCGCCGGCGAGACGTTGAACTCGGCCCCCCGTTGGCAGTAGTAGATCGCGACCACGGGCGGTCGCGTCGGGTCGGCGGTCGAGCGGCTCGCAACGGGTGGCACGGCCGCTGCGACCGCGACGGTGGCCGATCCGGGGCCGGTCACGGCGCGGGGCGGCGGCGATGCGCTGCGAACGGCGGCCCGTGCGACCGTCCGCGACCGGACGCGCGCGGCAGGGGTCGGGACAGCGGTCGCCGTAGGGACGGGCGCGAGCGCCGCGACCGCGGGCGCCTGCGGAGCCCGGGCGGTTCGATGGACGAGGAGCGCGGCCACAGCCAGGGCGGCGAGGCCCACGGCCGCCGCGCCGGCGACGTACCACACGCGCCGGTTGCGGCCGGGAACCGCCGTCCGGGCGGCGGGGTGCGAGTCGATCTTCGCCGTCGGCGCGGTCGTCACCGAGTCCGCCCGGGCGAGGCGGCCGGCGAGGCGGCGCGCCTGGGCCGCGAACGCGCCAGCGTCCGGGATCCGCTCGCCCGGGACCTTGGCGAGGCAGGCGCGGAGGAACGCCGCCGTGTCGGCGCCCAGCGTGCGGAGGACATCGGGGTCGGCGAGCGGATCCTGGTGGAGGATCTGGTAGATGAGCGTGGTCACGGTCTCGGCCGGGAACGGCCGGCGCCGGAGGAGCAGCTCGTAGGTAACGACGCCGAGCGAGAACAGGTCGGCCCGGCCGTCGACCCGCTCGCCGCGCACCTGTTCCGGCGCCATGTAGGCCGGGCTGCCGACCACCGTCCCGGTCCTGGTGAGGTCGGTCTCTTCGCCTATCGCCTTGGCGACGCCGAAGTCGGCCACCTTCACGCGGCCCAAACGGGTGACCATGATGTTGCCGGGCTTGACGTCGCGATGAACGACGCCGAGCGCGTGGGCGGCGGCGAGCGCCTCGGCGGCCTGCGCCACCAGCTCGAGCGCCTCGGCGGGCGGTGGGAAACCCTGGCGGGCGAGACGGGCGCTGAGCGACTCCCCGTCCACGAGCTCCATGACAAGGTAGAGGGCGTCGCCCTCGCGGCCGGCGTCGTACACCGTGACGACGTTCGGGTGCGAGATCCGCGCCGCCATCCGGGCCTCGCGCAGGAATCGCGCCTCGAGCTCGCCGCTCCCGACCGGCAGCCCGCTCGTCTGGGCCGCGATGACCTTGATCGCCACCGGCCGGTCGAGCGCCGGGTCGACGGCGCGGTAGACGACGCCCATTGCGCCGCGACCGAGCTCGCCAAGGACCGTGTACCGCCCGATCGAGGCGGGCCGCGTCACCGCGTCCCGTCCTCCCCTCCGTCGGGGTCGACCTCGACGTCCTCGGCCAGGGTGTCGGCGCCGGCTTCGGCCCGTTCCAGGACGGCGTCCGCCCGCGCGGCATCGTCCGGTGCGACGAGCAGGACCACCTCGGCTTCGTCGACCTGCGGGAACGGGTTGAGCACGACGTGCTTGTCCACGACCTCGGCGCGGATCCCCTCGTCGAGCAGCAGCCCCTGGGCGAGCCGCGCTTCCTCGACTGTCGGGTAGGACGCGACCTCGACCCACTCGGGGCCGGGCGCGACCGTCCCCTCCTCAGCCGGAGGGGGCGTATCCACCAGCGCGACCCCGCAGTCCGAGCAGCTGGTGAACCCCTCTCGATACTCCGCGCCGCAGTCGGGACACCAGGGCATCGCTCACCCCCACGGGTCGGCTCAGAACTCGAACACCTCGCCGTCGAGCACGTCGGAGAGCTGGCGCATCACGGCGGTCGTCACCGCCGCGGAAGCGCCGGCGACGATCGCGGCCCCCTTGGAGCGGCCGATCAGGAACCCGAGACCGGCCGCGACCCCGACGGACAGCATCGGGTGTCGCCGGACCAGGTCCCGCCAGTCGATCTCGTCCGGGATCACCTTGTCGAGGAGGAAGTCGGCGTTGAGGCGCTGGCGGCGCGCGGCGGCGTCTTCCTCTTCGTCCTGGAGGTCGTACATCTCCTCCTCGGGCTCGTTGGCCTGCTCGTCGTCGCGCGGCTTCTCGTCGTCCATCGTCAGGGCTCCCGACGGCGCACCAGGTAGCCGATGGCGAACCCCACCCCGAGGGCGATCAGGACCGACTTGCCGGGGTTGCGCTTGACGTAGTCCACGACGTCGTCCCGGACCTCCTTGACGTCGACCTCCTGCACCTTGGCCTTGACCTTGGAGTAGCCCTTCTTCACCTCGACGGAGAGCTTCTCGAGGTTCTCCTTGGCCTTTTCGTACGCTTCTTCCGCGACCTCGCGCGACCGGCCGTACAGCTCGCCCATCTTCTCGCGGGCGCCTTCGAGCGCGCCGCGCGCCTCGGCGAGGTACTCGCGGGCCTTCCCGTACGCTTCCGTCGAGCGCGAGCGCAGCTTCCCGTAGCCTTCGCCCATCGCTTCCTTGGCCTTGTCCATCGAGCCTTCCGCCCTGGAGATCGACTCCTTGGCCCCCTCCAGCACGTCGTGCACGGCGCCCTCGAGCTGGTCGATCTTCTCGTCGACTCCCGACGGCTTCTTGGTTGCGGTCATGCCCACCTCCCGGCGAAACCGAGTCCCTGTTGCCCGTGATTCTACGCCGCGCGCCGGGGCCGCGCAAGAAAAGGGCCGGAAAGGAGATGCGCCGCCGGCCTTGAAGCGCCGCCGGGCGCCGCGTATCGTAGGAGGTCCGTCATGGTCACCCTCACCTTCCTCGGGGCAACGGGCACCGTGACGGGCTCCCGCTACCTCCTGGAGGCGCACGGGAGCCGGATCCTGGTCGACGCCGGCCTGTTCCAGGGCAGGAAAGAGCTGCGGCTGCGGAACTGGGCCGAGTTTCCCGTCGCGCCGGCGACGCTCTCCGCGGTCGTCCTCACCCACGCGCACGTGGATCACACCGCCTACCTGCCCCGCCTCGTGCGGGAGGGCTTTGCCGGCCCGACGTTCGTGACGCCGCCCACCTCCCGCCTGCTGCACGTCGTGCTGCCCGACGCGGCCCACCTGCAGGAGGAAGAGGCCCGGTTCGCGAACAAGGTCGGGTCCTCCAGGCACGCCCCCGCGCTGCCGCTCTTCACGGTGCGCGACGCCCGTCACGCCCTCGGCACGCTGCACGGCATCCCGTTCGGCCAGATCCAGGCGGTGAGACCCGGGGTCGAGTTCCGGTTCCACCGGCAGGGCCACATCCTCGGCGCCGCCGCCGTCGAGCTGCGCCTCAAGGTCGCGGGCGGCGGCCACACGACGATCTACTTCTCGGGCGACGTCGGCAGGTACGACGTCCCTATCCTGAAGGAGCCGGAGCCGTACCCCGGCTCCGACGTCCTCGTGGTCGAGTCGACGTACGGGGACCGCCTCCACGACCCCGCCGATCCACGCGACCAACTCGCCGAGGTCATCAACGAGGCGGCCGCCCGCAACGGCGTCATCCTCGTCCCCTCGTTCGCCATCGGCCGCACCCAGGAGCTGCTCTACCTCATCCGCGAGCTGATCGAGGACGAGGCGGTCCCGCGGTTGCCGATCTTCCTCGACTCGCCGATGGCCCTGGAAGCCACCGTCGCCTACCGCGCCAGCGCCCTCGAGCACGACGCGGAGATGCGCGCGCTCGTCCACGAGGGTGTGGACCCGCTGCTCCCGCCCGGTCTCGAGGTGGTGGGCTCGGTCGAGCAGTCCAAGCGACTCAACGCGCTCCCTGGACCGGCGATCGTGATCGCGGCGTCGGGCATGGCGACCGGGGGCCGCATCCTCCACCACCTCCGACACCGGCTGTCCGACCCGACGACGACCGTCGTCTTCGTGGGCTTCCAGGCGGAGGGGACGCGCGGCCGGCGAATCCTCGACGGCGAAGGGGAAGTCAAGATCTTCGGCGAGAGCGTGCCGGTGCGGGCCCAGGTCCGCAGCGTCCCATCCCTGTCCGCCCACGCCGACGCCGACGAGCTGACGATCTGGGCGAGCCGGGCCGCGCCGGCGCCGTCCACCGTGTTCGTCACCCACGGCGAGCCGGAGGCGAGCCGCGCGATGGCGTCACGTCTCGCCGACCGGTTCGGGTGGCGCTGCGCGGTGCCCACGCTCGACGAGACGGTGACGCTTTGAGGGCCTACCTGCGCTCCCTCGCCCGCTTCCTGGGCGAACTGGCACGAGCGCAGTACCGCGACCAGCTCATGCTGCGCGCCGGCGCGCTCGCGTTCACGACGTTGCTCTCCATCGTGCCGGTGCTGACCGTGGCCCTCGTGACGGTGGGCCGCGTGCAGCCCGAGCGCGCCGCCGTGGTCGTTCAGGCGATCGCGACGGTCCTCCCGTTCTCGTCGGGCCGCGTGCAGGCCACGCTGGCCGCCTTCGCGCAGCGCACGGCGGCGCTCGGGTGGGTCGCCATCGCGATCTCGGTCGTCGTCACCTTCAACGCGTTCTGGCAGATCGAAGAGGTCATCAACGCCATCTGGGGCCTGCCCCGCCGCCGGCGCTGGGAGGTGCGGCTGGTCTCCATCGCCACCGTCGTCGTTACCGGGCCGCTCCTCCTCGCGGCCCTGTTCTCCGGCCTGTACTGGCTCTCCGCCGGCGTGTCGTACCGCGCCGTCGCACCGGCGCTTCGACCGCTGCCCGCCGTGATCGCCGCGGTCGTGCTGACCGCGCTCTACCGCTGGGTCCCGCACACGCGCGTGCCCTGGCGCGCGGCGTTCGCGGGGGCCGGCGTGGGCGCGCTCGCGCTCACGGTCATTCACGTCACGTTCCAGACGTACCTCGACCTCTCGAGCGACCTCAACGTGATCTACGGCTCGTTGGCGTTGCTGTTGGCGTTCCTGGTGTCGCTCTTCCTGCTCTGGTTCGCGGTGCTGCTGGGCGCCGAGGCCTCGTGGGTCGTCGGCCACGCGGCACTGGCCCCCCGGACCGACGGCGCCCGCCGGCTGCTCGCGCTCCTGGCATCGGTTCACCAGGCGGGCAGTCTCTCGACGGACGCGATCGTCCGGTCGCTCGGACACTCGGGCGACGATGTTCTGGCCCGCCTCGTTTCGACGCCCGCGATCCTGACCGGCGGCGCGAACGGCTGGCGACTCGCGCGGTCGGCCGAGGAGATCACGGTCGGCGAGATCCGCGAGCGCGCCGGCATCGCGCCGGGTGCGAGGGACGTCGGCGACCCGGACGGTCTGACCCTTGCGGGCTTCATCAAGCAGGCGAGCGGCGAGGCGCGGGCGCTGGCCGAGCCGCTCCCGACCGCGAACCGCGCGGGCTAGCGCGTCATCCTGCGCACGAAGAAGTTGTCGCGGTCCGGTAGCGGCAGAGGGCGGACGGGCTCTCCCGGCCGACCGGGCTTGCGCGCCGTGTACTCCGAGAACAGGCCGATTGCGAGGGTTCGTTTGGCGCCCTCGAACCCCGCCTCATCGAGCGCGGCGAGGATTCGCTCCGGCGGCACGCAGGCTTCGATCGTGTCCCAGAAGTAGCGCATCAGCAGCTCGGCCTCCGCGTTCCTCGTCCGGAATTTCGTCATGAACGGCACGATGCGCTGCATGTAGAGGCGGAGCGCCACGAAGCCCGCGCGGCTCCGGGGCTTGGTCAGCTCGAGCACGCACACCACGCCGCCGGGCCGAAGGACGCGGTGGAACTCGCGGAACGTGACGACCAGGTCCGCGAGGTGGCGCAGCGCGTAACCCAAGCTGAGGAAGTCGGCGCACTCGTCGCGCACCGGCAACTGCTCCCCGACGCCGAGGACTCCACCCACCCCGAGCCGCCGCGTCGCTTCGACGAGCATGCCGGCGCTCGGGTCGATCCCCACGATCCGACCCGCGCCGCCCGCCAGGCGCGCCGCCTCGCGAGCCACGAGGCCGGTGCCGATCGCCACGTCCAGCACGCGCATCCCGGGCGCGAGTCCGGCGCGCCGCAACGCCCCGCGCCGGTACCACCGCCCCCAGCCCATCGCCATCCCGTTTTCGATCGTGTCGTAGTCCCGCGCCGCCGAGTCGAACAAGTGCTGCACGAACTGCGGACGATCCTCGTCGTGCGCGTAGTAACGGGCGAGCGTCGGGTGGGGCGGGACCACGTGCGGCGCGGGACGCGCCGGCGGCGTCTCCATCGGGAGAGCATAGCAGCGTCCGTAAGACCGGGGTCCGGGCACCGGGGTCCGGGGTCCGAGAACGACACAACCGGCCTACCGCAGGCACTGCGATCAAGAGAGGGTGTAGCAGCGCCGGAGCGTGGCCGGAGACAAGGTGGGCACGCGAGGGCGCGATACGCATCTCGCGCGACAGGGCGCGCGGAGGGCGATCCACTCGCCCGCAGCGCGCCGGGGGGCTCGGGGGGCATCTGCGGCGGCGGCCGGGGAGGGGGGCCGGGTGGGGGCGTGATGCGCGAGCGTCAGGCTCTGCCTGCGCTCGCGCAGGGGGGAGCTTCCCGACAACCGGGTGGGGGCGCGACAGGGCGCGCGGAGGGCGGTTCACTCGCCCGCAGCGCGCCGGGGGGCTCGGGGGGCATCTGCGGCGGCGGCTCGGGCGGGGGGCGACCGCCGGGGTGGGGGCGCGGCAGGGCGCGCGGAGGGCGATTCACTCGCCCGCAGCGCGCCGGGGGGCTCGGGGGGCATCTGCGGCGGCGGCTCGGGAGGGGGGCCGCAGGGCCCCCCGCTCAAAACGTACTGCCGATCGAGAACTGGAAATCCGACTTCTTCTCGTCCGCGAACGGCTTGGGATTGATCCCGTAGATGAAGCGCAGCGGGGCCTGGAAGATCGGCAGGAAGATCCGGAGCTCGGCGCCGTACGAGTAGCGGAGGAGCGACAGGTCCCAGCCCTGCGTCTCGAACCAGGTGTTGCCGGTGTCCGAGAAGAAGATCAGCTTGAGCGGCCCGCCGAGCTTGATCTGGTACTCGAGGTTGAGCTGCAGGTAGCGGTCGCCGCCGAGTTGGACGCCGTTCGCGTCCACGAAGTACTGGCCGGTCTTCGTCCGCGGCAGGATCGAGTAGAACTGGAACCCGCGCAACGAGCGCTCGCCCCCGAGACGGTAGCGGTCGTAGAACGGGATCGTGCCGCCCGACATGGGCTTGATGATGCCGCCCTCGAAGTTGAGCGCGAAGATCGTCCGCTTCGACAGCGGATGGAAGAGGGTCGTGCCCCATTCCGGCCGCCAGTAGTGGAAGTCCCCGCCGAGGGCGCCGCCCGCGTAGCGCAACCGAGCGAAGTAGGAGATCCCCTCGCTGGGATCGAAGGGGTCGTCGCGAGAGTCGTAGCCGTAGGACGGGGTGAGCGAGGACGTGATCCCGCGGTACACCTCGTGGAACTTGTCGGGGCCCAGGATCCCCTTGTACGGCGTCGGGATCCCGCGCCCGTGGGGGAAGGTCAGCGGGCTGTCCGGGGTGAGGAACCGCTGCGTGCTGTACTGCGCGAACACGTCCTCGTAGCCGTAGGTGACCGTGAACTGGCCGAAGTCGGAGACGCCGAGCCCCCATATCAGCGAGCCGCCCTTGGACTTCCTCACGTAGTCGGAGAGGCTGTTCGTGATCGCGGTGTAGTCGAGCGTCTGGTTGTAGATCGAGCCGCCGACCAGCATCCGCTTGTCGAGGAAGTAGGGCTCGGAGAACGAGAGCGTGTAGCTCTTGCCGGTCGCGCCGGCCTGGACGCCGAGGCCGATGATCTCGCCGCGGCCGAGGAAGTTCCTGGTGTTGAACATGAACTGGCCGAAGAACCCGTCGAGCTCGGAGTAGCCCGCCCCGAACTGCACGTCGGTGCGGCCGACCTCTTCGCCCTTGATCGTCACGTTGACGAGCCTGTTCTTGTCGTCGAACTTGAACTCGAGCGGATCTTCCTTGAGCTTGAAGTAGCCGAGCTGGTTGACCTTGAACATCGACTTCTTGAACAGCGACATGTTCATCCAGTCGCCCTCGAGGAGGCGGATCTCCCGGCGCATGACCTTGTCCTGCGTCTTGGTGTTGCCCGCGAACTCGAGCCGGCCCAGACGGAACCTGTCCCCCTCGGACACGGTCACGACGACGTCGACGGTGTCGGGCTTGTCCTTGCGGTCGACGAGGGCCTGGTTGGCCCAGGAGTAGATGTACCCGCGCGACTGGTAGAGGTTCCGCACCGCGTCGTCGCCGTCCTCCACACTGGAGTAGTTGTAGATCTTCCCGGGCTTGACCTCGTAGAGCTTCTTAAGGGCATCCGACGGGAACACCGTGGTGCCCTTGATCGACAGGTCGCCCATCTTGAACTGCTTGCCCTCCTGCACCGGGACCACGACGACCATCCGGAAGTGCTTCTCCTTCTGGTTGCGTCCCGCCGGGTTGCGTGCGATCAGGTTGACCTGCGGTTCGCCGACGACGACGTCCTTGTAGCCGTGGTTCATGTAGAACTTCTTCAGGTTCTCCGAGTCCTCGCCCCACGTCTCCTTGCTCCAGATCGTCTTCTTCGAGAACATGCGGAGCAGCGACTTCTGTTTGGTCTTCTTGAGGGCCGCCCGCAGCTTCCGGCCCGAGTAGACCTTGTTCCCCTCGAACCGGATCTGGCCGATCTTCACCTTGGCGCCCTCGTCGATCTGGAACGTCACTTTGCGCTGGTTGGGCCCGGCGTCGCTGACGACCGGTTCGACGGTCGCGCTCGCGTACCCTTCCTTGGCGTAGACGTCGAGGATGGCCTGCTTGAACCGCTGCAGCTCGGAGGCGCGCAACGGCACGTTGCGCTTGAGCGTCACGTTGGCCGCGTCCAGCTTTTCCTTGATCGACGAGTTGGAGAGCTTCTTGTTGCCGTGGAACAGGAACTCGGTCACCTTCGGCCGCTCCCGAACCGTGACGATGAGGCGCACCTTGCCCGGGGCGATCTCCTCGGACTCGATCTTGAGGTCCTCGACCAGCCCGGAATCCCAGAACCGCCCGAAGTTCTTGGCGATCGCATCCGGGTCGAAAGGATCGCCCTGCGATACGTTGAGGTAGTACTCGACCGTGTCCGCGGTGATGGTGGCCCCGCCGACCACCTTGATCTCCGCGATGATCGGCTTGGAGGCGTCGGCCGGCTTGGCCGTCTCGGGCGCGGCGGTCGGCTTCGCCGCCTCGGCCTTCGGAGCCTGGCCGCCGGTCGCGGGCGGCGGCGCCTGGGCGCTCGAGATCGCGGCTACGAGCGTCAGCGGGGCGAGGACCGCCGCCGCTACGATTCGCAGACGCCCTCCCGCGCCCCCACCACGAGGCGGCCGCCCTCGATGCGGGTGAGGAGGGCCTCGTCCTCGCCGTGCCGGTGCGAGATCAGGTAGTCCGACACTGCGTCCTCGAGGTGGCGCTGAACCGCGCGACGCAAGGGGCGCGCGCCCGCAGCCGGGTCGCCGCCGGCGTTCGCCAGCAGCCACTCGATGGCGTCGGGGGGGACATCGAGCGCGATGCCCCGCCCCGAGAGGTGCGCAACCACGTCGCCGACGAGAAGCCGGGCCACCTGGCGGAGCTCGTCCGGGGCGAGCGGGTGGAAGACGACGATGTCGTCGAGCCGGTTGAGGAACTCGGGCGGGAACTGCCTCCTGAGCTCCTTGAGCACGGTCTCGCGGATCTCCTGGTGCGACGGGAGCCCGTCCCGCCCGGTGAAGCCGACCCTGGACGCTCCCGCCAGCAGGTCACGGGTGCCGAGGTTCGACGTCATGATGATCAGCGCGTTCTTGAAGTCGACCTGGTCGCCGTAGGCGTCCGTGAGGAGACCGTCCTCGAGGATCTGGAGCAGGATGTTGGCGATGTCCGGGTGGGCCTTCTCGATCTCGTCCAGCAGGATGACCGAGTAGGGCTGCCGGCGCACCCGCTCGGTGAGCTGACCGCCTTCCTCGAACCCGACGTACCCCGGCGGCGACCCGATGAGCTTGGAGACCGTGTGCTTCTCCATGTACTCCGACATGTCGAAGCGCACGAGCGCCTTCTCGGAGTGGAACAGGAAGCGGGCGAGCTGTCGCGCGGACTCGGTCTTGCCGACGCCCGAGGGGCCGAGGAAGAGGAACGACCCGATCGGCCGCAGGCCGCGCGTCACGCCGAGCCGCGAGCGCCGGATCGCCCGCGCGATGGCCGAGATCGCCTCCTGCTGCCCGACGATCCGCTGGCGCAGGATCTCCTCCATCTGGGAGAGGCGATCGGCCTCGTCCTCGCGCAGCGTCGTGATCGGGATCCCCGTCCACGACGCGATCACCTCCTCGACGTCGCCGCGCCCGACCTCCGCCGGCGGCGTCTGGAGCGTCTGGCTCTGGGAGAGCCGCTTGATGTCCGCCCGCAGCAGGAGCTCGCGCTCCCTCAGCTTCACCGCGCCGTCGAAGTCCTTCGCCGAGATCGCCCGCTTCATCTCGCGGACGACCCGCGACGCCTCGCCCTGGGCCTGCCGGAGCACCTCGGTCGAGGCCGCGCCGCGCAGCTTGACCCTCGCGCCGGCCTCGTCGAGCACGTCGATCGCCTTGTCCGGGAAGAACCGGTCCGTGATGTAGCGGCCGGACTGCTCGACCGCGGCGCGCAGCGCTTCGGGGGTGTAGCGCACGTTGTGGAACTGTTCGTAGCGCTCGCGGACGCCTTCGAGGATGCCGAGCGTCGCCCGGTCGTCCGGCGGCTGCACGGCCACCGGCTGGAAGCGGCGCGAGAGCGAGCGGTCCTTCTCGATGTACTTCCTGTACTCCTTGAGCGTCGTCGCGCCGATGCACGTCACCTCGCCCCGCGACAGGGCGGGTTTGAGGATGTTCGCGGCGTCCAGCGAGCCCTCGGCCGACCCGGCGCCGATCAGCACGTGCAGTTCGTCGATGAACACGATGATCTCGGGGTTCTCCTTGAGCTCTTTCAGGATCGCCTTGAGCCGCTCCTCGAATTGGCCGCGGTACTTGGTGCCGGCGACGACGAGGGAGAGGTCGAGCGCCAGGATCCGGCGGTCCGCCAGCTGCACCGGCACGCGGCCGGTGGCGATCCTCTGCGCCAGCCCCTCGACGATCGCCGTCTTGCCGACGCCCGGCTCGCCGAGCAGCACCGGGTTGTTCTTGGTCCGCCGCAGGAGGATCTGGACGATCCGGTCGACCTCCTCCTGGCGGCCCACCAGCGGGTCGAAGCCACCGGTCGCCGCGAACTCGGTGAGGTCGCGCGCGAACTCCGCGAGGGCGGTCAGCTCGCGCTTGCCCTTCTTGACCTCGCGCTCGCGCCAGATCTCGGAGAGCTCGTCGCGCACCGCGAGCAGCGTGAGGCCGCGTGCGGCCAGCGCGCGCGCCGCCGCGCACGACTCGAGACGCAACATCGCGAGGAGCAGGTGCTCGTTGCCCACCGCAGGCTGGCCGAGCACCTCGGCCTCGTGCGCCCCCAACAGCAGGATCCTGCGGCTGTCGTCGGCGAGGGGCAGTTCGGCCGGGCCCTGCGCGTCAGCGGCGCCCGGCGCGGTCCCGAGCTCCCCGCGGAGGTCCTCGCTCCTGAGCTGGAAGCGCGCCAGGAGCTGCTCGACGACCTCGTCGCTCTCGCGCAGCAGTCCGAGGAGGAGGTGCTCGGACGCGATGCTCGAGGCGCCGGCCTGCGCCGCCTCGTAGCGGGCGAAGAACAGCGTGCGTCGTGCCCTTTCGGTCAGGTTCTCGAGCATGCCTCCTCGACGTCGGCCCCGGTCAGCCGCAGCGTGCGAGCGCAGCGGCTAGCCAGGGCCTCGTTGTGCGTCACGATAACACTCGTCAGTGCGCGGCCAAAATGGAGCTCCTGGATGAGCCCAAATAGCGTCTCCGCGTTGGCCGCGTCGAGGTTCCCGGTCGGTTCGTCCGCGAGGAGCAGCTCCGGCCCGGAGACCAGCGCGCGTGCGACCGCGCCGCGCTGCTGCTCCCCGCCCGACAGCTCGTCCGGGAAGTGGCCGCTCCGCGGCGCCAGGCCCACCGCCTCGATGAGCTCGTTGGCGCGGTCGATCGCGTCCTGGCGTGAGACCCCCGCGATCAGCAGCGGCATCGCGACGTTCTCGGCGAGCGTGAACTCGGGCAGCAGCGCGTGGAACTGGAACACGAAGCCGATGCGGCGGTTCCGCCATTCCGCACGGGCCTCCGCCGACAGCGTCGAGACCTCCGTGCCGAACAGCCGCAGCGAACCGTCGTCCGGGCGATCGAGGAGCCCGATGATGTGCAGGAGCGTGCTCTTGCCGACGCCGGAAGGCCCGACCACGGCGACCATCTCGCCCTTCGTCAGGGTGAGATCGAGGCCGCGCAGCACCTCGACCCGGCGGTCGCCGGTCCCGTACCCCTTGCGCAGTCCACGCGCGACGACGAGGTCCTCACTCATAGCGAAGGCCCTCGAGCGCGTCGCGCCGCGCGGCCGCACGGGCCGGGGGCAACGAGGCGAGCAGGGCGGAGGCGAGCGACACCCCGAGAACGATCGCGACCGCCGCAGGGGTCACGCGGAACGGGACGTGGGAGACGATGAAGACGCCCCGCGGGAGAGGCAGTGCGCGGGTGCGGTCCAGGACCCACGCCGCGCCCCCGCCGAGCAGCGTTCCGAGAACGCCGCCCAGGGCGCCGACGCCGAGCCCGAGCAACAGGAACAGGCGCCGGACGCCCGCCGGTGGCAACCCGATCGCCGTGAGGAGTGCCACATCGGCACGCTTCTCCGCCGCCAGCAGTGCCAGGTTGCACAGCAAGTTGAGAGCCGCGACCGCCATGACGAGGGCGACACCAAACCCGATCATGGCGCGCTCGAGCGCCAGTGCGGCCAGCAGCGGTCGGTTCAACGCGGCGAACGACACCACCTCCACGCCTTCTGGCACGTCGGCTTGCACAACCGATGCCACCCGCCACGCCTGCGACGGATCCTTGGCCCGCAGCGCCACGGTGCGCGGGCCGCTGAGATCGAGGAGGGACGCCGCCACCCTGGTGGGCACCAGCACAACCGCGCGGTCGTCGGCGGGTTGCACCGGGCCGACCGCATCGACGACGACCCGGCGCCGCACCGGCACCGGACCGAGCGGCGTCAGCACCAGGCGCGGGCTCGCAATCGTGAGCTCGTTGCCGGCGCCGATGCCGAGGCGCGCCGCCAGCACGCGGTTGACCTCCACGCGGGACAGGGTGTCCACGGCTTGGAGGTCCGCGGGCACCGCGCCGTCGGGTCCGATGCACCACACCGCGCCGCCGCTCACGGCGCTCACGTCGAGTTCCGGGTGCCGGGCGCGCAGGCGCTCGAGCCACTCGCCGCCGGGCAGCGTGCGTCCCGCGGACGGGCGCAGCTCCGCGTGGATCCCCGCGTCCGCGAGCTGGGCCCGGATCGTGGACTGGAACCCCTCGAGGAGCGCGAGGGTCAGGACCAGAGCGGCGGCCCCGAGCGCCATGGCGCCGAACGAGATCGCGCTCACGGCCGCGACGTGGGTCCGCCGACGTAGCCCGAGCAGGTATCGTCCGGCGACGAGGCCCAGCACGCTCAAGTTCGGCCGCTCCCGGCGTGACCGGAGGGTGAGCCGCCGGCTCGGCAGGCGAGGTCAGGGATCCGACAGGAACGGCCCGGTGACTCGCGGATCCCGGACCCCGGACCCCGGACCCCGGGCATCACCCCTCCCTGGGGCGCAGCAGGGGGAACAGGATCACGTCGCGGATCGAATGGGAGTCGGTGAGCACCATGACCAGCCGGTCGATCCCGATGCCCTCGCCCGCGGTCGGCGGCATGCCGTGCTCGAGCGCCAGCACGTAGTCCTCGTCCACGACGCCGCCGGCGAGGCGCACCTGCTCCTCGAACCGGCGCCGCTGGTCGTCGGGATCGTTGAGCTCGGTGAACGCGTTGGCGAGTTCCATTCCGACGAGGTAGAGCTCGAAGCGCTCGGTGAGGTCGGGCGCCCCCGGCTTGCGCTTGGCGAGCGGCGAGATGTCGGCCGGGAAGTCGGTGACGAACGTCGGGTCCACCAGGTTCGACTCAGCGGTCGCCTCGAACAGCTCCGCCAGGAGCTTGCCGGAGGTGAGGCGCTCGACGTTCTCCACCCCGTGGCGGCGAGCCGCTGCTTCCAGCGGCGCCCGTTCGGCGAGGTCCTCCGGCCGCAGCTCCGAGTGGGCCAGCACCGCGTCGCGCATCGTGAGACGCTTCCACGGCCGCGCGAGGGAGACCTTCCGCTCGCCCCACGGCAGCAGGGGGCCGCCGGCGACGGCCTCGGCGACGCCGCACAGCATCTCCTCGGTGAGCGCCATCAGGTCCTCGTAGTTGGCGTACGCCCAGTAGAACTCGAGCATCGTGAACTCGGGGTTGTGCTGGGTCGAGATACCCTCGTTGCGGAAGTTGCGGTTGATCTCGAAGACGCGCTCGAGGCCGCCGACCACCAGACGCTTGAGGTAGAGCTCGGGCGCGATGCGCAGGTAGAGGTCCATGTCGAGCGTGTTGTGATGGGTGACGAACGGACGCGCGGTCGCCCCGCCCGGGATCGGCTGCATCATCGGGGTCTCCACCTCGATGAAGCCGCGCGCGTCCAGGAACGAGCGGATCGCGCGAACGACCGCGGCTCGCGTGAGGAAGACCCGGCGCGAGACCGGGTTGGTGGCGAGGTCGAGGTAGCGCTGGCGGGCCCGCAGCTCGCGGTCGGCGAGGCCGTGCCACTTCTCCGGCCACGGCTGCAGCCCCTTGGCGAGCACCGTGACGGTCTCGGCGCGGACGGTCAGCTCGCCCGTCCGCGTGCGGAACAGCGTGCCGGTAACGCCCCAGAAGTCCCCGAGATCGAGCGTGTCGAGAAGCGCGAACGCCGGCTCGCCCACGACGTCGCGCTTGACGTGCGCCTGCATGCGCCCGTCGCCGTCGGAGAGGTCGAGGAACGCCGCCTTGCCGTGCGTGCGGATCCCGGTGACGCGGCCTCCGATTCGTACGCGCACGGGGGCGGCGTCGAGCGCGGCGGCGTCCGTCGCGGCGAAGCGAGCCACGATCTCGCTCACCCGCCCGTCCACCGGGTAGCGCGGCGGGTACGGGTCCACGCCGCGGCGGCGCAGCTCGTCGAGCTTCCCGCGCCGGTGCGCCCGCAACGTCTCCAACGGTTCCACGCCACCTCCAGACGCGCCAAGGCGGCGCATTCTAACACGCGGGGAACCCCGAAAATGGGCCGCAAACCTCGCCGGATCAAGCCCTCCCGAAGGAGGCGCGCGAGCGACCGGCCTCGGCGGCGCGCCTTGACGGCGACGATCGCGGTGCTACCATCCGGCCCGGTGAACAGCCTCTCGCCGTTCACGTTGCTCGAGCCTGGAGGGCCGCCACGATGAATCGATCCGGGTCGGGCGCCATCGTCGCGCTGGCGGTATTCGCGCTCATAGGGACCATCTTCGCCGCCGTCTCGACGGCGGACTTCGTCGCGTTCCTCGACCGCCAGGTGCACTCGATCACCTGTTCGTTCGTGCCCGGCCTCGGCGCCGCCGACACCACGGGGACGAGCGGGTGCCACGCCGTGCTCATGAGCCCCTACTCGGCCGTCTTCCGAACCTGGACCTGGGGAGGAATCCCGATCGCCCTGCCCGCGCTGGCCGTCTTCGCGTTCCTGCTGTTCCGCTCGCTCGACCTCCTGCTCCGGCGGCTGTGGGCCGACGCCGACCACACCCGGTTCATGGTCGCCGCCACGCTCCTCCCCGTCGTGGTCTCGTTGATCTACTTCTTCATCTCGCTGTCGCGCGTCGGCTCGGTGTGCAAGCTCTGCGTGGGGATCTACGTCGCCTCGCTGGGGGCGTTCGTCGCCGCGGTCCTGGCCCACCGCGCCGCGAGGGCCGGCGCCGGGTCGGGCCGTACCCCTTGGGGCGCGTACGCCGTTTCGTTCGTCGAGGGCGTGGCGTTCGTGCTGGTGCCGGTGGTGCTCTACCTCGGCCTCAAGCCGGCGTACGCGGACACCATGGGTCGCTGCGGCGACCTGCTCCACCCGGAGGACCGGTACGGTGTCAGGGTCAAGCTCGCGGGCCCGTCCGGGGGCGTCCCGGCCGTCGAGGTCATCGACCCCCTCTGCCCGGCGTGCAAGGGGTTCGCGCAGCGGCTCGCGGCGAGCGGTCTGGGCAGGCGGCTCCAGCTCGAGCTCGTGCTCTTCCCACTCGACAAGGAGTGCAACTGGATGGTGAACGAATCGGTCCACCCGGGCGCCTGCGCCGTCTCGGAGGCCGTGCTCTGCGGCGGCGTCAGGGCCGGCGAGGTGCTCGAATGGGCGTTCGCGCACCAGGCCGAGCTGCGCGGGCTGGGAGGCGACACCCGCCAGTTGACCGAGAGGATCCGCCAGGCGTTCCCCGAGCTCGGCGACTGCATCGGCCGTCCGGCCGTCAAGGCGCGTCTGAACCGGTCGCTGCGCTGGGCCGTGGCCAACTCGCTCCCTGTCCAGACGCCGCAGCTGTTCGTGCGCGGCCAGAAGGTCTGCGAGGAGGACACCGACCTCGGGCTCGAGTTCGTCCTCGCCCGGCTCCTGCAGGCGCCGCAGCGGGCCGGACGGGCGGCGAGGTGATGCGATGACCACCAACCGAACGCACCTGGCGCTCTTCTCCGCGGTCCTCGCGGTGCTGTCGATCCTGGTCGTCGTCTGGGTCCATGCCGCTTCCGCCCGTCTTGCCGAGATCCGGGCCGCCGGCAAGGGACCTGCCCTCGCCGTGGCGAGCGCCGCCGACGAGGGGTACTGCAGCGGGGCGCTGAAGCAGATCCTGCGCCGCGTGCTGACCTCGTGCGGGTTGCTCAAAGGCGGCTCGCAGCGCGGGTGCCAGCCGGTGCAGGCGCGCAGCGTCGCCGCCATGTCGGGCGACGACTTCAACGCGCTGTTCGTCCCGCTCGCCGACCGCGCCGCGATCATCCAGTTCGACCAGGATGGCGCCGACCTCGACGGGGACGCGCTCGCCCTGCTCGATCGGACGTTCGCCGCTCAGCGCGGGGCGTCGTACTTCCTGGTCGTCTCGCGTGCGTCGACGGAGGGCGCGCTCTCCTACAACCGCGAGCTGTCACGCAAGCGCGCCGAGGCGGTGCTCGACCACATCCGATCCAAGTTCTCCGACCCCGACCTCGACCAGGAGGTCGGGTTGCTCTGGCTCGGCGCCGAGTTCGCCCAGCTCGACAAGGACTTCTGCCAGTGGCACCGCTCTCGTCCCAACGAAGCCTGCTCGACGGCGCACCTCAACCGCTCCGCGTTCATCGCATGGATCGATTGCCGGCTCTAGGACCGTTGCGCCTCGCCGTGCTGGCGCTGGCGGCGCTCGCGGCGGCCTGCGGCGGCGGCGAGAAACCGCAGCTCTCGCGTTCCGAGGGTGTGGCGGCGAGCGCGGCGGCGCCCGACCCGAGGCGCTGGTGCGACGTCTTCTACACGGCCGCCGACGCCCCTCCGCTCGCCCTTCCCCGGGTGACGCCCGCCCGCCCCGGCGAGCCGCTCCCGGTGCTGCCCGCCGACCGCTGGGTCTGGGTGAACTTGTGGGCGACCTGGTGCGGCCCGTGCCGCCGCGAGATGCCGCTCGTCGTGCGCTGGGAGGCACAACTCGCCAAGGACGGCGCCGCCGTGGACGTGTGGTTCGTGTCGGTCGACGAGAAGGAGGCCGACCTGGCGCGGTTCCTCGCCGAGAACCCCGGCGTCGCGCCGGGCCGCTCGGTGCACCTGGCGGCGCCCGCGGCGCTCGACCGTTGGCTCGCCGGGTTTCCGGCCGCTCCGACCGGCACGATCCCCCTGCAGGTGATCGCGGCGCCGGGCGGCAAGGTGCGCTGCATCCGCGCGGGCGCGCTGCGCGACGGCGACTACCCGATCGTCAGGGCCCTCGTACGGCTCTGATCGCGGTAGCCGCGTCGCCACTGGTCCGGAACGGCGGGACGCCGGCGGGCGTTGTCCAGGTCACGATGCGACGACCGCGCCCGACCGCCAACCGTGTCATCGTCACTGTCCTGGCCGTTGCAGCGACCGGCGTCGCGGGCTGCGCTCGCCGCCCGCCTGCGGTCGATCCCGCCTACCGGGCCGAGATCGAGGCGTGGCGCGCCGAGCGCCTCGCCCGCCTCACCGCCGCGGACGGCTGGCTCACGCTCACGGGCCTGTTCTGGCTGCGGCCCGGAGCCAACAGGTTCGGGTCCGACCCCGGCAACGAGGTCGTGCTGCCGGCCGGGCGCGCGCCGGGAGTCGCCGGCACGCTCGAGCTGCGCAGCGACGCCACCGTGGTCGTCCACCCGGCCGCCGGGGCCGCCCTCACCATCGACGGAGCACCGGCCGCCGAGCGCGCCCTGGCGTCCGACCGACAGGGCCGGCCCGACCTCCTGCGGCTCGGCTCGCTCACCTTCTACGTCATCGACCGTGCCGGCAAGCTCGGCGTCCGCGTCAAGGACGCCGAGAGCCCGGCCCGGGTCCGGTTCAAGGGGATCGAGCACTTCCCCGTCGACCCGGCGTTTCGGGTGCGCGCCACGTTCGAACCGTACCCGTCGCCCCGCGAGGTCCGGGTGGCGACCGTCCAGGGGCCGACCCAGACGATGACCGCACCGGGTCTCGTGCGCTTCACGCTCGGCGGCCGGCCGCTCGCGCTCGAGCCGTTCCTGGAGTCGCCGACGGACACCACGTTCTTCTTCGTCTTCAAGGACGCCACCAGCGCGCGCGAGACCTACGGCGCCGGCAGGTTCCTCGACGCCGCGGCGCCGCCCCGGGGGACGCGCGAGCTCGTGCTCGACTTCAACGAGGCGTACACGCCTCCGTGCGGTTTCACGCCGTTCGCGACGTGCCCGCTGCCGCCGCCCGAGAACGTCCTCCCCGTCGGCATCACCGCCGGCGAGAAGTACCACGGCGCGCACTGAGAGGCAGTCGACAGCTCAAAGTCGAAAGGCGAGACCCCCACCTTCACTCTCGACTTTCGACTGTCGAGACGTCCCAGTCGCCGACCCGCGCACCCGTGCGCTATCCTCCCGGCCATGGACACGTTCAGCCCCCGCGCCCTCGAAGATGCTGCCCGTGCCTTCGCGGCCCGAAATCCGACCGGGACGCTCGTCGCGGCGTTCGTCGCCGGCTCCGGCATCACGCTGACCGCGCCGGGATGGGAGCGCGCCTCCGAGACGCCGTACGCCGAGGTGTTCCCGTTCCCCGTGCCCGAGCTGCCGGGTCACACTCCGACGGTCACGGTATGGCGGCACGGCGCGCTCGGCCTCCTCGTGTTCAACGGACGCTTCCACCTCTACCAGGGGTTCAGCGCCCCGCAGGTAGCGGCGATCCCGCGCCTAGCGGGGCTCCTGGGGGCCACCGTCTACGTCGCCACCAACGCCAGCGGCTCGATCGACGCCGCGGCGCCGGCGGGCAGTCTCGTCGTGGTTCGGGATCACCTCAACCTCCAGGGCACGAGCCCGCTCATCGGCGATTGGGGGCGGTGGCGGCCGCCGATGTTCTTCGACCTCACCGACGCCTACGACCCGGCTTTGCGCGCCGCCGCCATGCGTCTCGGACGCGCCGCGGGGTTCGCCGTTTCCGAGGGCGTGTACGTGGCCACGCTCGGCCCCAACTACGAGACGCCCGCAGAGGTCGAGGCGTTCCGGCGGATGGGAGGGACCGTCGTCGGGATGTCCACGGTCCAGGAGGTGATCGCGGCGCGGCACCTGGGCATGCGCACCCTCGTCCTCTCGCTCGCCACCAACATGGCGGCAGGGATCGCCGGCCGCCCGCTGACCCACCAGGAAGTCCTCGAGGCCGGTGAGGCCGCACGCGGGCGCCTGCAGAGCCTCCTCCAGGGGCTCGTAGACGAGCTGTCGCAGGGCGCGGCGTGAGGGTCGACGCCCTCGAGCTCGGCCCGTTCGCCGCGCGTTGCGTGATCCTCGCGTGCGAGGCGACCGGGCGGGCGGCCGTCGTGGACCCCGGCTTCGAGCCCGAGGCGGTGATCGAGGCCGTCCGCCGGGAGAAGTGGGAGCCGGTCGCGCTCGTGCTCACCCACGCCCACCTCGACCACGCCTGGGGGGCGTCGGCGCTCAAGGGCGCGTTCCCGGACGCGCCGCTCTTGCTGCACGCGGCCGATCTCCCGCTCTACCACGACCTCCCGGCTCAGGCCCGGATGTTCGGGATGCCGGCGCCGGGCGTCCCGCCCGAGGACGGCTTGTTGGAGGACGGGCAGTCGCTCGCCGTGGGCCAGGAGCGCCTGCTCGTGCGCCACTGCCCGGGCCATTCGCCCGGACACGTGGTCCTGATCCGCGACGACTCCGCCGTGCCCCTCGCGGTCGTCGGCGATGTGCTGTTCGCGGGCTCGGTGGGGCGCACCGACCTCTGGGGCGGCTCGTTCGAGCAGCTCGAGCGCTCGATCCGGGAGGTGCTCTACCGGCTGCCGGACCCGACCCGCGTGGTGCCCGGACACGGCCCCGACACCACGATCGGCGCCGAGAAGGCCGGGAACCCGTTCGTGGCGGGCTGAGGCCGGTGCGTGAACCAAACGGCCCCGGCCGACGTTTGAAGGGGTGGAGGGACGCGCCGATGCGACGCCTGCTCGTAGCCCTGGTTGCTCCGCTCGCCGCCGCGGCCGCCGCCGGCGGCACGGTCAAGAGCCTCACGCTGACGCGGCCCGCCACGGGGCTCGCGACCGTGGTCGTCAAGGCCGGCGTCGGCGAGGTCGAGGTGATGGGCGATTCGGGCCAGGAGATCAGCGTCCAGGTGGAGCTGCGGGCGAAGGACGGCGGGTTCATCTTCGGTTCCCACCAGTCCGAACGGGATCTCGAAGACGTACGACTCGAGCCCCGCGTCGCCGGCGGCGATCTCACCCTGGAACTGCAGCCGGACGGGCACGGCGACCGGCATTGGTCGGAGAGCTGGACCGTCCGCATCCCGGCGTCGCTCGCCGCGTCGGTCAAGCTCGGCGTCGGCGACGTTCGGGTCCTCGACGTGGCCGGCGACGTCACCGTCGAGGCCGGGGTCGGCGATGTCCGCGTCGAAGGCGAGTTCTCCTCGGCCGGCGACATCCGTGCGACCTGCGGCGTGGGCGATGCCTCCCTGCGCACACCAAACGGGCACAACGAGGGCAAGGGTTTCATCGGGCACGACCTCAGCGCGCACGGGCCCGGCAAGGCAAGCATCCGCGCCCGCGCGGGCGTCGGCGACGTCACGATCCGCCTCCGGTAAGACAGGGGTCAGGGGACAGGGGCCGGGGGTCAGAACAGGCCCTGATCCCGCGCTGCTCGTTGACCCCTAATCCCTGACCCCTGACCCCTGACCGCTGACCCCGCCTCTTACGTTTGCAGGACGCCCCAGCGGAAGGGCGGGATCTCGCCCTGGTGGGCGCACGCGTCGAGGCACGAGACGACGACCTCGCGGGTGCGGGCCGGATCGAGGATGCCGTCCACCCAGAGGCGGGCCGCGGCGTAGCGGGGATCCATGGTGACGTCGTAGCGCGCCTTGATGTCGGCCAGCCGCGCGGCCTTCTCCTCCTCGCCGACCTCGCCGGGACGGTTCCTGAGCTGGATCGAGAGCAGCGTCTGCGCCGCCTGCTCCCCGCCCATCACCGCGATCGAGGCCGAGGGCCAGGCGAAGATGAACCGCGGCCCGTACGCCTTTCCGGCCATCGCGTAGTTGCCGGCGCCGTACGAGTTGCCGATGATCACCGTGATCTTGGGCACGGTGCTGTTGGCGACGACGTTGACGAGCTTGGCCCCGTCCTTGATGATCCCCTCGCGCTCGGCGCGGGAGCCCACCATGAACCCGGTGACGTCCTGCAGGAACAGCAGCGGGACGCCCTTCTGGTTGCACAGCTCGACGAACCGTGCGGCCTTGTCGGCGGCGTCGGCGTAGATCACGCCGCCGATCTGCATCTCGCTCTCGTGCGGCCCGAGGCCTCGCTTACGCGCCACCACGGCGCGCTGGTTGGCCACCACGCCGACTGCCCACCCGCCGATCCGCCCCGTGCCGCACACCAGCGACCTGCCCGACGTGGCCTTGTACTCGTCGAACTCGGAGCGGTCCAGCAGGTGCGCCAGCAACGCGTAGGTGTCGTATGGACGCATCCGGTCGACCGGCATGACGCCCATCACCGACGAGGGGTCGACGGCCGGCTCGGCGGCTTCGCCCCGGTCGAACGGCGCCAGACGCGGCGCCGCGAGGGCTCCCATGCGGTCGCGGATCGCCGCCAGGCATGCGGCGTCGTCGGGGAAGCGGTCGTCCACCACCATGGAGACGTCGGTCTGCACCTCGGCGCCGCCCAGCGCCTCGGTCCCGATCGGCTCGCCGATAGCCGCCTTGACCAGGTACGGGCCGGCGAGGAAGATCGAGCCCGTTCCCTCGACGATGAGCGCCTCGTCCGACATGATCGGCAGGTAGGCGCCGCCCGCCACGCACGACCCCATGATGGCCGCGATCTGGTACACGCCGGCGGCGGAGAGGCGGGCGTTGTTGTAGAACACCCGCCCGAAGTGCTCGCGGTCGGGGAAGATCTCGTCCTGGAGCGGCAGGAAGACCCCGGCCGAGTCCACGAGGTAGATCAGCGGCAGGCGGTTCTCGAGCGCGATCTCCTGCGCGCGCAGGATCTTCTTGCAGGTGATCGGGAACCACGCCCCGGCCTTGACGGTGGCGTCGTTGGCGATGACCACGCACGTGCGCCCCGCGACGCGGCCGACGCCGGTCACGCAACCGGCGGACGGAGCGCCGCCCCACTCCGCGTACATCCCCCAGCCGGCCCACGTCCCGAGATCGAGCAGCGGAACGCCGGGGTCGAGCAGCGCGGCGAGCCGCTCGCGGACCAGCATCTTCCCCTGCGAGGTGTGGCGCTCGGCCGCCTTCCCCCCGCCACCCTGCCGGAGGACGGCTTCCTCGGCCGACAGGCGCTCCCACGCCGCCCGCCAGTGGTGCAGGTTCCCGTCGAACGCCGCGCCGCGCCGCACTGAGCCGGACAGTTGGCGCATCGATCTCCCCTTTCCCGTTCACGAGGGTACGCCACTCCGGCCGGGCGCCCAAGGCGGGCCGACCGCAACCGCGCGCCCCCGGCCGGCCGCCGGGCGCGAGCTTGACACACGAAGGTACAAGGTCCTAGAGTCGCTGCAGGATCTGCCAGGCTGCAGCGAGCTCCTCAGGATCATTACAGCCATTGAGACTATTGATCACCCGGAGGCTCCCGTGATCGTGGGTATCGGAACCGACGTGCTGGAGGTCGCGCGCATGGAGGCCGAGCTCCGGGCGGGCGGTGCCGCGTTCCGAGAGGCGGTGTTCGCGCCGGCCGAGATCGCCTACTGCGAGGGGATGCGCTACCCGGCTCGACACTACGCCGCCCGATTCGCCGCCAAGGAGGCCGTCTTCAAGGCGCTCGGCGCCGTGCCGGACCCCGGCGCACGCTGGCTCGACGTCGAGGTGGTCCGCGAGGCGAGCGGGCGCCCCCGTGTGGTCCTCCGCGGGAGCACCGCGGCCCGGGCGGCGGAGCTCGGCGCGGATGCCGTGTTCGCGACGCTCGCGCACACCGGAGCGCTGGGCGTCGCGACCGTGGTGTTGGAGTCGGGGAGGCCCCCGGAAGGAGGGACGCGATCCCAATGAGCACCGTGCTGACAAGCCCGACCTACGAGGAGCGCGCCCAGGGGTTCGACTGGGCGAGCGCAGAGCGCGAACTCGGCGTGCGCCGCACGGGCCCCATCAACATCGGCTGGCACTGCAGCGATCGGATCTGCGAGCAGGGCAACGCGCACAAACCGGCCCTCATCTGGGAGGACCACGCCGGCGCGGGCCGCACCTACACGTTCGACGACCTGCGGGTCCTCTCCAACACGGTCGCGCGCTTCCTGCAGACGCTCGGAGTCGGTCCCGGCGAGCGGGTGTGCCTGTTCCTCGACCGCGTGCCGGAGCTGTACACCGGCTTCCTAGGGATCCTCAAGCTCGGCGCGATCGCCCAGCCGCTGTTCTCCGCGTTCGGCGACGAGTCGCTGTGGACGCGCCTGGCCGACGCCGGCACGACGGCGATCGTGACGCAGAGGAAGCACCTCCCCAAGGTGCGCAAGATCCGCGGCCGCCTGCCCGCGCTCCGCCACGTGGTGGTCGTGGACGCCTCCGAGGGCGGGCTGCAACCGGGCGAGACGTCCGTCACGCTCGACGCGCTGCCGCGGGTGGAACGGTTCGACGTCTTCCCGTCCACCGGCGAGACGCCGTCGGTGCTCCACTACACGTCGGGGACGACCGGGCAGCCGAAGGGCGCCCAGCACGTGCACTACTCGCTGGTGTCGCAGTACCTCACCGCCAAGTGGGTGCTCGACCTGCAACCGGACGACGTCTACTGGTGCAACGCCGATCCGGGCTGGGTGACCGGGACCTCGTACGGCATCATCGGCCCCTGGGCCAACGGCATCACGCAGGTCGTGCTCGACTCCGGGTTCTCCACGGAGCGCTGGTACGCGTTCATCGCCAAGCACCGCGTGTCGGTGTGGTACTCGGCGCCGACCGCGATCCGCCTGCTCATGCGCGACGGGACGGCGGTCGCCCGCCGCTTCGACCTCGCCTCGCTCCGCCACCTCGCGAGCGTCGGCGAGCCGCTCAACGCGGAGGCCGTGATCTGGTCGAGGGAGGCGTTCGGGCTCCCGTTCCACGACACCTTCTGGCAGACCGAGACGGGCTGCATCGTGGTCACGAACTTCCCCGGGATGCCGATCAAACCGGGCTCGATGGGAAAGCCGTTCCCGGGCATCACCGCGACCGTGGTCGACCTGCGCACGTACGAGCCGTTGACCGTGCCGGGCACCGTCGGCCTGATCGCGCTCCGCCCGGGATGGCCCTCCATGATTCGCGGGTACTGGAACAACCCGACGGGCTACGCGAACAAGTTCAAGAACGGCTGGTACCTCTGCGGCGACCGGGCGAGCATCGACACCGACGGGTACTTCTGGTTCGTCGGCCGCGACGACGACGTGATCAACACCGGTGGCCACCTCGTCGGTCCGTTCGAGATCGAGTCGGCGCTCCTCGAGCACCCGGCGGTGGCCGAGTCCGCCGCGGTCGCCAAACCCGATCCGGTGAACATGGAGGTGGTCAAGGCGTTCGTCACGCTCAAGCCGGGCGCGACGGCCGGGCCCGACCTCGAGCTCGAGATCATGAACTTCGTGCGCAAGCGGCTCTCTCCGCTGGCCATGCCGCAGGAGATCGAGTTCGTCGCGTCGTTGCCGAAGACGCGGAGCGGGAAGATCGTGCGCCGGGTGCTTCGTGCCAAGGAGTGGGGTGAGCCGGTGGGCGACACCTCGACGCTGATGGACGAATGACGGAGGGAAAGATGGCCGACGTGAAGAAGACGATCCTGGACTACATCGTGAAGGAGTACCTGGAGGAGGGCGACGACCGGGTCGTGCGCGAGGACACCCCCCTGATCACCGGAGGGATCGTCGACTCGTTCTCGATGGTGTCGCTCAAGCGTTTTCTGGAGCGGCGGTACACGATCCAGATCCCGGACGCCCAGGCCACCCCGCAGGTGTTCGACACCGTGAACAGCATCGCCGAGCTGGTGAAGAAGTTCGCGCCGGCCGCCGAGTGAGGGAGGCCAGGATGGCGTACGCCGGCAACGTCCGCGAGTCGTATGCAAAGGAGTTGGAGGGGCTGCGGAGCCAGGGGCTCTTCAAGCAGGAGCGTTACATTCACGCGCCCCAGGGCGCCGAGATCGACGTCGAGTTCCCGGCCGGCAGCCCGCCCAAGACCGTCATCAACATGTGCGCCAACAACTACCTGGGGCTTTCGAGCCACCCCGACGTCGTGGCCGCGGCGCACGCCGGGCTCGACCACCGCGGCTACGGCATGTCCTCGGTGCGGTTCATCTGCGGCACCCAGGACATCCACCGGGAGCTCGAGGCCAAGCTGACGGCGTTCCTGGGCACCGAGGACACGCTCCTGTTCCCCTCCTGCATGGACGCCAACGCGGGGGTGTTCGAGGCGGTGCTCTCCGAGGCGGACGTCATGATCGCCGACCGTCTCGTGCACGCTTCGATCGTGGACGGGATGCGCCTGTGCAAGGCGGCGCAGGACACGTTCAAGCACTCGGACATGGGCCACCTCGAGGAGAAGCTGGTCGAGCACCAGGACAAGCGCTTCCGCATGGTGATCACCGACGGCGTGTTCTCGATGGACGGCGACCTCGCGAAGCTCGACGAGATCGTGCGCCTCGCCGAGAAACACGGCGCCATGGTCTTCGTCGACGACTCGCACGCCTCCGGGTTCATCGGCCGGACCGGACGCGGCACGCACGAGCACTGCGGCGTGGTGGGGAAGATCGACATCATCACCACGACGCTCGGCAAGGCGCTCGGCGGCGCGTCGGGCGGCTGCGTCTCCGGCCGCGCCGAGCTCGTCGAGATGTGCCGCCAGCGCGCGCGCCCATACCTGTTCTCGAACACCGTGGCGCCCGTGATCGTCGCCGGCGCGCTCAAGGTCCTGGAGCTCGTCGCGGCGACGACGGAGCGCCGCGACACGCTCGAGCGGAACACATCGTACTGGCGCTCGTTGCTCACCGACGCGGGGTTCGACATCAAGGCCGGCGAGAGCCCGATCGTCCCGGTGATGCTCTACAACGCCAAGCTCGCCCAGGACGTGGCGCGCGACCTCTTCGACGAGGGGATCTACGCCGTAGGGTTCTTCTTCCCCGTGGTGGCCAAGGGACAGGCGCGGATCCGGACGCAGCTGTCGGCGGCCCACGAGCGACGTCACCTCGACGCCGCGATCGCGGCGTTCACGAAGGTCGGCCGCAAGCACGGGATCCTCGGCCTCAAGAAGAACGAGATCATCGAGAGGTTCGGTCTCTAGCGCGGACGGCGCTTCACGACACGGCCGCGTCGCGTGGCAGGCGGTACGGCCGGGGTTCGAAGGGGAGGTGGCATCATGGCAGGCGGGTCGAACATCGTGGTCCAGCTTCCCGAGGGGGTGCGGCCCACGCCCCTCGACGCCGAGTTGGTGAAAGCCGCGTGCTGCGCCGTGGCCGCGTTGCGTTGGCAGCCGAACGAGGGCTGGGTGGAGGCGCTCCGTCTGCTCGAAGCCGAGGGGTGGAGCGTGCAGTGGGGGCTCTGCTGGCAGGCGGAAGCCAAGCGTGGCGGCGATTTCGAGCGGGCCTCCGGGAAGACGCTGGAACAGGCGTTCGCCGAGCTCGCCCAGCTCGCCCGCCTCGACACGGTGTGCCACTGCCCGTAGCGGCACCCGCCCCGGTGGGCTGGAAGACCACAGCGGCCGCGATCAGTCCGCGGCCGTTGTGTCGTGCTCCCGGATAGACTCAATCGATCGTGATGCTCTCCACCTTGATCATGTCGCCGGAACGCTCGCCGTTGACCGTCACGCGGATCGCGCTGGTCTTGGACGTCGCCTTGAGCGCCTTGAGCGCCTCGGTGTTGCCCTTCTTGTCCAGCTTGACCCAGGTGCCGTCCGACGTGACGATCCCGTAACCGCTCTTGGCGCAGGCGATCAGGCAGCTCGTCTCGTGCTTGTCCGGATCGGCCTTGACCTTCTCGACGCAGTTCTTGTCGATGAGCGGGACGTTGCTCCAGGTCTCCGCCGCCGCGATGGCGGGGAGGACGAACGCACTGATGAGAACTGCAGCAACCGCGACCTTCATTGGCAATGCCCCCTTTCCCGTGCAATTCGGGACAACCGGTCGCCGCACGCCGAGATTCCACGCCAGGGGCGCCGCCACCCCGCGCCGCAACGCCGGACCCTGGGCCGTGCCACAGGCGTGTCTCAACGAGGCCGGCCGGGATGGATCGCCCCGCCGAGGCTTCCTCCGGCGTATCCGGTGATCCGAGTCACGCTCCGGCTGCGGCCCAGGTCGCCGCGATCCGACAACGTCGATTGCGCGCCGGGCTGGTCAATCGTCCAAATCGTGTCACATTCGCAGAAAAGCGCGTCGGGGAGGCCTCTTGTTAAATTCGGAAATTTAGGTCATGATTTGCCCGTTGGGGGGATCGGGAGCCGAACCAGAGGTCCGGAACGCCAGCCGAAGGGTGCCATGAAGATCACCGCCACCGAGGAGTACGGGATGCGCTGCATGCTGCAGCTCGCGTTGCGGCACGGTCAGACCGCGTCGCTCGCCGAGCTCGCCGGCGCCGAGGGGATCGCGGTGCCGTTCGCGGCCAAGGTCCTGATGCGGCTGCGCCGGGCCGGCCTGGTGCAGGCCACGCGCGGCCGCCACGGCGGGTACGTGCTCGCCGCGGCGCCGGAGACGATCACCGTGCTGCGGGTGCTGGAGGCGCTCGGCAAGCCGCTGTTCGACTCCGGCTTCTGCCGCGACCACGGCCGCCCGGACGCGTCCGACTGCTCGCGGTTGTCCGACTGCTCGCTGCGCCCGGTCTGGGCCCACCTCGACGCGCTCCTCAGGCGCCTTTTCGAGCACACGACGCTGTCCGACCTCGCGGCCGGCGAGCGGCGCACCGACAAACACCTGCAGGAGCGCTGGCCGCTCATCGTTCCCGACAGCTGGGGCGGGGCGCCGGCCGGTGGCCCCCGGGAGAGAGGGACGCAATGAACCGTCAAGCCAAACCCGTATTCACCTGCACCGGCGTGCACGTCTGGATCGGCGAGAAGGAAGTCGTCAAGGGCGTCGACCTCGCCGTGCTGCCGGGCGAGATCCACGCGATTATGGGGCCGAACGGCTCGGGGAAGTCCACGCTGGCCAACGGCTTGATGGGACACCCGGCGTATGCGACCGAAGGCTCGCTGATGCTGGCCGGTCAGGACGTCAGCAAGCTCTCCCCGGACGAGAAGGCGCGCGCGGGGATGTTCCTCGCGTTCCAGTACCCGATCGCGGTGCCGGGCGTGACCGTGGCGTCGTTCCTGCGCGCCGCGGTTTCCGCCGTGCGCGGCAGCGAGGTGCCCGTTCGCGAGTTCCGCAAGGAGCTGCTGGCGCGCATGGAGGATCTCGAGATGGACCCTGCGTTCGCCGGGCGCTACCTCAACGACGGCTTCTCCGGCGGCGAGAAGAAGCGCGTCGAGATCCTCCAGCTCCTCATGCTCAAGCCGAAGTTCGCAATGCTCGACGAGACCGATTCCGGGCTCGACATCGACGCCCTGAAGGTGGTGGCCAACGGGATCAACGCCGCCGCCTCGCACGACCTCGGGATGGTGCTGGTGACGCATTACCAGCGCCTGCTCAACTACGTGCGCCCCCACGTCGTGCACGTCTTCATGGACGGCCGCATCGTGCGGTCCGGCGGACCCGAGCTCGCGCTCGAGCTCGAGGAGCGCGGTTACGACTGGCTCGAGCCGGCCGCGACCGCGGGAGGTGCCTGATGGCTTCAATTCCGACCGTTGCCGACATCGGCAGCGATTACAGCCGGCGCTACGGGTTCCACGACCCGGAAGAGTACTTCATGCGAACGCCCAAGGGGCTCTCGCACGAGGTCGTGGAGGCGATCTCGCAGCTCAAGAAGGAGCCCGATTGGATGCGCGTCTTCCGCCACAAGGCGCTCGACATCTTTCTGGCGAAACCGATGCCGACTTGGGGCGACACCGCGATGCTGTCGGAGATCGACTTCGACCAGATCACCTACTACGTGCGCGCCACCGAGAAGCAGGAGACGAGCTGGGAGGACGTGCCCGAGAACGTGAAGCGCACCTTCGACCGCCTGGGGATTCCGGAGGCCGAGCGCAAGTTCCTGTCCGGCGTCTCCGCCCAGTACGAGTCCGAGGTGGTCTACCACTCGGTCAAGGAGGAGCTCACCAAGCAGGGAGTCATCTTCCTCGACATGGACTCCGGGCTGCGCGAGCACGAGGAGCTCGTGCGCAAGCACTTCGCGAGCGTGATCCCCGCGGCCGACAACAAGTTCTCGGCGCTCAACAGCGCGGTGTGGTCCGGCGGCTCGTTCATCTACGTGCCCAAGAACGCGGAGGTCGCGATCCCGCTGCAGGCGTACTTCCGGATCAACGCCGAGCGCATGGGCCAGTTCGAGCGCACGCTCATCATCGCCGACGAGGGCGCCAAGGTGCACTACATCGAGGGGTGCACCGCGCCCGTGTACTCGACCAACTCGCTGCACTCGGCGGTCGTCGAGCTGATCGCCATGAAGGGCGCCCGCATCCGCTACACCACGATCCAGAACTGGTCCAACAACATCTACAACCTCGTCACGAAGCGCGCGGTCGCCCACGAGGACGCCGTGGTCGAGTGGGTCGACGGCAATATCGGCTCCAAGCTCACGATGAAGTACCCGGCCGTCATCCTCAAGGGCGAGCGCGCGCACGGCGAGGTCCTGTCGATCGCGTTCGCCGGTCCCGGACAGCACCAGGACGCCGGCGCCAAGATGACCCACCTGGCCCCCAATACGACGTCCAAGATCACGTCGAAGTCGATCTCCAAGGGGACGGGGCGCTCGTCGTACCGCGGGCTCGTCAAGGTCCGCAAGGGCGCGCACGGGTGCAAGACCTCGGTCCAGTGCGACGCGCTCCTGATCGGCGACGCCGCCCGAACCGACACCTACCCGACGATGGAGATCGCCGAGGACCAGGTGCGCATCGAGCACGAGGCGCGGGTGTCCAAGATCGGCGACGAGCAGCTGTTCTACCTGCGCTCGCGGGGCCTCAAGGACGACCAGGCGCGCCTGATGATCGTCAACGGCTTCATCGAGCCGTTCGTGAAGGAGCTCCCCATGGAGTACGCGGTCGAGCTCAACCGCCTCATCGAGCTCGAGATGGAGGGCTCCGTTGGCTAGCCGGGCGATCGCCGAGACCGAACCGACGCTGTCGCTCGACCACATCGGGGCGCTCTCGCGCGCCGCCGGTGAGGACCGCGGCCTGCTCGCGCTGCGCGAACGGGCCCGTGAGTTCGTCTCACCCCTCGTACTCCCCGACCGCGCCGGCCACCTCTGGCGATACACCAACCCGGCCCGCTTCCTGCCGCCGAGCGACCCTACCGACATCGGCCCTGCCGACGTGGGCCCGACCTGGCGGATCGACGAGCCGCTCTCGGTGGCGGCGCTGCTCGCCGGCGGGGCGCTGCGCCTGGTCGAGGTCGACCCGCGCGCCCGCAAGTCCGGCGTCGCGGTGGAAGACCTGCACAAGGCCTCGGTGGCCGAGCTCCTGGGTTCGGCGGTACCGGCCGGCCACGGCTTCCTCGAAGCGATCAACACGGCGGCGTGGCGGGGCGGCGTGCTGGTCCGGGTGCCCGCCGGCGTGCAGCTCGAGCACCCGATCCGCCTCCGCATCGTGGCCGGCCCGATCACGATGCCGCGGGTTCTGGTGTTGGCCGGCGAGGGCAGCTCGTTCGAGATCATCGAAGGGCACGTCGGCGGCGGCCCCGACGCACGGGTGCTCGGCGTCACCGAGATCCTGGCCGAACCTGGGTCCAACGTGCGTTACGGGCTGGTCCAGCGCTGGGAGCCGGGCGTCACCGGCCACCTCACGGCCCGCGCGCGAGTCGGCGCCGGGGCGCGATTCCAGATGTCGCTCGCCTCGTTCGGCGGCGCGGTCTTCAAGGCCGACGTCGGGGCGGTCCTGGCCGGGGAGGGCGCCGATGTCGAGACGTGCGGCGTGGCGATGGGGGGCGACACCCAGCACTTCGACCATCACACCGAGCACCTCCACGAGGCCCGCAAAACGCACTCCAACCTCGACTTCAAAGTAGCCCTTACGGGCGGCGCACGCTCGGCCTACACCGGCATGATCCGCATCGGACGCGGCGCCGCCGGCTCCGAGGCCTACCAGGAGAATCGCAACCTGCTGCTCTCCGAGGATGCGCGCGCCGAGTCGATCCCGGAGCTCGAGATCCTCACCGACGACGTCCGCTGCTCGCACGGCGCGACCGTGGCCCCGGTCGACCCGGAGCAGCTCTTCTACCTGCAGAGCCGCGGCCTCGCGAAGATGCAGGCGACGCGGGTGATCGTGTACGGGTTCCTCGATCAGACGCTGGCCCGGCTGCCGCAGACGACCCGCGAGCGCATCGCCGCGCTGGTGGCGGCGCGCCTGCACGCCGACTAGCCATGACCGCGATCGCGCCGCCCGCCGTCGCCTTCGACCCCCGCGCGCTCAAGGCGCTGTTTCCGATCCTCAGGCGCGAGGTGCACGGGCACCGTCTCGTCTACCTCGACAACGCCGCCACGACCCAGAAGCCCGAGGCCGTCCTCGCCGCGCTGCGCTCGTACTACACGACCTCCAACGCCAACGTGCACCGCGGCGTGCACACGCTCGCGGAGGAGGCCACCGCCCTCTACGAGGCGTGCCGCACGCGCGTCGCGCGGTTCGTCAACGCCCCCGATCCGCGCGGCGTCGTGATCACGCGCAACGCCACCGACGCCATCAACCTCGTGGCGCGGTCCTGGGGTGCGACGCTGGCGGCCGGCGACGAGGTGCTGCTGTCCGAGATGGAGCACCACTCCAACCTCGTGCCGTGGATCATGCTCGCCCGCGAGCGCGGCGTCGCCCTCCGCCACGTGCCGTTCGGCGAGGACGGCCAGCTCGACATGGCGGCGTTCGCCGCGCTCCTCTCGCCGCGAACCCGGATCGTCGCCCTGACCGCGATGTCCAACGTGCTCGGCACGATCAACCCCATCGCCGAGATCGCGGACGCGGCGCACCGCGCGGGCGCCGTGCTCGTGGTCGACGGCGCGCAGTCGGTGCCCCACCTTCCCACGGACGTTCAGGCTTTGGGCGCGGACTTCCTCGCCTTCTCCGCCCACAAGATGTACGGCCCGACCGGCCTCGGGTTCCTGGTGGCCAAGCCCGAGCTGCTCGAGCGGATGGAGCCGATCTCGGGCGGCGGCGAGATGATCCGCGAGGTGCGCCTCGACTGGGCCTCGTGGAACGACGTCCCGCATCGGTTCGAGGCCGGCACCCCGAACATCGCCGACGCCGCGGCGTTCCCGGCCGCCCTCGACCTCCTCGAGCAGCTCGGGATGGCGGCCGTGCGCGAGCACGAGCGCGAGCTGGTTGCCTACGCCCTCGACCGTCTCCGGGCCCTCGGGGGACTCGAGATCTACGGTCCCCTCGATCCGGAGAGGCGCGGGGGGTTGGTCTCGTTCGCGGACCCCGACATCCACCCGCACGATCTCGCGCAGGTGCTCGACACCGTCGGGGTCGCGGTCCGGGCCGGGCACCACTGCGCGCAGCCGCTCATGCGCCGCCTCGGCGTGCCGGCGACCGCTCGGGCCTCGTTCGGCGTGTACAACGACCGCGACGACGTGGAGGCCCTGATCGAGGGCCTGGCCGCTGCCCGCAAGTACTTCGGGACCGCGTAGTATGCGCGCCCGCCCGGTTCGGAGAAGTGAAGAGTTAAGAGTTAAGAGTGAAGAGTTACGAAGGACAACGCCCAAGCCTCTTCTCGAGCGCTCGTTTCGGTTCTCAACTCCTCACTCTTCACTCTTCACTCTCAACTCGGCCCGCACGAGCGGGGGAGCGCCGAATCCATGACCGATCGGCCGGAAGTCGCACTCGACGAGCTCTACCGCGAGGTGGTGATGGACCACCACCGCCACCCGCGCGGCCGCGCCGCGCTCCCGCGGGTGGACGCCCGCGCCCATGGGTTCAACCCCGTGTGCGGCGACGAGGTCGTGCTCAACCTCGCCCTCGACGGCGACCGGATCCAGGGCGTCCAGGTCGAGGGGCGGGGGTGCGCGATCTGCACCGCCTCCGGCTCGATCCTGGCCGAGCTGGTGCCCGGCCGCACGGTCGCCGAAGCCGAGTCCACGACCGAGGCGTTCCGTTCGGTCATGCACGGCGGGCCGCCGCCGGCGACGGTCGACCTCGGCGACCTCGAGGCGCTCGAGGGGGTGCAGAAGTTCGCGGTGCGGGTGAAGTGCGCGCTCCTCCCCTGGGTCACGCTGCTCGACGCGCTCAAGGGCGGCCGCGGCGCCTCGGGCGAGGCGACGACCACCACCGAGGAGGAGGGCCTGCGGCGATGAGCGAGCTGACACCGGAGGCGGTGCGCGAGGCGCTGAAACCGGTCGTGGACCCGGAGATCTTCATCTCCATCGTGGACCTCGGCCTCATCCGCGACGTCGAGGTCGCGCCCGGCGGCGCCAAGGTCCGCGTGGTCATGACGCTCACCACCCCGTTCTGTCCCGAGGGGCCGATGATCGTCGAGCAGGTCAAGCAGGTCATCGCGACGCTGCCCGGCGTCCAGGAGTCGGAAGTCGAGCTGGTGTGGAACCCGCCCTGGGACCCCCGCAAGGAAGCCTCCGACGACGTCAAGGCCGAGCTCGGGATTTGGGACTGAGAAGACAGGGGTCCGGGGTCCGGGGTCCGGGATCAGAAAGCACCTCACCAACGTACAGAGCGCCGTTCCACGGCGCACCCTACAATTGAGTGCGTGGACGCACACCCCCAGCGCAAAAGGCGGATAGTCGGCGGGGCGATCGTCATCTTCTGGCTCGCGATGACCGGAGTCCTGCTGCACCGCGAGCTGGGGGGGCACGGCGTCCTCGCGCGGCGGCCGTCGCCGCCGCGGCTGCCGCGCGCCGGCCAGTCGTGGCTGGGCATCGAGCTCGCCGGCAAGCCGGTCGGCACCCTCCACCTCGTCACGCAACCCGACGAGCGCGACGGGCGCACCGGCGTCACGTCCCGCATCGATCTCCGCCTGCGCGCCCGCATGCTCGATGCTCCGGCCGAGATGCGCCTCGTCGGCACGTTGTGGCGAGCGCTCGCCGTAGCCCGGGCCGCGTTCGACGTCCGCGTCGACGCGGGCGCCTACTCGCTGCGAGCGACCGGAACGGTGGTGGACGGCCTGCTGCGCGGCGAGGTGCGTTCCGCAGGCCGGAGCGTTCCCGTGCAGGCTCGGGTCGGCGACCTGCTCGGCGCCGGCGACGACATGCTCGGCCTCCTCCCGGGTCCGGCGCTCGCCCCCGGCCAGGAAGCCACCTTCGAGGGGTTCGACCCGTTCACGCTGCGGCCGACGACGGCCCGCGCCCGGTGCGTGCGCCTGGAGACGGTCACGGTCGGCGGGCAGCCCGTCGCGACCCGTGTCGTCGAGGTCAGCCTCGGCAAGGCCGCGGTCACCGCGTGGCTCGACGAGGACGGCGGTGTGGTGCGGGCCGAGACGCCGTTCGGCCTCACGCTCAGGCGACTCGCCCGGTCGGAGGCGCTCGCGGCGCGCGAAACGGGCGAGGCTCCCGAGTTGCTGACGGCGCTCGAGGTGGTGCCTACGGGCCTGCGGCCCCACCGCGACGCGCGCCGGATGGTGGTGCGGATCGGGGGCGCCTCGGCCGGCGAGCTCCCCGCCGACGAAACGCAGCGCGTCGAGGCGGACGGCGTGTCGATCCTGGTCTCGCCCTCCCCGGGGCCACTGGCCGTGCCTCCCGGCGCCGGCGATCGACTCGAGGACCTCGCGAACTACCTCTCGTGCGACGCCCTCGTCACCTGCGGCGACCCGAAGATCCGCGCGCTCGCAGCCGCCATCGTCGGCTCGGAGCGTGACCGCTGGGCCAGGGCCCTGCTGATCGGCCGGTGGGTGAACGTGAACCTCGCGAAACGACCGGTGCTCGGCCTCCCGTCGGCCACCGACGTGCTCGCCACCCGCGAAGGGGACTGCAGCGAACACACCGTGCTGTTCACGGCGCTCGCACGGGCGGCGGGGGTTCCGGCGAGGATGGCCGCCGGGCTGGTTTGGAGCGACGAGATCGGGGCCTTCGCGTATCACGCCTGGCCGGAGGTGTTCGTAGGCCGCTGGGTGTGGACCGATCCCACGCTGGGCCAGCCGGTGGCCGACGCCTCGCACCTCAAGCTGGCGGCCGGTGGGATAGGGGACTGGCAGCGCCTCGCCGCGTTCCTCGGCCGTATCCGCCTCGAGGTCACGGAGGTCGAGTGATCCGCACCGAGCGCCTCACCAAGGTTTTCGGCGCCAAGACCGCGGTCGACGAGCTCACGCTCGCCATCGGCGAGGGGGAGTTCTTCTGCTTCCTGGGGCCGAACGGCGCCGGAAAGACGACCACGATCAAGATGCTCACCGGCCTGTCGCGACCGACCTCGGGTCGCGCCCTGATCGGCGGGATCGACATCGCGGCCGAGCCGGTGGAGGCCAAACGCGCCCTCGGCTACATCCCCGACCAGCCGTTCCTGTACGAGAAGCTCACCGGCCGGGAGTTCATGCGCTTCGTGGCCGGCCTCTATGGGATGCGGCCGGACGGGCTCTCTGCGCGGATCGACGGGCTGCTCGGGACGTTCGAGATCGACGACGCGGCCGATGCGCTCATCGGCGACCTGTCCCACGGCACCAGGCAGAAGCTCGCGTTCGCGGCAACGTTCCTGCACGAGCCCCGCGCCGTCGTCATCGACGAACCCTGGGTCGGGCTCGACCCCAGGAGCGTCCGCCGGGTCCGGACGTTCCTCCGGGAGCGCACCCGCGAGGGCGTGACGGTGTTCATGTCGACCCACACGCTCGCGATCGCCGAGGAGGTCGCGGACCGGATCGGGATCATCCACGGGGGAAAGTTGCTCGCGCTCGGGTCCCTCGCCGAGATCAAGGCGCTCGCCTCGCGCCCCGGCTCCCTCGAGGACGTCTTCCTGGAGCTCACGCGCGGGGACCCGTGAGCCAGGCGGGCGCCATCCTCCGCGCCAAGCTCGCCGCGGTCGGCCACGCGGCGGCCGCGGTGCGGCGCGAGTCGAAGCTCAAGGTGGCCTTCGTCGCGACCTCGGTCGCGATGCTGTGGCTGGTGACGTTCGCGTTGGCCCACGCCGGCCTGGTCGCGCTCGACCGCCTCGGCACCGGCCTCTTCGGCACGGCCCACCTCAGTCTCGTCGACCTGTTGGTGCCCCGGCTGCTCTCGGTCCTCGCGCTCGTGCTCTTCGTTCTCCTGGCGTTCTCCAACCTGGTCGTCGCCTACGCGACCCTGTACCGGTCTCGCGAGGTGGAGCTGCTCCTGGTCAGCCCGCTCGCCTTCCGGGACATCTTCCTCGCCCGCTTCGGCGAGATCGTGGCGTTCAGCTCCTGGTCGACGGCTTACCTCGGCTCCCCGGTCGTGCTGGCGTACGGGCTCGTGCGGCACGCGCCCTGGCCGTTCTACCTCGCGGCCGTGACGCTCTTCGTTCCGTTCGTCGTGATCCCCGCCGCGCTCGGCGCGACGCTCGCCGTGCTCGCCGTGCGGACGCTGCCCCGCGTGCCCCGCGCTGCGCTCGCGGGCGTCGCGCTGTTGCTCCTCGCGGCCGTGTTCGCCGGCTTTCGCGCGCAGCTCGACCCGCAGTTCCGCGAGGTCGCGGATCTCGCCGGCGCGCTGCGCCTCACCGCGCACGCCGACAGCCCTCTCCTTCCGAGCTTCTGGTTGACCGACGGGGTCCTGGCCGCGTCGCGAGGTGCGGCGGCCGAAGCGGCCTACGACCTCATGCTCCTCCTCGCCAACGCGCTGTTCTTCACGTTCGTCGCCGCGGAGGTCGCGCAGCGGACCTACCACGCGGGTTGGTCGGGTCTGGCGGGCGCCGGGCGGAGGACGCCGCGGCGCCCCGCGGCCCGCCGCGACCTGCTCGGCGCCCTCGCCGCACCCCTGCCCGGGCCGGCCCGATGGCTCACCGTGAAGGACGTGCGGCTGTTCCTGAGGGAGCCCTCGCAGTGGTCGCAGTTCGCCGTCTTCTTCGGCATGCTCGTCCTTTACGTGGCCAACATGCGCGCGGGCTCGCGGGGGTTCTCCACCGCGTTCTGGCAGAGCTGGATCACCCTCCTCAACGGGGTCGCCGCCCTGCTCGTCCTCGCCACGCTGACGACGCGGTTCGTCTTCCCGCTCGTCAGCCTGGAGGGCCGGCGGTTCTGGATCCTGGGTCAGGCGCCGGTGTCGAGGCGCAGCCTGGTCGTCCAGAAGTTCTGGCTCTCGGTTGCGTTCTCCGCGGCCGTCACGGGCGGCCTCGCGGTGCTTTCCGGATTGCGCTTGCATCTCGCCGCGGTGCCGTTCGCCTACTCGGTGTTCACGGTCGCGACGGCCAGCTTCGCGCTCTCCGGCCTCGCGGTCGGCCTCGGCAGCCTCTACCCCAACCTCCAGGAGGCGAGTCCGGCCCGCATCGTCTCCGGGCTCGGCGGGACGCTGACCTTCATCCTCTCGGTCGCCTACGTCGTCCTCGCCGCCGGCGCGGAGACCATCGTGCTCCAGTGGCCGGCGTTCGGCGGATCGTTCGGCGGCGCCGCGGCCTACCCGCTCGTCGTCGCGGGCGCGGCGCTCGCCAACCTCGGGATCACGGCGCTGACGGTCTGGGTGCCGCTGCGGCTGGGGGCCGCGCACCTCGAGCGCCTCGAGATGTGACCGCGCTCCGGCCGCGACGCCGATCAGGCCGATACGAAGCTGGCGACGGCCGTCGGTTCGTCCTCGAAGACCTCGAGCAGCGGCAGGATCTGGCTCAGGTGCAGCGTGTACTTGACCCGGTCGCCGGGGCGCAGGAGCTTGACCGAGGCGCCGAACTCGTGCGCGAGCTTCCAGCTCGCCACCAGCTCGCCCACGCCGTTGCTGTCCAAGCGTTTGACCTGCGCCAAGTTGAGGACGATCTTCGACCATCCTTCGGCGATCAGCTCGCTCACCACGTCGCGGAGCAGCTCCTCGCCGTCCTCCGCGATGAGGTCACCCTTGAAGTCCACGATGATGACGTCGTCGGCATGGCGGACATCGGCGCGCATGTGCGGATTGTAGCGCCGCCGCCAGATCCGCGGCTCGCTTGGAGGCGAACCGCAAACGAAGTAAGCTTGCACGATGCCGGCCCGGACGGAGCGGGTCGAGCGTTGGCCGGGGGATCGGGAGGGGGCATGGACGCGGTGCAACGCAGCACGCTGGTGGTCGGCGTCGACGAAGCGACGTTCGAGAAGATCGCCGGGGTCCTGCGCAACGCCAAGTTCTTCGCCGACTTCGCCGAGACCGGCGCGGCTGCGCTGGAGTCCACCTCGTTCCTCCCGTTCGACGCGATCGTCGTGGGCTACCCGCTCGCCGACATGCAGACCCAGGATTTCCTCGACGCGATTCGCAAGAAGGACTCGCCGTGCCGCCAGGCCGCGGTCGTCCTGCTGGCGCTTCGCGGCATGCTGCCGGAAGCCGAGGGGTTCGTCGGCCGGGGCGCCAATCGCGCCGTGGCGATCGAGGAGTTCGCCGAGCAGCTGCCCCACGCACTGTACCGACTCCTCGAAGTTCCGCCGCGCTTCGCGATGCGGGCCACGTCCCGCCTCAAGGTCCAGCTCTCCTGGGGGACGACGCAGCGAATCTGCCAGACCGAGAACGTCTCGGCGCACGGCATGCTGGTCAAGACCGAGCAGACGTACCCGATCGGAACCCAGATGGCGTTCGAGCTCTCGATGCCGGGCGACAGCAACCCGGTGCGCGGCTACGCGGTGGTCGTCCGTCACACCCAGGAGAAGCGCGAGCGTATCAGCGGCGTCGGGGTTCGGTTCTCCTCCTTCGAGAGCGCCGACAAGAAGCGGTTCGAGGCGCTGCTGGCGAAGCTCGTGAAGTGACCGCTGCGACGCCTCAGAACGTCATCGAGGCGAGCGTCGACTCGGACAGGCCGGAGCGCTTCTCGAAATCCGCGACGCTCGCGTAAGGGCTCTTCCACCGCTCCGCAATCCACGAGGCGACCTCGCCGTCCGTGATGCCCGGCACCATGCGGGCCACGCCGAGCTCGGCCGTGTTGACGTCGAGCGAGAGCGGTCTGTCGGACTCGAGGCTCACCAACCTCACGCGTCGGCCGGCCACCTCGCAGCGCAGCTGCGGGCCGAGCCGGGCGTACAGCGTCTTCTGGTCCGCCGACGCGGCCGTATGCCAGCGCGCACGGGCGGCGTCGATGCGTTCCCGTCCGAGGTGGGGCAGATCGAGGGCGAGCGCCGCCAGGTAGTGCTCGCGCCACAGCGCGCCCGCCTTCGGATCCACGAACACCCCGTGCGAGAGGTCGAGGAACACGTCGAGCACCGCGTCCCAGTCGGCGGGGTCGAGCCGTCGGAACGCCTCCAGGAAGTGCAGGAGCAGAGGCGACTCGGCGGTGAACGGCCCTGTCCTGAACGCCTCCGCCAACGCCGCGAGCACGACGTTCTGGCGCGCGCGCACGGTCTCGAGCGTGGGCGCGGGGTCGCCCCGCGCCAGCACGGCGAAGAAGAAGCTCGCGACGAACCCCTCGGAGGCGAGGAGTTGGTCGGCGTCCCGAAGCGTCGCGAAGTCCCGCGCCTTCTCCACCTGCACCCGCAGGTAGTCGGGGCCGGTGAAGGCGGGCGCGAACGCGAACGCGTCGTCGCGGACCTCCTCGTAGCGCGCGAACGTCTGGGCGAACGTCAGCAGGTCCACCGACGCGCGGTAGTACTCCGCGCGCATCTTCGCCCCGGGGCCGAAGACGAGCTGGTCGTGGCGGTACTGGCTGCGGACTTCCGGGGCCGCGGAGAAATGCGCGATCAGGGTCTCGAGGCTGATGGCGAACCCTTCGTCGAAGGCGGTGCCGCGGTCGGTGAGCGCGGCCACGGTGTGGGCGATCGCGGCGATCTCGCGCTTGGGAACCTCGCGCCCGCCGGCCAGAATAGCGAGCGCGACGTGGCCCGTCTCGTGAAGGAGCGTCGTGGCGAAGCGCCACTGGTCGGGTCCGAGCTGGATGAACGCCTCGTCCGGCCTGCGCTCGATCCCGCCGCTCGCGCGCAGCCGGTACCCCACCGCCGCGCTGTTCCCGTCGGGCACCAGGGCGATCGTGAGCGCCGGAGGTTGCGACGCGGCGCCGCCGTGCACGAGCGCGACGCCGCGCGCCCGCTCGTAGAGGTCGAGCGCCCACCGTGCGGGTTCGTTGGCGAGCCAGCCCGAGAGCGTGGCGAGGCGGCGAGGGTCCGTGACGAGCCGGTAGAGCGGCAGCTCGCCGGCAGGCGTCGCGCCGTCGGGTTCCACGAACACGACGGGCGTCCCGGGACCGGGCGTTCGGGCCGGCGGCTGCGCAGCGGCCGTTGCCGTCGCGGCAGCGAGCATGAGCGCCAACGCTGTTGCGGCCGAGCGCATCGTTTCATAGTAGCGTGCCCGGTGGCCGGTAGCCGCTAACAGTCGGGATCAGGGGCCAACGACGGCCAGAATCCGGTGCGCGACGCCCTGAAGCCAGGAGCATCGTCATCGCGAGCGCCGCCGGCGCAGACGCGCTCACCCTCCGTTAGCCGGTGGCCACGGGATTGCTTCGTCGCCCCGGTTTCGCCGGGGCTCCTCGCAATGACCCGGATTCCAGCAGGGCTTTGGAATCACGGCGTGCAGCCGCGCGGCCGCGTGGGCGGGGGCACCGCGCTCAGGTGGCGAGTTCATCGCGGAACCCCCACCCACCCCCCTCCACGGATTCCAAGGCCGTCGGCCCGCGTCGTGCCCCCCACCCCCCACCCGCACGGTGGGCCTATGGCAAGGCGCGCGAGGCGGCCGGCGCGGAGCATAGCCGGAGGCTATGTGAGCAGCCGAGCCGCCGATGCGCACCTCGCGGGGGGTTGGGTGGGGGGCGAGACGCCGGTGTACGTGCCTCCGCAACCGCGAGCGGGGGCGGGGTGGGCGGTTTCCATCACGCTGGCCACTGCCTGCCGGTGTTCCCGCTAAAACGCAGATGGTCCGCTATCGGCGGCGCACCTACTCGTACTCGATGAGGAGCTGCCCCTTGGCGGCCATCTGGCCCACCGTCACATGGACGGCCTTGACCGTCGCGTCCCGGCTCGCGAGCAGGTCGTTCTTCATCTTCATCGCCTCGAGGACCAGAAGCGGGTCGCCGCGCTTGACCCGGTCGCCCGCCCGGACGTGCACGGTCACGATCACGCCGGGGAGGTGGGCCAGGAGCTTCGTCGCGTCGGGGGCGACGTACGGCGTACGCTGCGCGAACTTGCGCGTGTAGCGCGTCCGGTACGAGGCCCCTTCGACGACCAGCGTCTCGAAGTCGGTGAACTCGCTCATGGGGTCAGCACGGCGGGATGCCGTGCTTCTTGGCCGGGCGGGCCTCGTGCTTGGCCGCCGAGATCTCGATCGCGTGGATCAGCGACTCGCGGGTCTCACGCGGCTCGATCACGGCGTCGATGTGGCCGTTGGCGGCCGCGATGTACGGGTTGGCGAACTTCTCCGTGTACTCCTCGACCTTCTCCCGGCGCACCTTCGCGGGATCGGAGGCCGCAGCGATCTCGTTCTTGAAGATGATGTTGGCGGCGCCCTCCGGACCCATCACGGCGATCTCCGCCGTGGGCCACGCGAACACGAAATCGGCGCCGAGATGGCGCGAGCACATGGCGATGTAGCCGCCGCCGTACGCCTTGCGCAGGATCACGGTGAGCTTCGGGACCGTGGCCTCCGAGTACGCGTACAGGACCTTCGCGCCGTGACGGATGACCCCGGCGTGCTCCTGGTCCACCCCCGGCAGGTAGCCGGGCAGGTCCACGAGCGTCACCAGCGGGATGTTGAACGCGTCGCAGAAGCGGATGAACCGCGCGGCCTTGTCGGAGGAGTCCACGTCGAGGACCCCGGCGAGGACGAGCGGCTGGTTGGCGATGACGCCGACGCTCGCCCCTCCCAGGCGCGCGAACCCGATCACGATGTTGGCCGCCCAGTACCTGTGGACCTCGAGAAAGTCCGAATCGTCGCACACGGACCTTATGACGTTGCGGACGTCGTACGGCCGCGTGGGCTCGGGCGGGATGATCCCCTCGATGTCGAACCCCGGCTTCGGCGGTCGCGCGGGGTACGAATCCGCACGCTTGGCGTTGTTCCAGGGGATGAACGTCACCAGCTTCTTGATCTGATCGAAGCACTCCTGCTCGGACTCGGCGTAGAAGTGAGCGTTGCCCGAGATCTCCGTCTGCACCCGCGCGCCGCCCAGCTCCTCCATCGAGATCTCCTCGCCGAGCACGGTCTTGATCACCTCCGGGCCGGTGATGAACATCTTGGAGATCTTGTCCACGACGAAGACGAAGTCGGTCAGCGCCGGCGAGTACACCGCGCCGCCCGCGCACGGGCCCAGGATCACGGAGATCTGCGGGATCAACCCGGAGGCGAGCGTGTTGCGGAAGAAGATCTCGCCGTAGCCGGCGAGCGAGTTGACGCCCTCCTGGATCCGCGCGCCGCCCGAGTCGTTGATGCCGATCAGCGGGATGCCCAGCTTCATCGCGTGGTCCATGATCTTGGTGATCTTGCGCGCGTGCATCAGCCCGAGCGAGCCGCCGGCCACGGTGAAGTCCTGCGCGAAGATGCACACCGGGTGGCCGGAGATCATGCCGGTCCCGGTGACCACGCCGTCGGCGGCGAGCTGCTTCTTGTCCATGCCGAAATCGTGGCAGCGGTGCTCCACGAAGAGGTCGTACTCGTGGAACGTGTCCGGGTCGAGGAGGTACTGGATCCGCTCGCGGGCCGGCAGCTTGCCGAGCGCCACCTGCTTCTGGATGGCGGTGGCGCCGCCCCCGGTGATCGCGGCCTCTCTGCGGATAAAGAGATCTCGCAGCTTCTGTCGCAGGGACATCGCCTGGTTTCCCTTCACGAGCCGGGCGCCGTGCCCGGCCGAGTCGGCGCGGGGTGTACACGGGCGCCGGTGTTCCCGAGGTCCCGCCGGGCCGCCTCGATTCGTTGCTTGTGGACTCTAGCACAAGCCGCGCGGGTCCCCCCCGAGTGCTGCTTTCCCCTTTCCATCCAGAGTGTTACAATCCCGTCCCGGACCCGCCGGTGTCGACCCAGCCCGCCCCCGCGCGAACGCTCGCCGAGTACGTCGAGCGGTCCCTCGTCCGCCACGCCGGACATCCGTTCCTCGCCGAGGTCGGCGGCGCCTCGATCACCTACGCCGAGGCGCACGAGCAGGTCGCCGCGCTCCGGCAGAGCCTGCGCCGCGCCGGGGTCCGACCGGGGGACAAGGTCGCGCTGCTCGGGGGCAACTCGGTCCGCTGGGGCCTTGCCTTCCTCGCGACCGTGACCTACGGAGCGGTCGCCGTGCCGATCCTGACCGAGTTCCCCGCGGCGAGCATCCACAACATCATCAACATGTCGGACGCCAAGGTCCTGTTCGTCGCCTCGCCGTCGCTCGACCGGATCGCCGGCGGGACGTTCCCCAACGTCGCGCGGATCTTCCTGCTGGAGGACTTCAGGGCCCTCGAGCTGCACAGGGTCCCCGAGCTCGTGAAGAAGCTCCAGTCGCGCGTCGACATCCTGCGGGAACGCGCCGGGGAGTTCCTCTCGGAGCACAACCTCCCGGGCGCGCCGCAGGCGTACACGCCGCGGCCCGACGACCTCGCCGCGATCGTCTACACGTCGGGGACCACGGGCCACTCCAAGGGGGTCATGCTGACCCAGGGCAACATCGTCGCCGACGTGGAGGCCGCCGTCCGCTACGTGGAGCTGTGCCCCGTCCGATCGCCTCCTCTCGTTGCTGCCGCTCGCCCACACCTACGAGGCGACGTGCGGGTTCCTGGGCCCGATGGGCGGCGGCGCGTCGATCCACTACCTCCACGAGAAACCGAGTCCGAGCGTGCTCCAGCGCGCCTTTCAGGAGGTCCACCCGACGCTCGTGTTCGCGGTGCCGCTGATCATCGAGAAGATCTACCGGAAGAAGGTGCGCCCGAAGATCGAGGGCCGCTTCCTCACCCGTCAGCTCGCGCGCTTCTCTGCGACACGCCGCGCGATCCACCGCAAGGCCGTCCTCCAGCTCCTCGGGGCGTTCGGCGGCTCCCTGCGCCAGATGGGGTTCGGCGGCGCGCCGCTCCCCCCCGACGTCGAGTTGTTCATGCGGGAGGGCGGGTTCCCGTACTTCGTCGGCTACGGGATGACCGAGTGCGCGCCTTTGATCGCCGGCTGCCGCCTCGGCCAGACCCGGACCGGGAGCTGCGGGACCCCGGTCGAGGGGATCGAGCTGCGCATCTCGAGCCCGGATCCCGCGACCGGGGTCGGCGAGGTCGAGGTCCGCGGTCCGATGGTGACCCGCGGGTACTACAAGAACCCGGAGGCGACCCGGGCCGCGTTCACGGCCGATGGCTGGTTGCGCACCGGCGACCTCGGCAGGCTCGACGCGGACCGGTACCTCTACCTGCGCGGCCGCTCCAAGAACCTCATCCTCGGCTCCTCCGGCGAGAACATCTACCCCGAGGAGATCGAGAACCTGCTGAACCGGTCGCCCTGGGTCATCGAGTCGCTGGTGGTCAAGACCGACGGCGGGCTCGCGGCCCTCGTCTTTCCCGACTACGACCTGCTGACCCGCGACCTGATGTTGTTCGGGCGCTCCGACGCCGAGGTCAACGGCCGGTTGGGGAGCGTGTTTCGCGAGCTCCTGGCCCAGGTCAACGCCCAGCTTCCGGCGTTCTCACACCTGGCTTCCTTTCGCCTCGTAGACGAAGCGTTCGCCAAGACCCCGACCGAAAAGATCAAGCGCCACCTCTACGCGTGACGCGCATCCTGCGTTGCCCTCCCGGCGCTGCATCCGGAGCAGGACCCGGCGGCGGTGCGGAACCTGGTATTCTCCGGCCGCACAACGAGCGTCTCCGGCAGAGGGGGTGTTGACGCCATGCACGTCGAGAAGTTCTTCTCCGCGGCCGACCTCGAGGCCATCGAGCGGGCGGTCCACGCCGCGGAGGCACACACCTCCGGCGAGATCGTCCCCTATGCGGTCTCCCACTCGGACCACTACGAGGCCGCACTCTGGAAGGGAGCGACGCTCGCCGCATTTCTGGGCGTGGCGGCGGCGGCGGCCGCCCGCATTTTCGGCGACGCGTGGGGCGGTCCGACCGTTGGGTGGATCGTGGCGCCGCCCCTCGTGGGTGGGGCGCTCGGATACCTCGCCGCCGCGCTGATCCGGCCGCTCAAGCTGGCCCTGGCCGGGCACGCCACCGTCGACCATCGCGTGCAGCAGCGCGCCGCAGCGGCGTTCGCCGAGGCCGAGGTGTTCGCGACGCGCGAGCGCACCGGCGTCCTGATCTTCCTCTCGTTGTACGAACGGCGCGTGCTGGTCATCGGCGACAAGGGCATAGGCGCCCACGTCGAGCAGCACGAGTGGAACGGCCTGGTCGCCGGGATCGTGGCCGGGATGCGCGCGGGTCAGCCGGGCCGGGCGCTCGCCGACGCGGTCGCCCGCTGCGGCGAGCTCCTGCAGCGCCACGGTGTGGCCGCCCGCGCCGACGACACCGACGAGCTCCCCGACCGGCTCCGGATGCGGGAGGAATAGGCGTGCGCTGGCGGCACGGCGCGAGCCTCGCCGTCCTGATCACCGGGCTGGCGCTGGCGGCGCCCGCCAAGGAGGTCCCGTACCTCGCCGGCCACGTCAACGACACCGCCGGCATGATCCCGTCCGCCATCCGCGCCCGCATCGAGGCCGACCTCGTCGCATTCGAGAAGGCCACCGGCGCCCAGGTCGCCGTGCTGACCGTCGACACCCTCGGCGGCGAGCCGGTGGAGGATTACTCCCTCCAGGTGGCCCAGACGTGGAAGCTCGGCCGCAAGGGCGTGGACGACGGTGTGCTCCTCCTCATCGCCAGGGACGACAGGGAGATGCGCCTCGAGGTCGGCTACGGTCTCGAGGGCAAGCTGCCCGACGTGGTTTGCACGCGCATCCTTGACGACATCGTCCGCCCGGCGTTTCGGGACGGGAACTTCGGGGGCGGGATCGAGGCCGGCGTTGGGGCCGTCATCGGCACGATCCAGGGGAAGGACGTCCTGCCCAAGCAGGCGCCGGCGCGGGTCGCCTCGACGCAGGACATGCCGCTTCCGGCGAGGCTGCTCGTCACCCTGATCTTCGTCACCGTGATCGGCGTGTTCTCGCTCGTGGCGCTCGTGGGCAAGGGCGGCTCGAGCTGGTTTCTCTACGTGTTCCTCATGCCCTTCTACGCCGTGTTCCCCTGGGCGATCTGGGGCACGGTCGGGGCGCTCCTCATACCCGCGTGGGTGATCGGGTTCCCGATCGCCAAGGTCTGGCTGCGCAAGAGCGCGGGCGGGAAGGGGTTCCTCGCGGCGCACCCGGGCCTGGTCGCGTTCGCCGCGTCGAGCGGCCACTCGGGCTCCGGCGGCGGCTGGTCCTCCGGCGGCGGGTTCTCCGGGGGCGGAGGCTCGTTCGGCGGCGGCGGCGCATCCAGCTCCTGGTAGCTGGAAGGCAGGCGTCCGGGATCCGATGTCCGGGCTCCGCAAGACCCTCGTGATGCATCCGAACGCTATCGGCCGTCGAGCTCGGGCGCCGCTGTCAATCCTCGTCGCCAGGGCGGCGGCGGCCTTCCTTCACCCGCGCTCGGAGCTTCTTATCGGCGACGCGTCGCCGTTTGGCGACGACGCTCGGCCTCGTGGCGACGCGGGGCGCCGTCGGGGCGAGCGCCGCCCGCAACAGTTCGACGAACCGTTCGAGCGTCGCCTCGCGGTTGGCGCGTTGGGTCCGGTGGCGCTGGGCGACGACGCGCAGCACGCCTTCCCGGCTGATCCGTGTCGCGAGCGCCGAGGCGATCCGCCGCCGCTGCTCGGCCGACAGGCTCGCTGAATTCGCGACGTCGAACGTGAGCGTCACCTTGGTCGCGACCTTGTTCACGTTCTGTCCGCCCGGTCCCCCGCTCCGCGAGGCCGTGAACGTCAGTTCCCCCTCGGGGATCGAAAGGTCGGGCATGACCTCGATCATCGCGCCGCCATCATAGCCGCGTCGCAGTCCCGACCGGTCCTCCGGCCAAGAAGGCAGCCGTGCCGGGGACCGGCACGGCTCGCGCGCGAGGTTTTCCGTTTGGTGCGGCCGAGACATCGTGTTCGGCACTCCGCCGGGCGGCGACCTCGCCTCCGAGGTCGCCGCTCGCACGTCGGGGAGAGGACTCAGCCCCCCGCTATGAGGCCTCGTTCAACGTGAAGGTCACCCGGATGGTCAGGTAGACCGACACCGGACGGCCGTTGAGGGTGGCGGGCGAGTACCGCCACGACCGGACCGCCTCCTGCGCCGCCGCACCGCACCCGAGGCCGAGTTCGTGGGTGATCCGCACGTCGGCCACGCTGCCGTCCTTCTCGATGACCGCCTCGAGGAACACCACGCCCTGGAGGTGGGCGATGCGTGCGAGCTCCGGGTATCGGGGTGCCGGGCGAGAGACCGGTACCGGCGCCCTGACGTCGCCCCCGATCTGGATCGGCACGTCGGGCCCGCCTGGGTTGTCGCCGGTCCCCACCACGCCACCCGGAACCCCACCCGGGACTCCACCGGGGACGCCACCGGGGATCCCTCCCGGCACACCGCCCGGTTGACCGGGCGACGTTGGCAGAACAGCCGTTGCCGGTTCCGAGGGGATCACCTGCGGCTGGACGAGTTCCGTTGGCGGCGTTGCGGTCGGTGTGACGTCGGCTTGGCTACCGCGGTGGTCCACTGGTGGAGCCGGAGGCGGAGGAGGCGGCGAGGGCGGTTGGAAGTCCACGAACGCAACGACCGTGGCCGGCTCCGGCACCTCGTTGACGGCCCACAGTTGCGACACCATGACAACGCCGATCGCCAGGGCGTGGATGGCGAGGGCGACGGGCAGCGATGCGAGCTTGCGCCGAGCCTCCCGTTTCGGGTGCGATGCGATCAGGGTGGTGTCGAACATCTCGGCCTCCTTTCGTCCGTGGTCGTCTTCCTGCCCGTTGGACAACTCGGACCGCCGGAGCGAAACCGGCTACGATGGCGGCGATGGAGCGCGCACCGACGCCCGGAACAGCCGGGGTGGCGGGATGACGATCTCGACGCAGGCGTCGTTCAAGCTCACGACGGACCGCTCCCGCTTCCACGCGGTGGTGTTCCCCGCCGGCTCCGAGCCCGACGTCGCGGCGATGGTCAAGCGCCAGCGGAGCGAGCACCGCAAGGCGAACCACCACTGCTGGGCGCTGCGCTGCCGGGATGGGTCCGGGACGCTCGTCGAGCGCTGCAAGGACGACGGCGAGGTAGGTCACCCGGGCCGTGTGCTGCTGGAGCTCCTGCGGCACGAGGAGCTCGAAGGCGCGATCCTGGTGTCGCGGGTGTTCGGCGGGGTCAAGCTCGGCGTCGGCGGGGTGGCGCGCGCGTTCCGCGAGGCCGGCTCGGGCGCCATCCGCGCGCTGCGCGCCGAGGCGCGCTAGGCCGGCCGGCTCAGGCCTCCTGGCGCTCCAGCCAGCGGTTGAACGCCCACATGCTGGCGGCCGAGACGAGCCCGACGCCCATGAAGATCGTCCATCCGATCGCGTTCTGGGCCGGGACGAGGTCGAGCAGCCCGTCGGGCCGCCGGGTCGCGCCTCTGGCCATCACCTCGTTGAAGATGAGCGCCCCGACCGGTCCGCCCAGCAGCGAGCCGAGGGCCAGCGGCAGGTTCGCGTAGCCAAGGAACAGCCCCTCCTGGCCCTTCGGCGCCAGGGCGCCGACGTACTCGTACATTCGGGCGGAGGTGAAGAGCTCGGCGAAGGCGCCGAGGGCGATCGACGTCACGACCATGAGCGACCCGACCGGCAGCGCGCGCCAGATCGGGGCGCGCAGGTCCGCCCCGGTCAGGATCGGTACGAGGTTGAGGGCCATCGCCAGCCCGATGATTACGGTGCCGACGATCATCGAACGGATCGGCCGCATCTTCCCGAACGTCCGCGTGATGAGAAGCTGGAAGCAGACGATCACCAGCGGGTTGGCCATCGTGTAGATGTCCATCGCGGGACTCGACTCGATGACGGTCTTGAGGTAGAGCGGCAGCGCGACGAAGACCTGGTTGTAGAGGAAGAAGAACCCGCACGAGACCAGCAGGAACAGCACGAACCGACCGCTGCCCAGGACCCGGACCATCCCGAGGAGGATCTCGCCCGGCGAGCGCCGCGGCTTGCCGGGCACCCCACCGGGCTCGGTGACCGGCCCGCGGTAGAAGGTCAGAACGACGATGAAGGCGACGACGGCCATGCCGACGCCGACGGCGAAGATCACCGAGAGGTTGGCGCCCGGGCGCGTGCGGAGCGGGTACGCGACCGCGCGGCCGAGCAGTGCGCCGGCGTTGACCACCACGTAGAAGATCGCGAACGCGAGCGTCGCCCGTGTGCCGGCGCACTTCTGGGCGGTCCCGAGGATGCACGGCTTCACGAACGAGCCGCCGACCGCGATGAGGAGGATGCCGAAGACCGCAGGGACGACAACGTTCGCACCGGCCGTCACGGCGCGCTCGATCGTCGGCGCCAGCCGCGCGCCGCCCCACCAGACCGGATAGCCCATCAGGAAGTAGCCTGCGCTGAGGAGCACGAAGGCGACGAGGAGGGCGCGCCGGAACCCGATCTGGTCGGCGATCGTGCCGGAGAGCACGGGGAGGAAGTAGACCAGGGTCCAGAGCAGCGTGTTGAAGAGCGCCGGCCAGTAGGTCCCAAGGCCGAGCTGGCCGAGGTAGATCACGACGAAGGCGGCCATCGAGTAGTAGGCCGCCCGCTCGAACAGCTCGGTGACGTTGGCGGTCCAGAAGACCTTGGGGAACCGTTCGGCGCGGGGGGTCGTCATCGTCGGCACCTGCTCCGCGGCCCGTCCCGGGCCGGCGCTCGCGATTCTAGCAAGTGTCCGGCAGCGACAGGGGTCCAATCCCGACGCTTCCTTCTCGGGACTGTGCCTTGAATCGCGAAGTCGCGCCTGGTAGATTGACGCAGCGGTGCGTGGGCGGGAGTGAGCCGATGCCTGAGAGGCCACATGAGCAGCGGCGATTTCCACGGGTCCCCGCGGAGAAGGCCCTGCTCGTCAAGAAGGTGGGAGACGATGCCTCGGAGGCGCTCGCCAAGACGCGCACCGTCGGCGGCGGCGGGTGCAGCTTCGTGCACCACGAGCGCCTCGGGGTCGGGTCGGCCGTCGAGCTCCTGATCTCGTTGCCGACGCGCGTGGTCAAGGTGCAAGGCCGGGTCGCGTGGGAGAGAGTCACGGGACCGCAGACCGTCGAGGTCGGCGTGGAGTTCACGGTCGTCTCGCCGAAGGACCGTAGCGCGCTGACTCGCGCCCTCGCGCTGGAGGTCGGCCTCACCGGGTGACCTGGACCCGGCTGCAAGGAGACGCCCCCTGACTTCGGCTAACGCCCCCCGCTACCCCGGCGGGAGGCCGGCGCCGGTGGTCCGTGGCGGAAGCCGATCGCGCGCCGCATCGCCCCGGCGCGCGACCTCGCCTCGCGCACGTCCTCGCCCTCGGACGACGCGCCGGCTCGGCCGGCAAGCTCCTGATCCGCGCGGTTGGCGAGCAGGGCGTACGATCGGCTCAGGGTCCCCGCGCCCCCGGCACCGAGGCGCCCGTACGGCACCTCCGCGAGCGCCGCCTCGAGCGACGGCAGCGTCGCCTCCGGCGCGATGACCACACGCGGCTCGGGCGACGCGAGGAACGCGGCCACGTCTCCAGGCGCGGTCAGGAGCGGCAGCCTCCGGTCGAGGTAGAGCGTGAGCGCGCCAGCCGCACCACGGCAAACACCGCCGCCGGCGCCAGGACCAGCAGCAGCGTCGCGAGGAGCAGGCCGGTCCCCGTTCGGAGGAGGCCGCCGACCCGGAACAACTCCGGGTACGCGAACGTCCCGCCGATGAACGCGACCGCCGTGAAGGCGAGGAGCAGGCTCACGCCCGCTCCGGTCACCCGGGTCGTCCAGCGCTCGAGCGGGGTCGGGCGCCGGCAGGGCATCTCGGCGAGCCAGATCCCCACGGCCGCGAACAGGAACGGGTACATCGGCAGCGCGTAGTTGGCGACCTTCGCCGAGGAGGCCTGCAGGACCAGCGCCATCGCGATCACCACGCTGGCGACGAACTCGTGGAAGGCGGCGCGGAACGGCGAGGCGCGTCGCACCCAGGCGAACAGCGCCGGGACGAGCAGGAGCGTCCACGGCGCCAGATACACCGGCAGTGTGGTGAGGTAGTAGTGCCAGGGTTCCTCGTTGATGAAAATAGGGTCGTGGGGGAGGCCGGCGTCGGAGAAGGTGAAGAAACGTCCGATCTGGTTGTCCCAGAAGACGAATCTCAGGGCGGCGTCGCCGCCGAACGCGTGCAGCGCGATCACTCAGGGGAAGACCGTCGGCACGAGCAGGGCCAGGTACGAGCCCGCGAGTCCGGCGAGCAGGCGCCACCGCCGCTTCAAGCTCAGAAAGGTCCCGAGGGCGGCCCAGACGAGCGGCGCCCGCCGACTGCATCTTTGATACGCTGCCGCGGATCGGGGAGAAAAGACGCCATGCGCGCACGCACGGTCGTGGTCGCAACGGTTCTTCTGACGGTCGCCCTCGTGGCGCCGGCGGCGCCCCCGCCTGCGCCGCGGTTGCCCAACGTCACGATCCTCGCCACCGGCGGCACGATCGCGGGGACCGGGTCCACCAGCACGACGACCGTTGGGTACACCGCCGCCACGGTCGGGGTCGAGTCCCTCATCGCTGCGGTGCCCGACCTCGCCCGCGTGGCCCACGTCACCGGCGAGCAGGTCTTCCAGATCGCGAGCGAGAACATGACGCCCGATCACTGGCTGCGTCTCGGGCGTCGCGTGAACGAGCTCCTCGCCATGGACGACGTCGACGGCGTGGTGATCACCCACGGCACCGACACGCTGGAGGAGACCGCGTACTTCCTCGACCTCGTCGTGAAGAGCGCCAAGCCGGTCGTGCTCGTCGGCTCGATGCGTCCGTCGACGGCCATCTCCGCCGACGGCCCCATGAACCTCTACGATGCGGTGGCGCTCGCCGGGAGCCGCGAGGCCGCAGGGCGCGGCGTGCTGGTGTGCATGAACGACCAGATCAACGCCGCCCGCGACGTCACCAAGACCAACACCGCCGCGCTCGACACGTTCCGCGCCCCCGAGCTGGGTTTCCTGGGCGTCATGGAGAACGCGCGGCCGGTGTTCTACCGGGCCACCACGCGAACGCACACCACCGCCAGCGAGTTCGACATCCGCGACCTCAAAGCGATCCCCGACGTCGGCATCGCCCTCGCCTACGCCGGTTCGGGGCGCCTCGCGATCGACGCGCTGGTTGCCGCGCACGTCAAGGGCATCGTGAACGCGGGCGTCGGCAACGGCAGCCTCTCGGTCGAGGCCAGGACCGCTCTGGTCGAGGCGCGCAAGAAGGGGATCGTCGTCGTGCGCGCGAGCCGCGTGCCCGGCGGCGCCGTCGCGAGAAACGGCGAGGCCGACGACGACGCCCTCGACTTCGTGGTCGCGGACAACCTGTCGCCGCAGAAGGCTCGCATCCTCCTCGCCCTCGCGCTCACGCGGACCGCGGACACCCGCGAGATCCAGCGCATGTTCTGGCGCTACTGAGGCCGGGCCGGGTCACTCCTCGGCAGGACCGACACCGAGCTCCTCGCCCGCCGGCGTGCCGCCGGAGCCGCGGTTGACCAGCCACACGCCGGCCAGGATCACGGCGCCGCCGACTACGGTCCCCGCGGTTATCGGTTCGCCAAGGACCGCCGCCGCGACCGCCATCGCCACCAGCGGTTCGAGGTAGAGGAGCGCGCCTGCCTGCGACGCCGGCATGTGCCGGAGGGCGTCGTACCAGGCGATGTAGGCAAGCCCCGAGCAGGCGATCCCCAGGAAGACGAGCGCGGTCCAGCCCCGCGACGAGAGCTTCGGGAGCTCGGTGAAGCCCGGACCCGCCGCGAGCAGGCCGGTCGTCGCGAGCCACCCGAGCCCCATCACCCCGGCCATCGTCCGGATCGCCGGCTGGACGCGCAGGACCCGGCGCGACAGGACCGAGAAGACGGCCCAGTTGGGGGCGGACAGCAGGATCAGGGCGTCGCCCGGCGCCCCGAAGTGCCCGTGCAGCAGCGTGGAGAGCTGGCCCCGAGTCACGACGAGCACCACGCCTGCGCCGGCGATCGCGATCCCTGCGGCCCGTGCGCCCCCCAGGCGCTCGTGCAGGACGACCCGGCCGAGCAGGGCCATGAAGACCGGCGTCGTCGCCACGATCCATCCGCTGGTGCTCGCCCGCGAGGTCACGAGCGCGGTCGACTGCAGCCACTGGTGGAACGTGATCCCGAGGAGGCCCAGCAGCGCGAACATCGCCAGCGTCCCCGGCGGCACCGGCGCGAGCTGTCCGGAGACCACCAACGCCACCCCGAGCACCGCGACGCCCATCGCGAATCGCACCCACACCACGGTGACCGGGGAGACCTCCGCGAGCGCGACCTTGGTGGCGATGAACGAGGCGCCCCACACGAGGACCGCGAACAGCCCTTCGACGAGCGCCACCGAGCGTCTGGACCCCACGCCACCCCCTGCTCGGGAACCCTAACGGAGGTTCTCGGCCTTCCAGCGCATCGCCATGAGGATGCGGTTGTAGCCGCTCGGACGGTCGAAGAAGACGAACTCCTCGAGCGGCCCCGGCGCAAGCGTCGGCGCCGGCGCACCGGACGCGGCGGAGGAGAGGACGGGCGCCGGCCGTCCGGGCTCGCCGGCAGCCGCGATCGTGGACGACGCGAGCGTCATCAACGCCAACATCGCCAGGCAACGCCACCTGGTGTGAAGCCAGACCATTGCTCCTCCCTGGTCGCCCGCGCGCGGCGCGTCCCGACGTCCGCGGCGCGGGCAATGCGCCATGGTACGCCGCGCGCCGGTCGCGGGTTCCCTCCGCGGACGGTGCTCGTTCGCACCGAGGGGTGAGCTAGGATCGCACCTCATGATCGGCGAAGCGGCCGAGCGCGGCTACCGCCGCCGGGTGCGGGCGTGGGCGCTGTACGACTGGGCCGACCACGCCTACGTCACCGTGACGGCGACGACGTTCTTCCCGCCGTACTTCGTGGCGGTGGCCGCCCCGGCGTTCCTGGCGGCCGGCGCCGGAGCCGACGCATCCGCTCGCGCCCGCGACACCGCGTCCAACGTCTTCGCGTTCGCGGTGTCGGCGGCGCTCCTCATCGTCGCGGCTGCGGCCCCGTTCGTGGGGACGGTCGCCGACCTGACCGGCCGCCGCAAGCGCTTCCTCCTCGCCACGACCGCGCTGGGGGCCGCCCTCGCCGCAGCGATGGCGACGGTCTCGACGGGGCGATGGGTGCTCGGCCTCGCGCTCTACGTCGGCTCGCAGATCGCGGTCAACATCGCGCTCGGTCTCAACAGCAGCCTGCTGCCGCACCTCGCCAGGTCCGACGACCTCGACCGGGCCTCCGCGCTCGGCTACGCGATGGGGTACCTCGGCGGCGGGCTCCTGCTCGCCGCGGCGACCGCGCTCTACCTCGGGGCCGAGCGGATCGGCCTCACGCGCGACGTCGCGGTCCGTCTCGCGTTCCTCGCCGTGGGGGTCTGGTGGCTGGGGTTCGCCGCGCCACTCGCGGTCGGCGTGCCCGAGCCGCCCGCGCTGCCGCTCGCCCACGGCGCGACCGGGAGCGCGCTCCGCGACGCCGCGAAGCGGCTCGGACGCACGCTGCGCGACCTCCGCGGCCACCGTGAGCTGCTGACGATGCTGGTCGCGTTCTGGCTCTACATGGAGGGAATCGGCGCGATCGTCCTGCTCGCGACGGCGTACGGGGCGGCGCTCGGCCTGCCGACCGCGGCCCTCATCGGCACGCTGCTGATGACGCAGTTCGTCGCGTTCCCGTACGCGCTCGCGTTCGGACGCATCCCCGACCCCGGCGTGCGCTGGCGCGGGCGCGCGGTGGCCATGGTGGTGTGGACGGCCGTGACGGTGCCGATGCTGGGAGCGTTCGCCAACCACCGCGGCGGCCTCGGCGTGCTCGTGACGCTTGAGCTGCTGGCGGTCGACCAGCTGGCGGGGGCGCTGTTCGCCGCCGCCACCGGCGGCAACGTCTTCGCGCGCATCGCGGAACGGCTCGACGCCAAGCGGGCGATCATCCTCGGCCTCGCGATCTACGCGGTGATCCCGGTCTGGGGGTTCCTCCTCCGCACCCAGGCGGAGTTCTTTCTCCTCGGTTTCCTGGTCGGCACGGTTCAGGGGGGTACCCAGGCGCTCTCCCGCGCGGTGTACGCGCAGCTCGTCCCCCGCGCGAAGTCGGGGGAGTTCTTCGGGCTGTACGCGCTCTCCGAGAAGTTCGCCGGCATCCTCGGCCCGCTGCTGTACGGCGTGATCGGGACGCTCACCCACAGCCCACGCGCCAGCATCCTGTCCGTCGCGCTCTTCTTCGCCCTCGGGATCCTCGTCCTGCGCCGAGTCGACGTCGCGGCCGGCGCTCGCACGGCGGCCCTCGAGGACGCCGAGATCGCCGCGGCCCGTGCCGCCGACTGAGGCGAGGCACGCCGCCGACCGGTGCCGTACCATACCGGCGTGGCCGAACCCGTCGCCGCGATCGTGCGCCTGGCTCCCGAGTGGGACCGGCCGGCGGCGCGGGCGTGGTGCGAGGGGCTCGAAGCGGCGAGCCGCCTCGTGCCGCCCGCTGACGTCATCTACCAGGCCAGGAACCTGATCTTCCGCGCCCGGCTCGACGGCGAGGAGGTCGCGGTCAAGCGCTTTCCGGTCGGGCCCGCGAGAAGCCTGCTTTACAGGGTGCGCTCGACCAAGGCGGTGCGCGCCTTCGACCACGCCGTGCGCCTGACCGAGCTCGGGGTCGGCACCCCGCGCCCACTGGCCGCGGTCGACGTCAGGCGCGGCGGCCGGCCGGTCGCGTCGTATCTGTGCGCCTCGTTCGTGCCGGACTTCCGCGAGGCGCGGACTTTGCGCTCGGCCGACGCGCCCGACCGGGCCGTGCTCCTGCAGCGGCTGGGCGAGTTCGTCGGACGCCTGCACGAGCTCGGCGTCCTCCACCGCGACCTCACATCCGGCAACGTCCTCCTCGTGCCGGACCCGGCCCGGCCGGAGGGGTTCGAGTTCCTGCTCGTGGACCTCAACCGCATGCGTTTCGGCCGCGTCGGCGTGCTCGGCGGGATCGGCAACCTCGTGCAGCTCCGGCTGAACGACGACGGCGCCGTGCTGGCCGGATACTGCCGCGAGCGCGGGCTCGACGCCTCGACGCTTCGCCGGCTCTACGGTTGCCGGCTCGCCCTGCGATCGCTCAAGCAGAACCTCAAGGAGCGCACCCGCCCCTGGCGCCGCCGGCTCGGGCTCTGACCTCGGTCACGGCGCGCCGGCGGGACCGAGGATCACGTAGGAGCGGCCACCCGGAGCCGGCAGGTCGATCCGGCGCTGTACGGACATGCCGGACGCCGCGAGAAGCTCGGCGACCGCCCGTGCGCTGCCCTTGCTCCTGGTCGCCTCGGCCACCAGCCGCAGGTCCGGCGCGAGGGCGCGAGCGCGCCGCAGCTCGTCGAGGTCGTAGACGTGGGGAGGCGTGAGGCCGGCCTCGAAGTCCAACACCCCGATGATCGTCTCGTCGGGTCGCCACAGCGCGAGCGGGTGCAACGCGGCCACCGCAGCGGCCTCCCGCGCGACCGGGGCGATGTCCTGGGCCCGGTTGATCACCGGGAAGACCAACGGCGCTCCGCACGACCAGACGACGACCCAGCCTGCCAGGGCACGCGCGAGGGCGACCGCGACGCGCCGCTGCCGGGCCGCCTTCCACGAGGACCACGAGAGTCCGAGGGCGGCGAGCCAGCCGACCGAGGAGGAGCAACAGGGGGAGCCACGGCGTGGCGGCTCGCAGGCGCACCACGGCCGCGAGCAGGAACGGCGGCAGGAGCAACGCGATCGCCGCGAGCAGGGCCGCCGTGGCCCTGACCATCGCGAGGTCGAGGCGGCCCGGTGCTGCGGCCGCGCGCGCCACCCACAGGCCGCCCAGCAACGCGAACCCCGGCATCAGCACGCCTGCGTAGATGTCCCGCATGGTGGCCGAGGCGGAGAGCGCCACGAGGCCGGGCACGATGGCCGCGACTGCGAAACGCCAGGCCAACGTCTGCGGACCCGGGTCGCCACGGCTCGTCGAGGCGCTCCGCGTCGCGAACCACGCGGCGACGGCCGCCGCCACGAACAGCAGGGTCCACGGCAGCAGGTAGGCGGGCAGCTCGACCAGGTAGGCGCCCGGCCAGCCCGGGTGAGACCTCGTGTAACCGACCCCCTCGACGGCGGTGAATCGGCCGACGAGGTTGTTGAAGAAGAACGTCTTCAGGTAGCCGGCGCCTTGCGGCCGGGCGGCCACCGCGAGCACCCAGGGCAGCACGGCCGCAACCTGGATCGCGAAGCCCGAGATCAGCTCCCAGGCGAGGAGCTCACGCCAGCGCCTCGTCCAGACCACCACGACGAGCAACGCCATCGCCGGCACCATCCAGGCGACCGCGTTCTTGGTGAGGAATCCGGCCGCGAGGCAGGCGTGCATGAACGCGTACCAGGCGAGCTTCGAGACGCCGCGCGGAGCCGAGAACCCGCGGGAGCAGCCCAGCAGCGCCCCCGCGACGCACGCCATCAGGAGCGCGTCGGTCGCGATCCAGACCTCGACGCGGTAGGCGAGGTAGAGCGTCCCCATCGCGACCCCCGCCGCCAGGGCGGCGAGGGGCCCCCCGGCCGCGCGCGCGAGCAGGCCCACGAGGAGCGCGCCCGCCAGCGCGTAGGCGAGGTTCGGGAGGCGCACCGAAACCGGGCCGCCGCCGATCACGCGGAATGAGAACGCGGCGACCCAGTAGTAGAGGGGCGGCTTCTCGCAGAACGCGTCGCGCCCCAGGTGCGGCACCGCAAGGTCCGCGCCCGGCCGCGCCATGCGGGCGGCGATCGCGGCCTCGCGCGGCTCGTCCGGCTTCCAGAGCCCGCGCCCGAGGACCCCGAACCCCAGGTGCGCCACGACGACGAGCGCCACCACGGCCGGCCAGCGGCGCAGGATCCACGAGCTCGCAACCCGATCCGACCACGCCCGGTCGGCCGGCGCCGCGACGCTCGCTGCATCTCCGCGCCGCTCGAGCCGCCCGGCCGTCGAACCCGCCATGGCCGGGAGTATCGCACGCACGGCGGCGCCGCCGCAGTCGCCGAACCGCTCGCCGGGGCGAGTGCGCGGCGCATCCCGAGCACCGGCTCGCGCGGTTGACAGTGCCACGCGCGACGAGGCAGAGTGAGGGCGCGCCGCTCGTCGGCGCCGGACCGGCCTACCCCGGTTCCGCCGTCCCGGAGGGAGCGATGGGCCTCGGCATGGACTTCTCCAAACTTCAGCCGCACGACGTTCTCGACATCGCGATCTTCAGCGAGCAGGAGGCCGGTGAGCAGTACGACCACCTGGCGGAGGCGATGGAGGCCGTGGGCGATCCCGAGGTCGCGGCGTTCTTCCGCAAGATGGCGGGACGCGAGCAGTTGCACCAGCAGCAGCTCGCGGAACGGCGCCAGGCGCTCTACTCCGGCGTCTTGGCCAACCTCGCGAACCGCGCCGTGTGGGGCATCGAAGCCCCGTACGAGACCAGGGCCACGAGCGCGATGACGCCGGCGCAGGCGTTCGGCGTCGCGCTGGCGGCCGAGAAGAGCGCCCAGGCGTACTACGCCGCCGCGCTGCAGCACATCAACGAGCCGGGCGTCGCGAGGCTCCTCGAGGCGCTGCGCCAGTCCGAGGTCGAGCACCAGCGGATGCTGGAGTTCGAGCTCGCCAGGCGCGCCCCTTAGGCCGGCGAGGACGAGCCGCGCCGGCTACCCGCCGTCCCCCGGCGCACCGGGTCGGCCGAACCGGAGGTACGCGAGGTAGGACTCGGGGTCGGCGAACAGCTTGCTCCGCACGGCTTCGAACGACGCCTCATTGGCCGCGTACTTCCGCTCGAGGTCGAGGGCGGGCATCGTCACGCTGGCGAGCCGTTTGACGCGGGCGCGCAGGCGCTCGGGCAGCACCCGGCCCAACCGAGGCCCGAGACGGGCGCGCGCGTCCAGCGTGCGGGTCGGGCCAAGGCGGCCCGGAAAGTCCTTCCTCTCCCAGGCGGCGGCTCCGAGATGGAACACCGTATCGCCGTAGATGCTGCCGAGCTGCGGGTGATCCTCGGCGCGGTTGCTGCGCTCGAGTCGGACCCAGTCGAGGCCCTCCCGGAACGCGAGCAGGCCGTAGCCGACCCCGGAATCGGGGTGGTGACGGAACCGCCGCCGGTACCGCCGGTAGTCGGCCGATGCGCGTTCCCCCGCCGAGAGCAACATCCGCGGGCGTCGCTCCCTCAGGAAGTCCGCGCGCAGGAGCATGAAGGCCGTGAACGGCTTGGCGTCGACGTGCGCGTCCCGGACTGCGGCCGCAAACGGGCGCTCCGGTGAGAGCTCGGCGGCGATCTCCGGCGCCCACCCCGCGCGGATCGGGAACGAGTCCACGTGGAAGACGGCCACGTGCGTGCAGTCGTCGGCCAGGGCCGCTTCGATCGCCCCCTCGAGGAAGTACGCGTGCTCCTCGCTCCGCCTCAGCTCCGTCGGCGGGAGCTCGAGCGCCTTGACCTCGGGGCGCCGGCTCAACCCGGCCCGCAGGTCGGGCGCGAGCCGGTTCACGCAGCCGTAGATGGTGTACGCCACGTCGGTGTGGCGGCCGAGGTACGCGAGGTGGAGGTCGAACAGCCTCTCGTTGCCGTCCCGGACGAGGTAGACGACGGCGACCCCGAGCTTCATGCGTCGGCGGCCAGCGCCGAGGCCTCCAAGGTCCGCCGGAAGAGATCGAACTCGAAGCTCGTGGGGTCGTAGGCCACGTCGTCGAGCCGGATCGCCTCGTCCTTCGCCACGTCCCGGATGACCGTCACGCCGTCGGCCAGGCAGATGGGGAGGCCGGGGTGCGCCTCCGCCTGGGTGCAGTTGTCGATCATCCCGTAGCACGTGTAGCCGCCGATCCCGTCGAGCGTCGCACCGGCGCCGAGTGCGCGTTTGGCGTACGCGTACACGTTCGTGCGCAGGCCGTGCACGGGCTCGAGCAGCGAGCGGCCGTCGAGGACCGCATCCGCGACGCACCCGAGCGCCTCGACGTGGCAGAGATGGTACGGCCGGTAGAAGAGGTAGAGGGGCCCCTTCCCCATCTTGTAGTACGCCATCATGGCGCGCTGGTACGGGTGGTCGCAGCGTCCGATCGCGAAGACGCCGCCGTCGGGGCGCGCGCCGAGCAGGTAGTCCACGAACGGTCCCCCGGCGAGCCAGCCCCTCGACGTCGAGCAGGTCGAAGACCTCGTGCACGTCGAGGGCCCGCGGCCCGTGCATCCCCGCGACCGTGGTCGAAAGGCCGAGCGCGTTGGCGAGCAGCGCCATCTCGATGCACAGCTTGGTGCCGTCGGTGTACGCCGTGCACATGCGGTAGTCGAGGTTGCGCTTGTCGGCCTCCGGCACGATCGTCGTCGGGTTTGCGTAGCGATCGAGGAACCCCTTGATGTTGCCTGCCATCACCAGCTCGAACCCCCACATCGCCATCTCGTCGGCGAGGTGTTTCAAGACGCCGTGCTGGTCGCCGTCGCAGCTCGTGTAGACGACGCCGTGGCGGCGTGCGAGACCCGCGAGGTACGGTCCGAACGCGAGGTCGATCTCCGAGTTCATCAGCACGAGGTGCTTGCCGGATTCGACGGCTCGGATGGAGTGACGCGCGGCGGGGCCGATCGAACTCGACGCTTCGATGAAGACCTGCGCCGCGTCGCTCTCGGCGAGTAGGCCGCCGTCCCGGCAGACGCCGACGGCGCCCTGCCGGACCGCGTCGTCGAGCTCTCGAACCGTCTGCACGAGACGCCACTCCCGTCCCATCATCGCGGCGCACTCGACGGCGCGCTCGACCTCGAGGTCCGCGATTCCGATGCAGTCGAAACCGGGCGTGACGCCGCACTGGTAGAACAGACCCTTCCCCATCGATCCCGCGCCTACGATCGCGACCCGGATAGGCTCGTCTCGCGCGGAGAGACGCCGCAGGAGCTCGTTCACTTCCGCGGCCCCCGCTTCGAGAGCACCGCTCGGCGGGCGGAGGGCCGCCCGCCGGCGTCAGGACGCATCGAGGTCGAGGAGGCGCTTGGCGGCGGCGTCGATGGAGCCGATCGCGAGGTTGAGGACCACCACCTTGGCGGCGGCGAGCAGACGTTCGTGTTGGGCGCGCAGGAGGTCGGTCCTTGTCGCGTCCAGGCCCACGAGGTGCGGGTTGACGAACGGGTACGCCTTGCCGGTCGCGCCCGGGAGCTGGCCGGAGGCGAGCATGCGCGCCGCGTCGCGGGCGTCGAGGCGCTGCACCAGCGGCAGCACCGGGTCTTTCGCGAGGATGACGGCCAGCCTCGGCGTGGTCCGCCGGGCGTGGCGCGAGGCGCCGCCGAGCCAGTACGGGTCGAGCATGACCCGGCCGTTCTTGGAGGCCTCGATGCAGGCGGCCGCGCCGCGGTCGAGCGGGCACTCGTCGTTCGGGTGGTTCACCGTGCACGCGTCGCGCGAGACCACCATGTTCTCGAGCTTGGAGCGCTCCAGCAGCTTCTCGATCTCGCGGAACTTGCCGACCCACTTGGCCTTGAGGTAGAGCTTGCGCTCGGCGAGGTCGGCCACCGGCTCGGAGCTTCCGAGCCGCACCAGCACGCTGTCGTTGCTGACCAGGCGGACCCCGTCCTCGCGCATCGCCGCGGCCAGCAGGCCGGTGCGCCCGGAACCCGGGCCGCCCCAGACCAGGATCCCCCGCCCGTTCGCGTCGAGCGCGGCGCAGTGGGCGAGCAGCGCGCCCGAGGTGCGTGAGGCCGCCTCGGAGGCGAGCTGCAGGGCGAGCGTCCGCACCTGTCCGTAGAACGCCGTGTTGAACGCGAACGCCGTCGAGGTCTCGGAGCTGATGAGGCCCGAGGGCTCGCGGCCGGGCGCGTCCTTGACCGCGTAGATCACGGCGTGCGGCTCGAGGTCGCCCTCGAGCGGCGCCGGGTAGAAGTTCTCCTGGTAGAAGTCGGCGAGGTGCGGCGAGTTGGTGCGCAGCTGGACGACGATCCCCGCGATCGCGGCGTTCCACTCGAAGTAGGCGTCCGGCGCGAGGTGCGAGGCGGCCTCGTCGAGCAGGGCGTTGCGGGTGTCGAGACCGACGACGGGTCGAGTCTCCGCGTAGCCCGTCACCTTGGTGACGACGTTGTTGAGCGCCCGCGGCCGCAGGCGGCGCGGTTCCTCGAGACGGGCGAGCGCCTCCCTGATGCGGCGGCACCCCTCCTCGATCCGCTCCATCGAGCTCGCGAACGAGATGCGCACGTGGTCCGGGGTCCCGAACGCCTCTCCGGGGACCACGGCGACGTGCGCCTCCTTGAGGAGGTAGTACGCGAGCCCGTAGGAGTTGCGGATCGGCGCGCCGCCGAACTCGCGGTCGAGGTAGCGCGAGACGTTGGGCATCACGTAAAACGCGCCGGACGGCGAGCCGCACGAGACCTGCGGCAGCGCCCGCAGCCGGTAGACGATCGCGCCGCGGCGGCGCTCGAACTCCTGCCGCATCCGCTCGACGTCCATCGCGCAGTCCTTGAGCGCGACGACCGCGGCCTTCTGCACGAACGACGTCGCGTTCGAGGTGTTGTGCGACTGGACCTTGGAGCATGCGGCGATGATCTCGCGGGGACCGGCCGCATAGCCCAGCCGCCACCCGGTCATCGAGAACGCCTTGGAGAACCCGTTGATGACGACCGTCAGCTTCTTGATCTTCTCGTTCAGCGAGGCGATCGAGACGTAGCGCTGCCCGTCGTAGATCAGCTTCTCGTAGATCTCGTCGGCGATCACCCAGATTTGCTCCCGCACGCACACGTCGGCGATCGCCTCGAGCTGCTCGCGCGTGTAGGTCGCCCCCGTCGGGTTGCACGGGTAGTTGAGGATCAGCGCCTTGGTGTTCGGCGTGATCGAAGCGGCGAGGTCCCTGGCGGAGAGGCGGAAGCCGTCCTCCTCGCGGGTCGGCACGAAGACCGGGTTGGCCTTGGCGAGCTTGACCTGGTCCGGGTAGGAGACCCAGTACGGCGCCGGGATGAGGATGTCGTCGCCCTCGTCGTAGAGCGACATCGCGACGTTGAAGAGCGAGTTCTTGGCGCCGGCGGAGACGATGACCTCGTCGGGGCTGTAGCGGAGGCCGTTCTCCCGCTCCAGCTTCTCGCAGATCGCCTTCTTGAGGTCCGGGATGCCGTCGTTGGCCGTGTACTTGGTGAAGTTGGCGTCAATCGCGGCCTTGCCGGCACGCTTGACGGCCTCCGGGGTCGGGAAGTCGGGCTCGCCGACCGAGAAGTCGACGACGTCGATCCCCTGCGAGCGCATCTGCGTGGCGCGGGCGTTGATGCGCAGCGTGGGCGACAGCGCGATGCGGTTGACGCGTTCGGAGAGCATGGCGGTCGCCTCAGCCCCGGCGGTCGCCCGCTGCCGAAACGGTCGCCCGCCGGCGGGAGCGAGCCGCGTCCCCTACTCATTCGCCTTCTCCTTCTTGCCGCGCTTGAGGATCTCGTCGAGCTTGATGCCGGTGAGGGACTCCACCACGGTCGGCAGCTGGGCCAGCACCCCGGCGATCTGCCCCGTCACCTTGGAGGCGCCGTTGGCGTCCCCGACCATGATGATCTTGTCCACCTTGGAGAGCGGCTCGGAGACGGCCCTCGCGAGCTCGGGGAGCTGCCGGATCACCAGCTCGGCGAGCGCGGCGTCGGTGTACTGCTTCCACGCCTCGGCGCGCTGGCGCATCGCGTCGGCCTCGGCCTTGCCCTTGGCGCTGATCGCCTCGGCCTCGGTGATCCCGTAGAGCCTTATCCCGGCCGCCTTGCCCTTGGCCTCGAGCTCTTTCCTGTAGGCGTCGGTGTCGGCCTCGAGCTTGGCCTGGTAGTGCATCGCCTCGGCGGGCCGCTTCACGGTGGATTCCAGCTCCTTCTCCCGGCGCACGATCTCCTGCTCCTCGACCTTGCCGGCGAGCTCCTTCTCCGTCAGCCGCACCGCGTACTCCTGCCGCTTGAGCTCCTCGGAGAGCTTCGCCTTCTCGAGGTCGTAGGCGACGTCGGCCTTTGCGCGCTTGACGTTCACGGCCGACTGGAAGTCGGCGCGCTGCATCTCGAAGTCGCGCGTCGCCCTGGCGAGCTCGGCTTCCGCCTGCAGACGTGCGACGTCCCCCTGCTTGCGGTACTCGGCGGCCTGGATCGTCGAGTCCCGCTCGGTCTCCGCCTGCGCGAGGGCCGCGTCGCGCTTGACCTCCGCGATGCGGCGGGCGCCGAGCGACGCCAGGTAGCCCTGCGAGTCGGAGATGTCCTTGAGCGCGAACGACAGCAGCTCGAGTCCGAGGCGGGTGAAGTCCTCGCCCGCGGCCTGCCGCACCCGGTCGGCGAACTTGTCGCGTTCGGTGTAGATCTCCTCGACGGACATCATGCCGAGCGCGGCGCGCATGTGACCCTCGAGCACCTCCTGCGCAACCGAAGTAATGCCGGACGACCCCTTCGAGAGGAAGTTCTCCACCGCCCGATGGAGGAGCGTCTCGTCGCTGGCGGCCTTGACCTGGCCGAACGCCTCGGCGGAGATCATCACGCCCTGGGCGGTGAGCACCTCGGGGCAGCGCACGGAGATCGAGAACACCTCCAGCGGCAGGGTGTCCACGGTCTCGACCAGCGGCATCACGAACGTGCCCCCGCCGACCTGCAGGCGGTATCCGACCGTCCGCTGCTTGCCGTCGGGCTCGCTCACGGTGGACGTGCGGCCCGAGATCACGAGCACCTGGTTCGGGCCGACCTTCCTATAGTTGAACGCCCACAGGCCGAAGAAGAGCAGCAGGACGAGGACGACGACGGCGCCGATGATCCAGGGGAGCAACACCATAGGTCCCTCCGCCGCCCGGGCAGGCGGACCCCGTCACCTTAGAACAAGTTCCATGCCGGTACAAGCCGGTCTCACCCGCGCTGAGCCTGCGGCTCATGATCCGAGGAAACCGGGAACCGGGGACCGGGGACCGGGATCCGGTAGAAGCCTAGACACACCTCCGTAAGCAGGATGCCGCAGCACGGCGCGTAGCCGCGCCGCCGAGAGTGGGCCAGATGCTAGGCGGACGAGGCGGCCGGACCGGAGCATAGCCGGAGGCTATGTGAGGATCCGAGCCGCCGAAGTCCAACAACGCAGATGGTCCGCTATCGGCGGCGCACCGAAGCGATATACTCCGCCGCTCGGAGGTCGCGTGTCCCTCGAACTCTGGCTCGTCCGCCACGGCGAAACACCCGCCAGCCGCGACGGCGTCCTCGCCGGCTGGCGCGACGTGCCGCTCACCGAGACGGGCGTCGCGCAGGCCGAGGCGGTGCGCCCCGTGCTCGCCGGCGAGACGTTCGACGGGGTCTGGAGCTCCGATCTCCAGCGTGCGGTCCACACCGCGCGCCTCGCGTGGGGCGACGCCGTCGCCGACCCCCGCCTGCGCGAGATCAGCTTCGGCGAGCTCGAGGGGCGCGAGTGGGCGACGCTCGACCCCGCGTACAAGCGCGCGCTCGCCGAATTCGACGGCTTCAACCCGCCGGGTGGTGAGAGCCTCGACGACGTCCGCGCGCGCGTGGCCGGGTTCCTCGCGGAACTCGCGCCCGGCCGGCACCTGCTCTTCACCCACGGCGGGGTGATCCGGCTCCTGACGCGGGAGGCAGGCAACGACGCGTTCGTACCCACCGGCACGGTTGTCGGCCTCGACTGGGGCCGTCGCGCCGTGCTCTTCACCCGCGAGTCGCCGATCCCCGCGCCCAGGCCGTTCGACGAGTAGACGCCGCTCCACGGCGTCGGCGCCCCCTCGTCGGCGATCGCGCCAAGACCACACGAACTACGGGAACACGCGTCAGGTCTTGTGCGGGCGGGCGCCGAACAGCCCGGCGAGGAGGCGGCGGAAGAAGCCGGGCCGCTCGGTCGGGACGCCTTCCCCCTGCGCGACGGGCAGCGCCAGCCAGCCGCCGTGGAGATGGCAGGTGGCGCGCGGCGTCCGCCCCGCCAGGAAGAGCTCCTCCTTGACGTCGGGGCACCGGCTCGTGGCGAGCTCGCCGGAGGCCGGGTCGATGAGCACGCGGACCAGGCCGTCCGGCTGCACGAACGCCGGAAACCCACCGAGCGGACGGACCGCCAGCGTGAACCGCGACCACACGGGGAGCGCCGCTCGTGCACCGGTGACGCCCGCCGCCGAGTCGTCGTCGCGGCCCACCCAAACGACGGTGACGCGGTCGGGCGAGTAGCCGGCGAACCACGCGTCGCGTCCGTCGTTGCTGGTGCCGGTCTTCCCGGCGAGCGGGTCCTCGACCCCGAGCGCGCGCGCGGACTGTCCCGTGCCGCGGTCGAGCACGCCGCGCAGCACGTCGGTGAGGAGGAACGCGACCGGCGCCGGCAACGCCCTCACCGCGTCCGGCAACGCACGCAACGGGACCGGTGTGCCGTCCGGGCCGATCGCCGCTGCGAGGAGATGGACGGTCGGCCGCATCCCCTCCGCCGCCAGCGTCGCGTAGACGGTCGCCAGCTCGCGCGGGGTGACGGCGAAGGCGCCGAGCGAGAGCGCCGGAACCGACTCGAGCGGGGAGGTGACGCCCATCGCCCGCGCGGTGGCGACGACGGTCGGGAGTCCGGTGTCGAGGCCGAGCCGGGCCGCCGGCACGTTGCGGCTGGCCTCCAACGCCGCCCGCGCCGGGAGCGGGCCCCGGAACTCGCCGTCGTCGTCGCGCGGCTGCCAGATGCTCCCGCCCGAGGAAATAGCCAGCGGCTCGTCCTGCAGGATGCTCGCCGGCGCCACGACGCCGAGCGCGAAGGCGGCCGCATAGACGACCGGCTTGAAGGCGCTCCCGGCCTGACGGTGCGCGTCGGCAACCCGGTCGAACTGGCTGATCGTCCAGTCTCGGCCGCCGACGTACGCGAGCACGGCGCCGTCCCTCGGGTCGAGCGAGACGAGCGCCGCCTCGAGCGGCGCCGCCACCCGGCGCGGCCCGCGCTCCAGCCGCGCGAGCCCGCCGCGCACCGCCTCCTCGGCGGCCTCCTGGTCCCGCCACTCGAGCGTGGAGAGGAGGGCGAGCCCGGCGCGCTCGAGAGGTGCACCGCCGACCCGCTCCCGCGCCTCGACGCGCGCCGCCCCGGTGACGAACGGGGCCCGCACGGGGGCCACGGGCGTCGGCGCGACCTCGACGGGCGCCGAGGCCGCACGATCGGCCTCCTCCCGCGGCACGAAGCCGAGGCCCGCCATCCGCCGCAGCACCCAGTCGCGGCGGGACCGGGCCCGCTCGGCATGGACGATCGGTGACGTGTGGGCCGGCGCGGCGATCATCCCGGCCAGCGTCGCGGCCTCCGCCAGCGAGAGTTGGTCCGGGTCCTTGCCGAAGTAGGCGCGTGCCGCGACGCCGACCCCGATCAGGCCCACCCCGTCGTGGGTCCCGAGGTAGACCGTGTCGAGGTACGCCCGCAGGATCTCGTCCTTCGAGAAGCGCAGCTCGACCAGGGCGGCGAGCGCCGCCTCGCGGACCTTGCGGGTCAGCGTCCGCTCGTCGGAGAGCGCCAGGTTCTTGACGAGCTGCTGCGTCAGGGTGCTGCCGCCCTGCACCGCGCCGCCGGCCCGGAGGTCGGCCCAGGCGGCGCGGGCGATCGCGCCGGGGGAGACGCCGCGGTGGGAGAAGAACGCGTCGTCCTCCGCGGCCAGCACCGCGTGGACGAGCGGCTCGGGGAGCGCGCCCGGGGCGAGCCGGCGGCGGTCCGTCCGTGCGTCGCCGACGAAGGCCGCGAGCAGGACCGGCTCGAGCGACGCTTCGGCCACGGCCGCGCCCCGGCGCTCGAGGCGGGTGACCCGGCCGCCGCCGAAACGGACGTCCAGGAGGCCGCCGCCCTCCGGGCCGCGCGGGCCCGGGAACCGTCTGAGGTTGATGAGCACGCCGCCCGGAACCGGGCGGAACGCTCCCGGCTCCGGCGTCGCGGCGTCGTGCTCCTCGCGGTAGGCGGCGCCGTCGAGTTCCAGACGCACGCGCCGCAGGTCGACGGCTTCCCCCGGCCGGAGCACGAGCGCCCGCGCGTAGAGGTGCGACGGCCCGTCGGCCGATGTGGTGCGCAGTCTGTCCAGCAGCCGCCAGGCCGGCAGCGAGAGCCAGACCACGCCCGCCGCCGCCGCGAGCAGCACCGCGATCGCGCCGCCCGCGACCACCCGGGCCGCCCACGCCGGCAGCGAGAGCGCGGCCGGGCGCCGTCTCGCTTGCGCTCATCGCGTTACCGCCTCCCCATCCAAGTTAACCCCGCGGGCGGCGACCCGTGACCCGACCTTTCAACTGCCCTGCGCCCCGCGTGACCTGCATCACCCCCGCGCCTGCTCCTCCTATCGAGCGAGCTCGCCAGGCCACGTCTTCCTCTGACCCCGGACCCCTGTCCCCTGACCCCTGCCTTTGTCGCTTGCCCTTCGTCGGTACAAGCGACTATCCTCGGCGCGGGCAGCCCCCCGGGCGCCCCACGAGGTGGCCATGGCCGCACCCTACGACCCGGATGTCTACCGTCGCTTCGCCGAGAACCTGCGCGGCGTGCTCGACGGTCCGAACATCGAGCACATCTCCATGCGCGCCCTGCGCCGCAAAGCGCTCGAGACCGCCGTGATCACCGCCAACGGCTCGCCGCTGTGGTTCTCCGCCGTCTCCTCGCGCATGGCCGCGAAGACCGTCTACCTCGGCAACGGCCCCGAGATCGTGCTGCCCAAACCGACGCCGGAGCAGCTCGCGCTCGTCGAGAAAGCCCCGGACCAGCTCCACAAGGTGCTGCAGCTCATGCGCACCATGCCGTTCGTGCACGTGCGCCGCCAGATGGGCGACAACAAGGAGTTCAACCCGATCTGCAACCTCTACGTGTGCGTCGCGGACAAGAAGAACTACCGCCTCGCCTACGAGTGGGCGATGACGATGGGCGACGTCAGCAAGAAGCGTCCGGGCCCCGAGTTCATCATGATCGACGTGCCGCAGGAGCACCAGTTGCGCATGCAGATCCTCACGATCCCGGAGCACGACATCAACATCGCGCTCGGCACCGACTACACCGGCGAGTGCAAGAAGGGGTTCCTGCGCCAGGGGATGTTCCGCGCCGACGGGCGCGGGATGCTCGGCCTGCACGCCGGCACCAAGCTCGTGCGCGCCAGGGACGCCTCGAGCGGCAAGCTCAAGACATACGCGGTGTTCATGTTCGGCCTCACCGCGACCGGCAAGTCCACGTGGAGCTGCCACCAGCTCGGCCTCGACTCGGCCCACGGCGAGGGCACCTGGGTGTCCCAGGACGACATCGTCTTCCTGCGCCGCGACGGGTCCTCGTACGGCACGGAGCTCGGGTTCTACGTCAAGACCGACGTCGACGTGCGGCTCCAGGAGGCGATGTACAACGCGCTCGTGCACCACACGGCGCTGCTCGAGAACGTCATGGTCGACGCCAAGGGGAAGATCGACTTCCTCGACGAGCGCCTCGGCGAGAACGGCCGCGGCGTGCTCGACCGCCGCGAGCTCAAGGTCAAGCGCGGCAGGAAAATGGAGTCGATCTGCGCGGACACGATCAACACCGCCAACCTCGAGGAGGTGGACGGGATCGCGTTCGCGTTCATCACCCGGCGCGGCACGATCATGCCGTTCGCGCAGCGTCTCACCCCCGAGCAGGGCGTGATGGCGTACCTGTGGGGCGAGTCCACGCACTCGTTCGCGACCGTCCCCGCCAGGGCCGGCGACAGCGTCCGTATCGTCGGGATGGACGACTTCATCGTCGGCGCGCAGGGGCGCAAGGTGAACGTGTTCTACGACATCGTCATGGACCTCGTCGCTCGCTATCCGGGCAAGGTGCACTTCTTCCAGTACAACACCGGCGGGATGGGCGAGATTATCGAGGTCGACAAGGCGACCGGAAAGAAGAAGCAGGTCCGCAAGGTCACCCGCGTTCCGATCGACCTCATGGCGGCGCTGCAGCGCGGCGACCTGCGCGGCACCAACGAGTACGCAAAGGGGCGGCTCGGCACCGAGTACGTGGTCAAGGCCGAGGGCACCGAGCTCGCCCAGTACGACGAGCACAACTACTACTCGGACGAGCAGATCGAGGCGTACGTCGCGGACCTCGTGGACGGCCGGCGGAAGTTCACCGAGCTGATCGCCGAGCAGGGGCTGCGCAAGGACATCCGCGCGATCGCCCACAGGGAGCTCGACGCGATCGACGCCACGACGCGAAAGAAGGCCGAGCCCTGGGCGCCCGCCGAGGAGCGCGAGCAGACCGCCGCCGAGGATCGCGACCCGCGCTCGAAGTGGATCTCCCCCTGGGAGCAGCGCCGCCCCGGCGCCGGGATGTTCCCCGCGCCCGCCGGCAAACGGCGCTGAGGGCGACGGGTCCGGGCACGGGCGTCCGGGAGGACACAGCGCCCAGCGAGCCGGGCCGAGTCGCCATCGTCGGTTCGGGATTCTGAGTCTTCCTGTGCCCCGAGCTTTGTTCCTACGAGCTTGCGGGCGTCTCCCCGAGCGTGCCGGCGACCCAGGCCAGGTTGACCAGGGCGACGCGGTAGTCGCGCTGGGCGGAGGCGAGGTTGCCGCGGGCGGCGCGCACGTTGAGCAGCGCGTCGTCCACCTCGAGTTTGGTCTTGACCCCGAACTCGAACCCCTTCTCGGCCATCGTCAGGAGCTTCTCGGCCTGGTCAACGGTGCTCGAGAGCGCGCGCACGATCTCGGCCGACTTCGCGGCCTGGTCGACCGCGAGGCGAACCTCGAGCGAGATGCCGTCGCGGAGCTGGGCCTCGCCGAGCTCCATGGTCCGCAGGTCGCTCTTCGCCTGCGTCACCCGTGCGCGTGTCTTGAGGCCGTCGAAGAACGGGAACGAAAACACCAGTGCCGTGCTCCACGTCTTCCCGCGCGAGCTCTGGTCGAAGACCTGCAGGTTCTTCACGCCGTAGGCGCCTTGCAGATCGAGGCGCGGCCGGTCGTTGGCGCCGTTGATCTTCACCAGCTCCATCTGGGCCCGCCGCGTGTGGTCGCTCGTCGCCAGCTCGGGGCGGTGGGCGAGCGCGTCCGCGATGACGTCCTCGTACTTCGGCGGCGGTGCGACCTCCGTCTGGAGCGTCCCCGTGGCGTCCACCTCGCCATCCTCGGCGAGCAGGAAGCGCAGCCGCTCACGGGCCGTGCGCACCGTGTTGACCGCGCTGATCGCGTCCGGCCTGGCGTTCGCCAGCGCGACCTCCGCCGAGAGGACGTCGTAGTCGGTGGCCGTCCCCAGCGCGTACCGCTTCCGCGTCTCCTCGAGGTGCCGCTGCCGCTGGTCGACGGTCTCTCCGGTGATGGACGCGAACTCCTTGGCGAGCAGCACGTCGTAGAACGCCGCCGTCACATCGCGCCGCACCGCCTGCTGGAACCGCCGCAGCTGGTCGTCGCCCGTGGCCAGCGCCCACTTGGCCCCGCGCATTGCGGCGCCGACCTGCCCCCAGGTGAACACCGCCTGGTTGAGCGTGACCTGCGCCGAGCGGACGTCCTGCTGGAACGCGACGAGGGCTCGGAACTCCGCGGGGAGGTCCTTGAAGAAGTCCTGTTGGCCCGCGTCGTAGTACCGCCCCGCGGAAGCGCCTACTGCGAGGTGCGGTAGCGCCGCGGCCCGCTCCTCGACGTAGCGCGCCGAAAGCCACCGGCGGTACTCTTCGGCCTTCTTCACGTCGTAGTTCTTCTCCGCCGCGATCGTCAGGGCCTGGTCGAGGGTCAGAAGCCGGGGTCCGGGCTCCGGGGTCCGGGGTCCGTTCCCCGCACCCAATTGCAGGTCGGTGAGAGGAGCAATCGTTGCGTTCGGAGCCGGCTGCGCGAGGGCGGGCGGTGCGAACGACGAACCGAGGAGGGCGACGGCGAGGAGCGCGGCAGCGCCGGCGGCCGCCACGTGCGCCTCGGCCTTGGCGCCCGCCATCTTCCGGTGCAGCCAGGCCGCGAAGTCGTCGAGGAACGCGTAGACGACCGGCACGACGATCAGGGTGAGCAGCGTCGAGGTGATCAAGCCGCCGACGACCGCCCGCGCCATCGGCGCGCGGAACTCCGCGCCCTTGCCGAGCGCGAAGAACAGCGGCAGCATCCCGAAGATCATCGCGGAGGTCGTCATCATGATCGGCCGCAGCCGCGTCCGCCCCGCCGTGATCAACGCCTCGCGGCGGTCCATCCCCCGTCGCCGCAGCACCTTCGTGAAGTCCACGAGCAGGATCGCGTTCTTGGTCACGAGGCCCATCAGCATGATGAGGCCGATGAGCGACATGATGCTGATGGTGTCGCCCGTGATGAACAGCATGCCGGCCATGCCGACGATCGACAGCGGCAGCGAGAGCATGATCGCGAGCGGGTCGATGAACGATTCGAACTGCGCCGCGAGGATCAGGTAGACGAAGATCACGGCCAGCAGGAGCGCCTCGGCCATGTAGCCGAACGACTCGACCATCATCTCGGTGTCGCCCTGCATGACGAGCTTGTAGCCGGGCGCGAGCTTGAGCGCCCCGGCGGCCTGCAGCGCCTTCTCGCCCGCCGTGCCGAGCGGAAGGTTCTCGAGGTTGGCGTCCACGACCACCTGGCGCGCGAGGTCGCGGCGGTTGATCTCGGCCGGCGAGGTCGCACGCGTGAACGACACGAGGTCGGCGAGCGGCACCAGCGCCGTCCCGCCCTTCGCCGGCACGGACATCCGCAGGTCGCCGACCTGGGTTACGTCCTGCCGGAGAACCGCGGGCAGGCGCAACCGGACGTTCACGGCCTCGCCGGCGTCGTCCTCGTACGTCGAGACGGCCTGACCGCCCACCAGAACGCCGAGCGTGGTCGCCACGGCGCCCGTGCCCAGGCCCGAGGCGGCGGCGCGCTCGCGGTTCACGATCAGCCGGTACTCAGGGAGGTCCTGCTCCATCGAGGCCTCGATGTCCACGATGCCGGGCACCGAGTACAGGCGGGACCTGAGCTCGGAGGCGTACCGCTTGAGCGTCGGGATGTCGTCGCCGCTGACGGCGACCTGGAGGGGCTTCTGGAACGCGTCGGGCTCCTCCTGGACCGAGAGCACGATTCCCGGGATCTTCTCGAGACGAGCCCTGACGATCGGCACGAACCGCTTCACCTTGACCGCATGGCCCCGGGTGCTCTTCAGCTTCACGAAAACCGTCGCGTCGCGGACGGTGTCGGAATCCCCGGCGCCGATCGAGGCGTACGTATAGTTGATCTCCCCGTACTCTCCGAGCGCCTTGAGCACGGCGTCGAGGCGGCCGCGAGTCTCGACGAACGAGGCGCCGGGCGCGCTCTTGAACTTGATCATGAACTCGCCCTGGTCGTAGGGCGTCATGAACTCCGTCTGCAGCACGGCGAAGATGGCAACGCCCGCGGCGAACGCGACGGCCGCGGAACCGAGCACCACCGCGCGATGGTCGAGCGCCCAGCCGATGACGCGCTTGTAGCCGTCGGCGCTGCGCTCGAACCACGCGTTGAAGACGTCGAGCCCCCGCTGGAGCAGGTTGCGCTTGCCCTTCCTCTCGATGTCCGGGTCGTACCAACGCGACGACAGCATTGGGTCGAGCGTGAACGACACGAAGAGAGAAACCGCCACCGCAAACGCGACCGTGATGCCGAACTGGAAGAAGAACCGGCCCATGATCCCCTTCATGAACGCGACCGGGACAAACACCGCGATGATCGACAGCGAGGTCGAGAGCACCGCGAGTCCGATCTCGTTCGTGCCCTCGCGCGCGGCCGTGAGGTGGTCCTGGCCGTGCTCGAGGTGCCGCACGATGTTCTCCCGCACCACGATCGCGTCGTCGATCAAGAGACCGATCGCAAGCGAGAGCGCCATCAGCGTCAGGGTGTTGAGCGTCATATTGAGGAAGTACATGACGATGAACGCCGAGATCACCGAAATCGGGAGCGTGAGGCCGGTGATCACGGTCGACCGCCACGAGTTCAGGAAGCAGAACACGATCAGGATGGTGAGAAGGCCGCCCAGGACGAGCGTCGTCTGGACGTCGGCCACCGACTCGCGGATGAACCCCGAGGTGTCGCGCACGACCTGGATCTCGGTCCCCTGGGGCATCTCGAGGCGGAGTTCCGCGACCGCTTTCTTGACCGCGTCGACGACCTCGACGGTGTTGGCCTTGGTCTGCTTGGTGATGTCGAGTGCGACCGCCGGCTCGCCGTTGATGAGGGCGAGCGTGCGCTGCTCCTCTACGGTGTCGACCACCGTGGCGACGTCGCCGAGCGTGACCGGCTGGGTGCCGCGCCGTGCGATCACCATGTTGGGGTAGTCGGCCGCGTCCTTGGGCTTGCCCGACACGCGCAGGGGCATCTCGGTGTTGCCGCGGTCGAGACGGCCCAGAGGCGTGTTGACGTTCTCGGCCTGCAGACCGGCCACGACCTCGTCGACGCCCATGCCGAGCGCGTCCAGGCGGGCGGGGTCGAGGTTCACCGCGACCTCGCGGGTCGAGGAGCCGATGAGCTTGGCCTTCGCGACCCCGGCGATGCTCTCCAGGCGGCGTTTGATCTTGCGGTCGGCGAGCGTCGTCAGGTCGCGGGGGTTGAGCATGTTGGAACGCACCGCCAGCGACACGATGGGCATCGCGTTGAAGTCGAACTTCTGGATCACCGGCTCCTTCATCGTCTCCGGCAGTTCGCGGCGGATCGCGTTGATCTTGGCGCGAGCCTCCTGCGACACGTCGTTGATCTTGACCTCGAGGTTGAACTCGACGATCACGCTCGAGAGCCCCTCGCGGGAGACCGACTGCACGTGCTTGACGCCCGAGATCGGGTTGACGGCCTCCTCGATGCGCTTGGTCACTTCGCGCTCGACCGTTTCCGGTGACGCGCCCGGGAACTCGGTGAGGATCGAGAGGACCGGGATCTCGACGTCGGGCATCATGTCGATCGGGAGGCGGCGCCAGGAGAACAGGCCGAGCGTCACGAGGGCGAGGATCAACACCGTGGCGAACACCGGCCGTTTGATCGAAACGTTCGAGAGGAACATGGGCTAGACCCCCTGCGCCGGAGCGGCCAGGACCCGGTCGCCCGGCCGGACGTTGAACCCCCCGCGGGTCACCACGTTCTCGCCCGCGGCGACGCCCGAGACCACCTCGACGACGTCGCCGGTGGCCACGCCCGTGTGCACCGTGCGGCGCTCGACGGTGTCGCCGGTGACGACGAAGACCTCGCCGGTGCCGTGCTCGACGTCCCACGAGAGCAGCGCGACCCGCGGGATCTGGAGCACCCCCTCGCGCTGGCCGGTGCGGAGACGTCCCTTGACGAAGGTGCCGCCCCGCAGGTCACCGGTCGGGTTGGCGACGTCCGCCATCACCTTGACCGAGCGGGAGACCGGGTCGGCCGACGGGTTGATGTGCATCACGCGTCCGGCGAACGTCCGACCGGGATACGCGTCGACCGTGAAGTCGAGCTCCTGGCCCACCCGCACCGCTGCGGACCGTCCCGACGGGATGAGCACCGTCAGCTCGAGCACGGCGTTGTCGACGATCCGGAACATCGGGTCGCCGCTGCCCATGTTCTCGACGCGGTCGCCGACGTTGACCGCCCGCAACGCGACGGTTCCGGCCATCGGCGAACGGATCACGGACTTGGCGTAGCGGGCCTCCACCGCGGCGAGCTGGGCGCGGCCGCCTGGGCCGCGGCCTGGGCGGCCTCGTCCGCCGAACGGGCGTCGTCCAGACCCTGCTGGGTGAGCAGCCCGCTCTGCTTGAGCTTGACCGCTCGCTCGACCTCACGCCGGGCGCGCGTCGAGCTGACCTCGGCCTGCAACGCCGTGGCCTTGGCCGCCCGCAGCGTCGCGTCGGCCTCGCGCGTATCGAGCTTGGCGAGCGGCGTGCCCTTGTCCACGTGGACCCACTGGGTCACGTAGACCTCCTCGACCACCGCCGTGAACTCGGACTTGACGTCCGCGAAGAACTTCGGCTCCAGGGTGCCGACCACCTCGATCGCCTGGTCCAGCCTCGTCGCGGCCACCGTCGTCACGTCCACCGCCACGGGCGGCTTGCCGCCCTTGGTCTCCTGGCCCTCGCCCTTGGCCGAGCAGCCGAGCGTCACGAGCGTCAAGCCCAGCGCCGCTGCCGTCGTCATCGTCCTCGTCATCGTTCTCATCGCCCAAGCTCCTTTTCGCAATCGATGCAGACACCGTCGAACACGATCTCCACGAGGCGCGCGAGCCGCGCCCGGCCGAAGTCCAGCTCGGGGTGGCAGAGGCTCATCCCGCGCGCGACCTCGAACGGGCCCACGAGCGCCCACGCCACGTCCTCGGGGTCGCCGGCCTTGAACTCGCCCGCCTCGATCCCCTCGCGGACGAGACCCACCAAGGTGTCCTTGAAGCGCCCGTGGATCGCCTCGAAGTCGAACGACGGCGACCCGCCGGGGGGGCCGTAGTACACCGCATCCACGACCCGCATGACGTCGAGGTGCTCGAGGATCAGACGCATGACGCCGTCGAGAAACCGGAGCACCCGGTCTCTGGCCGTGCCGCCGGGGCCGAGAGCGGCCGCGACCGTCAGCTCGTACTCGGCGAGCGCGTCCTGCATCATCGTGCGGAAGATCCCCTCCTTGTTGCCGAAGTGGTAGTAGAGAACCGGCTTCGTGACACCGGCCGCGGCGACGATTTCGCGCACCGTGGTGCTCGCGTACCCCTTGCGGGCGAACAGCGCGATCGCGGCCTTCATGAGGCGTCCCCGAGCGCTGTCCTCGTGGTGCACCGGTGTTCCGAGTACCGCATTCATGCCAGCCTCCTTCAAGCAGGAGGCACCGGCCGGTACGAGCCCGGTGCCTACCTACCGGTAAGTATATCCACAACGAACCGGGAGTCAAGCGACTACCGACCGGTAGGTAACCATGCGTGTTTACGAGCGACGGCGGCTCGGGTTGCAGCGCCGAAGCCCCGCCGCCGGACGAGAACCGAGCATCGGCGTACGGGATTCGGCCGCCGGGACCGTGCCGCCGACCACGGGCGTCCGGCCCCCTCCGCTATACTGCGCGCCGCATGCGCGAGGCCTGGATCACCGGCGTCGGGCTCCTGTCGGCCCTCGGCGACCGTGCGACCACGTGGCGGCGACTGCTGGCAGGCGAAACGGGGATCCGACCGCTCACGCTCTTCGACACCACCGGGTACCGGACCCACATCGCCGCTCAGGTCGACGACGCCCGGCTCGCCCTGCCGGCGCTGCCGCTGGAGGTGCTGCGCCACAGCAGCCGCGCCAGCCGGTTCGCCCTCGCCGCCGCGTCCGCGGCGCTGGCGGACGCGGGGGTGGCCGAGGGGGTCGCGCCCCGCCCCTGGGCGCTGGTCTTCGGCGGCGGAACCTCGGGGCTTTTCGAGGCCGAAGCGTTCGTCGCTCGGCGTCTCGCCGGCGGCCCTCGGACCCGCGGCCTCGGCGAACTCGTCGAGGTCCCGCAGGACGCCGCCTCCGACCGCGTCGGTCAGGCGTTCGCTCTCACCGGGCCGCGGATCACCGTTACGACGGCCTGCTCATCCTCGACGATCGCGGTCGGCCTCGCCGCCGAGATGGTGCGCGACGGCGAGGCGGACGTCGCGCTCGCCGGCGGCGCCGACGCGCTGTGCCGCCTGACCTACGCCGGCTTCAACTCGCTGCACGCGGTGGACCCGGCGCCGGCACGCCCGTTCGACCTGCGCAGGCGGGGGCTCTCGCTCGGCGAGGGCGCCGCGGTCCTGGTGGTGGAGGAGGCCGACCACGCCCGCGAGCGGGGCGCGCGGCCGTACGCGCGGGTGCTCGGCTTCGGCGTCACCAACGACGCCTTTCACATGACCCAGCCGGAGCCGTCGGGCGCCGCCTGGGAGCGGACCCTGCGCGCCGCCCTCGCCGACGCCGGGGTCGAGGCGTCGGACGTCGATTACATCAACGGGCACGGCACCGCCACGGAGCAGAACGACCCGGCCGAGTGCGCCGCGTACGGACGCGTCTTCGGCGCGCGCCTCCCGGAGGTGCCGGTGTCCTCGGTCAAGGGGGCCCTCGGCCACTGCCTGTGCGCCGCCGGCGGCCTCGAGGCGGCGCTCACGGCGCTGGCCATCGCCCGCGGGACCCTGCCGCCGACCGTGGGGTTCGGCGAAGCCGACCCGGCCTGCCCGATCGACCCGGTCCCAGGGACCGGCAGGGAACGGCGGGTCGACCTCGCGCTGTCGTCGTCGTTCGCCTTCGGCGGCAACTCCGCGGTGCTCGTCATGGGACGCGTCGCATGAACGCGGCGACGGTCTGGGTGCGCGCCGTGGGGGCGGTGACGCCGGCGGGAACCGGCGTCCCGGCGCTGCTCGCGGCACTCGCCGATCCCGAATGGCAGCCGGTGGTCGGTCTCGAGCGGCCGGATGGACCGACGCTGCCAGTGGCCACGTGCAGGGGCTTCTCGACGCAGGGCATCCTGCCGCCGCTCGCCGCCCGCAGGCTCGACCGGCCTTCGCGCCTGCTGGCCGTCGCGGCGCGCGAGGCGCTCGCCGCTCTCGGCGCGCCGCTCCCGTGGCCGGGCGAGCGGGTCGGCGTGACGGCAGGCACCTGGAACGCCGGCACGTCCGCCCTAGTGGAGGTGTTGCGGGCCGTGTTCCAAGCCTCCCCGGAGGAAGCGCCGCCCGCGCAGTTCCCGTCCACGGTCGCGAACGCGCCCGCGAGCCAGATCGGCATCCTGGACGGCCTGGCCGGTCCCAACCTGACGTTCGCCGAAAAGCAGGCCGGGGGATTGCGCGCAGTCGCCGAGGCGGCCCGGCTGCTGCGCCATCGGCGCGCCGACGCCGTGCTGGCCTGCGGCGTCGACGAGGGCGATTGGCTCAACGCCGAGGGGTACGCGCGCCTGGGCGCGCTGCGGACGCCGGAGCGGCCGGGGATGGTGCTCGGCGAGGGCGCCGCCGTGATGGCGCTCGCACTCTCGCCCGGTCCCCGGCCTCTCGCGGCGGTCGCGGGGTGGGGCTCCGCGGCCGCGGGCGCAGCGCCGTACCGTTACCCGGCCGACCCCGGGTCGCTGGCGGCCGCCTGCGACCAGGCGCTCCGGCGCGCGGGGCTCGGCGCGCACGACGTCGACCTCCTCGTCTCGCTCGCCAACGGCCTGCCGGCCCTTGCCGAGCTGGAGGCGTGTGCCATGGAGTCGCTCTTCGGGCGGCACCGGCCCGCCGCCTTGGGCGTGACCGAACGTCTGGGCGAGGGGGCCGCGGGCGGCGCGCTCCGCGTCCTGGCGGCGGCGGCCGCGGTGGCCGGCGACGTCCTCCCGTCCTGGGGCGTGCCCGCCCACCTGGCGGCGGCCGGATTCCCGGCGCTCGTGACACGTCCGCGCCGCGCGTTGGTCGGCGGCCTCGCCGGCGGCGGGTCCGCGGTCGCGCTCGTGATTGCCGAAGGTTGAGCGCTCAACGTACTGACGCACATGGTGTTGACGCTGTACCTCGGGACCTACTCCGAGAACAACGCCTCGAGCTGACGGGCGATTCGGCCCGTGTGGCTGCCCGGCCAATAGACCCGCCCGCACCCGGAGCAGGCGACGAACCGGTCGGCATGCGCTGCGACGTACGGCGGCACACGGTTCCGCACCGCCTCGGCGGCCACGGCCGCGAGCGACCGGTTGCAGCACGAGCAGCGGGTGAAGAAGCGCCCGCGGTCGACGGTGAGCGGCAGGCGAGCGCGGAGCTCGGCGACCTGGTCGGCTGCCCGGCGGCCCCGCAGCAGCACGACCCTGGGGCCGGCCGCCGCCGCCAGCCCGCGGTCGCACGTCAGCAGCCAGCGCCCCTCCGCGCGCGCCCGTCCGGCCAGCGCGGCGTCACCGATGGAGGGCTCGAACGCGGCGTCGAAACCCGCAAAACGCAGCCATCGGGCGAGCCGGCCGAGCATCGCGTCGCAGGCGAACCGGATCTCCTCCATCGCCGAATTCTAGCCCCCGCTGGTGTGCTAGCATCTCAGCGGATGTGGCCGGCATCCCGACAACCTCGGAGGTGACCATGGCTTCGACGCAGCAGGTCCGCGAGGAGATTGCGGCGCAGGACCCCGAGTACCGTCGGCTCCTCGACGAACACAGGAAGCGTGCTCAGCGTCTGGAGGAGCTGGCCCGCAAGGGTTGGCTCACCAACGAGGAGGAGCAGGAGGAGAAGCTCCTCAAGAAGGAGAAGCTCCAGCTCAAGGATCAGATGGAAGTCCGCCTCCGAAGTCACAGCACCAAGTAAGCGCCCGATGGTGCCGTTCGCCCCAGAAGGCTACCCGTTCGTCTTGGTCCCGTCCCTCGCCGGCATCCTCGCCTGGGTGTTCGGATACCCGGCCGTCGCGGTCGTCTTGTGGCTGGCGGCGCTGGCCTGCGTTGCGTTCTTCCGCGACCCAGCACGCCACTCCGACGCCCCGGCCGCGGCCGTACTCGCCCCCGCCGACGGCAAGGTGCTCTCCGTCGGGCCGTCTCCGGCGGCGATGGCCGAGCGCGGGCTGGGGCAGCAGGTCTCGATCTTCATGTCCCCGGCCAACGTGCACGTCAACCGGTCCCCCATTTCGGGAACCGTCCGCGAGGCCCGCTGCGTGCCGGGCCGGAAGTTCCCGGCGTTCCGGGACAAGGCGTCGGAGCTGAACGAGCACAGCTTCGTGGTCATCGAGGGCGAACTCGGAACGGTCGCCTACAAGCAGATCGCCGGCGCGCTGGCGCGCCGCGTCGTCTGCGACGTCGTCGAGGGCCGACGGGTGGAGCGGGGGGGCCGTGTGGGCCTCATCAAGTTCGGGTCCCGCGTCGACCTGTTCCTGCCCGACGGCGCCCGGATCGTGATCGCGCCTGGCGAACGTACGCGGGCCGGCGTGACTCCGGTGGCGCGGCTGTCGCCGCAGGGACGTTCATGAGGCCGGGCCGGCCGCGCCGGCGCCGGGCGATGCGGCGCCCCGCGCGCGAATCGCTGCGGCGCGGGATCTACCTCCTCCCGTCGCTGTTCACCGTCGGGAACATGCTCTGCGGCTTCGCCGCGGTGCTGTACGCCCTTCACGACCAGCTCGAGCGTGCCGGCTACCTCATCCTCATTGCGGGGTTCCTGGACGGTCTCGACGGGCGGATCGCGCGTCTCACGCACTCCACCTCCGAGTTCGGCAAGGAGTACGACTCGCTCGCGGACGTCGTGAGCTTCGGCATGGCGCCCGCGATCCTCGCCTACCAGTGGGGCCTGCGCGGCGTCGGCCACTGGGGCTGGGCGGCGGCGTTCCTCTTCCTCGTGGCCGGCTCCGTCCGCCTGGCGCGCTTCAACGTCAAGGCGGCGACCGCCGACCGTCGCTTCTTCACCGGCCTCCCGATCCCCTGCGGGGCTGGGGCGCTCACGCTCATGGTCCTGGTCGCCGTCAACCTCGAGGTCGTCGTCGACAGGCCGCTCGCGGTGGCAGCCTCGATCTTCGTCTTCCTCGTCTCCGTGCTGATGGTGTCGACGGTCCCCTACCGCTCGTTCAAGGATTACGACCTCCGCCAGCGATGGCCGGCGGCCGCGTTCTTCGTGATCGCCGCCGTCGTCGCGGCGGTCGTGTTTACCACGGTGCCGGCGCTTGCGCTCCTGCTCGGGGGTTACCTGGTGGCCGGCCCGGCCGGCTACCTCCTCCGGCGCCTCCGCCGCAGGCCCGTCGTCGGAACCGTGGCGCCACCGATGCAGGTGACGAGTGCCCATGACCCATCCACTCACGCTGACGGTCCTTGACCCCACGTCCTTGTTGGGACGCGACGTCGCGACCCGGGTCGCTCGGGCGTTCCCGTCGGCGCGCCACCGGTACTTCCACACCGGAGAGGATCCCGAGCACCTGATCGCCGATCTCGGCGGCGAGGCCGTCCTCGTCGAGCCGCTCGTCGACCCGGAGGAGCTCGCAGGGACGACGGCGCTCGTCGTGACGGCGCCGCCGGCCTCCGCCGCGACCGCGAGCGCGGTCCTCGCCTGGTTGCGCGCCAATCCGACCGTCGCGTTGGTCGATGCCAGCCAGCCGGGGGTCGCCGGCGATGACGCCCGCTGCGTCATCGACGCGCCGCCGAGAGAGCGTCCCAAACGACCCTGGTACCACCTCGTGGACCCCGCCCTCGCCGCGCCGGTGCGCCTGGTCGCCGCGTTCGCGCCTCTCGCGCCGGACGCGCTGGTCCTCACCGTGCTCTGTCCGGCGGCAACCCACGGAACGGGAGGCCTCGAGGAGCTCGCCGCCCAGGGCGCAGCGCGCCTTTCCGGCCACCCGTTGAAGAGGGCCGGCCGCCTGCCGGCGGTGCTCGCCTTCGACCTGGCCCCGGCGCCGGGAGAGCGATCCGCCGCCCTCGCCGCACAGCTCGCCGAGCTGTTCCCCGCGATGGACCACACCCTCCACGTCGTCGACGCCGGCGTGTTTCACGGCCACCTGGCCACGATCCGTGTCCGCTGCGGCGCCGAGCTCGGCCTGGAGCCGGTCCGCAGGCTGGTCCGCGGGGCGCCTGGGTTCGCCCTGGCGCGGCGCGGCGAGGTCGCCACGGTCACCGGGGTCGTCGAGCGCGGGGGCGTGCTCTGCGGCGACCTACGGGTCGGCCGCGACTCAGTGAGCGCGTGGCTGCTGGCCGACGGGATTCGGGTCGGCGGGGCGGACGCGGTGGTGGAGCTGCTGGCCTCGATCAGCGCGTCGTGACCGAGGCGGCCTCGAGTTGACCGGTCGCGTCGCCGCCGTCGCCCAGGCGCACCCTCCAGCGGCTCCGCACCTCGCGAGGCCGAGTGAGAAAGGTGACCAGCGCGCCGCCCACTCTGGCTCTGGGCGGCAGGAGGGCGAGGTAAAGGCGGAGCGCGGAGGCGTCCCGCGCCACGGTCCGGTGCCAGACGCCGTCCCCGGCGATCCGCCCGAACTCCATCCCCGCGAAGTCGCCGAGCTGGACGTCGCGCACCTCGGTCCCCGAAAAACGCAACTCCACCCAGTTGCCCGTGGTGGCGATCGCGCCCGTCTGCGCCGTCGGGTTGGCAAGCGCGACGCGGACCGCCGTCGGACCGGCCCACTCGACCTCGACCTGGGGGCGAGGGTAGGGACTGCCGCCCCGGAGGTAATCGAGGAGCGCCTCGCGGCTCATCCCCAGAGCCGGCTCGGGCCTCGGCAGCCCGGCCGTGTCCCACCCGTCGAGGCGCGGACGGACCGGCCGCAGGAGTAACCCGAGGTCGCGGTGGTAGCGCGCCGTGTCCACGACCTCCACGGTGATCGTCTGACCGGCCGCCACCGGCACGCCACCCCAGTCGACGGGCCGATGGAGCTTGAAGTCGTCGCCGCGCTCTCCCGGCGTGTAGGTCGCGGTTTCGGCCCCCGCGACCAACGCCAACGACACACCCGCAGCTCCCGGCGCCGGCTCGGACCGCGGTTCGACGACGATCGCGGCCCGGTACGAGACCCGTGAGCTGTCCAGCGCATCGAGCGCAGTCAGATCGTCCTGGAGGGTGGACGGCGGGAACCCGAGCGCCGCCGGGTTTCCGAACGCAACCGCGACGACGCCCAGCCGCGGCCAGCCTCCCGGAGGCACGTGCTGCGCGAGGTCGGCGGCCGGGAGCGCGACTTCGACCCTCTGGCCCAAGCGCGCCGCCACACGGCCGGCGAACGGAACGAACCCCGGGAAGAACCGCGGCGAGGCCAGGACCAACCCGGCGCCCCCGTGCACCTCCCGCACCACCGGCGTGAGCTGGTCCACGAACGCGCCGGCGTCGCCGCTCGACTGGCCGGAGCCCTGCACCCAGACCAGCGCCGTCACCGGCCATCCCGACAGCGGGCCCAGATCCGGCAACGGCGTGAGCGTGAGCCGCGACGAGGCGCCGCTCACCTCGACGCGCCCGACGGGCAGGACGAGGGCGTTGACGCCCGCGGCGCGCAAGGCGCCCAGCGTGGCGTCGTCGGGGACACCGGCCAACAGCCAGATGCGGTGCGTGAGGGAACGGACCGGCTGGCCGCCGGCCGCCGCCGCGAGCAGCAGTGCTACGGGCAACGCCAGGCGCCATCTCCGCATTGGGCTCATGCTACCAGCCTCACCCGCGGCGCGGGAACACCAGGCGAACCTCGAATCCGCCCTGGACGTTGCGCGCCTCGACGGTGCCGCCGGCCCTGGTCGCGACCCGGTGGACCACCGCGAGACCGAGCCCGCTGCCCTCGCTCGTCGTCGAGAAGTGCGGCTCGAACAGCCGGCCGAGCAGTTCGGCCGCGACCCCGCCTCCGGTGTCGCGCACCGACAGCACGGCTTGCCGCTCCGCCGCGCGCACCCTCACCACGATCTCCCCCGTGCGTCCCGAGAGGACCCTGGCGCTGTTCTCGAGGAGGTGGCGCAGCGCGCGCCGAATCCACTGCGGATCGGCCACGACTTCGGCCTCGTCCCCGACCAGGCTCACGAGCACCCCCCGCTGCCTCAAGACCTCGTACTCCGCGAGCACCTCGGCCGCCAGCGCCTTGAGCTCGATCGGCTGTGCCTCCCAGTGCTCGAGCGCGACGAGGTTCGAGAACCCCTGCGCCACCTGCCGCAGATGCTCCGCCCGCTCCAGGATCTGCTGGGCGGCGACCTGCGCGATCGGAACCAGCGCCTCGGGGCCTCGCGCGACTGCCGCCTTGAGCTCCTCGGCCCATAGACGGATCGGGGTGAGCGGATTCTTGACCTCGTGGGCCGCGATGCGGGCAAGCTCGGCAAACGACGACAGACGCTCCGCTCGCGCCAGCTCCGAGAGATCCTCCATCACCACGAGAACCAGGGTCTCGCCGCCCGGCAGGGGCAAGGCCGCAACTCGCCAGAGCGCCTCGGGCGACGTGGCCGGGTGGACCGTGCCCTCGGCCCTCTCGCCTCCCGCCGCCCGCGCCGCCATCTCCGCCACTTCGGGCGCGAACCTCGCCGCAAGGGAAGGGATCGTGCGGGCGTCGCCCAGGAGCAGCTTCGCCGCCGGATTGAACAGCCGGATCTCGCCGGAGGCGTCCGCCACGACAACCGCGGCCGAGAGCGTGCCCAGAACCGTTTCCAGCATGTTGCGCCCCCGGCGCAGCGCCTCCTCGCGTCGCTGCACCTCGCGCGCCATCGCGGTGAAGGCACGCCCGAGCGCCTCCACGTCCTCGTCGCCGCCGGTGTCGAGCCCGGCGATCGGCTCGCCGCGCTCCAATCGGTGGGCGGCGCCGACAAGTCGGCGAAGCGGCCGCCCCAGCCGGCGCCCCAGGCGCTCGGCCGTCGCGAGCGCCACCAGCATGGCGAGGATGCCGGTCACCACGAACCACTCGCCCGGCGACGGGCTGCGTCCGAGCGCCTGCAGCCGCAGGCCCACGACGCCGACGATCACCGGCTCGGCGCCGCGCATCGGTGCGAACACGCCGGTCGTCTCGTCGCCGCTCACCACCACCGGTTCTCTCCAGCCGCGAACGGAGCGGACGTACGCCTCGGACGGCGGGAGCCATGGGATCCTGCCGATTGCGGCCAGGTCGGGCCGGGTCGACGAGATGAGCCGGCCGGAGCGGTAGACCGCCACGGCACCGCCCAGCTCCCGCACCAGCCATGAGGTCCCCTCCTCCCATCGGGCGGTCGCGAGCAACTGGCTCACCGCGCGGGCGAGCTCGAGACGCGCCTTCTGCTGCTGGCGGTCCCACTGCAACGGGAGGAGCTGACCGAGCAGCAGCACGGGCAGCACCGCGGCGGCGACCGAGAGCACGCGCATCCTGCCGCCGAAGGTGCGGCGTTCCGCCCACCACGTGAGCCACCTTCGCCGCCCCTCCCACAACGAGAGGGGGAAGACGCCCCACAGCGTCAGAGCGGCGACCAGCAGACCGGACTCCGCCATGGGCGGCCGCAGCCACGGGACGGCGAGCACGGCATCGTGACGGGCCCGCAGGTAGGCCGAGAATTCGCGTTCCCCGACCCCGACCCTGCCCCAGCTCCGCCCTTCGGCCAGCGCCTTCCCCACGACGGCCGGCGACAGCGGGCGGAATGTGGCGCCTCGACTGCTCGGCGCCCCCGACCGGTCGAACACGGCCACCGGCGCCTCGATGCCGGCCTCACCCAGGCCGGCCAGGAGGTCGTTGGGGGCCGGTGGGGCGAGGATCGCCACCTGCCAGCCGTTGTGCAGGGTCCGCGACGCGAGCTCGCGGGGCAGGCCCTCGGCCGCGATCGTGGCCTCCCCCCAGCTTCCCGCCTGCTCGCCGCTGGGATCGGTGAGGACCAGCGACGTGCCCGGCAGCACCTCCGACAGCCCGAGCCAGGTCGCGAGCCGCCCGAGCACCACGAGCCGCTCCCCGGCCTCGAGCCGCGTCATCGTCGTCATCGCGTCCTCGGGAAGCGCCGCCAGGAGGGAGCGCGCCGGTGCATCCACCTTCTCCAGGCGGGCCAGCGTCGCCTCGGTCGTCGCCACGATCCCGATCCGCTGCGCCGCCTGGTCGCCGGCCACCAGGAGGCAGGCCACCACAACCGCCGGCATCAGGAGCCCGCGTCCGCGCAGTCCCAGCAGGACGACCGCCGCGGCGCCGATCCCCAGCAGGACCGCATCGGCCCTCGCCACCGCGACCACGAGCGGGAGCCAGCTCGCAATTCGGAGCGGCATGGGAACACCGGGCCCGTCCCGCGCGACGGCGCGGACCAACACCGCGAGCGCCACCACGAGCGCCCACCTCAGCGCGCCGGGCCAGAGCAGGCGCTCGGGCAGCGGGTCGATGCCGAGCAGGTCGAACAGGCCGGGCAGCGCCCACGCGATCCCCCCGATCGCCGCCGCTCCGAGGGCCTGGGTCCACCATCGGCGCGGGAGGTACGGCGCCGCGAGCGCCGCCACGACCGTGGCGCCGACCAGCCACCAACCCCTCTCGATCCAGCCGAGGAGCGGCAGCACGATCAGCACGGCGCCCGTGAGCGCGCCCGCGACGACCAGCCGGCGACCGGCCGCCAACACCACGATCGCACCGAGCACGGCCAGCCCGGGCGCGCTCCAGGGCACGGCATCCGTGCGATGAACCTCGAAACCGAGCGCGGGCGCCGGCCCGGCGGCTTGATCGGGCGTCGGCGAGTCCAGCGCCGGGGTCACCAAGGCCGCGCGTCCCGCCCACACGCCCAGGGCATGTCGCGCGCCGGCCTCCGAGAGCCCGGCGCCCGCAAGGACCGCGCCGAGGGGGCGTCCGTTCTCGAAGACGCTCTCCCGCCACCACAGCCATACGGTCCCGACGCCCGGCTCCGCTGCGACCGCACGCTCGCCGAGCGGGCGGAGGTGCACCGGGAGGCGCGCGGCGGGACCCGCCCAGGCGACCGGGAGGCCGTGCTCGTCGACGACGACCAGCGAGTCGACCCGGAACGGCAACGCTCGCCAGGCCGCGGTCACCAGCGGGAACGGCGCTTCGGGCTCGGCTTCGCCGCCGGACGGGTTGAGGAGCCGGTGCAGGCGCGCGTCGTCGGCGAGCCCGGCGAGCGACCTCTGCAACTGGGCCGACTGTGCGTCGGCCCGTGCCGCGAACTCGCCGGCCGGGCGCGCAGCAGGCAGGAGCCCGTCGAGCGTGAGCGCCGACAGCGCGATCGCCGCGATCCACGGAGCGCGCCGCGGCATGCGTGGCCAGGCGAGGGCCAGCGCCGCCGCGGCCACCGGCACACGCCACAGCAGCGAGCCCGCAGGCAGCCCCGGCCACGGCCCCGCCGCGATCGCGGCCAGCATCGCGGCGGCGCAGCCCACAAGCCTCAGCGCGGTCCGCCGCCTCCCAGCATCGGGATCTTGATACCGGTTCGACGTGCGCAGTCGATCGCCTCCGGGTACCCCGCGTCCGCGTGGCGCATCACGCCCGTGCCGGGGTCGGTCGTGAGCACGCGTTCGAGCCGGCGGGCGGCGTCCGGCGTGCCGTCGGCCACCACCACCATGCCCGCGTGCTGCGAGTAGCCGATTCCGACGCCGCCTCCGTGGTGGATCGAGACCCACGTGGCGCCGGCGGCCGTGTTGAGGAGCGCGTTGAGCAGCGGCCAGTCCGCGATCGCGTCGGAGCCGTCGCGCATCCCCTCGGTCTCGCGGTTCGGCGACGCGACCGACCCCGAGTCGAGGTGGTCGCGCCCGATGACGATCGGGGCCGCCAGTTCGCCCCTGGCCACCAATTCGTTCATGGCGAGCCCGAACCGGGCCCGCTCGCCGTAGCCGAGCCAGCAGATCCGCGACGGCAGGCCCTGGAACTGCACCCGCGCCTGCGCCATCCTGATCCAACGGGCGAGCGCCTCGTCGCGGGGGAACATCTCGAGAACCGCGCGGTCGGTGCGAATGATGTCGGCGGGGTCGCCCGAAAGCGCCGCCCAACGGAACGGCCCCTTCCCCTCGCAGAACAGGGGGCGGATGTACAACGGCACGAAGCCGATCACCTCGAACGCGTCCTCGACGCCGGCTTTCTGCGCCTGGCCGCGCAGGTTGTTGCCGTAGTCGAACGTCACCGCCCCGCGGCGCTGCAGCTCGAGCATCGAACGCATGTGCTCCGCCATCGTGCGGTACGCCTCGACCGTGTACCGAGCGGTATCGGTCCGGCGCAGCTCCAGCGCCTGCGCGTACGTCATCCGGTTCGGGACGTAGCCGTTGAGCTCGTCGTGGGCCGAGGTCTGGTCGGTGAGCACGTCGGGGACGATGCCCCGCTCGATGAGGCGGGCCAACAGGTCCGCCGCGTTCGCGACCACGCCCAACGAACGCGCCTCGCCCTTCGCCTTGAGCGCGACGGCGCGATCGATCGCGGCGTCGATCCCGTGCAGCTTCTCGTCCAGGTAGCGGGTCGCGAGGCGCTTGTCGATGCGCGCCTCGTCCACCTCGGCCGCCAGGAGCGTACCCTCGTTCATCGTCGCGGCGAGCGGTTGAGCGCCGCTCATGCCGCCGAGACCGGCGGTCACGACGAGTCGCCCCTTGAGCGAACCGCCGAAGTGCTTGCGGGCGGCGGCGGCGAAGCACTCGTAGGTGCCCTGCAGGATCCCCTGGGTGCCGATGTAGATCCAGGAGCCGGCCGTCATCTGGCCGTACATCGTGAGGCCGAGCCCCTCGAGGCGCCTGAACTCGTCGCCGGTCGCCCAGTGCGCCACCAGGTTGGCGTTGGCGATGAGGACCCGCGGCGCGTCGGCGTGGGTGCGAAACACCCCCACCGGTTTGCCGGAAGCCACGAGCAGGGTCTCGTTGCCTTCCAGTGCGCGCAGGCTCGCGACGATCGCGTCGAAGCAGGCCCAGTTGCGGGCGGCCTTGCCGCCGCCGCCGTACACGACCAGGTCTCGGGGGCGCTCCGCGACTTCGGGGTCGAGGTTGTTCATGAGCATGCGCAGGGCCGCTTCCTGCGCCCACCCTTTGCACGACAGCTCCTTCCCCCGCGGCGCCCGCACGGTGCGAGCCTCTCCCATCGCGCACCCTCCCGACACCGGGCTCAGCCCCGGCGCGCAGCCATCGTAGCGCGTCCACGCCGAACGGTCGCGCCCCGGCGTCGCACGGCGGCGTCGATTTCGAACGCCCCGGCGGGCGCCGCCGACATCGCCGCTGCGCCGACCCGCGTCCGGAGCGCCGGCGGCGCCCAGAACAGCACGCTCCCGCCGCCTCCGGCGCCGCACGCCTTGCCGGCGTACGCGCCGGCCGCCACGCCGGCTGTGAGCACCGCGTCGACCTGGGCGTTGGTCACCGACGCGGCCAGCCGGCGGCGCGCGTCCCATTCCGCCGCGACCGCGCGCCCGACGCCGCGCTCGTCCGCCGCGAGCAGGGCCTGCCGGCAGGCGCGCGCCGCGCCGGCGATCGCGTCCAGCCCGCGCGCCACGCCTGGCGCGCCGTCGAGCCGCCCCCGCACGACCTCCCAGTTGACCATCCCGGAGGCGTGGGTGATCCCCGAGAACATCACCACCAGGCGCGCTGCGACCCAATCGGGCGCGACGGCGAGCCGCTCGACCCGCTCGCCGCCCGGCTCGAGGTGAAGCGCCAGGACGCCGCCGGCGAGCGCGCTCACGTAATCCTGAACGCCCGTCGGCACACCGAGCACGCGAGCCTCCAGGTCGCGCAGCACTGCGACCAGCGCCGCGCGCCGCATCCGCCTCCCCGAGAGCGCGAGACACCCGCGCGCCAGCGCAACGGCGAATGCCGAGGACGCGCCCAGTCCGGATCCGACCGGGGGCTGCTCGAGGACCTCGACCGTGAACCCGCCCTTCGGGCACAGGTGGAATCCGACCGCCGCCGCGAGATGCCGCGCGGCGTCCTCGGGCTCGAGCAGCAGGGGACGGCGGCCGGGCGCGACGAACCCGATCCGCGCCGCCGCCGCTCCGCCGGGGACCATACGCAGACGCACGGCGTAGGCCAGGGCGACGTTGACCGTCATCGAGCCGGGGTGGAGGCAGGACAGCGGCCAGAGGTCGAGGGTGCCTCCGGCGAGGTCGACCCGGGTCGGCGCGGCCACCTCGAACGAGGCGCGATCCGGGCCTGCGGCAGGGGCTCGGCTCGTCTTCCGACTAGCCATGGAGCGGGACGGGCGCCGCGGCCTGCAGGATGGCGACCCGGTCGGCGGGAAGGCGGCCGCCCGCGCCGAGCACCGGCAGCACTTGCGCGGCCCAGCGGGCGAACCGCGGCTGCTCCTCCGGCGGCAGCGGCGGCGCCGGGTCCCTGCCGATCCCGAGCGGGTTGAGGTGGCGGCCGTTCTGCGTGATCCGATAGTCCAGGTGCGGCCCCGTGGCAAGACCCGTGGACCCCACGAAACCGATCACCTGGCCCTGCTCGACCCGGGCGCCCGGACGGATCCCGGCCGCATAGCGGGACAGGTGCAGGTACGCCGTGACGTACCCGCCCGCGTGGCGGACCTCGACCGCCTTGCCCCCCCCGCCGCGCCACCCGGCGAACGTGACCTGGCCGTCCGCGGTGGCCATCACCGGCGTCCCCGCAGGCGCGCCGTAGTCCACGCCCCAATGCGGCATCTTCACGCCGAGGATCGGGTGGAGGCGCGCCAGGGAGAACCGGGACGTCACGCGCGAGAACCGCAGCGGCGCACGCAGGAACTGCTTCCGCAACGGGTTCCCGCGCTCGTCGTAGTAGCTCGCCTTGCCGGAGCCGACCGCGTAGCCGATCGCCGAGTAGCGCTTGCCGCGGTTGACGTAACGGGCCGCCACGATCGGGCCGTAACCCACCGTGCGGCCCTCCGACCTCACGCGCTCCACGAGGATCGCGAACGTGTCGCCGCTCCACACCTCGCGGTGGAAGTCGATGTCCCACTGGAACAGGTCGGCGAGCGCCACCGCCAGCGTGTCGGCCTCCCCCGATTTCGCGACCGCGTCGAAGAGGCTCGACGTCACGGTCCCCTCGACCACGACGAGCTCGCGTTCCACCGGCCGCACTTCGCGCCGGCCGCTGATCACGTCGCCGGAGCGCTCGAGCACGACCGTCGCCCGCCAGTCCGGCGTGAGGCGCAGCGTCCTCGCGGCGCCGTGGGAGTCGATCACCGCCTCCGCGGCCAGCCCTACCGGCAGCGCGCGCGTGTCCACGTGTCGCTCGACCGCGGCGAGCCATTGCGGCGCCTCCGCCGCGAGCAGGCCGAGGCGGCCGATGAGCTGCGCCACCGTCTCGCCGCGTCCGAGGACGGCTTGCCGCACAACTGTCGGCAGCACTAGCGGGGGAAGCGAGAGGCGCGGCGCCGATGCGGCGGCGGCCGGCCCGGCGCCGGGAGCACTGCACACCGCGAGGAGCACGACGGCCCCCGCCAGGCCGGCCAGGATGCGATCCGCAGACGTCACCGCTTGGCCATCTCCAGGAGAAGGGCGCGAACCTCCGCGGCCTCCGGACCGCACCGCGAGCGCACGCGCCCGTCGGCTTCGACGAGCAGCACGGCGGGCGCTCTGGTGACCTGGAAGCGACGGACCAGCTCGGCCCGCCGGTCGAGCACCACCGGCAGCGCCGACTTGCCCGCAGGCAGCTTCTTGAGGGGTTCCGAGTGTCGCTCCTGGAACACGATCACGGCGCCGGGCCAACCGCCGCGTTCGGCGGCCGCCTCGATCTCGGGCAGCAGCGTCGCGAACTCCTCGGCGTGCGGCAGCCACGAGTTCCAGAACACGAGGACCACCGGCCCGCGGCTCAGCAGGTCGGCCAGCGAGAAGCCCGCTCCTCCCGCCGTCTCCAGGTCGCCGTGCGACCCGATGGCGGAGGCTGCGAGCAGCAGTGTGGCCGCGACAGTCACGGGCCTATGCTAGCAAAATCCCCCGGACTTCCAGCCTCGAACTCCCAGGGGCGATCGGCGCCTCAGTGGAGCCGGGGGCCGGAGGCCCGCTCCGCGTTCGAGGCAAAGAGCTTGTCTACGTCGAGGTTCTCCGAGCGCAGCCGATGTGGGCGCTGGTGAAGGTAGTTGTAGCGCACGCCGTAGGAGAGGAGCGCTCTCTCGAGCAGCCGCCGGCCGCGGTACAGCCGCGACATCACCGTCCCGACCGGGATCGCCAGGATGTCCGCGATCTCCTTGTAGGCGTAACCCTCGATGTCGGCCAGGAGCACCACCACCTTGTAGTTGTGCGGGAGAGCCGTGAGCGCCCCGCGCACCTCGCTGTCGAGCGTCGCCTCCATCACCTCGTCCTCGGGGGTGCGGATCGCCCTCGAGTCGGTGGACAGGACCGCCGACTCGAACGTCTCCTCGAGCTCCGCGAAGTCGACCTGAGCCGGCAGCTGCTTGCGCCTCCGGTACTCATTGATGAAAGTGTTCTTCAAGATCTTGAACAGCCACGCTTTGAGGTTCGTCCCCGGTTGGAAGGACGCGTAGTGCCTGTATGCCTTGAGGTAGGTCTCCTGCAGGAGGTCTTCAGCGTCCTCCGCGCTGCGCGTCAGGCGCAGCGCCGTCTTGAACAGCTGGTCGCGGTAGGGCAGCTCGGCGTTCTGGAAGTTCCATGAACCCTGTTCGCTCATGCTCGCCTCCACGGGCCGAAATCCTAATTGAGTCAGAGTTCAAATGTCAAGACCTCGACAAAACATGGACGCGATCGCAGCCACTGTCCGGTGATCCCGCTCACAACGGCAGGGGTCCGGGCACCGGGGACCGGGCACCGGGCTCCGAGAACAACAGAAGACCAAGACGTCGGAGGCAGGACCGAGGAGCTGGGCGCGTAGCCGCGCCGCCGGAGCGACCGGGCACCGGGCACCGGGCTCCGAGAACAACAGAAGACCAAGACATCGGAGGCAGGACCGAGGAGCCAGGCGCGTAGCCGCGCCGCCGGAGCGACCGGGCACCGGGCACCGGGCACCGGGCTCCGAGGAACGGAAGGCAGGACTCCGGCAGCTGGGCGTGTAGCCGCGCTGGCGGGTTTCGGCCAGCCGCTAGGCGCGCGAGCGGCCCGGGCCGGAGTGTAGCCGGAGGCTACATGAGGACCCGAGGCCGCGGAGCGCAACAACGCGGATGGTCGGAAACCGCCGGCGCACTACTTGCTGAGGATCATGAAGGCGATGACCAGCGCATAGATCACCAGCGATTCGATGAACGCCACACCGAGGAGCATCGTGATGCGCACGGGTCCCGCCGCGCCCGGGTTGCGCCCCATGCTCGTGCACGCCGAGGCCACGGCCTTGCCCTGGCCGAACGCTCCGGCGAACGCCGCCACGCCGAGGACGAGCGCCGCGGCGATGAACTTCCACGCGTCGCGGGTGGCCGAGGCGGCCCCGCCGGCCTCGTCCGCGAGAGCGGGGGCTGCCAGGCTCAGCAGCACGAGCCCGACCATCACAACCAGGATCCGTTTCTTCATCGAGGTTCCTCCTTCACCGGTCCGGGTCGCCGTCAGTGCTCCTCGGCGACGGCGCCAGACACGTAGACAGTGGTCAGCATGACGAAGATGAACGTCTGGATGAGGGCTCCGAGGATGCCGAGGCCCATCATCGCGGGCACGAAGAACGGCAGGATCACCAGGAACATCCCCGTGGCCGTGTGCTCGCCGAAGATGTTGCCGAACAACCGCAGCGCCAGGGAGAGCACACGGGCGAGGTGGGAGATGATCTCGATCGGCACCATCAGCGGAAACAGCCACCAGACCGGCCCGACGAACTGCTTGGCGTAGCCGACCGGGCCGAGGCGCCGGATTCCGACGATGTTGTAGAACAGGAACGCGGTCAGGGAGAGGGCGAACGTGGTGCTCGTGTTCGCCGTCGGGGGCTGCAGAAAGAAGAGGAGGCCGAACGCGTTCGAGGTGAAGATGAAGAACGCGAGCGCGGCGACGAACGGCACGAACTCCTTGCCCCGGCCGTGGCCGACCACGTCTTCGGCCAGGTCGGACAGGCCGGAGAGGAATACCTCCAACGTTTGCTGAAGGTTCGACGGATGTTCCAGCGAGTAGGAGCTCCGGGCGAGGGCGAGGACGGCGCCGACCAGCACGACGACCAGGAGCGCCATGATGACGTGGTCGGGCAGCCAGATACCGGCCTCGCCCTCGAGGCCCATCGCCCGCTGCCAACCGGCCGGCGGCGCGCCGAGGAGCGCGACGAGCAGGGCGTTGAAAGGGTGGAACAGAATCGAGAACTCGTGATGCACCGGCCCTCACCCCTCCCGGCCACCGTCCGCCGCGACGCTCGTGCCCGCCGCGCCGAGCGCGAAGAGGACGCACGCCACGCCGACCGCGACAACCCACAGCTCGACCCGTTCGCGCATCAGATACAGGACAGCGAACAGCAGACCCCACAGCACCCAACGCGCGACGAGCAACCCGGCGGCGGCACGCGTCACGCGGGGCCTGCCCGGCTGGAGCACCCCCTGGAGCACACGCTCAAGCCAAAGCCCGTTGATCATACCGACCGTCGCAGTGAGGGTCAAGGCGAGCGCGCTCCAGGGCTTCCCGAGCCAACCGACCGCCGCCGCCGCCCCCAGGGTGAGCGGGACCGCGACGGTGAGCGCTCGGCGGCTCACCACCTAGGGCTCCCCGCCTCGTTTCTTGCTCGCCTCGTCCTCCTCGCGGCCGATCCGCATGGCGATCCGGAACGCGTTGAGGAATCCGCCCGCGATGCCGAAGACGCTGAACGCCACGGTCAGCCAGGGCGCGGTGCCGAAGACCCGGTCCAGCCACCTCCCCCAGAAGTAGCCGATCACGACCGCAATGGGGAAGGCGAGGCCGATCGAGGACGCATCGGCGATCCGGCGGAACGAGGCGGCCGTGCGCTTGGTTCGCGGCTCGCTCACGGCAGGCTCAGCACCCCCACCGTGGCGCGCGCCGCCGCCAGGAACGGCGCCGGGAGCAGCCCGATCACCAGCACGGCGAGACCACATGCCCAGATTACACGCTCGGTCCAGGGTGCGGCCACGATCTCGGCCGGCACGGCGTCGTCGCCTTCCCGCATATACATCTGCAGGACGATCCGGAGGTAGTAGTAGAGCGAGACCGCCGACATCAGCACCGCCACGACCACGAGCCAGACGTACCCCGCGTTGACCGCCGCGGCGAACAGGTACAGCTTGCCCATGAACCCGGCCGTCGGCGGGATCCCGCCCAGCGACAGGAGGAACAGCAGCATCCCCGCCGCCGCCAGCGGGTGCTTGCGCGCCAGCCCCGCGTAGTCGCCGACGACCTCACCCGCGTACCCCTTCGACTCGAGCATGATGACGAAGCCGAAGGCGCCGAGGTTGGTGACGGTGTAGACCAGCATGTAGAAGAGCACGCTGCTGGTGCCCGCCGCACCGCCGGCGACCAGACCGACCAGGGCGTAACCGGCGTGAGCGATCGACGAGTACGCCAGCATCCGCTTGACGTTGTCCTGGGTGAGGGCGGCGAGGTTCCCCCAGATCATGGTGAGCGCCGCCGCGGCGCCGACGAGCCACTTCCACTGGCCGTCGAGCGGCCCGAACCCGCCGAGGAACACCCGCAGGAACATCGCGAACGCGGCCGCCTTCGGCCCCACCGACATGAACGCCGTGATCGGGGTCGGCGCGCCCTCGTAGGCGTCCGGCGTCCACACGTGGAACGGCACCGCCGCCACCTTGAACAGGAACCCGCACGCCACCAACGCGACGCCCACGAGGGCGGCAGTCGAGGCGTGGCCGCCGTGGAACGCGTGGGCGATCGCGGCGAGGTCGAGGGTGCCGGTCGTCCCGTAGACGAGCGACAGGCCGTAGAGCAGGATCCCCGAGGAGAGCGCGCCGAGGACGAAGTACTTGGCCGCCGCCTCGTGGGACTTGATCTCGCGGCGGAAGTAGCCGGCGAGCACGTAGGTGGACAGGGCCATCAGCTCGAGCCCGACGTAGATCACCGCGAGGTTGGTCCCCGACGCCATCGTCATCATGCCCACGGTGGCGAACAGCACGAGCGCGAGGTACTCGCCGGGGCGGTAGTCGTTGCGCTCGAGGTAGTCGTGGGAGAGCAGCACGACCAGCGCGGAGGAGAGCAGGAACAGCGCCTTGAAGAACACCGCGAAGTGGTCGAGGGCGAACATCCCGTTGAACAGCCGCGCCGCGGGATCCGTGGCGCCGGCCGCGAGGAAGAGCGCGACGCCGGTCGCGGCGAGCGACGCGATGGTTCCGCCGGTGAGAACACCGCCGCGTCGCCGCCCCGAGGCGAGCCCCCCGAGCAGCACCGCCATCGCGAGCGCCGCGAGCAGGAGCTCGGGGATCAGGGCGATGAGGTCGGCGCGCATGGCTCACCGCTCCTGGGCGTGCGCCGCCGGAGGGGGCGTCGGCAGTTGGGCGACCGGACGGTTCATGTAGTCCGGGTCGACCACCGCCACGATGCGCTGGATCGACGGCTCGAGGATGCGGAAGAACGGCTTGGGGTAGATCCCGATCCAGAAGCACAGCACGACGAGCGGGATCAGCGTCCATTGCTCGCGCCGGTTGACGTCCTTCAGCGCCTTGTTCTCCTCGTGCGTGATCTCGCCGAAGAACACCCGCTGGTAGAGCCACAGCATGTACCCGGCGCCAAGCACCAGGGAGGTGGCCGCGATCGCCGCCCAGACCGCCGAGCGGTTGAACGCGCCGAGGAGGATCGTGAACTCGCCGATGAAGCCGTTGAGCGTGGGGAGTCCGATCGAGGCCATCGTGATGATCATGAAGAGCATCGCGTAGATCGGCATGACCTTGGCGAGGCCGCCGTAGTCCGCGATCATGCGGGTGTGACGGCGCTCGTAGATGATGCCGACGAGCAAGAACAAGCCCCCGGTCGAGAGGCCGTGGTTGATCATCTGCAGCACCGACCCGGTGAGGCCCTGCGGGTTGAGGGCGAACATCCCCAGCATCACGAACCCGAGATGGGACACGGACGAGTACGCGACCAGCTTCTTCATGTCCTTCTGCGCCATGGCGACAAGGGCCCCGTAGACGATGCCGATGATCGCGAGCGTGACCATCCACCACTGCGCCCAGTGGCTTGCCTTGGGAAGCAGCGGCAGCGAGAAGCGGATGAAGCCGTACGTCCCCATCTTCAGGAGGACGCCTGCCAGGATCACCGAGCCGGCTGTCGGCGCCTCGACGTGCGCATCCGGTAGCCAGGTGTGGAACGGGAACATCGGCACCTTGATCGCAAACCCGACGAAGAACGCGAGGAAGACCCAGATCTGGAGGTTGAGCGGGATCTGCGGCGCGATCTTGAACAGCTGGGTGACGTCGAACGTCGGGGCGTTGCCGAGACCCTTGAGGCCGATCGCGGCCAGGCCCGTCGAGTTGTAGAAGTACAGCGCCAGGATGCCGACCAGCATCAGGACGGAGCCGAACAGCGTGTACAGGAAGAACTTGATCGCCGCGTACAGCCTGCGCGGCCCGCCCCAGACCCCGATCAGGAAGTACATCGGGACGAGCATGGCCTCCCAGAACACGTAGAAAAGCACGAAGTCGAGGGAGATGAACACGCCGAGCATGCCGGTCTGCAGGAGCATCAGGAAGACGTAGTACTCCTTCTGGCGGTGCGTGATCGCGGAGAACGAGGAGTACACGGCGATGAGTCCGAGCAGCGTCGTCAGCAGGATCAGGAGGACCGAGATCCCGTCCACGCCGACGTGGTACCGGGCGCCCACCGCGGGGATCCACTCGTGCTCGTAGCCGAGCTGGAACGCAGGGCCGTCCGGCTTGTAGAGGAACCACAGCGGGAGCGAGATCAGGAAGTCGAGGCCGGCCGTTACCGTCGCGACGGCCTTGATCGCCCCGGACTGCTCGCGCTTGAGCAGGAAGACGATCAACACCGCGCCGAGGAGCGGCACGTAGCAGATGACGTTCAGCAGGTTGGTGGCAAAACCCATCGCATCCCCCTCAGAAGCCGTCGACAGTCGACAGTTGGAAGTTCGAAGTTCCCCCGTCCGCCCGACCACATCGATTCCCCGAGCCTCCTGCTGCCAGCTGTCGGCTGTCAGCCGTCGGCCTCTTGCCCCGGACCCGGAACCCCGAACTCATCGGCACCCCGGTTGACGACGCCACTAGCGCCCCAGCCACAGCGCCGCCGCGACCATCAGCACGAACCCCACCGCCATGACCATCGCGTACCCCTGCACGACACCCCACTGGACGCGGCGCAGGATCCGGCTTGCCCGCCCGTAGGCGTCGGCCAGCGCGTTGACCAGCCCGTCCACCACGTTGAGGTCGAACAGGCCGGATACGAACGACGTCCCGACCGTGAGGTGGCGGGCGCCGTTGACGGCGCCGTCCACGACGCGCGCGTCGAACTCCCACGACGCCCGCGCGAGCTTCATGGTGCCGGCGATCACGGTCGCGTCGTACGCCTCGTCGACGTAGTACTTGTTGGCGACGGCCGCGTAGAGGCCGGGGAACCTCTCGGCCAGGTGGCGCGGTCGCTCGAACGCGGCGGGCCCGGAGTAGAACCGCCGGGCGAGCAGGATCCCGGCGACGGCGACCGAGACCGAGACGAGGATCAGCACCCACTCGCCGCCGAGCGTCGGGGTGTGTTCGACCTCGAGCGCCGGGGCGATCGGGTGCATGAGGTGCTCGAAGATGTTGATGTCAGCGTCGAACGCGGGCGCCTTGCCGATCCCGACGAAGCCGGTGACGACCGCGCCCACCGCGAGGATCCGCAGCGGCCACGTCATGGTTCCGGGCGACTCGTGCAGGTGGTGCGCCTGCTCCGCGGTGCCGCGGAACTCCCCGTGGAACGTCATGTAGACCGCGCGGAACATGTAGAACGCGGTCATGAACGCGCCGGCGACGCCGAGCACCCAGAGGACGAGGTACACCGTGCCGAAGCCGTTGAGGTTCCCGTACCCGGCCGCGAACACCTTGCCCAGGATCTCGTCCTTGGAGAAGAACCCCGCCTGGGGCGGGATGCCGGCGAGGGCGAGCGTCGCCACCAGGAACGTCCAGTAGGTGACCGGCAGATGCTTCTTGAGGCCGCCCATCTTGCGCATGTCCTGCTCGCCGCTCACCGCGTGGATCACCGAACCGGCGCCGAGGAACAGGCAGGCCTTGAAGAACGCGTGCGTGAAGACGTGGAAGATCCCCGCGCCGAACGCCCCCGCCCCGGCCCCGAGGAACATGTAGCCGAGCTGGGAGACGGTCGAGTAGGCCAACACCTTCTTGATGTCGTTCTGGGCGAGGCCGATCGTGGCGGCGAACACGGCGGTGAGGCCCCCGACCAGCGCCACCACGAGCATGGCGGTCGGCGAGAGCCGGAAGATGAAGTTCGTGCGCGCCACCATGTAGACGCCGGCCGTGACCATGGTCGCGGCGTGGATGAGCGCGGAGACGGGCGTGGGCCCGGCCATCGCGTCGGGGAGCCAGACGTAGAGCGGGAGCTGCGCGGACTTGCCGACCGCCCCGAGGAACAGCAGCAGCGCGATCGGCGTGGCGGCGGCCGCGAAACGGGCCGGGTCGGCGTCCGTCGCGGCCTGCATGGCCGCCATGTCGACAGTGCCGAATACCTTGTAGGCCCAGAAGATGGCGAGCAGGAAGCCGAAGTCGCCGATTCGGTTGACGATGAACGCCTTCTTGCCGGCGGCGGCGCACCAGTCCTTCTCGAAGTAGAACCCGATCAGGAGGTAGCTGCACAGCCCGACGCCCTCCCAGCCGACGAACAGGACGACGAGGTTCGCCCCGAGCACGAGCGTGAGCATCGCGAACATGAAGAGGTTCAGGTAGGAGAAGTAGCGCGCGTAGGCGCGCTCGCTCTCGGCGTGCATGTACCCGATCGAGTAGACGTGGATCAGGAACCCGACGAACGTCACGAAGAACAGCATCACCGCGGAGAGGGCGTCGATCCGCAGGGCGAAGTCGATCGTCAGGTTGGCGAGCAGGCCGTCGGCCGTGTGGCCGACGCCGGCGGGAATCCAGGTGAACACCCGGACGACGTGCACCGCGTGGGTGCCGAGCACCGTCGCCCAGTCCACGATCGCCGCGAACGCCGCGACCATCGCGAGACCCGACGCGGCCAGCGCCACACCGGTCGTGGCCGTGTGGGACCATCCGCGACGGTTGCCCACGAGGCCGTTGACGGCCGCGCCGAGCAGGGGGAGGAGCGGGATCAGCCAGAGCAGGTCTCGCATGCGCTCACCCTTCCATCACGTTGACCTGATCGAGGTTCGTGGTCTGCTTGAGACGCACGAGCGCCACGATGATGCCGAGCCCGATCGCCGCTTCCGCGGCGGCGATCGTGATCACGAAGACCGCGAACACCTGCCCGGTGAGGTCGCCCAGCTGGCGGGAGAACGCGATGAAGTTGATGTTGGCCGCGTTGAGGATGAGCTCGACGCACATGAGGACCGTGATGAAGTTGCGGCGGACCACCATCCCGACCACGCCGAGCACGAAGAGCACCAGCGACAGCCCGAGGACGTGCGCGGTGGTGATCATGCGGCCCCTTCCTTCCCCGTCTCCTTGCGGCCCATCACGATCGCGCCGATCATCGCGACGAGGAGCACGATCGACACCACCTCGAACGGCAGCAGGTAGTCGCGGTACAGGCTCCACCCGACCGCCTCGGTGTTGCCGAGCGGTACGCCCTGGACCGCCCGCAGCGGCGCCGAGCCGGCCGGCACGCCGTTCGCCGCCGCCCAGATGCCGACGCCGACCAGGAGCGCGAGCAGCACCCCGAGGCCGATCGCGGCGGGCACGAGGCTGGTCACGTACTGGGCCTCGTCCGGGATCGTGCGCACCTTCACGAGCATGATCACGAAGAGGAACAGGACCATGATGCCCCCGGCGTAGACGAGGATCTGCACCGCGGCGAGGAACTCGGCCTGCAGGAGGACGAACACTCCGGCGACGGCGAGGAACGTGCCGAGCAGCGAGAGCGCGGCGTGGACCGGGCTCCTGAAGGCGATCACCCCGACGGCGCCGGCGACGGCGACCGCCGCGATGCAGTAGAAGACGATCTCCGCGAAGTGGACGACGAACCAGGTCATGGCTGCGGCCCCCGCGCCCCGCCCGCCGGATCGCCCGGCATCTGCCCCTCGTCCGGGGTCGCGACCCCCGGGTAGGCGTGGACGCCGTCCCAGCTCTGCAGGCGCTCCTTGGTGAAGTAGAGCCGTTCGTTGCGCTCGTACGCGGCGGCCTCGTAGGTCTTGGTGGTGAGCCAGATCGCCAGCGGCTTGGTCGGGCACGCCTCCTCACACAGGCCGCAGAACATGCAGCGCTTGACGTCGATGTCGTAACGGTCGAGGACCTTCTTCTTCCTCTTCTTGCCCTCGACCTCGACCTCCTCGAAGTGGTCCGCGATGTGGATGATCCCGATCGGGCACGCCTTCGCGCAGGAGTGACAGACGATGCAGCGCTGCTCGGAGAAGCCGAACATCCCGCGGAAGCGGTCCTTGGGGACCGGCTTCACCTCGGGGTACTGGATCGTCGCCTTCTTCTTGAAGAGGAAACGGCCCGTCACCCCGAGCCCCTGCGCGAGCTCGAACGGGAGCAGCGAGGCGATCAAACCCCAGAGCTTCATCGCCGGCCTCCGATCAACAGCACGCCGAGGCCGACCGCCATGAGGTTGACCAGGCTCACCGGAATGAAGACCTTCCAGCCGAGCGCCATGAGCTGATCGAAGCGGTAGCGCGGGAACGTGCCGCGGAACCAGATGTAGCAGAACAGGAACGCCGCCACCTTGACCAGGAACCAGAAGATCGGGGCGCCCGGGAACGCGTCGAGGAACGAGAGCGCCGCGACGCCGGGGAACGGGCGCAGCCACCCTCCGAAGAACAGCACCGTCGCGACCGAGGAGATGACCACCATGTTGGCGTACTCGGCGAGGAAGTAGAACGCGAACTTCATCCCCGAGTACTCGGTGTGGAACCCGGCCACCAGCTCCGATTCCGCCTCCGGGAGGTCGAACGGGTTGCGGTTGGTCTCCGCGACGCCGCACACGAAGTAGATGAAGAACGCGACGATCCCGGGGAACACGAACCACACCCCCGCCTGCTTCTGGGCCTCCACGATCTTCACGAGCGAGAGGCTGTTCGCCATCAGCACTACGGCGACGACCGAGAACCCCATCGGGACCTCGTAGGACACCAGCTGCGCCGCCGAGCGCAACGCCCCCATGAGCGAGAACTTGTTGTTGGACGCCCAGCCGCCGAGGATGATCCCGTACACGCCGACCGACGAGACCCCGAGGATGAAGAGGATGCCGATGTTGACGTCCGTCAGGTACGGCGTCAGCTCCGCGCCGAACAGCTTGAACCCCGGCCCGAACGGGATCACCGAGAACACCACCAGCGCGGGCGCCGTCACGAGCACCGGCCCCAGCAGGTAGACGAGCTTCTCCGCCCGGGCTGGGATGATGTCCTCCTTGGTGAAGAGCTTGAGGGCGTCGGCGATCGGCTGCAGCCACCCGCGCGGGCCGACGCGGTTCGGGCCTATGCGGATCTGCATGTACGCGAGGGTCTTCCTCTCGAAGAACGAGAGGTACGCCGCGAGCATGATGACCACCCCGAGGATGACCACGATCTTCACCAGCGGCACGAGCAGGAACGCTACCCAGGGGTTCGCCATGGCCGCTCCCTACCGGTCGATCTCGCCGAGCACGATGTCGAGGGTGCCGATCACCGCGATCAGGTCCGCGACGAGCGATCCGCGCACCATCTCGGGGAGCGCCTGCAGGTTGACGAAGCAGGCCGGCCGCACGTGCAGGCGGTACGGGGTCGCGCCGCCGTCGGACACCGCGTAGAAGCCGAGCTCCCCCTTGGGGCCCTCGACCGAGAAGTACACCTCGCCCTTCGGCGGCTTGATCACCTTCGGGACCTTCGCCATCACAGGCCCGCCCGGCAGCTTCGCGAGGCACTGCTGGACGATCCGCACCGACTGCCGCATCTCCTCCATGCGCACGAGGTAGCGGTCGTAGGTGTCGCCGTTAGCGCCGATCGGGATCTCGAAGGAGACCTCGTCGTAGCGGTCGTAGGGGAACACCTTGCGGATGTCCCACTTCACGCCGGAGCCGCGCAGCGGCGGGCCGGTGAGCCCCCACTCGATCGCGCTCTCGGCGGAGATCACGCCCACGTCCACGGTGCGCAGCTTCCAGATCCGGTTGGCGGTGAGCAGGCGCTCCCACTCGGCGACGCGCGCCGGGAACTGGTCGACGAACGTACGGCACCGCTCGGTCCACCCGTCGGGGAGCTCGTACGGTTGCCCGCCGACGCGCATGCAGTTGAGGGTGAGCCGCGCCCCGCAGTACTCCTCGTAGAGGTCGAGGATCTTCTCCCGCTCTTCGAAGGTGTAGAAGAACGGCGACTGGGCGCCGATGTCGAGCGCGTGGGTGCCGAGCCAGATCGTGTGTGACGCGATCCTCTGCAGCTCGGCCAGGATCATCCGGATGTACGCGGCGCGGGGCGGGACCGTCACCCCCATCATCTTCTCGACCGCGCCCACGAGCGCCTGGTTGTTGGTGGCGGCGGCCGTGTAGTCGAGGCGATCGGTGTGGGGGATCGTCCCGTTGTAGGTCTCGCGCTCGAAGATCTTCTCGGTGCCGCGGTGCAGGTAGCCGATGACCGGCCTGGCGTCCACGATGCGCTCGCCGTCGAGCCGGATCATCACGCGGAGCACGCCGTGGGTCGCCGGGTGTTGGGGCCCGAACGAGATCTCCATCTCCTCGCTGTCGGGGAACGGCCTGACCGGCTCGAGGTTGGTCATGGCTCCCCCTCCCCGCCCGCGGCCGGTCCGCCGCCCGGCGGGAAGACGTCCGGGTAGATGGCCGCGCCGGTGTCGATCCCCTCGATGGGGAAGTCCTTGCGCAGCGGGTGGCCGTTGAACCCCTCCCAGGTCAGGATGCGCTCGAGGTTCGGGTGGTCGGCGAAGTAGATGCCGAACATGTCGAACACCTCGCGCTCCATCCAGTTCGCGGTCTTCCAGACGCCCGTCACCGACGGCACCTCGACGCCCTCGGCCGCCATCGCCTTGAGGCGCAAACGCGCGGAGTCCGCGAACCGGTGCATCCAGTAGACGACGTCGAATCGTCCTTCGGGTCGCGCCTGCCAGTCCACCGCCGTGAGGTCCACGAGGAAGGCGTAGCCGAGTTTCTCCTTGGCCGTGCGACATACCTCGGCGATGCGCTCGCGGGGGACGGTCACCGTGACCTGGCCCGCGAACTCGACCGCGGCGACGACCGCATCCGGGAGGATAGCGGCGAGCTCGCGCACCAGGGCGTGCTCGCGCGCGTCCCTGGGGACGGGGTTGACCGGCTTCTCCTCCCAGGGCGGTTTGGGCGCCGCGGGGGCCTCGGGCGGTGTCGCCGCCGGCGCCTGGGGCGGAACGTTCGGCTGATCGCTCAAGGCTGCCTCCTGCCGGGAGACCGGGTTCCCGGACGCGCGGACCGCCGGGTCAAAACCATGGAGCCGGAGAGCGTCATCCGACTAGACCGCTTTCTTCGCGATCGTCATGCGATCGATCTTGCGTTGGAGCTGCATCAGGCCGTAGATCAGCGCCTCGGGGCGCGGCGGGCATCCGGGCACGTAGACGTCGACCGGGATCAAGCGGTCGACCCCCTGGGTCACCGCGTAGGTCTTGTAGGGGCCGCCGCAGGTCGCGCACGACCCCATGGCGAGCACCCATTTCGGCTCGGGCATCTGGTGGTACAGGCGGGTGATGATGGGCGCCATCTTCTCGGTGACCGTGCCCGCGACGAGCATCAGGTCGGCCTGGCGCGGCGTGCCGCGGAAGACCTCCATCCCGAATCGCGAGAGGTCGAACCGCGGGTCCATCGCGGCCATCATCTCGATCGCGCAACATGCGAGCCCGAACTGCAGCGGCCAGACCGAGCCGCGGCGCGCCCAGTTGATGACCGTGTCGTAGGTGGAGATCAGGACGTTGGACTCGAAGCGGTTCTCGATCAGACCCATTGCAGCGCTCCCCGCCGCCAGGCGTAGACGTACCCCACCACGAGGATGGCGAGGAACACGGCCATTTCCACGAACCCGAACAGCGCGAGCTTGCGGAACATCACCGCCCACGGGAACAGGAACACGGTCTCCACGTCGAACACGACGAAGAGCACCGCGATCAGGTAGTAGCGCACGGAGAACCGGTGCTCGTGCGCCTCGCTCGTGATCGGGTTGCCGCACTCGTACGGTTCGACCTTGATGGCGTCGTACCGGCCCGCACCGATCAGCTTGGCGATGGCGAGGGTCACGATTGGGAACCCGATGGCGATGGCGACGAAGAGCAGGACGGGTATGTACTCGCTCACTCCCCCTCCCCAGCGCGTCATGATAGCGTCATGTTTCACAAAGTCAACCAACTTAACGAATTGTGCGTATCAATCTCAACAAAAGAAACGGGACCCGGGGTCCGGGGTCCGGGAACAACATAGCCGAAACACCGAAGGCAGGACTTCGCAGGAAGGCGCGTAACCGCGCCGCTCGTACGGCAGGGCCCCGCGCTCGGGGTCGGGCAACGACAAAGACCGAAACGACGAAGGCAGGGCTGACCAGCACGGCGTGTAGCCGCGCCGCCGCCGTTGGGCCTATCGCAAGGCGCGCGAGCGGCCCGGGCCGGAGTGTAGCCGGAGGCTACATGAGGACCCGAGGCCGCGATGCGCAACGCCGCGAGAGGTCCGACGCCGGCGGCGCAGACGGCGGCGCCTCTAGGAGCGGGGGGCGACCGGGAGCAGCCGGTTCAACGACCCGGAGCGGAGGCCCTCGAGGTCGAGCGCGACGAACGCGAAGCCGGCGGCGCGGACGCGGCGCACGATCTCGTCGGCCAGTCCGTCCGTGAGCACCCGCGCGAGATCGGCCCTGGGCAGCTCGATCCGCGCCGTCGACCCGTGGTGGCGCACGCGCAGCTCGCGGAACCCGAGCTCCCTCAGCGCCGCCTCGGCCCGGCCGATCTGCGCCAGCTTCTCGGCGGTGATCACCTCGCCGTACGGCACCCGCGAGGACAGGCACGGGCTCGACGGCTTGTCCCAGACGGGCAGGTCGAGCACGCGCAACGCCGCACGCACGGCCGCCTTGCCGAGCCCGAGTTCGGCCAGCGGCGAGCGAACGGCCAGCTCCTCGCGCGCCCTCCGGCCCGGCCGGTAGTCCGAGGCGTCGTCGGCGTTGCTGCCGTCCAGGACCGTGTCGAAGCCGCGCTCGGCCGCAAGCACGGCCAGGCGCCGGAACAGCTCGCCCTTGCAGAGGTAGCAGCGGTCGGGCGGGTTCTCGGCGTAGCCCGGGATCGCGAGCTCGGAGTACGCGATCTCCTCCTGGGCGATGCCGATGCGCGCCGCCAGCGCTCGTGCCGCGTCGGCCTCCTGCGGGGCGAGGCTCTCGGAGCGCGCGGTCACCGCGAGGGCGCGCGCACCGAGCGCGGCGTGCGCCGCCCACGCCACCAGCGCGGAGTCCGCCCCCCCGGAGTACGCGACCACGGCGTTCCCGAGCGGCCGCAGATGATCGACCAGGCGGTCCACCTCGCCGCCGGAGCTCACGCGGACGCCTCGCGCCGCCGACCTCGACGGCTCCCGGGACTCGGTGCCTTCACGCACGTCACAACGGCCCGACCTCGAATTCCTTTCCCGAAGCAGGTCATCCGACTCACCCCCGCACCGCCGACACGCGCCAAGCCCGCACGGTCGCGGCGACGTCCGGGGCCATCCATACCACGAACAGGACGGCCAGCCCCCACGACATCACGCCGTAGATCATCTCGAACGCCGGCGTCGCGAGGTCGAGCGCGAAGAGCCCCGCCCCGAGGGCGAGGAGGCCTACGGCCGCGGTCGCCCCGCGCCGCAACGGCATGGCGAGGAGCATCATCCAGTAGTAGCAGGTGAGCACGACGACCGCGAAGACCGCGACCACGCCGAGCACGGTGGCCTGGTCCGGCGGCGCACGCCACGCCGCCGCCGCGAGGAGCGCCAGGAACGCCAGCGCCGCCAGTCCGACCGCCCAGGCCCGTTCCCCCTGGAGCCGGTCCATGTGCGCCTGCCAGCGGCTCCACGGCTCGGGCAGCGTCCAGTCGACGAGGCGCCGGCTGACCGTCTCCGGACCGTAGAGCACGAGGTTCTTGCTGCCGACGTTGTTGGTGAGCCACGTACCCTGGTGCTTGGCGAGGTTGCGGACGAACTCCGGCCAGGCCGCCGGTCCGCGCCCGGCGAGGCAGCCGGCGCCCACGCACAGCAGGACCGCCAGCGCGAATCCCGCGGCGAACCTCACCGCCCAGCGCACCTCCTCGCGCCGGACGGCGCACCCGACGGCCGCGACCGCGAGCCCGAGGAGGAGCAGCGCGGGAAAGACCCGGACCATGGTCGCGTAGGCGAACAGCACACCGGCCAGGGCGTAGCGCTCACGACGGAGCATGCAGACGCCGACCACGACGGCGGCGAGCCAGTCCTCGCGGAGGAACGCGCCGCCGACCCAGTCGTACCTCCAGGCGTAGCCGAGGCCGAAGACGACCAAAGCCAGGCAGCCGATGCGGCTCCCGTACGTCCTGAAGACGACGACGAACATCACCGTCAGCAACGCCGGATCGAGGAGCCCGAGCAGCCCGAGCGATTCGGCGCTGGCCGGCACGAAGCGGTCGGCCAGGCGGGCGGTGAACGTCCACGTCGGGGTCGGGTTGTACCCGTGGTCGGTCCGGATCTGGCGCAGGTAGTCGAGACTGCAGGTCTCGAGGAAGTACCGGTTATCGGCCACGAACGCGCGCCAGCGGGCCGCCGAGAAGCGACTCCGCACCTCGGCCCGGTGCTCCGGGACTGCATACGTCGGCACCACCGCGTTGGTGCGCAGGTCGCGGACGAACGGCTGCAGCGGCATGCCGGGATCGCTCTCGAGCTGTGCCGCGATCGAGGCCACATACAGCCCGTCGTAGCCGAGCTCGGGGAAGTACTTCGACCCCAGGAAGTAGTGGAACTGCTCCCAGCGGTGGACGAACCCGGGGCCGTGAAAGAGGCCGAAGTTGAACCACGCCGCCGCCGCGGTCGCGGCGGTCAGCGCGAGCAGGCTTCCGGCCCTCGCCGCGGGCAGCCGGCAGGCCCGGCGGTGCCGCCACAGCACCACCCCGATGGCGACGAGACAGAGCGCGCCCTTCGTCAGGATCTCGGTGCGGTGATCCATCCGGCCATTCTAGGGGTCCACGGCGTGGCGTCCCGACCCGGACGCCGCTACCCCGCCATCAGGCGCAGCAAGCGCTCGCGCAGGAAGCGTGCGAGGCCTTTCGGGGCGGCGCCCTCCTCGGTCATCGCCTCGCGGGCCACCAGGTCCTGCTGCCGCGCGGCCATCCGGTTCGCCAGCTCCTCGGCCAGGTCGCCGCGCTCAAGGAGAAGCGCCCCGAGCGCGTGGCTGTCGACCTCGACGACGGCGAGGGCGGTGCGCGCACGGACGGTGGCGGCACGCGGCGCGCCGGAGAGAAACGCCATCTCGCCGAACACCTCGCCCTCGCCGACGCGCGCGATCTCTTCCCCGCCGCGCTCGATCACGGTCTCGCCGCGGGCGATCACGAACAGGGCGCGCGACGCTTCGCCGGCGCGCACGACCGCCTCGCCGGGGGCGTACTCCTGCCAGTGCGAGGTTCCGGCCAGCACCTCGATCGCGTCTCCGGGCAGGCCCGTGAACAACGCACAGCGCGCCAGCGCGGCCCGCGTCGACGCGAGCGGGTCGGACCGCACCCCCTCGCGGCGAATCCGCACGCTGCGCTGCGGGAACGGGATCTCCATCCCGGCGCGCTCGAGTGCCGCGTGGGCGCGGACGAAGAAGGCGTCGGCGATCTCCGTGGCACGCCACGGCTCGTGCGTCCACATCCGGCACTCGTAGCCGATCGCGCTCTCGGCGAACTCCCGCACCAGTACCATCGGGGCGGGCTCGGCGAGCACGAGCGGTACGTCCGCGGCGACGCGCGCGAGCGTCTCCTTGACGGCGTGCGGGGGCGACTCGTACCCCACCCCGATCCGCACCGGCACCGCGACGGCGTCGTCACCGGCACCGAGCAGCCGGGCACGCGCGCGGGCGACGTGCGAGTTCGGGAGCAGCACCCTCTCGCCGAGCGGGGTGCGGAGCACGAGCGACCGCCACCCCAGCTCGAGGACCTCGCCCACCACCCCGTCGATCTCCACCCACGACCCGGTTTCGAAGCGCTGCTCCCAGGTGAGCGCGAGCCCCGACAGGAGCCCGCCCAACGTCTCCTGCAGCGCGAACCCGAGGACGACCGTGACCAGCGCGGCCGACCCGAGGAGCGTCCCCACCTCGATGCCGAGAACCGCACGCAGGATCGCCGCCGCCAGGAGCAGGTAGAGCACGAGCGCGACGATGTCTCGCGCCAGTCGCGGCACCTTGATCTCGAACCGCCGGATCAGCAGCCAGTCGAACACCAGCAGCAGCGCGACGCGCATCAGCAGATAGCCGAGCGCCAGCAGCATGAGCACCGCGGACCACTCGTCCGCCTTCCCGCCGAACGCGCCCGCGCGGATGCCCCAGCGGACGAGCGCCGCCAGCGCGACCGCGACGAGGGCGCCCGCGAGGAGGCGGATCACGCGGGAGCCGACCAGGCGTCCGACGACGAACATGGCGAGCGCCGCCGCGCCGACGAGCAGGATCACGGTGTCGTTCATGCGGAGTCGATTGTACGGCGTCACCTGCGCCGCTCGGCCGCCGGGGGACCGGGCCCCGGGTGCGACCCCATCGACCGGGACGACCCGCCGGACCTCACGACGCACGCACGACCGCCGGCATCGCGAGCCGAGCGATGAGCGGGCCCGTCGTTGCTCCGGAGCCGCAGGTGCGGACGTGGCGGTACCGGTGAGCCGGACTCGCTTCGCAGGCTCGAGTCCTGCCTTGATACGTAAATATTACAATACAGATAACTTCCACCTCGAACTTCGGAATCGGTGGTGCCGAACGACACGCCTGGATCCGGGGCTTGACAGGCGCGTGCCTCGAGTCTAGATTGAAGTAGCTGTAAACGATTACATGACGCTCCTGGAGGGTCGTTCGTGCCAGCCGGATCGCCGAGACCAGCCACTCGGACAAGCCGCCGGGCGGAGCGCGCCACGGGCGTCACGATCAAACATGTCGCGGCCGAGGCGGGGGTCTCGATCGCGACGGTCTCGCGCGTCCTCAACGACAAGGGACCCGTCAACGAGGCGACCAGGGCGCGGATACGCGCAGTTGCCGAACGGCTCCGATACGTGCCGCACGGGGCCGCGCGCTCGCTGATCACCAACCAGACCAACGCCGTCGGCGTGCTGTTGCCCGACATCTACGGCGAGTTCTTCTCGGAGGTGATCAGGGGCATCGACCTCGGCTCCCGGCACAGCGGCTTCCACCTCCTGGTCTCGAGCTCGCACGGGGACCGGGCCGAGATCGAGGCGGTGCTGCGGGCGACCAGGGGCAGGGTCGACGGACTCATCGTGATGTCACCCGACCTCGACGCCGAGATGCTGCGCGCGAACCTGCCGGAAACGCTTCCACTCGTGCTCCTGAACTGCCACGGGGAGGGCTCGTCGTTCGACTCGATCGTCATCGACAACTACGGCGGGGCCATCGCGATGGTTCGCCATCTGGCCGAGTTCGGGCACCGGCGCATCGCGTTGGTCAAGGGACCCGCGGGCAACTTCGACGCCCGCGAGCGGCTTCGCGGCTACCGCGACGCGGTGCGGACGCTCCCCGGCGGGTGGGTGGCATCGCTCGAGCTCGAGGGCGACTTCACGGAGGAAGCCGGCTACCGGGCCGGGATCCGGGCGCTCGCGCTGCGGCCCCGCCCGACGGCGGTCTTCGCGGCCAACGACGCGATGGCCATCGGCGTGCTCTCGGCGCTGCGGGACTCGGGGCTGCGGGTCCCCGAGGACGTTTCGCTCGGCGGCTTCGACGACATCCCGATCAGCCGCTTCATGGCGCCGCCGCTCACGTCCGTCCGGATCCCGATGGCGGACCTCGGCGGGCACGCCGTGACCAGGCTCATGCACGCCATCGCCATGAAGAACCTCCACGGCCGCCGCCATGAGGTCATCCCGACAACGCTGGTCGCTCGTGGGAGCTCCGCTGCGCTGCCCGCCGAGGCCGCGGGGCAGCGGCGGCAAAGCACGGTGCGGAACGGGCGCCGGTCGAGCGCGCGGCGCGGGAACAACGGCGGTGGGAGCGGGCGGCCAAGCGTTACCGCGGGAGAAGAGTGAGGATCGTGCAAAAACCCCGGACCATCCTGCGCCTTCTAGGTGCCGCAACCCTCGCCGGGCGAGGTGGCGCACTCGAGGATCGTCCAACCACTTCAAGGATGTCGAAAGGAGGAAGGTGAAATGCAACGCAACCTGAAGAGGCACTGGCTCGTCGCGGTGCCGGCGCTCCTGCTGTTGTCGCTCCTGGTGTGCAGCCAGGCCGGCGCGCAGGGGACGACGGCCAGCATCGGGGGCACGGTCGGCGACGCGAGGGGTCCGCTCCCCGGCGCCACCGTGGCCGCAAAGAACACGCAGACGGCGTTCGTCTACAAGACCGTCGCGGGCAACGACGGCTCGTTCCTGCTCGGCGGCCTGCCGCCTGGCACCTACGAGCTGACGGTCTTCTCGGAGGCCTACAAGCCGGCGAGCCAGACCGTGACGGTGCTGCTCGGGCAGGCGAACAAGGTCAACTTCCAACTCACGCCGGAAAAGGTGTTCGTCGGCGACGTGACCGTGGTCGGCGAGACGAACAAGGTGCTCATCGACACCCGCACGTCGACCGTCGCGACCAACATCACGCAGCAGCAGATGGATACCCTGCCGATGAACAACCGGAACTTTCTGGCGTACGCCGGCCTGGCTCCGGGGATCGAGTTCACGCAGAACACCGACGGCTCCCAGTTCTTCGGCAGCGCCGGGGCCAAGCCCGAGCAGGTGAACGTCTTCATCGACGGCCTCTCGTACAAGAACGACCTCCTCAAGGGCGGCGCGTTCATGCAGGACTCGAGCAAGGGCAACCCGTTCCCGCAGAACGCCGTCCAGGAGTACCAGGTGCTCACGCAGAACTACAAGGCCGAGTACGAGCAGGCCTCGGCCGCCGTGATCACCGCCGTGACGAAGTCGGGCGGCAACCTTTTCCACGGCGACGCGTTCGGCTACTATCAGAACAAGGACCTGATCGCCAGGGACGACTTCACGCCGGCCCCGAAACCGCCGCTGACGCGCAAGCAGTACGGCCTCTCGCTCGGCGGCCCGGTCATGAAGGACACGCTGAATTTCTTCGTTTCCTACGAGGGCAACAAGCGGGACGTCGAGAGCACGATCAGCTACGGCGGCAACTGGTCTCAGGCGCCCGCGAACGTGGTCTCGATCCTCCAGCCCTACCAGGTCGGCGGCGTCTCGGCGCCGTTCGCCTCGGACCTCTACTTCGGCAAGCTGTCGTGGCAGCCGACGACGGCGCAGACCATGGACTTCTCATACAACCGGCGCAGCGAGAGCGACGTCAGCGGCTTCGGTGGGCAGACCGTCCAGTCCGCGGGTTCGAGGCTCGAGAACAAGACGGACTCCGGGGTGCTGCGTCACCAGTGGATCGTGAGCAACAACTCCCTCAACGAGGCGAGTATCAACTTCCAGACGATGGAGTGGATCCAGGGCACGCCGGCGTCGGGCGCTCCGAACCTCAACTACCTCGGCCTGCTCCAGGTCGGCGGCGCGACCTTCAGGCAGGACTACAAGCAGAGCAAGACGGGTCTGCGCGACGACTACAGCTACTTCACCGAGTGGCACGGCAGCCACACGATGAAGGCCGGCGTGGTCGCCAACTGGTTCAAGTACGACGTCACGCACGCGGCGTTCTTCAACCCCGAGTTCGACTTCTCCGGCGCCCAGAACTGGCAGTACCCGTTCAAGGCGACGTTCGGGTTCGGCGACCCGGTCAACAAGTACACCAACAACCAGTACGGCCTCTACCTCCAGGACGACTGGAAGGTCGCGAGCAACTTCACGATCAACGCCGGGATCCGCTGGGACTACGAGACCAACGGGCTGAACAACACCTGGGTCACCCCGGCCTCCGTCGTCTCGGCGCTGCAGAACGCGTGCCGGACGTACGACCAGCCGATCGGCGGCAAGACGACCTGGTGTGTGCCGGACATCTTCAACATCAACGACTACATCTCGACCGGCAACAACCGCAAGCCGTACACGAAGGAGTACCAGCCGCGCCTCGGGTTCTCGTGGGACGTCAACGGAAACGGGAAGACGGTCGTCCTCGGCGGCTGGGGCCTCTACTACGACCGCGTCCCGCTCAACGACGTGTACGACGAGGAGTTCAAGAACACGTGGGGCCAGTACAACTTCTGCTTCACGAACGACCCCACGCAGGTCGGGACGATCAACTCGGCGTGCAGCGCCGTCCCGCAGATCCTCTGGAACCCGTCGTACCAGTCGGCCGCGGGGCTCATGGGCCTGATCGCCAGCGGCGCGGCCCAGGGCCACGAGCTGAACCTGCTCGCCAACAACACGCACGTCCCGCGCTCGACGCAGTGGAACATCGGCGCGCGGCAGCAGTTCGGCAACTGGATCGGCTCGTTGATCTACTCGAACGTGCGCGGCTACAACGGCATGGTGTGGAGCTTCGGCACGATCCCGCCCGGGACCCCGTTCAACGACCGCTGGGGCGATTCGGTGGGGCTCCCGGGGTACGGCTTCACGATGCGGAGCTACGACACCCGGAAGACCTGGTACGACGGGTACATGCTGACACTGGACAAGCCGTACACCGCCGACTCGAAGTGGGGGTTCAACCTCGCCTACACGTACGCCGACGCCAGGCAGCAGGCCTCGACCGATGACGGCGTGGCGTTCGCATTCGACTCGCTGCCGCCCAACTTCGCGACGTTCCAGAACATCTACACCCAGAAGCACAAGCTGGTCGCGAGCGGCACACTCGGGCTGGGCGCCGGGTTCACCGTCGCCGGGATCCTCAACCTGAGCTCCGGGTTGCCGTTCTACTACACCGACTGCCGGAACGGGTACGACCAGTGCTTCAACGCGGCCCAGGACCCGGAGAAGAAGTCGTTCCTCGGGATCAAACAGTTCGGGTACCGCAGCGTGGACCTGCGCGCCGAGTGGGATCCCGCCGTCGGCGGCGGGCTCCACCTCGGCATCATCGGCGAGGCGTTCAACGTGCTCAACTACGCCAACGACAGCTGCTTCGACGGGTGGACCGGCGGGCCCGGTAGCCTCAATTCGCATTTCGCCCAGCCGAACTGCCAGATCAACACGCGGCGCTTCCAGATCGGCGCCAAGGTCAACTTCTAGGGGCCGCCCCACGCATCGCAACGGTCAGCGCGGCACGGGTCGAACCGCTTCGATCCGTGCCGCGCTTCTTCCAGTGTCGTCTCGCGAGCACCGACGGCTGGAGTAGCCTATGCCTCGAATGCCCGACGTCGATCCGATCCCCTGGCGACTCCGCCTGCCGCTGATCCGCCTCGCTTCGACGTTCGTCGCGACGGCGCTCGCGATCGCCTGCGTCGCCGCACCAGGGACCTCCGCCAACCGCGCGCCCACGCCTGTCGCTCAAGGGTCGGCCGCGGAGGACACCAGCGCGGCCCTCCGCCCGCCGCGACTCAAGCTCTTGCAACCGCGCCATGACCCCGTCCTCGACGACCTCCAGGCGCGCACGTTCCGGTTCTTCTGGGAGCGCACCAACCCCTCGAACGGTCTCGTACCCGACCGCTGGCCGACCCCGAGCTTTGCGAGCGTGGCGGCGGTGGGGTTCGGGCTCACGGCATATCCGATCGGCGTGCAGCGCGGCCTCGTGACCCGGGAACAGGCCGCCGAGCGCGTGCTCGCCACCCTGCGCTTCCTCTGGAGCGCGCCGCAGGGTCCCGAAGCGCGCGGGATGACCGGTTACCACGGCTTCTTCTACCACTTCCTCGACATGACCACGGGCGCCCGGTGGGGCTCCGACGTGGAGCTCTCCTCGATCGACACGGCGCTGGCGATCGCCGGCGTACTGACCTGCCAGGCGTACTTCACCGGGTCCGATCCGGTCGAAACGGAGATCCGCTCGCTCGCCGACGCGATCTACAGGCGGGTCGAGTGGGACTGGATGCAACCGCGGCCGCCCCTCGTGAGCATGGGCTGGACGCCGGAGGCTGGGCTCCACGACCACGACTACCGGGGCTACGACGAGGCGATGATCCTCTATCTCCTCGCGCTCGGTTCGCCCACCCATCCGATCGCGCCCGAGGCGTGGACCGCGTGGACCTCGACGTACCGGTGGGCGAACGTCGGAGGCCAGGAGTACGTCAACTTCGCGCCGCTGTTCGGGCATCAGTTCACCCACATCTGGGTCGACTTCCGCGGCATCCGCGACGCCTACATGCGCGATCGCGGCATCGACTACTTCGAGAACTCCCGGCGCGCGGTGCTGGCTCAGCGCGCCTACGCGATCGCCAACCCCATGGGGTGGGCGGGCTACGGCCCCGAAGCGTGGGGGCTCTCCGCGTGCGACGGCCCGGCCGACGCGACGCTCGAGGTGAACGGGCAGCCCCGCCGGTTCCACACCTACGCGGCGCGCGGCGTCTCCGCCGACTGGACCAACGACGACGGGACGATCGCGCCGATGGCGGCCGCCTCGTCGGTGGTATTCGCCCCGGAGGTCGCGATCCCGGCGGTGCACGCCATGCGGGCGCGATGGGGCGCGTGGTTGTGGGCCGAGTACGGGTTCCTGGACGCCTTCAACCCGAGCTTCACCTGGGCGGACAAGGCCAGGATGGGCCGGGTCGTGCCCGGCGAGGGGTGGTTCGACGGCGACTATCTCGGCATCGACCAGGGGCCGATCGTGGCCATGATCGAGAACTACCGCGACGGCTTCGTGTGGGGGTTGATGCGGAAGAACGCGTCCATCGTGAACGGGCTTCGCCGCGCCGGTTTCACCGGCGGGTGGCTGGCCGGCGCGCCGGACTGAGCTCGACCCCCGTGCGACACCGCCAGAGCGCAGCCGCCCGTCTTCGGATCACCGCGACGCTCGGCGTGCTGACCGTGGCCGGGTGCACGCGTGCCCCGGCCGAGAAGGCGGTCACCCTGGAATTCTGGGCGCTCGGCCGCGAGGGCGAGGTCGTGCAGTCGCTGATGCCGGCGTTCGAGCGCGCGCAGCCCGGCGTGCACGTGCAGGTGCAGCAGATCCCCTTCACCGCGGCCCACGAGAAGATCCTCACCGCGTTCGTCGGCCGCTCCACGCCCGACGTGGCCCAGCTCGGCAACACCTGGGTCCCCGAGCTCGTCGCGCTCGACGCGCTCGAACCCCTCGGCGCGCGCATCGCCGGTTCGTCATTGGCACCGCGCGATTTCTTCCCGGGCATCTGGGCCACCAACGAGATCGACGGCGAGCCGTTCGGCGTCCCGTGGTACGTGGACACCCGCGTCCTCTTCTACCGGAGCGACCTCTTCGCCCGGGCCGGCGTGGTGCGCCCGCCGAGGAGCTGGGACGAGTGGCGGGAGGACATGCGCCGCGTCAAGGCGCTGCCGGGCGGCGAGCGCTACGGGGTCCTCCTCCCGATCGACGAATGGGCTCAACCCGTCGTCCTCGCGCTGCAGGCCCGCGCCGGCCTTCTGCGCGACGGTGGCCGCCGCGGCGATTTCCACGATCCGCGTTTCCGCCGCGCCTTCGAGTTCTACGTCTCGCTGTTCGCCGAGCGCCTGGCGCCGCCCCTCGGCAACGCCCAGGTCGCCAACCCCTACCAGCAGTTCGCCGACGGCTACTTCGCGTCATGGATCACCGGGCCCTGGAACCTCAGCGAGTTCCGCAACCGCATCCCGCAGGATCGGCAGGGCGACTGGACGACGGCGCCGCTCGCCGCGGTCGCGGAGAGCGAGTACCCGGGCGTCTCGCTCGCGGGGGGCTCGAGCCTCGTGGTGTTCCGCTCCTCCGAGCGCAAGGACGTCGCCTTTCGCCTGGTCGAGTACCTGGCCGACCTCAGGCAACAGGTGGCGTTCTACCGCCTCATCGGCGACCTGCCCGCGCGGATCGCGGCATGGGACGACCCCGCGCTGACCGGCGACCCTCGCCTGCGGGCGTTCCGCCAACAGCTCGAGCACGTGGAGCCGATGCCGAGGGTGCCCGAGTGGGAGCGCATCGCCTGGGCCATCGCCGAGGCGGCCGAGCGGGCCATTCTGGGGCAGCAGACCATCGACGCGTCGCTGGACGAGCTTCAGACGGAGGTGGACGGCATGCTCGCGAAGCGCCGGTTCCTGCTCGACCGGCGCGCCAAGGGGGCCGGGCGGTGAGAACCCGCGCCGCCTACCTGCGCCGCGAGGCCCGCGCCGGGCTCGCGTTCATCGCGCCGGCGCTGGGGCTCATCGCGCTCTTCTTCGTGGTGCCGGTGGTGGCCGGTTTCGTGCTGGCTGCAACCGACTTCGACCTCTACGGCATCGGCGATCCCTCGACCGCTCGGTTCGTGGGGCTCGCGAACTTCGCCGCGCTCCTGCACGATCCGGTGTTCTGGAAGGCGCTCGCCAACACCTTCTACTTCGTGCTCGTCGGCGGTCCGCTCTCCGTCGCCGTGTCGCTCGGGGCGGCCCTCCTCGTCAACGCACGTCTCGCTCGCTTCAAGGGGTTCTTCCGAACGGTCTACTTTGCGCCGGTCGTGACGACCATGGTGGCGGTGGCCGTGGTCTGGCGCTACCTCTACCACCCGAGGTTCGGCCTGCTCAACCAGATCCTCGCTTCCATCGGGCTCCCCGACGTCAACTGGCTGGGCGACCCCAGATGGGCGATGCCCGCGATCATCCTCATGGCGGTCTGGAAGAACTTCGGCTACAACATGATCATCTTCGTCGCCGGACTGCAGGGGATCCCGACCACCCAGTACGAGGCCGCCCGGGTCGACGGCGCCGGACCGTGGCAGCAATTCCGGCACATCACGCTCCCCGCCCTCCGCCCCATGCTGATCTTCGTCGGGGTCATCACCATGATCGGCTACTTCCAGATCTTCACGGAGCCGTACGTCCTTACCGGCGGCACGGGCGGCCCGCTCAACGCCACGCTGTCTCTGGTGATGTACATGTACAAGCAGGGGTTCCGCTGGTGGAACATCGGCTTCGCGGCCGCGGTGGCGCTGGTCCTCTTCCTGATCATCCTCGCCGGCACGCTGGCACAGATGCGCCTGAAGCGGGAGTCGCGGTGAGGAAGCTCGTCCCCGCGCTGGCGCTGCACCTGGTCCTCGTGATCGGTGCGGTCGCGACGTTGGTGCCGTTCGCGTGGATGCTCTCCGCCTCGCTCATGCCCAGAGGCGAGGCGAGCCGGTGGCCGCCCTCGTTCCTCCCGAGCCGGGCGACGCTCGCGAATTACCGGGAGCTCTTCGAGCGGCTCGACATCGGCCGTTGCTTCCTCAACAGCGCGTTCGTGGCGATCGTCTCCACCGCGGCCGCGCTCCTGATCGTCTCGCTCGCCGGCTACGCGTTTGCGAAGCTCCGTTTCCGCGGGCGGTCGACGATCTTCCAGGCGCTGCTCACCGCCATGGTGATCCCGGCCCAGGTGGCGATGCTGCCGCTGTTCCTGCTGCTGCGCGAGCTCGGCCTCGTCAACACCTACTGGGGCGTCATCATCCCGGCGCTCGCCCCCGTGTTCGGGATCTTCATGGTCCGCCAGTACGCGCTCTCGATCCCGGACGAGCTGCTCGACGCGGCGCGCGTGGACGGCGCGGGGGAGTTCCTCATCTACCGGAGGCTCGTGCTGCCGCTGCTGAAGCCGATCCTCGTCACGTTCGGCGTGTTCAGCTTCATGGGCGCGTGGAACGACTTCATGTGGCCCCTCATCGTCCTGACGGACGGCCGCAGGTACACACTCCCGGTGGCGCTCGCGAACCTGATCGGCGAGCACGCGCAGGACATCGAGCTGATGACCGCCGGGTCGGTCCTCACCGTGCTGCCGGTGCTGCTGCTCTTCCTCTGCCTCCAGCGTACGTACGTGGAGGGGATCACGATGGGCGGAGTCAAAGAATGAAAGGCGTGGTCAGGGGTCAGGGGTCAGGGGTCAGGGAGCTACTTCTCGGTGTGGTGAGCGTCGCGGTGGCCGCAGGCGCGGCGGCGCAGACGAGGACGATCGACGATTTCGCGAGCGTCGCGGGCTGGAAGGCGGCGCCGTCCGATGGCGTGACACTCGCGATGGCGAGCGACGCCGGACCGGACGGCCGCGCGATGCGGCTCGACTTCGACTTCCAGGGTCACGGCGGCTGGGCCGCGGTGCGGAAGACGGTCGACCTCGAACTTCCCGAGAACTACGAGTTCACGTTCCGCATCCGCGGGGACGCCCCGAGCGAGAACCTCGAGTTCAAGCTCGTCGACGCTTCCGGGGACAACGTCTGGTGGTCGGTCCGCCGTGACTTCGCGTTCCCGCGCGACTGGCAGACGGTGAGGATCAAGAAGCGGCAGATCTCGTTCGCGTGGGGGCCGGCCGGCGGCGGCGAGCCGAAACGCGTCGCTGCGATCGAGCTCGCGATCACCGCCGGCTCGGGCGGGAAGGGCTCGGTGTGGATCTCCGACCTCGCACTGACGCCGCTGCCGCCCGACCACCCGTACGCCGGCACGCCCGTCGCGACCGCCTCGTCGTCGCTGCCCGGCCGCTCGCCGGCGCAGGCGCTCACCGGCGAAGGCGGCGGCTGGCACAGCGACCCGAGCGCGACGGGCCCGCAGTGGCTCGCGATCGATTTCGGCGAGCGCCGCGAGATCGGCGGGCTGGTTGATCGACTGGGACGGCCGCCGCGGACTCGTTCGAGGTGGAGACGTCGGATGACGGCGCGACGTGGACGATGGCCTGGCGAGGTGACGACGACGCACGGCGCCCGCTCGTTCGTGCCGCTGCCCGAGGCCGACGCGCGCTTCGTGCGCCTCACGCTCATCCGGTGCCTCGACCGGCGGCGTCGGGATCGCGAGGCTCGAGGTCGAGCCGCTCGCGTTCGCCGCCACGCCCGAACAGGCTTCATCGCCTCGAGCGTCGCGGAGGACTCGCGGCGCGGCCTCTACCCGCGAGCGCTTCCTCGGCGAGATGACATCGTGGACGATCGTCGGGGCCGCTCGCCCCGACCCGCCCGCCCGGCCTGCTCGGCGCGGACGGCGCGTTCGAGCCTGCGCCGCGCACGTTCTCGATCGAGCCGTTCGTCTGGCTCGACGGGAAGCTCGTGAGCCTGGGCCGACGTGGCCGAGGCGCAGAGCCTCGCTCGCCGAGCGCCGATCAGCCCGTCCCCGCGGTGCACGTGGTCGACACCCGCGTTCGACCTCGACGTGACCGCGGTCGCCGTCGACGGCGGGGACCGGACCGTTCCTGCGGTACCGACTAGCCAACCCGGCCGGGCGCCGGATCGCGCCGCGCCTCGTACCTCGCGGTCCGCCCGCTCCAGGTGAACCCGCCGAGCCAGTTCCTCAACCTCGCCGGGCGGCGCGGCCAGGATCGACGCGGTCCGGTCGAGGGCGGCCGCGTCGTGCGCGGTGGACCGCGCTTGCGGTGGTGCCGCTCGCCGACGGCTGGGGCGTTCGGCGCGACCGCGTTCGACGGCGGCGACGTCGTCGTCGGCGCTCGCGAGCGGCAACCTGCCCGGCGGCCAGCGCGGGCGAGCCGACTCCGGGCGGGCTGCGCCTCGGCCGCGCTCGTCTTCGACCTGACTGTCGCGCCGGGCGCCGAGGCGAGGTCTGGGTCGAGGTCGGCGAGCCCGGCGACGTGCGGCCCGCCGCGGAGCGCGCGGAGGCGGCGCGGCGCCTGGCGGCGCATCGCCGCTGCGGGCGACCGGGCGCTGCGGCGTGTCCGCGTCACGGGCCGAGACGAAGTCGGGGAGTCTCGATCGCGACCGTCGACCTCCAACCTCGGCGTACATCCTCGAAAGCCGCGACGGACCCGCGCTGCGGCCGGGCACGCGCTCCTACGCGCGCTCGTGGATCCGCGACGGGGCGATGATGGCGGCCGCGCTCTTGCGGCTCGGGCACGCCGACGAGGTGCGCGATTACCTGCGGTGGTACGCGCCCTTCGCATTCTCGGACGGCCGGGTGCCGTGCTGCGTGGACCACCGTGGCGCGGACCCGGTCCCCGAGAACGACTCGGACGGCGAGCTGCTCTTCCTCGCAGCCGAATACCTGCGATTCACGGGCGATCAGGCAACGGTGGCGGACGTCTGGCCGCACCTCGAGGCCGCTGTCGCCGACCTCGACACGCTCCGCCGGCAGCGACGCTCCGGCGCGTATCGGACGCCCGAAAAGCTCGCCTTCTTCGGGCTGCTCCCAGAGTCGATCTCGCACGAGGGGTACTCGGCGAAGCCGATGCACTCGTACTGGGACGACTTCTGGGCGCTCGAGGGGCTTGCGGACGCGACGTGGCTCGCGACGGCGCTTGACCACGCCGACGAGGCGGCGCGCTGGTCGGCGATCCATGACGAGTTCGAGCACGACCTCCTCGCCTCGATCGCCAGGGTGCGCGAGGCGAAGGGGCTGGCCTACATTCCGGGCTGCGCGGAGCTCGGCGACTTCGACGCGACCTCGACGACGGTCGCTCTCTGGCCGGCCGGCGTCGACGCCGACCTCCCTCGCGCCGCAGTCGAAGCCACGTTCGAGCGTTACTGGCGCGAGGCCGAAGCGCGCTTCACCGGAAAGGCGAGGTGGGACGCGTACACACCCTACGAGTGGCGCAGCGTCGGGGCGCTCGTTCGCCTCGGGTGGCGCGAGCGCGCGGTCCAGCTCGCGCGATGGCTGATGGCCGACCGCATGCCGGTCGCCTGGAACCAGTGGCCGGAGGTCGTCCATCACGACCGTACGAAGGCGGCGTTTCTCGGCGACCTGCCCCACGCCTGGGTCGGATCGGACTTCATCAGGTCGTTCCTCGACATGCTCGCCTATGAGCGCCCGAGCGACGGGGCCCTCGTGCTCGGCGCCGGCGTACCGGCGGAGTGGCTGGCGGGCGACGGGATCGCGGTCCGCGACCTCAGGACCCGCTACGGCCGGCTTTCGTTCACGATGCGGCGCGAGGCGGACACCGTCCAGGTTCACATTGCAGGGGGGATGACGCCGCCGCCCGGGGGTTTCGTAGTGCGTCCGCCGTTGCCGGAGGGCGTGCTGCGCGCCACCGTCAACGGTTCTCCCGTCCCGATTTCGGAGGGCGGCGAGGTGGTCGTTCGTGTGCTCCCGGCCGACGTCACGATCGCTCCGGCGCCGGGATCGACAGGGGGTGCGAGATGAGCGGGACGGTCGCACTGGTCGCGGCGGGCGCGGCGCTGCTGCTGGCCTGTACGCCGGCGCCGCCGCCGCGCGCCGTGCCGGCCGCCGAGCGCGGCATCGCATTCTCCAGCATCACTCACGCCGGCCGGACGCTGCCGTTCGCGGTCTACGTGCCGCGGGCCTACGACCCCGCGCGCGCCTGGCCCCTCATCCTGTTCCTGCACGGCAGCGGCGAGAGCGGCACGGACGGCGCCAAGCAGCTCACGCAGGGACTGCCGCCTGCGGTACTCGCCGACGTCGGGCGCTGGCCCGCGATCGTGCTCGCCCCGCAGAAGCCCTCGGAGGACGAGGAGTGGGAGGCGTACGAGCCGGTGCTGCTCGCGCTCGTCGCGCAGGCCCGTGTCCGGTACCGGATCGACCCGGCGCGGATCTACCTCACCGGGCTGTCCCAGGGCGGCCACGGCGCGTGGGTCCTGGGCGCGCGACACCCCGGGTTGTGGGCCGCCGTCGCCCCGGTGTGCGGGTACGCGAGCGCGCGCAGCCCGGGGCCGGCGGCGTACGCGGGGACGGCGGCGGAGCTCGCCGAGCGCCTCCGAGCGACGCCGGTGTGGGCGTTCCACGGCGAAGCCGACGACGTCGTGCCGGCCGCGGAGACCCGTGCGATGATCGACGCGCTCACCGCCCGCGGTTCGCGGCCGCGGGCCACGTTCTACCCCGGCGTCGGCCACGGCTGCTGGGACCGCGCCTACCGCGAGTCCGGCCTCGCCGAGTGGCTTCTGGCCCGGCGCAACCCCGCGGCGAACGAGCCCTAACTAGCGCGGGCGGAACCAGGGCGGCTCGGCGCGCACCGGCACCCCGCCGCACAGCCGGCTCTGCATTTCGTCGCCGAAGAAGGTGTACGGGAAAGTCGGCTCCGGGCGCGACGCGGCCTCGAGCCGCTCCGAGAGCGCCCGTGGGATCTCGAACTCGAGAGCGCCGAGGTTGTCCTCGAGCTGCGCGAGCGTCGTCGCGCCGAGGATCGTGGCCGCCACCCCGGGACGCGTGGTCGCCCAGTTGAGCGCGACCTGCGCGGGCGGCCGGCCGATCTTCTCGGCGACCGCGAGCAGCTCACGGACGATCCCCCAGTTCCTCTCGGTGGCCTTGGAGAAGCGGGCGCCGCCGGTGGTGGCGAGCCGGCCGGAGCCCTCGGGACCCTTCTTGCCGGGCTTGTACTTGCCGGTGAGCAACCCGCTCGCGAGCGGGCTCCAGATGCAGACCCCCATCCCGAGCTCGAGCGCGGCCGGCACGTGCTCGCGCTCGATCGAGCGCTCGACGAGCGAGTACTCGAGCTGGAGCGCGGCGACCCGCTCGCTGCCGCGCAGCTCGGCGATCGTCTGGGCGCGGGCGAGGTACCACGCCGGCACGTCGGAGAGGCCGAAGTAGCGCACCTTGCCGGCGCGTACGAGCGCGTCGATCGTGGCCATCACCTCCTCGACGGGCGTGAGCATGTCCCAGGCGTGCAGCCAGTAGAGGTCGACGTAGTCGGTCTGCAGGCGGCGCAGCGAGCCCTCGAGCGCCCGCACGATGTTCTTGCGGCCGTTGCCGCCGGCGTTGGGGTCGCCCGGCGAGGTGTTGAACGTGAACTTGGTGGCCAGCACGACCCGGTCGCGGTTGCGCGCCGCCTTCAGGTAGCGTCCCAGGATCTCCTCGCTGTGGCCGCCGGTGTAGCCGTCGGCGGTGTCGATGAAGTTCCCGCCGGCCTCCAGGTAACGGTCGATGAGCCGGCGCACGGTCTCCTCCGGGGCGCCCCACCCCCAGTCCTCGCCGAACGTCATCGCGCCGAGCGCGAGCGGCGCGACGCGCAGGCCGCTGCGGCCCAACAGGTGGTACGTGGCGACGCTCTCTATCCGACGGGGCTTGGCTTTGGCAGGCATGCGCTCCCCTCCTCGTTACCCACGCGATAACGCACCGCGCGAGGCGGGATTTCCCGCCCGCGGGGCGCGGGTCACCCCGCGCCGGGGTCCGCCGCAGGGGTGCCGGCGAGCGCCGCGCCGTTCGTCCGGATGACCTCCGAGTAGAAGCGCGCGCTGTCCTTCGGCGTGCGGCGCTGGTCCGAGAAGTCCACGTGCACGATCCCGAACCGCTTGGAGGTGCCTGGTTCCACTCGAGGTTGTCGAGCAGGGACCAGACGAAGTAGCCGCGCAGGTCGACGCCGGCGGCGAGCGCCGCGTGCGCCGCGCGCAGGTGGTCGGCGAGGTAGCGGACACGCAGCGGGTCGTGCACGCCCGTCCCCGGGGCCGGCGGGTCGGGAAACGCCGCGCCGTTCTCGGTGACCAGGAGCGGGACGGGGCCGTAGCGCGACTTCACCCACTCGAGCGTGTCGGCGAGCCCGGCCGGCCACACCTCCCAGTCCATCTCGGTGTAGAGGGACGCTCGCCGCCGCACCTTGCGGGCCGACACCGGCCAGCTCCCGCGGGTCGTGCCGCATCACGCCGCGGGTGTAGTAGTTGATGCCGATGAAGTCGAGCGGCTGCCGGATGCGCCTCGACGTCGCCCGCCGGCCAGGAAGGCCACGCCTCGCCGAAGATCGTCCGCCAGCTCGGCCGGGTAGGCGCCGAGGAACACCGGGTCGAGAAACTGCCGGTTCATGTAGGCGTCGGAGCGGGCCGTGGCGTCCACGTCCGCAGGACGTCGCGACGCCGGCGCCTTCGGCTCCAGGTTGACGACGAGCCCGATCGCGCGGCGGCCCTCGGCGCGGTAGCGCCCGACCGCGGCGGCGTGGGCCCGCAACAGGTTGTGCGCCGCGATCGGCGCCTCGAACGGGCTCGCGTGTCCGGGGGCGAGCGTGCCGTGCAGGTAGCCGCCGTCGACGACGACCCACGGCTCGTTCAACGTCGCCCACCACGCGACCCGGTCGTCGAGCGCCCGGAACATCACTCCGGCGTAGTCCGCGAACCAGCCCGCGATGTCGCGGTTGAGCCATCCGCCGCGGTCGTCGAGCGCGGCCGGCAGGTCCCAGTGGAAGAGCGTGACGAACGGCGCGATCCCGGCCTCGAGCAGGGCGTCGACGAGGGCGTCGTAGAAGGCGAGCCCCTTCGGGTTCACGCGGCCCGTCCCGTCCGGCAGCACGCGGCTCCACGACACGGAGAACCTGTACGCGGTGAGGCCCAGGTCGCGCATGAGCCGGACGTCGTCGCGGAAGCGCCGGTAGTGGTCGCACGCCACGTCCCCGGTCTCCCCGGTGCGCACCCGGCCGGGCGTGTGGGTGAAGCGGTGCCAGTTGGACGGCCCCGCGCCGTCGGCCAGCGGCGACCCCTCGACCTGGTACGCGGAGGTCGCCGCACCCCAGGCGAACCCGTCCGGGAAGCGGAACGAATCGGGCGACTCCGGAGGTCTGGTCAAGGTCGTCATCGGCCCGGCTTGCGTCGGCGGCCGCGGCTGCCCCGCACCTTACCATGCGCCCGGCCGGCGACGCCGCACGGGGGCGTCGCCGATTGACTTCGCCGCCCGAACTGGGTTCTAATGTAACCGTTTACAGGGATCCGGCAGCCAGCCTGGCAGACGGACGAGCGCCGGGAGGACACCCGCGATGAACGCCCCCACGACGGCGGGTCATCCGGCCGAGACGGGCCGGCACGGTGACCTGGCCGCGAGCCGCTACGGCGCCTTCTCCCGAGACGGCACCGAGTACCTGATCACCGACCCCAGGACGCCGCGCCCGTGGGTCAACGTGATCGCCAACCCGCGAATCGGCCTGACGGTCAGCCAGACCGGCAGCGGCTTCACGTGGATCGACAACTCGCAGCTCGCGGTGATCACCCGCTGGCAGCAGGACCTGATCCGGGACGCCTCGGGCAAGTTCCTCTACCTGCGCGACGCCGACTCGGGCACGCTGTGGTCGCTGTCGCCCGCACCGGTGTGGGCGCCGTTCGACCGCTTCTCCTGCCGCCACGGGCTCGGGTACACGACGTTCGAGACCGAGCTCTCGGGGATCGCGGCGCGCTGGACGCTCTTCGCCCACGCCGAGGCGACGGCCGAGCTGTGGCGCGTCGAATTGACCAACCTCACGGATCGGCCCCGGCGGCTCGAGATCTGCGCGTACCTCGAGTGGAACTGCGGCGTCGCCCCGTCGCCGCGCCGGGAGTTCACCAGGCTGTTCCTGGAAAACGAGTTCGATCCCGCCCGGCATGCGGTCTTCGCGCGGTCGCACATGTGGGAGGTCCCGTCGGCGCGATACGGGCACTGGAACACCGACTTCCCGTACGTGGCGGGGTTCGCCTGCACGGAGGAGGTCGCCGCGGCGCAGGGGGACAAGGCGCGGTTCCTCGGCCGCTACGGCGACCCGCGCTCGCCGTCCGCGCTCGGCGAGGCGGTGTGGACGCCGGAGTTCGGCCGGCACGCCGATCCGGTCGCGGCGCTGCGCTCGGCGATCGTGCTCGCGCCCGGGCAGCGGCGGGAGCTCGGCTACGTGCTGGCGGTCGCGCCCTCGCGTCCCGAGGCCGAGGCGCTCCTGGTCCGGACGATGGCACCGAGAGCGATCGAGCGCGACCTGGAGGCGACCCGCGCAGCGTGGCGCGACCGGCTCGCGGCACACCGAATCCGGACCCCCGAGGCCACCCTCGACGCGCTCGCCAACGACTGGCTGCGCTACCAGGCGATCGGCAGCCGGATCTGGGGGCGGTGCGGCTACTACCAGCAGAGCGGCGCCTACGGCTTCCGCGACCAGTTGCAGGATGCGCAGGTGTGGCTGACCGTCGAGCCGGCGCGCTGCCGTGAGCAGATCGCCCTCCACGGCGCCCACCAGTTCGCCGACGGCTCCGTCTACCACTGGTGGCACCCGCTGTCCGAGCAGGGCCACGTGACGCGGATGACCGACGACCTCCTGTGGCTCGCCTTCGTCACCGCGAGCTACATCCGCGAGACCGGCGACGCGTCGATTCTCGAGGACCGCGCGCCGTTCCTGGACGGCGAGCCGGCGCCGCTGGCCGAGCACGTCCGGCGCGCGTTCGCGAGGAGCTTCGCCCGCACGAGCCCGCGCGGGTTGCCCTACATCGGCGCCGGGGACTGGAACGACGGGCTCTCGGCGGTCGGGCTCGCCGAGCATGGCGAGTCGGTGTGGCTCGGCCACTTCCTGGCCGGCCTGCTCGCCGACTGGGCCGTCATCTGGGAACGGGCGGGCGACCGGCCGCTCGCCTCCGAGTACGCCGCCCGCCGCGAGGCGCTGGTGGCAGCGATCAACGCGCACGGCTGGGACGGCGCCTGGTACCTGCGCGCCACCCTCGACGACGGCTCACCGCTCGGCAGCGCGAGCAACCTGGCGGGGCGGATCTACCTCAACGCGCAGACCTGGGCCGTGCTCGCCGACGTGGCGCCGCCCGAGCGAGCCGCGCGCTGCATGGCGGCCGTTCGCGAGCACCTGGTCACCCCGGCCGGCGCGCTCCTGCTCGCCCCCGCGTACGACGCCGCGGTCCCCGAGATCGGGTACATCACGCGGTACGCGCCCGGCCTGCGCGAGAACGGCGGCGTCTACACCCACGCGGCCGTGTGGGCGATCGCGGCCGCCGCCAAACGGCGCGACCGGGAGCTCGTCGGCACGCTGCTCACCGCCATCAACCCGGCGCTCAAGGACCCTGACGCGTACTGGGCCGAGCCGTACGTGCTCCCCGGCAACGTGGACGGTCCCGCCTCCCCGCACCACGGCCGCGCCGGCTGGAGCTGGTACACCGGGTCGGCGGCGTGGCTGCACCGCGTGGTCTGCGAGTGGGTGCTCGGCGTCCGCCCCGACTGGGACGGGCTGCGGATCGACCCGTGCCTGCCGGCGGGGTGGCCCGGCGCGGCGATGACGCGCCCGTACCGCGGCCACACGTATCGGATCGCGATCGAGGGCGCGGCCGGCCTCTCCGGCGGCCGGCCCGCCGAGGTCACGCTCGACGGGGCGCGGCTCCCCGGCAACCTGGTGCCGCCTCCCGAGGGTCGCGCGGCCGATCACGAGGTCCGGGTTCGCCCTCGTTGAGCTCGCCGGGCGACCAGGTGCCGGCTGGGAATCTTTCTGGGCCGGTAGGATTTACCATAGCGGCATGAGCGACGAGAAGCGCAACGCGGCGTCGTTTGGCCCCAACGTCTGGCTCATCGACGAGATGTTCCGGGAGTTCAAGGAGCACCCCGAGGCGGTCAGCGAGAGCTGGCGCGAGTTCTTCTCCGACTACCGGCCCGCGGTCGGGCGCGCGGCGCCGCCGTCGCCCGCGGTCGCCGCGCCCGACGTCATGCCCGCCGAGGCCCCCGCCCGACCCGCCCTCGTGCCGGTGCCGAGCGCGGTGCCGATCGTCGGCCCGGCCCGGCGTCTCGTCGAGAACATGCAGGCCAGCCTCTCGGTGCCGACCGCCACCTCGGTGCGCACCATCCCGGTCCGCCTGCTCGAGGAGAACCGCACCCTCATGAACCAGCACCTCGCCGAGCTGACCGGCGGCAAGGTGAGCTTCACCCACCTCCTGGCCTGGGCGCTCGTCGACGCGCTCCACGACATGCCGGGGATGCGGTCGCTGTTCGTGGAGATCGAAGGCGCCCCGCACCGCTTCACGGCCGAACACGTGAACTTCGGCGTGGCGGTGGACGTCGAGCGGCGCGACGGCTCGCGCGGGCTCGTCGTCCCGTGCATCAAGCACGCCGAGGCGCTCGAGTTCGCGACGTTCTTCGCGGCATACAACGAGCTGATCCGCCGCGCGCAGGCGAACCAGCTCACCCCCGACGACTTCACCGACACCACGGTCACGCTCACCAACCCGGGGATGCTGGGCACCACCCAGTCGGTGCCGCGCCTGATGTCCGGCCAGAGCCTGATCGTCGCGGCCGGCAGCATCGGCTACCCGGCCGAGTACCAGCTCGCGGATCCCGCCACGCTCGCCCACCTGGGCTTGAGCAGGGTGCTCAGCCTCACCTGCACGTACGACCACCGCGTCATCCAGGGCGCCGAGAGCGCCGAGTTCCTCGCCCGCGTCGCGGCGCTGCTCGCCGGCGAGCACCGCTTCTACGAGCGGACCTTCGCGTCGCTCGCGGTGCCGCACGAGCCGGTGCGCCTGGCGCCCGACACCAACCCGTACTTCTCCGACCGCGGCGTGGACGCGCTCGTCCGCAAGCAGGCCGGGGTCCTGGCACTCATCAACATGTACCGCGTCCGCGGCCACCTCGTCGCGCACATCAACCCGCTCTCCACGGAGATCCCGACCCACCCCGAGCTCGAGCTGGACCGGCACGGGCTCACGGTGTGGGACCTCGACCGCGAGTTCTTCACCGGCACGCTCGGCGGGCACGAGCGCTCGACCCTGCGCGAGATCCTCCGCATCCTGCGCGAGGCGTACTGCGGCACGCTGGGCGTCGAGTACATGTTCATCCAGGAGCCCGACCAGAAGGCGTGGATCCAGAAGCGGGTCGAGGGCGCCGACCCGTCCGCGTGGCTGGACGCGCCGGCCAAGCGCCGCACGCTCGCGATGCTCAACGGCGCCGAGGCGTTCGAGCGCTTCCTGCACACCAAGTACATCGGCCACAAGCGCTTCTCGCTCGAGGGGCTGGAGTCGCTGATCCCGATGCTGGACCGCCTGCTCTCCGGGAGCGTGGCGGCCGGGATCGCCGAGGTCGTGCTCGGGATGGCGCACCGCGGCCGGCTCAACGTCCTCGCCAACATCGTGGGCAAGAGCTACGAGAAGATCTTCCGCGAGTTCGAAGGCAACATCGACCCGCTCTCGCGCGAGGGCACCGGGGACGTCAAGTACCACCTCGGCGCCAGCGGCACCTACGAGAGCCCCGCCGGCGGCCGACTCCGCATCAGCATGGCCTCCAACCCCTCACACCTCGAGGCGGTGGACCCGGTCGTCGAGGGGATGGCGCGCGCGCTGCAGGACATCCGCTCCGACACCGCGCACGAGCAAGTGCTGCCGGTGCTCGTCCACGGCGACGCCGCGTTCGCGGGCCAGGGCGTGGTCGCCGAGACGCTGAACATGAGCGCGCTGTCCGGCTACCGCACCGGCGGCACGATCCACATCGTCGTCAACAACGGGATCGGGTTCACGACCTCGCCGGCCGACGCCCGTTCGTCGGTGTACGCGACGGACGTCGCGAAGATGGTCCAGGCCCCGATCTTCCACGTCAACGCCGACGACCCCGAGGCGTGCGTCCACGTCATGGACCTCGCACTCGCGTTTCGCCGCGACTTCCGGAAGGACGTCGTGGTCGACGTCGTCGGTTACCGGCGCTGGGGGCACAACGAGGCCGACGAGCCCGCGTACACGCAACCGATCATGTACGCCAAGATCCGCGACCGGCGCTCGGTGCGCAAGCTGTACACCGAGCGGCTCGTCAACCGCGGCGACCTCAACCTCGCCGAGGCGGAAGCGGCCCTCAAGGACTTCCAGGAGCGGATGGAAGCGGCGTTCGCCGCCACCCACGAGACCGGAGAGCCTTCGCCCGCGCCCGCCCCGAGGCGGCCCGCGCCTGTCCCGGCGGAGCCGCCGTTTCCACCGGTCCCGCTGGCCACGCTCGAGCGCATTCTCCACCGGGCGACGACGGTACCCGACGGCTTTCACGCGCACCCCAAGCTCGCCCGCCAGCTGGCCCAACACGGCGAGATGCTGGCCCAGGGGGGCGCGGACTTCGGGACGGCGGAGCTGCTCGCGTTCGGCTCGCTGGTGATGGAGGGCATTCCTGTGCGCCTTTCGGGCCAGGACTCCCGCCGCGGCACGTTCTCGCAGCGCCACTCGGTCCTCGTCGACCAGGACTCCGGCGCGGAGTACACGCCGCTGGCCCACGTCGACCCGGGCCAGGCGCCGTTCCTCGTCTACGACTCGCTGCTCTCCGAGTACGCGGTGCTCGGGTTCGAGTATGGCTACTCGGTCATCCGCACCGACGCGCTCGTCCTCTGGGAGGCGCAGTTCGGCGACTTCGCCAACGGCGCCGAGGTCGTCATCGACCAGTTCATCGCTTCCGCCGAGGAGAAGTGGGGGCAGCGCAGCAGGCTCGTCCTCCTCCTGCCGCACGGCGCCGAGGGGCAGGGCCCCGAGCACTCGAGCGCGCGCCTGGAACGCTACCTGCAGCTCGCCGCAGCGGGCAACCTCCGCATCGCGGTGCCGAGCACCGCCGCGCAGTACTACCATCTGCTCCGCGCCCAGGCGCACGCCGCGCGGGCGGTCCCCCTGATCGTCCTCACGCCCAAGAGCCTCCTGCGCGCCGACGCGGCCAAGAGCGTCGCGGACGCGTTCCTCGGCGCCTTCCAGCCGGTGCTCCCCGACCCGGCGCCGCCCGCGGCCCCGGAGCGCCTGCTCCTGTGCTCCGGCAAGGTCGCGTTCGACCTGCTCGAGCACCGGCACAAGACCGGCGACGGCGCCGCGGCCGTGGCCCGGGTCGAGCGCCTCTACCCGTTCCCGGCCGAGGAGCTGGCCGCGTTGCTGAGCGCGCATCCGACCGTGCGCGAGCTGCGCTGGGTCCAGGAGGAGCCCGCCAACATGGGGGCGTGGAGCTTCGTCGCCCCGCGCCTGCGCGAGCTCGCGCCGGGCCTGCCGCTCGCCTACGCCGGCCGCGCCGAGAGCCCGAGCCCGGCGACGGGCTCGCACCGCGTCTTCCAGGCCGAGCAGCAGGCGCTCGTCGCCGACGCTCCCCTAGGAGCGTGTCGCGCATAGACCCGGCTGCGGCTCGCGCTGGCATCCGGCTGGCGGTGTTGGCCTTCGCGAAACGTTCTCGACGTAGTACCAACTACGCCTGCGGGCGTTTCGCTCGGCCGCCTTGCCAGCCGGCGCCATCGCGACCCTCGCTTTCGTCGCTATGCGCACGCTCTGCGCCGCGAGGCCACCTCCGCCTCCGCGCCGGGTGGTAGACTCGCCGCCGGTGCACCCCACGAGACGTCCCACCCACCGGTAGGGAGCGCGGATGAACGGCCATCTCGGCAGCTTCAAGAGGTACCTGCTCTCCGGCGTCTCGTATGCGATCCCGTTCGTGGCGTGCGGCGGCATCATGATCGCCGCGGCGATCGCGTTCGTGCCCATGACCGCGGGCGGTCCCGACTTCTCCGGCTCCCCGTTCTGGAAGCTCGTCTTCGACATCGGCAGCGCCGCGTTCTCGTTCCTCGTCCCGGTGCTCGCGGGCTACGTGGCGTTCGGCATCGCGGACCGGCCGGGCCTGGTGGCCGGCTTCGTCGGCGGCGCGATCGCGAACCAGGTCGGCGCGGGTTTCCTCGGGGGCCTCATCGCCGGCCTGCTCGCCGGCGGGGTCGTGTACTGGCTCAAGAAGCTCCGGGTCCCGGCCCCCCTGCGGCCGGTGATGCCGATCCTGGTCATCCCGGTGGTCTCCTCGCTGGTCGTCGGGGTGGTGATGTACGAGGTCGTCGGCTCGCCCGTCCGTCACGCGATGACCTTTCTCACGTCCTACTTGAAGACCATGTCGACCGGCAACAGCGCCGTCCTCGCGCTCGTGCTCGGGGCGATGATCGCGTTCGACATGGGCGGCCCTGTCAACAAGGTCGCGTTCTTCTTCGGGGCGGCGATGATCAAGGAGGGCAACTACGCGATCATGGGCGCGTGCGCCGCCGCGATCTGCATCCCGCCGATCGGCCTCGGCCTGGCGACGGTGCTCGGCCGCAAGCTGTGGACCGACGAGGAGCGCGAGGCCGGCCACGCCGGGCTCGCGATGGGGATGATCGGGATCACCGAGGGCGCCATCCCGTTCGCGGCGGCGGACCCCGTGCGGGTCATCCCGACGATCATGCTCGGCTCGGCGGTCGGCTCGGTGATCGCGATGCTCGGCCACGTCGGCGACCACGCGCCGCACGGCGGGCCGATCGTCCTGCCCGTCGTGGACCACCGGCTCGCCTACACGGTCGCGATCGTCGCCGGGTCCCTGGTGGTCGCCCTCGTCATCAACGGCTGGAAACGCCTCGGCGCCGCCAGGGCCCGTCGGGAGGGGGCATGAACATCGTCGCGGTCACGGCGTGCCCCACCGGCATCGCGCACACCTACATGGCGGCGGAACGCCTCGAGAAGACGGCCAGAAGGCTCGGGCACGCGATCAAGGTCGAGACGCAGGGCTCGATGGGCGTCGAGAACGCGCTCTCCGCCGACGAGATCGCGCGCGCCGACGTGGTCCTGCTCGCCGCCGGCATCGCCGTGCGGGACAGGGAGCGCTTCGAGGGGAAGCGGATCGTCGAGGTCTCGGTCCAGGACGCGATCAAGGACCCGGAGCGGGTCCTCGCCGCCCTGGTCGGCTAGCGGCGTAGCTCGTGGCGCGAGAGCTCCGCTTCGCGTTCCCCCTCCCAAACGGGCTCCACGCCCGCCCGGCCGCGCTCCTCTCGCAGGTCGCGCGCCGCTTCGCGTCGGCGCTGACCCTCGCGAACGGGCGCAACGGCTGCACGGGCAACGCGAAGAGCACGCTCGCCCTGGTCGCGACGCTGACCAGGCACGACGATCCGTGCACCCTGACCGTCGAGGGCGGCGACGAGCCCGAGGCGTATCGGGCCATGCAGGCGTGCGTGGCCGACGAGCTGTCGCGCTGCGACGCGACGCCGGCCCCTCCCCGGCCGGCGCCGGCGGGCGACCGCGCTCTCCCGAGGGCTCTACGGACCGAGGCCATCCACCTCCACCTCGGCACGGCCGCCGCTCCGGGGATCGGCATGGCGCCCGCGTTCGTTCTCGACCCGTGCTCTTCTGGGAGACGCGGCCCGATCGGGCGGAAGGGTTCCGCCGAGGAGGAACGTGCGAAGGCCGAGCGCGCGATCCGACGGGTGGCGGAGGAGCTGCGCGCGACCCTGACCGGCTCGGGCAACCCGACACAGCGCGGAATCGTCGGCGCGCACCTGGCCATCCTCGAGGATCCCGAGCTCGCGAAGGGCATCGAGGACGGCATCGCCTCGGGCCTGGGGGCCGGCGAGGCCGTGCTCGCGACCGCCGACCACTTCGCCGGGATCCTGCGGGCGTCGGGAACCGCCTACCTCGAGGAACGTGCGGACGACCTCCGTGACCTCGCCGGGCGGCTGCTCGGAACGCTCGACCCCGACCGGGACCGCGGCGGGGCGGTCATACTCACGGACGACGCCGTGTGCGTCGCCCCGAGCCTCGCCCCCTCGCAGCTCATCTCGTTGGGCAACGCGCGCCTCAAGGGCCTCGCCCTCGGCCAGGCGGGGACCACCTCGCACACGGTGATCATCGCCCGCGCCCTCGGCATCCCGGCCGTCACCGGCATCGCCGGCGTCGAGCGCAAGCTGACCGCGGGTCGCGAGGTGATCGTGGACGGGCAGCGGGGGCTGGTCGTGGCGGACCCGTCGCCGGACGTGCGGCGCTTCTACGAGCGCGAGGCCGCGAAGCTCGGCACGCTGAGGCGCCGCACGGAACGGTTCAAGACGGCGCCCGGGCGCACGGCCGACGGCCGGCGTCTCGAGATCGCCGCCAACGTCGGATCGTCCGAGGAGGCGCGGCTCGCCTTCGAGAACGGGGCCGACGGCATCGGCCTCTTCAGGACCGAGCTCCTGTTCGTGAACCGGGAGCAGCCGCCGTCCGAGGAGGAGCAGACCCTGGTCTACCGGGAGACCGCCCAGATCGCCGGTCCCCGCCCGGTCGTCATCCGGACGCTCGACGTCGGCGGCGACAAGCCGCTCCCCTACCTCGACCTCCCGCGGGAGGCCAACCCGTTCCTCGGCTTCCGCGCCGCCCGGATCTACGGCGAGCACGACGACCTCATCGCGGCGCAGGTGCGGGCCATCCTGCGCGCCTCGGCCGCCGGCAACGTCCGGCTGATGTTCCCCATGGTCTCCTCGCTCGACGAGGTCCGCGCCCTGCGTGCCCTCGTCAGGCGGTGCATGGACGAGCTGGCGAGCCGTGGGGTCGCGTTCGACCCCGCGATCGAGGTCGGCGTCATGGTCGAGGTGCCGTCGCTCGCGCTGATCGCCGGCCGGGTCGCCGCGGAGGTCGAGTTCCTCAGCGTCGGTTCGAACGACCTCGCCCAGTACGTCTTCGCCGTCGACCGCGGCAACGAGAAGGTCGCCCACCTCGCCGACCCGCTCCACCCCGGGTTCCTCCGCCTCCTGAAGGACGTCGTCGACGGGGCGCACGCGGCCGGCCGTCCGGTGGCCATCTGCGGCGAGTTCGGCGGCGCCACGCTCGCGGCCCCGCTCCTGGTCGGCCTCGGGTTCGACGAGCTCAGCCTCGCGCCGCCCGGCGTGCCGGCGATGAAAGCCGCCGTCGCCGCGTGCGACCCGGGCGAGTGCGGCGCGCTGCTCGCAGCCGCGCTCGCCGCGGACACGGCCAAGGACGTCGAGTCGTTGCTCCGAGGCCGCGTACCGACCGGGAGCGACGGCTCGCTGGTCACCGCGGAGACGGTCGTTCCGCGATCGGCCAGCCGCACCAAGGGGGAGGCGATCCGGGAGCTGGTGGACCTCCTGCACGTCGCCGGCAGGGTGGACGACCCGGATCGCGTCGAGGATGCGGTCTGGCGGCGCGAGGACGTCGCCTCGACCGGCGTCGGGTTCGGCGTCGCCATCCCGCACTGCACGTCCGCGGACGTGCTCGCGACCTCGCTCGCGATGGTGCGGTGCGAGCCGCCGATCGAATGGGGCGGCGACGACGCGGGTCCGGTTGCGCTCGCGATCCTGGTCGCGGTGCGCGCAGACGCGCCTGCCGACGCGCACCTGAGGATGATCGCGGCGCTGTCGCGGCGGCTGATGGACGACGGGTTCAGGCGGAGCCTGCTCGATGCACCCGGGGTCGACGAGGTCGTGGCGCTCCTGACGGGCGCCACTGCGGTGCGGTGAACGGTGCGAGGCCGGGGTCGCGGACGCTGCGCCCCGTCCCCCGCAAGGAGGCGCGCGATGGGTCGTCTCTCGACGGTATCGGGGCTTGCGGTGCTCATGGCGGCAGCAATTTCCGGCGCGGAAGGGCCGCCGCTGCCGGCGACGCCGCCTGAGGTCTACGTCGTCGCCACGTCGCACCTCGACACCCAGTGGCGGTGGACGGTCCAGGACACCATCGACGACTTCCTACCGGACACGTTGCGCGGCAACTTCGCGCTGTTCGAGAAGTATCCCGGGTACACGTTCAGCTTCGAGGGCGCGTTCCGGTACATGCTCGCGAAGGAGTACTACCCTGCCGAGTTCGAGCGGCTCAAGAGCTACGTGAAGGCGGGGCGTTGGAAGGTCGCCGGCAGCTGGGTCGACGCCGTGGACACCAACGTCCCCTCGCCCGAGTCCCTCATCCGCCAGACGCTGTACGGGAACGGCTTCTTCCGCCGCGAGCTCGGCGTCACCTCACGCGACGTGTTCCTGCCCGACTGCTTCGGGTTCGGCTTCGCCCTGCCGGCGGCGGCGGCGCACGCGGGCCTGGTGGCGTTCTCGACCCAGAAGCTGACCTGGGGCACGTCCATCAAGATCCCGTTCGACGTCGGGGTGTGGGAAGGCGTCGACGGCTCGAGCCTCATCGCCGCCCTCAACCCCGGCGACTACGCCTCCGAGATCAAGGGCAACCTCACCCTCGACGCCGACCTCTACGCGACCGCCGACCGCCAGGTCGCGCTCACCGGACTGCCGCTGGCGTTCAAGTACTTCGGCACCGGCGACGTCGGCGTGCCGCCGAACGAGTCCTCCGTGGCCTGGCTCGAGAAGAGCCTGGCCGGTCCCGGGCCGGCGCGCGTGAAGAGCGCGGCGCCCGACGAGATGGCGCTCGAGCTGATGGCGAGCCACGGCGGCCGGGCGCCCGAGGGCCTGCAGCGCTACCGCGGCGAGTTCCTCCTCACCAGGCACGGCACCGGCTGCTACACGTCGCAGGCCGCGATGAAGCGCTTCAACCGCAAGAACGAGCGCCTGGCGGACGCCGCCGAGAAGGCGGCGGTCGCCGCGTGGTGGCTCGGCGGCGCCGAGTACCCGCGCGAGCAGCTGCGCGGGGCGTGGACGCGGGTGCTCTGGCACCAGTTCCACGACGACCTGACCGGCACCTCGATCCCGGCGGCGTACGTCTTCTCGTGGAACGACGAGGCGATCGCCGCCAACACCTTCGCCGACGTGCTCTCCGACGGCGGCGGCGCCGTTGCGCGCGCGCTCGACACCAGCGGCGACGGCGCGTCGCTCGTGGTATTCAACCCGCTCGCCATCGCCCGCGAGGATGTGGTCGAAGCGGACGTGCGGTTCGCCGACGGCCCGCCGGAGGCGGTGCGGGTGACGGGTCCGGACGGCCACGAGGTCCCCGCGCAGGTCGAGTCGGCGTCCGGGGGCTCGGCGCACGTCGTGTTCGTCGCGAGGGTGGCGCCGCTCTCCTTCTCGACGTTCAAGGTGCGGCCCGCCTCCGCGCCGCCGTCGTCAGGCGAGCTCAAGGTCGGCCGTGAGGGACTCGAGAACGCCCGCTACCGCGTGCGGCTCGACGCCTCCGGCGACGTCGCCTCGGTGTTCGACAAGGCGCTCGGCCGCGAGCTGCTCGCGTCGCCGCTGCGCCTGCAGCTCATCGACGACCGACCCCGCCGCTGGCCCGCGTGGGAGATCGAGTACGACGCGCTCTCCGCGCCGCCGCGCGAGGTGGTCGGCGGCCCCGCCACGGTTCGGACCGTCGAGGACGGCCCGGCGCGGGTCGCGATCGAGGTCGTGCGCCAGGCGGCGGGATCGACGTTCACCCAGCGCATCCGCCTCGCCGCCGGCGGCGGCGGCGACCGTCTCGAGATCCTCGACGACATCGACTGGCGAACCAAGGAAACCCTGCTCAAGGCGGCGTTCCCGCTCGCGGCGGCGAACGAGATGGCGACCTACGACCTCGGCCTCGGCGTGGTGCAGCGCCCCACCGACCGGCCCAACCGGTACGAGGTGCCGGCGCAGGCGTGGGCCGACATCACCGACGCTGCCGGCGCGTTCGGGGCCGCCGTTCTCGACGACTCCCGCTACGGTTGGGACAAGCCGGACGGCCACACGCTCCGCCTCACGCTCGTCCACACGCCGCGCGTCCCGCCCGGAACGAGCTGGCCGCTGGAGCAGGGGTCGAACGACCTCGGCCGACACCGCGTGCTCGTCGCCCTCGCCGGGCATCGCGGCGACTGGCGATCGGGCCGCGTGCCGCAATCAGGGGACCGGCTCAACCAGCCGTTGCTCGCCTGGCAGGCGCCCGCCCACGACGGTCCGCTCGGCCGGTCGCTTTCGCTGCTCCGCGTCGCGGGCCGGGATGGCGGCGAGCCGCCGGTCGCGGTGCGCGCGCTCAAGCTCGCCGAGGAGAGCGACGAGATCGTGGTCCGTTTGCAGGAGCTGTCCGGCGCGCCCGTCGAGGGCGTGCGTCTCTCGTTTGCGCGACCGGTTGTCGGCCTCCGCGAGATCAACGGCGCAGAGGAGCCGCTCGCCGAGCACGGCACCGGCGGTGCTACCCCGCCACAAGCACCGCCGCGCCTCGCCCTCGAAAAGGGCGAGGTGGTGCTCGACTTCCTGCCGTTCCGGCCGCGCACGCTCGCACTCCGCCTCGCCCCTCCGCCGGCGGCGCTCACGCCGCCGCGCGCCGTTCCACTCGAGCTGGCCTTCGACCTCGACGGCATGTCGCGCGACGACGCCAGAACGGACGGCGACTTCGACGGCCAGGGCCACACGATCGCCGGCGAGCTGCTCCCACCCGAGATCGTCTCCGCCGGCATCCCGTTTCGCACCGGACCGCAGGCCCCTGGGCGGGCGAACGTCCTGGTCTGCCGCGGCCAAAAGCTGGCGCTGCCCCCGGGGGAGTTCAACCGGGTCTACCTGCTCGCCGCCGCGGTCGGCGGCGACCGCATCGCGACCTTCGCGATCGACGGCAAGGCCAGCCGACTCCTCGTCCCCGACTGGGCCGAGCCGGTGGGACAGTGGAACAGCCGCGTCGTCGCCGGGGAGGTCGTGCAGGACCCGGCCAGGATCGCGCCCGCCTATGCCAAGAACGTCCCTGTCGCCTGGGTCGGGACCCACCGGCACGACAACCGTGGCGCCAACGAGGCGTACGTGTTCACCCACCTCTTCCGCCTGCGCCTCGATCTCCCGCCCGGGGGGCGAACGCTGACGCTGCCGGACGACGAACACATCCGCGTCCTCGCGATCACCGCCGCCCGCAACGACAACGACGCCGTCGTGGCGGCGCAGCCGTTCACCGACCCCGCGGTCGGCACCGTGGTCCACATCGAGGCGCCGGAGAAGTTGTTCCTCGAGACGACGGCGGTCACGCTCACCTCGCCGAACCCCGGCGCGACGATCCGGTACACCCTCGACGGCAGCGAGCCGATGGGGACGTCTCCCGTCTACGCCGAACCGCTGCGCCTCGACCGTACGACGACCGTGAAGGCGCGCGCCTTCGCGGCCGGGCTCGACGACCGCTTCGTCGCCGCCGCCACCTTCACGAGGGTGGCGCCGCGCGATGCGGCCGCCGTCGCCCCCGCCTCGCTCGCGCCCGGCCTCGCGTGCCGGACGTACGAGGGCGAGTGGCCGAAACCGCCCGATTTCACCGCCCTGAAGCCGACCGGTGCGCTCACCCTCGCGGTCGTCGGCCTCCCAACCGGCCGCAACCACCGACCGCTTCGGCATGGAGTGCCAGGGGTTCCTCACAGTGCCGGCTGAAGGCATCTACCATTTCAAGCTGCGGTCGGCGGACGCCAGCGAGCTGCGCCTCGACGGCCAGGTCATGGTCGAGAACGAGAGCCCCGACTTCATCAGCCGGTTCGGCACGGCGGCGCTCAAGCGGCCGGACTCCACCCCATCGAGGTGCGCTTCGTCCACGGCACGTTCTTCATCAAGGGCCTCGAACTGGCCATGGACGCTCCGGGCGCGCCGCTCGCGCCGGTCCCGGCCGAACGGCTGTTCCACCGCGAGGCACGGCGATAGGGACCGCCGCGGAATAGGGTCGGGCCGCCTCGGGCGGAATGGTCCGACCGCCCGTGCGTTTGCGAGGTCTGACCGCATGAGAGTGATCCTGTTCGGCGCGACCGGGATGGTGGGGCAGGGCGTCCTGCGGGAGTGCCTGCTCGACCCCGAGGTGGAGCGGGTCCTCGCGATCGGCCGGCGGGCGACCGGCGTCGAGCACGTCAAGCTGCGCGAGATCGTGCACGCCGACTTCACCGACTTCACCGCCGATCGCGGGCGAGCTCTCCGGCTACGACGCGTGCTTCTTCTGCCTGGGCGTCTCCTCGGCGGGAATGGGCGAGCAGGCCTACCGGGCCGTCACGTACGACGTCACGATCGCCGCGGCGCGCGCGCTGGCGAAGGCGAATCCCGGCATGACGTTCATCTACGTGTCCGGCGCGGGCACCGACAGCTCCGAGCGCGGCCGCATGATGTGGGCGCGGGTCAAGGGCGCGACCGAGAACGCGTTGCTCGCGATGCCGTTCAAGGCCGCGTACATGTTCCGGCCCGGCTACATCCAGCCGCTGCACGGCGTGCGCTCGAGCTCCTCTCTGACCAGGGCGCTCTACGCCGTCATGGCGCCGCTGTACCCGGTCTGGAAGGCGTTGTTCCCGAAGTACGTCACGACCACCGAGGAGGTCGGGCTCGCGATGCTCCGCGCCGCCGCGTCCGGCGCGCCCACACGCGTTCTCGAGAGCCGGGACCTCACCGAGCTGGCCCGAGCCGGGGCCCCGCCGGCGCCCGACACGTGAGACCGATCCGACGCGGCCGGCCCGACCGGGCCGCAGGGCCGACCGGCATTGACGGCGGGCGGGCGGAAGCGCCGGCGGCCGCGAAAATGTTGTAAGCTCCCGGCCACCAGCCGGACGTGGTAAGGCGTGCCCAGGCGGACGTTAGGGCGGGGGCGGGCAACCCAGAGGGGGGAGCGGCACACATGACGGCACAACTGATCATGCTCGTGATCGCGTTTTCGGTGTTCGGGCTGCTGTTCGCGGCCTACCTGGCGAGGTGGGTTCTGCGCTTCTCCACGGGCAGCGAGGCGATGCAGCGGATCTCCAACGCGATCAAGGAAGGCGCCGAGGCGTTCCTGCGCCGCCAGAACCGGACCATCATCGGCCTGGCGTTGCTCTTCGCCGTCGTCCTGTTCCTCGGCTACGGCGTGGTGCGGCAGCACCGTCCGTTCGACCCGGTGGACAGCTCGCTGCAGCTCGCCTTCTGGATCACGCTCTCGTTCGTCCTCGGGGCGCTGTGCTCGGTGTTCGCGGGGTACGTCGGGATGTGGGTCTCGATCCGCAGCAACATCCGCACCGCCACCGCGGCGCTGTCGAGCCTCAACGACGCGCTGCGCATCGCGCTGCGCGGCGGCGCCGTGTCGGGCCTGCTCGTGGTGGCGATGAGCCTGCTCGGCGTGACGGGGCTCTACGCCCTGGTCAACGCGTTCGGCCACGTCGAGCCGACCAAGATCCCGCTGTTGATCGTCGGCTACGGGTTCGGCGCCTCGTTCGTGGCGCTGTTCGCCCAGCTGGGCGGCGGCATCTACACGAAAGCGGCCGACGTGGGCGCCGACCTCGTGGGCAAGGTCGAGGCCGGCATCCCCGAGGACGACCCGCGCAACCCCGCGGTGATCGCGGACCTCGTCGGCGACAACGTCGGCGACTGCGCCGGACGCGGCGCCGACCTGTTCGAGTCGACCGCGGCGGAGAACATCGGCGCGATGATCCTCGGCGCCTCGCTCGCCGCCGCGGCGGAGAAGGCGAACCTGGGGTTCTCCGCCGGCGTCATCGGCGTGATGATGTTCCCCCTGGTGGCGCGCGCGTTCGGGATCGTCGCCTCCATCGTGGGCATCATGATGGTGCGCATGGACAAAGAGGAGAAGATCGACCCGATGCAGGCGCTCAACCGCGGCTACTACTTCGCGGTGGTGCTGGCGATGATCGCGTTCGGCGGGGCGACCTACTGGCTGCTCGACTCGCCCGCCGCGCCGGACGCGTGGTGGCACTTCTTCCTGTGCGGCATCGTCGGCGTCCTCACGTCGGTGGCGTTCGTCTACATCACGCAGTACTACACCGAGTACAAGTACCGGCCGGTGCAGTCGATCGCCGAGGCGTCCAAGACCGGACCGGCGACCAACATCATCGCCGGGATCGGCGTCGGGCTCGAGTGCACGTGGATGCCGGCGCTGGTGATGGGCGCGGCGCTGCTGGTGTCGTACTTCCTCGGCAAGTCGGCGTTCCCGGCGACCGCGGCGATGAACGGCGGCCTGTTCGGCACCGCGGTCGCCACGATGGGGATGCTCGCGACCGCCGCGTACATCCTGGCCATGGACACCTTCGGGCCGATCACCGACAACGCGGGCGGCATCGTCGAGATGTCGGAGCAGCCCGAGGAGGTGCGCCGGAAGACCGACCGGCTCGACGCGGTGGGGAACACCACCAAGGCGCTGACCAAGGGGTACGCGGTCGGCTCCGCGGCGCTCGCGGCGTTCCTGCTCTTCCAGGCGTACATGGACGAGGTCGCCCAGTACGCCGGCCAGGAGATGCACGCGGTCAACCTCGCCAACCCGGTCGTGTTCGTCGGCGGGCTGCTCGGCGCGGCGCTCGTGTTCCTCTTCTCGTCGCTCGCGATCCGGGCCGTCGGCAAGGCGGCGCAGGCGATCATCGAGGAGGTGCGCCGCCAGTACGCGAAGCTGCCGCGGATCCACGACATCATCCAGTTCCCCGCCGACTTCAAGCCGGACTACGGCGCCTGCGTCGACATCGTCACCAAGTCGGCGCTGCGCAAGATGGTCGCGCCCGGCCTGCTCGTCGTCCTCACGCCGATCGGCGTCGGCCTGACCTTCAAGGTCTTCATCACCGCGCAGGACAAGCTGGTCGCGGCGGAGGCGGTGGCCGCGCTGCTCATGGTCGGCACGATCACGGGGATCCTCACCGCCCTGTTCTTCAACAACGGCGGCGGCGCCTGGGACAACGCCAAGAAGTACATCGAGACCGGGGCGCACGGCGGCAAGTACCTCACCCTGCCGGACGGCACCAAGATGAAGAACCCGACGCACGGCGCGGCGGTGGTGGGCGACACGGTGGGCGACCCGTTCAAGGACACGGCGGGGCCTTCCCTGCACGTCCTCATCAAGCTCCTCTCGACGATCACCCTGGTGCTCGCGCCGCTGTTCATCTGAACGCTGTCGCGAGTCTCGCATCACCCATCGAGCCCCGCCCCGCGGCGGGGCTCGATGTCTTCCGAATGAAACGGAGGCCCTTGCCGCCCCTGACGAGATCGAACGCCGGCGGCTCGCCGGGCCACCCTCGGCCGAGCCGGCGAGCTCGCCGCTGAGTTGACGCGCGGGATTTATGAGCATATGCTCGAATCAATGGGCCGCCCCCCTCGACCCCGCCGAGTCTGCTGCCGCCACCACGGCGCCGGGATGCGGCCGTTGGGTCGACCAGCCTTCGACCTGCCCGTCGTCACGCTCGGCATCGACGAGTTGGAAGCGTTGCGTCTTGCCGATCTGGACGGTCTCTACCAGGAGGCCGCCGCAGAACGGATGGGTATCTCGCGGCCGACGTTCGCTCGAGTCCTGAGCCGGGGCCGGGCGACGGTAGTCGACGCGCTGGTGAACCAGAAGCTGCTGGTCGTTGCCGGCGGCCCCGTCGTGGAGACCGAAGGCGAGGGGCTGGGATGCCCCGTCCACTGGGGGGGCCCGCGGCGCGGGCGGGGGTGTCACTGTCCGCACCATGGCGGCGGCGAGCCGCGAGTCGAAATCAAAGAACAGGATCGGGGGCCAATACAAGCCCCGGGAGGAGAAAAGGATGCCGATTGAGGAATCGAAAGAGACAGCAGCACGCGAGCTGCCCAGCCGACGGAGATACCGCCGCCGTGGGCTTGCGTCGACAGGCGCCCACCACCTTCCAGCTAGCGGAGCCGGAGATTGCGGCTGCCACTGCGGGCGGCACAGGCATCGCAGGGCCTTCGCACACGCGGAGCCTGAAACGGTCAATGGCGACCAGTCGCTCGTTCGATAGCGGTGGAGTCACGCCAGCCGGCGACAGCTCGAAACCCAGCGGGGCACCACATCCTGAAGCCCCGGAGAATCAAACCGAACCCACGGAGGAACAGACCATGAGAGTTGCAGTTCCGGTTCTTGGCGGCAGTTTCTGTCCCCACTTCGGCGGCGCCGACACGTTCGCGCTGGTCGACATCGACGACCAGACCCGCACGACGACCTCGACCCGCTTGGAGGCCCCGCCCCCACACGAGCACGGCGTCTTCCCGGTCTGGCTGCGGTCGCAAGGTGTGACCGCCGTGCTTGCCGGCGGCATGGGGCCGCGCGCCGTGCAGATGTTCGACCACTTCGGCATCGAGGTCGTGCTCGGCATCGAAGGCCGAGACGTCGACACGCTCGTTGCAGCCTACCTCAAGGGCGAGCTGCGCTCGACGGGCAGCAGCTGCGCGGCTCCCGGGCTGCACGGCTGCCACGGCCACTAGCGGGCATGCGGCGTCGGCCTGAAGGCGGCCGCCACGCGATGTGATACCAGAGAGCAGGCCATCGATCCGCCACTCGGGAGGGTTTGATGTCGGAAGGGCGCAGGGGATTCAACAGCACGGCCGTGCACGCCGGGTTCGACCCAAAGCAGCACCGCGGCGCGGTCTCGATGCCGATCTACCGAGCTCGACGCTCGCATTTCCGACTGCCGAGGAGCGGGCGGCGCGTTTCGCCGGTGACTCGACCGGCCCGATCTACACCCGCCTCGGCAGCCCGACCCGACCGGCTCTCGAGCGGTGCGGCGCTGCGCTCGAGGGAGGCTGCGGTGCCGTCGGCACGGCAACCGGGACGGCGGCCGTCGGCACCGCGCTGCTGTCTCTTCTCCGCCAGGGTGACCACATGGTCGAAACCCACCCGCTCTACGGCCCGTCCCGACGGCACGTCGACAAGTACCTGTCGAGGACGTGGAAGCCGTCCTCGCGGACCTCGTCCAGGCGCTGGAGCATGCGCGGCTTGGACCGGAAAGGAGAAAGCGTCAGGATGAAGAGGATTGGGATCATCATTTGCGCCAGGTACCGCGACTGCGGTGGCGGCAAGTGTTTCCGGGCACTCCGCGAACGTCGTGGCGGCTTCGCTCGCTACCCTACCGACGAGCCCGTCGAGATCGTCGGTTACTCAACCTGTGGCGGCTGTCCCGGGGGCAACGTCGAGTACGTTCCCGCCGAATTCCTGAAGAACGGGTGCGATGTGGTTCACCTGGCCACCGGCCTCGTCGTTGGCTATCCGCCCTGCCCGCACATTCGATCCTTCAGGGCGTTCCTCGAAACGCACTTCGGCCTGCCGGTGGTTGTGGGGACTCACCCGATCCCGCTGAAGTACCTCGAAGCCCACAACAAGCTTACCTTCTGGGATGAGACCAACATGAGAGATCTCGCGGCACATCTTCTCACTGAGCCACGCGAGATAATGGAGTCCTACAACTGAGTAACGAAGCCGGAACGACAGCCCAGACCGGTCCCCGACGACGGACGTGGTGGCCCGCCGCGCGGCCGCGGCGGAGCAGGACAGGGAAACAGCAGAGGCTCTCGTCGAGGGCCCGGCCCACAACGCTGGAAGCAGCGGATGGCATGAACTGAGGTTTGGTATTCTCGCCATCTCGAGAAGAAGGAGCATGAAGAATGAAAAGGATCATGACGTTAGTTGCTACGGTTACTATCTTCACTCTTGCTGTAGCCGTCGACGCAGCGGCGCAACGAGGAACGATGCAACGAGGTGCGGGCGGCTGGGGACCGGGGACACCCTACGGCAGGATGTATAACCCTCAGACGGTTGAAACTATCAGTGGAGAGGTCGTATCGGTTGATAAGATCACCCCTATCAAAGGTATGTCGTACGGCGTCCACATCCTGGTAAGGACAGACAAGGAAACGATCGCTGTCCATCTTGGCCCCGGCTGGTATATCGAAAATCAAGACATGAAGATCGCTCGCGGGGACAAGATCGAGGTGAAAGGTTCACGGATCACGTTCGAGGGCAAACCCGCTCTCATCGCTGCAGAAGTGAAGAGTAGGGACGAGGTGCTGACGCTTCGTGACGCGACGGGTGTTCCGGTTTGGAGCGGGTGGAGGCGGAGATAGGGACTCCAGGAGGCAACGGCGCGATTTGGGGGTGGCAGGATCTTCCACCGGACGCGCGAAGCCCTTGTTCGCGCCGGTCAGACTGGCCGTCGGGCGGCGCCAATCACCAAGGGTGCCTGAGGCAGCCTGGGCCCGGGTCAAGACCACGTCTCTCCATGATGCCGCGCGTTGACAGGAGTCTGGCGGGCGCAAGGTTGCTTCCGACCGGTATGATGACCCAGCCGCCGGGCAGCCCGATGTGACGGAAGGAGACCGATGATGAGCGTGACAACCGACCGCAGGGACTTCGTGGCAACTCTGGCCGGACTTGGACTCGCCGGCGCGTCCGGCCTGGCGGGACTCGCCGTTCCGGCCGGGGCCGACCCGACGGAAGGCCAGGCCGCGAAGGAGCATCAGCCTCTCGAGGCTCTCGGCCATGTCCCCTGGCCTTACCGGCCGCTCGACGGCGAGGCGGCGGCGCAACAGGCCTTCCTGACCTACTCGCGGGGCGGCTGCATGCTCGCCGTATTCGACCCGCTGGTGCGCGGCGTCGCCGAGCGGCTCGGCGCCCCGTACACGGCCTTCCCCTTCGGCATGTTCACCTACGGCGCGGCCGGGGTCGCCGGCTGGGGGACGCTGTGCGGCGCCCTCAACGGCGCGGCGGCGGCGTTGGCGCTCCTCGCACCACAGCCCGCGCCACTGATCTCGACCCTGTTCGCCTGGTACGAGCAGGAAGCGCTCCCGGACTTCACGCCAGGCAGCGCGCGCTTCCCGAACGTGACCGCCGCGGCGGGCTCTGTCCTCTGCCACACCTCGATCGCACACTGGTGCACGGCCTCCGGCAAGCGCACCAACTCCCCGGAACGGGCCGAGCGCTGCGCGGCGCTCTCCGGGTCGGTGGCACGGAAGACCGTTTCCCTTCTCAACGCGCAGGCGGCCGGCTCAGTGGCCGTCCCGCCGCCGGACGGTGCAACCTCCGGCTGCCTCAGCTGCCACGGCGGCCAGGGGCAGCTGGGCAACGCCGCAGGCCGGATGCGGTGCGCCCCGTGCCACACCCCGTCGGCCCTCGCGGCCAAGGGCCACCCGAAGGCGTGAATCCGCGACGACCGGATCGCTCGCCGACGGCGCCACGCGGCTTCGCTCGCGCAGCGACTTCTCGCGCAACCGGTAAGATGCGCGTGCGTCCGGCGACTTCGCCGGCGGGGGGCGCATGCGCACGAGGCAGGACGGCGCGACCCCCTGGCAGGACACCCGGCGAGGCTGGTGCGCTGGCGGGAGCGAGATCGTGACTGATGCCAACCGTTTCGACGAGGCCGCGGCCACCTGGGACGAACAGCCACGGCGCGTGAAGCTGGCGCGGGACGTCGCCGATGCGATCGCGCGCACTGTTCGCCTCTCGCACGACACCGACGTGCTCGACTTCGGCTGTGGCACGGGGCTGCTCACGCTCGCCCTGCAGCCCCTCGTCCGCAGCGTGACCGGCGCCGACACGTCCTCGGGGATGCTCGACGTCCTCGGACGGAAGGTGCGGGAGCGCCGTCTGACCAACGTGACGACGATCCTGATCGATCCGGAGGCGCCCCTCGCCTCGGGCGCCCGCTTCCACCTGATCGTCAGCATCATGACGCTGCACCACGTGGCGGACCTCGCGCCGTTGTTCAGGCGGTTCCACGACGCGCTCCACCCCGGGGGGCGCGTGGCCCTGGCCGACCTCGACCGCGAGGACGGCTCGTTCCACGAGGACCCGGCCGGTGTCCATCACCTCGGCTTCGAGAGACGCGAGATCGAAACGCTCCTGAGCGAGGCCGGATTCGCGGACCTCGCCGCCGCGACCGCCGCGATCACCCGGAAGGGCGATCACGACTACCCGGTCTTCCTGATCACCGGGCGGCGGGCCGGCTGAGGCGCGGGTCTCATGCCCGGTTGGGATGTGACTGGCGCGGCCTGGGGGTTCCTCGCCAGCACCTGCCCATGAGAGGCTGGCGACAGCCCGGCCGAGACAGCGGCCGGGCTGTTGCCGCCGGCGCTCAGTTCGGCCAGTGCAGCCCGAGCGCCTTGGCGAGGAAGACCGCCATCTGGTCGCGCGTCACCGGCGTGGTGGGGCAGAAGTTGCCGCCGCCGCAGCCGGCGGTGATGCCCGACGCCGCCAGCGCCTCGATGTACTGGAACGCCCAGTAATTCGTCGGCACGTCGGTGAACGTCGCCGTCCCCGGCGCCGGGCTGACCTGCAGCTTGTAGACGACCCGCATCCCCTTGATGCGCAGGTCCTGGCCGAGCTTGGGGAGTTCCACCTGGGCGAAGTAGTACTTGTCGGGATCCACCGTAGGGGGGCTGCCGAGGGTCGCTGTGGCGTTGAACGACCCGCTGCTCCACGACGTGGTGTACCACGCGATGTAGCCGGTGGTATCGGAGCTGTCCACGCTGACCCAGTAGATCCCCCAGTCGGGGTTCAGGGTTGGGTCCACGTCGTAGCCGTCGAAGCCGACCTGCGTGACGAGCGCGCCGGCGGGAAGCTGAACCGGCGCCTGGATCATGCAGTTGACGTTTCCGCCCGACCGGTACGTGATCCCGGTATCCCAGAACGCGTCGAGCGTGTCCCCGGAACACTGGCTCCGGAACCCGGTCCCGTGGATCTTGACTATGGTCATGGCCGACGTCCCGTAGGCATCTCGCGCCGACGCGGCGGCGCTCCACGCTTCAACGGGCACCCGCTGTGGCGCCGGCAGCGCCGGGCGCGATTGGGCAAATCCGGCCGCAGCGACGAGCGCGACTGCTGCAAACGTCGACACGGATATCGGTACTTTCACCTTACGCATGGAAGAGCCCCCCCTTTGCTTCGCGGCATCTTACACCACGGGCCGCCCGTCCGCGCTCCCAGGCACCCTCTTCCCGGGTCGCTCCTCCGAGGGCGAGTCGGTCCGGCGCGGCAGGTCCCGACAGGCGACGACTTGACAGCTTCGACTCCGTCAGCTAGTTTCGCGACTAAGACACAGATTTGTTTGCCTCGACGACGGGAGTGCGCCGCGTCGGGGTTCCCCTGGGGGGGAGAAAGGAAACGGTCATGCGTTTGAGAATCCTCGGCTTGTCCACAATCGCCGTCCTCGCGCTGGTCTCGAGCTTGCGCGTCTTCGCCCAGCAGGTGACCTTCAGCGGCGCCCAGTTCGAGGCCAGCGCCGTGCCGACCGCCCCGCCGGTACCCATGACGGTGCGCGTCCCGGGCGACCGCCTCCCGGACTGGGGGACGAGCGCCTGGATCGCGTACACCGTGGGCCCCTGCGACGCGATGGTCCGCGGCGGGACGTGGGTGAACACCAGCTGCACAGATGTCCAATCGACCAGTGCCTCCGACCTCTACGTCGGGTTTCCGGTGCACATCCCGACGGGGGCCAACGCGCAATACGTGGACCTGGCCTACAACGAGACCGACGCCGGTGCCCCGATCTCCGCCGGCCTCTGGGCGATCGGTCAGTACGGCTCGATGTCGCTCATTACGGACATGAGCCCTGCAGCGACGGCGGGCGGGGACATCACTACTCAGTGGGGTCCGTTCTCCGCAGTCATCAACAACGACGACGTGGGCGGCAACAACTACGTGGTTCTCGCGATCGTGAATGGTTCGACGCAGATCTACAAGGCGACGGTGTTCTACAAGCTCCAGGTCTCCCCGGCGCCGGGAGCGGCGACGTTCACCGACGTGCCGACAAACTACTGGGCGTTCCAGTACATCGAGGCCCTGGCCGCCTCCGGCATCACCGCCGGCTGCGGCGCCGGCACCTTCTGCCCCGAGCAGTACGTCAGGCGCTCCGAGATGGCCGTCTTCCTCGCCAAAGCTCTCGGCCTGCACTGGGAGTACTGAGCGCCGCCCGAGACGTGCCGAGCGGCCCGCCGGTCACACCGGCGGGCAGCCTCCTCCTGACTGGGTGGGCCGGGTCGATGCGACGCCCGGCCGCTCCGCGCAGGGCGCCGATGTCACAGGCGCCGATCCCGTCGTCACTGGTGGACCGGTGTCAAGTGCGGCCAACGCGTCCCACGGCCATCCGGTAGCCGCAGTCACGGTGCGTGCATCCAAATCGGTCGGCACGACGACCGGCGCCGGCACGACGCACTGCTTCGGCAACTACGCCAACTCCGCGTTCCTCGCCAGCACCTGCCCGTGAGGCGCCGGCGACAGCCCGGCCGACGCGGTGGCCGGGCTGTTGCCTCAACTGCTCAGTTCGGCCAGTGCAGCCCGAGGGCCTTCGCCAGGAAGACCGCCATCTGGGCGCGAGTGACCGTGGTCTCGGGGCAGAAGTTGCCGCCGCCGCAGCCGGCGGTAATGCCGGACGCCGCCAGGGCCTCGATGTACTGGAACGCCCAGTAGTTCGTTGGGACGTCCGTGAAGGTCGCCGTCCCCGGCGCCGGGCTGACCTGCAACTTGTACCCGATTCGCATCCCCTTGATGCGCACGTCCTGCCCGAGCTTGGGCAGCTCGACAAGGGCGAAGTAGTACCGGCCGGGGTCCACTGTCTGCGGGACGCCGAGAGTCGCGGTGCTGTTGAACGCGCCGGCGCTCTGGTTCGAGGCGTACCAGCCCAGGTAGCCGGTGTCGTCGGCCTTGTCGATGCTCACCCAGTAGAGGCCCCAGTTGATGTTGAGGACCGGGTCCACGTCGTAGCCGTCGAAGCCGATCTGGGTGACGAGGGCGCCGGCCGGGAGCTCCACCGGGGCGTGGAGCATGTGAATCGTGTCCCCGGACTGGCGGTACGAGATCCCGGTGTCCCAGAACGCCACGATGACGTCCGACGTGAACTGGCTCCGGAACAGAGGCGCGTGGATCTTGACCACGGTCGTGGCCGACGTCCCGTAGGCGTCGGGCGCCGCAGTGTCCGAGCTCGCGACCTCAGCAGGCACCAGTTCGGGCGCCGGTACGCCCTGAGGTACTTGGGCCAGCATAGACGCCGCGACAAGCAGACCAGTCGCAAAACATACCGCCGGCATGAGCTCTTGCAGCTTTCGCATGGGGCCTCCTTCTCTTGTGGCAATTCTAACACTTCCAGGGCCGCGTCAATCTCAGCACGAGGGATCTCGAGGCCTCGAACTCCGCGAGTCGAACGAGGCCGTGCTACAGAAATGGACAGGCAATAGTCCACTCATAGGTCTCTGATATGAGAGATCTTTCAGCCGCGATCCAAGCCTGTCCCTGGTAGACACGTTAGCCGCCTGCATTGACGAACGCGCCTCGAGTGACACGTCACGCGGCGCCGGCTTCCCCGACCTTCACCGACGTTCCCACGGGATACTGGGCGTTCCAGCACATCGAAGCGCTCGCGGCGTCCGGCATCACCGCCGGCTGCGGCAGCGGCAACTACTGCCCCGAGCAGTACGTCAAGCGCTCGGAGATGGCCGTCTTCATGTCGAAGGCGCTGGGGCTGCACTGGCCGAACTGACGTTTCCGCGCGACGGTCCCGCGCGGGTCCCATGGAGGGTCCGCGGGCCGCACCCTCGCTGCCTGTCTGGCGCGCCGCACTGACAGCGATGAGACTGCGCTGCAAGGACGATGCTGCGACAACTTGACAGATGCGTGCTTGGAAACTAGACTCAATGCAACGAATCAAAGGGAGGCTCACCATGCGTGCGACACGTCTCGCTGTTCTGACCGCCGTCTTTTGCGTCCTTCTCATAGCGCTGCCGGCCGCGGCGCAGGAAGCGAACATGGGCTCCAGCGCCGATCCGACGCTGGCGACCGGCAAGGTCGCCGGGGCGCAGCCACCGCTCGACCCGGACTGGGGAACCCTCTACGGGATCTACCACTGGCTGCCGGCGTCCGCCTTCGGGCCGCGCAACACGGGTGCCGTGTGGCGGGAGCTGAACTACGGCAGGTTCCAGCTGATCACCCCGGGAACCGGGGCCGGCGCAAATGATCTCGTTGGTCCCGTCAACCTGCCGACGGGCGCAAGCCTCTACGGGCTCCGCTACGCCTGGTGTGACAACGACGCTGCGGCCCAGATTCAGGCGTGGCTGACGACGTACCCGATCGACAGCTTCACAACGTGGACCGATTTGACTTCTTCGTCCACGGGTACCGCAGCGACGCCGGGTTGCACGACGTTCTATGAGACGCCGCCGGCGATCACGATCAATAACAACGACCAATACGTGGTCAATGTCAGGTTCAGCACCGCGAGCGCCAACCTCGACTTCCGCGGCGTGCGGCTCGTCTACCGGCTCCAGGTTTCCCCGGCGCCTGCCGCGGCAACCTTCACCGACGTGCCGACGAACTACTGGGCGTTCCAGTACATCGAGGCCCTAGCCGCGTCTGGCATCACCGCCGGCTGCGGCGGCAGCAACTTCTGCCCCGAGACCCCGATCACCCGCGCCCAGATGGCCGTCTTCCTGGCGAAAGCGCTCGGCCTGTTCTGGCTATAGCAGCGCCGTTGACTCCAGCGGTTTCAGACCCGGCGATCTCTGCGATGATGTCGTCGGGTCTGGATTCTCTGTTGTCGAATGCGGGGGCTGGCCTCGCCGATCAGCACGTACCGGATCCCAGGCCGGCCGATCCAGCCGGGACACGGAACCTCACCGACGTGCCGACGAGCTACTGGGCGTTCCAGCACATCGAAGCGCTGGCGGCGTCCGGCATCACCGCCGGCTGCGGCGGCGGCAACTTCTGCCCCGAGCAGCTACGTCAGGCGCTCCGAGATGGCCGTCTTCCTCGCCAAGGCGCTCGGCCTGCACTGGCAGCAATAGCGCGCCGACCTGACGTCCCCGAGCGGCCCGCCGGCAACCCCGGCGGGCCGTCGTCTCGGCGGACCGTCGGGCGCACCGGCGGCGATTCGGTCGCGCCGGAGCCGGTCGATCGCGGCGATTGCGATGAGACCATGTAGGATCGATGAAGTTGCGACCACTTGACTCCCAGAAGCTCGGAAAGCAGACTCGGATTCAACGCTCCAGATCCGCGTCCTCGCCGTCACGGTGGGCGGCATCGAGGATCCCCAAGAGGGAGGAAGGAAGCGAGCTATGGGCGTGAACAGCATCTTCGGTTGTGCTGCCCTTGCGGTCGCTACTCGTGGGCGCGCCGGCCTGGGCACAGCGCACGGGGACGGACGGGACCTGGTCCCATGCGGGCACCGTTCCGACGACCGCGTCGGAGGCGTCGGTCGAGCGGTCCGCCGGCAACGGCGACGACCCCACTTGGGGGACGCTGAACTGGGGCAAGTCCTACGCGAGTCGCCATGCGACGCCGCCGCTGCATCGCCGGCACCTGGGGGACCACCGGCGGTTGCATCATACATCGAGTCGAGTGACCGGTGCGAATCTGCACGTCGGCTATCCCGTTGCACCTCCCGTGCGGGAGCGCTCGTGAAGTGGGTGCGCATTCTACTACAACGCAGACCAGCCTCACCGAGACGTCTCCATCTTCTGACCGATTTCACCGAGGTGACACAGGGCCACTTCGGTGCCGCCAGCCTGCATCGTCGACAGTCGAGTCCGAACTCGACGACCAGCGGCGAGCACCGTCACCAGGATTTCCAGGTCCGCGACTGAATCATCGACAACGCCACCGCCTACATGTACACTGATCAATTCTCGCCGACCTCACCGGCACGACCCGAGATCCATCTCGTTCGACGCTCTACTACAACCTCCAGGTTTCGCCCGGCTCCGGCCACCGCGACGTTCGCCGACGTCCCGACGGGGCGTACTGGGCGTTCCAGCACATCGAGGCGCTCGCGGCATCCGGTATCACAGTCGGTTGCGGCGGCGGCAACTTCTGTCCCAACGACCCGGTCACGCGGGCGCAGATGGCCGTGTTCCTCTCCAAGTCGCTCGGGCTCAACTGGACCGAGTGAACCCCGCCCGGTCGCCGTTCGAGCGGTCCGCCGGCCGCCGCGGCGCGACCGCGCAGAGGCCGAGGCTCAGCCTCGGGGCGGGGTCGGTCGGCTCGGCGGCGGCTGGCTCAGCGGCGGCCGGCTGATCGGAGGCTGGCCGGGCGCCGGCGGGTTCGGCATCGGCTGGCTCGACGGCGGCTGGCTCGGCGGTACGGGACAGACCTCGTCGAGCTTGCGGTCGCTGAACATCTTGAGCGCCCAGGACTGGCCGTGACGGGCCGCGGCGCAGTACCACTTCGTCCCCTCCGCGGGATCCTTCGCCACCCCCCAGCCGTTGGAGTAGAGGTTGCCGAGCCCGTACATGGAATCCCCGTCGCCCTGGTCGGCGCCGCGCTTGAACCAGGTCATCGCCTGCGCGTAGTCCTGGCTCACGCCCTTCCCCTCGACGTACATCGAGCCCACGGCGTACTGCGCCTTGGCGAGGCCCGCACTGGCGGCTTTGCTGATCCACGAGAACCCCTCGTCCGGCTTGCGGTCCGTTCCGGTGCCGGTGGTGAGGGCGAGTCCGAGCGCGTACTGGGCCTCCGGGAAGTTCTCCGCGGCGGCGCGCCGGTAGAGCTCGACCGCCTTGGCCGGGTCCTTGGCCACGCCCTGCCCCTCCGCGATCATGTGGCCGAGGTCGTAGCAGGCGCGCGGCTGACCCTGGTCGGCCGCCTTGCGCAGCCACTCGACCGCCTCGGCCTCGTTCTTGGCCACGCCGTTGCCTTCGGCGAGCGCCGCAGCGAGGTCGTACTCCGCCTGCGCGTAACCGAGCTCGGCGGCGCGCCGGATCTTGTCCAGGGCGCCGGCGTCCCCCGCCTTCGTGCCGGCCGCCGGGTTGAGCTGGGCGAGCCGGTAGACCGCTTCCGGGCTGCCCTGCTTGGCAGCCTCGCGCAGCCACTTGATGGCCTTTCCGAGGTCCTTCTCCACGCCGACGCCCTGGGCGTACAGCGATCCGAGGACCTCCTCGGCCGGGACGTGACCCTTCTCCGCAGCGGAGATCACCCAGTTCGCGCCGACCACCGGGTCCTTGGCGACGCCGCTCCCCTTGAGGTAGAGAAGGCCGATCGCGAACTGCGCCGGGGGGTGGCCCTGCTTGGCCGACTTCTCGAGCCAGCGCGCGCCCTCGACCGGATCGGGCTTCACGCCGTGCCCCTTGAGATAGGCGAGGCCGAGGTCGTACTGCGCCTTGATGTGGCCCAGGGCCGCCGCCTTCTGGTACCAGTTGACCGCCACTTCCGAGTCGGCGACCACCCCCTGCCCCATGTCGTACATGTAGCCGACGTAGAACTCCGCCTCGATGTTGCCCGCCTCAGCGAGCGGCTTCCAGATCTCGAGCGCCTTGGCGTAGTCGTTCGCCTCGTAGGCTTTCAGCCCCTTGGCGAGGGCATCGCCTGCCGCCTGGCCCATGGCCGGAGCGACGGAGAGCGCGCCCACGAGCACGGCCAACCCGATACGGCCAGAAGTGACGTTCATTGCGTCCTCCACGGGTGGCGCGTCGACCACCTGCGCACAGCCGACGCTACCTGAATTGTGGGTCATCCTAGCACCGGTTGAGGCGGGGACCTTGACGGTCGCGCATCCGGGGACGACAAGGTGTCGAAGTCGGCGGGCCGGGGCGTGTGCGGTTCGGGCCGGCGGGGACGTTGACCCAATCAGAGGCCCGGATGACCTTCCTCGAGGCAGGCCGGAGAGCGGACGACGCGGACTGCCGAAGGAAGGCACGGGAGCATGGTGCGGCTCTTCATCGTCGCAGTAGTGGTGGGCATCGTCGTCCAAGGAGGCGTCGCATGATCGGTCGGCTGCGGATGGTTGGTGTGGCTGTGGTGTGTCTGACGTTGATCGCCGGCGCTTCGGTGGCTCTCGCCGAGTCCCCCCTTACGGTCGAGGCCCAGGGGCGTGTCGGAAACGGGCCGTACACGCCGCCGGCGTGCGTCCCCGGGGTGCCGTTTGCCGACATCACGTGCACGACGGGGTTCGACCCCTGGATCGAGCAGTTCGGTCTCGACGGCATCACCGCCGGCTGCGGCGGCGGGCTCTACTGTCCCGGTAGCCCGGTCACTCGCGACCAGATGGCCGTGTTCATCGAGAAGTCGATGCGCGGCACGGCGAACTGGCCGCCCCACCTGTCGCAGGTCTACGCGGTCCTCAACGCCGACGGGTCGGTCGACACCGTCGCAAGCGGAGACCAACTGCGGAGCGCCATCGCCGCGATTCCGTCCACGGGACCGGCGGCGCCGACCTCAACCAACCACTGGCTGGTCAAGGTCGGGCCGGGGCATTTCACCCTCGGCGACGGCGGGCTCTCGCTCTTGCCGTACGTGGACCTCGCGGGCTCCGGCATGGGCACCACCACGATCGCGAGTACCTCCGTCGTCGGTAACTTCGCGAGCGATCGAATGCGCGGGCCCATCGAAGATCAGCGATCTCTCCGTCGGCAACGTAGGCGGTTCGTCGTCCTCGCGCACGATCTACATCACGGGTGGCGAGTCGACACTCGACCGGGTCTCTGCGACGGCCTACGGCGGCACGTCGGAGAACAGGGCCGTCATGGTCAACGATGGCGGATTGGAGATGAGGGAGTCGGAAGCGTACGCCACCGGAACGAACGCGATCGCGCTTTACCTCATGGGCACGCCGTCCGGCGGGTCGGTCGACATCCGCAACTCGTACTTCTACGGCGTGTCCTGGTCGATCTGGAACGTGACCGACGCCACGGTTCGGCTGATCACCAGCAGGATCTACGGCGCCTTGCACTCGAACAGTCAGTGGCGGCCACTACAACTGCTTCCAGAACTACGACTACACCACGAGCGGCCTGGTGACCTGCCCGACACCGTAAGTAGGCTCAGCGTCCGGGGCACGCGGCGCCCCGATGACCGGTTCCCGGCAACAGGAACGCGGCGCGCCGGCAGGCCTGGCCTGCCGGCGCTGCTCCAAACTCGTCGGTCTCATGGGGAGACTGCCGCTCGAAGACGACGCACCAGGGACGGCCCCGCGTGGGGTTCGTCCCCCATTGAGGCGCCCGAGTGTTCGGGGCCAACGGTGTCGGGCGGCCCGGCCGAGCCGGGCCGCCCCGGTCGGCCGCGCTACTGGAAGTTGAACAGGTTGGTCAGGAACACCGCCATCTGCGCGCGGGTCACCGGCGTTTCCGGACAGAACATGCCGTTGCCGCAGCCGGCGGTGATCCCCTCCGCTGCAAGCTGCTCGATCCACGCCGCCGCCCAGTAGCCGGCCGGCACGTCGGTGAAGATCGTGCCCGTGGCCGCCGGCGGCGGGCACGAGGCGCCGTGTTCCGCGATCATGAGGAAGACGGCCATCTCGGCCCTGGTGACCGGGCTCTCCGGGCAGTACAGCAGCGGCGTGAGCGAGCAGCCGGCCGTGATGTGGTCGTTGAAGAGCTGCTCGATCCAGTCCGCCGCCCAGTAGGAGGGCGGTACGTCGCCGAAGATGCCGACGGCCTGGGGCGGAACGAAGCCGGCGCCCCGCTTGGCAGCCTCGATCAAGACCGCCATCTGGGCCCGACTCACGACCACGTCGGGGCAGAACGTGAGGGGGTTGGTCCCGCACCCGGCGGTGACGCCCGAGTGGTAGAGCCGCTCGATCCAACTGCCGGCCCAGTGGTCGATGGGGACGTCGGCAAAGCTGCCGTGCGCCTGCACGGTCACGGTCGCGAGGTTCGAGTCGATCTGGCCGTCCCACGCCGCGAAGGTGAACGCGTCGGTCCCGACGTAGGTCTCGAACGGGACGTAGGTCGCCTGTGAACCCGCGAGCGCGACCGAGCCGTGCTGCGGTTGGGTGACGATCCGCAGCGCGAGCGCGTCGCCGTTCGGATCGGAGGCCACCAGGCCGAGGCCGGTCGGCGTCCCGGCCAGAAGCGCGAGCGTCGCGCTCGTCGCCACCGGCGCCTGGTTGGGGTTGCGGTTGTCGTTCGACGGCCCGAGGTGGCAGGCGTAGCAGCCGATGCGGAACCCCCGCCACACCGACTTGGTGCCGAGCGAGGTGGAGAGCGTGCGCGTGTTCTGGGCGCGGGAGAGCACGGTGCCCGAGTAGTCGGCCCCGTGGCAGGCCTGACACGGCGTCGGCCCGCCCTGCTGCTCCACCGCGTCGGGATGGTTGTACACCCACTGCTGCCCGACCGGGTGCATCCCGTGCGGTCCCCCCGTCACCGTGACCGGCTGCGACGGGTGGCAGGCGTTGCACTCGACGATCATCCCGCGGTGGCCTTGCAGCTCGGACGCCTGGACGTTGTCGTTGGGGTGCGTGCTCGGGTATTCGGCATGGGTGGAGTTGTGGCACGCCTCGCAGTACAGCCCGCCGTGCCCGGTCGAGAAGCGGTAGAGGGAGAAGCCGCTCGACGGCACGTTCGGGGTGGTGGCGAAGGTCGGGTCGACCGCCACGCGCGGCTGGCCGTTGGTGTCGAAGACCGAGGTGTAGCGGATCTGGCCGTTGTTGTGCGTTGCGGTCCCCGTGTGGCAGTTCTGGCAGGTGGGCTCGGCGAGCCAGCCGACCCGGCCGGCGGCCCCGACCTCGCTCATCGACCCGTGGCAACTCTGGCACTGGATGGCGAGCGAACCGTCGGGCGCGACCGAGGCGCCCATCGCGCCGCGCAGGCAGCGGGTCGTGGAGCCCGGGTGACACCTGTAGCAGGCCGAACGGTTCGCGGACGAATCCAGGGGCAGACCCGTCGCGGGGTCGATCACCGTCGCGTGTCCGCCGTGTTCCGACTCGGTGAGCGGTGGGATCCCCGCATAGCCGGTGCCGGCGAGGGCGTTCGAGGCGTGGCACCGCGCGCACAGGATCGGGGTGCCGTTGGTGACGACCGTCGGGTACAGCCCACCGGCGTTGTAGCCCGCCTGTGCGAGCGCGCCCTGGTAGGTCGCGTTGCCGAGCCAGCGGTCGTCGTGGAGCCGCAGTATGTTGAGCCGATAGTCGCGATCACGACTGCAGTCCCAGACCCAGCCGGCGGCCGGTTGCGCCGCGGCGTCCGAGCCCGAGGCGTGGCAGGCCGTGCAGTCCATCTCGTCCGAGACCGGGAGCACGATGTCGCTGCTCGCGAGGACGTGCCCGGTCGCGTCCTGGACGACGACGTGCATCATCGGGTAGCTGTTGCGCCGCCGCGTGTCGTCGGTCGGCGTGAGCGGAACACCCTCCGCGCCGAACCACGTCGCGACGGCGTCGAACCCCATCGGCTGCGGGACGTTGGCGGACCCGGGCATGTGCAGGCCCGTCAGTCCGACGTCGGGCGCGGGCGAGGCCCCGAAGAGGGGTTGCACGAACTGCCAGAAGTTGGTCTTCCCGATCGAGGTCGTGTTGATCGAGCCGGTCGGGTCGGCCACCGCCTGATAGGTGACGGTGAGGCCCGTGGCGTCGTGGATGAGCACGCCGTTGCCGTCCATGACCTGGGCGTAGATCGAGTTGTATGGTGGCAGGATCGCGAACACCGAGAAGTCCCGGTCCATGCAGTGCATGCCCAGGTTGTTCCAGCCGACGACGGTCCAGCCCCCGTTCCCGTTAACGGCGGCTCGTGCGACCGGCACGACGAGGGAGACGGCCATCAGCAACGAAACCGCGAGCGATCTCTTGTGCATGGCGAACCCCCTTCTTGCGTACGGACCCTGACTCAAGTTAAGAAGATGCCGGAAGGAAGTCAAGCCTTCTTGAGACGGCCACCACCCCGGGGAACGGCCTCAACTGGGTTCCCCGGCCCGCGCGCCGGCCGTGAGCGGCCGCAGGAGGGGTCCCCGGCGTCAATCAGGCGTGCGGATGTGGGGCGCGCACGCCGTGCGCGCGATCGTTGTCGTCGGAAGGGTATGAGACCGCCGGCGCGGCGCGCCGGCCCCACATCTGCCCTCCAATTCTCGGAAGCCTTGGTCTATGTGGGGCGCGCACGCCGTGCGCGCGGTCGTTGTCGTCGGAAGGGTACGAGACCGCCGGCGCGGCGCGCCGGCCCCACATCTGCCCTCCAATTCTCGGAAGCCTTGGTCTATGTGGGGCGCGCACGCCGTGCGCGCAGTCGTTGTCGTCGGAAGGGTACGAGACCGCCGGCGCGGCGCGCCGGCCCCACATCTGCCCTCCAATTCTCGGAAGCCTTGGTCTATGTGGGGCGCGCACGCCGTGCGCGCGGTCGTGGTCGTCGCAAGGGTACGAGACCGCCGGCGCGGCGCGCCGGCCCCACATCGGCCCTCCAATTCTCGGAAGCCTTGGTCTATGTGGGGCGCGCACGCCGTGCGCGCGGTCGTTGTCGTCGGAAGGGTACGAGACCGCCGGCGCGGCGCGCCGGCCCCACATCTGCCCTCCAATTCTCGGAAGCCTTGGTCTATGTGGGGCGCGCACGCCGTGCGCGCGGTCGTTGTCGTCGGAAGGGTACGAGACCGCCGGCGCGGCGCGCCGGCCCCGCATCGGCCCTCCAATTCTCGGAAGCCTTGGTCTATGTGGGGCGCGCACGCCGTGCGCGCGGTCGTTGTCGTCGGAAGGGTGCGAGACCGCCGGCGCGGCGCGCCGGCCCCACATCTGCCCACCAATTCTCGGAAGCCTTGGTCTATGTGGGGCGCGCACGCCGTGCGCGCGGTCGGTGTCGTCGGAAGGGTACGAGACCGCCGGCGCGGCGCGCCGGCCCCACATCAAGGACCGGCTTGCCTCCGCCCGCGTACCGCGCGGGACTCTCCGGACAATGACAGCAACTCTAATCGGGCGGCCGTAATGGCCGCTCCTACAATAGCTTCGCCGGGCGTCGAGGACCCGGCGGCGAGCCCGGACCGCCGTACGCTACGGCCCGTACAGGTTGAGGTCGAACGCTTTGGTGATGAACACCGCCATCTGGTCGCGGTTGAGGGTGGCGGCCGGGCAGTAGTTGCCGCCGCCGCACCCCACCGTGATCGCCTGCGCTGCGATGTAGTGGATGTACTTGCAGCCGCCGTCTTCCGGCGCCACGTCGCCGAACACCGACGTCCCGCCCGCCTCGCAGTCGTACGCGCCCAGTCCGGGGACCGTGCCCGACACGGGGATCGCCCCTGTCGCGATCGCCTTCGCCACGAACACGGCCATCTGCCAGCGGTCCACCGCCAGGCTCGGGCAGTAATTGCCGTCCCCGCACCCCGACGTGATCTCCCTCGCCGCGATGTAGTGGATGTATTTGCAGCCGGCGTCGTCCGGCGGCACGTCCCCGAACACCGAGGTCCCGCCGGCGACGCAGTTGTAGTCGCCCAACCCGGGGACCGTACCGCTGACCGGGACGTCGGCGCCCGCGAGCGCCGTCGACAGGAACACCGCCATCTGCCACCGGGTCGTGCCGGTGTCCGGGCAGTAGTTGCCGTTGCCGCACCCGGCCGTGATGCCCTTGTGGAGCATGGTCTCGATGTAGCTGTACGCCCACCGGCTCGGCGGCACGTCCGCAAACGAGTCCCCGATGTGCATCGTCCAGGTCCTCGAGGCGCCGGTCGAGAGGGTCTCGACGAACGTCGCGTCGAAGTGCACCGGCCGGGAGGCCGGCACCCCGACGTACATGCCGTAGCAGGTGGAGGTCGCGTCGGCGCAGGAGACGGCGGTGCCGGCGGGGACCGTGCCGTAGTCGGCGCCGTTGTGGTAGTAGACGTACGCGGTCGCGGCGTTCCCGGTGAAGAAGTGCCCGGTGCTGGTCAACGCCGCAGGTGTCCCGGTGTAGTTCTTCCAGGTCGGGGCCACGACCACGACCTCGCCCGGCTCGAAGACGCCGTTCGCGTTGGAGCTGCCCGGCGAGAAGCTCGCGGCGTCGACGGTGAGCGCCATCGCCCCGAACCCCGCCACGACGGTTTGCACCGAGAGATGGTTGTCCCAGGAAGCGGGGTCCGGCTGTGCGCCGGCGACCGTCGCGCTCGTCGTGATCGTCCCGGTCTGGTTGGGCGTGACCTGCACGGTGGCCGTGGCGACCGCGTTGAGGGCGAGCGTGCCGAGGGCGCACACGACGGGGCCGGTCCCGCTGCAGCTCCCCTGGCTGGCGGTCGCCTGGAGGAACGTCACCGTGGCAGGCAGCGTAACCGACACGTTGGTCCCGGTCGCGGCGAGCAGGCCGCGGTTGGTGACCGTGAACGTAAGCGTCAGCGTGGTCGTCACGGGAACCGGGTCGGGGTTCGCGCGGACCGTGATGCGCAGGTCCGCCGACTGGCGGTCGAGGTTCTCGGCCAGTACGTTCGCCGGCTTGAGACCGTTATAGACGGAGTCCACGCTGACGGCAGGCGCGGTGACGAGCGTGTAGGCGATGGTGCCGTCCACGAGCGCGTCGTCCTGACCCGTCACCGTCACCGTCTGCGGCGCGCTCCAGTTGCTCGCCGTGAACGTGAGGGAGGCCGGCGTGGCCCGCCCCTCGCCGGTGTCGGACGAGGTCACGCCGACCGTCACGGGCGCCAGGGGCTGGCTCTTCAGCCTCATCGTGAACGTCGCCTGGCCGCCCAGCTCGGTCGTGACGAGGCCGGAGGTGGGCGCGACGGTGAAGCCGGCGACGTCGTTGTCGAGGTTGGTCACCGAGACGTCCGGCGGGTTGAGGCCGTTGTAGAGAGGGTCGGCGCTGGCGGCCGGCGCCGTGACGATCGAGTAGGCGACGTTGCCGTCCGCCACGTCGTCGTTGACGCCGGTCACGGTCACGACGTGCGGCGTGTTCCAGTCAGCCGTCGTGAACGTGAGCGCGGCCGGCGCGACCGTGCCCTCGGTGGTGTCGCTGGAGGCGAGGCCGATCGTAACCGGCGAGGAGGGGGCGGCGTTGAGCACGACGGTGAACTGCGCGGTGCCGCCGGCTTCCGTGGTGACCAGACCCGACGTCGGGGTCACCGTCACTCCGGCCGCGGCCGTGGTTGTCAGAGTCGCGCTCGCCGATTTGCTCGGGTCGCCGCGGGAGGTGATGGAGACGACGGCGACGTCGGTCGCGCCCGCCCCCACATTGCCTGGAATGGTGACCGTGACCGTCAGGTCGGCGCCGCCGCACGCCCCGACGGGCCCGAGGCTGGGCGGCACGGTGACCGTCCACGCGTTGCCGCTCGCCTGCACGTCGAAGGTGTCGGTGAGCGCGCCGGCGTTGTTGACGTGCAGGGAGTAGGTGACGGCGTGACCCGGGTCCCCGAGCTTCCCGTCGCTGGGCGGCTGCACGCCGACCGCGTGGTCCTCCGCGGCAACGCACAGGAAGCAGGCCGATGTCGCGCCCCAGTAGCCGTCCGTGCTCTGGCTCTCGACCAGGACGGTGTGGCGGCCGAGGTCGAGGCCGGTGGCATCCACCGTGCCGGTGACCGCCTCGACCGACTCGTCGAAGCTGCCGTCGACCGCGCTCATCGCGTGCGTCGCGCCGCCGGCCCACGACGGTTGGTCGACGGTGAAGCGTGCGCCGGCGACGATCTTGGCGGGCTCACCGCCGGCGTAACGCGTGCCGTCGGCCGTGGCGGTGAGGGTCACGGTGCCGCCGGGAATCACGCCGTTGGCCGTGGCGACGTTGAGGGTGTCGGGGCCGGCGGGCGTCTGGTACGGGCGCCGAGCCGCCTTGAAGGCGTAGAGGAGCGCCTTGCGGTTGTTGGGGTAGATCGACTGCTCGAAGCTCGTGCAGTCCTGGAAGAAGTCGGTCCCCACCTCGAAGGTGTACGCAGCCACACCGAGTAGCCCGTACGCCCAGTCGTCACTGGTGCCGGTGGTCGGGTAGAGGTCGACCGACTGCTGCGGCGTGGCGAGGTTGAGGTAGGCGAACTTGCGTCCCAGCGTTTGCAGCGCGATGGCGTTGGGCGCCGTATCGTAGGTGAACCCCCACGGCCAGAGATCGAGCGGACCGTACGAGTGGAGCGTGACGAAGTCGCCCGTGGCGTCGGGCGGCGCCGGATCGGTGATGCCGGGTCCGCGCTGGTCGGGAAATAGGGTCAGCACGTAGTTCTGCATCGCGAGCGTCTCGGGCTCGGATACGGCGGCCGGGCCCTGGTATTCCTCCGCGCACGGGTCGGTCGCGGAGTCGCCCCACTCGAAGTCCGAGTTGCGGTTGAGGTCGGTGCCCCAGTTGGGGACGCCGCAGTTTCCGCCGTTGGTGTCGTTGACGTTCTTGCGCTGGAAGAGGCCCTGCTCGGCGAGCTTGCGTCCGTCCGGGTTGGTCATCACCAGGATGTGGACCTCGTTGTAGTCGAGCAGCCAGGTGATGTCCGGGTCGTTGCCGTAGCCGGCCGTGAGGTACTCGGCGAACCGGGCCGCGATCTCGGCGGTGGCCAGCTCACGGGCGTGGATCTCGGCCATCAGGAAGAAGCGCGACTTCGCCCAGGTCCTGGCCTTGTTCGTGAGGATCAGGACGTCGAGGTCATAGCCGAGGGTTCCCCCGGACGTCACCTTCTCCCAGCTGTCGCCGATGTCGATCCACGTCGCGAGCGTCGGGTAGGTCGTCGCCAGCCCCTGCATGGCGGCGTACGTCTCCTCGACGGTGCGGTAGCACGGGTACCCCGGGATGCCGCTGAGCTGGCCCTCCAGAGGGACGAGCGGCACGTCGAGCCGCGCCGTCTTCGCGTCGTCCACCTCGATCCGGTAGCCGGCCGCCACCAGGCGCGCGATCGTCGCGGTGTCCACAGCCGCGACCAGGTAGCCGCCGGCGCGGTTCACCTCCCACACGTCGATCGTGCGGGCGAGCGCCGCGAGGTCCTCACCGGCCGGGAAGTAGATCCGCACGACGACCCGCGCTTGCGGTGCCACGGTCTCCCGAACCGCCTGGCCCGGCTCGGCCCCGTTTGCGGCTACGACCTCGGCCGCCAGAGCGGAAGAGACGAGGACGGTGAGCAGACACACGAGGAGCCTGGAGCCGATCCGCGGGTTGGTCACGGTGCACCCTTCCCCGGCCGAGCCGAGTGGCCGAGTGATAGTTAGACTGCGATTTAATTGCGATTGGGATGATCGTACCACATCGACAATCTAGCATCGCAACGCGAGGAGTCACAAGGCCCCACCCGCCAGCGCACCGGCCGGGGGCGGCCGCAGGAGGGGTCCCCTGCACCAACCAGGTGTGCGGATATGGGGCGCACGCCGTGCGCGCGGTCGTTTTCGTCGGAGGGTACGAGACCGCCGGCGCGGCGCGCCGGCCCCACATCGGCGGTCGGAAGGTCGTCTGGTGTGGGGCGCGCACGCCGTGCGGCGAGTCTCAGATGTGGGGCGCGCACCCCGTGCGCGCGGTCGTGGTGGTCGCAAGGGTACGAGACAGCCGGCGCGGCGCGCCGGCCCCACATCGGAGGTCGGACCGTCGTCTGGTGTGGAGCGCACACGCCGTGCGGCGAGTCTCAGATGTGGGGCGCGTACCCCGTGCGCGTGGTCGTGGTGGTCGGAAGGGTACGAGACCGCCGGCGCGGCGCGCCGGCCCCACACCGGAGGTTGGACCGTCGTCTGGTGCGGAGCGCGCACGCCGTGCGCGTGGTCGTGGTGGTCGGAAGGGTACGAGACCGCCGGCGCGGCGCGCCGGCCCCACATCGGAGCCCCGCTTGCCCCCGCCTGCGTACGGCGCGGGACTTTCGGGACAATGACGGGAAGGGACTGGGTGTCATTGCGAGGAGGACCGAGCGAAGCGAGGACCGACGCGGCAATCCCGAACCCCACCGCTCGTCCGTCGGTCGCCTGGCGGGCACGGGATTGCCGCGCCCGGCCTGCGGCCGGGCTCGCAATGACTACAGTTCGGGAGTGGGGAACCGCAGGAGGGGTCCCCTGCGCCAACTTCGCCCCGCGTCGACGGAGCGGTGGCGCGGCGCCGTTGCCGGCGTCACGCCACCGCGATCGTCCGAGAGACCGAACAGCGAGCGGCGGTCAAGGCCCGTACAGGTTGAGGTTGAACGCCTTGGTGATGAACACCGCCATCTGGTCGCGGTTCAACGTGACCGACGGGCAGTAATTGCCGCCGCCGCAGCCGGCGGTGATCGCCTTGGCGGCGATGTAGTGGATGTACTTGCAGCCGCCGTCCTCCGGCGCCACGTCGCCGAACACCGACGTTCCGCCCGCCTCGCAGTCGTACGCGCCCATCCCCGGGACCGTGCCCGACACCGGGATCGGGCCGGTCGCTATCGCCTTCGCCACGAACACCGCCATCTGCCAGCGGTCCACCGTCACGCCCGGGCAGTAGTCGCCGTCCCCGCACCCTGACGTGATCTGCTTGGCCGCGATGTAGTGGATGAACTTGCAGCCGGCGTCATCGGGCGGCACGTCCCCGAACACCGAGACGCCGCCGGCGACGCAGTTGTAGTCCCCCAGCCCGGGCACGGCGCCGCTGACCGGGACGTTGTTGCCCGCGAGCGCGGTAGACAGGAACACCGCCATCTGCCACCGGGTGGTGCCGATCCCGGGGCAGTAGTTGCCGTTGCCGCACCCGGCCGTGATGCCCTTGTGGAGCATGGTCTCGATGTAGCTGTACGCCCACTGCGTCGTCGGCACGTCCGCGAACGACTTCCCGATGTGCAGCGTCAAGACGCGCCAGCCGCCGGCCGTGAGCGTTTCGGTGAAGGTGGCGTCCCAGTGCTGCGCGGGACGGGTCGCCGGGTTGTTCACGCCGAGGACGTAGCAGTTGCCGGTCGCGGAGAAGCAATTGCTGGTGTCGCCGGGATCCACGGTGCCGTACGCCGCGGAGTGATCGAGGAGCGCGTAGAGGTAGCCGCCGGGACCGTTGAAACCGGCCGCGGTGCCGGTGAACGCCACCGGCGCGCCCGTGGGGTTGGTCCATGACGGCGCGACCATGACCTGCTCGCCCGGTTCGAGGACGCCGTTGAGGTTGGACGACGTCTGGCCCGTCGGATGTGCGTCGACCGACATCGCGGCGGCCGTCATTGTGACGACCTGAACGCTCGTCGACGCGGTGTTGTTCGACGGGTTGGAGTCCCCCAGGTCGCTCACCACGGAAGCGGTGTTGTTCACGCCGCCCAGGGCGGCCGCGGTGACCGTGATGGTGGCGTCTGCGATCGCCCCGTTCGCGACGGTGCCGAGCGAGCAGGTGACCGTGCCGGCCGCGTTGGCGCAGCCGGCGGAGGCCGAGACAAAGTGCAGCCCCGAGGGCAGTACGTCCGTCGCCGTCACACCGGTGGCGTCGGCCGGCCCGTAGTTGGTCACCGTGAGCGTGTACGTCAGGTTCGACGAGAGGAAGACGGGGTTCGGCGCCGCCGAGATTCCCATCGAGACGTCCGCACCAACCGTGGTCGCCGTGACGGTCGCGGTCGCGTCGTTGTTGGCGGGCGTGGGGTCGTTGGGCCACGGGGCGTGCGCCGTGTTGACGATCGTGCCCTCGGCGAGGGCCGTGGCGACGATCGTGAACGTGGCGCTCGCGCCGCCGGCAAGCGAGGGCGCGAAGCAGGTCACGGTGCCGGCGTTGCTGGAGCATCCGGTGGACGCGGAGACGAAGCTGACGCCGGCAGGGAGCGGGTCAGTCACGAGGACGTTGGTCGCCGCCGACGGCCCCACGTTCCGGACGAGAAGCGTGTACGTGAGGTTCTGCCCAACCAGAACCGGGTCCGGGCCGGCCGACTTGGTGAGGGTGAGGTCCACGATGTTCGAGTTGACGGCCTCGAACGCGTCGATGCGCCCCCACCCGTACGTGTTGTTGGGGATCTGGTCGCCCGGTACGCCGCCGCACGTCTCCCCCGACGTCCTCGGGACGGCCGTTTGGGTGATGATCGTCTTGACGGCGTCCACCTCGCCCTTCAACGAGGGCGCGGCCGAGAGCAGCAGCGCGACCTCACCGGCCACGTGCGGGCCGGCCATGCTCGTGCCGTCCCAGATCGCCCAGCCGTTGGGGGGGACGCACGAGCGGACGCTCACGCCGGGGGCCGAGACATCGGGCTTGAGGCGGTTGCTCCCGTCCACCGTGACCGGACCACGGCTGGAGAAGCCGGCGATGGCGTCGGTGCTGTCGGTCGCGCCCACGGTCAGCGAGGCGGCGTAGATGGCCGGCGGATCGAAGATCGAGCTGCAACCGGAGCCGTCGTTCCCCGCCGAGACGACGACGACGATCCCGGCGGCCGTGGTGTTCTCGACGATCGTCTGCAGGATCGTTGGATCGGTGCAGCCTTCGCCGGTCGTGCACCCCCAAGAGTTGTTGATCACGTTCGGCGCCTTGGTGGGATCGGGGTTGTTGCCGGCGAGGTCGGTCGGCGCGATGAAGAACTGGAAGCACTCGCTGTAGCGGGCCGGGGTGCCGGCGCCCTGGTCCATGTTGCGGCAGCCGATGAACTTCGCCCCGGGCGCGACGCCGATCTGGTTGCCGGCGCCGTCGTCGCCGACCATCGTCCCCATCGTGTGGGTGCCGTGGCCGTAGTCGTCGCACGGCGCCTGCGCGTCGTTGCCGCACGGGTTGCCGACCGAGTCGTGGATCGAGTCGTGCCAGTTGTAGTTGTGGTCGGCGGTGGCGCCGTTCCAGCCGCGGTAGTGGCTCTTCAGCGCGGGGTGGTCCCACTGGATCCCCGTGTCGCCGCCGGAGACCACGGTCCCCTGGCCGTTGAAACCCATGGCCCAGACTTCCGGAGCGTTGATCTTGGTGACGTTCCACTCGATGGTGTCCGGCGAGGCGGGGGCCGATGCCTCGTCGCGGCGCGGGAACAGCTGCTGCCTGACCTTCGGGTTGGCGAGGACCTTGAGGACGTCCTCGCGTTCCGCCATCGCCCGGACGACGTCGATGCCGCCGCGGACCCAGACCATGTTGGCGATCCAGTACGGGCGGTACTCGACGCCGAGCTGGGCGAGCTTCGCGAGGATCGGCGCCTGGGAGACACGCGCCACCGAGGTCAGGGCGTCGACGACGAACCGGCCCTTGTCGTCCCTGGTCGGCAGCTCGGCCGCGACCCGCACGTCGGCCTGCTGCCGCAAGAAGACGAGGAACTCGGTCGTGCCCTGGCCGGCGGTGCGCAGCACCCAGGGGTCGACCTTGGCGGCCCAACCCGCGGGAGCGCCTTCCGGCTCGACCGCGCTCGCCGCCGTCACGCCGATACCGAGACACACGAGGACAGCCACGATCACGACCCGCACGGGACCACGCATCGTTTCCTCCTCCGGGATACGAAACCGGGCAACGCCGCTCATGATACCCAAGTTTCTCCGACGCAACCCCCGACCCGCGATCGCCGATGTCCAATCTGCGCACTCGGTCTCAACTTCGGATCGGTGCCCGGCCGTGCACGCTCCTGTTCACATCGGCCCTCCCGGCTTGTCGCTCGCCGATCGGGCCTCGCCGTCCTCTCGGCCTCGCGCTTCCCCGCTCCGACCCCGGCTCGGCGCCGGCCGGAGGTATCATCGGCGATCGAATGGACGGAGCCTCATCCCCCTCGAGCGCGGTCCCGACCGAGCGTCTGCTCGTCTTCGCCAACGTCAGCCAGCCGCCCTTCTGCAACAACCTCATCCCGCCGGTGCGCGCCTTCGAGAAGACGTTCCGCACCACGGTGGTGGAACCGGCGCGCTTCGCCGGGTTCGCGTCCACGGGGGGGGCGAGGCCGGCGCTCGTCCCCGACGAGGCCGTCCTCGCCAACACGAGTCCGCCGCCCGCCGTCGTCGTGTGTCTGGGCGGCGGCCTGCACCTCTCGGAACGGGCGCGGCGCATGCTGCCGGAGGAGGCCGTGCTCGCCGGCTTCGCGCTCTCGGATCCGTACGGCCTCGAGGCCTCACTTGCAATCGCGCCGCGGTTCGACCTCTTCTACACGCAGGACCCGCAGACGCTGCCGGACTACGAACGCGCCGGGATCCGGGCGCGGCGCTGCGACCCGGCGACCGACCCCGCGATGTACTTCCCCGAGCGTGCCGAGCCCGAGTGCGACGTCATCTACTACGGCAAGTGGACGCTGTACCGCGACGCGCTGGCGGCGGCGCTCGCGCCGCGCCTCCGCCTTCGCGTCCACGCGTACTCGGGCGAGACGCGATGGCGCGTGCCGGTGCACCCGCCGCTCGACACGCCCGATGCGCTGCGCGCGGCGCTCTGTCGCTCCCGCCTCGCGCTCGAGACCGCGCTCCTGGACGATGCGCATGGCGACTACCGGGGCCGCTTCCGCATCACGCCGCGCGCGTTCTTCGCCGCGTCGTGCGGCGTGCCGACGCTCGTGGAGTCGTTCGAGGGCCTCGCCGAGTTCTTCGCGCCCGGAACCGAGATCGCGACGTTCACCTCCGCCGGCGACGTCGCGACGGCCGCCGGGCGACTCCTCGCCGACGAAGGCGCCCGCTCCGCGATGGCCGAGCGCGCGCGGCGCCGGGCGTTGCGCGACCACACCTGGGACCAGCGTGTCGAGGCCTTTGCGCTGGACGTCCGGGACGCGAAGGCCGGGCCGCGCGCGGGGCGCTGAGACGGCGTCCCGGGCCGCGCCCGGCGAGCTCGACCGATCCGCCCGAACCGCCGGAAGAGCGACGGTATCAGCTGGGTGACATGCGCCGTCGGCCTGGTATCATGGCCGACGTGTTCGTGAAGTGCGTCACAAGTGCCGATGGTCCGCGGCCGGACGCGAGTCCGGCGCTTCTCGGCGGCCGCCTCCTGCTCGCGCTGGTCGCCATCGTGGCCCTGGCCCCGAACCTCGCTGCAGAAGGCGATCAGGGCGGCGAGATCCTCGCACCCGCCTCGGGCGCGGCCGTGCGGGCCGGTGACGTGGTGGAGGTGCGCTGGACGCCGGTCGCGCCCGGCGTCGAAGAGTTCGAGCTCCTCCTCTCGGTGGACGGCGGCAGGACGTTTCCGCTGCGCCTCACCGAGATGCTGGACCCGAGGGTGACGTCGTTCTCCTGGCGCGTCCCGAACGTGCCGACCGGCGCCGCGCGCATCGTGCTGCGCGTGGGCGTGGACGACCGCGAGGAGATGCTGCGCTCGGGCCCGGCGTTCGAGGTCCTCGGTGACGCCGAAGCGCCGCCCGGGAAGTTCACGTTCCGGGGCGGCGAGTGGTGGACGACCGGGGGCATCGCCGTCGAGCCGCGCGAGGTCGAGATCGAGCCGTCGTGGTCGGACCAGGAACCACGCCGGGACGGGTCGGCGGCCGCGGTCGGGTTTCCCCCTCCGCGCCCGGACGCCGGCACGCTGCAGACCGTCGCGTCGGTAAGCCGCGGCGGCGCGCCCTCCAGGCGCTCGTGTCCCGCGGTGCACCCGCGCGAGGACGGCGCCGCGACGTCGTTCCCGAAGCGAGAGTAGCGACTCCTCCGGGCGGCGCCCCGCGTGCCGCCCGATCCCCAGAAACCGTGCGCCGGACCTTCGCGACAGACGGAGTGTGTCCCCTCCTGAGTCTCGCGCGGGCACGGCGCGACGGTCGTGGCTTCCATGCGACGCGTCACCTGAGGAATCGTGCGGGCGGAACCGCGGACGGCGGCCGGCCGCACTGGAGGAGGATCCAAGTGAGCACACGAAATGAACGAAGACAGACTGCACTGATCGTGGCCATCCTGGCCGCGTTCGCCCCACTGCTCGTTAGGGCTCAACAACCAACCCCGACCCCGACTCCGACTCCCGCGCAGGAGCAGCTGCCGAGCCGGGTGTCCATCGACGTGGTCGTCAGCGCGCCGCGCATGGACATCCCGTTGAAGGAGAACCCGGCCGCCACGACGGTCGTGCAGGGCGAGGCGCTCGCCACGCTGCCGAAGACCATCGGCGCCGAGGAGGCGCTCAAGCTCGTACCGGGCGTCAAGGTCGACAACCAGGCCGACGGCGAGCGCGTGCACATGTCGATCCGCGGCCAGGGGATCCTGACCGAGCGCGGCATCCGCGGCATCAAGGTGTTGCTCGACGGCCTGCCGCTCAACGACCCGACCGGATTCGCGCCGGATCTCTTCGACGTCGACTGGGCCACGGTCAAGCGCGTCGAGGTCTTCCGCGGACCGGCCTCGGCGCTCTACGGCGGCGGGGCGTCAGGCGGCATCCTCAACATCGAGACGCGGGACGGCGGCCCCGGCCCGGTGGCCGGAGTGGTCTCGGCGAGCGCCGGCTCCAACGGCTTCTGGAAGACCCTCGCCGAGGTCGGCGGCACGGACGGTTCCTTGAACTACCGGGTCTCGGGCTCGAGGATGATGCTCGACGGGTACCGGGTCCACACCGCGGCCGCCGCGACCAACCTCTACGGCAAGTTCAACTACAACTTCAAGGACGGCGGCCGCATCACGGCGATCATTGCGGGAACGGACTTCTTCAACGAAAACGCCGAGGGGCTCAACATCACCCAGGTCAACCAGGACCCCAGGCAGCCCAACCCCGACGCGCTGACCTTCAACGAGTATCAGCGCACCCGCCGGGCGACGCTCGGCGTGACCGGGAAGTTCGGCCTGACGGCCAACTCCGATCTCGACTTCTCGATCTACGGCCGCTTCTGGCAGTGGAAGGAGTCCGTGCCGTCCTCGATCCAGCACCGCGACTACCAGTCGCCGGGCGGGTTCCTGCAGTACTCCGTTCGCGGCTCGCTGGGGTCGCTCAAGAATGTCTTCAGCATCGGCACCGACCTCGACTTCCAGTCGATCAACGACTATCGCCGCCCCAACCTCGGCGGCGCCAATGAGGGGCCGACGATCCTCTCGGATCAGGACATCTTCCAGCGCGGGGAGGGGTTCTACCTGCTCGACCGCATCGAGCTCTCGCCCGAGTGGAGCGTCATGGCCGGCTTGCGGCACGACTCGATCGACAACGTTCTCGGCGACAACCTGCGCACCGGCGGCGTGGACCTGTCGGGCGAGCGGGCGTTCTCCAAGACCACCGGCCGCGTCGGCCTCGCCTGGAACCCGATGCCCTCGTTCGGCGCCTACGTGTCGTGGGCGCAAGGCTTCCTGCCGCCGGCGACGGAGGAACTCGCCACCAACCCGGACACCTTCGGCGGCTTCAACAACCACCTCGAGCCCGCGACATCCCGCGGCGAGGAAGTCGGCGTGCGCGGCGCGGTGTCCAACACGTTCACCTACGACGTCGCGCTCTTCCACCTGCTCACCGACAACGACTTCGGGCGCTACCGGATGCCCACTCGGCCGCTCGAGACGTTCTACGAGAACGCCGGATCGAGCAAGCGTTGGGGCCTGGAGACGCTGCTCGGCTTCTTCCCCACCCCAGAGCTCTCGATGGAGCTGGCATACACCTACTCCCACTTCCGCTACGACAACGTCCACTACCTCGGGACCTTCTACTCCGACACGTCGCTCCCCAACTCGCCACAACACCAGGTCACGCTGGACGCCGAGTACCGCATCACACCGGAGCTGCTGGTCGGGGTCAGCGCCGAGACGTTCTCCCGCGCGTACATCGATCCCAGCAACGCCACCTGGATCGACGGCTACACGCTCATCGACGCGCGCATCGGCTACAAGACGCGGATTGCCGGGGTCGCGACCGACTTCATCCTCTCCGGGCGCAACCTCGGCGGCACGAAGTACATCGCCTTCACGGAGCCCGATCCCGACGGCAACTCGTATCAACCCGGCGCTCTCCGGGAGATCTTCGGCGGGGTCCAGCTCCATTTTTGATCCATTCCCTCCTCTCTTCAGGGCGGGCCACGTGCCCGCCCTTTTTTTGCGCGAGCCCCATCGGGGGCCCGCCGTGCCTCTCGGTGCTGGGCTCGTTCCCACGCCATTGGACACCTCGACTGCGGAGGAACCCGGCGGCGATGGTTCAACACGCTGCTGCCGGTCGAGTGGCTGGAATATTCGGCGCGGAACCGGCGCTTTGCCCACCAGGATCCTCGCCAGGTGCGCGGAAGTGCACGACGGGGTACCGGTTTGTCATCCGGCACGCCGTCCAATCCGGGCTAGGGGAAGGAGAAGGTAATGTTCAGTGTCAAGACGATCACTATCGCAACTCTCGTTTCGGCCGCGCTCGGGGCGTCGGCCGCGGTCGCGCAACAGCCGGTCCCGCCGGTGAGGCGTCTCGCGCCGCCGTCCACAGTCGCGCCTCGCTCCGCTGCCGGCTCGGCGACCTCGTCGAGCGTCGGCGTGGCCTCCGGCGAAGGGCTGTCGGCTTCGACGCTCTCGGTGTACACGCCCCCGGCCTGCGTGCCGGGCGTGCCGTTCGCCGACATCACGTGCTCGACGGGGTTCGACCCCTGGATCGAGCAGTTCGGCCTCGACGGCATCACGGCGGGCTGCGGCGGCGGCAACTACTGCCCGGGCTCGACGGTGACGCGCGACCAGATGGCGGTGTTCATCGAGAAGGCGATGCACGGCGCCGGCAACTGGCCGCCCCACACGGTTCTCGTCTACCACCACCCGGCTGGCGAGTCGAGCTCGAACCTCAACTCGGGCAGCGAACTGCTCAACCTGGTGGGCGCCATTCCAGGCGGTCCCGAAGCGCCGTCCGGCTCGAACCCCTGGGTGGTAAAGCTGGGGCCGGGGACCTTCGACCTCGGTTCGAATGCGCTGTTCCTCCCAGCCTGGGTCAGCCTGGAAGGCTCGGGGATGGAGGAAACGGTCATTACCAGCACTGCGAACAACACCGGGACGGTCCAGATGTCGAACGGGGTCGGCTCGATCTCGCGTCTCACGCTGGGCAACACGGGTTCGGGGAGTGGGTCGTACGGCGTCGTGTGGTTCGGAGGCCGCCTCGTTCTCGACCACGCCATGGCGTTTCCCGAGGGCAGCGCGACCTACCAAATCGGCATCTACGCCTCGAACAGCGCGGTGGAGATGTACAACGAGTCGGGCGCGTTCGCCTCAGGTGGCATTAGCTACGGCATCTATACCAGCGGCACGCAGTACCATCTGCTCACCATCCACCACTCGCTCGTCGAAGGGCTGAACAACTCGATCTACAACGCCGCCGGCTACGAGGTGGACATGGCCTACAGCGGCGTGTACGACGCCCCGCTCGCCAACTTCGGCGCCGGCGTCTTCAAGTGCATCGGCAACTACAACCGCGACGAGGTTCTGGTGACCTGCCCGTAGTCGCCAGTACCTGCTCAACGCAGCCGTCGGCGCCGGAGGTGTCTGCGATGTCCTTAATCTGGCACGGGACGACGGGGCCGCCCTTCCGACCGTGAGCGGCCGCCGCACCACGCGGCGGCCGTCATGGTATGGCTGGTCGTACCCGTCGTCCCCCGCCGGCGGGCGGGTGCCCTCGTCGGCCTTCGTGTCGACGACCTGACGCGGCGCGCGCGCCGCCTCGTCCTGCCCCGTGGCCAATCCTCCCCGAACGACAGAGGGCGGCGTATCAGCGCGGGACTGGCGCCAGCCTCTGCTCGAGCGCCGCCAGCCGCGCCGCGAGGCTCTGGATCGTCGCCTGCTGTTCCCGATCGTGCCTCTCGAGCGCCGCCATGGCAGCCTGCTGCGCCGTGATCGTGGCCTGCTGCTCCTGGATCGCCTTGACCATCGGGGCGATGAAGTCGGTGTAGCGCAGCGACAGCGTACGGTCCTTGTCGCCGCCGATCCCGAGCACGTTGTAGCCGTCGCCGACCAGCGTCTCGACATCCTGCGCGATGAAACCCAGGTCCGTCCGGCCGTTCCCCTGCTTGAGCGTGAACGACACCGGCCGCAACGCCATCACGAAGTCGAGGCCGAGGTCGAGGCCCTGGATGTTCGTCTTCGCTCGGATGTCCGACAGGTTCGACCACGCGACCTGCCCGCCGATCTGGGTGACCTGCGTGTTCCCGATCCGGACATGGTCCGAGGCGTCGACCTGTGCAAAATTTCCTATTACGGTGGTGTTATGGAGGTCGCCAGACGCCACATCGGCTTGGTACCCGATCGCGATGTTGTAGCTACCCGTCACGTTGGTGGCGAGGCTCTCATAGCCGAGGCCGGTGTTGTTATCGCCCATGGTCGTGTTGTAGAGGCTGAAGTAGCCGACGCCCGTGTTCAAGCTCCCGGTTGTGTTCGAGAAGAGACTGTTCGCACCGACTGCGGTGTCGAAATAGCCGGTCGTGTTCGAGTTCAGGCTCACGGCCCCGACCGCCGTGTTGGCTGTTCCCTCGTCGGCAAGTCCGTTTGGTTGATTGGAGGCCAGCGCGGCGAATCCCACGGCCGTGTTCGCCGGGAAATACGCCACGTTTCCGTTCGCGAAGCTCTGCGCATTAAGAGCGTTGAACCCGATGGCCGTGTTCTGCTGCGCGTACGGGCTGTTGTTGAGCAGCGCGCCGGCGCCGAGGCCCGTGTTGGCGTTCCCCAGGTTCCCGGGGCTCCAGTTCGCGGTGCCGTGCATGGCCTTCTCGACGAACACCGCCATCTGGTCGCGGGTGACGGGCGTGCCGGGGCAGTAGTTGCCGCCGCCGCAGCCCGCCGTGATCCCGTCCGCCCCGAACTGCTCGATCCACGGGTCGAACCCCGTCGTGCAGGTGATGTCCGCGAACGGCACCCCCGGTACGCACGCCGGCGGCGCGTAGGGATTGTTCAGGCTCGCGGTCACATCCTCCGTGCCTACGCTCTCCTGTGCGCGAACCGTTCCGACTGCGACGCACACGATACCCACGATGATGCCGCCGATCCACGAGCAATGTCGCATCGCATCCTCCGAGCCACCTCGCCTATCCGGCAGGCGGCCCCATCGGAACGCCGCTGGCGACGACTCCCACGCTCCACCACGACTCGGCATCGGCGTTCCTGTGCCCTGGCGGTTGTCCCCAAAACTCCCGCCGCTCATAACCCATTCCGGAGCCTGGCAGGAACGCAGCGCCACGCCGGGTCAGCCGCCGCCCCGCGCGGATCGATGGACGGCGGTCATGTGGCGGCGCGAAGCGTTCTGTACCGCACGTCGGGCGGCTCTTCTCCGGTTGCGACCCCCTACGGCCGGTCGGCCGCCTTCGGCGTCGGCCGGGCCGCAAGCAACGCCTTGACCTGCGCCTCCAGCTCCGCCACGCGTGCTTCCAGCGCGGCAGTTCTCGCATCGCGCCTGTTGACCTCGGCCTGCTGCGCCGTGATCGTGGCCTGCTGTTCCTGGATCGCCTTCACCATCGGGGCGATGAAGTCGGTGTAGCGCAGCGACAGCGTGCGGTCCGTGTCGCCGCCGATCCCGAGGACGTTGTAGCCGTCGCCGACCAGCGTCTCGACGTCCTGCGCGATGAACCCCAGGTCCGTCCGGCCGTTGCCCTGCTTGAGCGTGAACGACACCGGCCGCAACGCCATCACGAAGTCGAGCCCGAGGTCGAGGTCCTGAATGTCCGTCTTCGCCCGGATGTCGGACAGGTTCGACCAGGCGACCTGTCCGCCGATCTGCGTGACGTTGGTGTCGCCGATCCGGACGTGATACGAGGCGTCCACCGTCGCGTAGGCTCCGATCGCGGTTGCGTCCCCGAGGCTGTCGGACGCAACGTCGGCACCGTAGCCGACGGCCGTATCGGCGCCGCCAGTCGTGTTGGAGTGCAGGCTGCCTTCGCCGACGCCGGTATTCCCACCGCCCGTCGTGTTGTATTGCAAGCTGCCATCGCCGACGCCGGTGTTGTTGGAGCCCGTCGTGGTGGACTCGAGGCTGCCCACACCGACACCGGTGTTGTCGATGGCCGTCGTGTTGGAGAAGAGGCTGCCATAGCCGACGCCGGCGTTGTTTTGGCCCGTCGTGTTGGAGTGGAGGCTGTAATAGCCGAGCCCGGTGTTGTAGCCGCCGGTTGTGCTGTAGGGGAGGCTGAAAGCGCCGACGCCGGTGTTGAAGTTCCCGAGATTGCCCGGCGTCCAGTTCCCCGTGCCGTGCATCGCCTTCTCGACGAACACCGCCATCTCGTCGCGGGTGACCGGCGAGCCGGGGCAGTAGTTGCCGCCGCCGCAGCCGGCCGTGATCCCGTCCGCCCCGAACTGCTCGATCCACGGGTCGAACCCCGTCGTGCAGGTGATGTCCGCAAACGGCACCCCCGGCACGCACGACGGCGGGGTGTATGGATTGTCAGGGCTCGCCGCCGCATCCTCCGCGCTCAGCCTCTCCTGTGCGCGAACCGGTCCCACGGCAAGGCACAGGGTGCTCACGATGACGCCGATGGTGCAGGGGAAGCTCCGCATCGCATCCTCCGACCCGCCTCGCCTATCCGGCAGGCGGCCGCACGGAAACGTCGCTGTCGGCCACCATCACACTCGCCCCCACCCGGCATCGGCGTTCCTGTACGGTTTTCTTGTCGAGACAAACCCGTTCCTGACGAGGCCCATTCCCCGCCCTGGAGGGACGACCCCGGATTCCGCCGAGGCACTCTCTTGACGGTTGTCTGCGGGGATGAGACCGGAAGCACGCGCTCCGCCGATCAAGGGCCAGGGACGCAGGCGGGGCGGCCGAAGCCGCCCCGCGCTGGAAGAGATCCGCTGCGCGACGCCTATGGCGCCCAGTGCAGCCCGAGCGCCTTCGCGAGGAACACCGCCATCTGGTCGCGCGTCACCGGCGTGGTGGGGCAGAAGTTGCCGCCGCCGCAGCCGCTGGTAATCCCGGACGCGGCCAGGGCTTCGATGTACTGGAACGCCCAGTAGTTCGTCGGGACGTCGGTGAACGTTGCCGTCCCTGGCGCCGGCGAAATCTGGAGGTGGTAGAAGATGCGCCCGGCGCGGAACCGCGTCAGGTTGCTCGCGATCGAAGCTCCCGCCTCGAGGTCGTAACTGTGGGTTCCGTTCGTCACCGTCACGACGGGGTTGATGTCGTGGTACCCGGCTCCGCAGCTACCAGGCGAGCCGTAGCCGCTCCAGACGGACTCCACGTCGGTGCAGGCCCCGGTGTCGGGGCAGTCGCGGAGCGACCACGCCAGATACCCCGACGGATCCTCATTGCAGTACGCGAGCTCGATCCCCGTGATCGCCGCGCCCGACGGGAGGTTGATGCTCATGCCGAAGTAGCCGCCGCTCCCCGTCGTATAGCGCATGCCGTCGGAGGACTCGCCGAACGCCACCGAGCTCGACACCGGCACGAAGCCGCGCGCCGGCGTCGTCAGCGCGGAGTCCACGGTCACCCCAAAGCTCGGCGCCGTGGATCTCGCCGCCCTGCCCTCGTCGGCCGGCCGGAAGATCGCGAGGTCGGCAGCAGGGGGAGGCGGTGGCGCAGCGAGAAGCTGGACTCCGGGGAGAACAGTCACAGTCGCGCACGCTGCCAGAAACCAGCTCGTTGCTCTCATCTTCATGATCTCCTTCCTTCCAGATCGTTGTCGATCCGCGTGTTTACCAGGCGATGCACTCACATCCGGCACCCGCATGGTCCCTACGGGCAGGTCACGGGAGCCAAATTGAAGTCGTAGTTCCCGATGCAGTGGAATACTCCAGGGGAGAAGTTGGATAGCGCGTCGGGGACCCTGGTGTAGGCGAGGTCGATCGCGTGCCCGGCGTTGTTGTAGACGTCCGCCGTGCCGCACGAGAACAGCGTGCGCCACACCTGGGACGAGAAGGCCGACCCGCCGTCGGTGTAGATCCCGATCGAGCTGCCCCCGCCGACGGCGATGATCGTGCCGTCGTAGATAAGCAGATTCGAGGCGTTGCTGTAGACCGCGTTCGTGAACGAACTGCCGCCGAACGCCTCCACGAATACGTGATCGAGCGTGAGCGTCGTGCCGTTCGCATAGATCACGTACGTCACCGTGCCACCGTTGACATTCGACAAGAATACGTTGCTTACGGTGTTTGCGCCGGTGCCGGTGTTCAACAGGCTTCCAAAATCGGAGCTGTCGGTGATGGTCGTGGAGTTCTGGCCCGAGCCGTCGAGGTTCACGTACGGCGGCAGATAGTCGCCCGCGCCGCCAAGGTCGAACACGCCCGGCCCGATCTTCACGAGCCACGGGTTCGAGCTCGACGGCATGTCGTTCCCCGAAGTCGGGATGGCCGTCAGCGCAGCGTGGAGGACGGCTCCGCTCGCCGTCGGATTCGGCGTCCCGTCCGCGTTCCGCACCGCCCACACGAGCTGGGTGTGTGCCGGCCAGCTCGCCGTCCCGCGCATCGCCTTCTCGACGAACACCGCCATCTGATCGCGGGTCACCGGCGAGCCCGGGCAGTAGTTGCCGCCGCCGCACCCGGCCGTGATGCCGTCGAGGCCGAACTGCTCGATCCACGGGTCGAACCCCGTCGAGCAGGTGATGTCGGCGAACGGCACGCCCGGCACGCACGCCGGCGGCGTGTACGGCCCGTGGGCTCCGGCCGCGCCCCCCTGCGGCGACCGCAGCGGCGGCGCGACGATGGCCGCCTCCACCGACGCCGCCGCCACGCACAACGCCAACGCGAGAACACTCGAAGTCTTCAGGGCACGCCGCATGTACTCCTCCATCCGCCTCGTTTCTACGGGGCACCGCCGCGGGGAACGTCGCGGTCGGGCCGCGCAACACCCACCGCGGCGCGGCGCTCGTCTTCCCTTTGCGGTCGGGTCGCCGCGGGAAACGCGTCCGTCACGGCGCGCATTCCCGGCCGGAGAACAACCGGGCCCGCGTGCGCCGCGCGACCCGCCCAGGGTCGCGGAGATTCACCCGACCCGGCCTTTGCGCCGGATTCCGAACTTGCTAGGCTGCGGCCGGTTCGTCTCGCGCCGCGCAGCGCCGCGGGCGGGACGCATGGCGGGGTCGATGCTCCTGACGAGGTCGCAGCTGGCCGGACTCGCGATCCGGGCGCAGGTCGCGCTCCTGGGCGCCGCCGCGCTCGCTGCGATCCAGGTCGGTTGCGCCAGATCCCACCCTGCCCGCTCGGCCAAGGGCGCCAACCTGCTGCTGGTCACGATCGACACCGTTCGTGCCGACCACATCGGCGTCTACGGGTATCGGAGCGCCGAGACCCCCACGCTGGACCGCCTCGCCGCAACGGGCGTGCGCCTGGCGGACGCCTCCTCGCCGGCGCCTCTGACGGCGCCGGCCCACGCGTCGATACTCACCGGCCTGCTGCCGCCCCACCACGGCGTGCGCAACAACGGGGCCGAGCGCCTCGCGGAGACGACGCCGACGCTGGCGACGCGCCTGGCCGCGGCCGGTTACCGCACGGGCGCGTTCGTCGGCGCGTTCGTGCTCGATCACCGCTTCGGCTTCGCCACCGGCTTCGAGCGCTTCGACGACGACATCCCGTTCGACCCTCGCGCCGGCGTCGACGCCGAACGCCCCGGGCGGGTCGTCGTCGACCGCGCCCTCGGCTGGCTCGCCGAGCCGAGCGAGAAGCCGTTCTTCGCCTGGGTCCACCTCTACGACGCCCACGCCCCCTACCAACCGCCCGAGCCCTACCGGACGCGCTTCGCCGGCGCCCCGTACGACGGCGAGATCGCCGAGGTGGATCACCAGGTGGGCCGGCTGATGGAGTGGCTCGAGCGCTCGGGGCGGGCGGCCACGACCGTCGTGGCCGTGGCCGGCGACCACGGCGAGGCGCTCGGCGAGCACGGCGAGATGACGCACGGGCTGCTCCTCTACCAGGGCTGCCTGCGCGTGCCGGTGATCGTCTCGGCCCCCGGCGTGCTGCCGCCGGGCGCTGTGGTCGCCGCGCCGGTGAGCCTCGTGGACCTCGCGCCGACCCTCGCCGCAATCCTCGCGGTTCCACTCGGGGGTCCGGCCGGTCCCCATCTCGACGGCCGCGACCTCTCGGCCGCGCTGCTGGCGGGGACGCAGCCGGAGGCGACGGACGTCTACGCCGAGTCGCGCTACCCGGCGACGTTCGGCTGGAGCCCCCTGGCCGCGCTCCGCCATGGCGCCCTCAAGTACATCGCCGGGCCCGATCCCGAGCTGTACGACCTCGCGGCCGACCCGGGGGAAGCGACCAACCTGCTCCCCGCCCGCCGCGCGGACGCCGGCGCGCTCGCCTCGCGGCTCGCGGCCCTCGCCACGACGACCGCCACGGCGCCCGCGTCTGCGGTCGAGAGCCGGACGCTCGCCAGGCTCCAGAGCCTCGGCTACGTCGGCTCGGGGGCCGGTACCGGCGCCGCCGCCTCGGGCAAGGACCCCAAGGCGATGATGCCTCTGTTCCGGGCGTTCGAGTCGGCGCACTGGGCGATGGTCGCGGGCAAGGTCGGCGCGGCGCGGACGGAGCTGGAACGCCTGGTCGCGACCGATTCCGCCAACCCGGCGTTCGTGGCGCAGCTCGCGGAGGCGTGCCGCGAGGCAGGCGACTTCCCGCGGGCCATCTCGCTCTACCGGCGCGCGGTCGAGCTCTCTCCAGGCGACCGCAACTTCCGCTACAACCTCGGCGCCACGCTGCTGATGGCGCGCCGCACCGACGAGGCGGTCGCCGCCCTCGAAACCGCGATCGCGCTCGACCCCCTCCGCGCGGAAGCCCACAACGCGCTCGGCATGGCGCTCTCGCTCGGCGGCAACCTCGAGGGCGGGCGGGAGCAGCTCGTCAAGGCGTCGGAGCTCGACCCGCACGATCCCCGGATCTTGAACAACCTGGGCGACGTCCTCCGGGAGATGAAGCGCTACGACGACGCCGAGCGGGCCTACCGCGGGGCCATCCGGATCGACCCGCGCGACCCGGCCCCGTGGGAGGGCGTGGGAACGCTCGAGGTCATGCGCAACCGCCCGACGCTCGCGATCCCGGATTTCGAGCATGCCCTCGAGCTGGCTCCCGACTTCCACCAGGCGCGATTCGACCGCGGCATCGCCGAGGAGCTCTCCGGCAACCGCCCCGCCGCCATCGCCGCGTACAGGGACTTCCTGGCCCGCGCCGCCGCCGACCCCAACCTCGCCCGACAGCGGCAGATGGCCGAGCAGTCGTTGGCCCGCCTCGAGGCAGCCACGCCGACCCCTTAGCGGTCAGGCCCCGGGATCCTCGCTCCCGGCCTCAGCCTCGAGCCACTCCCCATCCCCGGAGCGACGGCGCGCCGGCGCCGACGCCCCGCAGGGGTGACGTCAGTCACTTGTTTGTGGCAAAATCGCGATCTAGACTGGATATGTCACCAGAAATGGAGGCCTTCCGATGCGAACCAGACTTGTCCTCGCGCTCGGGTTGCTCGTTCTCGGGGCCGCGGCGGCGATGGCTGAAGACATGGTCCTGCCGGTCTTCGCCGTGGCCTGGCCCGGCAAGGGCGGCAACCTGTGGAACACGGAGGTCTTCGCCACCAACCCCGGCCCGCTGCCGGTGATGCTCGAGATCGGACCCTTCCTCGCCGGCAGGACGAAGGTCGAGACGCCGTGCGAGCACCCGGTCCCGTACCGGCGCCAACTCCCTCCGTACAGCACCCAACTGGTCGCCTCGGCCGAGTTGAGTACCGCCATCGGGTGTCCGGACTTCGCGATCGGCGGCCTGGTCTTCTCCGCGGACACCGAGGTCTCGCTCGTCGCTCGCGTCGTCAACACCACACGGGCCTTCAGCAGCACGGTGCCCACCGCGCTGCTCGGCGTCGGCCAGCAGATCCCGGCCATCCCCGCCTCGCAGCTCGCGGTGTCGGGCTCGGTCTACCAGGTCCCCGGCCTCATCCTCGACCAGAACCCGTGCGCCGGGCCCCGGTTCGAGAGCTACCTCTACATCGCCAACCCAGGGCCGGAGAAGGTGGAGCTCACCTTGCAGCAGTCCGAGGACGGCAAGTCGTCGGGCGAGCTGGTGCTGTCCGGCCAGCCCGTCGTCACGCCGTACAACGTGACCGTGCCCCCCTACGGCTGGCTGCAGTTCCTGGTCCAGGAGCCCGGCACCGTCGAAGGGCCGTGCACGGACCCGCAGGTGGTCGACCTCTTCTTCACGACTACCGGACCGTTGGCCGTCGTCGGCACCGTGGTGGACCGCAGCTCGCAGGAGCCCCGCACCGTTCTTCCGCTCGCGACGACGCACTAGGAGCGTGTCGCGCATAGACTCCGGCTGCGGCTCGCGCTGGCATCCGGCTGGCGGTGTTGGCCTTCGCAAAACGTCCTCGACGTAGTACCAACTACGCCTGCGGGCGTTTCGCTCGGCCGCCTTGCCAGCCAGCGCCATCGCGACCCTCGCTTTCGTCGCTATGCGCAACACGCTCCTAGCCGCGACGCCATCGGAGCCGCCGCCCGGCGGCGGCGGCCTCCATCGGGCCCGCCGCAGCCGAGCGCCCCTTGACGCCCCGGCCGCGAGCGGCGAGACTTGCGCGGCCGTCCGGGCGCAAGCGAACGCTCGTCTTCCGGGCGAGTCCGGCCCACTTTGGAGGAACGCATGACGAAGAGCTCGTTGCTGGTGGTGGGCGCCGTGCTGGCAGCCGCGCTGGTCCCGGCTGCGCGGGCGCTGGCCGCGAGCGGCACGTCGCCCGAGCAGCAGCGGAACGCGCAGCTCTGCAAGCGCCTCGACGAGGCGCGAAAGGGCAAGCCCGCGCTCGCGGAGGTCCGACTCGAGGTCATGGGGGTCGGGTCCAACGGCCCGCGGTCGCTGGTGCTCTTCGGCAACGGCGTCGGGACCTGGAACGGCGAGAGGCAGTTCCGGGTCGACGTCAAGGTCGTCCGCGGAATGCTCACGTCGATCGACAAGGCGGGGTTCTGCGCGTGGCCGGACAAGGCGTCGAGGATCGGCAAGGAGAAGGAGCCCGAGGTGGAGCCGGACGCGTTGCGCATGGACCGCGCGATCTCGCTGACCATCGGCGACGTCTCCAAGGCCGTGACTCACATCCTCGACAGCCCGGAATCGGCGGCGTTCGTGACGCTCGTTGCGCACCTCCTCGACACCTGCGAGCCGGCCGGCCAACGGGGGATCGCCGCCGAGAGCCTGCAGGACGGGCTGACCAAGCTGCGCGACGGCGGGTTGGCGCCGGAGGTTCTGGCGGTCACCCTCAACGCCCCGCAGCAGACCGCCGCGGATCCGGAGGGCTGGCTCCTTCGCGTCCGCGGGGGCGCGGTGGAAGCCGAGCGCAACACCAAGGCCGCCGGCTACACGGACCGCAGGAGGATGCGCCTCCCGGACCAGGCGGTTCGCGACCTCGCGAAGCTGTTCCTCGACGCCAACCTCACGGGGCTGCCGGGCAACATCGTCGGCACGGGCTACACCGATCTCAGGGTAAGTGTCCTCAACCGGACGCAGGCCATCCAGGTTCGGGCGTTCGCCGGCGCGCCGACGACGACCCGACCGGACGCGCAGGAGGCGTTCTCGAAATTGCGCCAGGCTCTCTACGCCATCTACCAACAGGCCACGCGGGAAGGCAAACCGAGCAGCGCCTCGTAGGACCTCGCCGGCCGATGCGGTGGGATCTGCGCCCGCAGCGGACGGTCCACGAACATTCCGACCGAGGTCGGAGATGCCGTACGCCGCCCTGCTGGGCTCGGGTCTTCGTCTCAATCTAGAACTGCCAACAGGGCATTACGTTACGCGACTCGCACTCCAGCCCCGACACCTCGATCGTGAATGGCCCGAACGGGTGTCTCCACTCCCCGCCGTTTCAATCTTGTTGAGATTCCTCTCAGGCGCTGCGTACTTGACAAGACTTGGGGATGCCATAGAATGTGTGGCAGAAGTATGGCAGAAGAATGCGGAGGATCACTTAATCCCGAGGGGGTCCAGTTCGCTCAGAACAACCTAAGGAAGGACGCGCATCGGTGCGCAGAGTCCGTAGGCGTTCGGGTTCACGAGGGATGGTGTTGGTGCGCGGGACGCAAACTCCTGGCGTCTCATGCGGCCGCGCCCTCAAACAGGATCTAAGGAGAGCGTGTGAAGGAGGAGGGATCGCTATGCATTGGCGTAAGAACGTCCTTCATCTCGTAGCCGCGGTCAGCGTCTTTGCGATGCTGTTCGCGGTAGGGGCCAGCGCGGCCACGGGCCTGAGGCCCGACGTGCGCTACCCCGCGAAGTTCGGGGTTTCCCCGCCGATGAGCAGCCTCCCCCGGGTGGCTCCACCCCCAGGGTTGGCGAACCGCGAGCGGCCGAACGCGTTCCATCTGTTCCCGACGCGGGCGCCGCTGCCCGACCCGGTCGTGCAGCGCACCTTCGGCCTCTCCAACATGCCGGCGCCGATCACCACCTTCGACGGCATTCCCAATTCGGCGAACACGGGTATCGCCGGGTTCGAGCTCACCCCGGCGGACACGCAGGGCGCGGTGGGCGGCAACTCGCCCGCGAGCAACGTCTACGTCCAGTGGATCAACCTGGCGTGGGCGGTGTTCGACAAGACCACCGGCGCCGAGATCGCCGGGCCGTTCGCCGGCAACAGCTTCTGGGCCGGCTTCGAGCGACGCCTGCGCGAGCCAGCAACAACGGCGACCCGATCATCCTCTACGACAAGCAGGCGGACCGCTGGTTCGCGGCGCAGTTCCAGCTCAACGCCACGCCGTACGAGCAGTGCTTCGCGGTCTCGACCTCGCCGGATCCGACCGGCACGTGGTACCAGTACGCGTACAGCACCGGCAGCGTCGTCGGCGACTATCCGAAGTACGGGATCTGGTCGGACGCGTACCTGGGGACCTACAACGAGTTCGACCCCAGCTCCGACAGCGCCAGCCTGCTCGTCCTCGAGCGCGCCAAGATGCTGACCGGCGACCCCACGGCGGCGATCATCCACTTCGACAACTTCGGCGCCAACTGGTGGTCGATCCTGCCGGCCGAGCTACGACGGCACGATTCCTCCGCCCGCCGGCAACGCGATCTTCGGCCAGGTGGCGTTCGCGGGCACCGCGGTCGGCCAGACCACCGACGCGATGCTGATCTGGAACCTCACCTACGACTGGTCGAACCCGGGCGCGGCGTGCTTCGGCGCGGCCTGCGGCGGTCAGCCCAACTACATCGTCCCGGTCGCGAGCTACACCAACATCTGCCCGGGCAACCGCGCCTGCGTGCCCATGCCCTCGCCGGGTGAGTCGGTGGACGCCATCAGCGGCTACACGATGTACCGCCTGCAGTGGCGCAACACCGGCGACACCGAGCACCTCGTGGCCAACCACACGGTCGACGGCGGCGGCGGCGTTGCCGGCATCCGCTGGTACGAGTTGAACGGCGGCGTCCTCTCCGGCTGGACCCTCAACCAGCAGGGCACGTACGCCCCGGGCGACGGGCTCTACCGCTGGATGGGCAGCATCGCCATGGACCACAGCGGCGACATCGGCCTCGGGTACAGCGGCTCCAACAGCGCCACGTACCCGTCGGTCCTGTACACCGGCCGCCTCGCCGGCGACCCGCTCGGCACCCTGCCGCAGGGCGAGCAGTCGTTGGTCGCGGGCAACGGCGTCATCAACACCGGGTACAGCCGGTGGGGCGATTACAGCGCGATGCAGATCGACCCGACGGACGACTGCACGTTCTGGTACACCCAGATGTACACCGGCGCCGGCTCTTGGGACTGGTTCACGCGGATCGGGTCGTTCAAGTTCCCGAGCTGCTCGATCGGTCCGACCGGCACGCTCACCGGCACGGTGACCAACATCATCAACGGCAACCCGATCGCGGGCGCCCTGGTCACGGCCAACGCTTCCTCCACCCTGACCAACGGCAGCGGCGTCTACACGATGACGCTCCCGGTCGGCACCTACGACATGACCGCCTCGAAGTTCGGGTTCGCGCAAGGGACGGCGAGCGGCATCGAGGTCACCGAGGGCGCGACCACGACCGAGAACTTCGCGCTGCAGCCGGTCGGCAACGCCGACGTTGACGGCTACGTCACCGACGGCGGCCACGGCTGGCCGCTGTACTCGCAGATCGTGATCACGGCCACCGGCGCTCCGACCCAGACCGTCTACACCGACCCGTTCAACGGCTACTACAGCATCACGCTGGTGAACGGCTACGACTACACCTTCACGGTCAACGCCGTGACGCCGGGCTACACCCCGCAGACGCGTCCTGTGAGCGTCACCGGCACCGACCAGACCCAGAGCTTCACCCTCTGGCCGCTCGCGCCGGACTGCACGGTTCCGGGCTACGGCCCGCCCACCGGCACCGGCGGTGGCGTCAACGAGCACTTCGACAGCGGCACGCTGCCAGCAGGCTGGACCATCGTCAACAACGCCACCACCTGCGCGTGGAACTTCACGAACCTCGAGGGCGTCGGCAACCTGACCGGCGGCTCGGGATTCTCCGCGGAGGCCGCCTCCGACCACTGCGGCATCGGCACCTACATGGACACGAGCCTGGTGTCGCCGGTAGTTGATTTCACCGGCCACTCGAGCGTGACCTTGCAGTTCAAGTACGACTACTACAACCTGGGCGACACGGCGGACGTGGACGTGAGCCCCGACGGCGGCACGACGTGGATCAACATCGTTTCCTGGACCTCGAGCCAGCGCGGACCGGCCACCTTCACGCAGGACGTGTCGGCGCAGCTCGCCGGCATGAGCCAGGCGCAGGTCCGCTTCCACTACTACAACGCCAACTGGGCGTGGTGGTGGCAGGTGGACGACGTCCGGCTGTTCGACCCGAACTTCCAACCCAACTGCTCGCCGCTCAACGGCGGCCTGGTTGCCGGCTTCGTGAAGGACGGCAACACCAACGCCGGCTTGGTTGGCGCCATGGTGGCCAACGACCTCGGCGGCAACACACTCACGGTCAACGACCCGAACGAAGGCGCCGGCTTCTACTCCTTCTTCACGCCGGTCCCGGCGACCAACGGGCCTGCGATGCGCACGTTCACCGCCTCGATGGCGCACTACGCGAGCGCCTCGGTGACCGAGCCCATCATTCAGAACACCACCAACCGCCTCGACTTCACGCTCAACGCCGGGTGGCTGGAGATCGCTCCGACCTCCCTGTTCGACTTCCTCAACCCGGGGCAGACCCACGACCAGAGCCTCGCGCTGACCAACCACGGCGGGCTCGACGCCAACTTCAACCTCCTCGTTATCCCGCAGCAGCTCTACGTGCCGGCGCTCCCCAGGGATCCGGCCGGCCCGAGCGTCGTGCCTCCGACGGCGGGGAAGACCAGAATGCTGCGGAACCTCAAGGGCGTGCAGTGGAACGGCCCGGCTCGTCCGCCGTCGCAGCCTTTGGCGGCCGGGGCGGTGATCACGAGCTGGAACAGCGGGGTCGCCAGCGCCTGGGGCCTCGGCTACAACCAGATCGGCAACAAGGTGTGGGTCAGCAGCATCAGCTACTTCGGTGGCGACGGCTTCGACCACGAGTACTTGCCGGACGGCACGCCGACCGGGAACACCATCGACACGACCTGGATGTTCGTGCCGTACCCGGCCGACATGGCGTTCGACCCGATCCACAACACGATGTGGCAGATGAACGTCAACATCGGTGACCCGCAGGAGATCGACGAGTTCGATCCGGGCACGCAGACGTGGACCGGCAACAAGGTGCAGGTCCACGGGTTGACGACCTACTACACCGGTCTGGCGTACGACACGAGCAGCGACACCTTCTTCATCGGCGGTTGGACGGACATGACGATCTACCGCTTCGACCGCACCGGCACCATCCTGCAGTCCAAGAACGTCGGCCTGCCGATCGCGGGTCTGGCGTACAACTCGATCACCGGTCACCTGTTCGTTCAGGAGAACTCGGCGACCGACAAGGTCACCGTGCTCGACGTCAACAACGACTACGCGGTCCTCGGCAGCTTCACGGTCGCCGGTTTCGGCAACTTCGCCGGCGCCGGTATCGAGTTCGACTGCCTCGGCCACCTGTGGGCCGTCAACCAGGGCAACGGGGACGTCGTCGAATTCGACTCGGGTGAGCCGGCCGCGTGCGCGCTTGGCGTGCCGTGGCTCACGGTGACGCCGCTCACCGGTACGGTCCCGGCGCACAACGAGGACAGCCCGCTCCCGATCGACGCGCAGTTCATCGCCGACGGGGCGCCGCGCTTCGGCCAGTTCACGGCCGAGATCATGACCACCAGCGACACGCCGTACGCGACCAACCCCGTGAACGTCTGCTTCACCAAGGCGTACACGGACGTTCCGCTGGGCTCCTTCGCCGAGCAGTTCATCCACGCGGTGTCGGGCGCTCAGATCACCCAGGGCTGCGGTGGCAGCATGTTCTGCCCTGGCGACGTGATGACCCGCGGCATCATGGCGCGCTGGCTGGAGTTCGCGCGTCACGGTTCCAGCTACACGGTGCCGCCGTGCGTCGGGATCTTCGCAGACGTCCCGTGCGAGACGACGCCCAACGCCGACTACATCGAGGCGTTCTACAACGAGGGCATCACGGCCGGTTGCGCTGTCAACCCCCTGAGGTACTGCCCGAACGACCCGGTGACACGCGCCCAGATGGCCGTGTTCATCCTGAAGTCCTGGCAGGGTCCGACCTACGTTCCGCCGCCGTGCACCGGGCTCTTCGAAGACGTGCCGTGCCCGGGTGGGTTCGCGGTGGATTGGGTGGAAGACCTCTACAACCACAACATCACGGCCGGCTGCGGCACCAACGTTGATCTTCTGCCCGAACAACTCCACGACAAGGGCGGAGGAGTCCGTGTTCGTCGGGAAGGCGTTCTCGATCCCGATGTGCTCCGGTACGGAGTCCGCGGCACGCAAGCACGGGCTCACGGTCACCGTCAAGAAGTAAGCAACCAACCGTCGGGCGGGAACTCCCGCCCGGCATGACCTTGGACCGGGCCTTCGGGCCCGGTCCTCTTTTTTGTGCTTGAAGTTGATTCGAACGCGGCGGCTACCGGGCGGGGGCAAGCCCCGCCCCTACACCGAGTCACGAGGTACCGACCGCGCGCCCGGCGGCCGCGCCCCACACCTGCCCGGATGATGTGGGGCCGGCGCGCCGCGCCGGCGGCTTCTCGCCCGACAACCGGCAACGACCGCGCGCCCGGCGGTGCGTGGCCCTCGCTACCGGTTCCTCCCCCTGGAGGGGGGAGGTTAGGTGGGGGTGTTGCAAGGTCTGACCTGAATCTGGATCACCCTCACCCCGCCCTCTCCCGCGAGCGGGAGAGGGAGATACGGACTTGCTCCTTTGGTGGACACCAAGAATAGCCCGCCGTTCATGCTGCTGCCTCTCGAGCGAACCTTGCCTCGATCTCGACCGGAGTGAGATAGCCGAGCGAGGAGTGAAGCCGCTGCCGGTTGTAGAAGACCTCGATGTAGTCGAACAGCTGGAGATGGGCCGCGGACCGTGAGGGAGAAGCGTTCCCCGAGCTCGGTCTTCAGCGTCGCGAAGAAGCTCTCCACGACGGCGTTGTCCCAACAGTCACCGCTGCGGCTCATGCTCACTCGGAGCCCTCGGGCGCGGAGCAGCCGCTGGTAGGCCTCGCTGGTGTACTGGCAGCCGCGATCGGAATGGTGCAACAAGTCCTCGTCGACATGACGCTCGCTGAGGGCGCGCTGGAGTGCGGCGATCGCGAGCTCCTGGGTCAGGCGGTCGCTGATCGACCATCCCACCACCCGCCGGGAGTAGAGGTCCAACACCACGGCGAGGTACAACCAGCCCTCATCGGTCCACAGGTACGTGATATCACCGGCCCAGACCGTGTCCGGCGTGTTCACCGTGAACTGGCGGTTGAGCAGATTCGGCGCCTTCGGGTGCGTGCCGATGCTGCGCGTTGTCCGCCGCGCCCGCCGTACCTTCTTGGGGATCAGGCCCTCCTCGCGCATCAGGCGCGCTACGCGCTTGCGGCTGCAGAACAGGCCTTGCTTCGCCAGCGCCTCCTGCAGTCGAGGGCTGCCGTAGGCCTGCCGGCTGCGACGAAACGCCGCCCGCATGGCCACCTTCAATCGGCGATCTTCCCGCTGACGGCGACTCACCGGCCGGCCCCGCCAGGCGTAGTACCCGCTCGGCGACACCGAAAGGGCCTGGCACAACCGACGCACCGGGTACGCGTCCCGCTGCCTGGCGATGAACGCGTACGTCATCGCTGCCGATCCGAGAAGATCGCCAACGCTTTTTTCAGGATGTCCCGCTCCTCCCGCACCCGCTGCAGCTCCCGCCGCAGCCGCCGCGCCTCCTCATCGTCCGGCGCCAGCCGCCCGCTGCCCGGAAATGCCCCTGGCCCCGCCTCTCCGACCTGCCGCTTCCACCGCCGTAGCATGTCCGGCCGGATCTCCAGGTCCCTCGCCACCTCCGCGAGGCTCAGCCCTCCGTCCCGAATCATCCGCACCGCCTCCACCTTGAACTCCCGGCTGAACTTCCGCCGCCCTGCCATGTCAATACCTCCTGCTTCCTGCAGGCTACTTCACGTGTCCACCATTCCGGGGCAGGTCCAATAAGGTCCTCTCCCCCGCCCTCTCCCGCGAGCGGGAAAGGGAGAGATTCGCGTCGAGGTCGTTGTGAGCGCGCGCCCGGCGGGCGCGCCCCACACCTGCACGGATGATGTGGGGCCGGCGCGCCGCGCCGGCGGCTTCTCACCCGACAACCGGCAACGACCGCGCGCCCCGCGGGCGCGCGCTCGCTACCGGTTCCTCCCCCTGGAGGGGGGAGGTTAGGTGGGGGTGTTGCAGGGTCTGACCTGAATCTGGATCACCCTCACCCCGCCCTCTCCCGCGAGCGGGAGAGGGAGATAAGGTCCTCTCCCCCGCCCTCTCCCGCGAGCGGGAGAGGGAGATAAGGTCCTCTCCCCCGCCCTCTCCCGCGAGCGGGAAAGGGAGAGATTTGCGTCGAGGTCGTTGTGAGCGCGCGCCCGGCGGGCGCGCCCCACACCTGCACGGATGATGTGGGGCCGGCGCGCCGCGCCGGCGGCTTCTCACCCGACAACCGGCAACGACCGCGCGCCCCGCAGGCGCGTTCTCGCTACCGGTTCCTCCCCCTGGAGGGGGGAGGTTAGGTGGGGGTGTTGCAAGGTCTGACCTGAATCTGGATCACCCTCTACCCCGCCCTCTCCGCGCGAGCGGGAGAGGGAGATAAGGTCCTCTCCCCCGCCCTCTCCCGCGAGCGGGAGAGGGAACGATGCGCGTGGACGTCGTTGCGACGGTCCGCGCCGGCGGTCCTTCGCCTCTCCAACGGAAACGAGAGCGTGACTTCGATCACATTGCAGCGTGGGATCCGTGTCGACTCGGCGCGGGCTACGCCGACGGGTTACACTCTTCCTGAAGCGTGGCAAAGATAGTAGTCTGAAGGCCACACGCGCGCCGTCATGCGGTTTGGAACGATGATCGAGACCACACGCCAAGCCCAAGCAGGTCCTCTTTCGCACCGGGTCCGACCTGTCGCAAGGCGGACGGCCCCTTGAGCGTGCTCTGGCTCGGCCTGCTCGCGGTCCCCTCGGTGGCGGACACCCTCGTCCGCTCGGTCATGGCGGTCCTGGCGCGGCGCTTCCGGTCCGCCGGCGGGCGACCAGGCGACGAACTTCGCTGGCTCGTGCTTGTCCCCAGCCACCTCGAGGGCGACGCGGTCTCGCCGACCCTGCGCTCCGTGATCGCGGCGAGAGGCGCGACACCGGTCCGCACGGTCGCGCTGCTCGACGGGGCCGACCCCGGGGCCCAGGCTGCCTGCGACCTGCTCGGCGTCGAGACGAGAACCAAGGAGCCCGCGGGCCCTTCGAAGGGCGTCGTCCTGGGGTGGGCCGCGAGCCAACTGCGTTCCGAATTGGCCGAGGTGGACGCCGTGCTGCTCCTCGACGTCGGCTCCACCCTCGTTCCCGAGTTCTTCTCCCGGCTCCGGTGGCCGGCGGGCGCCGACGGTGTGCAGGCGTTCCTCGCCGGCCGAGGCGAAGGGGCGGGCGCCGCGGCGGCCTACTCCGAGCGCGCGGCCCAGCGCTGGGACGATCGCGGCCGCGAAACGCTGGGGTGGGCCGTGCGCTTGCGCGGCACGGGCACCGCCCTCACGCCGGAGGCGTTCTGCGAGGTCGTCGGGCAGCTGCGCACCCGGGTCGACGACCACGAAGCCACGCTGCTGCTCGCCTCGGCGGGCAAGCGGATCGTCCTCGCCCCGCCGGATGCGGTGGTCCGCGACGAGAAGCCCGCGAGCGTGCGCGATGCGGCGCGTCAACGCGCCCGGTGGCTCGCCGGCCGGTACGCGGTCCTCCTGCGTCAACCCGGGGCGACGCTCCGGTTGATCCGCCGCCGGCCCATGGAAGGCGTGGCGTTCCTCATCGAGATCCTGTCCCGCCCCTTCTCGCTCACGGCAATCCTGCGCCTCGCTGTCGGCGGAGTGCTGGCGGCGGCGGCCTGGCAGGCGCGCAGTCCCTGGGCCGCGCTGGCGGCGGCCGTCGTGCTCGCGAGCATCGTGGCGGACGCGGGCCTCACGCTCCGCATGGGCGGCGTCCCCTGGCCGGGGATCGGGCGCCTGGTCCTGGCCTGGATACGCGCCGTGCCGCTGCTGCCCTACGCCGTCTTCCACTGGTTGGGGGCGCGCCGCTGGAAGGGGCCGGAGGCCGATGCGCCGGCGGCCGCTCCGCGCGTCGAGGGGCGGGCCACGACGACTGGCCCCACCGTGGACAAGCCGGCGCCTCACGAGTAGCGCTCAGGCCGACGGTCCGGACGCCGCTCTGCGAATCAGGCGGGCGGCGCGCGTGCGCGCCTTCTCGCCCTCCCGCGAGGCCGATCCGGTGCGACTGAGTTAGACCGGGTCCGAGCCCGTGGCCGGGCCGCTTCGGGGCGGCGGCGTCTGGTAGAATGCGCCGCACCCAGGGAAGGAGGGCGGACGCCACTGATGTTTTCTCAAGAAGCTGGAATCGAGGCAGCCGCTGCCTCGGCCAGTGATGCGAAACGCCGCCGGCCACCATCCGTCGATTCTCGAGGAGGCGCGCGACATCGCCGCGTTCAGCCACCTGCTCGCCAACCTCGTGCGCCGGGACCTCACCGTGCGGTACAAGCGATCGGTCCTCGGCTTCTTCTGGACGATGCTCAACCCGCTCCTGCTGATGATCATCCTCTCGGTAGTGTTCTCCACCGTCTTCCGCTTCGCGGTCCAGCACTTCGAGGTCTACTTCCTCTCCGCATATCTCGGCTGGACGTTCTTCGCCCAGACCACGACCGGCGCGATGGCGAGCCTCGCCTGGAACGGCGCCTTGATGAAGCGCGTGCGGGTCCCCAAGATGATCTTCGCGTTTTCGACGGTGCTGTCCGGCCTGGCCAACCTCGGCCTCTCGCTGCCTCCCGCTCGTCGTGATCATGCTCATCGTCGGGGCGCCGTTGACCCCGGCGCTGCTCTTCCTGCCGGTGAGCTTCCTCATCCTCGCGGTCTTCGTCTTCGGCGTCTCGCTCGGTATGTCGGCGGCTGCCGTCTACTTCGACGACGTCGCCCAGATGTACGGCGTCGCGTTGATGGGCCTCATGTACCTGACGCCGATCTTCTACCCGATCGCCATCATCCCGCAGAAGTACCTGTGGCTCATCCGTCTCAACCCCCTCCTCTACCTTCTCGAGCTGGCGCGCGCGCCGATCTACGAGGGACGCCTGCCGTCGCTGCACGACCTCGAGATCTCGGCGGCGTGCGCCGTGGGGGCCCTGGTTGTCGGGGCCGCGATCTTTCGCCGGTTGGCGCCCAAGTTCTACCTGCACCTGTGAGCCGGCCATGACGTCCTCGCCCGCCCTCGAGTTCCGCGACGTGACGATGCGCTACCGGCTGCCCGCCAAACGCATCCCGACGCTCAAGGAATGGGCGATCCAGCGGCTCACCGCCAAGCTGAGGTATCACGACTTCCTCGCCTTGCAGGACGTCACGTTCAGCGCCGACGGAGGCGAGACGCTGGGCATCATCGGGGCGAACGGCGCCGGCAAGTCGACCCTGCTGCGGGTCGCGGCCGGGATCCTCACGCCCTCCGCGGGCGAGGCGGTCGTGCGCGGCCGGGTGGCGCCGATCATCGAGCTCGGGACCGGGTTCGACCCCGAGCTGTCGGGACGGGAGAACATCTTCTTCAACGGCGCCCTCCTCGGCCGACCCGCGCGCCGAGATGCGCCGGCGGTTCGACGAGATCGTGGAGTTCTCGGCGCTGGCGAACTTCATCGACATGCCGCTCCGCACCTACTCGACGGGCATGGTGGCACGGCTCGCCTTCGCCGTCGCCACGACGGTCGACGCGGACATCTACCTGCTCGACGAGGTCCTCTCGGTCGGGGACGAGTCGTTCGGGATGCGCTGCGCCGAGCGGATCGAGCGGTTCCGGCTCGAGGGCGGCACGATCCTGCTCGTCTCCCACAGCCTCCCGACGGTCGAGCGGCTGTGCCGGGAGGCCCTCTGGCTGCACGAGGGCCGGGTGATGGCGAGGGGCCCCGCCTCCGAGGTCGTAGGCATGTACCAGGCCGGGGTGTCCTCGCCCTCCTTCGCCAGCCGCTTCGGGGAGGTAGCCGCCGTGGGCCCGCGGATACTGCTCGTGCCGGGCGCCGCAGGCGCCGGTCCGATCGCGGACGCCGCCCCCGACGGCGGCCTCACCGCCCAGCTCGCGGCGCTCGGCCAGGCCGACCGCGTGCGGGTGCTCGCCCCGGCGCGATCCGAGGGCCGAGCGACTCCCGCGGCGGCAGGCGGCCCCGATCAGGACGTCGACGACGCGGTGGCCTGGGCCGACCTGGTGCTGATCCACGGCGGCGCCGGCCTCGGCGGACCGGCGGTACGCGCGGCCGTCGGCGCCGCCCAGACGGCGAAGGCGCTCGTTGTCTGCCGCTACGTCACGGCCGGGCCGGTGGGGGCGGCCGCGAGATGGGTGCTGGAGCGCGCCGACGCCGTCCTGGTCCCGGATGACGCCGGCGCCGAACGCCTCCACGCGCTCGTCCCGCGCGCCCGGGCCGCGGTGGCCGCACCCGGGGAGGAGGCCGGGCGGGCGATCGCGGCCTGGGGCTCGAGCCTCACGAACGGCGGACGGGTCGACTCGCCGGACGTCGGGCCGACCGCGGCGAGCGGCGTACCGGGCGCGCCGGGCGCCGCGCTCGAGCAGCGGGTTCGCGACCTCGAGCGGAGTCTCGAGAGCGCGCTCGGCGAGCTCGCCAGGGTCCACGGTTCCCGCCTCTGGCGGCTGGGCGCGTCGTACTGGAAGGTGCGCCCGGCGATGGTGCGTGCGTGGCGGCGCGTCACCCACCCGGTCGAGGCGATCCGGGTCGCCGCGCCCCCGCTCCTGCCCGTGCGCCTGCGCTCGCGTCTCGTGCGCGCGCTGCGGGCGGGCCGGCGCAACCCGCCGGCGCCGGCGCCCGATCCGAGCCGGGTCGACGCGCTGCTCGACCGTCTGGCCAGCGCTCCCGATCGCTACCCGACCCTGCTCGTCCTGCCGATCATCGAATGGGGGTTCCGCCACCAGCGGCCGCAGCAGCTCGCCGCCGCCCTCGCCGCCAGGGGCTGGCCGGTCCTGTACGCCTCCTGCACATTCGACGTCGACGCTCACGCCGTGAGCATTTCGCAGGAGCCCGGGGTCGAGGGATCTGGGGCATCCGCCTGCCGAGCGCTCGCCGGCTCGACGTCTACCGGGACACGATCAACCCGCGCAGCCTGGCGCGAATGATCGAGGCGATCGAGGCGTTCCGCGGCCAGGCCGGGATCCAGGAGGCGGCCGTCGTCTGCCAGCTCCCGTTCTGGCGCCCGCTGGCGCAACGGCTGCGCCGGACGCTCGGCTGGCCGGTGGTGTACGACCTGCTCGACGACCACGCCGGCTTCACGACCAACTCGAAAGCCATGCTGCGTGAGGAGGAGCGGTTGCTTGCCGAGGCGGACCTCGTGCTCGCCTCGTCCCGGACGCTGGAGGCGTCCGCAAGACGCGTCAACCTCCACACCATCCGCGTTCCCAACGGGTGCGACTGGGCGCGCTGGTCCAGGCCGGCGGGGCCCGGGCTGCCCGCCGAGGTGTCGCGCCCGGTCATCGGGTACTTCGGTGCGATCTCGGAGTGGTTCGACACCCGCCTGGTGGCCGAGCTGGCGGAAGCTCGCCCGCAATGGTCGTTCGTGCTGATCGGCTCGACCTACGGCGCCGACGTCGGCCGGCTCGCGCGGCTGCCGAACGTCCACCTCCTGGGCGAGCGCCCCTACGTCACGCTCCCCGGGCTCGCCAGGGAGTTCGACGCCGGGATCATCCCTTTCCGCCGCACGCCGCTGACCGAGGCCACCGACCCGGTGAAGTTCTACGAGATGATGGCGCTCGGCCTCGACGTGGTCGCGACCCCGCTCCCCGAGCTGGCCGCGCACGGCGACCTGCTGCGCCTCGCGTCGACGCCCGCGGAGTTCCTCGCCGCCCTCGACGAGGTGGTGTCGCGCCCCCGACCCCGTCCTCGTCGAGCGGCGCCGGCAGTTCGCCTACGCGAACCGCTGGGAGACGCGCGCCGAGGCCGTCATCGGGGGGATCCCCAACCTCTACCCGCTGGTCTCGATCGTGGTCGTCACCTACAACAACCTGGCGTTTTCGCGGATGTGCCTCGAGAGCATCTGGAGCAACACGACGTACCCGAACTACGAAGTCATCGTCGTGGACAACGGGTCCACGGACGGCACCCGCGAGCTGCTCGAGGAGATGGCCCGTTCCCGGCCGGCGCTGACCGTCGTCGGCAACGAGAGCAACCGCGGGTTCGCGGCGGCGTCCAACCAGGGGCTCCACCGGGCCCAGGGCTGGGTCCTCTGCCTCCTCAACAACGACACGGTGGTGTCCCCCGGCTGGCTGTCCGCGATGGTGCGGGCGCTCCGCAACGACCGGCGGGCCGGCCTGGTCGGCCCGGTGAGCAACGCGGTCGGCAACGAGGCCCGCGTCCAGGTCGGATACACCGACGTCGAAGAGATGCCCGCGTGGGCCGCGACGTGGGCCGCGGAACACCGGGGCGACGTGCTCGAGCTGCCGATGCTCGCGCTGTTCTGCGCGGCGATGCGGCGCGAGGTCTGGGAGCAGGTCGGCGACCTCGACGAGCGGTTCGAGGTCGGGATGTTCGAGGACGACGACTACTGCCGGCGCATGCGCCTGGCCGGCTACAAGCTCTTCTGCCTGCGCGACGCCTTCGTGCACCACTGGCAGCGCGCGACGTTCCGCCTGCTGGGGGAAGAGGCGTCCGAGCGGATCTACGAGCACAACCGCGAGGCGTACCAGGCGAAGTGGCAGGGGCGAAGTGATGAGCGTTGAGGCGCACTCGCAGGACGCTGATTCGGCAACCGAGCAGTTCAACCTAATCACACGACCCGACGCGCGCCCTGGCCGGGCCGGGGGCGTCGCCAACTCCGGTTGGTGGGTGGCGGTCGCGGTGGTGGCGTTCCTTGCGCTGTCTCTCGCGCAGGCCGCGCAGTGCCCAGGCGTGCACTACGACAAAGCGATCCTGGTACAGGGTGCCGTCCGAATGCTCACCAGTCCGGACAAACCCACCTTTGCTCACGACCGAGGGTGATCGATACCGTTCGGCCGCCGCTGGTGGCCCCTGATGACGATGCCATACGTGGGCGCGGTGAAGTCATATCTGATGCTGCTGCCGTTCGCGATCTTCGGGATTCGGTTGAGTGTCGCGCGCGTGGTCGCTGCGCTGCTCGCGGCGTTCGGGATCTTCGGCATCGCCAAGCTGCTGCGCCAAGAGGTCTCGCCATCCGCAGGCGTCGCATCCGCGTTGATCCTGGCGGTCCACCCTGCTTACGTCGACTTGAACGTGTTCGACCGAGGCGATGTACCGGTGTGGATGGCGATCGTGGGCCTGATCGGCCTGGGGGTCGCTCGCTATGTGCGAGGACCCACGCCGCGCCTTGCGTTACTCGTCGGGGTCGCGACCGGCGTCGCGATCTGGGCGAGATTGAACTTCTTGTGGTTCCTCATAGCCGTTGCCACCGGCGCACTCCTGGCCGCGGGCCGAAGCGTCGTTTCCTCGTTCCGCCACCTGGCGGCATTCTGTTGGGGAGGACTCCTCGGCGTGGCTCCGCTGCTTCTCTATGAAGGGCTCTCCCGCGTTGCCACGCTGCGATTCATCCGCGGTGCCTCCCTTCAAGGAGCCTCTGCTCAGCATACTGAAACAGCGCTGCTACGCGCTTTCCGAGCTCCTCGTCTCCGATGGGCAGCAACGAGTAATATGGGATGGGCCGCCGGTGCCAGGCTGGGAGCGCTACGCGATCATGCTCGCGGTGGGAGCCCTGCTGCTCGTTTGCCTCGCGCCACCACGGAAAGAGAAAGCAACAAGCGACAGGTGGGCCCGGCCGGGGCTATTGCGCTGCTGCTGTATGTCGCGATCCTGCTGACCTCCCGGTTATCCGTCAATCAGCACCATTTGGTCACTGTGTTGCCGCTAGTTGCTGTAGTTTGCGTGCTGGGCTTTCGACGCCTACTCCGACGAGGATGGTTCGTTCGACCCCTTGCCGTTGCGGTGGGGGGTGGCTATCTCGTCCTCGCGCTCTGGTGGAACGTTGCGGCGATCCGCGGGCTCCACCGGACCGGGGGTGTGGGACTGTGGTCCGACGCCATCGTCGACGTGACGAAGTACCTGGAGACAAGCCACCCTCACAGCCACGTCAATGTCTTGGATTGGGGCTTGGCCAACAACGTATACCTTCTCAGCGCTGGGCGACTTCGCCTCCAAGAGGTCTTTTGGGGCGCGACATCGACTGGAATCGCCTCTGGCCAGTCATGGTCGAGCATCGTAACCGCGGGTGGCACATTTCTCGCGTTGGACGAACACTCGGCGGATCTCAGGTTCTCCTCCGAGGCAGAGGTGGGCTTCCGAGCTGCTCTTGCCGCCTCGAGTGCGAGGTACACACGTACACCGATTACCGACCGACTCGGCCACCCCTACGCCGAGGTCTTCGAGGTCGCGCCCGCGACCGAACCTAGGTGACCCGGCGCGGCTGGCAGGACTGGTCGCATCCAGCTAAGATAGCGGGTGGCATTGTGGCGTTTCGGTTGCCGTCATCGGCGAGACCGGTCAAAGGGGGCGAGCGCGGATTGGGGGGTTCGAGAGCGTCTGCAGTGGCCGTGAACACCCACCCCGAGCCAGCGTCCGTTTCGACCTGGAGGACCGGCAGGCGGTGGCTGGCGATGGATCGCTTGTGGAGGCGGCGCGCCCGCCCCGGGGCGTACCTTTCCTGCCTCGGAGTGCTCGTGCTCTGTGCCTGCTCGCGTACGAGCGGCATCGCCCACCTGCCTCTGGTCGGTGCCGAGATGGTCACGATCGGCGTCGAGGCTCGGCCTGCCATCCGCCTCCCTCACGACCACAGCGTCTCCTGGGTCATCGACGGCTCGACTGCAGGAAGACTCGAACTCGCATTTTCCCTGGCCCGCGACGACCAGGAAACCAACATCGGTGCCGTCTTCCACGTCTACCGCGGGGACTGGTTGGGCCGGCGGCTGGTCATCGAACAGCAACTCACGGGGAAAGATCGCCCGGAGTGGTTGAAATTGGATCTGCCGTGGCCCTGGCGGCCGTGGTCCACGCAGCTCACGGTGGAGGCCGAGGCGATGTACCAAGGGGAACCCGTCCGTGATGCACTGACTTCGCCGGCACTGGTCGCCGAGCCGATGCTGACGCCGACCTCACGGGACCGCACCCGGCCCGCCGTCGTCGTCTTCCTCGTCGACACCTTGCGCGCGGACTTCGTCGGTTCCTACGGGGGCCGGTGGACGGGAGCAACCAACGAAATGGATCGGTTGGCCTCCGAGGGATGGCGGGTCGAGCGGGTCCTCTCGCCCGCCACCTGGACGCTCCCGGCGCACGCGTCGTTGTTCACGTCGACCAGCGTAGCCCGACACCAGGTGGGAGCTTCCCGACAAGCGCTCGGGGCCGAGTTGCCGACCCTCGCCGAAACGCTGTCAGCGCAGGGATACCGGTGTCTGGCGGTCACCAGTGGCGGCTTCGTCGACCCGGCATTCGGCCTCGGACGTGGGTTCGACCGCTACGTTTCCGTCGACATCCAACGCGAGGACGTGAGCGCCGAAGTCCGCCGTGCCCTCGCGCTCCTGGCGGAGTACCGAGACCAGCCGTTCTTCCTCTTCCTACACACGTTCCAGGTGCACAACTACTCCCATGACTACGACGTCACGACATGGTCCGACGCGAGCCGCGACCAGACGGCAGCGATGCTGCGGCGACGCTACGCGGAGGAGGTCAGAAAGGTCGACGCAGCGCTCGGTGAGCTTCGCCGCGGTCTCCGGTCGCTGGGGATCGAGGGTCACACGAACATCCTCCTAACCTCGGACCACGGCGAAATGCTCGACGATCGACCATCGCTGGCGGGACCGTTCGTCTTCGGGCACGGTCACCCCTACCTGCACGACGAGGAACTTCGCGTTCCGCTGATCTGCCTCGAGCCCCGCGACCCAGGCGGTGGGAAGGTGCTCCCTGGTCCTGCCTCGCTCCTCGACGTCGCGCCGACCGTGCTGGCAATGGCCCAAGTACAGCGTCCCCCGAGCTTCGAGGGTGAGGTGCTTCCGGCGGCGGCCGCCGACGGTGGCCGAGCCGGCGTTCGCGAGCTGGTCGCAGAGGCGGTTCCCCACGAGGCGGTGGCCATCGAGCGGGAGCGCCACCGTCTGATCCTGCGACCTCAGCGGACATTCGACAACTGGTGGACGGGTGGAAGCTACCCGCCCCTGCCCACTGAGGAGTTCTACGACCTGGCCGCCGACCCTCTCGAGGAACGCCCCCTGGCGCCCGACTCGCCACAGGCGGACGCGTTGCGGGCGGACGCCGCGTGGAGGATCGGGGAGGCTTACCCGGGTTGTCTCCTGATCCGCGCGCCCGCGTCCTCGGCCGAGCTGAGGCTTTCGGTGGTGGCGCGCTCGGGGATCAGGAGGGTTGACCTGTTCGGAGACAAGGCCACGGATTCGGCGGTGCTCGACGAACGCGGGGGGCTCGCCACGGTCCTGATCCGACCTGGCGCGTGCGATGTGGTCGCCGCATTCGAGCCCATGCGCGGCCGAGACGCCGTCGACGTGCGGTTGCTCTCCGGCAGCGCGATCCCGGTGACGCTCGGCGACGGGTCACGGGTCGAGGGCCCGAGCGGCCGGACGCGGTGGGCCTCGCTCCTATGCGGCCGCGCCCGGCCGGACAGGGGGGACGTGTTGATCTTCGCCTCGGCGCTGGCGGCGACGCCGACATCGGCTCCGCGTGCGAGTCGCCTCGATCCCCTGCTGGTGGCCCAGCTCCGCTCGCTCGCCTACGTCTCGGCGTCCGGACCGGTGCCGTGGATCCGGACCCGACGCCATGGCGAGACACCGATCCCGGAACCCAAGAGCGCTCTCCGGGAAACGCTTGTGACTATTGCCGGGGAGGCACAATGAACAGCAGGCTTGCCCTTGTGCTGCTGGTCGGACCCTTACTCCTGCCTGCGTGTCAGCGCCGCAACCCGGGCAGGGTGCGGCCGGCGGCCGCGGAGCCCATCTCCGCCGCGGCTGTGCCGACGGTTGTGCCACCGTTGAGGATTGTCGAGCTGTTCCCCCCGTCGGCGACGGCCGGCGTCCCGTTCAGCGTCCAGGACGACGGCTCGAGTTCGCTGGGCGTGGCCGGAACCGGATTCACACGGACCACGACCGTCTACATCGACGGGCAGAAGCTGACCACGAATTTCGGCAGCCCAAGGGCCATCGCGGGGATCGTTCCGGCCAAGCTGAGCCTCACACCACGGAGGGTCCGAATCGAGGTGCGGGACACAGCTCCCGTCGAACGCCACTCGCAGTCCGTTTGGTTCGACATCCTCCCGCCCCGGGCAAAGGGCTCCGTGCCGGCGATCCGCGATCTCTTCCCCGAGTCCACCCGCGCCGGGGTGTGCTTCAGCCCCATGCCCGACGGGAACTGTTCCCTCGGTATTGCGGGGACCAGCTTCGGGCCGCAGACGCAGGTTCTCTTCGACGGCGTAGCGGTCACGACCATCTATCAAGGTCCGACCGCGATGGTCGCGCTGGTGCCGACCGCACTGCTGGCCACGCCTCGCCGGATCACGGTTTCACTCCAAGACCGCGAATCGCCGGTGAGGCCGAAGAGCGTGGCGTTCGACATCGTTCCGTAGGCGGCGTCGTATCCTGCCCCCCTTTGAGTGAGAGCCACCGATAAGACACGACGGCGGTACCTTGGTGATCGTCGTCGGGGCTGTGGGAGCTGCGGGGCGAGCGGAGCGAGCTCCGCAGATTCCACAGCCCGCTCGGGAGGCTGTTATGGAGGAGATGAACAACGGCAATGGCGTGAACGGAGAGCTTCCGGAGGACATCCAGCGGTGGACGGCGAAGCGGCGCGCGGCGCTGGTGCTCTCCATCGTGAAGGGCGAGACCACCGTGGTCGAGGCGGCCCGCAAGCACGACCTGACGGTCGCCGAGATCGAGAGCTGGAAGGACACCTTCCTGCTCGCGGCCGAGAACGCCCTGCGCTCACGGCCGAAGGACGAGGAGGCGTTGCACCAGGAGCAGGTCAAGAAGCTCGAGCGCAAGGTCGGGCAGTTGGTCATGGAGCTGGACATCGCGCGGGAGGCGCTCAAGCTCCACCCTTTTCCGGAGACGACGTCCGAGGAGTAAAGGCCGCCGTGGCGGGGAGCTCGCAACGGCTCGTATGCCGGGTCCTCGGCGTGGCCCGCTCGCGGCTGGCCGGCCGGCCGAAGGCAACGGCGACCGAGCGCCGGGCGGTTGATCCGGACCTGGCCGACCGAATCCGTTTCTTGATTCAGGCCAACCCCGTGCACGGCTATCGCCAGCTCACCGCCTGGCTGCGCAACGACGGCGTCCTCGTCAACCGCAAGCGGGTCTACCGGGTGCTCAAGCTCAAGGGCTGGCTCGTGCACCAGCGCCCGGTCACACCGCGCCCCAGGGTCCACGGCATGGTGTCCAGGGCCAAGGCGAGTAATCAGCGCTGGGCGATGGACGTCACCCACATCCCCTGCGGCCGAGACGGATGGGGGCACCTGGCGGCCGTCATCGACTGCCACGACCGCGAGATCCTCGGCTTCGAATTTGCTCTCCGTGGGCGTGCCAAGGAGGCTGAGCGCGCCCTTGAGGAGGCGTGCATCAAGCGCTTCGGGACGATCCGTCCGAGAGGACCGACACCCACGGTGCGCTCGGACAACGGGCTGATCTTCCAGTCCCGCCGCTTCCGCGCCGCCTGCAAGGACTACCGGCTTCGCCAGGAGTACATCACGCCCTACACGCCCGAGCAGAACGGCATCATCGAGCGCTTCTTCCGCACCCTCAAGGAGGAATGCGTCTGGCTCCACAACTTCTCGGACTTCACCCACGCACGAAGGGAGGTCATCGCCTGGATCCACCGCTACAACACCCGGCGCCCTCACTCGGCCCTCGGCTACAAGAGCCCCGCCGAGTACCGCGCCCAACACGAACCCTTGGTGGCTTGACGTGAGGGGGTCACTACAGTCGGCCGCTGTCGTTTCCGTCTCGATGATCGAGTGTAGTGACCCCTCCACGTCAGCCGGGGGCCAGGATAGTGCGGCGGTCGCCATACCGCGCGACCGCCGCACCTCCTGTCGTGTCTGACATCTCGCCGGTCAAACTGCCGTGCACCCCTACCTCGCGACCGGGATGTCGCCGGCGACGCCCCAGAGTCACCTGTTCGTGCCGCCGCCGGACTGCGCGACCCACCAGGTGGCGCTCCCACCGCTCCCAGGACGCCACACGACCTTGTCGGGCAACCCGGTGGCGTTGCTCATCTTCGCCGGAAGCGCGATGTCCCCCACCATGCCCCACCCAACCGGCGCCAGCGCCGTCAGCGTCGCGCTGTTGAGGATCCACCACGTCCCCGTCGAGGGACGGAAGACCCCGTAGTCCGCCTTGCCGTCCCCGGTGAAGTCCTGCGCGAAGACCTCGTCCCCCACCATGCCCCAGCCCACCGGCGCCAGCGCCGTCAGCGTCGCCGAGTTGAGCACCCACCAGGTGCCGGTCGAGGGCCGGAAGAGCACAAAGTCCGCCTGCCCGTTGGCGTGCCCGACCACGTTGGCCGGGAGCGGGATGTCCCCGAAGGCGCCCCAGTTCACGACCAGGGTGCCACCGGAGGACGTCTTCACCCACCACTGGCCGGTCGAGGGACGGAAGACCGCCACGTCCGCGATCCCGTCACCGTCGTAGTCGGCCGCGACGGGGATGTCCCCAGGCGCCCCCCAGCCCACCGGGGGCCGCATGGCGAGGGTGGCGCTGCTGAGGATCCACCAGGTGCCGGTCGAGGGCCGGTAGACGGCGTAGTCGGCCTGGCTGTTGGCGTGGCCGGCGAAGTTGGCGGGGGACCGGGATGTCACCGAGGATGCCCCAGCCGGCGACCAGGGTGCCGCCGGAGGACTTGAGGACGAACCAGGTGCCGGTGGAGAGGTCGAGATGGCCTTGTCGGCCTTGCCGTCGCCGTCAAAGTCAGAGCGGGCGAAGGGCTGGCCGAAGGTCTGCGTGCTCTGCCAGTTCCCCACCCAATTGCTTGGTGTTGAGGAAGGCCGTCAGCGTCGGGTCCGTGCTGTAGAGACCATTCCAGCGGAAGTCACACTGGTTGGCCGAGCAGGTTCGTGAGGTTGGTCAGGCTCGAAGGAATCGGACCGGTGAGGTCGTTATTGTTGAGGTACAGATACTGCAAGTTCGTAAGGTTGCCGAGTTCGGGTCGGGACCGGACCGGAGAGATGGTTGTTGTCGAGGTAGAGCCAAGACAGGCTGGTGAGGTTGCCGAGCTGTGTTGGGATCGAGCCCGTGAGCCGATTGTGGCTGAGTCTTAGCCCCGCCAGGTTGGTGAGATTGCCAAGCTCCGGGGGGATCGGGCCAGAAAGCTGGTTGGTGTCGAGATAGAGATACCGCAGGTTGGTGCGGCTGCCGAGCGATGTCGGGATCGCGCCCGTAAGCTGGTTAGACGACAGGTCAAGGCCGCTCATGTTGGTGAGGCTTCCAAGTGATGCCGGAACCGCGCCTGTAAGCTGGTTGTCCCAGAGGCTGAGGACCGCCAAGTTGGTGAGATTGCCAAGCTCGGACGGAATTGAGCCCGTAAGGCTGTCTTCGAACAGTAAAAGAACCTGTAGGTTCGTCATCGTCGCGATCCAGGCCGGGACCGGACCCGGTCGAAGGCGTTGAACCCGAGGTCCAACACCGACAGGGTCGTCAAAGCGCCGAGATTCGGGATCGCGCCCGTGAGCTGGTTGGTGTCGAGGTCGAGGTAGTCCAGGTTGGTGAGGCTGCCGAGTGATGTCGGGATCGCGCCCGTGAGCTGGTTGTTGTGGAGGTCGAGATACTCCAGGTTAGTGAGGCTGCCGAGCGAGGTCGGGATCGTCCCCACAAGGTTGTTGGCTGGAAGATCCAGTTGCCGCACCGTCGTTTCGCCGCCATCGCAGGTCACGCCGTACCACGTGCACTCGGTTCCTGCGGCGCCATTCCAGTTCGTGCTGCTGGTCCAGCTCGCGCCGTTCGTGCTCGTGTAGAGATCGATGAGCGCCTGCCGTTGACCTGGCGGAAACCCTGGGAGTGTAGTCAGTGTTTGGACGAACACGCCGCCAGCTTGGGTGGTCAATCCGGCGTAGAGAACTGAAGGTATTTCCGGGTTGATTGCGAGAGGCGGCAACGTCGATTGCACGACGGCGGCAGGGAGGTCGGCTGTGATGTCGGTCCAGTTCCCACCGCTGTCCGTGCTGGAGAAGACATGCCGGCTCGAATAGGACGGGTCGAGGGAAGCGGTGAAGAGCCGCGAGGGGTACATCGGATCGACGATTACTGGGGAGTCACCCCCGAGCCAGGTAAGGCCTCCGTTCACAGGGTTCCAGCTACCACCGGCATTCACGCTCTGGTAGAGTCCATACGTCTCAGTCGCAGAGTAGAGCGTCGAGGGCGAATAGGGATTGAGGGCAAGGGAGCTTGAGAATGCCTGGGGGATGCCGTTGTTGGCTGGGCTCCAGCTTTCCCCTCCGTCGGCGCTCTTCACCACACCAACGCCACCACAGTTGTATCCGCCCGCGTAGGCCACCTGCGGGTTCTCTGTCGGTCAACGCAAGAGCGTATATCCAGTCTGTCACCCCAATCCCCGAGTTGACTGAGTGCCAGGACAGGCCACCCGTGTCGGTCTTGTAGACGCCACCTCCCGCCGTGCCGAGAAGGAGGACGGCCGGATTCGAGGGTTGAATCGCGAGCGCAAAGCCGTATCTTGCATTGACCGGGATACCGTCGTTGATCGCGGCCCAGCTTGAACCTCCGTTTGTGGTCTTGAACACGCCGCCGCCGTTGCCGTCGGTCAGGGCGTAGACGATGTTGCCGTCCGCGGGGTCAACCGCGAGGGCCGTGACATAGTCGTCGGTGAGACCGTCAGCTAGGTTGGACCACGTGGCGCCCGGGGTTGGTCTTGAAGAAGCCTCCGCAACCGTAGGTCCCGACGTAGATTGTCGAAGGCTGGCCGGTCGGGAAAGCAATTGCGGAGACGTACGCGTTGTAGGCCGAAGACGGCCCAATAGGGCTCCAAGCCCACGCGCCACAAGTGACCATGAAGAAGACACCGACCGCGACGCACGCGCGGCCTGACAGCGGAGACATTCTCCTGGCCTTGGCCATTCTTCACCTCCGATGAACACTCTTCAGAGCCTGGAGCATCGATAGCTGGTAAACGGTTCTGCGAACTGAGTCGATCATCGACCACTCCTGTCGTCTTGTCAACATTCGATCTCATGGAGAGAACATGAATCTCAGGATCCGGCTTATGCCGTCGAAACAGATTTCGTGTCCTGCCCCCTCGGGAATCGCTAGCACGGGGCGCCGCGCGGCGCTCTGCGGTCCACCGCTGGATGTCGTCGGGCGGTTCTCCGGCTACGCAGTTGGTCCCTCTCACGTTCCCCAATGACAGCCTCCCGGACACGCTGAACGGTCGTGCAACCTACCTCGCGACCGGGACGTCGCCGGCGACGCCCCACGGCACCATCTGCGTGCCGCCGCCGGACTGCGCGACCCACCAGGTGGCGCTCCCACCGCTCCCAGGACGCCACACGACCTTGTCGGGCAACCCGGTGGCGTTGCTCATCTTCGCCGGAAGCGCGATGTCCCCCACCATGCCCCACCCAACCGGAGCCAGCGCCGTCAGCGTCGCGCTGTTGAGGATCCACCACGTCCCCGTCGAGGGACGGAAGACCCCGTAGTCCGCCTTGCCGTCCCCGGTGAAGTCCTGCGCGAAGACCTCGTCCCCCACCATGCCCCAGCCCACCGGCGCCAGCGCCGTCAGCGTCGCCGAGTTCAGCACCCACCAGGTGCCGGTCGAGGGCCGGAAGAGCACGTAGTCCGCCTGCCCGTTGGCGTGCCCGACCACGTTGGCCGGCAGCGGGATGTCCCCGAAGGCGCCCCAGTTCACGACGAGGGTGCCACCGGAGGACGTCTTCACCCACCACTGGCCGGTCGAGGGACGGAAGACCGCCACGTCCGCGATCCCGTCACCGTCGTAGTCGGCCGCGACGGGGATGTCGCCAGGCGCCCCCCAACCGACCGGGGGCCGCATGGCGAGGGTGGCGCTGTTGAGGATCCACCAGGTGCCGGTCGAGGGCCGGTAGATGGCGTAGTCGGCCTGGCTGTTGGCGTGGCCGGCGACGTTGGCGGGGACCGGGATGTCGCCCCCGATGCCCCAGCCGGCGACCCGGGTGCCGCCGGAGGACTTGAGGACGAACCAGGTGCCGGTGGAGGGCCGGAAGATGACCTTGTCGGCCTTGCCGTCGCCGTCGAAGTCGGACGTGGCGAAGGGCTGGCCGAAGGTCTGGGTGCTTTGCCAATCGCCACCAACCTGCTTGCTGTTCAGGAAAGCCGTCAGCGTCGGGTCCGTGCTGTACAGGGCGTTGTAGCGAAAGTCGCTCTCACTGCCGACCAGGTACGTAGAGGTTGGTGAGACTCGAGTGAAGAGGACCGGTGAGGTCGTTGTTGGTGAGCGACAGGCACCGCAAGTTGGTGAGGTTGCCGAGTTCGGGCGGGATCGAGCCCGTGAGCTGGTTGAATTCGAGGTCGAGGTACTGCAGGTTAGTGAGGTTGCCGAGCTGCGCCGGGATCGAGCCCGAAAGTTGGTTTTGCCCGAGGTAGAGCCCGCTCAGGTTGCTGAGGTTGTCGAGTTCGGGTGGGATCGAGCCCGAGAGATGGTTGTGGACCAGAAACAGAACCTGCAGATTCGGGAGGTTGCCAAGCTCCGCGGGGATCGGACCGGTTAACTGGTTGCGGTCCAGCTGGAGGTTCCGCAGATTTGAGAGGTTGCCGAACTGGCTCGGGATTGATCCCGTGAAGTGGCACGACCCGAGAAAGAGGGATTGAAGGTTAGTCGTGGTCATGACCCAGGCCGGGATCGGGCCGGGGTCAAACCCATTACCCTCGAGGTCTAGGACACGGAGGTTGTTTAGGCCTCCTAGATCGGGGATCGAGCCGGAAAGCTGGTTGCTTCCTGTCAGCTCGAGGTCCTGGAGGTTTGTGAGGTTGCCGATCGACGCTGGTAGCGTCCCCACGAGGGCATCATTGTTAGAATCAGCATTATCACAGTATTCAAGCTGCCATCGCAGGTCACCCCGTACCAGGTGCACTCCGTGCCCACCGCCCCGTTCCAGTTGGTGTGGATGGTCCAACTTGCACCGTTGGTGGCGTTGTAGAGGTCGATGAGCGCCTGACGCTCGCTGGCCGGAATCGCCGCCCCGATCGGTGCCGCACCGACGACCAGCAACAACGCCACGACCGCACCGATCAATCGTGACAGCCCTGAACCAGCCCCGTTGGTGCGCATGTCGTCCTCCCTCCTTGCCGCGCCTCGGCGACGTCATCGCTGGACCGTTGGCGGCAAACGAAGTCACGTTCCTCGTCTCACCTCGCGACCGGGACGTCGCCGGCGACGCCCCACGGCACCATCTGCGTGCCGCCGCCGGACTGCGCCACCCACCAGGTGGCGCTCCCCACCACTCCAGGACGCCACACGACCTTGTCGGGCAACCCGGTCGCGTTGCTCATCTTCGCCGGAAGCGCGATGTCCCCCACCATGCCCCAGCCCACCGGCGCCAGCGCCGTCCGGCGTCGCGCTGTTGAGGATCCACCACGTCCCCGTCGAGGGACGGAAGACCCCGTAGTCCGCCTGGCCGTCCCCGGTGAAGTCCTGCGCGAAGACCTCGGTCCCCCACCATGCCCCAGCCCACCGGAGCCAGCGCCGTCAGCGTCGCCGAGTTGAGCACCCACCAGGTGCCGGTCGAGGGACAGGAAGAGCACGTCATCCCGCCTGCCCGTTGGCGTGCCCGACCACGTTGGCCGGGAGCGGGATGTCCCCGAAGACGCCCCAGTTCACGACGAGGGTGCCACCGGAGGACGTCTTCACCCACCACTGGCCGGTCGAGGGACGGAAGACCGCCACGTCCGCGATCCCGTCACCGTCGTAGTCGGCCGCGACGGGGATGTCCCCAGGCGCCCCCCAGCCCACCGGGGGCCGCATGGCGAGGGTGGCGCTGTTGAGGCTCCCCAGGTGCCGGTCGAGGGCCGGTAGACGGCGTAGTCGGCCTCACTGTCGGCGTGGCCGGCGAAGTTGGCGGGGACCGGGATGTCGCCGAGGATGCCCCAGCCGGCGACCAGGGTGCCGCCGGAGGACTTGAGGACGAACCAGGTGCCGGTCGAGGGCCGGTAGATGGCCTTGTCGGCCTTGCCGTCGCCGTCAAAGTCAGAGCGGGCGAAGGGCTGGCCGAAGGTCTGGGTGCTTTGCCAATCGCCACCAAGCTGCTTGCTGCTGAGGAAGCTGGTGAGGGCCGGATCGGTGGAGAAGAGGCCGTTCCAGCGAAGGTCGCTTTCGGCGTTCCACAGGTACGTGAGGTTGGTCAGGCTGGAAGGGATCGGGCCCGTGAGATTGTTGTTGTTGAGCAAAATGAAGCGTAGGTTGTAGAGGTTGCTGAGCTGCGTCGGGATCGGGCCAGTAAGCAGGTTGTTGTTGAGCCAAACGTAGGACAGGTTGGTGCTACCGAGTGAAGGCGGTATAGAGCCTGTGAGCTGGTTGCCGGAGAGGTCGAGGCTTTGTAGGTTGGTGATGCTTCCGATGGAGGACGGGATCGAACCCATGAGCTGGTTGCTGCCGAGCGAGAGGTACTCCAGGTTTGGGAGGTTGGAGAGAGATGCCGGAAGCGTGCCGTTGAGACGATCCCGCTGAGAGACAAGCTCGTCACCGTGCTCGCGCTTGTCGCCCCACCGCTACAGGTCACCCCCCACCACGTGCACTCGGTCCCTGCCGGCCCGTTCCAGTTGGACCGGACGCTCCAGCTCGCACCACCAGTGGAGGCGTAAAGGTCCATCAAGGCCTGCCGCTCCCCGGCGGACACCGGTAGACGGAAGGTGGCTGTCATCGTTGCGTTGCCGGTGATCCAGAACGTCGTGGGGTTCGTCAGAAGGGGCGGAAAGCCTGGCAGCCAGACCCACTCCACCCGTCGAGCACGTACCCCGCGGGCGCGTTTGCCGTGAGCGAGATCGCAGTGCCCGCGCTGTAGCCCCCACCACAGTTGGCCGGCGTATTGACCGTGACCGAACCCACCCCTGACGGACTCGTCAACGTCGAGAGCGTGCGGCACGGCGGCGCCGCCGTGTCAATATTCACGATGCTGACTTGCGCGAGGGTCATGCCCGCATAGCTGCCACCCCAGGTCATGGTGTGCGTGTTGTAGTCCCACGTATCGTGGATATAGACCGTGTTGGAGGAGCTGTCATAGCCAACGCCGACGATTGAATGGCCTTCCGTCGAGCTATAGATATTGAGCAGCACGGGTCGGCCGGCATCAATCTCCGCTTCGAACTGGGCAAATGAGAAGCCCCCGTTTGCTTGATTGTCCGTCGCCTGGCTGTAGCAGTCAGTAACCGTGTAACCTTTCGTCAGGTAGAAGAGCTGTCTCCCGTACGTCCCATCGGCGGCTATTCCCCACCCTTCCATTTCGCTGCAGGTCAATGGGGTGCCTCCGTTACCATAGAACAACGTAGCCCCATCAGGAAGGCCGTAAACGGACTGACTGGTCTTCATGTAGTCGGCAATCGCATCGCCCCAGGCGTGCGGTGTCCAACCGTTGCTGATGTATGGGTCTGGAGCAGCGCTCCAATACGAGACCCAGTAATCGTCGATGGAGCCACGTGAGCTTCTCCCATCCAGGCCCTGATGCGAGGCCGTAAGCGGGCATTGGGCATACTGACTACCGGTGCCGTCCGCCCAAAAGGGCCACGAGCTGCTGTCCAGCAGTTACGCCACCGTTGGTTGGGCCGGTGTAGATGTTCGGAAACCCGTCCCGATCATAGTAGCCGGCAATCATCGCGGCGGACGTGGCAGAGCATCCGAATGACCACCGAAACGCGGGAACGGTTAGCGTGTTGATTCCCAATGCTCGGTTAGGTTGAGGCAGTGCAACAAGGGAGCGCTCAAGCTCATAGCCTGGGGGAGGTGTCGGTGGCCCGTTGATCGCATGTTCCTCGATACGTGTTCCATCAGCAGCAACCACTGTCCGTGCCGTGGAGGTGTGACGATTCTCCGGTCGCGGTTGCGGGGTTGCTTCCTGGGCAAGGAAGACAGCGACTCCGGCCCAAAAAACGGGAAGCAGAGCCATGAGCAGGGCAAAGGGCCTGCGGGTACTGCTCGACTCCGATCTAGTGCTCATAAGAGGCTCCCATTTCACTTTGATCTTTACGCTCTCACATCTGTGACACGAGCCGGCGCCTTTTCCGCGATCAGTTCGTGATAGCACCGTGGGCACCGCGGTGCCCTATCGATCGTGTCCAGCCGGTACCAGCAGGCCGAGCACACCCACAGTTCCTCACCCAAACAGAAGAGCAGGCTCTCGAATGACCGGACCTTTCCACACACGTCGCAGCAGCGGTCGGTCATGCCCCCTCCCCAGGGTGCCGCTGCCATTGCAGCCAGCGCAGGACGATCTCAGCACAGGTGCGCATGCGCCTCGCCACAGCAAGCTCTGTGCCAGTGGTCCCTTTCTGGTCAGCTCTGCGGTCAAGCTACTGCCAAGACTCGACGTATGCGACCCAACACAGAGCACATCCCCTTGGAGGTGCAAGGCAACCTCTGGCAAGTGAGAATCCACAACGTCAAGTTGCTTGACAGAACGATTTCTCGTGGGTTGGCCGCGGGAATTGGACGTTTGCCGGACGCACGTTGCCGTATCGAGGACCCGCGCCGCCTGGCAGTGTTCCTACCCCTCCTTGATTTCGAGCCGCTGGATCTTGAGGCGTAGCCCATACCGAGAGATCCCGAGCAGGCGCGCCGCGGCGGCCTGGCGGCCGCGTGCCCGGGCGAGCGCCAGCGTGATCATCGTGCGCTCGAGCTCAGCGACACGCGGCCCGAGCGTCAGGTCGCCGTCCACGTTCACGTCGGGCCGAAGAGGCGGTGCGAGCACCGCGGGCGAGAGCATCTCCGAGGTTATGGGCTGTCCTTCGGGGCAGAGATAGACGAGGCGGCGCACCTCGTGCTCGAGCTCGCGGACGTTGCCGGGCCAGGGCGCCGCGACGAGAGCACGCAGGGCCCTAGTTGTAATGCCGCAGCCGGGCCTCCCCGTCTCGGCGACAAACCGTTTCATGAAATGCTCGGTAAACGACGGGATGTCCTCGCGTCGCGACCGAAGAGGCGGCACCTCGAGCGTATACCCGGCGATCCGATAGTAGAGATCGGCGCGAAAACGGCCCGCGGCGATCCGTTCCTGCAGGTCCGCGTTCGTGGCAGCGAGCACCCGGATGTCGAGAGGGACCGCGTGGCGCGCCCCGATCGGGCGCACCTCCCGCTCCTGAAGGGCGCGCAGGAGTTTCGCCTGCAACGCCGGGGACATGTCGCCGATCTCGTCGAGGAAGACCGTGCCACCCCGCGCAAGGACCATTCTCCCGTCTCGGCGGCTCACGCCGGTCGCCACCCCGGCCTCGATACCGAACAACTCCGCCTCCAGCAGCTCAGTGGGGACCGCCGCGCAGTTGACCGCCTCGAACGGCCCGCCCGCCCGTGCCGAAGAGGCGTGCAGGATTCGAGCGATGTGCTCCTTGCCGACTCCGGTTTCGCCCGTGATCAGGATTGGGATGTCGCCACTCAGGAGGTGTCGGAGCTGGCGGTACACGGAAAGGATCGCGGCCGAGTTGCCGATCACGTATCCCTCCGGGAAGAGCAGCTCGGGGACGGCCCGCCGCGGTTTCAACGGAGGGCTGTCGGGAACGCCCGGACCTCCTTCCAGGATTAGCCGGAGCACGAGTTGTAGGAACGGCACGGCGTGCTCTCGGCTCGGGAACTCACCAAATACCACCAGGGCGCGGCGGTGGGGTTCCGGCTTCCCGGCGTTGGCGCAGGTCGCCCAGACCCCGTCCCTGAGAGTAAGGCTCTTCCCCGACGAGGCATGTTTTCCCACGCCTCCACCGGTCTCCAGGCCTCGTATCAACTCTTCGCCGAGCCACCCAGGGTCAAAGCCGCCGACCGTATGCAATACGCTCACAACAGCCTTACTCGGCCAGGCGAGGAGAGCCGCGGCCTGAGCGCCAAGGGCGGTGATGACGACGTTGAGGGCGAGGTCAACGTCGGCCCCGGGCCCGCCTAATCCCGAAGCAACGAGACGCGACAAGGCGCCAAGCCACCGGCTTGGCACTTCCGTGTCATCGCTCGAGGGTTGATGTGCCTTCCACCGGACGGGTCCCCTGGCTGAGCCACGGGCAGGCTCGCTTCCGGCGATGGCGATCTCAGTGTCAGACGCATCGATCGGTTGGACCCTCATCACCGCCGGTCCAAAGCAGACGACATCGCCGACGTTGAGTTGTGCGGCGCTCACCCGCAATCCGTTGACGAGGGTGCCGTTCTTGCTCCCGAGATCCTCGACTTCCAGGGCGTTGTCTCGGAAACGAACCACCGCGTGCCGGCGTGACACGCCGGCGATCTGGATCAAGAGATCGTTGTCCGGAGCCGCGCCGATGTGGTTCTCGCCCGATTTCAGCACAAAGTCGAAGACCTCACCGTCCGCCTCGCCCCGCAAGCGGAATCTCGGCCTGGCCGGTCCAGCTCCCCCACTTTTCATTGCCGCTCGTCCGGCACGGATTGTAGCGCACTGAGACGGCCAGAACTTCCGGCGTCAGCGGCCGCGTCGAGAGAGATGTTGCGTAACGTCTGGAAAAGTGGGGTCGAGGTCATACTGGGCTGCATCGTTATCGCTCCCACCCGACTGCCTGAGCGGCCGGAGCACGGCCCCCCCTTGCTTGTCAATCGGTCCCCGCCCAAACCCGGCGCATCGGCAAACGGCCGCCTTCGCCCCAAGACAGGCTCGGCAACGTCTTTCGTGTTGACCTGCACCCTGAAGCCGGTCCGGGCTAAACCAAGGCTTGGACAATGATCCGCATCTTCGAAGACGATGACCATTGTCGTCGAGTCAGCCGCCGGCTACGAGCCCCCCTCCGCCTGCTGGGCCACGAGGCGTCTTGGCTCCTGTTCTTGGAGAATCGGATCCGCTTCCGGGCCAAGGAACGAACGTCGGTGGGGCCGTGGCGTCTTTCCTACCCTGTCCATAGTACACTTCGCGCCATCGCCCGTTGGCGACCGCCGCTGGAAGAGGTCAGGAGTGTCGACGAAGAACGTTTTGGTCATCGGCTACTACGGTTCCGGCAACGCCGGCGACGAGGCCGTGCTGGCCTCCATGCTGGACGGCCTGCGGGCGCGCCTGGGCGATTTGGCCTTTACGGTTCCGGGGGAGCGTCCGGCGGAGTTGGAGCGCCACTTCGCGGTCACGTCGTTCCCGCGCTCGGACATCGAACGGTTGACGGCGGCCGTGGATGCGGCGGATCTCGTGATCTTGGGCGGCGGCGGACTGCTCCACGACTACGTCCAGCAGGACAGCGGCTCCCTGCTGGCCCCCCAGCACTGGGGCTTGACATACTACTGTGGGGTCGCTTGGCTGGCCGCCGAGCTGGGCAAGCCGGTCATGTTCTACGCCGTCGGGGTCGGCCCCCTGCTCTACCCGGGGAGCCGCGACCTGGTCTACAGCACCGCCCGTGGTGCCCAGGCAATTTCCGTCCGGGACCCCGAGTCGGCCCAGTTGTTGCGCGAGCTGGGCGTGGTGACGCCGGAGATCGAATGCACGGCCGATCCGGTGTGGCAGCTCCGGCCGGCGCCACCCACCGAGGCCAATGCCCTGCTGGCACGGGCCGGCGTTTCGAGCAACCGGCTCCTGGGCCTGGCCATTCGGAATTGGAACCTGACGGCGCCCCAGGAGGTCTGGACCGCCGCCGTGGTGGAAGGCGTCACGAGGTTCGCTCGCACCAACGCAATGGAGGTGCTGCTGATCCCGTTCCAGCACACCTCGTGGGCGTTGGGCGACGACGCCGGCCTGGCCGCGAGCCTGGCCGGACGCCTCGACGTGCCGTCCCGCGTGCTGACCGACGCGTGCACCCCCGGACAGCTCGCCGGGATCATTGGCCGGTGCCGCCTGTTGCTGGGCATGCGCCTGCACTCCGTGATCATGGCAGCCACGACCGGCGTCCCGACGGTCGCACTGGCATACGACCCCAAGGTGTTGCACGTGGCGCGCCAGCTGGGCGGCATTCCGTGCCTCGAGTTGCCCGGCCTCACCGTGTCCGCGGTCACCGAGGCGCTCGACGAGGCGTGGCGCCGCCGCGACACACTGCCCGCTCGAGGCCGCGCAGTGGCGGCCGAGCTGGCGGCCCGCGCCACCCGCAACGATGAGCTCGCCATCGACCTGATCAAGAACCCGCCGGCGATTCAGCGGCGGCCCGAGGCGCGCCGCATCCTCGACTACCTGACGATGGAGCGGCTCCAGGAGCCTCATCGCCCCACACCGCCGGCTTCCGCCCCAGGCCCGCACGCCGAAGCTCCCGACAAGCCTACCCCCGAGGAGGCCAAGCGTCCCCTACCCGTGGTCCGCATCATAGCCACGGAGTTCTTCAACCACGACGGCACCGACATGTTCTTTGGCGGCGCCGAGCGCTACCTGCTCGAGCTGGCTCGCGTGGTCCGTTCCCTGGGGTATCGCGTCGAGGTCTACCAGTGCGCCCGGGAGCACCCCTGGGTGCGGCACTACCACGACCTCAGGGTCATTGGCCTGCCCACCGGCGGTGTCCGTACTGGCATCGCGCGAGCGGTCGCCGAGGGGGCGGTTGGCGAGGCCTCCCTTACCATCTTCCTCGCGTTCTACCTGGCCGGAGAGGACGGACCGACCAACTCGATCGGGATCAGCCACGGGATCTATTGGGACGACCCCAGCTACCAGGGCAAGGACGAGCGCAGCGAGCACCTCGACCGCATCTGGACCTCCATCGAGCGCCTACAGGCGGTGGTTTCGGTGGACGCCAACACCATCAATTGGATCCGCGCCCGCGACGCCAAGCTCGCGGGACGATGCGTCTACATTCCCAACTTCGTGGACCTCGAGGCGTTTCACCCGGCGCCGCGTCCCGAGGACGGCACGGTCGTTGTGCTGTATCCGCGGCGGCTCTACTACCCCAGGGGGTTCTGGTCCCTGGCCGAGGGGGCACCCTCCTTACTCGGCCAGCACCCCGAGCTGGTGCTCCATTTCGTGGGCAAGGCCGATCCACCGGAGGAGGAGGCGATGCACCGGCTGCAGGCCCGCTACCCCGGCCGGGTTATCTGGTACTTCTTGCCCCCCGAGCGCATGGCCGAGGCCTACCAGGCCGCCGACATCGTCGTCATCCCGACCCTGGCTTCCGAGGGCACTTCGTTGTCCTGCCTCGAGGCCCAGGCTTGCGGCAAGGCCGTGATCGCGACCCCGGTGGGCGGGCTGCCGGACGTGGTGCTGAACGGGACGAATGGTCTCGTCGTGGAACCAGGTGCGGCGCCCCTTCACGCGGCCATTGAGCGCCTCCTGGGCGATCCCGACCTGCGCCGCACGTTGGGGGAGAACGCGGCCCGGGCAGCGCACGCCTTCGCCATCGAACACTGGCGTCGCCGTTGGGCTGATCTGCTGCGCACGTTCCTGCCGGTGCGGCCAGCCGCGTTGACGTGGGCCAAGCGGCAAGACCTGGTCGCGACGGTCCCGGATCCGGGCGCGGCAAGTCCGCTGCGCCCCGTACTTCGCCACGTCGCCACGCGCCTCGCACGCCGAGGTGTCGACGTGTACTGGATCGGCGAAGCGGTTGACGATCAGGCGGGACACCCCAGATTGCACGTCGTCCCACCCAAGGACGAGCTATACCTGTCACGGCCGCTCGTGCTCCTGACCCCGGAGACCGCCGAAGTGGCCGAGCGATTCGCGGACGGACAGTTGGTTCTCTTGCGGTGGGGGGGAAAGACCGCTTTGCGGCCGCACGTACCGGCGAACGTGAGGAGCCGACTTCGCATAGAGGTGGTCGTGGGTCACCGGACCGCGGTGCGGGACGGCGTGGTGGCGGCGGCGACCGCTGAAGAGGCATTTCGTGTCGCAGTTCGCCCGTGGCTCGCCGAGCGGCTGACCGAATCGCGCGCTGCCCTGGTGTCCCCCAAGATCGCAGAGGAGGTTGGCGTGGTTGCGATGACCATCAAGAGCGACGACTCTGGCCTCCGGAATCGCGTGGCGATCCTCTCCGGTACCCTTGGCGTGGTCGAGGAGACCACGGCGCGGCTGCGCCGCGAGCTGGCCGAGGAGCGCATCAGAAGCCGCGTGACCACCTCGGAGTTGCGGGCGCGGGTGGCCACCCTGGAGGCGGAGCTGGCCTCGGCGCAGGCCTACGTGCGCACCCTGCAGGCTCAAGCCACAGCCCTGGAGGCGGAGCTGGCCTCGGCGCAGGCCTACGTGCGCACCCTGCAGGCTCAAGCCACAGCCCTGGAGGCGGAATTGGCCTCGGCGCAGGCCTACGTGCGCACCCAGCAGGAACAGATCCAGACGGCGATGGCTGCCACCGAGACCCAGCAGGCTCGCGCCACGACTCTGGAGGCGGAGCTGGCCTCGGCGCAGGCCTCCATGCGCACCCTGCAAGAGCAGATCCAGACGGCAACGGCTGCCACCGAGACCCAGCAGGCTCACGCCATGGCTCTGGAGGCGGAGCTGGCCTCGGCGCAGGCCTCCATGCGCACCCTGCAAGAGCAGATCCAGTCGGCGGTGGCTGCCACCGAGACCCAGGAGGCTCACACCAGAGGTCTCGAGGCGGAGCTTGTCGAGGCCCACCAGCGTCTCGAAGAGGCGGCGTTGCAGCGTCGGCAGCTGGAGGCGTCGATCGCTCAGCGCAGCCGCGAGGTGGAGGACTGGCAAGCCGCCCACGATAGCGCCAGGACCGGGCTCGAGTACTACCGCTCCGAGTTCCTTCGCTGGCAGGGCTCACGGCTTTGGCGCTATGGCTCCGTGTACTGGGCCTGGCGCGCCCGCCTTTCGCGGGTGACGATCGTGACCGCCATGTGGCACCTGGGCAAACGGATTCTCCGCCCCCTTCGCCGCCGGCCGGCGGCCGCGCCGCCACAACTGGCCCAGCCGGCAACCGCGCCGCCACCACCGGCCCAGCCGGCGGCTCCCGATCCGGCGTCGCGGCCTGTGTCGTCGATCGCGGAGATCCAGGCCCCGCATTTGCGTACGCCAGTGGAAGCACCCTCGCCACTACTCCCCGACGGGTTTCCGGCGATTCCGGCCGGTCACTACGACGTGGTGGTCTTCTCGATCATCGACTGGGACTTCCGGTTCCAGCGACCGCAACAGATCGCAACTCAGTTCGCCCGTCACGGACACCGCGTGCTGTTCCTCTCGACGACAGCCTGGCTCCCGCCCGATGGAAAGGCCTGGGAGCTCACCCGGAAGACCCGCAACGTCTGCGAGCTCAAGCTGCGGACCCCAAGGGCTCTCGATATCTACGGCGGGAAACTGTGCGAGGAGGACTTGGAGGCGCTGGAGCAGTCGCTGACCGAGCTAACGGTCGATCTCGGCATCGCGGATGCGATCAGCTTGGTGCAGATTCCGTTCTGGACCCCGCTGGCCAAGCGTCTGGCAGCCAGCCTAGGGTGGCGAGTAGTTTACGACTGCATGGACGAGTGGACCAACTTCCCCGGCTTCGGAGACGACGTCCTGCAGCTGGAGGCCGAGCTGGTACGCGATGCCGACGTCACCGTGGTCTCTGCCGACCGCCTAATGACCAAGCATGAGCGCACGGCACACCGGATCGTGCTGGCGCGCAACGGTGTCGACCTCGTGCACTACGAGAAGATATACGGCCCCAATACTCTCCTTGGCGAGGTGAAGCACCCGGTGATTGGATACTACGGCGCACTGGCCTCGTGGGTCGATGTGCCTTTGCTCGAGAAGATCGCCGACACTTACCCGGACGCGACCATCGTGCTGGCCGGTGGGCACTTCGACGTAGACCTGGAGCCGATCGCCTCGCGGCCAAACGTGCGGCTGTTGGGGCAACGCCCGTATTTTGAGATGCCGCAGCTCCTGTGGAACTTTGACGCGTGCGTTATCCCGTTCCTGGTCAATGACATCACCCAGGCGACCAACCCAGTCAAGTTCTACGAGTACTGCTGGGGAGGCAAACCGGTCGTGGCGCCGCGGCTAACCGAACTGTTGCCTTACAAGGAATTGTGCTACCTGGCCGATAACCACAAGGAGTTCCTGGCCGGGCTGGCTGACGCCCTCAAGGAGGCACGCGACGATCCTCGTCGGGAGCGCCGACGGCAGGTGGCCCGCGACAACGACTGGCGCGAGCGGTACCGAGCCATCGACGCGGCGGTGAATGCGGCGTACCCGCTGGTTTCCGTCGTCATCGTGACCTTTGGGGGCCTGGAGCTCACCAAGGCCTGCTTGGCGTCCCTGCTTGGTCAGGAGACATGGCCCCACCTCGAGGTCATCGTGGTCGACAACGGCTCGCTCGACGACACCGTGCCGTACGTCGAGTCGCTAGCGGCCGCCGATCCGCGGGTCCGCGTGGTGGCCAACGGCTCCAACTTCGGCTTCGCGGCCGGCAACAACAAGGGCCTCGCGATCGCCACTGGGGATATCTTCGTGCTCCTCAACAACGACACCGTGGTACCCCCGGGGCTGCTGGCCCGCATGGTCGCACACCTGCAACGTAGCGCGGCCATCGGGTTGCTCTGCCCGACCACCAATTTCGCCGGTAACGAGGCCAAAGTGGATCCGGAATATGCGGACCTCTCGGGCCTGCCTGCATTCGCGGCGCGACGCGGGCGCCAGCAGGCCGGGCGCTACTTCGATATCCGAGTGGCCGCAATGTACTGCGTGGCCATGCACCGGCACGTCTGGGAGCAGGTCGGCCCACTGGACGAGGCTTACGGGATAGGCATGTTCGAGGACGACGACTACGCCGTGCGGATGCGCCAGGCGGGGCTCCGGGTCGTATGCGCCGAGGATGCGTATGTCCACCACGTCGGGCAGGGCGCCTTTGCGAAACTCTCACCTCAGGATTACGACAGGCTGTGGGCCCGAAACCAGGCCTACTACGAGCGCAAGTTCGGCGTGGTCTGGCAGCGGCACGCGCCCCGCGAGGCTGTCAGCCCAGTGGAGTCCAAGATAGGGGCCAACGGGTCGTGAGGCGGCGCGCCAGGTGATGCTCGAAGCAGCGGCAGGCCTTGGACGCCGAGCGTGGAGGCGAGCGGTGGCGGTGGCCTCTGCCCCCGTCACTCTGCGCACCCCGCTTCTCACGACTCCGCCCCTCGTGTTGGCGGCGTATCTCGCGACACACTCCACCTTGGGCCTGCGCCTCACCTGGCACGGTGTGCTAGCCGAGGTGGTCATGCAGACGGCGCTCGGGGTGGCGCTGGCCTGCGTTGCCAGATGGCGCCTCCCCTTCGTGCTCAGCCAGGCGATCCTGGTGGGCCTAGCGTGTGTCGCCCCCCAGCTCCACGCGGTGGTGTACGGCCGCCCCCTGATGCCCGACGACGTGCACTCGGTTCGCGACCTGTTGGGCGTCCTGCCCCTGGGCAAGAAGCTCCTGCTGGTGACACCGGTGCTGCTGCTCGTCGCCGGGGTGGTGGGCAACCTGGCGGTGCGGCGCCGTCGTGCCGCGGTAGCGGTCCTGGTCCTGCTCGCGCTTGGCACGGCTGCACAGGTGGTGCCCGAGCCGTTCTTCGCGCCCCTTGACCGAGCCGTGGGCGGTCTCGATCAACACGACTCGCGACACTTCCGCGCACGAGGGCCGACCACTGTTCCTTGGCAGACGAGTGGGCCCGTCTGTTGGTCGAGCGACGCCAGCTGCCGAAGCGCGCTGAGGTAATCCCAGCGTCTGGCGCGTTCCGGGCCGCCGGCCGGCCGCCGGATCCCCTTGCCGACGGGCCGGTCGGGGCTCGATCACGACGTCCACGTGCTCGTCCTCGAGTCGTTCTGGACGCCGCCCAACTCAGAGACACACCTCTCGGCCGACCCGTTCGTCCTCGCCGTTCCGCGCCCTCTGGACCGCCGCCGGATCGAGCCGGGCCTTGCGTCCCGGTCAACGGCGGTCGCACGGCCAATGCCGAGCTCGAAGTGCTGTGCGGCGTCCCTCGCTTGCCCAGGGGTCGCGTCGAGACCAGGCTGCAACGGACGTGCCCTGCCTGCCCGGCTTCCTGGCTGCAAAAGGTTACCGAACATCGCCTTCCACCCGAACGCGCCTGCGTTCTTCGACCGCATCCACGCGTACCGCCGCCTGGGCTTTGAGCGCCTCTATTCCCTCGACGACTTCGTCAGCAACAACAACATGAACAGGCCCGATTCCTTCGCCGACGAGTGGTTGTTGCCGACGGGTCGAGGAGGTGGCGCGACGCGCGACGCCGACGGCCGCCCAACACTAGGATCATGGTCTCGATCACGGCCGCTGGGACTATGAGCTGTCCAAGGCGAGACGGCCTCATGTGTCGACGGCCGCCTCGGGGCCATCACAGATCGAGAGTTACGCCAAACTCAATCCGCTCTTCCTGCGCCGAAGCTCCTGAGCTACCTCAACTACCGGCCTGCTAGCAGCCAACCCGGATTGCCCCCCTCGTGGTGATCATGTCCGGAGTTGACCAGGCCCCGATGCTCGACGCCAACGCGGCCGACTACCTGGACTCCTCCCCGGCCACTCCCCGGCAAACCGATGCTGGCGCCGGAGATAAACCTGAAGCTGCACGCCACGCCACTTCTCATCATGGACGGCCACGACCGACCGGTGCGGGTCGGCACCGTGAGTCAGTCTTGAGATCCCCAAGCTGCTCCTCGATCTCATGGGGGTCCACGGGGAACGGATGATGATGCTCCTGCCCCCTGCGGTGTCCACCTGCCGACCCTTGTACGAGGGCACGCTTCAGTGTCCGCGGACAGACTCCTCTCCTCTGTCACCTCGACGACGCGACCGGCGCCTGCGCCGCGGCGGCACGGTGGCGGGCCAACGCCGAGCTGCTCTCGAAGGACCTCCTGGTAGGTGCGCAGATCACCTCGGCCTGCTCGCGCGGAAGTAGCCAACAAAAAAACGAATACGGTCTGCTCCGATGCGCCGATGCGTCGCGTGCTCTCCTCGCTCGTGCTCGTCGGAGTGCTCGCTTTGGCCTCGGCCGGTCCCTTGCCGGGTGAGGTACGCGGCGAACTGACGTCGCCGGCCGGGGTCTCGTGGCCCACGCCCTGGGTGGCATTGAGGGCTCGTCGAGCTTACGCCAACTTATCCCGACGCGTTCAGGCTCAACTACACGCTGGGCCGCCGGATGGTTCGAGGTGGATCTGACGTGACCCGCGACCGCGATCTTGTGTGTTTTCACGTCGAAGCCCAGACCCGCTCATCGGATTGAACCAGCCGTCGCGGAGGTCACCACCGCCGACTTTACGTCCGGCACTGCTATCGCAGACCCTACCCCCTGATGACGTTCGAGAGCTGTTCGGTCTCGTCGCAGCACAGCCGACCACTTCAGTGTCACCGACGCCGAGGGGTGGGACGGCGCAAGAAGGCGGCCGCCTTGGAGCGCGAGCTCCGCCGAGTTCCTCCCCGAAGTCAGGCGTCGTCCACAAATCTCCTTCTCCCAGGACGTGCCGCTGCGAACCAGGTCGAGGCTGAACTCAGAACGCTACCCGCCTCATCTTCACGCTCTACGGCTGGCGCCGAACATCAGCATCCCCGAGGTGCTCAACGTAATGCGGTCGACGGCGCGCGCCGTCGTCACCGTATCGAGCCAACGCTTCGACCCCGAGCTCGCCCAGGTCCGTCCCCAGCGCCGGGAGCACCGAGTTCTCGTGCGCACCGTCAACCTCGAGACCCAGATCACGCTCCTCGTTCGCTTTCGGCGCCAAGACAGATTCTACACGGACTTCTTCCTGCCAGGCGTCGATCCTTTTGCCGGACCCCTTCTCCTCCCCGCGCTTCCCGGCGCGTACAGATCAGGTGAGGTCCACCTACCGGAACATTACCGCGCTCCATCAATCCGCTACCCGCCAAGCGAAGCCTTCTCCTCCGTGACCCGGCCCGCGTACTCAAGTTCGACCTTTGTCTGCCTCGGTTGTTTCGACGCCGGGGACCCGCCCTTCTTCTCGGCGCAGAGGCCTCAACTGCGGATCTGGCTCCGGCGTCGGCCGAGCTGGAAGAGCCCGACCGAGAAGTGCGTCCGCGCTCGGTTGTCGAGGACCTCGATGTGCTCGAGGAGGGCGGATTCTGCGCTAGCGCCCGCGAGGGAGAAGCGCTTCTCCAAGCTCGACCTTCAACATCGCGAAGAAAGCTCTCGACGAAGGCGTTGCTCCAGCCGTGGCCCTTCCGGCTCCGTATGACCGCGAGCCCGTCCGGCCGCAGCACCCTCTGGCCGCCCGCGCTCGTGTTCTGGCGCCCCAGGTCGGTTTGATGGACCAACTGCATTGCCGACATTGCCATTCGGCCAACGCCCACTTGAGTACCGCGTCGTGCCGACGACTCGGTTAGCCGCTGAGCCGTCCTCCATCCGATGACGCACCGCCGGGTGCCGGTGGAGCGTCGCCGCGGGGGTCGCCGCCCCTTCTCGGTCCACAGGTGCGTGATGTCACCGGCCCACGCGATACTCGGCGCCGCCACTGTGGACCCCCGGTCGAGCACGTGGGGCGCCGTCGTGGCCGTCGCCGCGGCTACAGTCGTTCTCGGAATCTCCGCGCCTCCTTCAGCCAGGCCATCCCGTCTTCCCGCCGTCAGGCCCACCACCCGCGCCTGTCCGCACCGAATGCCCCGGTCTTCGCGGCACCCGGTACATAGGCGGCTTGCCGTGTGACCCTCCGCCCACCTGGCGCGAAAGATCGATCCGATGTCCACCCTCGTGGAAGAATTCGGATACGATGCGGCAAAAAAGAACGGGGTCAGGTCGGCTCGTCAGACGGGGTCTGGCGTCGTGGTAGGCTGCGTCGTTTGATGCCAACGGCGATTGCGGCATCAGGAGAAGATGGCAGTTAGCCGTGGCCGAGCGAGCAAACGTCGAGTTGTCGATCGTGATGCCGTGCTTGAACGAGGCAGAGACACTCGGGGTATGCATTCGCAAGGCCCAGGGTTTCCTCCGTGAGCATCGCATTAGCGGCGAAATTGTGGTCGCCGACAACGGCAGCACCGACGGCTCGCAGGGTATCGCCGAGCGCCTGGGCGCGCGAGTCGTCGCGGTGCCGACGCGTGGCTACGGCGCGGCGCTCTTGGGTGGAATCGTGCAGGCCCGCGGCCGCTATGTGATCATGAGCGACGCCGACGACTCCTATGACCTTGCCGGTTTGATGCCCTTCGTCGAGAAGCTGCGTGAGGGCTGCGAACTGGTGATGGGCAACCGTTTCCGCGGTGGCATCAGGCCTGGAGCGATGCCTCCGCTGCACCGCTACCTCGGCAACCCGGTGCTTAGCGCTACTGGCCGGCTATTCTTCCACAGCCCGTGCGGCGACCTCCACTGCGGGCTGCGCGGCTTCGATAGGCAGGCCATCCTCGACCTGGACCTGCGCACCACGGGCATGGAGTTCGCCAGCGAAATGGTGGTCAAGGCCACACTCCACGGGCTGCGCGCAACCGAGGTCCCGACCACCCTGTCGCCCGACGGTCGCAGCCGGCCGCCCCACTTGAGGAGCTGGCGAGACGGCTGGCGGCACCTTCGCTTCATGTTGCTGTTCAGCCCCCGCTGGTTGTTTCTCTACCCGGGCGCGATCCTGATGCTTGTCGGGTTTGCCGTTGGCGTCTGGCTGCTCCCCGGGCCGCGGCGGCTCGGCGGCGCTGTGTTCGACGTGCACACCCTGCTCTACGCCGCGGTCGCCATCATCCTTGGCTTCCAGGCCATCAGCTTCGCTCTGTTCACCAAGATCTTCGCGATCAGCGAGGGCCTCCTGCCCGAAGACCCTCGTCTCTCCAAGCTGTTTCGGTACGTAACGCTGGAGACCGGGCTGCTCGTCGGCGCGGCGTTGCTGGCGCTCGGCGTCGTCGGGTCGATTTACGGCATCGACTTGTGGAAGGTGCGCGCCTTCGGCCCGCTCGACCCGTCGAGAACCCTGCGCGTCGTCATCCCAGCGGCCACCGCCCTCACGGTTGGCGCACAGACGGTTTTCGCCAGCTTCTTCCTGAGCGTCTTGGGGCTGCGGCGGCGGTGAGCAAGCAGATCCATTTCGACGATTACGCCGGGGCCTACGGTCAGACGCTCGGCCACGCGCTGGCCTGGACCGGCGAGACCACGCGCTACTTTGCAGCCGGCCGGGTTCAGATGCTCGCCCGCATCCTTGCGGCGATCGGCTTCACACCGCGAACCGTTCTGGACTTCGGCTGTGGTACGGGTTCGTCGACACCGCATTTCGTCGCCATGCTCGGCGCCGCGAGCGTTGTGGGCGTGGACATTTCCGCTGCCTCGCTCGCGGTCGCGCGGCAGCAGTACCGCGACCTGCCCGCCAGATTCGCGCTGGTCGAAGATAGTCACCTCGAAGGTGAAGCCGACCTCGCCTTCTCCAACGGCGCCTTCCACCATATCCCGACCGAGGAGCGCAGCAGCGCAGTGTCTCTCGTCTTTCGGGCCCTGCGGCCCGGCGGGCTGTTCGCGCTGTGGGAGAATAGCCCCTACAACCCGGGGACGCGCTGGATCATGAGCCACTGCGAGTTCGACTGTGATGCGAAGACGCTCACCCCGTCCGAGACGCGGAGGCTCCTCGCCGGCTCGGGCTTCCGTATCATCCGCACCGACTTCGCCTTCATCTTCCCCCGCTTCCTCAAGACCCTGCGGCTGTTCGAGCCGCCCCTTTCGCGGCTGCCGATCGGCGGCCAGTACCAGGTCCTCGCCGAAAGACCGGCTGCCGACATCGCGTCCCGCTCCCGGAGCAGCAACCTCGGCGCGATCGAACAACGCAAGTAGACTGCGATTTCGTTGCCTCCCTCGAGAATCAGCTGCATCAACGACGCCGCGGCTTCGCGTCGGCAGTTGACATCGAGGCCGCCAACATGAAAGCCTTGCGCTGTGGTGATGGAACCGAAGACAGCGGGTTCTTGACCAGTTCTCGAAGTAGTGGGGGTGCTCGCCGGGGAAGGGTGCCGGTGGCGCCGCGTTCTGCAGACATACTGGCCTGTGTTGATAGACCGCTGTCATGGCCTTCACATCACTAGCGGGTCTCCTCTCCTGCGGCCGTCGTGGCGGCGTCGTGGCTTGCCGGGCGAAGGGGCTGGCGCACCGGGCTGCTGCTGGGATCGAGCGGGCTCTTTTACGTTTGCAGCGAGGGGCCGTACGCCTGGGTCTTGCTCGCGTCGATGTGTGGCAACTGGCTGCTCGGGCTGGCCCTCGGTCGCACGGAATCGGTTCCAGTGAGGCGTTTGTGGCTCTTCGTCGGACTATTCGCCAACGTGGCGCTCCTGGTGGCGTTCAAGTACCTCGGTTTCCTGGTCGCGTCGATCAATGCGTTACATATCCCGCTACACCTTCCCGCGGCGACGCTCCACCAGCCCGTGGGTATCTCGTTCTTCACGTTCCAGGGCATGGCGTATCTACTGGGAGTCTCCCGCGCCGAGGTCGCCGCCGCCTCCTCACCGGCTCGCGCAGGGCTACTGCTCGGGCTGTTTCCGGGCTTGCTGGCCGGCCCGATCGTACGGGCCGTGATCCTCGAGCCACAGCTCGACACCGCCCGCACCACCCTCGCCAACGTGGCCGAAGGAGCCCGCCGATTCGTACTTGGGCTGGCTAAGAAGGTCCTCCTGGCCGACGTGCTCGGCCGCGCCGTCGACGCCATTGTCGTGGGGAGCGCGACCGACCTCTCCCCCCAGCTTGCGTGGCTCGCAGTCATCGCCTACACGCTGCAGATCTATCTCGACTTTTCGGGCTACTCCGACATGGCCATCGGGGCCGCCCGGATGCTCGGCCTGGTCTATCCCGAGAACTTCACGCTGCCATACACCGCGCGCTCGATCGGCGAGTTCTGGGCCCGCTGGCACATCACGCTGTCCTCGTGGTTCCGGGACTATGTCTTTCTGCCGATCAGCTATGGACTCTCGCGCCGTCTGGATCGCTTCCAGCTCGAGCCGCGTACGGAGGCGTGGTGGTCGTACGCGGCCGGCTCAACCGTCTCCATGCTGCTGATCGGCCTGTGGCATGGAGCGAGCTGGAGCTTCGTGGCCTGGGGAGGGTACTTCGCCTGTTTGCTGATGGCCGAGCGGACGAAGATCGGCACGCGGGCGCTCAAGAAGCTCCCGGGCCTCGTGAGGCAGGGGTATGTGGTCGGAGCCGTGATGCTCGGCTGGGTCCTCTTTCGGGCGGGCTCACTGAGAGGTGCGAAGGCGCTCTTCAAGGGCCTCATCGGGCGGAGCTACGGCGAGCCGAGCTCGGTCTGGCGCTACGCGAGCACGGATGTGGTGCTCGCGCTTGTGATTGGCGTCGCGGTGTCGTTTGGTGCGGGCCCGGCGCTCCTCCGTGGCTGGGAGCGGCTGCTCGTGCGCGTTGACGAGCGGCGCCGATCGCTCCTCTCCTCCACGGTCGCCTATGCCGGAGCCACGGTGACGATCCTGCTGCTGGCACTGGCCGTGGTCACCCTTGCCGGGGCAACTCTGACCTCCTTCATCTACTTCAAGTTCTAAAGGTGGACGTGCCTGACCTCCCCCGCTCCTCGGCCGCCCAGCTCGTCCTGGTGATCGGCTGCGCGCTCGTGCTTCTCCTGCCTGCGCTCGACACCGTGCTGCACCTCGATCCCACGCCGCCCCCGCAGGAGAACCGCCTCCTTGCCAACATGCCGGCGGTACCTCACTCCGTCGCCGCGGCCCTGGCGTGGCCCGGCGCATTCGAGACCTGGTTCGCCGACCACTTCGGGCTACGCTCCACATTCGTCGAGACGAACGCCAGGGTGAGGCTGCAGCTCCTGGGAGTCACACCGGCGCCGCACCGCAGCGTGCTAGTAGGCCGTGACGGCTGGCTGTTCTACACCGGAGACTTCGAGCTCGAGGACTACCTGCGGCGAAAGCCCTTAACGCCGGCCGAGCTCGACGCGTGGTGCACGGGTCTCGAGGCGCAACGCCGCTGGCTGGAGGCCCGAGGCATCCGAATGCTGTGGGTCCTGGCGCCCAACAAGGGGACGATCTACCCGGAGAAGCTGCCCGGCTGGGTCGCCACGCCGAATCGCCCAGGACGTGCGGACCAGCTGCTCGCGGCGCTGCGATCGAGGACCGCCGTCGAGGTCCTTGACCTCCGGCCGGCGCTGCTCAAGGCCAAGCAGAAGGAGCTGATCTACTTCCTCACCGACCCGCACTGGAACCAACGCGGCGGTCGAGTCGCGTACACCGAGATCATGAAACGGCTCCAGCGGTGGTTTCCGAGCGCGCATCCGCTGACTCGTTCTGACTTCACCGACACTCTCATCCACGGTCCAGGTGAGGACCTCGCGAGAATGATCGGAGCCCAGCGCTTCGTCACCGAGGACAAGATCTGGCTCACTCGACACCAGCCGGCCAGGGCTCGCAAGGTTGACGCCTCGGAGTACCAGAAGATCAAGGGTAACGAGCAGGCGATCGTCACCGAGCTCGACAACGCCGAGCTGGGACGGCTGGTGCTCGTGGGTGACTCTTTCGGGATCGGGCTCCAGGGATTCTTGTCGGAGCACTTCTCGCGCGCCGTCTTTCTGTGGTGGTACTCGGGCTTCCCCGCCGCGCCGATCGAGAAGGAGCACCCCGACGTGGTTATTATCGAGCAGCTCGAGCGGCTGCTCACGGCCAACGTGCCGAAGGCTCCTCCGGAGGTACCCGTGGTGGCTCCTGATCGAGTCATCGACACCTCCAAGCTCGTGCCGCCGAGCGATCCTAGAGCGGGCGATCCCGTGACCAGGGCCGAGCTGGCGGAGATGATTGGCAGAGTCGCACTCGGTCGGCTGGAGACGGGGCCGGGCACCGGCGCGGTGTACAAGGACGTGACGGCCACGCTGCCTCGGGCCGGCTGGATCGAGACGGTAGGCCGGTGGGGCCTGCTGCCGAGCCAGGCGGACGGCAACTTCAGGCCGGAAGAGGGGCTGACCCGGACCCAGCTTGCGATCGCATACGAGATGTTCCTGCACGGCACCGACTTCATCCCCGAGGCGGTGACTGCCACCTCGTTCGCCGACCTTCCGGCCGCCTACAGCGTGGCCCCCTGGATCGCGAGCTTCCAGAGGGATATTGGCGACGTAGGCTGTGGCGGCGGGAGGTTCTGCCCGCTCCAGCCTGCGACCCGTGAGCAGGCCCGGTCGTGGCTAGCTCGAGTGATCGAGGCAAGGGCAAAACTGGCTGTCGTGCCGCCGGTTGAGTCGAAGCAGGCCTCGGTGCGTCGAGGCCAGCTCGCCGAATCACTCGGAAGGGTACTGATTGGACCCGGCAGCACGCCTCCCCGGGCGTCCGGCACCATGTTCACCGATGTCAAGGCGGACGGCGCGCTGGCAACCTGGATCGAGCTGGTGGCCCACAAGGGTTACTTGTCCGGCTATCCCGACGGCACGTTCAAGGCCGGCGAGAGGGTGAGCCGGGCGCGCCTCGCTCTTGTGATGCTGCGCCTTGCGAACGGCGTGTCGTACTCGCCTCCGACGCTGACCAAGCCGAGCCACGATGACGTCCCGCCGACCTCACCGTGGGCACCCTGGATCGCGGAGTTCGTCCGCCGGTTCGGCGACCTGCCGTGTGGGCGTCGTCGGTTCTGCCCCTACGACCCGGCCACGGTGGAGGACGTCGAGCTCGTTCTCCCAAAGGCCGCGGCGCTACGTTCCTCGCGCTAACGGCGGGGAGCGACGAGGGACCTCCAGGAGGCCTTCGTTTACCTGTCACCAGAGCCTGCATTCCTTGTGGGTGAATCTCAGAGACGGCATCGACTCTGCGCAAGAGGGTGCTCAAGCTGGTGCGGCCCCTGGGGCGCTCCACCACGGCGCTGGGCAGCGTGCTCGGGGCAGCAGTGCCGGCAGGCGCGGTCTTGGCGATCTGGAGGCGATGTGCTCAAGCTCCCCTCGAACGAGCTTGATCCTCTGGGAGCACCACAGTAAGCTATCGCCTCGGGTGGAAGGTGAGGTCATCCGGTGAGGTTGTTGAGATTCGTTGTCCTGCACTACGTCGAGATCTCCCTGGTCGCCATCGCCGCCTATGCAGGTGCACGACGGTTCCTTCGCCGCGTTTCGTTTGCCGGACTTGCCGAAGAGGTTGCGATCTGCCTGGGTCTTGGGCTGGGCCTGCTGGGATCGGCGATCTTCATCGTCGGCCTTGTCGGCCTTCTTTACCCGTCCGTCGTCGTCCTGCTCCTCCTCATCTCCTCTTTCGCGGGAGGCAAGGAGCTCGGCGATCTCTTCCGGAGAGGCAAACAGGCCATAAGGGTCCGCCTCTCGGGTGGGCTGGCCCAAGGCCTCTTGTTTCTGTTAGCCGGCAGTCTCGGGCTTGGTACTTTGGCGTTGTTCGGGGTGAACCCGCTGTATCCACCCTGTTTGTGGGACGCACTGAGCTACCATCTCCCGCCAGCAAAGATCTTCGCCACCGAACACATGATCCGCTCCACACCCTTCTTGCGAGTTTGCACCTTCCCCCAACTCAGCGAGATGTGGTTCGCAGGAGCTCTCAGCGTCGCGGACGATATCACCGCACAACTCTTCGAGTTTCTCGCGGCGCTTGTGTCGGGCCTTGCCATCTATGCCTGGGGACGGCGTTCGTTCTCCGCTAGAACGGGGTGGTGGGCGGCGTCGGTATGGCTGGGCAGTCCGCTCGTCATCGTCCTCGCAGGCTCTGCCTACATCGACGTCGGACTCACGATGTTTGTCACCCTGTCGATCTACGCAACTTCCAAGTGGTGGTCCAGCGGTGAGGCACATTGGGGCGGCCTAGCCGGAGCATTCGTCGGTTTCGCCGCTGCCTCAAAGTACTCTGGGCTCTTCTTCGGGGCCATCCTCGCGGCGCTCCTGCTCCTGTTCTCGTGGCGGCGCAAGGCCTGGAGGCCCCTTGCGGCCTTTATCGTCTGCGGTGCGATCGCAGCGGGCCCTTGGTACCTCAGGAACTACCTCGTCGCGGGCAACCCTCTCTTCCCACTTCTCAGTGGGGTCTTCGGCACAGGCTGCTGGATGCCGGCGATGTGAGCCGCTCGATGGCCGAGGTAAGCGGCCTGGCATCGGTCGTACGATGGCGTCACTTGCGAAGCTCCCATGGTATCTTGCCACGACCAGCGAGTTTTTGCAGCAGAGACCCCGGCGAACCCAGTGATCTTCGCGGGGCTGATCCTCGGCGCCGTGTCGCTGTTCGCAGGCGGGAAGCGCGTTGATTCTCATCGGCGTGGCATCCCTCCCCTACTGGTTCTTCACGTCCCAGGTATTCCGGTACTTCTTGCCAGTCTTTCCACTCTTCGCAATTCTGCTCTCGGCGTCCCTCGATCGTATTGTACATTGGATCGATCCCCGGGCGACACCGGTGCGAACTTGGGTCTGGACGGTCGCAGTCTCCATCGCCCTTTCCTTGCCGAGCATCACGTTCGCCATGGCGCGGATTCACTCTCCGGCCCTCCACCCTCGTCGGACCGCGAGCGGAGTCTCTTCAGTCAGGGCTTTGAACCATACATTTGCTATGACTACCTTAATAGCCATTACGGGCCCAACTATTACATGTACGGGCTCTACGACGAGTACATGGCATATTTCGCGGATGGGACACGAATGGGAGATCCGTTCGGCCCTGCACGCTACAATGACCTCCACTTTGATAGCGGCGTGAGCCTCTTCAATTCACTCAAACGCTTGCACGCTGCTTTTCTTCTCGTGACCTCGGCGAGATTTGCGGTTAGGCTGCCCGAGGATCAGTTCTTCCGGCAGCACTTTGAAGTCGTTGCAGCCGGCAGCTACACGCGCCTCTACCGACTAGTTGACCGACCGATCGCCAGCAGCACCGGGCCGAACCTCCTACAAGATCCGGGGTTCGAGGAGATTGGACCAACGGCCTGGAAGGCCTGGGCCCTTTCGGGCGAAGCACAGATCGAGGATACCGGCGCCAACTCACGCCGGGGCCACGGCGTTCTTCGAATCGCAGGAGAGGGTCAAAGCGTCTCGTGCCTAACGAAGGTCCGTCCGTGGCAACTTTACTCCATCGGTTTGTACGCACGGTCGGGCAAGGGAGAGACCAGCTTTTCCCTGTTCTTGGAATGGCTCAATGCAGAGAATCAGAGGGTCGGCTGGAATCGGCAGGCCTTCCATGTGCCGGACCGGTGGACTGCGCGCGAGATGGAGGCCTCCGCCCCGTCTTCCGCGGCGAGCGTGAGGATTTTCGTCACGTCAGCCTCGGGGAGCGAACTCTGGTTCGACGATTTCTCCTTGGCGGCCCTCACCAGCGCGGCCTTGGGCCCGGCTAGTTAGGGTCGGTGCCGCCAGGTCTTGGCCGGATCGCTCGCAGATGATCGGCCGTACTCAGCATCCGACGCCATCGGAGTACGAGGACCGAGGGGAGGTGGGACTGACGAGATGATGGGCTCGATTGGAGGTTCCTCTCGACACAGGTCAGGCGGGACGGCGGAGGTCGGGATTCGCGCACGTACGAGGTCGCAGTGACGGCGAACCGCCTTCTGCTCCTGGCCAACGTTAGGCAGCCGCCCGGCTGCAATAACCTTCTTCCGCCCGTGCGCGCATTCCAGAAGGCCCTCCACACGACGGTCGTCGAGCCCACGAGCTTCGCCGGGTTCGTTGCGACCGGCGGCGCAAGGCCCGCGCTCGTCCCCGACGACGCCGTCATCGCGAGCACGAACCCGCCGCCCGACATCGCCGTGTGTCTCGGCGGCGGCCTGCACTTCTCGGCACGAGCAATCCGGGCGTTTCCGAAGGAGACATTGCTCGCCGGCTTTGCGCTCTCGGATCCGTACGGCCTCGCGGCCTCGTTTGCAATCGCGCCGCAGTTCGATCTCTTCTACACGCAGGACCCGCAAACACTGCCCGACTACGCGAGGCGCCGAATCGGAGCGTGGCGCTGCGATCCGGCTACGGACCCTGAGCTGTATTTCCCCGAGCCCGCCGAGCCCGAGTGCGACGTCATCTACTACGGCAAGTGGACACCATACCGGGACGCACTCGCCGCGGCGCTTGCCGCCCGTCTCCGCCTCCTGGTTTATGCTTACTCGGGCGAAACGCGGTGGAGCGTGCCGGTCCACCCCCCGCTCGACACCCCGGATGCGCTACGCGCCGCGTGAATCGCTCCCGCCTCGCGCTTGAGACCGCGCTCCTGGACGACGGGCCGGGCAACTACAGGGGCACGTTCCGTCTGACGCCGCGCGCCTTCTTCGCTGCCTCGTGCGGTGTGCCAACGCTTGTGGAGTCCTTTGACGGGCTCGCCGGTTTCTTCGCGCCCGGAACCGAGATTGCGACGTTCACCTCCGCCGGCGACGTCGCGACTGCCGCCGAGAGGCTCCTGGCCGACGAGGGCGCCCGCTCCGCGATGGCCGAGGCCGCGCGTTTCCGGGCGTTGCGCGAGCATACGTGGGACCAACGCGTCGAGTCATTTCTTGCGGACGTGCGCGAGTGGAGGCTCCGGCGGGGACCGCGCCCGACACGATGAAGCGGCTTGCCGGCCGACCGCCGGTCGGCGGACTCGACCTCTACGAGGACCAGTTGTCGGGTCTTGGGTCATGGGTCACGGCCCACTTGGGGGAAGCGGTACCTCCTAGGATAAGATGTCCTGAAAACGAGAGCGCGAACGCGTTGCGCACCCTGTCCAACGATTCCGTTTGCCGGCGCGCTGATGGTCACACATAGACATTTCCCCCGGTACGACCTCTGTGCGACAGTGGTTGGTACGCCGTCGGTGAGGGGGATGTGCTTTCGTGGGCACCACCGCCGCTGGTTGGCCCGTGTCCTCCACCGTTGACGCGGCTTCGCATGGAGGTTGATTAATCATGAGCGAGATAGGCAACCCGGGCTACTTCAAGCACCCCGCGGCCCTCGTCGAATCGGACTCGATCGGGCCCGGGACGCGCGTCTGGGCGTTCGCCCACGTGCTCCCCGGCGCGGTCATCGGCGCGGACTGCAACATCTGCGACGGGGTTTTCGTCGAGAACGACGTGCGCGTCGGCGACCGGGTCACGGTCAAGTGCGGCGTGCAGCTGTGGGACGGGATCACGCTCGAGGACGACGTGTTCGTCGGCCCCAACGCCACCTTCACCAACGACCGCTTCCCGCGCAGCAAGGTGCGCCCCGAGGCGTTCGCGCGCACGCTGGTCTGCGCCGGGGCCTCGATCGGCGCCAACGCCACGATCCTCCCGGGGTTGACGATCGGGGCGAAGGCGATGGTGGGCGCCGGCGCCGTCGTCACCCGCGACGTACCGGCCAACGCGATCGTCCTCGGCAATCCGGCCACGATCCGCGGCTACGCAGACGTCTAAGGAGCGGCCCGGCGGTACGTAGCGGCGGCCGACGGGACCCTGCCGGATGGGCTCCCGCGCGGTCGCCCAGCGCGCACAGGGAGCCCCCTTCGACTTTCACACGGCGCGTGCCTACTCGCGGTGCAACAGTCTAGCCGTAGGAGGGCGATTTCGACGGTTGCATCGCACCTATTCGGGGGAAAGCTGGTCGATGCACACCAACGACCGCCCCAGTCGAAGGTACCGGATTGCTGCTACAGTTGCGCGCAACGTGCACGCTGCGTCCCTGCCGCCCACGCCCGAGCGCTACGTCCTCAAGGACTTTCGCGGCTCCAGTCACCGCATCCTCGCGGGCTGGTTGCGCGAGCTGCCGCCGGGGACCAGGATCATCGAGCTCGGCGCGGCGACCGGCCACCTCTCGGCCCTCGTCAGCCGCGCCGACGTGGAATGGCTCGCGCTCGAGTCCGAGATCAACTACCTCGGCGACCTGCGCAGGCGCTTTTCAGGTGCGGCGATCGTAGACGTGGACCGGTTGTCCCGGCTGCCCCGCGGCTACGACGTGCTGATCGCCGCGGACGTGCTCGAGCATCTCGTCTCGCCCGAGGGGACGCTGCGCATGGTGCGCGAGGCGCTGCCGCCCGGCGGGCGTCTGCTGGTGTCGGTGCCGAACGTCGCCCACCTCTACGTGCGGCTCGCCCTGCTGTTCGGCCGATTCCCCTACGCCGATCGCGGCATCCTCGACCGCACGCACCGCGTCTTCTTCAGCCGCCAATCGATTCGAGCGATGCTCACCGCCTGCCTCTTTCGCATCGAGCGCGAGGCCGTGACGACGGTGCCCCTCCCCCTCGCCTTCCCCGGCTGGCCCGCATGGATGCTCCGGTCGGGCGGCTGGCTGCTGGAGAGGGTCACTCAGATGTTTCCGGAGCTGTTCGGCTATCAATTCGTGGTCAGCGCGCGTCGCTTGTGAGGCCTCCGGTCCGCCCGGCTTGCCCAAGACGGCTGGGGTATCCTACCGAGGCGCATTCGAAACGGGCATCATCGTCAACGAGGACTTCGACCTGCAACGGGAGATGAAGAGCGAGGAGCCATGAAGCGCGCTGAACGACGCGAGGTGCGGTTCCCGGCGCCAGGTGCGCCGTTCACGGTTGCGAGGCCATCGGCGTCGGGGCGTGCCGTCGCGACCGCCGCATCGCGGGAGCCGACCGCGTGAGCGGGGGCCCCAAGGTCGTCGTCGTCATGCCGGCCTACAACGCGGCGAAGACGCTTCGTATGACGTACGCGGAGCTCCCACACGACGTGGTCGACCTCGTCATCCTCGTGGACGACGGCAGCTCCGACGAAACGGCCCAGATCGCCCGCGAGCTCGGCCTCGAGCTCTTCGTCCACGACCGCAACTACGGCTACGGGGCGAACCAGAAGACCTGCTACCGCGAAGCGCTCAAGGTCCACGCCGACATCGTCGTGATGGTGCACCCAGACTATCAGTACGACCCCACGCTGCTGCCCGAGATCATTCGACCCATCAAGGAGGGCCGCGCCGACGTGGTGCTCGGCTCGCGCATGCTCGGCGGATCGGCGCGCAAGCAGGGCATGCCGTGGTGGAAGTACCTCGCCAACCGCTTCCTCACGGGGCTCGAGAACGCGGTGTTCGGTCTCCACCTCTCCGAGTACCACACCGGGTATCGCGCCTACCGGCGCGAGGTGCTCGAGGCCGTCAATCTCGCGATGAACTCGGACAACTTCATCTTCGACCAGGAGATCATCGCGCAGTTCGTCGAACTGCGGGCTCGAATCGCCGAAGTGCCGGTGCCGACGCGCTACTTCCCGCAGGCGTCGTCGGCCTCGCTCCTGCAGAGTACGCGCTACGGCACCTCGATCGTGGCACTCCTCGCCCGCCTCCTCCTGCACCGGAGGCGGCTCTGGCGCCAACGCCAGTTCGAGAGCCTGGCCGCCCGATACACCGCGACCCCACCGCCGGCCCCGCCGGCGCACCCGGACGCCGATCGTCCGGCGGCCAGGGGCGAGGGTCCCCGTGCTAGCGTTGCGCCTCACAAATAGCTTGGCATACTGTAGATACCGTGAGTCAACGATTCGTGCGCGTCGCCGCGCGGATCGAATCCACGGATCAGGATCCGAAGAGACTGGAACGGTGGGCCCGAGGCCGCAGCACGCCGGCCCGGCTGGTGCTGCGGGCGCGGATCGTGCTCATGGCCGCGGCGGGTGCGCAAAACCTCGAGATCGCGGATCGGCTCGGCACCAGTCGTCAGACCGTTGGGCTGTGGCGGAGCCTTGTCCTCGCCCAAGGGCTGGACGGCATAGCCAAGGACGCGCTCCCCCCGGGGGGGGGGGGCGTCCGCCGCGGCAACGGCGGAAGATAGAGGCACGGATCGTAGAGGCGACGACGCAGCCGACCCCCCCGCAGGCGACGCACTGGACGACCCGGACGCTGGCGGCCGAGCTTGGGGTCAGGCACGCCATGGTGCAACGGGTGTGGAAGGCGTACGCCCTGACGCCGCAACGGGTGCGCAGCTTCAAGGTCTCGAACGACCCCCGGTTCTTAGAGAAGCTCGAGGATGTGGTGGGGCTCTACCTCAACCCTCCGGAGCACGCCCTCGTGCTGAGCGCCGACGAGAAGTGTCAGATCCAAGCGCTCGATCGCACCCAGCCCGGTCTGCCACTGCGCCCGGGCCGTTGTGGCACGATGACCCACGACTACAAGCGGCACGGGACCACGACGCTGTTTGCCGCCTTGGAACTCGCCGAGGGCAAGGTGATCTCGACCTGTCTGCCGCGGCACCGCCATCAGGAGTGGGTCCGGTTTCTCAAGCTGATCGACGGCCAGACGCCTCAGGAGCTCGATCTCCATGTCATCGCCGACAACTACGCCACCCACAAGCACCCCAAGGTGAAGGCATGGCTGGCGCGCCATCCGCGCTTCCACATCCACTTCATCCCGACCAGCAGCTCCTGGCTGAACCTGGTCGAGCGCTTCCTGCGGGAGCTCACCGACAAGCGGATTCGACGCGGTGCGTTCGCCTCCGTCGCTGATCTGATCGCGGCGATCGACGCCTACATCGCCGCGCACAACCAGCGCCCAAAACCCTTGGTGTGGACCGCGTCCGTCGCCACGATCATGGCCAAGGTCGCCAGGGCCCGCACCGCCCTGGATACGACAAGATCAGCGTGAGTCACTACACATAGGAGCCGCGTCCCGAAATGCGACGGGCCACACATGCTTGCGTGGCCCGTGGGATGAGTTTGGTTGCGGGGGCAGGATTTGACCCCGCGGGCGGTCGGGCGGGGGGCGGGACCAAAGCCTGCGCGATGCCTCCGGAAGGACAATGAGCCACGCGTTTCCGCGTGGCTCATTGGATAAGTTTGGTTGCGGGGGCAGGATTTGACCCCGCGGGCGGGCGGGTGGGGGGCGGGACCAAAACCTGCCCGGCACCGCGTCCCGAAAAGCAAAGACCACGCCCATCGGCGTGGCCTTCGAATAGGTTTGGTTGCGGGGGCAGGATTTGACCCCGCGGGTGGGTGGGCGGGCGGCGGGACCAAAGCCTGCCCGGCACCGCGCCGCGAAATAGCGAAGGGCCACGCCCATGCTTGCGTGGCCTTGGGATAGGTTTGGTTGCGGGGGCAGGATTTGAACCTGCGACCTTTGGGTTATGAGCCCAACGAGCTACCGGACTGCTCCACCCCGCGTCGCTCCAGGGCGTGCATTGTAGCCTTCGGGCCTGCAAAGTCAAGAGGGAACACGTCAAAACGGCAGCGGAACGCCGGGCGGAGCGACTCCTGCGGCCGGGAGCCGGGCACGGGCCTTGCTTCGGGGACGCACGGAGGCCCGCGATGGTGGAAACCGCCGAGCTGCACGACCAGGTGGAGCGCGACAGCGCCCGCTGCCAGGCGTTGATCGACGAGGTGGGCGGCGTCGTGCTCGGCCAGCGCGGGCTGCTCGAGCACATGCTCCTGGGCCTGCTGTGCGAGGGCCACGTCCTCCTGGAGGGCGTGCCCGGCCTCGGCAAGACGCTCGCCGCCCGCAGCTTCGCAGCGGCGGTGCAGGCGGATTTCGCGCGCATCCAGTTCACGCCCGACCTGCTGCCGGGCGACCTCACCGGCACCGAGGTGTTCGACCCCGACGGCCGCCAGTTCGTGCCCCGCCTCGGACCGGTCGTCACCAACATCCTCCTCGCCGACGAAATCAACCGCGCGCCGGCGAAGGTGCAGTCCGCACTCCTGGAAGCCATGGAAGAGCGCCAGGTGACGATCGGCGGGCGGACGTTCCCGCTGCCCCGGCCGTTCCTGGTGCTGGCCACCGAGAACCCGATCGAGCAGGAGGGCACGTACCCGCTGCCCGAGGCTCAAGTGGACCGGTTCCTGTTCAAGGTGCTCGTGGACTACCCCGATCACGCCGACGAGCTGGCCGTCGTGGACCAGCACCTCGCCGCCGGCGCCTTAGCGGTCCGCCGAGTCCTCTCCCTCGAGGACGCGGCCGCGATGACCGCCACCGCGCGGACGGTCCACGTGGACGTCCGCATCCGCGAGTACGCGGTGCGGCTCGCCCGCGCCACCCGCAACGGGCGGGACGCGGGCGTCTCCGCGCTCGCGGGCTGGGTGCGCTACGGAGCGTCGCCGCGCGCCGCCGTCGCGCTCGCCAGGGCGGCGCAAGCGCTCGCGCTCCTGCGCGGGCGGAGTTACGTGATCCCCGAGGACGTCAAGGAAGTGGCGCCCGCCGTGCTGCGCCACCGCCTCGTGCTGTCCCTGGAGGCTCAGGCCGAGGCGATCGACGTCGAGGTGCTCGTCCGCGAGCTGCTGCTGGCCGTGGAGGTGCCGTGACGCTCGCCGCGGTGTGGCGCGCCTACCTCGGCGAGGGCTGGCCCCGACCCGCCGTCCCGCCCGACCTCGCGCGCCTCCTCGCCCGCGTGCAGCTCCAGGCGAGGCGCCACCTCGCGGCAACGTGGACGGGCGCGTACAGGTCGGCGTTCAAGGGCGAGGGGATCGAGTTCGCCGGGGTGCGGGAGTACGTGCCGGGCGACGACGTGCGGACGATCGACTGGCGCGTCACCGCCCGCACCGGCCGGCTGGCCGTCCGGCGCTACGTCGAGGAGCGCAACCGGACCGTGCTGCTGCTCGTCGACGTCGGCGCGGGCCTCCAGGCCGGCAGCGGCGACCGCACGCTCGCCGACGTCGCCGCCGAAGTGGTGGCGCTGGTCGGAGGCGCGGCGCTCGCCGGCGGCGACCGGGTGAAGCTGGCGGCCTGGAGCGACCGGCAGGAGCTCCTCCTGACGCCGCGGCGCTCTCAGGCCGCGCTGCTGGCGATGGTGCGCGCGTTGCTCCTCCTGCGGCCGACCGGCCGGCGCAGCGACCTCGGTCGGGCGCTGGCCGAGGTGCCTCGGATGTTGTCCCGCTCGGGCGTGCTGGTGGTGATCTCGCCGTTTCTGACCGCGGGGTACGGGAGCCGGCTGGCCGCGCTCGGCCACCGGCACGAGCTGCTCGTCGTCCGGCTCTGGGACGCACGCGCCGGGAAGGGGACGGCGCGCTCGTTCGTCCCCGCACGCGATCCCGCCGGTGCCGCCGGGTGGGGCGTCGCGGCCGGCCCGCCGGCGTGTGCCGAGCTCGCCCCCCTCCGGGCGGACGTCCTGACAGTCACGCCCGAGACCATGCTGGCGCCCGCGTTGGCGGGGGCGTTCCGCTCGCGGGGGATGAGGCGCGGTGGCTAGCCCGGCCGCCGCCCTTCTGGTCGCGTCGCTGGTCGTGCCGTTCGGCGCCCCGGCCCCGGTGCACGTGGCGGCCGGCGTCGAGGTCCCCGCCGAGGGCGCCGTCGTCGGCGACTTCCTCGTCGCGGCGACCCCGGGACGCGACGGGGACGGCGGCGCCACGGTGATGCTCCGCCCGCTCGCGCTCGGCTCGCTTCCGGTGCCGCTGGCCGGCGACCCGCGTCCGGGCGAGATCGACGTGCGCCCGACTCTGGCCGCGGATGCGGCCGTCGCAGGTGTGATCGTGCCGGCGTCGCCGCCCCTGCCCTGGCTCGGGTTCGTCGGGGTCATGCTCGCAGTCGCGGTCGCCTGTCTCGGCCTCGCGGCCGGCCGCCGCCGCGGCCGCCGCGACCCGCTCGCCGAGCTGGAGCGGGCGCTGAGGCCGCTGGCCTTGCCGGCGGCGTGGGGCAACCCGCACGCGGCCGACGGCCTGGCGCGCGACTGCCGCCTGTTCCTGCACCGGCTCACCGGCGCACCGTGCGCCGCGATGACGACCCGAGAGCTCTCCCGCCTGCTCGCGGTGCGAAGCGGCGTATCGGCGCGGCCGTTCGGGCTCGCGTTCGTCCTCGCCGACGAGGTGCGCTTCGCCGGCAGCGCGGCCCCCCCGGACGACGCGGTGCGGCTGGTCACGGACCTGCTGGCGGCGGCGCCGGCGCTCGCGGCCGCCCGGGGGACCGCGCCGTGACCGAGTTCGCTCGCCCCTGGATGCTGCCGCTGGCGGTGGTTGCGCCGCTGCTGCTCGCCTGGCTCACGGTCGTCCGCCACCGCAACCAACGCGTGCCGTCCCTCGCGGTCGCCCGGGGCCCGCTACGGGCCGTTCAACCCGCGCCGATCCTGGCGCTGGCGGGCGTGGCGGCGGCCTGGCTCGCGGCCGCCGGCCCGGAGCGGGTGTTCGTGAGGGACGCGCCGGCGACCGGGCGCGACGTCGTCGTGCTGCTCGACCTCTCCGCGTCGATGGGCGGCCGCGGGCCGGCCGGCGATGCGCTCGCGGGCGCCCGGCGAGCCATCCAACAGCTGGCCGCGTCGCGCCGCGACGACCGTCTCGCGCTGGTCGCCTTCGGGACGAGGGCCGCCGTGCTGTCGCCGCTCACTCGCGACCACGCGACGCTCGTCGCGCTGGCCTCCCGCATGACGCCGGGGTCGCTCGGGGCGCGCACGGCGCTGGGCGACGGCCTCGCGGTAGCGCTCAGGCTCGTCGACCGCAGCGCCCCCGGCCGGGCTGGAATCGTGCTCGTCACGGACGGCGAGAGCAACGCGGGCGCCCTCGACCCGGTCACGGCCGCGGACGTCGCCGCCGAGCGCGGGGTCTCGGTCGACGCGGTGGCGGTCGCGTCGGGCGCCGGCGAGGGGGAGGCGGGCCGGGTGAACGAGCCGTTGCTGCGGGCGATCGCCGCGCGCACCGGCGGGCACTTCGTCCGCGCCCGGGACGAGGGCGCGCTGCAGCAGGCGTTCTCCGACCTGGCCCGCCTGCAACCGACCGTGCGGCGGCAGGCCCCGCGCACCTCGCGGGACGACCGCAGCGGGGTGCCGGCGCGGTGGGCGGCCGTTCTGCTGCTGGCCGCGGCGGTCCTCGAACCGGTCGGCCGGAGGGCGTGGGCATGAGCTGGAACGACCCCGCCTGGCTCCTGCTCGCCGCGGGCGCCGTACTCCTGCTGGCCGCCGTCCCCGCAGGCGCGCGCTGGCGGACGTTGCAGCAGGCGAGGCTCGCGAGCGGCAGCCTGTGGCGGCGCTGGCTCGGCGGGGTCCCGGCGACCGGCGCCGCGCGCGCCGCGCTCTGGCTGCTCGCGGCCGCGGCGGCCGCCGTGGCCGCAGCCGGTCCCCGTTGGGGCCGCCCGAGCGAGGCCGGCGACGCCGGCCTCGAGGTCGCCGTCGCCCTCGACGTGTCGTCGTCGATGCGTTGCGCCGACGTCGACCCGGACCGGCTGGGGCTGGCGACGGCCGTGCTCCGGGAGCTCGTCGCCCGCGTTCCGGGGGCCACATGGGGCCTCGCGACCGGCGCCGGCGCCGCCGAGGCGCGCGTTCCCCTCACGGCCGATGCGGAGACGATGACGGCGACGCTCGCCGACGGTGAGCTCGACCGCGGGCTCGCGCCCGGGTCCAACCTCGCCGCCCTGCTCGCGACCGCAGCCTCGCTGCTCGAGACCGGCGGGCCTCGCCGCGCGGTCCTTCTTGCCTCCGACGGCGAGGAGCTCGAGGGCGACGCCGCCGCGGTTGCGGCCGCGCTGCGCGCGTCCGGCATCGCCGTCGTCGCGCTCGGCGTGGGGACCCCGGCGGGCGCACCGGTCCCCCGGCGGGACGCCAGCGGGCGCACCTTCTACGTTCGCGACGCACGCGGCGCGCTGGTGCGCTCCCGCGTCCGCTTCGATCTCCTGCGCCGCCTGGGTGCGACGCCGGGCGACGCCGTCGACGCCGCCGCGACGGGCGCGTCGCGCCGGCTGGCCGAGGCGCTGGCCCGTGCGACGCGCGGGAACGTACGGGAGACGGCTCCGGTGCGCGCACGGGCGTTCGCGCTCGTCGCCGCGGCGCTGGCGACCGCGTCGTTCCTCCTCTGGCCCTGGCGACGCGCCGGGCTCGCGCTGGCGGCGGCGCTAATCCCTCTCGCCGCGTGCGCCGGACCGCCGACGCCGGCGGCGCCGACCGGTTGGCAGCGAGTGCTGCCCGGGACGGCGAGCGTTCTGGCGCGCCGGGGCGCGGCGGCGCTCGCCCGCGGCGCGTGGCCCGACGCCGAGCGCGCCTACGGCCGGGCGATGGCGCTGCGGCCCCGCGATGCGTCGTTGCGGTTCGGCTGGGCGACCGCGGCCGCGCTCGCCGGCGACCGCCGGGGCGAGGACGCGCTCACCAGCTTGACCGGCGTTCCTGCGCTCGCGGCCCAGGCCTGGTACAACCTCGGAACGGCACGGCTCATGCACGACGATCGTCCCGGCGCCGTCGAGGCGCTCCGTCGCGCCGTCGCCCTCCAGCCGGAGCGGAGCGAGGCCTGGCACAACCTCGAGCTCGCGATCGCGCGCGCCCGTGGTTCCGGCGGCGCCGTGTCGCAGGCCGGCGACCCCGGCGCCCGTTCCCGCCTCGTGCAAGCGGCCGCCCGCGCGGCGTTGGCGCCGGCGCCGTCCGACCGCGTCCTGCCTCCGGCCGAACCGGCGGGAGGGGGTGACTGGTGAGGTTCGCACCCGTCGCCGCGCTGCTCGTCGCCGCTGCGGTCGCCGCCGGGGAACCGGTGGCGCGCTTCGCCCGGGGAACGGTCCCCGGCACGCTGCGCTACCAGGTGGTCAGCGAGGGCGGCGCCCCGGGGGACATCAGCGGCGCGCTCGGGGATCTCACCAACCTCGACGTCCTCGCCGGGCCCGTGCTCAGCCAGCAGATCGCCTGGCGGGGCGCCCAGCCGACCGCCATCACGGTGCTCACGTGGGTCCTACGGGCGCGGACACTGGGACCGATTGCGGTTGGCCCGACCAAGATCAAGCTCGGCGAAACCGAGGCCGTCACCAACGCCGTCACCGGCGCGGCGCTCGTGGGGGGACGCAGCGACGGCGAGAGCGCCCACCCCGAGCTGCGCGCGGAGCTGTCGGCGTCGAGCCTCGGGGTCGGCGAGCCGCTGGTGGTGCGCTTCTCGGTCGCGGCGCCGACCGAGACGGGCGGCGGCGGGTGGGAGGTGCAGGCGACCTTCCCCGACAGCTGGAGCGAGCGCTTGCCTCAGCCCGAAGCCGTCGGTGCGGCCGGACGGCCCGTGGCCGGCGGCACGCTCGCCCTCGGCGGGTGGCTCGTGATGCCGATCCGCGCCGGCCGACTCGAGATTCCGCCGGCGGTGGCGCGCGTCGCGGACTGGGGCGCCGATCAGGACAACCCGAGCGCGCCCGAAGCGGTCGTGACGTCGCGTCCCCTGGCGGTCGATGTTCACGCGTTGCCCTCCGCCCCCGGGCCCTTCTTCGGCGCGGTCGGCGAGCTCGAGTTCTCGCGGCGCCTCCTCGAGGCCGACATCGAGAGCGGCGGCTTGGCGGCGGTGGAGGTGGAGGCGCGCGGCGTCGGCAACCTGCCGCTCTTCGACGCTCCGCCGTTGCCCCTCCCGGCCGGCGTGCGCGGCTTCGCGGCGGAGGAGACGCACGCGTGGCAGGCGACCCGCCGCGGTCTCGCCGGCTGGCGCAAGTGGCGGATCCCGCTCGAGGCGGCGCGACCGGGTTCCTACTCGCTGCCCGCGGTCACGTTCTGCAGTTACACGCCGGGGAAGGCCTACACAACCCACACCCTTCCGGCGCTCGCCCTGACGGTCGAGCCGGCGAAGGCGGCCGTGGTCCCGGCGGAACCGGTACGGCCGCCGCACGACCGCGCGCCGCTCCCGTTCGCCGGCCTCGTCGCCGCGGCGTTCGTGGCCGGAGCGGGGTCGGTGGTTGCGCTGCGGGCGTGGCGGGCGCGCCGCGCACGGAGCGCCTCGCCCGCCGACCCCGCCGTCGATCCGAGCCTCGAGCTGCGGGCGCTGCAGGCGGCGGTGGAGGCGTGGGCGCGCACGCGCTACGGCGTCGCCGTCGCCCAGGGCGCCGAACGCCTGACTGCCGCGGGCTGCCCGGCCGCCGACGCCGCCGAGGCCGTCGCGCTGGTCCGCCTCTGCGAACGCCTGCGCCTCGCGCCGGGCCTCGCGGATCCCGCGGACGCCCTCGCCGACCTCCGCGTGCGCGCCGCGCACCTGACCGCGACAGGGTCGGCCGCCGCTGCTAGACTGACGGGGTGACTGTCGCTCCGCCAAGGATTTGCGTGTTGCCGGCGGCCGAGCTCGAGACGTTCCTGGAGCGTTACCGCCACGACACCGGCGTCCCGGAGACGATGGACCCGGGCAGCTTCATCGAGGAGGTGCTCCAGAGGGCCAACGCCTTCGTGCCGTCGGAGGCCGGGTCGGTGCTCCTCGACCACCCGTTCGAGCGCGCCGGCGACCCGGTCGGCGCGGTCCTCTACTTCATCGCCACCTTCGGGCCGTCCGCCGAGGCGCTGTTGGGCGCCAGCATCCCCACCAGCGAGGGGGTCGTCGGCCACGTGTACCGCAACGGCGACTCGCACCTCGTCGCCGATTCGCAGGCCGACGACCACTTCTACGGCCGCTTCGACGAGAGCCACGCGTTCCAGACGCACAGCCTCCTGGCGGTGCCGGTGCGGATCGAGAACAGCGTGTGCGGCGTCCTCGAGATGGTCAATCGCCTGGACGGCAAGCCGTTCGACGAGCGCGACCGCGCCCTGCTCGAGATCTTCGCGTCCTACACGTCGGTCTCGATCCAGAACCTCCTCGACGCCCGGCGCGCCGGGGCGGCGGCGCGCAGCGACGACCTCACCGGACTGGCCAACGACCGTTTCTTCCACCGGCGCCTCGCCGAGGACCTCGAGCACGCCGACGCCGCGACAGGACGGGTGGCGCTGCTCTTCATGGACCTCGACAACTTCAAGGGCGTGAACGACTGCCACGGCCACCTCGCGGGTTCGCAGGTGCTCAAGGAGGTCGGGTACCTGCTGCGACGGGTCGTCCGCTCGCCGAGGGTCACGCTCGCCCGCTACGGCGGCGACGAGTTCGTCGTCATCCTCCCCGGGTTCGACATCGCGGCCGCGACCCAGGTGGCCCAGGACATCCGCGGCGCCATCAGCGCTCAGGCGTTCCTCCGCGGGAGGTTTTCGTGGGCGAGCGGCCCGGTGGACTTCCGGGGGCCGCTCACCTGCTCGGTCGGGGTCGCCGTCTACCCCGACCACGTGCCCCGGGCGGGAAGCTCCGACCATCGCCGCAATCAGCTCCTGCGCGCGTCGGACCAGGCGATGTATGCCGCCAAGGCCGCCGGCAAGGACCGCGTCGTGGTGTCGGGCGTCGAGCTCGCGACGTCAAAATGACGCAGGCCCGACGGCGGGACCGACGCGCCTCAAGTGAAATTTGGCATGCATGTTGCTAGGTTCCCTGAGGCGGGTCGGGCGTGCCCGACCCCGGGAGGGTGTGGTTCATGACTACAGCCAAGAGTCAGAGAATGCTCTCGATGAGCGCAGTCGCGGTGGGAGCCACGGTCCTGGGTCTGGTGCTGGCGGGAGGTCTCGGCCTGACCCCCCACAGCGCCGCGGCGCGCGCGGCATCCGGCGCCGCGCCGGCGTCGGCGTCCCCGGCGGCGGGCGGCTACCCGGACTTCGCTTCGCTCGCCGAGCGGGTCAACCCGGCCGTCGTGTCGGTCTACACGGAGGAGCGCATCAACGCGCAGGAGATGCGGCGATTCCACGGTGACATGGACCCGTTCGAGTTCTTCTTCGGGCCGGGCGTCCCCCACCCGAACATGCAGCGCGAGCAGAAGCGCACGGGCGCCGGCAGCGGCTTCTTCATCTCGCCGGACGGTCTGATCGTCACCAACAACCACGTCGTCGAGGGCGCCGAGAAGGTCTGGGTCCGCCTCAACGAGAACAGCGACCGGATCGAGGCCAAGGTCGTCGGCCGCGACCCCGCCACCGACGTGGCGCTGATCCGGGTCGACGCGAAGGGCCCGTTCACCCCGCTCCCGCTGGGCGACTCCGATTCGGTGCGGGTCGGCGAGTGGGTGATGGCGGTCGGGAACCCGCTGGCGATGGAGCACACGGTGACCGTCGGCGTCGTCTCGGCGAAGGGCCGTTCGCTCGGTCTGTCGGAGGCGACGCGGTCGTTCGAGAACTTCATCCAAACCGACGCCGCCATCAACCTCGGGAACTCCGGCGGGCCGCTGGTGAACCTGCGGGGCGAGGTGATCGGCATGAACACCGCGATCAACGCCGCGGGACAGAACCTCGGGTTCGCCGTCCCCGTCAACACCCTCAAGATGGTGATCCCGCAGCTCAAGGACAAGGGCAAGGTGGTCCGCGGCTTCCTCGGCGTGACGATCACCAACCTCGACCAGAAGGCCCAGGAGGCGTTCAAGCTGCCGTCCCGCGACGGGGCGCTCGTCGAGAGCGTGACCAAGGGCGGTCCGGCGGACAAGGCCGACATCAAGGCCGGGGACGTGATCGTCGCCGTCGCAGGGTCGCCGATCAAGGAGACCCGCCAGCTCATCGACCGGGTCTCCGCTACGGCGCCGGGCCACAAGGTCGATCTCGAGCTGATCCGTGACGGCAAGCGGCACACGGTGTCGGTCCTCCTCGGAGAGCGCCCGGCCACCGAGGGCGAGCAGACGCCGACGACCACGAAGGACGAGACGCCGACCTCCAGGATCGGCCTCCAGGTCGACGACCTCTCGGCCCGCACTCGGCGCCAGTTCGAGGTCCCCGACGACGTCGACGGCGCCGTCGTCACCGACGTCACCGACATGTCCCCCGCCGACGAGGCCGGGCTGCGCCAGGGCGACGTGATCATGCGCGTCAACACGCACGAAGTAGCCTCACAGCGGGACTTCACCGATTCCGTCGCGAACCTGCCGGCGGGCTCGATGGTGCGCCTGTACGTCTACCGGCCGCAGACCGAGCAGAAGAGCTTCGTCTTCGTCCGCATGCCGTAGCGAGACGCCAGCGCAGTTCAACGGCCGCCCGTTTTCCGGGCGGCCGTTTCTTGCGTCTGGTTCTCGCAGCGTGACGCTGCCGAGACATCGTGTAATATCGGAGACAGGATGGCCTCCACCGGAACGGTGTTGGTGATCGACGACCAGCCGCAGAGCCTCGAGGCGATGCGCGAAGCGCTGCTCCCGCTCGGCTTCGAGGTGTGGCAGGCGCTCGACGGCGAGAGCGGCTTCCAGCTCGCGCGCGACCGCCAGCCGGACGTCATCCTGCTCGACGTGATGATGCCGGGGATCGACGGGTTCGAGGTGTGCCGGAGGCTCAAGGCGGACGAGGACACGCGGCTGCTGCCGGTCGTCTTCCTCACTGGTCTCGATTCGCGCGACGCGAGGCTGCAAGGCCTGGCGGCGGGGGCGACCGACTTCCTCACCAAGCCGTTCGACCTCGTCGAGCTCGAGGTCCGTGTCCGCAACCTCGTGAGCTTCCGACGCCTCACCCAGGATCTCGACGACGCCGAGAAGATGCTCTTCGCGGTCGCCCGGGCCGTCGAGGCGCGCGACGAGGGCACCGGCGAGCACTGCGACCGTCTCTCCCAGCTCGGAGCACGACTCGGCGAGCACCTCGGGCTCGAGGCCGAGGCGCTCAAGACCCTGCGCCGGGCCGGGTACCTCCATGACATCGGCAAGATCGCGATACCCGACGCGGTGCTGCTCAAGCCGGGCAAGCTCGACGCGGACGAATGGGTGACGATGCGCTCGCACGTCGAGATCGGCGTCAGGATCTGCTCTCCGCTCCGCACCCTGCGGCCCGTGCTGCCGATCATCCGCCACCACCACGAGCGGCGCGACGGGACCGGCTACCCGGACGGGCTGAAGGCGGACGCCATCCCCTTGCTCGCGAGGGTGTTCCAGGTGGTGGACGTGTACGACGCTCTGACCAACGACCGGCCGTACCGCGAGGCGCTGCCGCAGGACGAGGCGCTCGCAATCCTGCAGGGCGAGACCGGCCGTGGATGGTGGGACCCCGACATGGTCGGGGGGTTCGAGGCGATGATCCGGCAGTCCACGCCTCTCCCTCGCCGCGAAGGGTAAGTAGGGGGATCCGGAGCACCGGGGTTGCAGTCGGCGGTTCGTGCGCTACACTGTGTCCGGCGCGAGATCGCGGATGTGGTGCCCGCCCCCGGGTTCCCCGCGGTTTGCGTGTTGGCTCACCCCTGCCTCTGGTGCATGTTCGCGCAGTCGGCGACCGGGTGAGCCAAGGAGCATGACAACGATGGAGCAAGAGTCCAAAGACGCTACCCCGGTTCCTGCCCAGGAGCCCACAGAAGCCACGAGTTCGGGACGCCGGCGGCGACCCCGCAGACGGCGCGGTCGCCGCCACACCGCCGGACCCGCGGCCACGCCCGCCCCGTTCGAGGGTTACCTGTGGCGCCGAGAGGACGGGAAGGCTTTCCTGCTGCCGCCGACGAGCAAGTTCCACCCCAGCGGCGACGACCCGATGCTCGAGAGCGGCCTCCTCTCGAGGTGGCACCTGGAGAGCGGCGTGCGCGTGGCCGCCTCGGTCCAGCCTCCCAACGGGCACCAGCGCCCGGTGGTCGTCGACATCGCCACGATCGAGGGGTTGCACCCCGACGAGTACCGCCAGCAGGCGGTGCCGTTCTCGGAGCTGACCTCGATCGACCCGACGCCGCGCTTCAGGCTGGAGACCGAACCCGAGGTTATCGAGCCGCGCGTCATCGAGCTGATGGCGCCGATCGGCATGGGCCAGCGCTGCCTGATCGTCTCCCCCCCGAAGGCGGGCAAGACCACGCTGCTGCAGCAGCTTGCCCACGCCATCGCGACGAACCACCCGGAGGTGCAGATCTTCGTGCTGTTGGTCGACGAGCGCCCCGAGGAGGTCACCGACTGGAAGCGAAACATCGTGAAGGGCGAGGTCTACGCCTCCTCCTCGGACGAATCGATCCAGAGTCACATCGAGATCTCGGAAATGGTGCTCGAGCGCGCGCGGCGGCTGGTGGAGCTCGGCGGCCACGTCGTCGTGTTCATGGACTCGCTGACCCGCATGTCGAGGGCGTACAACAACAACCAGAAGAGCTCCGGGCGCATCATGTCGGGCGGCATCGACGCGCGCACGATGGAGAAGCCGCGCCGGTTCTTCGGGTCGGCGCGCAACATCGAGGGCGGCGGTTCGCTCACCATCATCGCCACGTGCCTCGTCGACACCGGCTCGCGCATGGACGAGGTGATCTTCCAGGAGTTCAAGGGCACCGGCAACATGGAGATCGTGCTCACCCGCGACCTCTTCGAGCGGCGGATCTTCCCCTGCATGAACATCCCGCAGTCCGGCACGCGCAAGGAGGAGAAGCTGTACAGCAAGGACGAGGTCGACCGCATCTACCTGCTGCGGCGAGCGCTCGCGTCGCTGCCCCCGCACGAGGCGATGCAGGTGTTGCTCTCCAAGCTCAAGCAGTACCGGCCGAACTCGGAGTTCCTGGCCAACATCCAGGCCGGCGCCGCCACCCGCTGAACGACAGGGGTCCGGGGTCCGGGGTCCGGGAGAACCAGGAACGAAGCCTCGCGAGCAGCGCGCAGGAGCAGATGGTCCGCTCTCGGCGGCGCACCGAAGGGGTCAGCGGGTCGGCAGCAACTGCAGCTGATACGTGACCGTGATCCAGGTCTTGACCTTGTGGCCGTCCTTCATCGCCGGCCGATAACGGTTCTGCTTCGCGGCCTCGATGCACGCGTCGTCCACGGCGGGGCGCGGCGGCTGGAACGGCCGCAGCACGGTCGCGTCGTCCACGCCCCCCTTCTCGTTGACCAGCACCTTGAGGATCACGTAGCCGGACGCCGGAGTCTTGGCGAGCACCGCCGTGCGCGGCACGACGACCTTGGCCTGGACCAGGCTCTGCGGCTGGGCGTCGACCTGCGTGAAATCGACGAGGTCGCCGTCGCTCACCCCGCCGCCCAGACCCGAGGACACCGGCGCCTGCTCGGCGGGCGCTGCGTTCGGGGTCGGCGCCGCGGCTGCGACCACCGGCGGAGGCTGGGTGGGCACGACCGGAGCGGCCGTCGGAGCGGTGGTCGCCGGCGCCGGGGCCGGCGAGGTCGGCTGCGGTGCAGGCTTCGTCGGCGCCGCGGCCTGCTGCAGTCGGAGCTTGGCCGCCTCGGCCTCCTGCTGCTGCTTCACACGGACGAGCTCGTCTTCCTTCTTCTTCTGCTCCGCCTCGCGAGCGGCCAGCTCCCGTTGCAGCTTCTGCTGCTCCTCGGACGGGGCCTGCCTGACGCCGGGCGCGCCCTGCTTCTGTTTCTCGAGCTGCGCACGCAGTTCCTCGGTGCGCGCCTTCTCGGCCTCGAGCTCCTTCCGAAGCTGGTCCTCCTTGTCCCTCAGGGCCTGCGCGACCTGTGTGTTCACCAGCTCCTGCAGCATCTTCTTCTGGGCCTCCTGGTCGACCGCGGCCGGCGACGGCGTCCGGCTCAGCATCAGGTAGCCGATCACCCCGAGGAGCACGACCGCGCTGCCGATGATCGCGGCGTAGAGCCCTGTGCGGCTGGTCGCGGCGGCCGGAGCAGGCTCGGGCGTCTCGGCCTTGGGTGGTTGGTACAGCGCCGTCACGTCCAGCGCCCGCTCGTGCTGGAGGTCGCGGTCCTCTTGCTCGATCTCGTTGCGGTACAGCCTGTCCATGAAGAGCGCGAGGTTGAACGTGGTCGGAGAGTAGGCCCCGCCGTAGAGCAGCTTCTCCAACTCGCGTTTGAAGTCGCCGGCCGACGCGTAGCGGTCCTCGGCGCGAGGCGCGAGCGTGCGCGTCAGAATCGCCAGGACGTCCTGGGGGATCGGACCCTCCTCGAACGCCAGCACCGGCGCCTCGAGCGCGGCGGCGCGCGCCGCCGGGTCGGCGGGCAGCGGTTGGCCGACCAGAAGCTGGAAGAGGATCGCGCCGAGGGAGTAGACGTCGGACCGGCGCGACGCGGGCGCGCCCGCCAGGACCTCCGGTGCAAGGTACGGCGCCGCCAGCTTCTTCACGGCGACCCGCTCCAGGTTGGCGCGCAGGCCGCGCGTCAGACCGAACCCCGCCACCTGTGCCTCGCCGTCGTTCCCCACCACGACCAGGTGCGGGATCAGGAAACCGTGGATGAGGGGCTCGCCGTGGAACTCGACCGCCGAGGCGGCGGCCAAGGCGGCCGCGAGCTTCTCGGCGATGAGCAGGGCATTGTCGATGGCGATCGGGAACTGCTCCCCGGCCGCGCGGGCCATGAGCTGGTCGAGGGGTTGCGCAGGCACGTAGTCCCACGCGATGTACGGCACTCCGGCCTCACTGCCCGCGGAACCGTTGCGAACGACGCTGCTCGCCTTGAGGACCTGAGCGATCTGGTTGGCCGGTGCGACCTCCGAGGCCAGCGCCGCGCGATCGAGCCCGCCCTGGTCGAAGCGCCGCAGCCAAACGATCCTCCGGAAGCTGTTGCGTTCCATCTCCCCGGCTCGCCACAGCGTGCCCAGCGCGTCCTGGGTACGCTGCTTGAGCAGCAGGAACCTTCCGAAGCTCGCGTAGCTCTCGGCCATTGCAGGCCCTCCAGACTCGGCGAACGCTAACACCCGCAGGGTATCGGGTCAACGTCCCTTCCGGCCGCCGGTGCGGGTCGCGAGGTGGCCTTCGAGGATGAGACGAGCCGCGGTGCTGTCCACGAGATCCTGCCAGCGGCGGCGCGGCACACCGGCGTCCTCGAGCAGGCTCAGAGCCGCCTTCGTCGTGCCGCGCTCGTCCGCGGTCTCGATCGGAACGCCGAGGCTTTCCCGCAAGGCCGCCACGACGCCCGCCACGCGACGTTCCCCCCGCCCCAGCCCGCCGCGCGTGATCGGCACCCCGATCACGACGCCTCCCGCGCTCCAGGTCTGCAGCAGGCGGCGCACGTCGCGCACGACACCGTCCGGTCCCGCGTATGGAAAAGCGGGAAGCGACGTTGCGACGCGCTCCTCCTCGTCGCATACGGCCACCCCGACCCGTCGCGACCCCACGTCGAGCGCCAGCCAGCGCATACCCAACGAGGATACGACACACGACGTAGACTCAAGGCTAGAATGCAGGCGTGGCCGGGGAGGGCGATTGCCGCTTGCAGCCCCCAGACATGTCGTGCTTCCACGATCGGGAGCGGGCAGGCGCCCCGGCGTCGCGGCGGCCGCTCTAGCCGCCACGTGCCTGTTCGGTGCGGCCGTTGGCGCCGCAGTGGCGCCCCCCGCACCCGGCGAGGTGATGACGCTGGACGCGATCCGGCAGCAGTGGGTCCAGGACCGGCTGTGGTGCGGCCAAGGCGACGTCCACATCACCTATCAGGACCTCTCCCTTCGCTGCGACGACGTCGAGGTCGACACCACGACGATGCACCTCCACGCCGAGGGCAATGTGATCCTCGACCAGGGCCAGACCCGAATGGCCTGCGACCGCCTCGACTTCGACATGCGCAGCAAGCTCGGGACGATGGTCCACGTGGACGCGTTCTTCCCGCCGACCTACCACTTCCGCGGCGACACGGTGGAGAAGCTCGGCGTCGACCGCTACAAGTTCCACCGCGGGGTGTTCACGAGCTGTGACCTCGAGAAGCGGGCGCCGCCGTGGAGCATTGAGGTCCAGGACGCGGTCGTCCAGCTCGACGGGTACGGCCACTTCCGCGGCGTCGCGCTCATGGTCCGCGGGGTTCCGGTCTTCTACACTCCGCGCCTCTTGTGGCCGGTCAAGCGCGATCGCGCCGCCGGGTTCATGCCGCCGACCTTCGGCTTCTCGAGCCAGAGGGGCGCCTACATCGGGGACTCGTTCTTCTGGCCGATCTCGCGCTCGTTCGACACCACACTCTTCCTCGATCTCTACACCAAGAACTATCTCGGCATCGGGCAGGACATGCGGTGGGCCCCGGCCGAGAACGCCCTGGGCGAGATGGCGAACATCTTCGTCTGGGACCCGGTGGGCAAGCGTTGGGAATGGAAGGCCGACGGCAAGCACAACCAGTTGTTCCCCGGCGGCTACGCGTTGCACGCCCAGCTCCAGGAGCTTTCCAACATCGACTTCTTCCAGCAGTTCGAAGGCACGACGAACCCCTCGGGCCTGCGAACCCTCTACTCGTACGTGAACCTCGCCCGCAGCTGGGGCCCGCAGGCCCTGACGTTCCGCGCCGACCACCAACGGGCATTTTTCACGGACGCGCTCTCCGGCGCCACATCGGAGGTGACGCTCTCCCGTCTCGGCGAGGTCGAGTATCGCCTCCGCTCGACCCGGATCGGGAAGACCGCGCTCTACGTCGCCGCCAACGGCCTCGTCGACGAGCTGCAGGTCGAGCGTCCCGGCTCGCTGCACGGCCGCTACGGCCGCCTGGACGCCTTCCCGACGATTTCGCTGCTCGCGCCGGGGTTCGCCTGGCTGAGCGTGACGCCGACCGTCGGCGCTCGCGAGACGTACTACACATCGCAATACTCCAGCGACCGCACCTCGCTGGTCGACGAGCCGCTGTCGCGGCACTACGGTACCGCCGGGCTGTCCATCGTCGGCCCATCGTTCTCGCGGGTCTGGTCGGAGGCGAACGGGGACAAGGTGAAGCACCTCATCGAGCCCCGCCTCGACTACACGTACGTGTCCAACCCGGGCGGAACCCTCTCAAACTCGGCCAGCTCGCCGATCCCGGTGTTCGACGAGCGGGATTCGGTCCTGGTGACGAACGAGGTGACGTGGACCCTGGCGAACCGCCTTTTCGTGAAGAGCGGGCCGGTCGGGAGCCGCGAGGTCGCGAGCCTCGAGATCAGCCAGCCCTACTCCCTATCCACGCCGCTGACGCTCCCCCTGCCGGTCTACGACCCGGCGACGCAGAAGTACACGACGCTGGAGGGAAGCCAGAAGGGGCCTCTCGACCTCTGGCTGCGACTCTCGCCGCTGCCGACGGCCACGTTCGACGCCCGCGCCGACGTGTCCTCGGTTACGCAGAAGCTACAGAGCACGTCGCTGACCGGCGGGTTCACGAGCGGGCTCTCCGGCGTCAGCCTGACCTGGTACTCGAGCTACGACCCGGCCACGGGTCAGGTCAGCTCCTCGCAGACCGGGGTCTTCCTGGCGTTCGGCCCGAACCGCGGGCCGTGGCGGCTCGAGAGCCACATCGTCTACGACATCCACCAGCGACAGCTGCAAGCGCAGCAGTACGTCTTCAGGTGGCGCGGGAGCTGCTGGAGCACGATGGTCGAGGTCCGCGACTATCGCATCGCGCCTTTCCAGACCCGCGACTACCGCATCTCGATCGACCTCACCGGCCTGGGGACGTTCCTCGACATCAAGGGCGCGCTGGATTCGACCTCGCGCTGAGCCAGGTTGCGACCGGCCGGGGCCTGGTGTAAGCTCCCCGCTCACCGGGTCGGGGCGTAGCTCAGCCTGGTAGAGCACACGGTTCGGGACCGTGTGGTCGGAGGTTCAAATCCTCTCGCCCCGACCAGTGTCCTTCAGGCCTCAGGCGAAGCGAGCGACGCCTTCCACCCAAGGGCGGTCCCGCTTCCCGTGGTTCATCCATCCCGCCGCTCCCTCGACCTTCCGCTGCATGGCACGGTTCTCGCTTGTCGGCTAGACTGGCGCACCGTCTCCCGCGGCGAGCCCGCGGCGGGACGCACGGGGACACGTCCCCACCGAGTCGGGCACGGAGGGCAGGCCGGCGCCGGCCGCCGCGGACCGAGTCCGCGGCGCGACGGCGAGGGCATGACGGTGCCATCCTGGCCTGCCAAGACGGCGGCGCAGGGGCGGCGGGCCGGGCCACGGCCGGGACCCGGACATGCTCCCGATTGGAGAAGAACGATGCGTGCGAGAGTGCTGAGTTTGACGGTGGCCGGAATCGGGTGCTTTGCCGTCGGTCCTCTACGGGCCCAGGCGCCGCCGGCGCCCCCGACGCCGCCGACGCCGGAGGTTGCCGTGCGGCGGGCCTGCGACGCGGCCGGCGGGCTCGAGGCGTTCCAGAAGCTGGGGATCCTCGGGATCACCCAGAAGAGCGACGAAGTGATGCAGGACGGCACGACCTCGTCGACGACACGCCTCGTCTACCTCCTCGCGCCCGGCCCGCTCCCTGGGAGGTTCGAGGTCCCCAAGAGCGAGATCGTGGGCGGCGACGACGGCGGCGGCGGGTGGGCAATGGTCGGTGCCGCGCCCGACGGCCGGCCGGCCACCACCTACATGGTCAAGCGGTCGCTCGCCCGGATCCTGTTCCCGCTCCTGTTTCCGTTCTCCCTGACCTGGGACGGCGTGGAGGTCAAGAGCGTCGAGGCCGCGGAGGTGAATCACAAGCCCACGTGGCGCCTCCACGTTCAGCTGCCCCACACGATGTTCGACACCCCGCAGGTGTCCACCACATGGACCGTCGACCTCGACCGCACCAGCTTTGCCGTCGTGGAGGCGGACAGCCCGGCGACCGATCTCGGGAAGGGCGTCCAGGCGGACGGCATGCGCATCACCTGGCGGGACCCCGTCAAGATCGGCAACGTGAAGCTGTACGGCGTACAGAGGGTCGTCGGGCTGAACGAGGCCGGGCAGGAGAAGACGCACTCGAGGCTCGACGCGCAGCAGTACCGCGTGCTTCCGGCGTCCCAGTCGGAGCGTCTGTTCGCCAACCCGATCCCGCTCGACAAGAGGCCGACGCCTCCGGCCGTGCGGCCCCCCGGCGGCGCAGCGGGCGGCGGGGCGCACTGAGCGTGCGGTCGACGGCCGGGGAATCCGACCCGCTTTCCCCGTCGGTCCGCCGCGAAGGCGCGCGGCCGCCACGGACGCGTACACTGGCGCCGGCGGCCGGGCCGCCGGGGAGGAAAGCGTGCACACACGAGCGATCTGGCCTGCGTTGATCTCGGCCGTGCTGGCTGCGTCATCGGCGGCCCCCGGCGCGGCGCAGCCTGCGTCCCCCGCGGACCCGACCACGAAGCAACTGCAGGAGCTGCGCGACGAGCAGACCAACATCGAGCATCGCCTGGACACGCTCGCCAAGGCGATCGACGACGTGGCCTGGTTCCAGCGAGTCGGCGACGTGGCGGTCGTGGACAAGTGGCGCATCGCCGGGCCGCCGGACGCCACCCCGGCAAACCCGAAGGCGCCGGGCGCCACCAATCCCGTGCGGTTCTACACGTACACGTTCGTGCCGCGCGACCGGAAGGCCGGCGTCAAGCTGCCGGTGTTGATCCTGCCCCACGGCGGCGTCCACGCGGACTTCACGACCTACCACGCCCACATCATCCGCGAGCTGATGGCCCAGGGCTACGTCGTGGTCGCGCCCGAATACCGCGGCTCGACGGGCTACGGCCGCGACTTCTACGAGGAGATCGACTACGGCGGGCGGGAGGTCGACGACATCCACGCGAGCAAGGAGTGGGCGCTCGCGAACTTCGACTTCGCGGACCCCAAGCGCGTCGGGCTGATCGGCTGGAGCCACGGGGGCCTGATCGTCCTGATGGAGACGTTCGCGCACCCGGCCGATTACGCCTGCGTGTTCGCGGGCATGCCCGTGTCCGACCTCATCCAGCGTATGGGGTACGAGGGCAAGAGCTACGAGGACGAGTTCTCGGCCAAGTACCACATCGGGAAGACGGTGCACGAGGACATCGGCGAGTACAAACGGCGCTCCCCGGTGTGGAACGTCGACAAGCTCGCGGTCCCGCTGCTCATCCACACCAATACCAACGACGAGGACGTCAACGTCATCGAGGTGGAGCACCTCATCCAGGCGCTCAAGGCCGCCGGAAAGAAGTTCGAGTACAAGGTCTACCAGGACGCGCCCGGGGGGCACAGCTTCGACCGCATGGACACCGCCCTGGCCCGGCAGGCGCGCCGGGAGATCTACGAGTTCCTCGCCCGCTACCTGAACCCTCCCAACGGGCTGCCGTGACGGGCCGGTACGCCGGCGGCGCCGCGCGCCGGCGGTGTGACGAAGGCTGTGCGCAGGGCGGCTTCGACCCTGGTGCTAGACTCCGGCCCGTGGGCGTGCGCACCCACTGGCTTCCGGTGGTGCTGACCGCCGTATCCGCCGCCGCCTGCCGGGGAACGCCGGAGCGTCTGGCCGTGGTCGGCGATCGCGCGATCACGCTCAGCCAACTCGCGGGTTTCGTCAGCGCCCAGACCGGCCGCTCCCTGGCGGAGGTTTCGCCCGAGCTGGCCGGCGCCATGTTCGACCGCTACCTCGAAGAAGAGGTGTTGCTCGCGGCGTCCCCGTCCCCAGCCGACCGCAACCTCGCGCCGAACGCTCGCGACGCACGCGTCCGCGAGCTCGTGAGTTCGCTCTGCCCGCCCCCGCCGTCTCCGACGGACGCACAGGTGAACGCCTACGTCGCGGCGCACCCCGAGCTGACCAACACCGGCGAACGTCTCCGGCTGCGACAGCTGGTCCTACCCGACCAGACCACCGCGCGAGCGATCCGCGACCGGGCGCGCGCCGGCGAGGACTTCGTGGCCCTCTCCAGGGAGGCCTCGCGCGCCCCCAACGCCGCCAACGGCGGGGTCCTGGGCTGGGTCGAACGGGGCCAGCTTCCGCCCGAATTCGAGGCCGCCGTATTCGGGCTCGCGCCTGGCGAGCTGAGTGAGCCCGTACCGAGCAACGCGGGTTGGCACGTGTTCCAGGTCGTGGAGCGTCGGGCGGGCGGGGGCGGGCCGGACCCCGAGCTGCGCGAGCGGGTGCGCGCCCAGCTGGCGGCCCAGTCGACCGAGGCGGCGCGGCAGGCGTGCCTCCGCGAGCTGGCAGGCCGGATAGGTGTGCGGGTTGACTGCGCCGGGGCGAGCTTCCCCTGCCGCAACCCGTTCGAGGGGGCATCATGAGATTCGTTCCCATGTGCGCAGTCGCCGCCGTGATCGGCGTCGCAGCGGCCGGCGCCGCCGAGCGGCGCCTCGTCGAGGGGATCGTCGTGCGGGTCAACGACCGCATCCTCACCACGTCCGACATCCGGGCGCGCGCCAACGAGAACTCCGCCGAGACCGGGAAGCCCGTGACGCCGGAGCAGTACCCGGATCTGATCCAGGACGCGGCCGACCAGCTCTGCATGCTCGAGCGCGCCAATGAGCTCAAGCTCGAGGTGTCGAGCGAGGAGCTCAACGCGGCGATCCAGCAACTTCGCGAGCAGAACCACGTCCCCGACGACGCCGCGTTCGAGACGGTGCTTCGCGGGATGGGCATGACGCTTGACGGCCTGAGGGAGCGAGTGCGCGACAACCTCCTGGTCAGCCGCCTGCTCCGAAAGGAAGTCGGCGATCTCCCGATCACCGAGGAGGAGCTGCGACAACGCTTCGACCGCGACAAGAGTCAGTTCACGATCGGCGAGCGGGTCCATCTCGAGCACCTCGTGATGGCGCCGGGCGCCGACTCGAACGAGGACGCGGCGCGGCTGGCGACCGCGCGACGACTGGTGGCCGCCGCACGCTCGGACGGGAACTTCAAAGCGCTCGTCGATCAGGAGGTCGCGGCCGGGCGGGCGACCGGGGGCGACCTCGGCACCGTGCTCGTCACCGATCTCCGACCGGAGGTCCGCGACGCCGTGGCCAAGATGAAGCCGGGCGAGATCTCCGAGCCGTTCACGAGTCCTGCCGGGATCCACGTGGTCCGCCTCGTCGAGCGCATCCCGCCCTCGGTCCGTCCGTTCCACGAGGTCGAGGCCGAGCTTCGCGACCGTGAGCTCTCGGACCGCTACCGCTCCCATCTCACGAGCGTGGTCGCCGAGCTCAAGAAACGCTACGTGGTCGAAACCCACCCCGAGCTCATGACGAGCCCGAGGTAGCACCCCTCCGAAACCTCGTCGCGCCGGCAGCGTCCGCACCCGGCTCCGAGCCCGTGCGGAGCGTGCTTCGCGTCACTCCCCCACCTTGACAGCGAGCCCGTGCGACCTCATGATGGCGGTGGACAAAAGTGGAACGAAGTGGACCATCGTGGCCCACGCCCCGCGCTCGCGGGTTTCCGGAGGGGGAGATGGAGAATTTTCGCGGCAGCTACCAGGCTTCCGTCGACGACAAGGGACGCCTCAAGCTCCCCACCCGCCTCAAGGCTCAGATCGAGGAGTGGTACGGCGGGCGCGTCTTCGTGACCTCTCTCTCGCCGCTCGAGCTCCGTGTTTACCCCCTTACGGTCTGGGAGGAGCTGGAGCGCCGGTTCCTCGCCCGCCCGTCGATGGAACCCCTGGTCCAGCGCCTGCTCGAGCACGCCAACTACGGCCAGGAAGACGAGTTGGACACCCAGGGGCGCGTCCTGGTCCCGGCGCTCCTGCGGGAAGTCCTCCAGGGCAACGGCGAGGTCGTGGTCTCCGGGCGCGGGCGCTTTCTCGCGGTCGTCGCGCGGGAGCGGGCGCAGGCCGAGCTCGCCACCGCATTCACGACCGAGGAGCTCGCCGCGCTCGCCGCGCTGGAGCAGTGATGCACCATGGCCCCGGTCGAACATCAACCAGTCCTGCTCGCCGAAGTCGAGGCGTCGCTCGCGCCACCGGACGGCGGTTGGCTCCTCGACGCTACGGTCGGTCTCGGCGGTCACGCCCACGCGTTGCTCGCTTCCCGGCCGAACCTGCACCTTCTGGGCCTGGATCTGGACCCCGCGGCGCTCGCGGCGGCCAGGGAGCGGCTCACACCGTTCGCGGACCGCGTGAGGCTCGTGAACGGGTCGTACCGGCGACTTGCGGAGATCGCCGAGACGTACGCCGTCGAGGCGCTGGACGGGGCGCTGTTCGACCTCGGGGTGTCGTCGCTGCAGCTCGACACTCCGGAACGGGGGTTCTCCTTCCGTCACGACGCGCCCCTCGACATGCGTTTCGGGCGGGAGGGGGCGACGGCCGCGGAGCTCCTGGCCGAAATCTCAGAGGAGGAGCTGGTGCGGGTCTTGCGCGAGTTCGGTGAGGAGCCGCGGGCCCGACGGATCGCCCGCTCCATCGTCCGCGCCCGCCTGACGCGAGAGATCCGCACGACGGGCGAGCTTCGCCGTCTGGTTCACGCGGCGGTCGGCTCGGCGCGAGGACGCATCGACCCGGCGACGAGGACGTTCCAGGCCGTGCGTATCGCCACCAACCGCGAGCTCGAGGCGATCCCGTCCGCCCTCGACCAGGCCGCACGGCTGCTCCGGCCGGGCGCCCGCCTCGCGATCATCGCGTTCCATTCCCTCGAGGACCGCATCGTCAAGCGGTCCCTTCGCCATCTGTCGGGGCGGTGCGTGTGCCCTCCCGGCAGCTTCGGCTGCACGTGCCGGCCGGAGCGCCTGCTCGAGGTCATCACCGCCAAACCGCTGACGCCCGGCGAACCCGAGGTGGCGGGAAACCCGCGGTCGCGCTCCGCCCGCCTCCGTGTCGCGCGGAGGTTGGAGTGAGGGTCGGCGGCTATCGCCCGAACAACGCCTTCCTGCACCGTCAGCTCGACACGCGGTGGCGGCGCTGGGTCGCCCTCTGCTTCGCCGGCGCGGCCGCGGTGAGCGTCGTCATGGCCGCGTTCGTGGCGCCGCGCCAGGCGACGCTGCGCATGCGCTACGAGATGGCACAGCTCTCGCGGACGGTCGACCAACTGGAGCGCGAGCAACGCCGGCTCCTGCTCGAGCGCGAGGTGCTGACCTCGCCCGCGGTCCTTGCCGCCGACCTCGATGCGCTGGGGTTGACTCTGGTGGCGCCCGGGCAGATGGCCCGGCTCACCGCGACCGGCGACATCGAGCGCCCCAAGGCGCCCGACGACCCGCGCCCGGCGGCGGCGACGAAGGCGTCCCGAAAGAGGCCGCGATGACGCTCGGCGCCGACCGCTTGCGGTGGATCGTCCGGGTGCTCGTGGCATGGGCCGTGGTGGTGGTGGTCCGTCTGGCTCAGGTCCAGGTCGTCGAGCACCGCAGCTGGGAGGAGGAATCCGCCAGGCAACGCGAGCGCGCCGTCAAGGTGGCCGAGACGCGAGGCGACATCGTCAGCCGTGACGGACGCCTGCTCGCCGGAAGCCTGGAACGCGTGGCGGTCTACGTCAACCCGCGCCAGATCTCCAGCGAGGACTTGCCGAACGTGGCGTCCCGCCTCGCAACGATCGTCGGACAGCCGGCCACGGACGTGCTCGCCCAGTTGCGCGAGCACGACGGTTTCTTCTACCTCGCCAAGGACCTCGACCCTCAGGTCGCCGACGCGGTCGTGCGCATGCGTCAGGAGGGCGTGGGCACCCAGCCGACCCAGCGTCGCGTCTATCCGCACGGCACCCTGGCCGCCGCCACGATCGGTTTCGTGAACGGCGAAGGGGTCGGCCAGGCCGGGCTCGAGCGCTTCTACGACCGCACGCTGCGGGGGTCGCCGAGCGTCTACCGGGAGCTGCGCGACGGCAAGACCTCGCCGACGTCGCTCGTCCTGCGCATGGAGCGGCCGGGACGCCCCGGCCAGTCGCTGGTGACCACGCTCGACTCCCGCATCCAGGAGGCGGTCGAGCAGGAGCTCGCGCGCACGATCGCCGAGACCGGCGCCAAGGGCGCCTCCGCGGTGGTCCTGGATCCGGAGAACGGCGACCTGCTCGCCATCGCGTCGCTGCCGTCCTACGACCCGGCGCGCCCGGGCGAGGGACCGCCCGACGCGCGCCGCAACCGCGCGATCGAAGACGCGTTGGAACCCGGCTCCACGTTCAAACCGTTCACGGTCGCGGCCGCCCTGGTGGCGGGAGTGCTCGGCCCCTCCGAGATCGTCGACTGCTCGGGTGGCGGGGTGCAGATCGCCAACGTGTTCATTCACGACCACGCCCGGTTCGGCCTGCTGCCGGTGCGGGAGGTGCTCGCGAAGTCCTCCAACACCGGGGCGATCCGCATCGCGCTGCGACTCGATCCGGCGCAGCTCGATGCGGCGATCCGCGATTTCGGGTTCGGCCAGCCGACGCAGGTCGAGCTGCCGGCCGAGGCCCGCGGGATCTATCGCGGCCCTCGCTACTGGTCGGCGCTCTCCCGGGCGTGCCTCGCGATCGGCCAGGAAATCAGCACGACGCCGCTGCAGCTCGCCCAGGCGTACGCGGCGCTCGCCAACGGCGGGCTGCTCGTGCACCCGCGTCTGGTCGCCGAGACGCGCGACCGCGCCGGACGTTCCATCACCCCTTCGCGTCCCCAGCCGGGGACCCGGATCCTTCCGGCTGCGGTCGCGAACGCGGTCGCGACCATGCTGGAGGCCGTCGTAGAGGAAGGAACCGGCAAGGCAGCGGAGGTGCCGGGCTACCTCGTCGCCGGCAAGACCGGCACCGCACAGCGCGCGTTCGCCGGCAGCTACACGAGCCACCGTCACGTAGCGTGGTTCGCCGGGTTCGTGTCGATGCCCGAGCCGCGCGCCGTGCTGGTCGTGTGCGTGGACGAGCCCGTGAGCAACTACTGGGCCGCCGACGTCGCCGCGCCGGCGTTCGGGAGGATCGCCGCGCGCGTCGTGACGCTCCTCCGGCTCGCACCGTCCAGCGGGGAGCAGGTGTGACCCTCTCCGAGCTCGCCGCGGCCTGCGGGGCGTCGCTCACAGGTGCGGACGCCCCGGTGCTCGGGATCACGCACGTGTCGCAGGCCGTGCGTCCCGGGTGGGTGTTCGCGGCCCTGCCGGGCCTCACACGGCACGGGACCGAGTTCGCAGCCGAGGCGCGGGAGCGGGGCGCGGCGGCCGTCCTCTCCGACCGCGATCCCGGCGTCGGGCTTCCGTGGCTGGCGGTGGAGCGCGCACGGCACGCGACCGCGCTGGCGGCGTGGGCGGTGGCGGGCCATCCCGAGCGGCGGCTGCGCATGGTCGGGGTCACCGGGACCAACGGGAAGAGCACCGTGGTGGGCCTCGTCGGACGGATCGCCGCGGCGGCAGGGGAGCGCCCGGGGACGTTCGGCACCGTCGCGTACACGCTGCCGCAACGGAGCGAGCGCGCCGTTCGCACAACGCCGGAGGCCACCGACCTGGCGCCTCTGCTGGCGGAGCTCGCCGACGCCGGGGGCAGCGTCGCCGCGATGGAGGTCTCATCGCACGCGATCGCCATGGACCGCGTCGCCGGCCTCGAGTTCGACGCGCTGGTGTGGACCAACCTCACCCGTGACCACCTCGATTTCCACGGCGACCTCGAGGGCTACTTCGCGACCAAGTCGCGCCTCGGCGAGCAGCTCCGCCGCGACCCGCCGGGTCGCCGGGTCCTGGGCACGGACGATCCGTTCATGGCGCGCCTCGCGGCGTCGCCGCACCCCGGGGACCTGGCCTTCGGGCTCGGCGCGAGCAGCGACGTGACCGCGCTCGGCGCGGCGTTCGGCCTCGCAGGGACGTCCTTCCTGCTGCGCTCGCCCGCCGGCGAATCCCACGTCAAGCTGCCGCTGGTCGGCCGATTCAACTTGCGAAACGCCCTCGCCGCGGCCGCGGTGGGGGTGGCGCTCGGCTGGCCGATGGACGCGATCGTGCAGGGTCTGGAAGCGGCCGAGCCGCTGCCGGGCCGCCTCGAGCCCGTCGCGGCCGGGACGCCCTTCCCGGTCTTCGTGGACTACGCCCACACGCCCGACGCCCTCGAGCAGGTCCTCCTCGCGTTGCGCGAGGTCGGCGACCGCCGCCTCGTCGTGGTGTTCGGCTGCGGCGGGGACCGCGACCACGGCAAGCGCGGGCCGATGGGCGAGACCGTCGGCCGTCTCGCGGACGTCCCCGTCGTGACCTCGGACAACCCCCGCAGCGAGGATCCGGGCGCGATCATCGCGCAGGTCATGGAAGGCGTGCGGTCCTCGGGGAACCCGCGTGCGCTCGTCATCCCGGACCGCCGCGAGGCGATCGCGGCCGCGCTGTCGCTCGCCGACGACCGCTGCGTCGTCGTGGTCGCCGGCAAGGGCCACGAGACCGAGCAGATCTTCGCCGACCGGACCGTCCCGTTCGACGACCGCGCCGTGATTCGTGAGCTCGCGCAGCGGAGGCGCGGGTGATCCGCTCGACCGTCGCCGGCCTGGCCGGGCTCCTCGCCGCCGAGCTGCGCGGCGACGGCACGCCGCTGGTGACCGGGGTCGCGATCGACTCACGAGCCGTGCGGCCCGGGGACCTGTTCGTGGCGCTGGCCGGCGCCCGCACCGACGGCCATGCGTTCGTCGGCGACGCGGCGCAGGCGGGCGCGGCGGGCGCGCTCGTCGCCCGGGGAATCGCATCCGACCTGCCGCAGATCGTCGTGCCCGACACCCTCCGGGCGCTCCAGCGCATCGCGGCGGCGGAGCGCGCCGCGGCCGCGTACTCCCTGGCGGCGGTCACCGGCTCGCTCGGGAAGACCACCACCAAGGAGTTCCTGGCGGCACTGCTCGGGACGACGTACCGCGTCGGCGCGACCAGCGGCAACAGGAACTCGGAGACCGGGTTTCCGGCCGAGGTGTGCAACCAGCCCGACGGCATCGCGTGGATGGTCGCCGAGCTCGGCATGAGCCACGCGGGCGAGCTCGATCGCCTCGGCGCGATCGCCCAGCCCGACGCCGCGCTGTACACGGTCGTGGCTCCGGTTCACCTCGAGTTCTTCCCCGACATCGAGGCGATCGCCGCCGCCAAGGCGGAGCTTCTGCGGCACCTCCGCCGCGACGGCCTGCTGGTGCTCAACGCGGCCGACTCGCGGGTCGCCGCGTTCGCCGCGCACTTCGCCGGCAACGTGGTTCGCTACGGCGTGCCGGGCTCGTCGGACCTCTGGATCGAGCGCTACGAAGGCCGCGGCCTGCTCGGCGCCCGCTTCACCCTCGCCGGGGCGCTCGGACCGGCGGAGGTCGAGTGGGCGCTGCCCGGCCGCCACCAGGCCGTCAACCTGCTCGCGGCGGCCACCCTCGCGCTCGCCGTCGGGGTGGCGCCGGAGCAGATCGCCCTCGCCGCATCGGCACTGCGTCCGGCACCGCGGCGGGGTGAGGTGCATCGCCTCGGGAGTGGGATCACGCTCGTGGACGACAGCTACAACTCCTCGCCGGAGGCCGCCAAGGCGCTGCTCGAGCTCCTGGCCGGCTCCCCGGGGAGGCGCGTGGCGGTGCTCGGCGAGATGCTGGAGCTCGGGCCCGCCTCGGTCGTTCTCCATCAGGAGATCGGGCGCCGCGCCGCGGCGGCGGCCGACCTCGTCGTCGCGGTGGGCGGCGCCCCGGCCACCGAGATCGCGCGGGCTGTGGGCGGAGGGCGGGCGCACTACGTCCCCGACGCCGCAGTAGCGCTCGATCTCGTGCGCCGCCTCCTCCGGTCCGGCGACGTCGTGCTCGTAAAGGGCTCGCGCGGCGTCGGGCTCGACGTGGTCGTGGACGGGCTCGTCCGGGGGCTGCGCTGATGCTGTACTGGCTGCTCTACGAGCTGCACACCGTCTGGGGCCCGCTGAACGTCTTCCGCTACATCACGTTCCGGGCGGCGCTCGCGATCCTCACCGCGCTCGTGGTCGGCATTGCGCTCGGCCCCGCCCTCGTGCGCGCGCTGCGGAAACGCCAGATCGGCCAGACCATCCGTGCGGAGGGGCCCGTCTCGCACCAGGCCAAGGCGGGCACGCCGACCATGGGCGGCCTGTTGATCCTGGCGGCCGTGGTGGTGCCGATGCTGCTCTGGGGCGACCTCACCGAGCCGTGGGTCTGGGTCATCACGATCACGACACTCCTGTTCGGCGCCATCGGCCTTCTCGACGACATCCTCAAGGTGCGCCGTGGACGCAACCTGGGCTTGCGCGCGTGGCAGAAGCTCGGGCTGCAGGTCGTGGCGGGCCTCGCGGTCGCCGCCGTCATCCGTCTGGTCGCCGGCAACGGGCCGTACGGCGGGGAGCTGGTCGCGCCGTTCTTCAAGAACGTCCGCCTCGACCTCGGCCTCCTCTACGTCCCGTTCGTCGCCCTCGTGCTCGTGGGCTCGTCGAACGCGGTCAACCTCACCGACGGTCTCGACGGCCTCGCCATCGGATCCGTGCTGATTGCCTTCGGGACCTACACCGTGTTCACGTACCTCGCCGGCAACGCCAAGCTGGCGAAGTACCTCCAGATTCCCTCGGTGCCCGGCGCGGGCGAGGTGACGGTTTTCTGCGCCGCGATGGTCGGCGCGTCGCTCGCGTTCCTCTGGTTCAACTGCCACCCCGCCGAAATGTTCATGGGCGACGTCGGCTCGCTCGCCCTCGGAGCGGCGATCGGCGGCACCGCGGTGATCGCCAAGCAGGAGCTCCTCCTCGTGCTGGTGGGCGGGCTGTTCGTCGCCGAAGCGCTCTCGGTCATCGCCCAGGTGATCAGCTTCAAGACCCGGGGCAAGAGGATCTTCCGCATGTCGCCGCTGCACCATCATTTCGAGCTCTCGGGGTGGGCCGAGACACAGGTCGTGGTGCGGTTTTGGATCGTCGCGCTGATGTTCGCTCTCATGGGACTCGCGACCTTGAAGCTACGATGAGCGCGGCCACGCCTTCCCGCGCGCTCGTCGTCGGTCTCGGCGCTTCCGGCGTCGCGGCGGCGGCGCTCCTCGTCCACCAGGGCTGGACGGTGATCGCCAACGATCGCAAGGTCGAGTCCGAGCTCGGCGACGCCGTCGCGAAGCTGCCGGCCGGGGTGACGACGCGCGCCGGCGGCCACGCACCCGAGCTGCTCGACGGCACCCGCCTCGTCGTCGTCTCGCCGGGCGTCCCCTGGGATCTCCCGCTCCTCGTCGAGGCGCGCCGGCGCGGGCTCGAGGTGATCGCCGAGGTGGAGCTCGCCGGCCGAGCGCTGACCGGGGTCCCGATCGTCGGCGTCACGGGCTCCAACGGCAAGACCACCGTGACCTCGCTGCTCGGCGCGATCGGCCGCGCAGCCGGCCTGACGACCGGCGTCGGCGGCAACATCGGAACGGCGGCGAGCGAGCTGGCGCTCGCGGGGGGGTGGGACGCGGTGGTGCTCGAGCTGTCGTCGTTCCAGCTCGAGGGCTGCGCCACGCTGCGCCCGGCCGTGGCGGTGCTCCTGAACGTCTCCCCCGACCATCTCGACCGCCACCCGTCGCTCGCCGCGTACCTCGCCGCCAAGTCGCGGATATTCGCCCACCAGACGGCGCACGACACCGCCGTCCTCAACGCCGACGACCCGGCGCTGGCGGAGCTCGCCGTGCGCTCGCGGCTCGCACGCTTCTCGCTGGCGGATCCCCGCGCCGAGGCCCACCTGGCGGGCGGCGCGCTGGTGCTCGACGGCGAGCCCTTGCTGAACCGCTCGGACCTTCCTCTCCTCGGAGACCACAACGTCGCCAATGCGCTCGCGGCCGCGCTCGCGGCCAGCCGGCTCGGCGTTCCGCGCGAGGCGATCGCGGCGGCGCTGCGCGCCGCAGTAACGCTGCCCCACCGCCATCAGGTCGTCGCCGAGGCCCGCGGCGTGCGCTGGGTGGACGACTCCAAGGGCACCAACATCGGGGCGACCGCGGCGGGCCTCGCGGGCTATCCGCCGGGCACGGTGCACCTCGTTCTCGGCGGCCTCGGCAAGGGCCAGGACTTCCGGGAGCTGCGGCCGGCGGCCGAGGGTCGCCTCGCGAGGGTCTACCTCATCGGCGAGGCCGCCCCGGCGATCGCCGCCGCTCTCGAAGGCGTCGCGCCGCTCGAGTGGTGCGTCACCCTCGACGAGGCGGTGCGCCGCGCCGCGTCGGCGGCGCGGCCGGGCGACACGGTCCTGCTTTCGCCGGCCTGTGCCTCGTTCGACCAGTTCAAGAGTTACGCACACCGGGGCGAGGAGTTCGCGCGCATGGCGCGAGCGGCCTCCGGGGGCGCCTGATGCCGCGGACCCGGCAGATCGACCGCGTTCTCCTCGGCGCCACCGTCGTCGCCGCGGCCGTGGGCGTGGTGATGGTCGGCTCGGCGTCCGGGCCGCGGGCGCTCGAGCAGTACCACGTCTCCGAGTACGAGTTCGCGATCCGGCAGCTGGTGGCTGTGGTACTGGGCCTCGGGGGCATGCTGGTCGCCACGTTCGTCCCCCTCGAGAAGCTCACGAGCTGGAAGACCGCGTTCGCGCTGCTCGCCGTGACGTGGGCGGCGCTGCTGATGGCGTTCTTCCAGCCGAGGGTCGCCGGCACGCACCGCTGGCTCCAGCTGCCCGTCAGCTCGATCCAACCCTCGGCGATCGCCAAGGTGACGCTGCCGTTGGCGCTCGCCGCACTGTTGGGGAGGGCGTGGCGCGATCCCAGGCAGCGCACCCGCGCCCATCGAGCGGCGCTCGCCATGGTCGGGTTGACGGTCCTCCTGGTCCTGGCCGAACCCGATCTCGGATCCGCCGTCCTCCTCGCCGTCGCCGCGGCCACCGTGCTGGTGCTCGCGGAGGTCCCGCCCAAGCCGCTCGCCGCCATGGCCGCCGCCGCCGGCGTCGTGTTCCTGATCGCCATCGCCCTCAAGCCGTACCGCATGGAGAGGCTGCGCACGTTCTTCGGCGAGACCAGCTACCAGGTCCAGCAGTCGCTGATCGCCATCGGCGGAGGCGGCATCTTCGGGCGCGGCCCGGGCCAGAGCCTGCAGAAGCTGTTCTACCTCCCGCAGCCGCACACCGACTTCATCTTCTCCGTGATCGGCGAAGAGCTCGGTTTCGTCGGCGCCCTCTGTACGCTCGCGATCCTCGGCGTCGTCGTGGCGCGCGCGCTCGCCGCGACGCGCCGGGCGAGCACCCGCACGGCCGCGCTGCTCGCCGCCGGCCTCACCGTGACCCTGGCGGTGCAGGTGCTGCTCAACGTCTCGGTCTGCCTGAAGCTGCTCCCCGCCAAGGGCCTGCCCCTGCCGCTGCTCTCCGCCGGCGGCTCCGACGTCGCGCTGACGCTGGTCGCGGTCGGCCTCCTGCTCAACATCGGCAAGGAGGGCACGTGAGCGAGATCGTGATCGCCGGCGGCGGCACCGGGGGGCACCTCTTCCCCGGTCTGGCCGTCGCGGCCGAGCTCGCGAAGGCGGGTGCGACGGTGTCGTGGCTCGGCGCCCGTCGCGGGCTGGAAGCCACGCGCGTCCCCGAGGCCGGGATCCCGATCCGCCTCCTCGCCGTCACCGGCGCGGCCGGCCGGTCGCGACGCGCCCAGGCCGCCGCAGCCCTGCGCGTCCTGCCCGCCGTGGTCCACGCCCTGCGGTTCCTGCTCCGCCGCCGCGCCGGCGCGCTGCTCGCGGTGGGCGGCTATGCATCCGTGCCCGGCGCCCTCGCGGCCGACCTGCTCGGCGTGCCGGTCGTCCTCCAGGAGCAGAACGCGCTGCCCGGCGTCGCCAACCGCGTGCTCGCTCCATGGTCGGTCGCGGTGGCGTGCGGGTTCGCGAGCACCGTCGCCGCGTTCCCGTCGCAACCGGCGCGTTGGACCGGGAACCCCGTGCGGCCCGAGTTCTTCGCGGTGCCGCCGCCGCCGCCGGGACCTCCGGCCGTGCTCGTCCTCGGGGGCAGCCAGGGGTCGGCGTTCCTCAACCGGGCGCTGCCCGAGGCGCTCGCCGAGCTGGGACGGCGCGGCCCGCTGCCGCACGTCGTCCACCAGGCGGGGCCGCGTTGGGTCGAGGAGGTGCGCCAGCGCTACGCCGCCATCGGCGCCGCCGTCGACGTCGTGCCGTTCCTCGAGCGCCCGGCGACGGCGATGGCCGCGGCCGCCCTGGTCGTCGCCCGCGCCGGCGCCCTCACGATCGCGGAGCTCGCCGCGGCGCGACGCGCGTCGCTCCTGGTTCCGTTCGCGGCGGCAGCCCACGGGCACCAGCTCGCCAACGCCCTCGCCCTCGCCGGGACGGGCGCCGCCGACGTGCTGTCCGAGCGCGAGGCGACCACCGAGACGCTGGCGGACGCGCTCCAGCGGTTGCTGGCGTCGCCGGAACGCCTCGTCGAGCGGGGCCGCGCCGGCGCGGCGCTCGCCCGCGCCGACGCCGCGCGCGAAGTTGCCGCCATGGTCCTGCGGGCCGGCGGCCTCGCGGCGAACGTCGCCGCACCCGTTCACGGAGGTGCCGCTTGAACTTCGGCAAGGTCGGCCACCTCCATTTCGTCGGGATCGGGGGCACCGGCATGTGCGGCCTCGCGGAGCTCCTCCACGGCGAGGGCTTCACGGTCTCCGGCTGCGATCTCGCCGAGAGCGAGGCCACGCAGCGCCTGGTCGGCCTCGGCATCCCGGTGAGGCTCGGCCACGCGCCCGACCACCTCGACGGCGTCCACGTACTCGTCGTCTCCTCGGCGGTGGCAGCGGACAACGCCGAGGTGGAGGCCGCCCGGCAGCGCGGCGTCACGGTGATCCGGCGGGCGGAGATGCTCGGGGAGATCTCCAGGCTCAAGTGGGCCGTGGCGGTCGCCGGCACGCACGGCAAAACCACGACCACCTCCCTCACCGGGTTCATCCTCACGCGCGCCGGGCTCGACCCGACGGTCGTGGTCGGCGGCCGGATGCACTTCCTGGGCGCACACGCCCGCCTCGGCCGCTCCGAGTACATGGTGTGCGAGGCCGACGAGTTCGACCGTTCGTTCCTGGCGCTCTTCCCCGTGCTCGCGGTGATCACGACCGTCGAGGCCGAGCACCTCGACACCTACGGTTCGGTGGCCGCGATGGAGGACGCCTTCGTCAGCTTCGCCAACCGCGTGCCGTTCTACGGCGCCGCGGTCGCCTGCCTCGACGACCCCGGCGTCCGCCGGCTGCTGCCGCGCTTCGCGCGACGCACCGTCACCTACGGCTTCTCGCCTCAGGCGGACGTTCACGGCCGCAACGTCCGCCTCGCCAGCTCCGGCGCGACGTGCCGGGTCGTGGTCCGCGGCGGCGAGGTCGGCGAGCTCGCGCTCCCGCTGCCCGGGCGCCACATGCTCGCCAACGCCCTCGGAGCGACCGCCGCGGCGCTCGAGATCGGCGTGCCGTTCGATCAGGTCGCCTCGGCGGTAGGGACGTTCACCGGCGTCGCCCGCCGCTTCGAGCGCAAAGGCGAGCGCGACGGCGTCGTTCTCGTCGACGACTATGCCCACCACCCCACCGAGGTGGCGGCAACGCTCCAGGCCGCCCGCCAGAGCTTCCCGGACGCCCGGATCATCGTCGCCTTCCAACCCCACCTGTTCTCGCGGACGCGGGACTTCGCGCGCGAGTTCGGCGAGGCGCTCCTCGGCGCCGACGTCGTGATCGTGCTCCCGATCTACCCGGCACGGGAACAGCCGATCGCCGGCGTCACGCACGACCTGGTCGTGGGGGCCGCCCATCGCTCGGGCCATCGGCAGGTCCGTCCGGCGGCCTCGTTCGACGAGGCGCTCTCGATGCTCGCGGGCTTGCTCCGCGGCGGCGACGTGCTGCTGACCCTCGGTGCAGGCAACGTCGTCCACCTGGGCGAAGCATGGCTCGCGGGAGGGCCGCGGTGAACGTGTCCGTCCGCCACCGCCGCCCCGGGCGCCGGCTCGTCGTGAACGGGCTCCTGGGCGTCGCTGCCGTCGCCCTCACGGCCACGCTCGCAGTTGCGCTGCAGGTTCGCGAGGTGCGCGTGGCGGGGACCCATCGCTTCCCGGCGAACGACGTCAAGGCGGTCCTCGATCGCGCGCTCGGAAGCCCGACGGTCGCCGCGCGCGCCGGCGCGCTCCGCGCGAGCGTGCGGGCGCTGCCGTGGGTCGCGGACGCGACCGTCCGGGTGTCCCTCGACGGCGTCGTGAGCTGCGATGTGGTCGAGCGCGAGCCGGTGGCCGTGGCCGTGGACGGCGGGTCGCGCCGCCTGGTCGACGCCGGAGGGCGCATCCTCGCGGACGCGGTGGGCGGCGGCCCGTTGCTCGAGCTCGACGGCTTCGGCCCGTTCCCCGAGGAGCGGTCGACGGCGCTCGCTGCGGTGGGAACGCTCGAGCACAGCTGGGGCGCCGGCCTCGTGCGTATCGACCGAGTGGGTCCGCACGACGTCGGCCTGCATTTCAGCGACATCGCCTTCCCGGTGCTCGCGGATCCCGGCAAGCCCGGCGGCCTCGTCGCGGCCCGGCGCGTGCTCGCCGCCTGGACCGCCCGGCACCCGGCGCCCCAGCGACTGGACGCGCGGGTCACCGGCATCGTCGCCGTGATGCCCGCGCCACCCGCGCCCGAAGAGGGTGAGTGATGGCGCAGGACCCCCGCATCGTCGCCGCCCTCGACGTCGGCAACCACCGCGTCCTCGCGCTGATCGGCGAGCTCTCCGACCACGACGAGATGGTGATTCGCGGCGTCGGGCTCGCCCCCTCGAGCGGGATGCGCTCGGGCCAAGTCGTGCAGATGAGACCCGTCGTGGCGGCGATCAAGGCCGCCGCCGAGGAAGCCGAGCTCATGGCGAAGCTCCCCGCGGAGAAGGTGATCGCGTCGGTGGCGGGGATATTCGTGAGCGGCCGGCTCACGCGGGCGATGATCTCCATGGGCGCCCGCAATCGCGAGGTCACGCTCGCCGACCTCGAGGCGCTTCACGACGCGGCGCGGCGCCAGCCTCTGCCCACCGGCCACACCGTCCTGAACGTCGTGACCCCGACCTATGCGGTCGACGACCAGGAGGGCATCCTGGACCCGCAGGCGATGGTGGGCCGCGCGCTCGCCGTCGACGCGTTCGTGCTCGCCTGCCAGGAGAGCCCCGTGCGGACCCTGGAGAAGGCGATCAACGAGGCCGGCCTCGAGGTCGAGGAGTTCCTCTTCGCCCCGGTCGCCGCGGCCAACGCCACGCTCACCGGCGACGAGCGTCGACTCGGCGCGGTGCTCATCGACATCGGCTACGGAACCACCAGCTACGCCGCCTACTCCGGCGACAAGCTGCTCGCGGCCGGCTGCTTCCCGATCGGCAGCAACAAGGTCAACGACGACCTCGTGCACCGGTTCCAAACCACGGCGACGGGCGCCGAGAAGGCCAAGCGCGAGGCGGGCACCATGCTGCTCGCCGACGTGGGCGAGGAGGAGACGATCTCCGTGCCCACGATCGAAGGCCGCGGCAGCCACGTGATCTCGCGCCGCGAGCTGTGCAAGACCATCCGGCTGCGCATGCAGGAGACGTTCGAGTTGATCGCGGCCGAGGTGTGGCGGCAGATCCCGCAGGACGCCCCCTGTACCGGGGTCGTGCTCTCCGGCGGCGGCGCCAACCTCGACGGCCTGGCGGCGCTCGCCGAGGAAGTCTTCGTCAAGCGGGCCCGCCTCGGCGAGCTCGAGGGCGTTCCCGACGCCACGCACCTGCTCGCGAGCTCCGAGCTCCCGGTGCGGTCACCCGCGGTCGCGGTGGGCCTGCTGGTCCACGGCCGCAACCTGATGCTCCCCTCGGCGCTCCCGACGGTGCGGGACAAACGGCGCCACGAGGGTCTCTGGTCTCGGATATCACGCAAGGTTCTTGCGAAAAGGGGAGGTGGATCATGATCATGTTTGACGACTCCAAGGGGAGCCCCACGCCTTCGATCACCATCGCCGACGAGTCCTCGCCGGCCGTGATCAAGGTCGTCGGGGTCGGCGGCGGCGGCAGCAACGCCGTCAACCGGATGATCGCCGCCGGTATCAAGGGCGTCGAGTTCATCGCGGTCAACACCGACGGCCAGGCGCTGCGCGCCAGCCGCGCCGGGCTGCGGCTGCAGCTGGTGACGCCGAACGCCCGCGGCAAGGCGCTCGGCGCGGGGTGCGACCCTGACGCCGCCAACCGCGCCGCGCTCGACCGCACCGACGAGCTGATCGAGTGCCTCGAGGGTTCCGATATGGTCTTCATCGCCGCCGGCATGGGGGGCGGCACCGGGACCGGCGCGTCGCCCGTGATCGGAAACCTCGCACGCGACGCCGGAGCGCTCACGGTCGCCGTCGTCACGAAGCCGTTCGCGTTCGAGGGCACCCGGAAGTCGCGCATCGCCGACAAGGGCATCGAGGAGCTGCGCAAGTGCGTGGACACGTTGATAACGGTCCCCAACTCGCGCCTGCTCCAGATGGTCGGCCCGCAGGTCTCGGTCGAGGAGGCGTTTCAGCTCGCCGACGAGGCGCTGCGCAACGGCGTCCAGGGGATCTCGGACATCATCAACGAGACCGGGATCATCAACCGCGACTTCGCCGACGTCGAAACCGTGATGCGCGGCGGCGGCATGGCGCTCATGGGCATCGGCCGCGGGCAGGGCGAGCACCGGGCGATCGAGGCGGCGCAGCAGGCGTTCTCGTCGCCGCTGCTCGAGGAGGCCTCCCTGGAGGGCGCCCAGCGCGTCCTCGTCAACTTCATCGGGGGCCACGACACGAGCATCGCCGAGATCAACGACGCCGCGGAGTACATCGCCAAGCGGTGCGCTCCCGACTGCCTGTTCCTCTTCGGCTACGGCCAGCGCGACGAGCTCGCCGGGCAGATCCAGGTCACCGTCGTCGCCACCGGGTTCGGCGCCACGGCGGAGGACCGGCCCGCCCGCACACCCGAGCGCCTGCCTGCAAAGGAGCCGACTCGAGCGGAACGGCAGGCCGACCTCGCGAGCCCCTACCTGCCGGCGAACCTGCCGAACGACTACGGGGTCAACGTGGGGAACTTCTCCGAGCTCGACACGCCGACGTACCTGCGCCGCCAGATGGACTAGCGGCGTCCGAGGACCAGCGCCCCCGGGGTGCCACCCACCTCCCGGTGCCCCGGAGCGCTGCCTTCTCCTCGGAGACCGTTTCGGCGGGATTCAGGCACCTCCCGGGTTGCGCCGCCCGTCGCAGTGCACGCACACCGACCCCAGGATGACGCGGCCGCCGTGGCCCTTCATCAGCGTCAAGCTGCGGTTCGATCCCGTGCGGTTGGCCAGCTCACGCAACGCGGCGATCTCGGCCCCCTCGAGTGGGCGGCCCTCCGGGCGGTATACCAACAGAACTCCGCCCGGCACGTCGTCCGCACGCGGCATCACCGTCGTCCCGCGGACATCGAGGTGCTTCCTCGCGAACACCCAGTACGCGATCCCGCCTCTCGTCCAGTCGCGCTCGACCGTGGGCGTGACGACGAGCACGTGCATGCCGGGCGCCGCCGCCTTCTCGAGGTAGCTCGCCGTCACGTACTGGTCGTTGAGGTACTCGTTCCGGACGTCGGAGCTGGCGGCCATCGCGGCCACGCGGTGTGCGCTCGCGTTGACGACAGCGGCGGCGAGCAGGCCGTAGACCAACGCGCTTCCGAGCGCCGAACCCGAACGCGCGACGCGACCGGAGACACCGAGACGGCCGTTCACCGCGGCGAGCGCCTTCCGCACGAACGCACCGATGTCCTCGAGCAGGACGCCGGCCGGCAGGAGCAGGATGGACAGGACCGGCGCCAGGCGCGACGCCGCGAAGAAGTTCGTGGTCGCGCTGCACACGATCACGGCGCCGAGCGCCGCGAGGACGAGTGCCCGCACGAGGGGGCGGCCGCGCACGGCAAGGCCGGTCACCGCCGCCCCGGCGAACAACGCACCAAGCAAAGGGTGAATCGCGTGGCTGGCCTCGGGAGCGAGGTAGAAGCTGATGCGCATCGGCAACCCCGCGATGAGCGCGAGCGACTGACCGACGCTCGCGGCGAACCTCGGCGGCAGGACTGTGGGCCGGCCGTTCGCATATCGTACGATCGCCTCGAAGAAGATCGAGCGGCTCCCTCGGCGGAGCACGTCCGCCATCATCGGCAAGGCTACGAGGGCGCCGGTCGCAGAAAAGTACGCGAGCGGGCGCCACCGTTCCCACGCCCCGCGGCCGCGGACAGCCGTGAGCCAGACCACCCAAACAGCGGCGAAGACCGTCGCAAATCGGAACGAGCTGTTCTCGAACATCAGAACGCCGGCAAGCGCCCCGGCGCACGCCGCCCACGCCGCGGCGCTCCGCCGCCCGAAGTCGAGCTTGATCAGGCAGAGCAGCAGCAGCTCCATCCAGAGGATCGGCGAGAAGTCCTCGTACGCCACGCCGCTCCCGATCACGAACCAGCGGGCGGCTGCGGCCGAGATGACGATGAACGCCGACGGCCAGCGCCGCACCCCCAGGTTGCGCAGGCAGAGCCAGAGGACGAGGAGCGTCGCGTACCCCATCAGCTGGAACGGCACCCGCAGAGCGTGCAGGTTCTCTCCGCCCCACGACAGGCCGAGCGCGCTGATCGCCTTCGAGAAGCGGAACTCCAGGGGCAGGACGCCGGTCGTGAGCACGCGATAGCCGTCCGCGCCCATCTCCAGCTCCTCGAACCCGGTCCGATCGAGTGGGGGAAGCACACCCAGCGACCAGTGCCTCACCACGAACGCCACCGTCAGAACCGCGAGCGCGGCCAGCACCGACGAGCTCCTCCGGCGGATCAGTTCCCAACCGGATCGCGGCATCGGGGTCGCCGCCACGACCCACAACAGGGCAGCGACCAGACACCACGCCTGCGACCAGAGGCAGACGTCGGTCCCCCCAGCGGGGAACGCCGTGAGGACAACCGCGAAGACGCTCGCGACAACGGCCCCCGCGGACAGAACGGCTCGCCACGGCAACCGCGCTCGCGACGGCCAGCGGCGCTGTCGTGCTGATGCAGGATCGGGCGGGTCTGCGGGGCGTTCAGCCATCATCGGGATCCGGGGCCGGGGGTCCGGCGCCGATGCGGGCGGCGTCGAACGCTTCGGCGCAGCAGATGGGTCGGAGCTCTCACGCCGACGAGCGATCGTACCGCGGTACCTTGTCTCGCGCAACGCCACTGGGTCGGCGACCCGGTCTCAGAGCCCCGCCTCCCGCCCACGGGACAGACCAGACCCGCATCGGGGTCACCAAGGGGATCCCTCCCCTTCACCCTCGCTGCGCTCGGGCTCAGGGTCGGGATGACTTCGGCTCGCTCGGCGAGCGAGCCCCTACCTGCCGGCGAACCTCCCCAACGACTACGGGGTCAACGTGGGGAACTTCTCCGGACTCGACACGCCGACGTACCTGCGCCGCCAGATGGACTAGCGGCGTCCGAGGACCAGCGCCTCCGGGGTGCCACCCACCTCCCGGTGCCCCGGAGCGCCGCCTCCGCGTTGGGGCCTTCGCCCGTACGTGTCTCGAAACGACCTCAGCCCGCCTGCCGGCGGGCTGAGTGCTTTCTCGCTCTTCCTTGGGATCCTTCGGCCCTTCGGGCCTCAGGATGACCTCAGCCCGCCTGCCGGCGGGCTGAGTGCTTTCTCGCTCTTCCTTGGGATCCTTCGGCCCTTCGGGCCTCAGGATGACCTCAGCCCGCCTGCCGGCGGGCTGAGTGCTTTCTCGCTCTTCCTTGGGATCCTTCGGCCCTTCGGGCCTCAGGATGACCTCAGCCCGCCTGCCGGCGGGCTGAGGTCACTTCTTCTTGAACAGGGCGTCGAACGCGGCGCGCGGGCTGGAGACGGCCGTCCCGTCCGGCGTGACCGCGGTCGGCCGGTCGGAGCCGAATTCCTGCACGGTGTTCGGGGTGAACAGCTCGCAGGTGTTCCGCCTGGACTTGTTCGTGACCCGCTGCAGGACGGGCTTCCGGCACTCGTTGGGCCTCGAGGTGTCGAAGTTGATGCAGTTGGAGCAGGTGTGCAGGTCGTTGCCGCAATTGGTGCAGGTGGCGTCGAGGGCGACCGTTCCGGAGAGCTGCTGCCGGGTGCCGCACATCCGACACCGGAACACCGTCAGCGTCGGCGCGCCGAGCCCCCGCCCGCGCGGTCCTTCGGGGCGCTCCCGCGGCGCCGTCTCGGGCGTCCGCCGCTCTTCCGGGCGCGCCTCGTCCTGATACCCTCGATGCCTGTACTTCCGATCTGACATGTTCACGTTATAGCACAAACCGGGGGCGTGGCCGCTCTTCGGGGCCGCGGTCGGCGCGAGGTCTCACCAGCGGTGGAACGCCGGGTGGCCTTCCTTGACGGCTACGAAGACGCCGCGGCAGGTGGCGGTGACCGAACCGCCCGCCTCGAGCGTGCCTTCGACGACGGCGCGGTCGGCCCCGGCCTCCACCACCCTCGCGCGCACGGTCACCGGACCGTTGGTCGGCGTCACGCGCTTGAGCACCACCCGGTATTCGGCCGTCACCGTACTCGGGGGCCTGTCGGCGCCGCTCGCGACCATGAGGTGATGGGCGGCGGTCCAGTTGCAGTGGCAGTCGAAAAGGGTGCCGATGATGCCCCCGTTGAGCGCGCCGTCGAAAGCCTCGTGCTGTTTCGCGGGCGTCCACACGGCCACCACCTCGCCGTCACGGACGAAGCTCTTGATGCGCAGCCCCTGCGGATTCGCCGGGCCGCACCCGAAGCACCGGGTCGCCGGTGCGAACGTGTCCTGCAGGCTCCGCTCGTCGCTCATGACGCGAGTCTACGTCTCCCCGGTCCCGCCGGGCAATCCCGCCTTGCCACGAGTCAAGAGTGAAGAATTGAGAGTGAAGAGTTAGAAACTAGCAGCCGAGAGATGCCGGGTGAACCCGGTACGGATTCGCGTCTTTCAACTCTTCACTCTTCACTCTCAACTCTCAACTCATCTCTTCAGGGCTTTCAGGGCAGGGTCAGCTTCGTCGCGACGTTGTCGTGGATCCAGTGCTCGTCGAGCCACTCGAAGGGGTCCACGGACTTGCCCTGCACGAAGATCTCGAGGTGCAGGTGGTCGCCGCCCGCGAGGCCGGTGGCGCCGCTGTTTCCGATCGTCTGGCCCTTGGCGACGACGTCGCCCGGCTTGACCGCGAGCGCCGACATGTGTCCGTAGAGGCTCATCAACCCGTAGCCGTGGTCGATGATGACGGCGTTGCCGTAGATCACGAGCCACCCGGCGAACACCACCCGGCCGGCGTTGGCCGCCGGCACGGGCGCGTGCTCGGTCGAGGCGAGGTCCAGCCCGAGGTGGGTCTGGTGGTCCACCGGCTGGCCGTGGTACGCGTAGGTCCGGGTCTCCGCGAAGCCGGCACGCCGCTGCGTGTTGATCATCTGCATGAACGCGCCCCGCCAGAGGAACGCGTGCTCCGTGTCCTTCGCGATCTCGGCGATTTTCGCCAGGGTGGCGCGGCGCTGGTCGCCGTTGATCCGCAGGTACTGGTCCAACAGCGACCCGCTCGTGTCGAACCCCGGCGTCTGGCTCGCGATCGCGGGCACGACCTTGGCGAGGAATTCGTCGGTGAGCTCGAGCTTGTCGGCGCGCGGCGGCGACTTCTTGAACAGGTCGACGAACGGCAGCTCGGCGCGATTGCCGGCGTCGTCCTCGGCGAACGCGCGGATCTGGCCGACGTCGTCGAGTTCCCAGGGGACGGCGTAGAGGACGAATCGCTCGCCGGGTCCCCCGCCCGGCATCGGGAACGACAGCGACTCCACCGAACCCGCGCGCACCCCGGAGCGCGCCGTGGTCTCGCCGACACGCAGGAGCACGACCCCCGAGCCGCCCTGGCGCACGTAGTGTTGCTTCGAGAGCAGCTCGAGGCGAGGCGGCCGCAGGCGGACCGCCACGCGCTTCTCGACGACCACGGGCGCGTGCGAGCGCAGCGGTCCCGCCATCCGGTCGGCGGTCGCCCGCAACACGACCTCGCCTTCCGTGAGCCAGGCCTGTGCGGAGCGTCCGACCGCGGCCTCGAGGTCGGCGGTCGGCGTGGACCGCCCGCGGAGAAGCGCGTACGCACCGCTGCGCTCGAACCTCCGCTCGGCCAGGACGACCGTCCTATCTCCCTGGACCAACTCGAGGCGGATCGAGCCAAGGCCTCGAGACGGCTCGGAGAAGCGGGCCGTGACCTTGGTCGCCGTCCCGATCGCCGGACGGTCGGTCTCGATGACGACCGCCGGCGCCGGTCCGCGGCGCAGCGCGCCCCACATCGCGAATGCAACGATCGCGACGACCGGAAGCAACAGCGGCCAGCGCGCGCGCCTCCGCGGCGATCGGCCCAGCGTCAATCTCGGCACGGTGTGCCCTCCCCCCGCCGCCCCGCGAGGCCGGCGGCAGCCCAGGAGTTTAGCGCGTCCCCCGACGGTGCCGGCGAGGCGCGGGAGCGGCGCCGCCTCAGTCGGACCCCGGGGCGCTCGCCTGTTCCCGGATCCGGGGCCTGACCAGCGGCAGCAGGAGCAGCATCGGCACCGCGAGGAGCGCCGTCCAGATGAAGTAGGCCGAGTACCCCAGCCGTTCGACGCCGATGCCGGAGAACGCTCCGGCCACGTCACGGGTGGCGGCGAACATCGCGGAGAGGAGCGCGTACTGCGTCGCCGCGTGCTCCTTGTCGCACAGGTTCATGAGGAAGGACAGGAACGCCGAGGTGCCCAGCCCCTGCGCGAACGACTCGACCATGGACGCGGCGTAGATGGTCTCCCGCGGCAGGTCGAACGCCGCGACCGCCGCGTACCCGAGGTGGGGCGCCGCCTGGGCGATCCCGAGCCACAGGAGGCTGCGGAAGATCCCGAACCTCTTGACGAACCACCCGCCGACGAGCGCCCCGAGGATCGTCAGCACCACGCCGAGCGTGACCGAGATCAGGCCGATCTCCTTGAGCGAGTACCCGCGGTCGACCCAGAACGGCTTGACCATGCGGCCCAACAACGAGTCGCCGAGCTTGAAGAGCGGCACGAAGAGGATGACCGGGAGCATCTCCCAGCGCAGCAGCCAGCCCAGCACCGGCCGGATCGGCTTGCGGCGCTCGGCCTGGTCCAGGGCCACACGCGGGCTCCAGAACGCGACGACGGCGAGGATCACAAAGAGCGCGGACAGCCCAACCCACAGCGGCGTCCAGCCGGTCCTCTCGGCCAGCGTCATCGCGCCTCCTCCCCCGACCAGGAGCGCGATGCGAGCCGCAGACACGCGCACGCCGTTGATGGCGCCGGTCTCGGCCGGCGTCGAGACGTCCACCGCATACGCGTCGATCGCGATGTCCTGCGTCGCGGACGCCGCGGTGAACGCCAGCAGGACGCCCCAGAGGAGCCACGACGGGTGCGCGGCGTCGAGCGGGATGATGGCGAACGCGACGACGGCGAGCACCAGCAGGCAGGCCGAGATCCACTGCTGACGTGAGCCGAACCGGTCGACGAGCGGCGCCCACAGCATCTTCAAGGTCCACGGCAGCGAGAGCAGGCTCATCAGCCCGATGGCCGCCAACGACACGCCGTGGACGCGGAAGTAGACGGGCCAGACGTCGTACGCGATGCCGAACGGCAGCCCTTCCGCGAAGTAGAGCACCGCGATCCAGGCCAGCTTGCGGCGGGGCTGCATCCGCGCATTGTAGCGGTGCAGGGCCGCCTCGCCCCGCGAGACGTATCCGCGTTGCCGAACGAGACACGTTCTCTGGTAGCATTCGACCCGTGCACACCAGGCCGTCCGTGGGCGTCGCCGTCCGGCGGTCGACGTCGTCCCCGCGATCCCGGAGGGCGCGATGCGTCGCTTCGACGTGATCGTCATCGGTTGCGGGCCCGGCGGGGAACGCGCCGCCATCCAGGCCGCCCGCGCCGGCAAGCAGGTCGCCGTGGTCGAGCGCCAGCACGTCGTCGGCGGCACGCGCGTCAACTGGGGCACGATCCCGTCGAAGACGCTGCGCGAGAGCGCGCTGTTCGTGCACGCGCTCACCCGCGAGAAGCTCGAGGGGATCCGCTGCGAGATCCCCGACGAGATCACGGTCCACGACTTCATGCACCGCGAGCGGACGGTGGTCCAGCGCGAGCTCGAGATCATCAACGAGTCGCTGGAGCGCTACAAGATCGAGGTGTTCGTCGGACAGGCGCGGCTCGTCGACGCGCACACCGTCGCCATCTGCGGGCCGGACGGCGGCGTGGTGGCGTCCATGGGCGCCGACTTCATCGTCCTCGCCACCGGCTCGAGCCCCAACCGCCCGCCCGACGTCCCGTTCGACGGCGAGTCGGTGTTCGACAGCAACACGATCCTCGGCCTGCCGCGGCTGCCGAAGACCATGACCGTCCTGGGCGCCGGGGTGATCGGGGTCGAATTCGCCTGCATCTTCGCCGCCCTCGGGATCGGGGTCACGCTCGTCGACACGAGGGACCGCCTGCTGCCTTACGTCGATCGCGAGATCGTCGGGATCCTCGAACGGGAGATGGCCGGGCTCGGAATCCGGATCATCCACAACGACCGCCACGCCGCGATCGAGCGGATGCCCGGCGACCCGCCCAGCGTCCGCTGCACGCTGCATCAGGCGGGTGCGTTGGAGTCCGAGGTCCTGCTCTACTGCGTCGGGCGCGACGGCAACACGAAGGGGATCGGGCTCGAGCTGGTCGGCCTCACTCCCAACGACTACGGCCTGCTGGCCGTGAACGAGCACTACCAGACCGCGGTGCCGCACATCTATGCGGTCGGCGACGTGATCGGCTACCCGGCCTTGGCCAGCACCTCGATGGAGCAGGGCCGGCAGGCGATGCGCCACGCGTTCGGCATACCCGGCCTCTCCCCGAAGACGGAGACGTTGCCGTTCGCCATCTACGCGATCCCGGAGGTGAGCTACATCGGCGAGAGCGAGGAGACGCTCGAACGCCAGGGGATCGAGTACCTCGTGGGACGGGGCAACTACGACATGAACCCGCGCGGGCAGATCATCGGCGACACCGACGGGCTGCTCAAGCTCCTGTTCGAGGCAGGGTCGCTCCGCCTGGTCGGCGTCCACATGATCGGCCACGGCGCGAGCGAGCTCATCCACATCGGGCAGGCGTTCCTGCGCGCCGGCGCGACCGCGCCGCAGATCGCCGAGACGCTGTACAACTACCCGACGCTTTCGGACCTCTACCGGCACGCGTCGCTGAAGGCGCTGCTCGCCCTCCGGCGCAAGACGGCCGGCACCGCCGTCGCCGCGCCCTGAACCAGCCGGCACGCGGGGCCGGGCGCGGCTACCTGGGTTCGAGCGAGCCCTCTTCGACCCAGTGTGACAGCATCCGTCGAATGCGGTAGGAGTCGACGGGCAGCTTCGCCTCGCACTCGAGCGCCGGGGCGCCGGCGGTCGCCCGCTGCCAGATCGTGCGCAGCAGCGTCTGGTCGTCCTCCTCCGGCGGGGCGCTGGGTTTCTTCCCGGTCCCCTTGAGGCACGCGTAGTCGGGCACCAGCGCGCACGCCTGCTGGAACTCGTCGTAGCGCCGCGTGCCCTCGAAGAACAGCGGCACCAGGTCCCGGCCGGCGGTCGCATTGCCGCCGGAAGGCGCGTCGAGCCGGTTCACGAACGAGAACGAGGCCGGCGTCGGCCGCTCGATGAGCTGGAAGAGCGCGATCTCGTCCTCCAGGTGGCCGGCCCGGCAGGCCCGGAACTTGCCCCCCTCGAGCAGGATGGTGGCGACCTCCTCGCCGACGGGGTCGGTGATCGTCAACGTTCCCGAGGTCGCCGACTGGGAGAGGTTCTGCAGCAGCGTGGGGAGACCGAACAGCTCGAGGTCGCCGGAGAGGCTTGCCGCCTGCGGCGGCTCGGGCGCCGGCGTCTGCTGTGGCATGTCCGAGCCCGACAGCACCTTCGCCGATGCCTGAGCGAAGTCCTCGCCGGGGAACCGCTGGACGATGTCCGCCAGCACGTTGCGCACGGCCGGTGCGGACGTGGAGGACACGGCTTCGACCAGGTGCATCAAGAAGCTCCAGTCCTTCTTGAGAAGGAACCCGAAGATCTTGTGCGGCAGCTCCCCCCGTATCGCCTGCACGAGCTGGTCCACGACCTCGGGGTCGCCCCCGAGGTCGAGCCCTCCGAGCGCGGCGAGCCGCGCCCCGGTGTCTCCGAGTTGGGGCAGGCGCTTGAGGCCGTGGTGCACCACGGCCCGGATGGCGGCGGGCGTGCCGAGGCGCGCGAGCGCGAACACCGTCCGGTCCAGTACCGCTACGACCTCGGCGGGGTCGTAGCCCGTCGCCCCGGGCCTCAGGAGCGCGCTTTCGTACTCCGCGACGCGGGAGACTCAGCGCGCGCTCGGCGCGCTCGTCCTTGAGTTGGCCGAGGAACGTGATCGCTTCCTTGCCGAGCACCGCCGGGTGCCCGAGCGCCGAGAGCCGAATGGCGGTCTGCAGCTCGACGTCGACGGGCGTGCCCTCGGGGCGAGGAATCCGGCGCAGGATGTGGAGGAGGTTCCTCTGGTAGTGGGCGTCGCGGTCGCCGAACGTTGCCATGGATTCGGTGAGCCGACTCCCGGCGAGAACGCGTGCAGGGGCGCCGTGCACCTCGAGCAGCTCCAGGAACAGCCGCCGCCGCTCGCGCTTCTCCTCGGTCCGCAGTGCGTCGAGCAGCCCTTCCGCCGTGAGGGCGGGAAAGAAAGCGAGGAGCCGCTGCAGCAGCGCGTGCGAGCCGGGCTCCTCCACCATCTCGCGCAGGCGCTGCTGGTCGAGCTGCTCGTGCGCCTGCTCGCGGAACTTCTGCACGTAGGCGGGGTCGACCTTCTTCTCGGCGACCAGCGCGGTCGCGAGGTCGAGCATCGTGACCGCGCGGGGGAGTGAGCCTTCGTTGGCCTGCTCGATGGCCGCCTGCACCAGCTCCTGAAAGCGACGGGCGGCCTCGCGCGGGTCCTGCTCGAGCGCGACGATGCGGCGTATCCCCTGCGCCGTCGCCGTCTGCGGCGGCGGTGCTGCCGCGCCGGGCTCGGAGGGCAGGACCCAGCCCGGTAGACGGCGCCCGAGGGAGCGGAAGACGTCCTCCATCGTCGAGCCGAGGCCGTGGCCCTGGAGGTTCTCCTTGTACTGCTGGAACTCCTCGCCGCTGCCCGCGTTGCGGGCCGCAACCAGGAGCAACTGGGAGAGGACGTCGCTGCGCGCGGCCGACGGCGCGCCCGACGGGCCGGACGGGAGTTGCAGGCGCGACAGGCGCTCGGCGAGCTCCGCGAACTGGCGCCCCGCATGGACGGTGGCCTTCGTGCCGCCGGCGGAGCCGATCGCCGAGCCGCCTTGGTCCTCCTCGTGGAGGTGATGCATCCCGGTGACCGGTCCGATCAGATCGGCGCGCGCGTCGCCGAGGTGGCCGAGGTTCTCGCGCAAGAGGTCGCGGTCCTCCTGCGGACAGAACTCCACCATGTACGACTTCAGCGCTTCGAGGTAGGCGGCGAGCGCGTCCTTGGGAACAAGGGTGAACTCGCCCATCATGAACAGCTTGCGCATCGCGTGGTAGAGGTAGTCCGAGACCGGGACGCTGGCGCCGAGGCGGCGGTGCTGGCTGGTGGTCCAGGCGAGGATCTCTTGGGCCACCACGGAGGGCGGGACGCCAAGGAGGATGGCGACCGAGTCCGCGACGACCAGCGGGGCGACGGCGTCCGAGAGGTACTGGGTGAGCTCCTCCAGCGCCTCCGCGACCCTCGGGTCGTTCACTGCACCGTCCACCCGCTCTGCCTCCGCGCGGCTTCTATTGTAACAACATGCGATGCCGCGAGTTCACCCGAAGACTCGGGGTGCCCCCGCGCCGCGCCGTCGCCGATGTTGAGACCGTCTCGCCGGATGCGATCCGGGGTATTGAATCGCCGGGCCGCGCCGACTACGCTGCCGGTGCTGCGGGCTCGCAGCGTGGGGGGTCGATGCCGGAGATCGAAGTCGAGGGCCACAGGTTTGCCGTGGACGAGGAGGGCTTCCTCCAGCAGCCCGGGGTGTGGGACGAGGAGGTGGCCAGGCTGTTCGCCAAGCTCGAGGGTATCTCCGACATGACCCCGGAGCACTGGGCCGTCGTACGCGCCATCCACGAGCACTACCTGCAGCACGGCAACGCGCCGATGGTGCGCCTCCTCTGCCAGGCCACCGGCCTCAACCTGCGCACGATCTTCAAGCTCTTCCCGTCGGGCCCCGCGAAGGGCGCGTGCAAGGTCGCCGGGCTGCCCAAGCCGGAAGGGTGCGTCTGAGCCGCTCCGGCCTCCAGTCCACCACGCTCGGCGCAGGAGGCACGTGCTGCTCACCTTGACCCGTCTCGCTGTTCCAGCCCGGCGCTGGCGACCTCAGGAGCCGCGCTGAATGGGCGCCGCATCCATCGCCCTCGCCGCCGCAATCGCGATTTCGGCCACCGCTCTCGTGACGATGCGCATCCGCATGGGCCGGACCCCGGCACCGGTCGCCCCGCCGAAGGGCCGCGCCGGCGCCGGCGTGTTCTACGCCTTCACGGTCGCATTCGCGCCCTGGGCCAAGGAGAGCGCCTCCCGCCACCTCGCGAGCTACCTCGCGGGGATCGCCTACCACGTCGCGGTGTTCACGATGCTCGCCCGCCTCGCGGCGAGCCTGGCGCCCGCCCGGCACCTGCCGGGATCCGACACGATCCTGGCGGTGGTGTTCGCGATCGGGGGGTGCTGCGGTCTCGGCCTGCTCGTCAAGCGCTTGGTCGACGCCAGGCTGCGCGCGATCAGCGTGCCCGACGATTTCCTCGCCAACGCGCTCGCCACCGCGGCGCTCGCCGCGGCGCTCGCGGCGGCGCTCGATCCGGCCCGGCTCCCGGCGCTCCAGTGGGCCGGCGCGGTGCTCCTGCTCTACGCCCCGCTCGGCAAGCTCCGGCACATGGCGTTCCTGCTCACCAGCCGCGTCCTGGTCGGCTCGTTCTTCGGGCGCCGCGGCGTGCGCCCGGCGAGCGCCGCGGCCGGGGGGCGTCGTGGCTGACGCGTCGCGCCCACTCCCCGACGCCGTCGGGCGCGCGGCCGAGGTGTTGCGCAGCGGCCTCGACGCGCGCACCGCGGCGTTCCTCGACGCCTGCGTGCGCTGCGGCCTGTGCGCGGACGTCTGCCACGTCTACCTCGCGGACGGCGACCCCGCCTCGATGCCCGCCCACAAGGTCGAGCGCGTCGCGCGCCTGACTCGCGGTCAGCGCACGCTGCTCGGCCGCGTCGCGCCGTGGCTCGTCGGCGCCCGCGACCTCGACGCCGAGACGCTGGCCGAGCTCGCGACCGTGGTGTTCGGACGCTGCTCGGGGTGCGGCCGCTGCGCGCTCAACTGCAGCGTCGGCCTCGACCCCTCGGCGATCATCCGCTTCGGCCGCCGGGTGGCCGGCGCAGCCGGGCTCGTGCCGGGGGGAATCACGACCAACGTCGATCTGGCGCGCGCCACCGGCAACAACATGGGCATCGCCCCGGCCGAGGTGCTGGACACCCTCGCCTGGCTCGAGAGCGACCTCCGCGACACCGTCGGCGACCCCACCGTCTCGCTGCCCGTCGACCGCCAGGGGGCCCGTGTGCTCTACGCCCTCAACCCCCGGGAGGTGAAGTTCTTCCCCCTCTCGATCTCGGCCGCCGCGATGATCTTCCACACGGCCGGCGAGGACTGGACGCTCACCTCGAGCGACTTCGACATCACGAACTACGGGTTCTTCGCCGCCGACGACGAGGCCGCGCGCGCGATCGCCGCGAGGTTGATCGCCCGCGCCGAGGCGCTCGGCGTCGAGGAACTCGTCGTCGCCGAGTGCGGCCACGGCTACCGCTCCCTGCGCTGGGAGGCGCCCGAGTGGCTCGGGCGCCCGCTGCCGTTCCCGGTCCGCAGCTTCGTCGAGGTGGCGGCCGACTACCTCGCGGCCGGACGGCTGCGCCTGGACCCGAGCCGGAACCGCGACCGCGTCACGCTGCACGACCCCTGCAACCTGGTGCGCAACGGCGGGGTGATCGAGGAGCAACGCGTGCTGCTGCGGGCCGCCGTCACCGACTTCGTCGAGATGACCCCGAACCGCGCCGACAACTACTGCTGCGGCGGCGGGGGCGGCCTGCTCGCCGCATCGGAGCACGCGGAGGCGCGGATCCGGGCCGGCCAGATGAAGGCCCGCCAGATCCAGGCGACCGGAGCCACGATCGTTGCCTGCCCGTGCCACAACTGCATCGACCAGCTCATGGACCTCAACCGTCACTACCAGCTCGGCGTCGAGATCAAGACGCTCGCCGAGATCGTCGCCGACGCGCTCGTCCTCCCCGGTACGTCTCTTTCTTAGAGTTTCGGCGCCCGTCCAAACGACGTTCTCCGTTTCCACTGTGTGGAGAGTTTCTCTTTGGCCCCTGGGGTCCAGCGGCCGATCGACACGGGCTCGCCTCGTCGGCGTGTGGCCCCTGGGCGCGGCGAAGTCGGTTCTCCGCGTGACTGTCATTGCGAGGGTCCCGAGCGGCGCGAGGGACCCGTGGCAATCCCGTCGAAGACGAGCGATGCCGAGACGGACGGTTGGCCTCGGGATTGCGTAGTCGCCGCTCGCCGGCCTCGTCGCAGTGGCCGCTGCACCCGAAGGGTGGAGTGGAAGACCCGCCCGCCCGTCCCCAACCACCCGGGCGACCGGCTTACTCGTGAGCGAGAGCAAGGCCACCACACGAAGCGTCTCCGGTCAAACGATCGTCGCCACCCGCGCCGGCGGCGCACATCAGGCCTATACTCGAAACTTCAAGACTTCGGAGGTTGGCTTGTCGCTCGACCACATGCCGTCGTCTGACGCCCAACATGGCCGCCGGCGCTGCAACGTTCCTCCGATCGTGTTAGGCCGCAGTTCCCGCAGCGCAACGAGGACGAGTGGGGAGCGGTGGCTGACCGCTTTGCCGAGGGCCTCCAGCGGCTTTCGCGCCACGGACCGCGACAGCCCCGCCTGCGAACGCTGCACGCCGCGGAGCGTTTCCCAATTTCCTTCAGTCAACCGAATATGCGTTAGCTGGCCCGCTTGAGCTCCTCACGAATGATTCGCCGGAGCTTCAACTCCAGGGCTTCTTGGTTCGCGCTCATGTGCTGGCGAAGGGCTTCGTTGATGAGGCTCTGGTAGTTGCCGCCGCCTCTCTGGTGGACCTGGGCCCTAAACCAAGCCAACACGTCATCGTCGATCCGGATCGTGATACGGGTCTTGCCCGGCGACGGCTTGACCACGGGTCCTCGCTTACCGCCAGTGAAGTCGTACTCTTTCTTCATCGTAGTTCCCCGTATTGCCGCACTTCGCGGCGAGTTGCCTTGCGAGCCGAGATCAATCGAATCGTGTCGGCTCGCCAGGTGTATACGACCACGAGAACCCGGCCCAGTGGGTCCATGGCCAGCGTGATGAACCGCTCTTCGGAGGTACTCACCGCGTCCGGCAGTGTAATGGCGTGGTCGTCCTCGAGAGCCAGGGCAGCGTCAGCAAAGTCAACTCCGTGCTTGCGGAGGTTGGCCTCAGCCTTCTCCGAGTCCCACTCGAAGCTCACGATGCCATTATATGCACGTTGTATGCACATGTCAAGGGCCAGCTAACAGCGCCTGCAGCAGGCACTCCGGCGGCGCTGCGTGCCCCGTCGCCGTCGCGTGGTTCATCATGGTGCCATGCCGAAGTTGGAAGGGTCAGCCGGCGTGCTGCTGAAGCGGTGCGTTAGACGGACGCTGGATAGATGAGTCAGTTGGCCTACGTCCCGCTCGCCCCGGGCGAAGCTGATCTCGTTGGGGCGTGGACTGAGGTCGGCGGGAAGCTCTCGGCCGATTCTGTCTCTGAGCGCATCGAATGGCTGACCAAGGAACGTCTTGAACGGTTAGCCACCACGGACGGCGGGTGGTCAGTGCTTTTCCGCGACCCAGCAGACGGCCGGCTTTGGGAACTGACCTACCCGAGTTCTGCGCTCCACGGTGGGGGACCACCTAGGCTCAGGAATCTGACCCCGGATCAAGCTAGAGCACGGTATGGACCGGGTGAGCGGTCGGGCGCCTAGGTGACACTTTGTTCCAGGCGCCTGGGTAACACTTTTTGACCTTTCTCTAGCCATTGTCGCGCTGGGGGATGGGTGGAAATCGCCTCTCGGAACCGTCCACGGCGGCGGTGCGGCGCGAGGGTCCCGGCCAGGCGGGATGACTCCAAGGGCGGCCGGCAGCCGATCGGTCCTTCACGACCTCTTCATGCGCTTCCGGTAGATAGACGGGAGGCAGGTCCGTCATGGAGCTCCGAGGCGCGCCGTAGCGGGGCAGGCGAGCTCGGCGTGTTGTGCCGCGCTCGGGTCGAACGCGGCGGACGTTCGATGGCGCCACACACGGGTCGGCGGCCTAACAGCGCGCTGGACCAGGCGGGGACCTTGCCCCGATAAAGTAGACACTCCGACCTAACAGGGGTTGGAGGGCAGAATGGCGAAGATCCTCGGTCCGAAGAAAGTCCAGCGGTACAGCGTGGAGTTCAAGCTCAAGGCCGTGAAGCTGAGCCAGCTCGAGGGCGTGCAGGTGCAGGACGTGGCGGACGCGCTCGACATCCACCCGTTCATGCTCTCGAAGTGGCGGAAGCACGCGCGGGAGGGGCTGCTAAAGGCCCGGGTCGGGGTGGCTCCGGCTGCGCGAGCGCAGCGGGAGGTGCGGCAGCTGGCGGAGCTCAAGCGGCAGTACGCGCTCCTGAAGGAGGAGCACGAGCTGCTAAAAAAAGCCATTCGGTTCTGTTCCGCTCGAAGAGCGAGCTCTTCGCGTTCATCGCGGCGGAGCAGGGCCGGTTCGAGGTGAAGGGGCTGTGCGCGCGGTACGGGGTGACGCGGGCGGGGTACTACGCGTGGCGTCGCCGTGGCATCTCGAGCCACGAGCGGGTGGACGAGCGGCTCTCGGCGCGGATCGCCGCCGTGTGGAGGGCGAGCGAGGGCACCTACGGCAGCCCGCGGATCTACGCCGCGCTGCAGGCGGCGGGATACCGTGTGGGGCGGAAGCGGGTGGCCCGGCTGATGCGGGATGGTGGCCTGAAGGCGCGCGTGGCACGGATCTACCGGCGCACGCGAGGGACACGGGCGTTCTACGCGGAGATCCCCAGCCGGGTGCTCGGTGTGACGACCCAAGGGCCGAATCAGATCTGGGTGGGCGATGTGACGTTCTTGAGGACCGGGCTGGGGTGGCGGTACCTGGCGGTGGTCATGGACCGCCACTCCCGGCGGATTCTGGGGTGGAGCCTGAGGGCGCAGCGGGACCTCGAGCTCACCCTGGCGGCGCTCAACCACGCCGTGCGGCGCCGGCGGTCGGTGGACGGGTTGACGTATCACTCGGATCGCGGCTCCGAGTACGGCGCCTACGCCTTCCGCGCCCGCCTGGCGGCGCTCGGGATCACGCAGAGCATGAAGCGCCCGCGGGAGCTCGGTGACAACGCCTTCATCGAATCGTTCTTCCACTCGATGAAGGGCGAGGCGATCCATGGCACGACGTTTTCGAACGAGGGTGCGCTCCGCCACGCGGTCCGGCGCTTCATCTGCCGATACAACCGGAGCCGACTGCACTCGAGCCTTGGGAACCGGGCGCCCATTGACTATGAACGTGCCGCAGCGTGAGGATGGCTCTATGGAGTGTCAACCAAATCGGGTCAACATCCCGGTCCTTCCTGCCACGCCCATTGCAGGAGCGCAACGGGCGCGCCAGCTCGTCCCGCAGGTCAGCGCGAGCGTTAGGTTTGACACCGAGCCGAGCAGAATGTATCTTCATTGTTGACACGGTGGAGGTGTCGTGTGGAATCGCGGGTCCAAAAGTGGGGCAACAGCTTGGCAGTCCGGATTCCAAAGCCGTTCGCGACGGAGGTCGGCCTGCGGGAGGATGCGGCGGTCGAGATCAACGTCAGCGACGGCACGCTCGTCATCACGCCGGTTGTCGGCCATGCCTATCGGCTCGCTGACCTCTTGGCCGGGGTCCGACGCTCGAACCTCCACCACGAGGCTGTGACAGGCCAACCTCAGGGTGATGAAGCCTGGTAGCCGCCATGCCCTATGTCCCGGAACGTGGCGATGTGGTCTGGCTTGTGTTCTCACCCCAAGCCGGCCACGAGCAGGCTGGGCGGCGCCCCGCTGCGGTGCTGTCGCCCAGGGCGTACAACGCGAAGGTCGGGCTCTTCCTGGCGTGTCCTCTCACTACCCAACGGAAAGGCTACCCGTTCGAGGTCGCGGTGCCTGCGGGTTTGCCTGTGAGCGGCGTCATTCTCGCTGATCAAATCAAGAGCCTTGATTGGCGGGCTCGGAAGGCGGAGCACATCTGCTCACTCCCTGCGGGTACGGTCAATGAACTACTCGCGAAGGCGCTCGTGCTCGTTGCCCCGACTGGGGGTTGAGCGGTCGGGCGCCTGGGTGGCACCTCTTTCTAGGCGCCTGGGTAACACTCGTTGAGCCTGCTGTAGCCGTCGTCGGGCTGTGGGATGGGTGGAAATCGCCTCTCGGAGCCGGCCACGACAGCGGCGCGGCGCGAGGCTCCCGGCCAGGCGGCATGGCTCCGAAGGCGGCCGGCAGCCGATTGCTCCTTCACGGACTCTTCACGCCCTTCCAGTAGATAGACTAGAGACAGGTCCGTCGTATGGCTCCGAGGCGCGCCGTAGCGGGGCAGGCGAGCTCGGGGTGTCGGCCACGCTCGTGTCGAGCGCGGCGGACGTTCCGTGGCGCCGCACGGGGCCGGCGGCCGGGGGGAGAAGGGCTAGCCGTGATCGACGCAGAGCGGGTTTCGCGTGTCGCGGACGCGCTGTTCGGTCCCGTGGAGAGCCGTGAGCGGGCCGATGAGCTCGCCCGCCTGCTCGGCGTGGCCGTGCTCGTCCTTGCCGCGGTCGAGGCGTGCTTCGCGATCCTCTTCGGACCCGCTGCCGTCGTGGTCGCCGTGCTCGAGGCCGGGCTGGCCGGATTGCTGTGGTGGAGGAAGAGCGTGGCCGCGGCCGTTGGGTTGCTGGCCGTTGCCCTCGCGGCGACCGTGGCGCTCCTCTTCACCGTCTTCGCACGAAGCGGCCCGGCCGCAGCGTGGGGTCTCGCCGTCTCTCTCGCCGGCGTCTGGGCCGGCGGCCGGGCGGTCTACTGCGCGATCGCGGTCCGACGCCTCCCTCCGCACGGGGAGGTACCCACACCGCGCCGGAAGAACGGGACAACCGCTCGCGCCGCAGGGAACCGGAAGCCGCGGTGACGCTCAGCTACGTGCGGGCGTCGGCGGCGATCTCGGCAACCGCCGCGAGCGCGGCGTCGATGTGGCGCTCCTCGTTCATCGGTCCGACCGAGAACCGCACGGTGCCCCGCTCGAGCGTGCCCATCTGCTGATGAATGAGCGGCGCGCACTGCAGCCCGGTGCGCGCAGCGATGCCGTACTCGACGTCGAGCAGGGTGCCGACGTCGGCCGGGTCGCGGCCCTCGACGGTGAACGACAGCACCGGCAGGCGGTGCTCGAGGCTCGTGGCGCCGTGGAGCGTGACGCCGGCGATCGCGGCGAGCCCGGACTGCAGCCGGGCGAACAGCCCCATCTCGTGGCGGTAGATCGCCTCGAGCCCGCGCGCGGCGAGGTAGGCCTGCCCGAAGTGCAGGCCCGCGATGCCGAGGACGTTGCCGGTGCCTGCCTCGAGACGGTAGGGGTACTCCTCCAGATGGTACGGGTTGACCGAGTTGACGCCGGTGCCCCCGAAGCGCGTCGGCCGGATGTCGACGGCGTCCCCGACGCAGAGGCCGCCGATCCCGGTCGGCGCCAGCAGCGACTTGTGGCCGGTGAACGCCACCACGTCCACGCTCATCGCCCGCATGTCGATCGGGAGGACGCCCGCGGTCTGGGCGCTGTCGATCGCGAACGTGATCGACCTCTCGCGGCAGAACCGTCCGATCTCCGCCACCGGCTGCACCGTGCCGATCACGTTGGAGCCGTGGTTGACGATCACGAGGCGCGTGTTGCGGCGCAGCCGCCTCGCGATGGCCCGCGGGTCCACGCGGCCGTCGGCCTCGACCGGCACGAAGTCCACCTCGACGCCGCGGTCGCGAGCCATGTGGTTGAGCGGGCGGATCACCGAGTTGTGCTCGATCGTGGTGGTGACGGCGTGGTCGCCCTCCTCGAGCACCCCCTGGATGAGCAGGTTGAGCGCGTCGGTGGCGTTGGCCGCGAAGACCAGCCGGTTCGGGTCGGTGCCTCCGAAGAAGCGCGTCAGCTCCTTGCGGGTCTCGGCGACGAGCTGGCCCGCCACCAGGCAGAGGTCGTAGCCCGAGCGGCCGGGGTTGACGCCGTAGGTTTCGTACGCCGCTAGCATCGGCTCGAGCACGTCCTTCGGTTTGGGGAACGTCGTGGCGGCGTTGTCGAGGTAGACGATCGTGCTGACGTCGAGAGCGGGCTGCATCGGTCGAGGTCCCTTCGCGCGAGAGGTGGTCGCTGTGCCGGGCGAACCGGCCGTCGCCGATCGTAGCACGGGGGTTCCGCTCCGCCGGGCAGGACCGCGGGCGCGGTCTCGCCCACCCCCGGCACCGGCGCGGTGCGGACGACGCAGACCCCGTCTCAGCGGCCGAACGTCTCCTTGAGCACGACGCCGCGGCCGGAGCGGCCGTCGATGCGGACGTCGAGCGGCGCGTCGAGCCGGACGTGCCGGAGGTAGGGCGTCTCGGCCGCCGCAGGCCGGGACGCCAGCCAGCCGAAGTCGACGCGGCCGCGGCCGTGCCGGGCGTGCACGGTGAGATAACCGATCCCGAACGAGGTGATGTTCTGGAAGAAGTGGGTCCCCTCCGACGGGGTGACCGGGACGTCCGCGAGCTCCGTTTCGATGATCACGCGGGCGCCGGCGATCTGGTGCCACTCCACCGGGACCCCGAGCCAGCGGTCCGCCGTCCCCCATCGGCCGGGTCCGATGAGCAGGTACGGCCGCCCCGCCTCGGCAAGGGCGCGGTTGACCGCTTCCACCTGGCCGGCGACCTCCACGGTCTGGGCACGGTCGAACGCCTCGGGCTTCACGTAGACGACGTCGCGGACGTCCTGCACCCGGCCCTGGCCGAGCGCCTGCTCCGAGAGGCACAGGACCGCATCGTCGCCCGCCACGCGGAGCACCTCGTCGAGGTCCTCGGCGCCGACCTCGACGACGAGCGGCCGCACCTGCAGCACCGCGAACTCGCCCGGAGCACCGGCGGACGCCAGGTTGACGGCGAACTCCATCTCCACCGGGCAGCTCATCGCCTGCTCGCCGAGCGCGAGAAGGCGCGTGAGGATGGCCGAGAGCGGAAAGATCCCGGTCTTGAGAACCGGCGCGAACGTGACCAGGCGTATGCCCGGTCGCGAGACCCCGTCGTACACCGCGTCGTTGTCGGGGGAGTAGACGGACCCCACGGGCTGCAGGGTGCCGTCGCGCTCGGCCGTGTCGAGCGGGAGAGGGACGAGCGCGTCGACGTGCCGCAACGGGCCCGGGCCGGCCGAGTGGCCGAGGTCGAGCGCGTAGAACTCGCGCTGCGTGCTCTCGAGCACGCCCTCGGTCGAAGCGAACTGCGGCACGTTGCGCGGCGCTCCCGGCGAGAAGCGCACGGCCTTGCCGCCCTCCACGACGGTCCTGCCGAAACCGAGCGCCACGGCCGCCAGTCCCTCCTCGGCCTTGAGGCCGAGCACCGGGTAGTAGTTGTGGGAGCATGCGACGCCCGCGAACGAAGGGTAGAAGAAACGGCCTCGGACGCGGCCGACGACCTCCTGGACCACCACCGCCATCTTCTCCTCTTCGGGACGATGCGGCGTGTTCGCGACGTAGGCCTTCGCGTTCTTCGAGAACGTCGAGGCGTACACGAGCTTGACCGCCGCCGCCAGTTCGGCGAGGCGGGTCGCGGGATCCGGGTCCGCGTTGGCGAGCATGAACGTGCGGTAGATGCCGGCGAACGGCTGGTCGTAGGAGTCCTCCAGCAGGCTCGAGGAGCGAACCGCGAGGGGCCCCCGCGTGCGCTCCAGGATCGTCCGCAGGTCGGCCTCGAGCGCGGCCGGCAGCTCCTGGGCCAGGAACGCACCTTCGATGACGTCGTCCGTCGCGTCGGAGAGCGCGAGCGAGGCCAGGTCCCCCTGGGCCATGAACCGGTCGAACTCGTCGGTCCCGATCACCGCGGCGGCCGGCACGAAGACGCGAACGCCGTCGCCCTCGAGGCGCTCCCGTGCGAGCAGCGCGTTGATGAAGCCGAGCCCGCGCCCCTTGCCGCCCATGGAACCCGACCCGATGCGCGCGAAGCCGGACAGCCCCTCGAACTCGCGCGGCGCGAAGTCCGCAACCACGCCGCGGCGCGCCTCCGACTGCAGCTCGGAGAACGCCTCCGTGAGGTAGCGCCGCAGCTCCTCGACGTCCTTGAAGTCCGACACCTTCCACGGCCGGATCCGCGCCGCCAGCGCGAACTCGGTACGGGCCATGCACCAGTTCGAGAAGTGGTTGCGCGAGGCGTGGTGGCGCAACGATTCCCCCGGCACCGCGCGCAGCGCCTTCGGCATCCCGGCGAGGTCGCGGACGCGGGCGACCTCGGCGCCGGTCGCCGGATCGATGAAGACGAAGTCCCCGAACCCGAGGCTCGTCTGGATGAACCGACGGAGCTCCTCGAGGAGGCGAGGCGAGTGCTTGTGGAGGAACGCCGCTCCCAACGCATTGGCGCGAGGTGCGAGCGTCTCGTCGGTCGACTGCACGAGCACCGGCATGTCGGGGTCCTCGCCCTTGACGCGCCGGACGAACTCGAGCCCGGCTTCCGGGTCGCTCGCACCCTCGCGCGGAAAGCGGGCGTCGGTGATCACGCCGAGCGTCGTGGCGCGGAACTCGTCGAACAGCGCCCAGCCCTCCTCGAACGTCTCGGCCAGGAGGATCTTGGTCCGCGCCTTCATCCGCCGCAGCCGCTGGCGCGCGTTGACGCCGTCCGCCATCAGCGCCTGCGTCTGCTTGGTCAGCTCCGCGTACAGCATGGGAAGGTACGCGGAGTAGAAGCGCACCGAGTTCTCGATCAGGATGATCGTCCGCACGGCCGCGAGGTCGGCGTCGCGGCGCACGTTGCGGCGGTCCTCGACGAGCTTGATGATCGCGAGGAAGAGCGCCACGTCGCCCCGCCACACGAAGACCTGGTCGAGGGTGCGCTCGTCGTTCAGCTCCTTGACCCGGTGCGCCTCGAAGTGGTTGTCGGCGAGCAGGACCACGGGCACGTCGGGGTGTCGTACCCGGACCGCGCGGGCGAAGCCGCGGGCGTCCACCCCGCCGAGGCGCGCCATCGTGATCACCAGGTCGAACGGGCGGCGATCGAGGATGGCGAGCGCGTCGTCCGCGGTCGACACCTGGGTCACCCGCGGCGAGCTCGCGAGGTTCAACTGGTAGAACTCCGCATCCAGGCTTTCCGAGAGCTGGCCGTCCTCCTCCAGGATGTAGGAGTCGTACAGCGACGACACGAGCAGGACCTCGCGCACGCGGAACTCCATCAGGTCGCGGAACACCGCGTGCGTCGGGTCGTACTCGGAGGCCTCGTTGGGCCCGCGCCAGGTCATGCTCGCTCCGTCACCAGCCGATTATCGCCGCACCGGGATCACGCCGCTGCGAGCGAGACCCTCGAAGACGTCCTGGGCGGACCTCGCGGGCTCGCCCTCGGCCGGTGTGCGGCGTGCGTAGCTCCCGTCCGGCCGCAGGTCCCAGGCACTGGCGTTGTCCGCGTCGTAGACGTCCAGAATCCCGCGCAGCTCGCCCTGGAGTCCGGCGTCGCCTACGGGCGCAACGGTCTCCACGCGGTGGTCGAGGTTGCGCTTCATCCAGTCCGCCGAGCCGATGTAGTACTCCGGCTCGCCGCCGTTGGCGAAACAGTAGATGCGCGCGTGTTCGAGGAAGCGCCCCAGCACCGAGTAGACGCGGATGTTCTCGGAAAGGCCGGGGACGCCGGGCCGCAGGCAGCACAGCCCCCTGATGTTGAGGGTGATCGGCACGCCGGCCTGGCTGGCGGCGTACAGCTCGCGGATGAGCGCCGGGTCCTGGAGCTGGTTCATCTTGGCGCGAATCCCCGAGGGCTTCCCCGCGGCCGCGTTCTCGGCTTCGCGCCGCACCAGCGTCGTGAACTTCTCCCGCATGAACGCCGGAGCGACGAGCAGGCGTCTGAACTCCCGAGGAGGCGCCGAGCCCGTGAGCTCGTTGAAGACCGCGGCGACATCGGTGGCAAGGTCCGGCTCGCAGGAGAGGATGCCGACGTCCTCGTAGAGCTTCGCCGTGCCCGTGTGGTAGTTGCCGGTGCCGACGTGCACGTAGCTCCTGATGCCGTCGGGCTCCTCGCGCACGACCAGCGCGAGCTTGACGTGCGTCTTGAGCTTCTCGACGCCGTAGGCGACGTGCGCGCCCTCGCGCTCCAACAGGCGCCCCCAGGCGATGTTGGGGGCCTCGTCGAACCGGGCCGTGATCTCGACGAGGACCGCCACCTGCTTGCCGGCCCGGGCCGCCTCGGCGAGCGCGCGAACGATCGGGGAGTCCGCCGAAGTGCGGTAGATCGTCAGCTTGATGGCCAGCACGCTGGGGTCGGCCGCGGCGAGCTGCAGGAAGCGGAGCACCGACGTGTTGAAGCTCTGATACGGGTGGTGGAGGAGAAGGTCGCCGCGGCGGATCTCGGCGAAGAGGGCGTCGGCGCCCGCCTTCTCGAGCCCGACGAGGCGAGGGTGCGTCACGGGGACATGGGGCTGGTCGCGCAGATCCGCCCGGTCCTCCACCCGGAACGAGAGCAGGTCGGAGAAACCGAGGAAGTGCTCGGGGGCGTAGAGGTCGTCGGCATCGGCGCCCAGCTGCTGCGTCAGCCAGGTGCGGAGACCGCGCGGCATGTCCGGCGAGACCTCGAGGCGCACCACGCCGGCGAAGCGGCGCGCCTTCAGCTCGTCGGTCACCTGGCCGATGATGCTCCCGGGGGTCCCCGGCTGCGCCGCGTCGTCGTGCCGGTCCTCAGGGCTCGCGTCCCCCTCGATGCCGCGGGTCACCCTGAAGTACCAGACCCCCGCGACGCGTTCCTCGGGGAACAACTGGCCGAGGTTGGCGGCGATGACCTGCTCGAGAGGCACGAAGCCTCCGCCCTGGAGCGGCACCCAGCGCTCCCGGTTGGCGGGCACCTTGATCCTGACGAACCTCTCGCTCCTGCCGAGCGCCACCTTCACGGCAAGGTTGAGGCCGAGGTTCGAGATGAACGGGAACGGGTGTTCGGCATCGACCGCCAGCGGCGTCAGGATCGGCAGGATCGTGCGGGCGAACGTCGTCGCGAGCTGGGCCTTGTCCTTCTTCGCAAACGTCTCGTAGCCGAAGATCGGGATCCCGGCCGCCTCGAGGGCGGGGCGGATCTCCCCGTTGACGAGGCGTGCGAGCTCCGCCATCTGGTCGAGGATCTCGGTGCGGCAGGCCGCGAGCTCCTCCGCCGGGGTGCGCCCGTCGAGCGAGCGCTTGTCGAGCTTCGACTTCACCTGCCGTTTGAGGCCGCCCATCCGCTTCATGAAGAACTCGTCGTGGAGCATCCCCATGATCCCCGCGAACTTGACCCGCTCGAGCAGGGGGACCCGGGGGTCCGCCACGAACGCCAGGACCCGCCTCGCGAACGAGAGCCACGACAGCTCCCGGTTCAGGAACGCTTCGGGGCCGACGGCGGGCGCGGATTTGGCCGTGCCGACCATCTCAGAGCTCCGTGCGCCGGCGCGCGGCCTTGCCGGCGGCGGCCTGTTCGATCGTGGTCATCCGAACCACACTCCCTTTCGGACCCGTGCACTAAAATGATAGCGGAACGCCGAGAATTCGACGAAGAACCGGACGCTCAGCGTTGGATGGGTGAGGGCGCGTGGCACCGTATCGGTTCCAGGTGATCGGCAGGGTCGCGGCGGGGCGCATCGTTCGCGTCCTCGCCACGGATCGGCCCGTTGCGGTCGCGGCGCCGCAGACGGTCCTGCGCCGGCATCTCGACACCTTCGATTGGGGCCTCTGGCGGCACGGCGGCCGCCTCACGGTCGAGATCGAAGGCGGTCGCACCTGCGCCCGCTGGGATCCCGGCGGCGGCACGCCACCCCTGCGCGCGCCCCTCCGTGGCGGCGTCGCGGCCGCCCAGGACCTCCCGGACGGGCCGCTGCAGCGCGCGGTGGATGCCGCCGCCGGCGGCCGAGCGCTGCTCGTCGTCGGCGAGGCGAGCGTCCAGAGGCGGGCGCTCCGCATCCTCGACGGCCAGGGCAAGACGCTGGTGCGGGTCTGGTTCGAGGGCGTCCAGCCGCTGCGCGACGGGACGCCGTTCGGGCCCCCGGCCCGCCGTGTCGTCGTCGAGCCCCTGCTCGGCTACGCCGCGGCCGCACAGGCGGTCGCCGAGCGCCTCGGCGCCCTCCCCGGGTTGGAAGCCCGCGCTGACGACGAGCTCGCCGAGGCGGCCGCGGCCGTGGACCGCGAGCCCGGAGACTACAGCTCCAGGCCGACGGTGGCCCTCCGTCCCGGCGAGCCGGCCGAACGCGCGGTTCGCCGGATCCTGGCTCGGCTGGCTGCGACGCTGGAGGCCAACGTCGACGGGACCGTGCGCGACCTCGACACGGAGTTCCTCCATGACCTCCGGGTCGCGACACGACGAACACGGACCTGCATCGGTCAGCTCCGGGACGTGTTCCCCGCCGGCGCGCTCGCACCGTTCGCCGAGGAGTTCCGCTGGCTGGCCACGGCCACGAACCCGTGCCGCGATCTCGACGTGTTCCTGCGCGATCTCGCGCAGCGCCGGTCGTCGCTCGACCCGGCGCACAGCGAGGCGCTCGCCCCGGTGATCGGACGCGTGCGCACGGAACGGGATGCCGCGCATCGCGAGCTCGTCGCCGCCCTCGAGTCCACTCGGTTCGCCGCGCTCGTGAGGCGCTGGAAGCGACTGCTGAGCCGTCGCCTCCTCGGCGGCGAGCGCGGCTCGGTTCCGATCGTCGAGCTCGCATCCGAGCGCGTCCTGCACGCGTACCGCCGCCTTTCCTCCCGGTCGCGGGCCCTCGGGCCGAACGCCCCGGCGGCCGACCTGCACCGGCTGCGGATCGACGCCAAGAAGCTCCGATACCTGCTGGAGTTCTTCGCGACCCTGTGGCACGCCGAATCGGCCGGCGCGCTGGTCGCCGAGCTCAAGCTCGTGCAGGACAGCCTCGGCGACTACCACGACGCGTGGCTCCAGCACGAGCGACTGACCCGGCTTGCCGAGGACGTGCTGCGCGCGGGCGCGGGCGCCGCCACGCTGCTCACGATGGGCCGCCTGGTCGCCGAGTTGGAGCGCCGCCAGAGCGAGGAGGCGAAGACGGTGCTGAACCGCCTCGGGACGTTCTCCTCGCCCGAGGTCCGCCGCGGGTTCGTGCGCCTGGTCGAGGCGGGGCGGGGCGACTGATGCGGGTCGTGGCCGTGTGGACGATCAAGGGGGGCGTCGGCAAGACCGCGGCCGCGGTCAACCTGGCGGCGCTGGCCGCGGGCCACGGCTGGCGCACCCTGCTCTGGGACCTCGACCCCCAGGGCGCGGCCAGCTTCTACTTCCGCGTCAAACCGAGGGTCAAGGGCGGAGGACGGACGCTGCTGCGGCGGTCGTCCGAGCTGCGCCGGTGGGTCCGCGGCACGGATTTCGACAACCTCGACCTGCTGCCGGCCGACTTCTCGTACCGCCGGCTCGATCTCGACCTCGAGGACCGCAGGCGTCCCAGGCGCCGACTCGCCCTCAAGCTCGCCCCTCTGGCGGCTGGTTACGACCTGGTCGTGCTCGATTGCCCGCCGTCGGTGTCGCTGGCGAGCGAGAGCGTGCTGCGCGCATCCGACGCCCTGCTGATCCCGGTCATCCCGACCACGCTCTCGCTCCGCAGCCTCGACCAGGTGCGCGCCTTCGCAGCGAAGACCGGGCGGCATGGCCTGCTCGTGCTGCCGTTCCTCTCGATGGTGGACCGACGCAAGGCGATGCACAGGGAGCTGCTCGAGCACTGCCGCGCCGATCAAGGCTTCCTCCGGACCGCGATCCCCGCGGCCAGCGTGGTCGAGAAGATGGGCCTTCACCGTCTTCCGCTCCTTGCGTACGCTCCGTCGAGCGAGGCCGCGCGCGCTTTTGCGGGACTCTGGGACGAGCTCGCCGCGCGGATCGCGCTCCGGGCGTAGACGCCCTGGGTGCGCGACGAGTCCCGACCCCGTCCGGGCGGATCTGCGTGCCGGATCACCGGGAGAGGTACCGAAAGCGCACGATCCGCGCTCGCGGCGTCCGGCCGCGTTCGATCTCGACGAGGGCGTACGAACCGCGCGGATCGCCGTCGACCGGACGGCCCACCGAGCCGCCGTTGACGACCGTCACGCCGAGAAGGCGTTTGGTGAACGGGATGTGGGAGTGGCCGCACGCCAACACGTCGGGCCGGTCCGCCCCCAGCTTGGCCGCGAGCGCCGCCGGCGTGATGCTCGGGAAGATGTAGTCGGTGTCGCTCAACGGCGAGCCGTGAACCATGAGGAGCACCATTCCCTCGAACCGCAGCGTGAGGCGGCCGGGCAGCCTTTCGAGCCACTTCAGGTCGGCGCGGCCGAGCTGTCGGGCGGTCTGCACCAGGTCGGCCTTCTTCTTTCGGTCCAGCAGCGCCGCTTGTTCCGCCTCCGGAAGCGCCGCCGTAGCGAGGACCTTGACGTCGACGTTGCCCCGGATGGCGGGGAACTTCCTCGCCCGCAGCAGGGCCACGACTCGCTCCGGATCCGGCCCATCACCAATCAGATCACCGGCGACCAGAATGGTGTCGGCGCCGCGCCTCTCGAGATCGGCGAGCGCCGCCTCGAGCGCCTCCAGGTTCCCGTGAATGTCCGAGATGACGCCGATCCTCATCGCGGTGAGGTCCCCGGTCAGTGCCCGGGCAGCATGTCGACCAGGTCCTCGGCGAGGTCGTGGAGGCGGATCAGGTCCTTGAGGCGACCCTTCTCCGGCCTCAGCTTCACTTCCCGAACCCGGTCGACCATCCCCTTGACGGTGCCCTTGGCGACCGGCGCCTCGCCCTCGAGCGTCCGCAGCACCTCGCCGAGCTGGCCGCTGACCCGCGCCGAGAAATGAGCAACTGCTTCGTCCAGGGCCTTCTTTACATCCAGGACGCTCGTCACGAGCTGCTCGGCCGGCAAGGCCCGGTCCCGGCCGGCCGGACGCGGGCGCGGCGTCGAGCGAGTCGCATTGGCCGGGCCGTTTGGAGCGGTCGCCCCCTGCGCCGAAGTGCGTCTTCCCGTGGTACGTCGCGTCGTGGCCATGACCTTTCCTCCCATCGCGCCGCCGGACGGTGTCAGTCGCCTCCGTCGTTGCGGACGCGCACCTTGCATTCGAACGCCCGCTCGAACATCGGCGCCTTCCGCTTGAGCGCCCACCTTTCGAGCAGCAGATCGCCCTTGCCCTCGAGTCGGAGCACGACCTCGCCGCCCTTTACCTCCGCGCTGACGTCGCGCACGCGCTCGAGGTGTTCGCGGTCGAGGGCGTCGGCGAGCCGCAGGATGGCGGCCATCGCCACGACCCGCCTCTGGTCGCCCGCCTTGAGGCCGGCGAATTCGGCGTGGCGGGGCTCCGGTTCGCTCTTCCGGTGGTAGCGCGCGACGCTCGCCGCCAGCGCAACCTCCGCGTCCGAGAAGCCCGGCAGCTCGCACTGCGCGATGAGGTACATCGAGTGCTTGTGGTGACGCTTGTAGCTGATGAAGGCGCCGACGTCGTGGAGCCACGCGGCGGCCTGGAGGATCCTGCGGCTCGATCCGTCCAGCTTGTGCAGGTCTTGCATCTGGTCGAACAACGACAGGGCGTGCTTGGCCACCTGCGAGCCATGGGCCTCGTCGAACATGAAGCGCCGGCCTATGGCGACCAGCGCGGTGGCGAGCTCGTGCTCCTGCCTGTCCGCATGGGCGCGCTGCGTCGTCACGGCCTCCACCACGTCGTGCAGGACGCCCTCCTTGATCCCGACCCCGGGGACGAGGATCGAGGAGGCGCCCGAGAGCTGCGCGAGCCGTTCGTAGACGAGCGCGGCCGGGAGCACCACGTCCGCGCGGTCCTCGCGGAGGCCCAACTGCTCGACGCGCTGGCGGTAGGAGAGCTTCGACAGCTTCTCGATGATCGACTTCATTGCGTCGAGGGTCACTACCGACGCCTTCCCCGGCCCGCCTCCCGTTCCTGCGAGCTGGGCCAGGGTCTCCGCGTTCCCTCCGGTCGCGATGAACCCGCCCGGGCGGCGGAACTGGGCCACCGGCGGCAGGCGCAGGGTCGAGGTGTACTCCTCCAGGAGGCGGCGGAACCGGCCCGGCTCCTCCCCGGCCTCGGAGAGCTCCTCCAGGAGGCGCACCGAGCCCATCGTGTGCGATTCGTTCCACAGGATGCCGCTGTCGTCGACGAGGAGCACTTCGACGCTGCCCCCGCCGACGTCCACCACGACCCAGTCGTGGCCGGCAAGGTCGACGGCGTGCCGGACCGCCACATAGACGAGCCGCGCCTCCTCCGAGCCGGAGATCACCTCGAGTTGGAGGCCGGCCTCCTCGCGCACCCGCTGCAGGAACTCGCGGGCGTTCGAGCTCTCCCGCACGGCGCTGGTCGCGACGCACCGATAGACGTCAACCTCCGCGTCCCGCATGCGCTTCGCGAACCCGGCCAGCGCCGCCACCGCCGCGTCCACGCCGCCGCCGGTGAGGCGACCGGTGAGGAAGACGTCGTGTCCGAGGCGCACGGCGGCGCGCTCCTGCTCGACGATCCGGAACTCCTCCGGCGCGCTGAACTCGGCGGCCGCGAAGCGGAGCGCGTTGGAACCGACGTCGATGCACGCGACGCGCACCGGAAACGTCAGTTCCTCGCCCACTGCGTCGAGCGGCACGGGATGGCGGTGCTTGTCGCTCATGCTCAACTGGCCGCGGAGGACCGCCTCGGCGGCTCCTCGCTCCCCTCGATCACAGTGTAGCCGCACGGTCCACCTCGAGGCGCGCCGAGCCGTGGTCAGGACCCGGGCCGGTCTCCGGCCGAGGCGGCCCGCGCGGTCCCTGCGCCGTCCAAGTCGTCGCAGAACGGCGTGAAATCGGGGTGAAGACGGCAACGCTCGTGCGAACCGGCGAGGCGCCGTCCCGGGGCTCGGCTCCTCGCCGACCGCGGGCCGCGAAGCGCATCCTCTCGGCCCTGCCGTTGCCAACGGCTGTCGCGCTATTCGACCGTCTCAGCCGTCAGCTCGGCACGGACCCGCCTGAGCTCCCTCTCCCGCCCTCGTTCGACCTTGGGGAACGCGAGGTCGAGCCCCTCCAGAGCCGCGATCACCGCCTCCGCCACCACAAAATGGGCGAACCACTTGTGATCCGCGGGGATGACATACCACGGTGCGTGGGGTGAGGCGGTGGCCCGCAGCATTTCCTCGTACGCCGCCATGTACGCGTCCCAGTGGTGCCGCTCCGCGAAATCGGCAGGGGAGAACTTCCACCTCTTCTCCGGCGTGTCGAGCCGCTCCAGGAACCTCCTCCGCTGCTGGTCGCGCGACACGTGCAGGAAGAACTTGAGGATGCGCGTCCCGTTGCGGTCCAGGTGACGTTCGAAGGCGTTGATGTCCTCGAAGCGCTCCTTCCAGAGGCGCCGGCCGACGAGGCCCGAAGGCAGGCGCTGGGCCTCGAGGAGCTCGGGGTGCACCCGCACCACCAGCACCTCCTCGTAGTACGACCTGTTGAAGATCCCGATCCGTCCCCGCTCCGGCAGGCGCACCCCGCACCGCCAGAGGAAATCGTGGTCCAGTTCTTCCGCTGACGGCGCCTTGAACGAATGGACCTCGCACCCCTGGGGGTTGATCCCCGACATGACGTGCTTGATCGTGCCGTCCTTCCCGGCCGCGTCCATCCCCTGGAACACCAGCAGAACGCCCCACCGGTCCTGCGCGTAGAGCCTCTCCTGGAGGCCGCTGAGCGTCTCGATCCCCTTGCCGAGAGCCGCCTGAGCCTTCCGCTTCGTGATCAGGCTTCCAATGTCGGCCGGGTCGATGTTCGCCAGTCGGAGTCGTTCTCCCGCGGTGAAACGGTAGCGCGCGACGAGCTCGTTCGATCGTCCCATACACCCTCCATGCAGCACACGAAGTTCCCAATGGTAAGCCCAGACGCTCGTCCGACGCACGGCAGGCTGCTGGTCCGGCCGCGCGGCCTCGCAGGGGAACCCGAGGCCCCCGAAATCCGCACGCGCCACGTGGATCGTCCCCCGGGTCGCCGCCCCCTTGCGCCCGGCTCCGGGTTCATGTGAAATGGACCACGAAGGAGCCGAATGACGCGATCCTGGATCGGGGCGACGCTCGCGGCTGCCGTCGCGTTGCTGGGCGGCGGTGCGAGCCGGTGCGCCGCGCAGGCGCAGGTGGCTGGCGCCGCGCCGGCGCGGCTGGTCGTGCTCGAGGCATTCACGCGCTTCACCTGACCGATCTGCCAGGCCGCCGGTCCGGCGGTCGACACGCTCGCGGCCGAGTACGCCGCCGCCGGGATCCCGGTCGTCCTCCTCGAGCAGAACGTGGACGCGCCCCTGGGCAACCGCCGCGACCGCTGGTTCGCCTCCTATACCGGCCCGTCCACGATCTACCTGCCGCTGGTCATGGTGGACGGCGGCCATCAGATGAGCAACGGCGACCTCGCCGACTTCGCAGGGACATACCGGAGGCTCATCGACGCCGAGCGCCCGCGGCCGCCGCTGGCCACCATCGAGGCCTACACCCGCCGCGTCGACGGTCGAGTCCGGGCGTACGTCCGCCTGCACAACCTCTCGGGCGCAACGCTCGACTCGGCAACGAACCACGCCGCCCTCAGCGCGCTGGTCTGGGAGGACAAACGCGTCGGGGACACCGGGCGCATCGTCCGCGGCGCGCCGTTCCTCAACGTTGCGCCCGCCGTCCCGGACGGAGGCGAGTTGACCGCCACGGTGGACACGCCGGACCTCGCCGGCGTCGGCTGGGACGCGCTCCATACGGTCGTGGTCGCGGACTGGGCGCCGGGGCCGGGACCGGCGTTCGACATGTTGCAGGCCGCCGTCGCCGAGCCCGCCGGTTTCGTGCCCGACCCGGCGACGCTCGAGGCCACGGTCGACACCGGCCACCCGGCCAACCGGACCGCCGAGGTCGCGTTCCGTGGTCCGTACGTGCTGAGGTGGACCGGCGCCAGCGATGCCGCGTGGCTCCTCGTGGCGCCGGCGGGGGGCGACATCGCGACCCCGGCGGCGGTCACCGTCGCCGCGGGCGCGCTCGCGAACGGATCGCAGGTGGGCCACGTGACGTTTTCGGCGACCAGCCAGGACGGCATGGCGTTCACGGCGTTCCTCACGGTCGACGCATTCGCCGGAGCGCGCCGCCTGCGTGTCGGCGACGCTACCGCGACGGCCGGCGGAGGGTTAGCCGTCCCGATCGAGATGACGACGCTCGGGGACGAGCACGCCGTGCGCTTCAGCGTTCGCGTCGACCCCGAAGTCCTGAGCGCGCCGACCGCGGCCCTCGGGAACGGCGCCGGCGCGGCCAGCCTGACGACCGACGAGAGCGAAATCGCCTCGGGTCGGATCGGGATCAACGTCGTCCTCCCGGACGGCGCGACGCTGCCGCGCGGCGAATCGGATCTCGTGGTCGTGTCCTTCGCCGCCGCGGGGGCGGCCGCCGGGCGCACCACGAGCGTGGCGCTGGGCGACGAGCCGACGCTCCGGGGGGTCGTGGACACCGCGGGCGCACCGCTGACCGCGGCGTTCGCCGACGGCAGCGTCACCGTACCCGGGACCCGTACCGTCGGGCCGCCGCGCCGCCGCATCCGGCGCCCGGGGGTCTGATCCCGGTTCGACGTCAGTCGCGACGGAGCCGCGCCCGGCTCAGCCGGCCAAGGTCAGCAGCGGCAGCAAACCCAAGAGGGCCAGGATGACGAGGCCGATCAGCCCGCGAACGCCGGTCGGGCGGTCGGCGAACGCGAACGCGTAGACGCCCTTGAGGGCGTTGTTGCTGGCGGTCGCGAGCACGATCGCGGCCATGGCGGTCGCCAGCGGCGTCGCCGTCCCCGCGCTCTGAGTGAGCCCCATGATGAAGGGGTCCACGTCCGTGAACCCCATCAGGGCGGCGAGGGTGAAGATGCCGACCTCGCCGAAGCGAACCAGCGCCACCTTCGTGGCGATCACGATCGCGAGGAACACCCCGGCGAACAGGAACGCGGCGCGGATCTCGAGCGGGTTCTTCGCAACCCATTCCCGCTCCACCTCCCCCTGCGCGCGGTCCGGCCGGCGTGACCACGCGGCGCCGACGAGCAGTGCGAGCGCGGCCAGCCCGAGGAACGGCGCGGCCAGCCGCGCGGCGAGGGCGCCGTTGAAGATCGAGAGCAGCGCGAGCACCCGCAGGTACATCATCCCCGAGGCGAGCAGCATGCTGCCCGCGAACAGGTTCGGCCGCCGCTCGCGGCGGGCGCGGCGGGCGAGCGCGACGGTCGCGACGGTCGAGGAGTACGCCCCGCCCAGCAGTGCGGCCAGGGCGATCCCGCCTCGCCGCCTGGTCAGGCGCTGCAGCACGTAGCTGGCGTACGACACGCCGCTGACCGCGGCCACCACGAGCCAGGTCTTGAACGGGTTGATGTGGAACGCGGTGAACTCTCGATTCGGAACCGCCGGGAGGATCACCACCGTGAGCAGCAGGAACTTCGTGAACGTGACCACGTCCTCGGTCGGGATGCGCTCGGACAACCCTTCGAGCACGGACTTGAGCTCGAGAAGGAGCATGGAGAGGACCACGATGGTGACGGCGATCCAGTAGTAGTTGTAGAAGACGACCGCGCCCAGCAGGTAGGTGAGGAGCCCCGAGACCTCGGTGGTGACGCCGGCGTCATCGGCGCTCGCCAGCTTGTGGAGGTAGGAGACCAGCAGGAAGCCCCCGACGACCACGAAACCGACCGCCACCGGAGCCAGCTGCGCGCCCGAGATCAGCGCCAGCGTGTAGCCCACGAGCCCGATCAGCGGGAACGTCCGGACGCCCCCGAAGATGTAGTGTCCGGCGTGCGCCTTGCGCCCTTCCCGCTCGAGACCCAGCAGAAACGAGAGCGAGAGCACGAGGAGGAGCTTGAGCGCCTCGGGATGAGCCATCGCCGCGAGCTGCTCGAGCAACGTGGAAGCCATTTCGCCCGACGTTACACCTTGACGCCGCCGCGCTCAAGGCGAACGGGGGGCCGGCCGGTCTGTCTACCCAGGCGTCCCGATCGCCGCCAGGAGGCGTTCGTTGACCGGCGCCGCGACCCCGAGTCCGCGGGCGAGCCGCACGATCGCCGCGTTGCGATACTCGAGCGCCTTGGCGCTGCTCGCCTTCACCCACCCGAGGGGCTCGGCGGAGCGCAGGAACGCCGGCCACCACGCGGCGGAGGCCGGCACGCCGAGCGTCCGGGCCGTCACCTCGGCGGCCTCGCCGAAGACCGCCTCGGCTTCCTCGCGGCGCGTCGCGAGGTACTCGGCAAGGCTCACGCCGTACACCGCGAGCGGCAGGCCGACCACGCAGTTGAACCCCATCTTCTCGGCCTCGGCGCCCAGGAACGCCGGTTCGTCCGCCGCGACGGCCTCGATTCCCCCCCGCTCGAGCGCGGCGGCGAGCGGCCGCGCCAGGGGGCCCGAGATCACGCTCGGCCGCAGCTCGCGGAAGAACCCCGCCTTGGCCGTGAACCAGATCAGCCCTCTCGTGCAGCCGGGAAAGCCGGCCAGCAACGGTCGGATCCAGCCGTTCGCCACGACCGCCAGGCGCTCCGGGGCGACGGCGGCCAGACGGGGGATGACGGCGGGGAGCGCCTCTTCGCGGACGCAGACCAGCACGGCGCCCGCGCGGTCGGCGTCGAGGCCCTCCCAACCTCGGGCCCGCGTCACGGCGGCCACCTCGACGCCGGCCGCACCGAGCACCGCGGCCAGCCGGCGCCCCACCTCGCCCATGCCCACGACGTGGACCCGCGCGAGCGACGCGGGGGCCGGGGGGACCACGGCGCGCGCGGCGCCCCCCACGGCTACCGGAACCTCGTGACCCGGAGCAGCACCGTCCGGCGGCCCCGCGGGGCGGCGGCCCACTGGATGAGGATCGGGTTCTGGTAGGTGCCGCGCACGATCCCGCCGGAACCCGCCCCGAGCGACTCGGAGAGCAGGACGCTCACGGTGCGCTTGAGGCCGAGGAAGCGACGGGCCGGGACCGCCATCGCGCGCGCCAGCAGCTTCTCGAGCGCGGACTCCGAGACCCGGAGCGCGTCCATCAGCTCGTTGAGCACCTGCACGATGTCGTAGCGCGCGTAACCCAGGCTCTTGGCCGCAATCGCCCGGGGGTCGCGGAGGATCCGCCGCCCGGTCCGCGCCGCGAACTTCAGCGGGTCGGCGAGTACTTCCGCGAGATCGTGGCGCATGAGCAGGGTCTCGTACTCGTTCACGATCACGCCGGCATCGCGCTCGCCCGGGTCGAGTGCGAGCTCGAGCCGGCCCTTGCCGACCCCGTGCCGTGCCAGCAGCTCCTGCGCCTGCGCGAGAACGCCGCTGCGCGGGTCCGCGAGGTTGATCGAGTCGATGGGGTGGCGGGAGACCGGCACCTCGCACCGCGCCGTCGCGACCGCTTCTTCCCGATCGAAGCCGAGGACGTACGTGCGGCGCGTCCGCGGCCGCCCGTCGTGCACGCCGTCGAGGTCCATGAAGAAGACCGGCTCACCCGGACGGTTGATGTAGGTCACGCAGTTGCGCAGCCCGGAGCCCAGGTAGGCCAGGTGCGAGTCGGCGTTCCGCGGCTCGCACCGGCGCTGGTCGTCGGAAAGCTCGGCCCGCTCGTCCAGCTTGTCGTGCCGGTAGTCCGCGCCGGGCGGGAACAGCCCCTGGAACGCACGGATGAACGGGTCCAGCCGCTCCCGCCGGTTGTCGAGGCGCGAGGAGAAGCTCTGCTCGAGATAACCGGCCGTCGTGTGCAGCGAGCAGTACAGGGCCCGCCGGAAGCCGGCGAGCGCGTCCCCGAAATCCTGCCGGAGCCGGGCCGCTACGTCGATCGCGTCGTAGCGCGAACGAGGCTCGAGCGTGAGACCGAGCTCCAGCGGCTCAGCGACGCTCGCCACGTCCCCTGCCCCGACCCGTCACGACCCGCACCTCCGCCGCCTCCACAACGGCCCGTCTGGCCCGCGTCATCCCGCGGGCGCCGGGCGTTGCACACGGGGCCACCCTGACCTCCGGTGGCGCCTGCGTCTCATGCGCAGGTAGGGGTCGATTGTACACCCTGGGGACGGGGCCCTGCCCTCCCGGCCGCCCGGCGACCTGAAAGAGTGTAGAATGTCGCGCTCAGCCCGGGGGGCTGCGCCTGGAGCATGACCAGGCGGCGAGGATCGGCCCATGAGCAACGAGAAAAAGCCAACCGAGGATACCCAGAGCTTCGCAGAGGCCCTGGCGCAGTCTTTCCAACAGGAAGAGCTCGAGATCGGGCAGCTCGTGACCGGCGCGGTGATGGCCGTGCACGGCGACATCGCGCTCATCGCCGTCGGGGGCAAGTCCGAGGCGGTGATGGACCGCACGGAGCTCGGCGAGCTGCGGCCCGGGGACGGGCTCGACGCGGTCATCATCGCGCTCTCGCCCGAGCTGCGGGTCTCCCACAAGCTCGCCATCGAGCGGCGCGAGCGGGACGCCCTGCGCGGCGCGTTCGAGAACGGGGTGCCGGTCGAAGGCAAGATCAGCGGCCGCAACAAGGGCGGTTACGACGTGTCGATCGCCGGCCTGCGGGCGTTCTGCCCGATGTCGCAGATCGACCTCGGCTTCCCGCGCAACGTCGACGCGTATCTCGGCAAGAGCTTCCTCTTCCGCATCACCGAGCTCGCCGACGACCTCGCGTCGGTGGTCGTCTCGCGGGCCCAGGTGCTGAAGGACGAGCGGGACGCGGCCGCCGACGCGGCCTGGTCGCGCATCGCGCCGGGAATCGATATCGAAGGAACGGTCAAGAGCATCAGGGACTTCGGCGTCTTCGTCGACCTCGGCGGCGTGGACGGGATGGTGCACATCTCCGAGCTCTCCCACCGCATGGGGGCGCGACCCTCCCAGGTGGTCAAGGTCGGCGACGTCGTGCGTGCCAGGGTGCTCGAGGCCAACCGGGAGAAGGGCCGCATCGCGCTGTCGATGAAGGCGCTCGAGCCCGACCCGTGGGTCGAGGTGCCCGAGCGCTTCGCGGCCGGCGGCGAGTTCGAGGGGACGGTCGCGCGCAAGACCGACTTCGGCATCTTCGTCGAGCTGCTCCCGGGCGTCGACGGGCTCATCCACGTCTCGCAGCTTCCGCCCGGAATGAAGATGGACGATGAGACCCTGACGCCCGGCGCACCGGTGCGGGGGTGGGTGCGGGAGCTGGACCTCGAACGCCGGCGCCTGTCGCTGACCCTGCGCGAGGTGGCGACCTCCGACCCCTGGCTGGACGCGACGCAGCGTTACCCGACCGAGACGGTCGTGGAGGGGGTCGTCGAACGCACGGCCAACTTCGGCGTCTTCGTCCAGCTCGAGCCGGGCCTGACCGGCCTCATCCCGGCGTCGGAGACCGACGTGCCGAAGGGCGGCAATCTGGGCGCCTCCTTCGTCCCGGGCGAACGGATCTCGGCGACCGTGCTCTCCGTCGACCCCGAGCGCAAGCGCATCTCCCTGTCGGTGAAGAAGGCCAGGGAGGGCAAAGCCGTCAAGGAGTTCAAGCGCTGGAGCGAGGACAAGAAGACCGAGCGCAAGCCCGAGGTGACGGCGTTCGGCGCCGCCTTGATGAAAGCCCTCGACGTCAAGAAGTAGCCGGGCGCGACCCGGCGCTCGGTGTCAGTCGTCGGCGCTCGGCGCCGGGACCGCGGGCAACAGGAGCGTGACGGCCGTGCCCGTCCCCTCGCGCGACGTCAGGTTGACCGTCCCGCCCAGGGCCCTCACGAGGTGCTTCACGATCGAGAGCCCCAGTCCGCTGCCGCCTCCTGCCTCACCCTGCTTCCGCACCCGGTAGAAGCGCTGGAAGACGAGGCCGACCTCGCTCTCGGGAATCCCCACGCCGGTGTCCTCGACCTCGATGCGAACGCCCTCGCCCCCCGTCCCCACGCGCACGGTGACTTGCCCGCCGGGCCGGTTGTAGCGAATCGCGTTGTCCACGAGGTTGGTGAGCACCTGGGCGAGGCGCACCGGGTCGGTCTTCACCGGCGTCGCGCCGCCCACGACCGCGACCTTCACCTTGCGTCCCTCGGCAACGGTCCCGAGGTCTGCGACCACCTGCCTCGCCACGGCCACCGCATCCACCGCGTCGAGGTGCAGCGTCAGCTGCCCCGATTCGATCCGAGCCAGTTCCTCGAGCTCCTCGGCGAACGCCTTCAGCCTTTCGACCTGCCGTCCCATGGTCGCAACGAGGTCCCGGTGGGTGTTGATCTCGGCGAGCTCTTCGGCGAGGCCCGAGAGGACGGTCAGGGGCGTCCGCAGCTCATGGGCGAGATCCGCCACCAGCGCGCGCCGGGCCCGCTCGAGCTGGCGCTCCCCGCGCACGTCCGCGAGCACCACGGCCGCCGCCAACACCGGGTGCGGCACGGCGGCGGCACGGACCGCCAGTTCCGGGCCGTCGCGACGAGACACGGACGTGTGGCTCGTCCCGCCGTGCGCCAGGACTTCATCGACGACCCCGAGGACCTCGGGCACGCGCAACGCCTCGACCAGCGGCCGGCCCGGCGTCAGCGGCACCCCGAGCAGGGCCGCCGCGGCGGCGTTCGCGTATCGCACCGTCCCCTCCCGATCGAGCAACATGACCCCTTCGGCGACCTGTTCCAACGCCGCTCGCGTCGCCTCGAGCTCACGGGTGAGATCCTCGCGCGCTGCGCGGAAGCGGCGGTCGACGTCGTCGGCGATCGCCTCGAGGTCGGCGGTCGCCGGCAGATCGGTCCACGCGGCAAGGTGGCGCACCGCGCTCTCGTGGAAGCGGCGGTCCCAGCGGTGCGCCAGGTAGCCCGCAGCGGCCGCCGCGACGATCGCGACGAGCACGACCGACCACGGCCAACCCGGAGGCACGTCCTCCCAGGCCAGCCGCAGGAACCCGACCGGGGCTCCCGCCGGACCGACCATCCTGGCCACGTATGTCGTCTCGCGGGAGGTCGTAACCGAACGCCGCCGGCCCAGGCCGACCGTGCCGGTGCGCGCCGCCACGACTTCGGGTCGACTGAGGTGGTTCTCCAGCTGTTCCAGAAGCCCCGGAAACGCCCACGAGTCCGCGTGAACCGTCCCGTCGGCCGAGATCAACGTGACCCGCATCCCGGTCGCGGCCGCCCAGCGGCGGATCTCGGCGTCGGCCCCGCTCGACGGGAGCGCGAAGAGCTCGACCGAACGAGGCGCGAGCGCCGCGACCGCCGTCGTGAGTTGCTCCTCCCGCGCCGCCCTGTCCTCGGCGCGGTGAACGGCAGCTACGACCATCAGACCGGCGAGCACCACGACCAGGGTCGCGAGGCCGACGAGCAGTCCCGGTGAGCCGCGCCTGTTCACGGCCGGCTCCGAAACCGGTAGCCGGAGCCGATCAGCGTCTCGATCGCGTCCTCGCCCACCTTTCGGCGCAGGGTGCGGATGTGCGCGTCCACCGTCCGGGGGTCGACGCTCGAGGCCAGGCCCCAGACGGCGTCGAGGATCTGCTCCCGGGAGGCGACGCGGCCGCCCAGGGAGATCAGGTGCCAGAGGAGGGCGAACTCGCGGCGGGTGAGATGGACCTCGGCGCCGTCGCGCAGGACCTGGACCCGGGCCGGGTCGACGGCGAGACGCGAGTCCTGGTACACGCCTCCCGGGATCCCGCGCTCCCACTCGACCCTGCGGAGAAGGGCCGAAACCCGGGCGGCCAGCTCCCGCAACGAGAACGGCTTGGTGAGGTAGTCGTCGGCCCCGAGGTCGAGCCCGGCGACCCGGTCGGCCTCGGCGGTCCGGGCCGTGAGCATGAGGATCGGCACCGTGCGGGTGGCCTCCCAGCTGCGCAGCTCCTTGCAGAGGACCAGTCCGTCGGTGTCCGGGAGGTTGAGGTCCAGGATGACGAGGTCGGGGGTCGCGAGCTCGCACGCCGAGAGGAATTCGTCCCCGCGCGCGAACGTCGCAACCGTGCAGGCCCTAGAGCGCTCGAGGTGGCGCCGGACCATGGCCGCGATGTCGGGGTCGTCCTCGACGACGAAGACGCGAGTGCTCATCGGCGCCGGCCCCGGACGCGCGTCGCTCTCGAGCGCCGCACGCTCTCCGCGCGAGCGTGGAGGAGGGGCGCACAGCGGCCCGCCACGCGATCGAGGCGCGCCTCAGGGCGGAGCGGGGGCGTTCGACTCGTCACTCCTCCGCGGTCCCTTCGGCGTGGCGGTGCCGGATGTCCTCGGCGTCCACGAGGTAAACGACCTGCTCCGCGATGTTGGTCCCCTGATCGGCGATCCGCTCCAGCGACCGCGACACGAGGAGCAGTGCGAGGGAGCGCCGGATCGTCTTCGGGTCCTCCATCATGTACGTGAGCAGCTCGCGGAAGATCTGCTCGTGCTCCCAGTCCACCTCGTCGTCGCGCTCGATCACCAGACGTGCGAGCTGCGAGTCCGCCTGCACGAAGGCGCCGATCGCGTCCCTGACCATCGAGGCCGCCTGGTCCGCCATCCGCGGAATCGTGATGAACGCCTTCAGCGGCGGGAGGTGGTTGAGCTCCAGCGCCTGGCGGGCGATGGCGACCGCATGGTCGGCGACCCGCTCGAGGTCCGGCGCGATCTTGATCGCCGTCATCACCAGCCGCAGGTCCCTCGCCATGGGGCGAGCCCGGATGATCAGCTCGATCACGCGATGGTCGACCTCGACCTCGCGCTGGTCGATCACCTCGTCGCCCCCGATGACCTCCTGCGCCAGCTTACTGTCGCGTTCGACCAGCGAACGGATCGCGAGGCCGAGCTGGCGCTCGACCTCGCCCGCCATCGTCAGCAAGAGCTTCTTGAGCTCTTCCAAGTCGTGTTCCAAGGCTCTCTCCGGCATCTCGGCTCCCTGCCCAGGCACTCCGGCCACACCCACCTCCACCAGTTTCTCACGCGGGGACGCCAATGGCTGCCCGGTCGCCGTTCCCGACCGGGCGACCGCGCCCTTCGATGAAGCCCGCTCGGATCCGGGCGCCCGACCCCGCCCGCCCTCCGCCACCGCGAAGATCGTCGCCGCAGCGCGTGAAGACGAGGTGAAGCCGCCCGTCGCGCGCGTCGCGAGCTCCCGTGCTCACGGTTCCGCTAGACTTGCACGATGCGAGCCCCCCTGGTCCTCACGGTCCCGTTCATCGCCCTGGCCGTCGCCTGTGCGGTCACCGAGCCGCCGCGCTCCGCGGCCCGGCCGGGCCCGCCGCCGGCCGCGCGGCGTGTCGTGTTGCTCTCCCTCGACGGGTTCGCCGCCGGCCGGCATCAGGAGAACCTCCGCCAGGGGGTGTACACGGATCCGGACGGCGTGGCCTCGTTCGGAGGCGGTTACACCGTCGACCGCGCGATCCCCGTCAACCCCACCCTCACCGCCGTCAGCCACACCTCGATCGCCACCGGCGCGCTGCCGTCCGTCACCGGCATCGTCTCCAACGTGTTCCACGTCCCCGGCGCCGGGTTCGGCCAGGTCGTGTCGGGGTTCGACGCACCGTGGGGCGCGGACTCGCTGTGGTCGGCGTTCCGGCGCCAGGGCAAGCGCGTCGGCGTCCTCACGTTCCCCGGCTGCGACGCGACGACTGCCGGCCGCACTGCCGATTTCGGCATGACCTACGTCAACGCGAGCTTCGCGCGCCCGCGGGTGCTCACCTTCGACGCGTCGCGCTTCGCCACGGTCGCGCTGCCTTCCGGGTGGCCGAGCTATTCGCCCGCGCGCCGAGCGACGTTCTCGGTGGACCTGTCGGGGCAGGGTCTGCCCGCCACTGCGACGTTCACGCTCACGGCGCTCGACACCACCGACGACGGCCGGACCGATTACGACACCCTGGTCGTGGACGACGATGCCGACCTCGCCAACGGCGTGCTCGCGCGCGCCCACGCCGGGGAGTGGTTCCCGCTGCGCCTGCAGGGTCCCCACCCCGACGGGGGGACGCGCACGGCGGGCGCCTGGTGCCTCCTGCAGGCGCTGCCCCCGGACCTCGGCGCGGTCAAGGTCTACCGTGGCGGGTTCTACGCGACCGAGGCCTACCCGCGCGAGTTCCGCGAGGCGCTCGAGCGCAGCGTGGGGTTCTGGCCCGGGCCCCCCGACGAACGCGCGCTCGAGCGGAGCGAAGCCGGGGAGGATGGGATCTCGACCGCGGAGATGCTCGGGCAGGTGCGCCGCTTCTCGGAGTTCTTCAGCGCGTGCGCCCGGACCGCGATCAGCCGGGAGCCGTTCGACCTCCTGATGCTCTACCAGCCGATCGTCGACGAGGTCGAGCACCAGCTCCTCCTCGTCGATCCGCGCCAGCGCGACTTCTCGCCGGCGCGCGCCAGCGCCGCCCGCGCGGCCGTCACCGAGACGTTCCGAGCGGCCGACGCCGCGGTCGGCGACCTGGCACGCGCGCTCGACCTCACCTCCGACGCGCTGGTCGTCGTCGCCGATCACGGGATGGCGCCCGTCTGGGAGGACGTCCACGTCAACCAGCTGCTCCAGCACGCCGGGCTGGCCGCCGCGGTGAAGGTCGAGAACCGATGGCGCGCGGCCCCCACATCGCGGATCGTCGCCGTCACCTCCGGCGGATGCGCTCACCTGTACGTCAACCTCAGGGGGCGCGAGCCCGGCGGCATCGTGGAGCCGGCGGAGGAAGGCGCGGTTGTTCAGGCCGCAGCGGTCGCGCTCGCGCGCGCCCAGGTCGACGGGCAGGACGTCGTAGAGGCGATGTACACCCGTTCGGAGCTCGCCAAGGTCGGGCTCGACTCGCCCAATTCCGGCGACCTCGTGGCGTTCCTCCACCCCGGGTTCGCGGCCTCGGCCGAGATCGGCGCCCCGGGCGCGCCCTGGCACATGCCCGCGTCGTACTGCGGCCAGCACGGTTTCCTCAACTCCCACCCGGAGATCGCCGCGATCTGGATGGCACGGGGCGCCGCCGTGCCGCACCGGCACGTCGAGCGGGAATCGCTCACCGAGGTGGCGGCGTTCGTCGCCCGCTTGGCCGGCGTGACGCCGCCGCTCCAGGCACGCGCCTGGTCGCCCTGAGGCCGAGGCGCTAGGGAACGGGTGTAGGCCGCGGCCGGGCCGCCGCGTCGCGCAGAGGGACCGTGAACGCCCAGTTGTCGTCGGCGATCGGCGTCACGTCGTGGTGGCGATCGAAGTACTCGACGATCAGGTCCACCATCTGGCGGTCGATCTCCTTCACGCGCGGCGCCGTGGCGAGGTGAGGGTATCCGCCGCTGCCTGCCGCGCGGTACGAGTTGATGACTACCGTGAAGCTGTCGCCTGGCCTCACCGGCGCACCGCCCACCCGCAGCCCGCGGATGCGTTGTCCCGACGGCGCCGTCGGATCCACGAAATACGTGGCGCCCTCGAGCGTGTCGTAGCCGTACGGCGGCACGCCGGGGTCCCGCCGCAGCGAGCAGCCGGCGCCGGCGCACTCGAGGCCGGTCCAACCGTGAACCGCGTACTCCAGCACATCCTCGAGCTGCGCCCCTGTCAGGCGGACGACCACCAGCGTGTTCGGGTACGGGTACAACGCGTGCGCCAGGCGCGGCGTCACCGGACCGGCGGGGAACTCCGTCGTCCGGCCGCCGAGCGGCGCGGCGAGCGAAAGCTGGGCCCCGCTCGCCTCGAGCTGCACGGCATGGATGAGATCCACGCCGGGGTCGTCGGTCACCGGCAGGCTGGTGACGCGGAGCGGCGCCGTGAGCGCGCCGATCGGCCGGGCGAGCTCCCGTTGGGTCGCCGCCTCCTCCGGGGCGACCGCCGCGACCACCCGTGGGTCGGGGCTCTCGCCCGCGGTCGGTACGTTCTCGCCGTGCCACCCGGCGACGCTCCAACCGCGGCCCGCGCGCACGAGCTCGAGGTCCACGCGGGTCACCATCTCGGCCCAGCGGCCCGGCTGCGCGATCACGGTCTTCCCGAGCGCGCGCGGCGGCAGGTCCTCGTGCGTGTGGCCGGTGAGCAACAGGTCGATGCCGGGGAGTTGCGCCAGTCGCCACGCGTAGTTCTCCGCTTCGCTGCCGTTGGCCTCCCCGCTCCGGAGATCGCGCTCGAAGCCGCTGTGCGCCACCACGATCACGACGTCGGCCCGCTTGCGGAGCTCGGAGAGGCGAGCCGCAGCCGCTGCCGCAGGATCCTCGAACGAGAGCCCGGCCCAGTGCGAGGGCACCTCCCAGTGCGGGACGTTCGGGTTGGTGAGGCCTAGGATCGCGACCTTCACGCCTCCACGCTCCAGCAGCACCACGTCGCGCACCGGCAGGCCGGCCCGCTCGCCGCCGCCGAGGTTGGCGGCGAGCCACGGGAACTTGGCCTGTGCGATCGAGCGACGAAGGACGGCCAGGCCGAAGTTGAACTCGTGGTTCCCGAGGACCGCGGCGTCGTAGCCCACGACGTTCATCGCCGCGATGGTCGGGTCCGGCCCGGAGGCGCCGGCGGCCGCGAGGGCGTAGTACGCGAGCGGCGTGCCCTCGATCGCGTCGCCGCCGTCGAGCACCAGCGTCCGCGGGTTCGTCGCCCGCACCCGGGCGATCAGCGTCGCGGCCTGGGCCAGGCAGCCCCTGGCCGGGCGCTGGCGAACCTCGTCGACGGGGAGGATGTGGCCGTGGATGTCGGATGTGAACAGCACCGTCAGCGTGGTGCGCTCCTGCGCCGACGCGCCTGCGGCCAGCCCGAACATGATCACGGCGGCCAGCGCCGCGCACCGCCGGGCGCGGGCCGCGCCTGTCATACGGCCACGCCCTCGCGGTGCTCGCCGAACACCCGCACCAGCGCGTCCGTGATCTCCCCGAGGCTCGCGTGCACGTCCACGGCCTCGATCGTCGGCGGCATCAGGTTCGCGCCGTCGCGGGCCGCAGCCTCGAGAGTGTCGAGGGCCGTGCGAACCGCGGCCGCGCTCCGCGACGACCGCACCGAGGCGAGCCGCGCCACCTGGCTGCGCTCGACCGTGGGGTCCAGGCGGAGGGTCGGGATCGCCTGACGCTGCTCGTCCTGGAACCCGTTGACCCCGACGACGACCTGCTCGCCCGCCTCGATCGCGCGCTGCGTGCGGTACGCGGCTTCCTGGATCTCGCGTTGCGGGAAGCCGCGCTCGATCGCCGCCAGCGCGCCGCCCATCGATTCGATCCGCTCGATGTAGGCCTGCGCCTCCGATTCGATGCGGTCCGTCCACGCCTCGACGACGTACGCGCCGCCGAGGGGGTCCGCGAGGTCCGCCAGCCCCGACTCGAACGCGATGACCTGCTGCGTGCGCAGCGCGACGCGCGCGGACGCCTCGGTGGGGAGTGCGAGCGCCTCGTCCATCGAGTTGGTGTGCAGCGACTGGGTACCGCCTGCCACGGCGGCCATGGCCTGGATCGCGACCCGCACCACGTTGTTCTCCGGCTGCTGGGCGGTGAGCGTCGAACCGGCGGTCTGGGTGTGGAAACGGAGGACCCACGACCGCGGGTCGCGGGCCGCGAAATCCTCGCGCATCATCCGCGCCCACATCCGGCGAGCCGCCCGGAACTTCGCGACCTCCTCGAGGAAGTTGTTGTGGGCGTTGAAGAAGAAGGAGAGGCGCGGGGCGAACTCGTCGACCTCCAGGCCGGCGGCGAGCGCGGCCCGCACGTACTCGCGGGCGTTGGCCAGCGTGAACGCCACCTCCTGCACCGCCGTCGAGCCGGCCTCCCGGATGTGGTAGCCGGAGATCGAGATGGTGTTCCACCGCGGGACGCGGCGCGCGCAGAACGCGCACACGTCGGTGATCAGCCGGAGCGACGGGCGCGGCGGGAAACGGTAGGTGCCGCGGGCGATGTACTCCTTGAGGATGTCGTTTTGGACCGTGCCCGACACGACGTCCCAGCTCACCCCCTGGCGCCGCGCGACCGCGAGCACCATGGCCAGCAACGTCGCGGCGGTGGCGTTGATGGTCATCGAGACCGAGACCCGCTCGAGCGGGATGCCGGCGAGCAGGGCCTCCATGTCGGCCAGCGTGTCGATCGCGACCCCGACCTTGCCGACCTCGCCCCGGGCCATCGGGTGGTCCGAGTCGTAACCGATCTGGGTGGGAAGGTCGAAGGCCACCGAGAGTCCCGTCTGCCCCTGGCTCAGGAGGTAGCGGTACCGCCGGTTCGACTCGGCGGCGGTGGAGAACCCCGCGTACTGGCGCATCGTCCACAGCCGGCCCCGGTACATCGATGGGTGGATGCCCCTGGTGAACGGGAACTCGCCCGGCATCGCGTTGCGTTCGGCCGCATCCGCCGCATCCCAGGGGCCGTAAACGGGCTCGACCGGGAACCCGGAGGAGGTCACGAACCGCGATCGCTCATCGGCCGCGGTACGGCGGTAGACGCCCTCCTTCCAGGTGAGATAGGCCTTCGAATCCATGGACGGCCCTCCGAACCCAAGCCCGGCCGAGTATAGCGCCGGCGCGGCAGCGCCCGGCGCGGATCGCGGCGCTCGACCGCCGACGCGCACCGCGCTCGCGAACCGGGCCTCACGGTCGCGTCGAGTTTGGGTCATACTGGTGGCGATGCTGACGATGTCGGGGACGCTCGGACGTCTGTACCTCGGCGACCTGCTCGAGTGGCTCCACCTCACGCATGCGACCGGCCGGCTCCTGCTCACCACCTCCGACGTGACCCGCGCGTTCGACATGTACTGCGGCCGCATCGCCTTCGCCTCCTCCTCGCGCGCCTCCGAGCGACTGGGCTCATGGCTGCTGGGCCGCCAGGCGGCGCCGCGCGAAGTCTTGTTGCGGGCGCTCGTCGCCTCGCAGACGCGCGGGGAGCTCTACACGGCCGTGCTGGAGCGCGAGGCGGGCCTCACCCCCGAGCGCCTGGCCGAGGCCGGCCGCTCGCTGGCGACCGCCCTCGTGAGCCGGCTGTTGCGCGAGGACCGGGTCGTGTTCGACTTCGACCCGGCCTGGCCCGTCGTCGACCGGAAGCACATCGACCTCGACATGGACTGCCGCAACCTCGTCATGCAGGCCGCGTACCGGGCGGATACGCACCCGCCCTCCGAACCCGCGGCGGTCGGTGCGTACACGACGCTCGACCCGGCCACCCTCGAAGGTCTCTTCTGGCACGTCGTCGGCGAGCCCGACAACGACCTCGTCGAGGCCGCCTCTCTGGGCGAGGCGCACCGCACGTTCCTCGCCGTGGGGGCGCTGCTCCACCGCTGGGTTGTCCAGGGACCGCCTCTGCTGCCGGTCGGCCCCGACGACGCCGACCGCGTGCTCCGGCGTCTGGCGAGCGGAAAGCCGGTGCGCCTGGAAGACTCCCCGGTGCTGGCCTGGAACCTGTTGGCCCTCGTCAACGGGCTCGATGCGCCCGAAGGCCCGCGGGCGGCGGGGATCAACGAGGCATGGGCGCTGGCCGGCGGCGACGCGCCGGCCTGGGTCCGGCTGGTGCTCGACAGCCCGCGCTGGCGCCGAGACAGCCACGCCGAGAACGACATCGCGATCCGCCGCGCCACCCTCGGGCGCATCGCGGCCGCCCGCAAGCTCGCCGGTCCCGTCGGCCTGTCGGAGGACGTCGCAACCACGGCCGTGGCGCTGCCGATGGTGCTGCTCGAGCTGGTGGCCACGGGGCTCGCGACCACGGCGATGGCCGGACAAGCGCTGCGTCAGAGGGCCGTCCGCCATCTCCTGCCGCTTGTCGGCCAGGCTGCGGGGAAGGCGGCGGGGATGCCCGAGGCGCTCCTCGCTGCGCTCACATCCGCGCCCCGCCAGCACCCCGTCGCACGCCTATCCCGTCTGGTCGGGATGGCCGCCGGCGAGCTCCTGGCGCCCGAGCCGACGCCCGGCGAAGACACGCATGCGGACGCCGATCTCACCGCCGCGCTCGCCGCCGCGCGGAAGGCGGCGGCTCGTGCCGTCCGTACGCGCCCGCAGCGAAGGTAGAATCCTCGTATGCAGGTCCTGGTCATCGGCGGCAGCCGGTTCATCGGCCTCGCGGTCGTCCAACGGCTGCTCATGGACGGTCACCGGATCACCCTGCTCAACCGCGGCCGCACCTCGGACCCGTTCGGCACGCGCGTGAGCCGGGTGATCGGCGATCGCTCGGACCCGCAGACCCTGCAGAGGGCGGTCGCACGGCGCGACTTCGACGCGGTCATCGACGTCATCGCGTTCCGCGAGGACGACACCAGGGCGGCGGTCGAGAAGCTCGCGGGTCGGATCGGCCACTTCGTCCACGTGTCGACCGCCTCCGTCTACCTGGTCCGCGAGCGCCTGCTGGCGCCGTTCCGGGAGGAGGACTTCGCCGGGCGGCTCGCCCCGAAGACCGAGGCGACGAGCTCGTCGTGGACCTACGCGTACCACAAGCGGCGCTGCGAGCTCGCGCTCACCCACGCCTGGGAGAGCGACCAGTTCCCCGCCACCATCCTCCGCCTGCCGATGGTGGTGGGACCCGGCGACTACACCGAGCGCGCGCAGACCTACCTCGAGCGCCTCCTGGACGGCGGCCCGCTCATCCTGCCGGACGGCGGCCTGAACTCCTGGGGGTTCCTGTGGGTCGGCGACGTGGCCGAGGTGATCGCCGCGAACCTCATGAACGCGAACGCGTTCGGAAGGGCCTACAACCTCGCACAGCGCGAGATCGTGTCGCTCAAGCAGTTCGTCGAGAGCGCCGCCGCCAACCTCGGGCTGCGCCCGACGCTCGCCTCGATCCCCCTCGAATGGCTCAACCGCCTCAACCTGGGCGCCGCGTTCTCGCCCTACACGCACGACCACGACATCGTGCTCGACACCGGCGCGGCGCAGCGCGATCTCCTCTTCGAGCCGACGCCGTTCCTCACCTGGTGCGAACGGCTGGTGGCCGATTTCCGCGCCGGCTGGGACGGCACGCCCTCCAAGCTCTACGCGACGCGGCCGCTCGAGCTCCGCCTGGTGCAGGAGCTCGCCCAGCTGCGGATCCCGGGGCTCGGACCCGCACAGGCCGTCGGCGGCCGGCCGTAAGCCCGGACGCCGCGATCATCTCGACGCGAGCCGCCGTTACGCCCCGGCGGGTTCGGCGTCGGCCAGCGCTTCGAGCGCGGCGCGCGCCGCCTCCTGCTGGGCCGCCTTCTTGGAGGACCCTTCCCCGCGCGCCAGCACCCGCCCCTCGAGCGCCACCTCGAAGACGAAGAGCTGCCGGTGCGCCGGGCCGCGAACCTCGACCTCGCGATACGACGGCAACGGGAGGCCGCGGCGCTGGGCGAGCTCCTGCAGCGTGGACTTCGGCTCCTCGAACGGCAGCCGCGCCGGGTCCAGCGACCCCACCAACGGCGCGAACAGCCGGTTGACGGCGGCGCGGAACGCTCGCCAGCCGCCGTCGAGCAGGAGCGCCCCGAGCACCGCCTCCATCGCGTCGGCCAGCAGCGGCGCGCCGGCCGCGAGCCGTTCCAGTCCGCTGCCCAGCTCGAGCACGGCCGGCACGCCGACGCGCTCCGCGAGCGCCGCCAGCGAGGCCTCGCGGACCACCGCCGCACGGGCGCGTGTCAGCTCGCCCTCGTCAGCGTCCGGCCAGCGCGTGAAGACCAGCAGCGCGACCGCGTGGGACAGCGCGGCGTCGCCGAGGAACTCGAGCCGCTCGAACGAGGCGACGCCTCGCTCGTGCGCGGCCGAGCGGTGCCGCAACGCCTGCGCGAGCAGGTCGGCGTCCGCGAATCGGTACCCCAGGGCCTCTTCGAGCCGCCGCTGCGCGGCCGTCCGTCTCACGTTTCGCCCTCCCGCGTCGGGGGCCACAGAATCGCCGGGCCCCGGCGCACGCGGACGACCCGGTGGTAGGGAAGGAACGTGTCGCCGGCCACGATGATGCCGGCGGGCAGGATCTCGAGGACCGACTCGAAGCCGACCTCGGCTCGCTGTTCCACGCCGCGGTCGCGCGTACGCACCTCCAGCACGACTCCGGTCGACGATGCCCGGGCGTCCCACCTCAGGCGGTTCAGCTGCTCGCGAAGCGTGCCCACATGCCGATTGTAGGCGCAGCCCGCGCCCGCCTCACCGGCGGCCAGGGGACCCGTGCGCTCGCGCCGGCGCCGCCCTTGACGGAGTCGGAGGCAGGGGCGACACTCGAGCGGCGATGGAGAAGTTCCGCATTCGCGGCGGCCGGCGGCTGCGCGGGGACGTTCGCATCTCTGGGGCGAAGAACGCGGCGCTGCCGTGCCTGGCCGCGACGCTGCTGACCTCCGAGCCGGTCCTCCTGCGCGGGTTGCCGAGGGTGCGTGACATCGTCACGATGGAACGGGTGCTCGCCGCGCTCGGCGAATCGTGCGAGCGCGAGGACGGCACCACACGCGTGGTCGCCGGCAGCGGCGACGCGCATCACGCCCCGTACGAGCTCGTACGCACGATGCGCGCGTCGGTGCTCGTCCTGGGTCCCCTGCTGGCGCGAAGGCGGAAGGCGCGCGTGGCGCTCCCGGGCGGCTGCGCGATCGGCGCCCGGCCGGTGGATTTCCACCTGCAGGCGCTGGCCGCGCTCGGGGCCGACCTGCGCGTCGAGGGCGGCGACGTGGTGGGAACCGCGCCGGGCGGCCTGCACGGCGCCGAGATCACGTTCCCGCGCGTCACGGTCACCGGCACCGAGAACCTGCTGATGGCGGCGGTCCTCGCCAGAGGCCGCACCGTCCTGCGCAACTGCGCCCTCGAGCCCGAGGTCGAGGACCTCGCGGGCATCCTCTCGGCGATGGGGGCGCGAATCGCCGGTGCTTCGACGTCGACGATCGAGGTGGAGGGCGTCGACGCGCTGCACGGCGCCGCGCACTCGGTGATCCCGGACCGAATCGAGGCGGGGACGTACATCATCGCCGCGGTCCTCGCGGGCGCCGGCGTGAGGGTGTGCGGCTGCCGACCCGCGCACCTCGAGGCGCTGCTGGCGACTCTCGCCGAAGCCGGCGTCGCGTTCTCGGCCGGCCTCGACCGCGTCGACGTGCCCGAGCAGGCGGCGGCGCCCCGCGGGGTCACGGTCACGACCGCCGAGCACCCGGGGTTCGCCACCGACCTGCAGGCGCAGCTCTTGGCGCTGATGACGCAAGCGAGCGGCGACAGCGCCGTCACCGAGGCGATCTTCGAGAACCGCTTCCAGCACGTGCTCGAGCTCAAGCGCCTCGGCGCCGCGATTGAGGTCGACGGGAGTACGGCGCATGTGCACGGAGGAACGCCGCTCGACGGGACGACGGTGATGGCGTCGGACCTGCGCGCCTCCGCGGCGCTCGTGCTCGCGGGCCTCGTCGCGCGGGGCGAGACGGTGGTCGATCGGATCTACCACCTCGACCGCGGCTACGAGGCGATGGAGGCCAAGCTCGACGGTCTGGGCGCCGAGATCGAGCGCTTCAACCCCGGCCCGTACCGGTGAGATCGGAGCGGGCTGCTATCCTCCGCCGCATGGAGAGCTGCGTGTTCTGCCGCGTGGCCGAAGGACGGGCGCCCGCACGAATGCTCTTCACCGACGAGGCGCTCGTCGCCTTCCACGACCTCGCGCCGCGCGCGCCCGTGCACGTGTTGGTGGTCCCGCGCGCCCACGTCACGTCGCTCGCCGATGCGGCCGAGGGCGACCGCGACCTGCTCGGACGCCTCTTCCTCGCGGCCGCCGAGGTCGCGCGCCGCACCGGCATCGCGGAGAGCGGGTTCCGGGTGGTCGTGAACACCGGGGCCGGTGCGGGCCAGAGCGTCGCGCACCTCCACCTTCACGTGCTCGGGGGCCGGCCGATGGCGTGGCCGCCGGGCTGATGCCGGTCGCGGCCCCGCCACCGACCCCGACCTTCGCCGATGCGGTTCGTGCGGGCCGCTGGGCGGAGGTCCGAGCCGCCGCAACCGACACGCCGGCGCCGCTGGCGCCGGAGGTGGCGCTCGCCCTCGCCCGCGCGACCCGGAACCTCGGCGACGCCGGCCGAGCCCTGGCGATCGTCCGGGCTGCGCTGGCGAACGCCGGCGACCTTGCGGCTGCCTTGCGAATCGAGGGCGCCGCCGCGGCGGCGGCCCTCGGCCAGGATCCCTGGCCTCTCGTCGCGCCGTTGCTCCCCCGCTCCAGCCCGCCGGCCCAGCGGCGAGCGGCGGCCGCGTGCCTGCGGCGCGCGTGGGTGCGGCTGCCGCTGCGAACGCTCCGGCGGGTTCCTCGCGGCGCGCTTCCCCGCGGGCTGCGCCGCGACCTCGAAGCCGACCTCGCCGTACGCGGCGCCGACGAGCGCGCCGCGCTGCGCGTCCTCGCCCTCGGGCCGGCCGATCCGGCCGCGCTGCGGACGGCCGTCTGGCTCGCGGCGAGGAGCGGCCTGCCGCTCGCGGACCGCATGGCGGTCGCCGAAGCGCTGCTGGCCGGCGGCGCCTGGCGCGACGCCGACGCACTGCTCGCCGCGTTGCCCCGGCCGGCGGACCCGCGCGCCCGCTTCCGCTGGGCGTTCCTGCGGGGCCGGGCCGCCTACCGCCTGGGCGAGCTCGCCCGTGCGGCTGGCATGTTCGAGGACGCGCTCACCGACGCGACCTCGGGCGAGCAACGCTTCGCGGCCGCGGTGCAGCGCGCGCGCATCGCGGAGATGGCGGGCGACGCGGCCGCGGCGCTCGCGTTCTGGGATGCCGCCCGGGCGGCCGCGCCGCGCGAGGTCGAGGGTTGGGACGGCGGCGCCAGGACGCGTGCGTTGCTCGGCCGGGCCGGAGAGGCGGCCCGGTTGCTCGCGGGCGCCCCGCTCGCCGCCGCACGCGTCGCCGGGCCGCGCCTCGCGGCGACCCTTCTCGCACGCGGTGATGTTTCCCGCGCCGGCGAAGTCCTCGCCCGCCTGCCGCAGACGAGCGCGGTAGTGCGGGTCCTCGCCGCCGCAACCCTGGCCGCGTCCGGCGACGTCGGACTCGCCCGCGCCCGAGCGGCCGAGCTGCTCGCGGACCCGGGCGCCGGCGTCTGGCGAGAGCTGGCGCTCGACGTGTTGCCTTCGGCCCGGCCCGCGGGCGGCCCTCCGGCCCCGACGCGGGATCTGCGGGCGCTCGCCGATGTCGCCGCAAACCGCGGCGTCGGCGTGGCGCGGACGGCGCTCGCCGGCGCGCTGGCGGACGACCCCGCGTGGGCACGGCTGGTCGCGGGCGCCCCGGTCGAGCCCCCCGCCTGGAGCGGCCCTGCGTCCCGCCTGGCGGCCGCCGGGCTGGAGCGCGACGCGGCCCTGCTCTACCCGGACGCCTTCCCGACGTCCTCGCCGGCGGCGGACGCGTGGAGCGCGTCACGCCTCGCCGCGTGGGGCAACCGGCCCGCGGCGCTCGCGGCGGGCGAGCGCGTGTGGGCGAAGCTGGGCCCGTTGCCCGCCACGCTCATCCCGGAACCGCTGCTCCGGTACGTCCTCCCGCCCGCGCTCGTCGACGGCTTCGCGCCGGCCGCGTGCGAGGCGGCGTTACCCGAGCCCTGGCTGGTCGGGGTCATCCGCCGGGAGTCGGGGTTCGACCCATCCGCGTTCTCACCGGCCGGCGCCGTCGGGGTCGCCCAATTCGTCCCCGAGACCGCTCGGCGGCTGGGCGCCTCGCCGGCCGAGCTCGCCGACCCGGGCTTCGCGCTGCGGCTTTCCGCGCGGGAGCTGGCTCGACTCTCGGCGTGCTTCGGCCCCCGCCTCGCGGCGGTCGCGGCCGCCTACAACGCCGGCGAGGAGGTGGCGGGGCTCTGGCTCGGCGAGCTCGGCGGCGACCCCGGCGCCGCGCTGTTCGCCGCGGCGATCCCCTACCGTGAGACCTCCGACTACGTGCTCGCGGTCCGCGAAGGCGCCGCGCTCGCCGGGTGGCTCGCCGCGGAGCCCCAGCCGTGCGACCCTGCGCCCGGGCCGGCATGCCTGGATGTGAACCCGGCCGGCGGCCGGTGAGCGTCAACCCGGGCCGGGCGGGGCGGTCGGGGAGGCCGGGTGCGGCCCGGGGACCGGCGTCGGCGCGATGCCGCCGGCGAAGCGGACGATCTCGGCACGTTTGGCGAGGTCGGCGGTCCAGCGGTCGACCTCGGCCGAGAGCTTGCGCTCGCGCAACAAGGCTTCGACCTCGCCGCGGACCTCGGCGAGCGGTGGTACCGGTTTGCCGGCCTTCTCGAGGTCGGGGACCAGCTCCGTCTTCCACGCCGAGTCGATCTCCTGCGCGGTCGGCCGCACGAAGGCGCCGAAGCGCGAGGCAACGTAGGCCTGCACGACCGCAGCGCGGCGGACCAGCTCGCGCAGCGGCGCCTCGCCGAGGCCGAGGCCCGCGAGGCGGCGATCGAGCGTGGCCTCGCCCCCGGCCCGCTGGACGGTCGCCCGCCACGCCGAGTCGAGGTCGGCCTTCACGCGGGCCGCGATCCCGGCCGTCTCCAGGTCCTGCCACCGCAGCTCGAGCTGGACGAGCGCCTCGACGACCGCGCGCCTGTACGCGTCGTCGCTCTCGGCGCTCGCGCGCGGCACCAGCGCCGCCACCTCGGCGAGCTCCGCGTCCGAGGCCAGGACCGGAACGCCGTTGACCACCGCGAGCACACGCTCCACCTCGATCGAAGCCGCGAGCAAGGCTGGAACGAGCAGCACGAGCACGGCATCATGTTACACTCGCGACGGAGGCTCGTTTGAGGAAAGGCGCGGCGCAGCAGGGTGAGTTGGTCGTGGCCCTGGCGCAGATCGCGACCTGTCCGGGCCAGTTCGCCCACAACCTCGAGCGTCACCTCGCCATGGCGGCGAAGGCCCGCAAGGCCGGGGCCCACCTCGCCATCTTCCCCGAACTCTCCCTCTCGGGCTACCTGCTCGCCCACGGCGTGCTGGAGGCGGCGTTCAAGCTCGACGACCCGCGTCTGGCGCCGCTGCTCGCCGCGAGCCGGGAGCTCGCGCTGCTCGTCGGTCTGCCGCTCCGCGAGGAGCACGGCGGGATCTCCAACGCCGCGGTGCTTCTCGAGGGCGGCGAGGTCAAGGGCGTGCACCGCAAGCTCTACCTGCCGACCTACGGCATGTTCGACGAGGGCCGCTACTTCATCCCCGGACCCCGGCTCGAGCCGCTGACCTGCTCGCTCGGCCGATTCGGCGTGCTCGTCTGCGAGGACGCGTGGCACCTCTCCTCCGCCGTGATCCTGGCGCACGCCGGCGTCGACGCGCTCATCGTGGTCGCTGGCGGCCCGACCGAACTCGACGCCGGCGCGGAGCCGGCAGCCTCGCGGCGCTGGCACTGGATCGTCGGCGCCGCGGCGGTCACGACCGTGCGGCCGGCGTTCTTCGCCAACCGTTGCGGGTGGGAGGAAGGGATCCTGTTCGGGGGCTGCTCCTGGGCCGTGGACGCACGGGGCCGCAGCCTCGCGGAGCCGGCCCCGGCGCTCGAGGAGACGCTCGTCGTGGCGACGCTCTCGCGGGCGGCCGCGGCGCGAGCCCGCACGTTGATGCCGATCCCGTACGCGGAGCGCTTCGACCTCTGGCGAGCCGCCCTGGAGGACCCCGGTGCGTGAGCTCCCCGGCGTCAACACGGCGCTCCTGAGCTCGACGCTCGAGCGGTTTCTCGCCGAGGAGCTGCGCGCCTCCGGCCTCGCCGGGTTCGTGGCCGGGCTCTCGGGCGGGGTGGACTCGGCGGTCGCCGCGGCGCTCGCCGTCGCCGCGGTCGGGCGCGAGCGGGTTCGCACGCTGGCGCTCCCCGGACCGTCGAGCGCCCCGGAGAGCCTCAGCGACGCCCGCGCCGTGGCCGATCACCTCGGCGTTCCGCTCGAGGTCGTGGACCTCGCAGCGCCGGCCGAGATGCTGGCCGCGACGCTCGGCGCGCGCGCAGACCGGGTCCGCTTCGGGAACCTCATGGCGCGCCTCCGCATGGTGGCGCTGTTCGACCGCGCCCGCTCGGTGCCGGCGCTGGTGCTCGGCACCAGCAACAAGTCCGAGATCCTGCTCGGCTACTCCACGCTGTTCGGCGACGCCGCCGCCTCGGTGCAGCCCCTGGGCGACGTCTGGAAGACGCACGTGTTCGCGCTGGCCCGGGCCCTCGGCCTCCCCGGAGCCGTGATCAGCAAGCCCCCGACCGCCGACCTGTGGCCCGGCCAGACCGACGCGGGCGAGCTCGGCTTCGACTACCCGACGGTCGACCCGGTCCTGTACTGGCACCACGAAGGCGGCATGGACCGCGAGGAGCTGCTCGCGTCGGGGTTCGCCCCGGCCCTCGTCGACGCGGCCCTGGCGACCTACCGCCGCAACCGTTTCAAGTGGCGGCCCACCGTCGTCGCGCGGGTCTCGGCCAGCTGCATCAACGTCGACCGTATCCTGCCCCGCAACCCCGGGCCATGACGACAGGGCACAGGGCACGGGGCACAGGGCACAGGGAAGGACCCCAGGCCGAGGCGACGCCCGCCGAGACAGACGTTCCAGCCGCAGGCCCGCCGGGTCGCCTGTTCGTGGTGGCCACGCCGATCGGCAACCTCGGCGACTGGTCGCCGCGAGCCCGCGAGGTGCTGTCGGCCGCCCGCTTGGTTCTCGCGGAGGACACGCGGCACGTCCGCAAGCTTCTCAATCATTTCGAGATACCGACGGCGACGCGCGCCCTCCACGAGCACAACGAGGCGCGCGAGGTGCCGCGACTGATCGAGGAGCTTCTCGCGGGCCGGGATCTCGCCCTGGTCTCCGACGCCGGCACCCCGCTGCTCGCGGACCCCGGCTATCGCCTGGTCCGCGCCTGCCGGGAGCGCGGCATCCCGGTGCTCGCCGTGCCGGGTCCGAGCGCGGTCGTCGCGGCGCTCTCGGTTGCCGGCCTGCCCCCGCTGCCGTTCACCTTTGCCGGGTTCCTGCCCCCCCGCTCGGGCGGGCGGGCCGCCGCGCTGGCGGGCCTCGCGGGAGCGCCGTCCACCATCGTGCTGTTCCTGTCGCCGCACCGGCTGCTCGCCGAGTTGGACGCATGTGCGTCGGCGCTCGGCGGCGCCCGTCCGGCCGCGTTGCTCGCCGAGCTGACCAAGGTGCACGAGCGGTGCGTCCGCGGCTCACTGGCGGAGCTCGTCCGATGGGCCGCCGACGCCGAGCCGCGCGGCGAGTACACCCTCGTTGTCGGGCCGCCCGCTGCGGCGCCCGCCGCGACGGTTGCGGAGGTGTCGGCCGAGGTCGCTCGCGCGGCGCTCGAGGAGGCCCTGGCGCGCGGGCTCGAGCTTCCGGAGGCGCGGCGTCAGGCGGCGCGCGCGCTCGGGGTCACCCGCAGGCAGCTGTACGCCCTGCTCACGCCTCGACCCCGGTGACGAGGGCGAGCACGAGCGAGCTGACCGCGGCAAGCGCCGCCGGGCCGCGGGCGCGCTCGACGCCGCTCGCGGAGAGCCGCGCGAGGGCAGCGATGAGCTCCCCGTCGCGGTAGCGGGCGGCCACTCGGAAGGCACGGTGCAGCTGCCACGACGTCATCCCCTCGAGGGGTGAATGCGGCGTCGCCTCGATGTCCTTGAGGAGCCGGGGCCCGAGCTTCGACTTGAACACCCTCGGGTACCAGTCGTTGCCCGCGCAGCGCTTCGGTTCCAGCTCGGCGGCGAGCCCGGCTCGGGCGGCGTGCCCGCGCACCGCCAGCGCCTGCCGGAGGAGGCGGCCCGCGGTCCCCGCCAGTACCGGCCCGAGCCGGTCCTGCGAGACCGCGTCGCCGCGCCAGTCGACGAGCACCGCGCCGGCCGACAGCGCGCCGGCGAAGCGCGCGAAAGCGGCGCCGTCCCGCCGCAGAAGCGCGTCCTCGACCTCGCGCAGGTGGCGCTCTCCGGCGCCGGCCTGGGTGCGCACGGCGTCGGCGCTCGCCTCCCCGCCGAGAACCAGCCTCTCCGCGGCGTGAGCCAACTCCCGCGGCCGGAACCCGTACGCCTCACACAGGGCGTCGACGACCTCGTCGTTTCCGGCCAGGGACGGCGCCACGCGAGCGACCAGCCCGACGAGGGTCCGACGTTGCGCCGGCGACACCCGGCCCTCCTCCCATGGCTTCGGCGGCTCGGGGAGGGAGAAGAAGCGAGCCTCGCCGCGCGCCGTCACCGCGTCGGCCAACGCGCCGGTCGGAGCGGCCTGGCTCACCGCGCTGAGCAGCAGCGTGACGTCGGCCAACGGCAGGGCGGCCAGGCCTTTCGCCAGGTCTGGGCCGCTGGCGCTCCCTTTGGCGAGGTAGGTCCCGGCGTGGACGACGACCACCAGGCGATCGGCGCTGAACAGCGACGGGCTCGCCAGCTCCGCGACGAGCGGGCCGACGGGGGGCGCCTCGTCGAAGGTCCGCACCTCGCCTCCGGGGTGGGCCTCCTGCCAGGCCGACACTACGGAACGGCGCTCGAGCTCGAGGAGGAAGTCGTCAGGCGAGGCCAGCAGCAGGACCTTCGGGACCGTCACGCCGAGTCGCCCCTCGAGTCGCCCGGCGGCCGCGACGGCGCGCGCGGCGCCCGGGGTCGGGCCGGCCGGCGCATGCGACGCGTCAGATCTCGCCGCGGTCGGCCAGTTCCTGGCAGGCGATGCAGTGCTTGGCCCACGGGACGGCCAGCAGTCGCTGGCGCTCGATCGGCTGCTCGCAGTGCATGCAGACCCCGAAACGCCCGTTGTCGATCCTCGCCAACGCCTCGTCGATCATCAGGAGCATCTTGCCCTCGTTCTCCGAGAGCGAGAAGGAAAATTCGCGCTGAAACGCGCTGGTGGCGCGGTCGGCGATGTCCGGCGCCCCGGACTCGGTTTCCACCGAGCCCATCTCGCGGGCGCGCGACACCCCCTCCACGACCTCCTTGCGTTTGGCCTGCAGCTGCTTCCTCATGGTCTTGAGATCCATCGTGTGAGCCAATGCAACCTCCCAGGGCTGGATTATACCCCACAGCCCAACCGGCTAACCCAAAGCCGCACGGTGGTATTGCCCGCCGGCGAGCAGGTCCGCGGCGCGATAGAGCTGCTCCAAGAGCACGATGCGTGCCAAGGCGTGGGGCAAGGTCAGACGCGAGAGTGAGAGCCGTTCCTGCGCCTCGGCCTTGAGGTCGTCGGCGAGGCCGAGGTCGGACCCGATCAGGAACACCGTCCGGCCCCGCCGCCGCTGCGCGTCCAACCAGGCCGCCAGCTCCTCGGTAGTCCGCTGCGCGCCGCGCTCGTCGAGCGCCACCACGGTGTCACCGGCCTCGAAGTGGCGTCGGACGGCCGCCGCCTCCTCCGCGAGCGCCCGTCGCGGGTCGGTGCCCCGTCCGACGGCGGGGCGGACACGGATCTCGGCGAACGGCATGTGGCGAGCCAGCCTCCCCGCGTAGTCGCCCGCGAGCGAGTCGACCGCGCCCGTGACGCGGCGCCCCACCCAGACCACGAGCACACCTTTCAGGCTTCGCGGCGCCATCGGATGAGCGTCCGTCGCGAGACGCCGAGCGTACGCGCCGCGCGCGACACGTTGCCGTGCTCCCGTGCCAGGATCCAGAGGCCGTAGAGGCGCTGCACCTCCACCAGGGGCGCGGCGCGTTCGCCGGCCAGCTCCGCCACCGCCGCCCAGCCGGCCGTCGAGAGCCGGAGGTCGGCCGGTGCGAGCGTCCCGCCGTCCGTCTCGACCAAGGCCCTGGCGAGGACGGTCTGCAGCTCGCGGAAATTACCCGGCCACGGGTATGCGGTCAGCAGCCGCTCGGCCTCCGGGGCGAGGGTGACCCGCCGCCCGCCCGCTCGGGCGGCACGGGAGAGAGCGGCGCGCGCGAAGGGCAGGATGTCTTCGGGCCGCCGGCGCAACGCGGGTAACGTGGCGTGGAAGCCGGCGAGGCGGTGGTAGAGGTCCGCACGGAACGCGCCCGCGTCCACCCTGGCCCGCAACCCCGCGTCGGCGAGCGCGATGACCCGCGCGCGGAACGGCCGCGGCGCCGCCGTCCCCACCGGAAAGAAGATGCGCTCCTCGAGCGTCCGCAGCAGCGCGGTCTGGCCTTCGGGAGGGAGGGCATCGACCCGGTCGAGCACCAGCGTGCCGTCGCCGGCCCGCTCGACGAACCCGGTGTGCGGCCGGGTGGCGTCGGTGAAGGCTCCTGCGCGGTGGCCGAACAGCGCCGAGGCCAACAGCGTGGCCGGCACGGCGCCGCAGTCCACGACCACGATCGGGCGCCCGCGGCGTCCGGCCCGATGCGCCCGGGCCGCCACGAAGCTCTTGCCGACGCCGGTCTCGCCGTCGAGCACCAGGTTCAGGGTGGTGGGTGCGAATCGCAGGAGGGTGCGCGACAGCTCGAGGGTCTGGCGGTTGCGCGTGACGAACAGGCCCTTCACCGTGGCGGCGTCCTGACGAGCGCGGTGACGTCGGTGGCGTCCCCCCAGAGGCGCTCCAGCCCGTAGTGCTCCCGCCTCTCCTCGAGGAAGATATGGACGACGAAATCCCAGAAATCCATCAGGATCCAGCCGCCCTGCGCGTACCCCTCCACGGCGAGGGCCCGCACCCCCCGCGAGGCGAGCGCGCGGTCCACCCCGTCGGCGACCGCACGCGCCTGGCGCTCCGAGCCGACCGAGCAGATGACGAACGCCTCCGCGATCGAGGTCCGTTCCGACACGTCGAGCGCAAACAGGTGGTACGCCTTCTTGTCCTCGATGGCGGCCGCCGCCAACCGCAGGCGGGCGAGGAGGTCAGATTCCATCGGCGGCCCGCTTGCCCTGATGGTAGAGGCGGTGCTTGACGATGTAGCGGTGGACCTCGGGCGGAACCAGCTCGTGAATCGTCAGGCCGAGCCGCAGCCGCTCGCGGAGGTCGGTCGCCGAGACCGGGAACGGGTCGTGCTCCAGCAGGTAGATCCGGTGCGCCGCCGGGTCCGGATCGGGGACCTCGCGGAACGTCTCGACGGTTCGGATGCGCGGGAGGAGGACGGCGGGCAGCCTCTCCGTCAGCTCCGTCCCCCACACGGTTTCCCGGTGCAGCACGACGAGGTGCGCCTGGTCGACCAGCTCCTCCCACCGGTGCCAGGTCCCGATCTGAGAGAACGAGTCGCTCCCCATCAGGAAGTAGAACTGCTCCGCGGCGAAGCGCTGCCGCAGGCGGGCGAGCGTCTCCACCGTGTACGTCGGCCCGTCCCGCTCGGCCTCGACCGCGGAGACCAGGAAGCGATCGTACGGTTGCGTGGCGAGCGCGAGCATCGCAAAACGGTGGGGAAACGGGGTGAGCGGCTCGGCGAGCTTGTGGGGAGGATGGCCCGCCGGGACGAACACCAGCACGTCGAAGCGGAACGTCTCGAACGCGCGCACCGCCGGCACGAGGTGCCCGAGGTGCACCGGATCGAACGTCCCTCCGAAGAAGGCGACCCGTCTCACCCTCGTCCCGCCAGCCTGAACACCTCTTCAAGCATACCCTCGACCCCAAGACCGCTCACCGCCGAGATCACGGCGCACGGCAGCCCCATCGCCGCGGCGACCTCGACCAGCTCGTCGCGTCTGGAGGGGTCGGCGGCGTCCGCCTTCGTGCCTACCAGGAGGGAGGTGCGCGAAGCCAGCGCCGGGTCGTGCAACGCGAGCTCCTCGTGCAGGATCTCGACCTGGCGACGGACCGGCTCCTCGCTCGCCAGGTCGACGAGGTGGATCAGCACGCGGCAACGCTCGATGTGCCGGAGGAAGCGGTGGCCGAGGCCGGCGCCCGCGTGGGCGCCCTCGATCAGCCCCGGGATGTCGGCGAAGACGAGCGATCGCGCTCCGCCGTCGCGGGTGACGACACCGAGGTGGGGCTCGAGCGTGGTGAACGGGTAGTCGGCGATCTTCGGCCGCGCCGCGGAGATCCGGGACAGGAGCGTCGACTTGCCGGCGTTGGGCAGCCCGACCAGCCCGACGTCGGCGAGCAGCTTGAGCTCGAGCGCGACGTGACGCTCCTGTCCGGCCTCGCCGGCCTCGGCGAAGCGCGGGGCCTGCCGGGTCGGCGTCGCGAAGTGCTGGTTGCCGCGCCCGCCGCGCCCGCCTCGGGCCACGATCGACTGCTCGCCGTCCGCAACCAGGTCGGCGAGCAGCTCGCCGCTGTCGAAGTCCCGAACCACGGTCCCCAGGGGAACCTCGACGACCGCGTCGTCGCCGGATGCGCCGCTCTGGTTGGAGCCGCGGCCGTGTTCCGCGCGGCCCGCCTTGACGTGGTGGCGGTTGTAGAGATGCGCCAGCGTCGCCCAGTGCGGGCTGGCGCGCACGATCACGTCGCCGCCGTGCCCGCCATCCCCTCCGTTGGGCCCGCCGCGCGGCACGAACTTCTCACGCCGGAAGCTGACGCACCCGCGCCCCCCATCGCCGGCCTTTGCGAAGAGGTGGACCTCGTCGAGGAACATCTCGGGTTGGTGGGCTGATGCTCTAGGCGGCCGGCTCGATCAGCACGTAGCGCCCGAGCCGCCCGCGGTCGCGGAAACGGATCCGCCCCTCGACCATGGCGAAGAGCGTGTCGTCCCCGCCGCGCCCGACGTGGGCGCCGGGCCGCCAGCGGGTGCCGCGTTGCCGTACGATGATCGTGCCGGCGGTGACCAGTTGGCCGTCACCGCGCTTGACGCCGAGGCGCTGGGCGTGCGAGTCGCGCCCGTTTCGGCTGGAACCCTGACCTTTCTTGTGCGCCATCTGTCCTCCCTACGCCTCGATGGCGTCGATGCGGACCTCGAGGAGGTCTTGCCGGTGGCCCGCAGATTTGCGGTAGCCCTTGCGCTTCTTCTTCTTGAAGATGAGCACCTTCTCGCCGCGCAGCTCGCGCACGAGGGTGCCCTTGACCGCGGCTCCGGCCACCAGGGGCGTGCCGACCCGCACGCGTGCGTCGTCACGGACCATGAGCACGCGCTCGAACACGACCTCGGCGCCCGGCTGCGCGCCGGGCCATACCCGTTCCACCGCGATGCGCTGCCCGACCTCGACGCGGTGCTGCTTTCCGCCAGCCTCTACGATTGCGTACACTCAAACCCCCACCCGACCAATCGGGGAACGAGACTTTTAGCACAGCGGGCCCGGACTGTCAAACGCCCCGGCCGCTTTGTCCTGGCAGGACAAAGACCTGCACCCCATTCGCCTGGACGACGGGGGCGCCGAGCGACGCCACGAACGCGTTCCACCGCCGCCACCCCCGGGGATCACGCCAGGGCGCGACCGGATAGGTCGTCGCGAGACGACCGAGCTCGCCCCAGTTGACCAGGAGGTGCGTGAAACCCTGGCCGCGGAGCTTCTTGCATGCCTCCGCGGGCGAACGACTCGCTGCGAGGACCGATCGCAACGGAGAGACGTCGTGCTGGGAGGGCGCGACGAACGGTCTCGGAAATCCGAATCCGCGCGGCTCGCCGATGAACAGCACGCGGGCGCGCTCGGGAAGGCTCCGCGCCCTGACGAACGCGGGAAAGGGGTCGTTGACCACCATCTCCTCGCGGACGGCTTTCGGGTTCCCGGCCGCCGCCCAGAGCACTCGCCACCGAACCGCCTCCGAGACCGACACCGTCAAGCCGATTACAAGGGTTACGCCGAGCGCGAGACCGGAAACCCATCGCCCGGTCGGCGAGCGTCCTGCGGCACTAGCCGCCATCGCGACTAGCAGCCCGGCCGAGATCGCGAGGAAGCGAGGCAGGTTGCCGGTCAGCGCCCAGATGCCGAGGCCCGCGACGACCGCGGCAGCCGTGATCCGGTCGCGCGCTGTCGCGCGCACCGCGGCCGCGAACACCGCGGCTAGCGCCAGAATCCCCAGGTACGAGCCGTGTGGTGCAAGGGCGCCGAAGGTCGAATGCACGAGTTGACCCGCGTCCCGCGCGGTGTGCAGGCTCGACCCGGCGTCCCGCCAGAGCGTCTCCATCCCCTCGCGGTGCCAGAGAATTGGCGCGAGAGGGGCACGGAGTAGCACGGCGTTCTTGATCCACCACGGCGCGCACCCCGCGAGCCAGCCGCAAGCCGAGACCACGGTCGATCTCGGGCTTCCAGTTCGCAGGAGGACGGCCGCGAGGATCACGAGACCCCACGGAAGCCCCTGCAGGCGGGCTGCAGCCGCGACTCCGCTCAGGAAGCCCACGAGGGCGGCCGTTCCCGGGGGCCACCTGCGTCGCGCGACCAGCGTGAACGCCATGACCGCCGAGGCCACGCACCATGCCTCGGCAGCGGGTAGGCCGGGGACCAGGACGATGCAGGGCAGCACGGGAAGGCTCGCGGATGCGAGCAACGCCGCCCACCCGGGCGCACCGAGGGCACGAGCGAGCCCCCAGATGCCGGTGCCAGCGGCGACGAAGGCGAACCAGTGGAGGACGGCCGGCGCTCGGTCCAACCCGATCGCGATGAGCGGGGCATCGAGGAGCTGAACGAGGGCTGGGAACGCCGCGAAGACATCCTCCGGGTGCGGCGAGATGCCGTGCTCCTGCAGCGCCTGCCACGGCAGACCGAGGTGGTACACGAGTGCGTCGTAGAAGAACGGCGGCGCGAGCGCGACCGGAAGCGCGACGAGGCCCGCCAGGAGCGCCGGGACCGCCGGGCGCCACCGCCAGCCGACATGCGCGTACCGCCCCGCGGCTCCGAGGCAGACCACCAGAGCCGTAAGGGCCGACCAATACAAGGCGTGAACCAGGCCGAGCAGCAGCACGCAGACCCCGACCATCCAGCTCCCGACGACGAAATCGACGGACAATCGAAGCGACGCCGGCACCGGGAGCCTCAGCAGGTCCCGCAGGCGGGCGCCGCAACCGATGATGACCGCTGCCAGCGCGGCCGCGCCCAGCAGCCCGAACGCGAGTTGCACCACGGGCACGCTCCCAGTCTAGTCACTTCGACCGGTCGTTGGACCTACTGAGATCCGAACTCGCGCAACCGGGCACACACGCGCGGTGCGATCCGCTCGCTGGGGCGTGACCAGATCCCCGCGAGCTTGACTACAGCGGCTCGTAGAGGGTGCGGCGCTGGCGGGGCACGAACCCCGCGTCGCGGATCACCCGCTCCATCTCCTCGCGCGGCATCCGGTAGCGGGCCCCCGCCGCGGCGACCACGTTCTCCTCGAGCATGATGGAGCCGAGGTCGTCGGCGCCGAAGAACAGGGAGAGCTGGCCGATCTTCGGGCCCTGGGTGACCCAGGAGCCCTGGACGTGGACGACGTTGTCGAGGGCCAGCCGCGAGATCGCCAACGTGCGCAGGTAGTCGAACCCGCCCGAGACCGGGACCTCGCCGTCCATCGCCGTGTTCTCCTCCTGGAACGTCCACGGGATGAAGGCGGTGAATCCGCCTGTCGCGTCCTGCAGCTCGCGCACCCGGAGGAAGTGCTCGACGCGCGCCGAAAACGGCTCGCCGACCCCGAACATCATGGTGGCCGTGGTACGCAGCCCCAGTTCGTGCGCCGCCCGGTGCACCTCGAGCCACTGCGAGGTCGACGCTTTGGCCCGCGACCAGATTCGCTTGCGCGTCTCGTCCTCGAGCACCTCGGCGCCGCCGCCCGGGATCGACTCGAGCCCCGCCGCGCGCAGCCGGCCGATCACCTCGGCGAGCGGCATGCGCTCGGCCTTGGCGATGAACCACACCTCGGGCGCCGAGAACGCGTGCAGGTGCACGGTCGGGAACGCCGCCTTGAGCTGGCGGAGCAACCCCTCGTAGTAGGCGATGCGCAGGTCGGGGTGCACGCCGCCCTGGAGCAGGATCCCCGTCCCGCCGGCGGCCAGCGTCTCCTCGACCTTGCCGGCGATCACCTCGAACGGCAGCACGTAGGCATCGGCGTCGCCGGGCTTGCGGTAGAACGCGCAGAACCGGCACCGGTAGACGCAGACGTTGGTGTAGTTGATGTTGCGGTCGATGATGTAGGTGACCTCGTCGGTCGGGTTGTGCCGGCGGCGGACCGCGGAGGCCGCGGCGCCGAGCTCGTGGAGCGTCGCGCCCTCGAACAGGCTTTCGATCTCGTCCGCGCTGAGTCGCTCGCCCGCGCACGCCCTGACGGAGGATTCGGCGACGGGCTGGGCGCCCTCGGCCGCCGCGGCGTGCGATCGGCGCGCGATCCCGGTGCCCCGCGCCCCGGCCCTACGCCCGGTCTCTTCACGCGGCATGCCACACCTCCTCGCGGGGCGCCAGCAGCCGGGCGGCGGCCGCCCGCCGCAGGAACTCCGCAAGTCCCGCCCGCTCGCCCTCGCCGAGGCGATGGGTGAGGGTCTGCTCGAGGTAGGTGCGGGTTTCCGCGAGGCCGACGCCGTGCGCCTCGGCCCACTGGGGGAGCAGGGCCTCCCAGTGGTCGCAGGCGTGGGCGAGCGAGCGCTCGAGGAGCGTCTCGATCCCCTCCGGCGCGCCCGGTGCGACCCCCCAAACGGCGAAGACGAACGGCAACCCCGTCCACTCCACCCATGCCCCGGCGAGGTCCACCTCGAGGCGACCCGTCCGCCCGTGGATCGCCAGCGCGGGGTCGCCGATGATCACCGCCGCGTCGGCGGCGGCAAGCATCGTCTCGAGCGGCGGGCGGGCGGGCACGAGGCTCGGGCGCACGCCCCAGCGCTCGGCGAGGAGGAGCCGAGCCAGGATCACGGAGGTCCGTGAAGCGGTGTGCACGGCGAGCACCCGAACCTGCGGGAGCGGCACGCTCGAGACCAGGAGCACCGACCGCACCTCGTGACGAGCCGCCACGCCGAGCCCCGTGAGCGCGCGGACGTTCGGGGTCTCGGCGAGCGCTGCGACCGGGACGAGGCCGGCGCTCGCCGTGCCGGCCGCCAGCCGGTCCGCGCACACCGAGGGCTCCGCCGATTCGAAGCGGTATGGGAACGGCGCCGGGATGCCGGCCTCGAGGCCGGCCAGCAGCGGCCGTGCGTTGAGGAACCGCACCCCCACGATCGCAGCCGCCTCAGACATCGGCCGGGCTCAGAAACGGGATCAGGGGCCAGGGGTCAGGGGCCAGAGACAAACGAGGAATCGTGGAGCCGATGACCGGCATAGGGACGACGTGTCGGCGCCGAGTCGCGCGCGGGGATACCCGGCGCGGATGGACGGCGGCCCGACCTGACCCCTGACCCCTGATCCCTGTCCCCTGCCTCTTCATCCCTGGCTCATCGAATCGAGGAACTCCTTGTTGCTGCGTGTCTTCTCGAGCTGGCCGAGGAGCAGCTCCATGGACTCCACGGTCGAGAGCGGGTTGAGCACCTTGCGCAGCACCCACACGCGCTTGAGCTCCCACTGGTCGAGCAGGAGCTCTTCCTTGCGGGTCCCCGACTTGTTGATGTCGATCGACGGGAACACCCGCTTCTCGGTGAGCTTGCGGTCGAGGTGGACCTCCATGTTGCCGGTGCCCTTGAACTCCTCGAAGATCACGTCGTCCATCCGCGAGCCGGTGTCGATGAGCGCGGTCCCCATCACGGTGAGCGAGCCGCCCTCCTCGATGTTGCGCGCGGCGCCGAAGAAGCGCTTCGGCTTCTGGAGCGCGTTCGAGTCGACGCCGCCGGAGAGCACCTTGCCGGACGGCGGCACCACCGTGTTGTAGGCACGGGCCAGGCGGGTGATCGAGTCGAGGAGGATGACGACGTCGCGACGGTGTTCGACCAGGCGTTTGGCCTTCTCGAGCACCATTTCCGCCACCTGGACGTGGCGGTACGCCGGCTCGTCGAACGTCGAGGAGATCACCTCGCCCTTGACCGACCGCTGCATGTCGGTGACCTCTTCGGGGCGCTCGTCGATGAGGAGCACGATCAGGATGATCTCCGGGTGGTTGGCGGTCACGGAGTTGGCGATCGCCTGGAGCATCATCGTCTTGCCCGTGCGGGGCGGCGCCACGATCAGCCCGCGCTGGCCCTTCCCGATCGGCGTCAGCAGGTTCATGACGCGCGAGGTCATGTTCCCCTCGACCTCGAGGTTGATGCGCTCCATCGGGTAGAGCGGCGTCAGGTTGTCGAACAGGATCTTTTCGGCCATCTGGTCGGGAGGCTCGAAGTTGACCGCCTCCACCTTGATGAGGGCGAAGTAGCGCTCGCCCTCGCGCGGGGGGCGGATCTGCCCGGAAACCGTGTCGCCCGTACGCAGGTTGAAGCGGCGTATCTGCGAGGGGGACACGTAGATGTCGTCGGGTCCCGGGAGGTAGTTGTACTCCGGCGCGCGCAGGAACCCGTACCCGTCGGGCAGGATCTCGAGCACCCCCTCGCCGAAGATCAACCCCTCGCGCTCGGTCTGCACCTGGAGGATCTTGAAGATCAGGTCTTGCTTGCGCATCCCGGCGGGGTTCTCGACCTCGAGGTCGCGCGCCACGTGCGTCAGCTCCGAGATCGACATGTCCTTGAGGGTGCGGATGTCGAGGCGCTGCTTGCCGTCGGTCTCGGCGGCCTCAGCCTCGAGCGCTTCTTCCTCGAGCACCACCGGCAACCCGTCGGGGTTGGCCTCGGCGCTCCGTCGCTGCCCCCTGCCGCGCCCGCGCTGAGCCTTGCTTTCTGGCATAACTGACTCCTTCTCCCCGCCGCGTCACGCTGCCAGTTCGTTTGCGATGGCGGCGAGGAGCTCCCTGTGTCCTGCACCGGTGACGGCCGAAAAGACGAGCGGCGGCGCACCGCCGAGCTCACGGCCCAGGCGACTCGCGGCCTGCGCCAGCGCGCCCCGCCCCATCTTGTCGGTCTTCGTCATCACGAGCACCAGCGGCCGCCCCGCCTGGCGCACGAACCCCACGAGGTCGACGTCGAGCGGCGACGTCGGGATGCGCGGGTCGACGAGCCCGACGACGAGCTTGAGCCGCTCCTCCTGGAGCAGGTACGCCGTGATGTTGCTGCCCCAGGCCGTGCGCTCGCCGCGACCGGTCCGCGCGAAGCCGTACCCCGGGAGGTCGACGAAGTACATCCGATTGTTGACCAGGTAGTAGTTGAGCGTCCGCGTCTTGCCCGGGGTCTTGGAGACGAGGGCCAGCCGACGTCCGAACAGGCCGTTCAAGAGGCTCGACTTCCCGACGTTGGAGCGGCCGGCGAACGCCACCTGCGGGAGCGGCCCCTTGGGGCCCTCCCGGTGATCCGCAACCGTGGCGCGCAGCGTGACCTCGTCGATGTGCACGTGACCTACTGGTGCGGCACGACTTCCGGCGCCGAAACCGGAGCCCTCTCGGCCTCGGCCTGGGCGACCGTCGGCAGCACCCCGTCGAGGGCGACGGGGATGACCTCGTCCATGTCCTTGACGAGGTGGAACTGGATGGCGTTACGGACGTCCTCGGGGATGTCCTCGAGGTCCTTCTCGTTTTCAACCGGGAGGATCACTTCCCGGATGCCGGACCTGTAGGCGGCCAGGACCTTGTCCTTGATCCCCCCCACCGGGAGCACCTTGCCGCGCAGCGTGATCTCGCCCGTCATCGCCAGATCCTGGCGCACCGGCACCGCCGCCACGGCCGACAGCAGCGCCATGGCCATCGTGATGCCGGCCGACGGACCGTCCTTGGGGATCGCGCCCTCCGGGACGTGAACGTGGATGTCGCGCTGGTCGAAGAAGTCCGCGGTGAGCGGGAGCTGCGTCGCCCGGGCGCGCACGTAGGAGAGCGCCGCGCGGGCCGACTCCTGCATCACGTCGCCGAGCTGGCCGGTCAGCGTCAGGCTGCCCTTGCCGCGCATCAGGCTGACCTCGGTGGCGAGGATCTCGCCGCCGACCTCGGTCCACGCCAGGCCCGTCGCGACCCCGATCTCGCTGTGGTCCCCCGGCCGGGAGATGTGGAACCGCGGCTTGCCGAGGAGCTCGCCGACCCGCTCCGCGGTCATCGTGATCTCGGTCCCGGCCGCGGTCTTCTTCTTGAGCACCTCGCGCGCGAGCTTGCGGCACACGGACGCGATCTCGCGCTCGAGGTTGCGCACCCCCGCTTCCCGCGTGTAGCGCTCGAGCAGCAGGGTGATCGCCTCGTCCTGGAAGCTCACCTTGAACTTCGACAGACCCTGTTGCTCGACCTGCTTCTTGACCAGGAAGCGCAGGGCGATCTGGAGCTTCTCGTAATGCGTGTACCCCGAGAGGTGGATGGTCTCCATGCGGTCCTGGAGGGCGGGCGGGATCGTGTGGGTCACGTTGGCCGTGGAGATGAAGAACACCCGCGAGAGGTCGTACTCGACGTCGAGGTAGTGGTCCACGAACGCGTGGTTCTGTTCGGGATCGAGCACCTCGAGCAGCGCGGCCGCCGGGTCGCCGCGGAAGTCCGCGCCCAGCTTGTCGACCTCGTCGAGGAGGAACACGGGGTTCACCGTGCCGGCCTTCTTCATCATCTGGATGATCTGGCCCGGGAAGGCGCCGATGTACGTGCGCCGGTGCCCGCGCATCTCCGCCTCGTCGCGAACGCCGCCGAGCGAGAGGCGGACGAACTTGCGGCCGGTCGCCCTGGCGATCGACTTGGCGAGCGACGTCTTGCCGACGCCGGGCGGGCCGACGAAGCAGAGGATCGTCCCCTTGGGCTTGACCACGAGCTGCCGCACGGCGAGGAACTCGAGGATGCGTTCCTTCACCTTCTCCAGGCCGTAGTGGTCCGCCTCGAGCACCTGCTCGGCGCGCTTGATGTCGCGGATTTCCCGCGTCGTCTTCTTCCAGGGCACCGCGAGCAGCCAGTCGATGTAGTTGCGGGAGACCGTCGCCTCCGCCGACATCGCCGCCATGCCCTCGAGCCGCTTGAGCTCGGAGAGCGCCTTTTCCTTGACCTCCTTGGGCATCCCGGCGGCCTCGATGCTCTTGGCGAGCTCCTCGAACTCCTCCTTGGTGTCGGTGCGCCCGAGCTCCTCGTTGATCGCCTTGATCTTCTCGGAGAGGTAGTACTCGCGCTGCGCCTTCTCCATCTGCTTCTTGACCTTGGCGTTGAGACGGCGGTCGATGTTGAGCTTCTCGACCTCCATGTCGAGGAGGTCGTTGAGCTGCTGCAGCCGGTCGAGGGGGTTGATGACCTCGAGGAGCTTCTGCTTTTCCGGCGTCGAGATGGGAAGCGCCGCCGCGAGCGTGTCGGCGAAGAGGTCGGGGTCCTCGGTGCGCAGCTCCGCGAGGACGCCCTCGACGCCGATCTGTTGCGAGAGGCGGGCGAACTGCTGGAAGAGGTTGGTCAGGTTCGCCAGGTAACGGCTCACCTTGGGGTCGGTCACGGGTTGCGGCTGGAGGAGCTCGACCTCGGCCTCGTAACCTCCGCCCGAGCGCTGGGTCAGCGTGCTCCAGCGGCCGCGCACGACGCCCTCGACGCCGACCTTGATCGTCCCGTTGGGGAACGTCACGTGCTGCAGGATCGCGGCCACCACCCCGACGGAGAAGATGTCGTGCTCGCCGGGCTCGTCCTGCTGCGGATCGCGCTGCGCGACCAGGAAGATCTTCTTGCCGGTCTCCTCGAGCGCGCGCTGCAGCGCCGCCACCGACGCCGGGCGCCCGACCACGAAGGCGGACTTCATCCGCGGGAACACGACCATGTCGCGGAGCGGCACGATCGGAAGAACCTGCTTGTCTGACTCGCTCATGACGACCTCTCAAGAAGCCTGGGAACAAAACGGAAAACGGCGCGCGCGCTGCCCGCGGCGGCCTCAGCCCGCCTTGCGCATCGAGGCGAGCGGCGCGACACGCCGCTCGACGACCTCGCGCGTGACGACGATTTCGGTGACATCGGAGCGGGATGGAACCTGATACATGATCTCGAGCATCAGCTCCTCGAGAATGATCTTCAAGCCCCGCGCGCCCACCTTGCGCGAGAGCGCGTCGTCGGAGATCGCGGTCAGCGCGTCGTCGGTGAACCGCAGCTCGACACCCTCGAACGAGAGCATCGTCTCGTACTGGCGCACCAGCGAGTTCTTCGGCTCGGTGAGGATGCGGACGAGCGCGTCGCGGTCGAGCTCGTGCAGGTTGGCCACGACGGGCACGCGGCCCACGAACTCGGGGATCATTCCGAACTTGATCAGGTCCTCAGGGTGCGTCTGCGAGAGCAGCTCGCTCGCGGAGCGCTCCGCCGACGTCAGGATGTGGGCCTGGAATCCCATGGACTTCTGGTTCAGGCGGCGCGCCACGATGTCCTCGAGGCCGACGAAGGCGCCGCCGCAGATGAACAGGATGTTGGTGGTGTCGATCTGGAGGAACTCCTGGTGCGGGTGCTTGCGGCCGCCCTGGGGCGGCACGTTCGCCACCGTGCCCTCGAGGATCTTGAGCAGCGCCTGCTGCACGCCCTCGCCGGACACGTCGCGGGTGATCGACGGCGAGTCCTGCTTGCGGGCGATCTTGTCGATCTCGTCGATGTAGACGATGCCGCGCTCGGTGCGCTCGCGGTCCCCCTCGGCGGCCTGGTAGAGGCGCAGGAGGATGTTCTCCACGTCCTCGCCGACGTACCCGGCCTCGGTGAGGGTCGTCGCGTCGACGATCGTGAACGGCACCTCCAGCATCCGCGCCAGCGTCTGGGCGAGCAGCGTCTTCCCGGTCCCCGTGGGGCCGATGAGCAGGATGTTCGACTTCGACAGCTCGACGTCGGGGCGTGTCGAGTGCGAGAGGTAGTCGATGCGACGGTAGTGGTTGTAGACGGCGACGGCGAGCTTCTTCTTCGCGGGCTCCTGGCCGATCACGTAGGAGTCGAGGAACTTCTTGATCTCCTCGGGCTTGGGGAGGCTGTGCCGCGACTCGCGCGCCTCGCGGGCGCGGTCCTCGGCGATGATGTCGAGGCAGATGTCCACGCACTCGTCACAGATGTAGACGTTCGGCCCCGCGATGAGCTTGCGCACCTCGCGCTGCGACTTGTTGCAGAAACTGCAACGCAGCAGCTCGGAGGTTGTCTCGCGGGTCACCATGATGTTGACTCCGTCGTCATTCTACACCCGGCCGTCGTAACGCGCCGCGCAGGGCGCTATTCCCTGTGGTCGATGATCTTGTCGATCAATCCGTAGTTGAGCGCGTCGGGCGCCTCGAGGATGAAATCGCGCTCGGTGTCGGAGAAGATCCGCTCGATGGCCTGCCCGGTGTGGAGCTGGAGGATCTCGTTGAGGCGCTGGCGCAGGCGGATGATGTCCTTGGCGTGGATGTCGATGTCGGTGGCCTGGCCGCCGAGCCCGAAGAGCAAGGGCTGGTGGAGCATCACCCGTGAGTGTGGGAGCGCGGAGCGCTTGCCCTTGGCGCCGCCGGCGAGCAGCACGGCGGCCATCGAGGCGGCCTGGCCCATGCAGATCGTCGCGATGTCGGGCTTCACGTACTGCATGGTGTCGTAGATCGCGAGCCCGGCGCTGACCGACCCGCCCGGCGAGTTGATGTACAGGAAGATGTCCTTCTCGGGGTTCTCCGCCTCGAGGAACAAGAGCTGCGCGATGACCACCGACGCCTCGTGGTCGTCGATCGGCTCGCCCAGGAAGATCACGTTGTCCTTGAGCAGGCGGGAGAAGATGTCGTACGCCCGCTCGCCCCGGCTGGTTTGCTCGACGACGATAGGTATCAGCACGTTGGCCTCCCCCGCATCCGTCCGGTCTCCGTCAGGCCGGTCGTCGTTCACCCCTCGCTCCCGAGGAAACGCTTCAGGGCCTCGCCGACGGCACGCTCGCGGCGGAGTACGGCGCCGACGCGCTCGAGCCCTCCGGCCTTGGCGAGGTTGCCGCGAAGCTCGGCGAACGGGACCCCCAGCCGCTTGGCCTGCTGTTCCACCTCGCGGTCAACGTCGGCGCCCGAGACGGCAATTCCGAGCGACTCCGCGAGGGTGTCGAGGAGGAGCTCGCCGCGCAGCCGCTGCTCGACCCGGCCGCGCATCTCGAGCTCCAACTTGCCCCAGTCCACCTTCGCCTCGTCCGGGTTGATCCCGCGCTGAGCGAGCGCCTGCGCGAACTCGACGAGCTCCTTGCGCGTGGCGTCGCGGACGACGGTCTCGGGCAGGTCCAGTTCCTTCCCTTCGGCCAGGTAGGCGATGAGCGCCTCCCGCCACGCGTCGCGGCGGTGCTCGGCTTTGTTGGCACGGACGCGCTCCGTGACCTTGCGTCGCAGCGCCTCGACGCCTTCGGCGACGCCGAGCGACGAGGCGAACCCCTCATCCACCTCGGGAAGGCGTTTGCGCCGCAGGCTCTTGATTCTCACCCGGTACGCGACGCGCGTGCCCTTGCGGTCCGCGCCGCCCTCCTCCCCGATGGTGCGGTCCGCCGTGACCTCTTCGCCCGCCGAGTGCCCGCGTACCGCGGCCTCGATCTCGGGGTAGACCTCGTTGCGCCCGATCTCGAACAGGGAACGCTCCTCGTGGAACGGCTCGCCGCCGCCCTCCGGGAACGCGCCGTTGACCTCGGCCTCCACGAGCATCCCCACGTCCGCGGGCCCGCCCTCGACGGGCTCCCAGGTCGCCTGTCGCTCGCGGAGCTGCTCGACGGCGGCGGAGACCTCGGCGTCGGTCGGGTCGAGCTCGAACGGCGACGGCGTGAACCCGTCCAGGGACGGCAGTTGGACCGCCGGGTAGACCTCGAACTCGCCCTTGAAGGTGAACTCTCCCGAGGGCAGCCAGCTCGATTCCATGACGCCGAGAGGCGACGCAGGGCGCAGCTTCTCGGCGCTCCGCGCCTCGTCCCACGCGCGCCGGGTGAGGTGCTCCTCGAGATCCTCCCGGATCGCGTCGGCGTGGCGGCGCTCCACGAGCGCCCGCGGCGCCTTGCCCTTTCGGAAGCCGTCGATCCGGGCCGCGCGCAGCCAGCCGGCGAGGACGTGCTCCCGCTCCGCAGTGACCTCGTCCGCGCCGACGGTGGCCGTCAGGACGACCCGACACGGGGTGGCGCGTTCGATTCCGTAGCTCATGCTGGCTCCTGGTGGTGCGAAAGGGGGGATTCGAACCCCCATGGGCAGCGCCCACGAGATCCTAAGTC